>NZ_JARUQS010000001.1 GCF_029767755.1 Thiomicrorhabdus sp. zzn3
CGAACTCAGAAGTGAAACGTCTTAGCGCCGATGGTAGTGTGGGAGGTCCCATGTGAGAGTAGGTCATCGCCAAGCTTATATTCCTAAAACCCGCTCAGCTATCGCTAGCGGGTTTTTTTATGTCTGCGGTTTCTAAACTTATGCATCAATGTAGCTTGCTAGAAAAGCAGTTTGTGTCTCTATTACCTGATTTTAGGGTAATTTGTTTGGATGAAGCTGATTCAACCAACCGTGTATTAATGCGAGAATTTCGTGAGGCTCCTGCTCCTGCATTCTGTATCGCAAACACACAGACAGATGGTTATGGTCAGCGCGGCCGCGAATGGATTTCTAATTCTGATTCTCTTACGTTTAGCCTTCTGCTTCATTGTCCCTTGCCCCTTCATAGAATAGATGGTTTGACACAAATTATTGCTCTTTGTCTGATCAATTCATTAAAGGTATTTAGCGATCAATGTTTCACAGTTAAGTGGCCAAATGATGTTTATTTTGATGGAAGCAAAGTTGCTGGAATTCTAGTTGAATCGCTTCAATACTCCGATGAGGATGCATGGCTCATTATTGGAGTGGGATTGAATGTCATGAGTGCTGATCAGGACAAAAAAACTTTTTTATCCGACGATTTCGAGGCAGAATTTGTCCAGTTTACCGATTTTACAATGATTAATGAGTTTTTGGTTTTATTTGCCTCGCATGTAAACAACTTATTAAGACAATTTACTGATAATACGTTTGCAAATTATTTATCCGAGTACGCCTCAATGGACTATTTCTCCTTAGGCGAAAAGGTAATTGTGTATGATAACGGCCAGCCGTTACACGCAATCTACCAAGGTGTGAACAAAGTCGGTGAGCTAATGGTGGATATTGATGGCTCACTCAAATATTACCGAAATGGCTCTGTTTCAATCAGACCTTTAGTATGAAATTATGACTGAATTATTTATTGATGTAGGCAATACCCGCGTTAAATTTGCCATTGTTGAGCAAGGCGAATATGAATATATGGGTGGTTTTACGCTCGCCTTTAAACCGTCAACCGAGAATTTCTTAGAGATATTTTCCCGTATCGAGTGTGACAAGGTAAATCAAGTATACGTCTCTTCAGTTGCATCATTTGAAAGAGAACATATGCTTGTTGAGGCTGTAAATGAATGTTGGGCCGTGTTTCCCATTTTCTTAAAAAGCCAGGCATCGTGCTGTAATCTAACGAACGGTTATGAAAACCCGTTCCAATTGGGCGTTGATCGTTGGATGGCGATGATTGCACTTCATGCAAAAACAACCAAACCCTTTATTGTTGTAGATGCTGGCAGTGCGATTACTCTCGATGTCGTTCACAACTCAAGTCACTTAGGTGGATTCATTGCACCAGGATTGACTATGATGCGGAATTCTCTTGCCCAAAAGTCTGATAAATTAAACATAGAGTGTCAGAAAATGGGAGAATCACTTCTGGCCGACTCGCCTGATAATGAAGAACCTTTATTGGCTAGAAATACAACAGAAGGCGTTTGTGGCGGTACTTTGTATATGGCCGCATCATTCGTTAATTATATGATTTCAGACTTAGAAAATTCGCTGCATTGTCATTTTAAGGTCTATGTAACCGGTGGTGATGGATTGACATTATCACCGCTGTTAAATTCACCAAATGAATACATTGAAGACCTTGTTTTACAGGGTATGGTGAATGTTAAAGAAAATGTAAAAAATAGTTGACATACTTACTGTAGCCCCTATAATACGCCTCATTCGCCGACATAGCACAATTGGTAGTGCAACTGATTTGTAATCAGTAGGTTGGGGGTTCAAGTCCCTCTGTCGGCACCATTATTTGAAAGCTCGTATTTGCCAAAATACGGGCTTTTTTTGTATCCAAAATCACTCAAATTGCTATGAGTTGTAGCCAACTGTTATAATGGCAAGAGTTTTTTCTATTACAATCGGAAACCCGAATGGAACAACAATCTAGTTATACGAAAGAAGAACTGCTGGCCTGTGGGCGTGGCGAATTGTTTGGCCCTGGTAATGCTCAGTTACCACTACCTCCAATGCTGATGTTTGACCGCATTACTCATATTTCAGAAGAGGGCGGTGCTTACGGTAAAGGCCAAATTAAAGCAGAGTTGGATATAACAAAAGATTTGTGGTTCTTTGAATGCCATTTTAATGAAGATCCGGTTATGCCCGGTTGTTTAGGTTTGGATGCCATGTGGCAGTTGATCGGATTCTTTTTGGGCTGGACTGGCGGCCCAGGTCGCGGACGTGCGTTGGGTGCCGGTGAAGTGAAATTCTACGGCCAGGTATTGCCCACTGCAAAGAAAGTCGAATATGTGATTGACATGAAACGCGTCATTAAGCGTAAACTGTACATGGGGCTTGGCGATGCTAAGTTGTATGTTGATGGGCGTGAAATCTACAGTGCTGCCGATCTCAAAGTCGGTCTATTCACCAATACGGATAGTTTTTAAGTTATGAGAAGAGTCGTCATTACCGGGGTGGGAATCGTTTCCAGCTTGGGCAACAACAAAGAAGAAGTTACTAACTCATTGCGTAACGGTCAGTCAGGCATTGTATTTGCGCCTGAGTATGCAGAGAACGGTTTGCGTTCACAAGTTCATGGTGCAGTGAAAAACTTGGATTTTTCTGATCATATTGATCGCAAACAACTGCGTTTTATGGGTGATGCTGCAGCCTACAGCTATATTGCCATGCAGCAAGCCGTGGAAGATTCCGGCTTGACGCCAGAGCAGGTGTCTAATCCAAGAACCGGGTTGATTGCTGGTTCTGGTGGCGGCTCAAATTCCAACTCTACTCAGGCGGTCGAAATCGCGCGTGAGAAGGGCGTGCGTCGTGTAGGCCCTTACATGGTGACTCGTACGATGGGATCGACGGTATCAGCCTGTTTGGCGACACCGTTCAAAATCAAAGGGTTGAACTATTCCATCAGTTCGGCGTGTTCAACATCGGCTCACTGTATTGGTAATGCGGTTGAGCAGATTCAGCTGGGCAAGCAGGATGTGGTGTTTGCCGGTGGTGGTGAAGAGCTACACTGGACCATGTCGGTACTGTTTGATGCAATGGGCGCTTTGTCGACCAAGTACAATGACACGCCAGAAAAAGCGTCGCGCGCTTATGATGCTGACCGCGACGGTTTCGTTATCGCCGGTGGTGGCGGGATGGTTGTGGTTGAAGAGTTAGAGCACGCCCTTGCACGTGGTGCCAAAATTTATGCTGAAATCACCGGCTACGGTGCTAACTCGGATGGTTACGATATGGTGGCTCCGTCTGGAGAAGGGGCGGTGCGCTGTATGCAGATGGCGCTTTCAACTGTGAACGGTGATGTGGATTATATTAACCCGCACGGAACTTCTACACCGGTTGGTGACACCAAAGAAGCGGCGGCGATTCGAGAGGTGTTTGGTGAGAAGGTGCCAAAAATCAGTTCCACCAAATCCATGTCAGGTCACTCTCTGGGTGCGGCAGGGGTTCACGAATTTATTTACAGTCTGTGCATGTTGGAAAACGATTTCATTGCCCCTTCAATCAATATTGACACTCTGGATCCAGAGTGCGAAGGGATGCCGATTGTCACTGATTTGATCGAAAATGCCGGCGTGAATCGCATGATGAGTAACAGTTTTGGTTTTGGTGGTACTAACGCTTCTCTCGTTTTTGAACGTTATAAAGGTTGAGTGAGAGTGTCAGGTGATTGAGTTTTAAACTCAGCAGGCCTGGCCAAAATTGAAACCATAAAAAAACCGCTTAAAAGCGGTTTTTTTATGTCTTATGATTCGTTTTTAGGTGCAGCTTTCAAGCTGACTGCGATAACGTTTGGCTTGATTGGTCACTTTCATTGCCACTTTTTTCAGCCAGGCTTTGTTCTCATAGGTGCGTCGAGCATAGCCACCGCGACCTTCATGATAGGCCAAATACAGGTTGTAAGGGTCATTACGCGGAATGCCTAAACGTTTGTGTGAAACGTAATTGTACCAACCGATGAAATCCAGAGAATCATCAACATTTGAACGTCGCGCTCCCCAACGTCCGGTCGCTTTCTGATAGTCATACCAAGCCGGATCCTGCGCTTGTGCGTAGCCATAAGCGGAGGAACTTCTCGGAAGAGGGATAAAGCCAAGCAGGTAAGGACGCTCGGGTTGTGCGTCATGTTTAAAACGCGACTCCTGGTGAACAAACGCCATCAATATATAAGAGGGGATTCCCCAGCGCTTCTCCGATGATCTAGCGGCATCGTACCAGTCATCGTCATAGTCGTAGATCGAGCAGATGTTGTTATAGGTGTTCTTTGGAGGATTAGAGCTGCAGCCCACTAACAAAATAGCCATTAGGGCTGTTAAAGCAGGTGTGATCAAAGACGGCTTGAACATCTTTATTTTCCGTTTCCGTAGCTAAATTGAGTGCGATAAATTACCTGTTTTTGCCCATCGAGCACCTCAAGGGTCCATCGACCCTGCCAGGCACTGGTTAAGCGTTTACTGGACCAGGTACGATAAAGATTACTGCGAATAGTCAATGGAATCAATGCCATTTGGCGATTATCATAAATCCAGCGGTGATAGATCGTCTGTTTGTCAGCGCCTTCTATTTGGGTAAAGAAGTAGAGTTTGCGGACGTTTTTCGGCACGGTTTGTTCAAAGGACGCCTGTGGCGATTTATCGACGATTGCGGCACTAATGGCAGACTCAATAATGGCGATATCACTCGCAACCACCGGGGTTGACAGCGATACAGGCGGCGTCTTTTCCACTTGCTGTTGCTTGAGCTGCTGCAGATCTTCGCGCTGCTGCGCTGTCAGCAGCGCGAACTTGTCTGTCGTTTCGTTTGATGAAGCGGACATTTTCTCAGATTTAGCTGGCGTTGCCTCTATATGCTTCTCGGCAGGGACTGCTTGGTCGTCTGCCTGAGCAGGTGGCGTGTGGCTAACCGTGTTTGCGTTTGGATGATCACTGCGGTTAGGCGTACTCCCTTTTTCAGGAGGCTGGATTTCAAATTTTTGAGAAACTGTCGATGAAGCCGTCTCTTGGCGGTTGGTGAAAGGCTCCTTCTCTTGATCGGCCTTGTCAATCAGTACCAATCCGGTGCTGATGCCGCCAATGGCCATCATCACAACCCAGGCTATGCGACTGCGCCAAGGTTTGCTTTGTGTGGCTTCGAGGGTTTCCGCCATTTTGGTTTGCGCCTGCTCCCAGCCTTGCTGACAAAAGTCACGTAATTCCCGGTCGTAGCGGATTTTGCTCGGTGCGCTGTTGATGGTCTTGCCTTCCAGTGCCAGTCGGTAACCTTTTTTAAAGGCATGGAGGTGGCTTGCATTATGGGTATCAGGTAACTGCACGGTTAAGAACTTTCTTTTGAGACACGGTCTTAGGAAGCGTTTCGATCAAACAACGCTTCGGTAAACTCTTTGGCATCAAACGGGCGCAGATCGTCAATGGATTCACCCACTCCAATAAAGCGCACCGGAATACCCAGTTGTTCCGCCAAGGCAAAGACAATCCCCCCTTTGGCGGTACCGTCGAGCTTGGTCACGGTAATGCCTGACACCTGCACCGCATCATAGAACTGCTTCGCCTGGTTCAGGGCGTTTTGTCCGGTTCCGGCGTCAATGACCAGCATCACTTCGTGCGGTGCCGTGTCATCGACCTTTGCCATGACGCGTTTGACTTTTTTCAGCTCTTCCATCAAGTTGGATTGGGTATGCAGACGTCCAGCGGTATCGGCAATCAACACATCGATGTTTTTCGCTTTGGCCGATTGAATGGCGTCAAAAATCACTGCGGCTGAATCGGCGCCGGTCTTTTGCGCGATGACAGGAACCTGGTTGCGTTCTCCCCATGTCTGCAGCTGTTCCACGGCCGCAGCACGAAAGGTATCGCCCGCGGCCAGCATGACCGATTTGCCTTCGTTTTGAAGTTTTTTCGCCAGCTTGCCGATGGTCGTGGTTTTTCCTACCCCATTAATGCCGACCATCAGAATCACATATGGACCGTTCTGTTGCTGCAGATGGTTCTCAATCTCCAAAGGTTGGCTGATCGGATCAATGATCTGTTGTAGCTGCTCTTTAAGTGCGGCAAACAGTGCTTCGGCATCATTGAGCTCCTTGCGCGAAACTTGATCGGTCAGGTTTTGAATAATGCGGTCAGTAGCTTCCACCCCCACATCCGCGGTGAGCAAAATCATTTCCAGCTCGTCGAGCAGATCTTCATCAATCTCTTTTCGGCCCAGTAACAGATTGGCGACACTGTCGGTAAAGCTGCGGCGGGTTTTACTTAATCCGCTCTTTAGACGGGCAAAGAGGCCGGCTTTTTTAACTGGAACCGCTTCTGCCAAAGGCGTGTCAATAGCCTCAATAGCCGGTGTTGCAAGGTCTGTTTCCGCTTCAGTCGCTGCGGATTCACTTGCCTTGGCTGCGGTGGCTTCGGCGTCGAGATTTTTGACAGGCCTGGTCTGTGAAGCATCCGCATCCGCCTTGACGGTTGCTTGCTCAGTCGCAGAAGCTTGCAGCTCGCGTTCTTGCTGAACCTGTTCTTCGCTGTTCTGTGGGGTCGATTCCTCGATCGGAGTGTCGCTCTGTTTTTTTCGGCGTAAAAAGCTAAACATGGTGTTTTCCTGAATCCTTATGATCGCCATTTCGCCGGCAGATGGCCTGAAAAATGTCGGGTTTTTATCTGGAGGCCGGCTCGCTAAAATAGCTCAAACTTGCTGCGTCGGAGGGCAATGGCTTCCGGAACGCATTTAAGTGTTCATTTAAGTGTTTGTTAATACTTGGCTTAAAATATTGCGCTATTATAAATCAATCCGTTGCCTAAGGGGCACTACAAAGCCTTAAGTAACGTCTTAAGTTAAAGTGATATACCGCGATTAAAGCGTGATAAAAGAGGTGAAGAGAACAATGAAAAGGATCGCAAAAATCGGCCTGATCGGTTGCATCACTTTGGGCACACTGCTCTCGTTACCGGCCTGGGCGGGTAAGGTGTCGGAATTTCAGCTCGATAACGGCATGAAGGTGTTGGTGAAAGAGGATCACCGAGCGCCGGTGGTGGTGCAGCAGGTCTGGTATCGGGTTGGCTCCACTTATGAACCGGTCGGTCATACCGGTCTGTCACATATGCTGGAACATATGATGTTTAAAGGCACCAAAACTCTGCCGCCAGGGCGCTTTTCTAAAATCGTCTCTCAGCTGGGCGGACAGGAGAATGCGTTTACTTCAGCCAATTACACCGCCTATTACCAGGTGGTGGGTAAACAAAATCTGGAAACGGTGATGAAGCTAGAGGCGGATCGTATGCGTAATCTGGTGATTGACGAGGCTGAATTCAAAAAAGAACGCGAGGTGGTCACCGAAGAGCGTCGCTGGCGCCTGGAAGACAAGCCGCGCTCGAAACTCAACGAGCAATTTAACGCCACCGCGTTTCTGAACAGCCCCGCGCGCAATCCGGTCATCGGTTGGATGACCGACATTCGCAGTTACGAAGTCGAAGATCTGCGTGAATGGTACCGCAAATGGTACGCGCCGAATAACGCCACTTTGGTGGTGGTCGGCGATGTGCAACCGCAGCAGGTTCTAGCTCTGGCGAAAAAATATTACGGCCATTATCAGCCGGAAGCCATTCCCGAACTGAAACCGCAGCGTGAAATCGAACAGGAAGGGCTGCGCCGTATTGAACTCAAGGGCAATACTCAAGTGCCTTCCGTACAGATGGGCTTTCATGTGCCGAGCCTGGTGACCGCTGAAAATCCGCGCGAGGTGTACGCATTAGCGGTGTTAAGCAGCATTTTGGATGGCGGAGAGAGCAGCCGCCTGCCGCAGTCTCTGGTGCGCGATCAGCAGATCGCTGCCGGCGTCAGCTCCGGCTATAACGCGACAGATCGCTTGAATACGCTGTTTGAACTCAGCGGCACGCCGGCCAATGGACAAACCGTCGACGCCTTAGAGAAGGCGTTATTGGCGGAGATTGAGAAGCTCAAAACCACGCCGGTGTCACAAGCTGAACTGGAGCGCGTGTGGGCGATGGACGAAGCCGATCACGTCTATTACCGTGATTCGATTCAGTCGCAGGCCATGATTCTGGGCTCTCTGGTCAGTGTGGGGCTTCCGGCCGACACGCTCGACCACTGGATCGAGAATATCCGTTCGGTCACCCCGGAAGAGATTATGGCGGTGGCGAAAAAATATCTGCATCGCGATAACCTGACCATTGCCACGCTCTATCCGGACGGCAAAGGACCGCGCAAAATCAAACCTTATACCGGGAGACTGTAAATGCGAGTGATCATGCAAACGGTGTGGATGTTATTTTCAGCAGGCCTGTTGAGTGTATGGAGCCTGCAAGCCTGTGCCTCGGTCGAGATTCAAAGCTGGCAGACCTCCCAAGGATCTAAGGTGATGTTTGTCGCCGCGCCGGAACTGCCGATGCTCGACATCGAAGTAGTGTTTGATGCTGGCAGTGCGCGCGACGGCGACCAGTGGGGATTGGCGTCAATGACCGCCTCCTTGTTGGGCACCAAAACGCCAGAACTGAATGAAGAGCAGATATCCCAGCAGATTAACGCCTTGGGTGCCAAAATGGGCGGCGGCGTCGATCGGGATATGGCCAGTTATTCGATGCGTACCCTAACGCGCGAGTCGATTCTCAAACCGGCCCTGAAGCTGTTTAGCGCGACCTTGACCGAGGCGCAATTTGATTCGCAGATTTTTGAACGCGAACGTCAGCGTTTGCTGGTGGGCTTGCGCCAGCAACAGAAGGATCCGGGCGCCTTGGCGCGTAACACCTTCTGGGAAGCGCTTTATGGCGACCATCCTTATGCCCATCCGATTTCCGGTACCCCGCAAAGTGTTGCGGCGTTGAAGCTTGACGACTTGCGCGCCTTTTACCAGCGTTATTTTGTCAGTGCCAATGCGACGATTTCGATTGTCGGTAATGTGGAGCGTAAGCAGGCTGAAGTCATCGCCGAACAGCTGTTGAAAGGGCTGCCTAAAGGAGAGAAGCCGCCGGCGCTGCCGCAACCAAAAGCGTTGCAGAAAGCGGAAAAGCGCGTGATCGAATTCGACTCTTCGCAAACCTATTATCGTCACGGCCAGATCGCTGTCGAGCGGGGCCATCCGGACTATTACGCGCTGTTCTTGGGTAACCATCTTCTGGGCGGAAGCGGTTTCGGTTCGTTGCTGATGGAAGAGGTCCGCGAGAAGCGCGGCCTGGTCTACAGTGTCGGCAGCGGTATGGCGCCTTTGAAAGTGCCGGGACCGTGGTTGGCGTATCTGTCGACCAAAAACGACAGTGCCAATGAAGCGGCACAAGTGGTCAATGAGACGCTTGAAGCCTTTATGAAGCGGATTGACGATACTCATTTTCAGGCGATCAAGGATAACTTAATCGGCGGTTTCCCGTTGCGTATCGACAGTAACGGCAAAATCATCGGCTATCTTTCCATGATCGGTTTTTACGGCCTGCCGCTGGATTATCTGAAGCAATTTCCAAAAATCATTGCGTCGCTGAGCAAGGAACAGGTGCTGCAGGCGTGGAAAAAGCACATTCATCCTGACAAGATGGTGACGGTGATGGTCGGTCAGCCGAAATAAAGGTGACAACGGCACAACCTCCTCTTTTTAAAGCCGGTTTTAAACTGAACAGGCCTGGTCAGAATGTTTTTACCGGGCCTGTTTCTTTTTGCAGCGGATCAATGCGAGGAATCCGGCAACTGTTTTTTCGTTAGCAGAACTTGCAGGTCGACGTTTTTGCCTCCGGCGGAAGCGATCAGCAGACCGGACAAGATGCCGAAGGTAATCGGATAAATATCCGGCAGCCATTTAAAGTAGGAAAAGGTGACAAAGGTGAACAGGCCGGTGAGCACGGTGAGAATGGCGTGATATTGGGTCAAACGCTGTTTGAGACCCAGCCACAAAATCAGCGGACCAAAGGCGGAACCGAGCATGCCCCAGGCATCCAGCACCAGACTGAACACGGTTTGATTATTGGCCAGTGCAATCGCCACCGCCAAACTGAGGACGCCAAAAGTGGCTACTTTGGTGAGCCACAGCGACTGTTGGGGTTCTTTACTCAGGTCGCGTGTCAGGGAGGCGGAGCAGGAGAGAATCAGCGAATCGACGGTGGACATGGTGGCTGCAAACAGGGCGGCGAGCATGAGACCGGTAAACAGGTCGGGCATCAGTTGCGAGGCCAGCGTCGGCAACGCCAGTTCGGCATCAAACTGATCGGTGGCTGGAATCAGCAGACGGCTTAACAGCCCGACGCTGATGGTCAGAGCGTAAAACAGAATGAACCAGCCGTAGTAGTAGAATTGCATCTCTTTGGGTTTGTGCTCTGGATTCAGGGTCATAAAACGGATGACAATATGCGGTTGGCCGATGACGCCCATGCCGCCAAACAGCCAGCCGGCCACAAAGAGCACCGCGGACCAACCGCTCACATCTTGCGGAAACCAGTGCATATAGTGGTCAGACACGCTGGCAAGCGCTTGGTAAAGCGCGCTTAGATCCTGCACACCAGGCAGCGCACTGAAGCCAAATACCAGCATCATCAGCATGCCGCTGAGCATCACCAGCGATTGCGCCACATCGGTCCAGATGGAAGCTCGCAGGCCGCCCACCAGACTGTAAACAAAGATGATGGCCGCAGCGAGCAATATGCCAGTTTCCATCTCCCAGCCGAGCAATACTTCAGTGGCTTTGGTGCCCGCTTTCAGCTGCGCGGCGGCATAGACGGTAAGCAGCACAATGGTGAGACCGCCGATCAGTTGGCGCAGGCGGTGCGGGTCGGGTTCGTCAATCCACTCGGAAATCAGGCCGCCAAACGAGTGCACCAGCGGCGACTGTGCCGATGTCTGAATCGACTTGACCGCCCGGCGCTGGGCGATCCAGTCGCCAAGAATCCAGCCGGTCATCAGCCAGATGGCCGACAGTCCCATGCTGTAAGTGGCACCGATCATGCCGATAAACATAAAGCCGCTGTTATTGGTGGCCACCGCAGAGAGTCCGACCAGGGCAGGGGAGACACGTTTGCCGGCCACCAGATAATCGGAGGTGGTTTTGCGCGAAAAGAAGTAGCTGGCGACGCCGATGAGAAAAAAGAGAAACAGAAATCCCAGAAATGTGGATAAGACCATAAGTGCAAGCACCGTTTGTGAGTGTGAGTTAAGCTAAGTTGTTTGCTGTTATCTTTACCAGGCAGGAAAAACGCCGTTTTTGCCTGTTTTGCCTGTTGAGTGTTTTCGCGTCCGTAGGACGCAAGGCTAACCGGATCCACCAGATCAACGGATAGTGGATGAACATTGAGCAGCGTGGCTGCCGAGACAAAGCGTACATTGAATGCGCTTTGCATCACTTTGCAAAAAACAGAACCCATCTTAAAGGTTCTGCGGCGTGATTGCCAATCGGGTTGCCGAAAACCGGTGTATCGTCGTCGTTCTACGGCTTGGATTTACCTAGAAAATAAGCAGGCCTGTTCACTGTCTATTGACTGTCTATTGAGTAGCCAAAATTCGCTTGTTTAGGAGATCAGCGATTTGTTTGGCGGCAGCGGTTTCGTTTCGATCTCAAGTGTTTCAGGGAAAGGCGACAGGGCGGCAACAAAGGTCTCTGCGCAGGCTTGCCAGCTAAATTGCAGTGCATAGTCGCGGCACGCTGAATGGTCTAGAGTCAGGGCCTGGTGAATGGCTTCTTGCAGATCGTCAGCCATGACACCCGTTTGTGGGGTGAGGATGTCAATCGGCCCGGTGGTGGGATAGGCGGCGATCGGCGTACCCGCTGCCAGCGCTTCAAGCATGACTAATCCATAGGTATCGGTTTTGGAGGGAAAGACAAATACGTCGGCGCTGGCGAACTGCTGCGCAAGCGGGATGCCGCTGAGTTTGCCGACAAAATGTGCATTTGGAAACTGTTTTTCCAGCAGCGCTTTATCAGGACCGTCGCCGACCACCACCTTGCTGCCTGGCAGATCCAGTTTTAGGAATTCCGGCAGGTTTTTTTCCACCGCGACGCGCCCGACGTAGAGGTGGATGGGGTGCGGCCACGGTTGCTCTATTTTATGTTGCGGTGTGAATAACGCAGTATCGACTCCCCGGTTCCATTTGAACAGGTGCTCAAAGCCGCGCTGGCTTAGATCGTCGATTAAAGATTGGGTGCTGACCAGAGTATGCTTTGCCGGAGCATGAAACCAGCGCAGCAACGCATATCCCAGGCCGACGGGGATAAAGGGCAGGCGTTTATTGAGGTACTCGGCAAATTTGGTGTGAAACGACGTGGTAAACGGTCGGTTACGGCGCAGGCACCACGCCCGGGCCCGCAACCCCAAAGGACCTTCGGTCACAATATGAATGGCGTCGGGTTGAAATGCACGGATATGTTTGTCAAAGCCGTTGGCTCGCCAAGTTAATGGGATTTCTTTATAACCGGGCATAGGAATGGTTTGATAAAGACCGGGGTGCAATACCTTGACCGTGTGGCCGAGTTTTTCAAGCTGGCTAATCACTTGAGTCATAGTGGTGACGACGCCGTTGGTTTGTGGAACCCAGGCATCACTGACAATTAAGATCTTCATCGCTCATCCTTCTTTATTGCACTTATTATGCCCTTCAAAAGGCCGAGTTTTTTTTCATAAAGATGAAGGTTTTACGACATTTTTTCATAAAGGCGTTGTGCGTACGCAGGGTTGTCATGAATCTTTAAATAAATAAGTGTTTCCTTGTTTAGGCTGGGTATAATCTTTTATAATCAATGCATAAAAAATGCCCGGGATTTCAATGTCACCCCCTTCCTATCAACCGAACTTTAAACAGCTCGAAGAGCGGCTTGGCGAGAAAAGCTTTTTCTATTCGCATGACCCTCGCGGCGTCTTTACTTACGTGAGTCCCTCCATTGTCAGGGTGCTCGGCTACAGTCGTGAAGACTTTTTGCATCACTATGAAACCTACATGAGCGATCACCCTGAGAATAAAAGGGTGGTGAAATATACTGAAATGTCGCTTTCAGGGCAGCAGCCCCCTTCTTACCCGGTTCAAATATTGCACAAAAACGGTGAGCTTAAATGGCTTCAGGTTGAAGAATTTCCGGTCTTTGACGATAAAGGAAAGGTGGTTTCTGTTGAAGGTATGGCCACAGATATCACCAAATATAAGACGGCGCTTGAAGAACTGGAAAAGCAGACGCAACGATTAGAGCGTGCCCAGCGCATGGCGCATATTGGCAGCTGGGAATCGGATTTTTCAACCGGTAAGCTGTATTGGTCTGCAGAAGCGTTTCGTATTTTTGAATACGACCCGGAAAAACACATTCCTTCCAATGAACTGTTTTTGGCTCGCATCCACCCCGATGATAGAGCGGCCGCCGATAAGGCGTACCAAAACTCACTCGAAGATCAGCGGCCGTACCGGATGGAACACCGCCTGTTAATGGATGACGGGCGCATCAAGTACGTTCTGGAAGAGTGTGAAACGATTTTTGACCCAGATGGTCGTCCTTTGATCTCCAATGGGACGGTTCAGGATATTACCGCTTATCGAATTGCCAAGCAGCAGGTACAGCGTGAGCAGGCGCTGTTGGCTGAAACTGAGAGTATCGCTCATATCGGTTCGTGGGAACTGGATTTGAATACCCAAGATGTATGGTACTCGGCCGGCTGTTTACAGGTTCATGGTTTTGAATCGCATACAGAGGTCAAGCGCGAAGATTTCTTAGCTCAGGTTCCAGAAGGGGAGCGGGAGGCCATCGAATCGGCGATGGAAAGAGCGATTCTCACCGGAAAGGAAACGACAGTCATTCACTCGATCACCTTGGACGATGGCACGCAGCGCTACCTTCGTCACAAGTCATTGGCGCGTTATGACGACCACGGCAGACCGGTTCGTTTAGTGGGCACCTCCCAGGACATCACCGAGCAATACTTGGCTGAAGAGCGTGTCCGTGAACAAAAAATGCTGTTGAAGTCGGTGATGAATGCCTCGCCGGATTTGATCTTTTACAAGGACCCGCATGGAGTTTATAGAGGGTGTAACCAGGCGTTTGAGGCGTTTACCGGCAAAAGGGAAGAAGAAATTCTCGGTAAAACCGATTTTGACCTGTTTGATAAGTCGATCGCGGCCTTTTTCAGGGAGCAAGACTTGGCTATGTTCAAATCAGGCCGTCCCCGTCAGAATGAGGAGTGGGTGACCTACCCGGATGGCAGTCGGGTGCTGCTGGATACCGTTAAAACTCCTTTTTACAGTGAAGAGGGGACCTTATACGGTTTGATGGGGATTAGCCGAGACATTACTTCACGAAAAGAAGCGGAAGCGAAACTCTATCACTTGGCTCACCACGATCAGCTGACAGGGTTAGCGAATCGTCAACTATTCAGTAACTTGTTACTGCAGGCGATTGCGCAAAGTGCACGCGAGTTACAGAAGTTGGCGGTGCTGTTTATCGATCTGGATCACTTTAAACAGATTAATGACTCTTTAGGGCATTTGACCGGAGATAAGATTTTAGAGCAGGTCGGAAACCGCTTGCAGGGTGTTGTGCGTCAATCGGACAGTATGGCCCGTTTGGGGGGCGACGAATTTGCGCTATTGGTGCGTAATCTGAAAGAACCGGAAGATGCGGTTTCAATCGCCGGCAAAGTGTTGGAGGTGTTAGGCCAGCCTTTTGATGAAGGTGGGAATAAACTCTACATTGGAGCGAGTATTGGAATTAGCGTTTATCCCCAGGATGGCGATACTCCGGAAATCCTGTTGCGTAATGCGGATGCCGCTATGTACCATGCCAAAGCCAGCAATCGCAATACCTATGCCTTTTATACGGACCGATTGACGCAGGTTGCCTTTGAACATATTCAGCTCGAATCGGAATTGCGTCGCGCCATTGAGGGTGAAGAGTTTGAAGTCTATTATCAGCCCAAACTGGAATGTCAGAGTGGCCGTATTGTCGGCGCCGAAGCCCTGATTCGTTGGAATCATCCGGAAAAAGGTCTGCTCTTGCCGGGTTCGTTTATCCAAGAGGCGGAAAGAAGTGACCTGATTATTCAGATGGGAGAGTGGGTGCTGGAGCAGGCCTGTGCACAAAACACCCGTTGGCAGCAGTTGGGTCTGAATCCCGGCAAAGTGTCAGTCAATCTGTCTGGAAAACAGATTGCGCAAAGTGATCTGGCGAAAAAAGTCATTCAGGTTCTTGATAAGACGGAGTGTCAGCCAGAGTGGCTCGAGCTGGAAATCATTGAGCGTTTTGTCATGTCGTCACCAGAGCAGACGCTCAAAGTGCTGGAGGAACTCCATAAGCTCGGCGTGCATTTTGCGCTGGATGATTTTGGGATTGAGTACTCGTCGTTGACCTACCTGAAGCAGCTGCCGTTAAACACGCTTAAGATCGATTATTCGTTTGTGCGGGATATTCCAGAAGATGCAAATGATATGGCCATTGTTGAGGCCATTCTTTCTCTGGCACAAACCTTTGGGTTTCATACGGTGGCCGAAGGGGTGGAAAGAGCCGAGCAGCTTGAGGTATTGCATAAAGCCGGTGCGCAATATGTGCAGGGCTTTTTGTTCAGTAGACCCTTGCCGGCAGCTGAATATGAAGTGTTGTTGAGCAAGCAGCAAGCCGGAGAGCTTTTGCAATATAAAACCGTCGAATAGGCCTGTTGAGTTTAGTTTTGAGAGCATTGGCGGACAGAAATCTATCATAAAAAAGCCCGGTCAGAACCGGGCTTTTTATTTGTGTGAGTTTCTATTTAAAACTCTTCCCACTCATCGGGATTGTTGGCCACAGGCTTTGGCGGCGGAGGCGTTTGCTCTACGGGCTTTTTCTCTGGCGGTGACGGTGTCGTAGCCTTTGTCTCGGCCGTTTTGCTGGTCACCGCGGCCTGAACCGGTTTTGCCGGTGCTGGAATGTGTCTTGTGGGTTCTGCGGTCAGACCGCCGGGGATTTTAAACTGACTGACAATTTCCATCAGTGACGAGGCTTGCTCCTCCAGGCTGGTTGAGGCCGCCGCGGTTTCTTCAACCAAGGCGGCATTCTGCTGGGTGGCGGAGTCGATATTGCCGATGGCCTGGTTCACTTGGGAGATGCCTTGAGACTGTTCATCCGCGGCTACCGAGATTTCGGAGACAATATCGGAAACCTGCAGAATGGCTTGATTGATCTCTTTCAGTGACTCCCCGGATTGGGCAACCAGTTCCGATCCCCCCTTAATCTGTTCCGAGGTGTTTTCAATTAAGTTTTTAATGTCTTTGGCCGATTCGGCCGACTTTTGTGCCAAGGTACGAACCTCACCGGCCACCACGGCAAAACCGCGACCGTGCTCACCGGCACGCGCCGCTTCTACCGCCGCGTTCAAGGCCAGAAGGTTGGTCTGGAAGGCAATGCCATCGATGATGGTGACGATGTCAGAAATCTTGGCAGATGCTTCGCTGATATTTTCCATCGAGGTAATGGTTTGATCCATGACTTTAGAGCCTTGTTCCGCCGCCGTTCGCGCATTGGTCGAAAGCTGGTTGGCATGTTGAGCATTGTCGGTGGTTTGGCGAATTGCGGAGGCCATCTCTTCCATCGATGCCGCCGTCTCCTCCAGGGAAGCCGCCTGGTTTTGGGTACGCTCCGACAAATCGTTGGTACCTTGTTCGATCTGTTGCGAGCCTTCTTGAACGCTGCGCGCCGCTTCCATAACACGCGCAACCGCTTGGGCGGTTTTTTCCATACCGCTGTTCAGAGAGTCGGCCAGCTGTTTCAGTTGCCCTTGGTATTGACCATTCACACGTCCGGTCAGGTCACCTTCACCTTGAGCCGCCATAATGGCGGATACTTCATTGATCGCCGCTTCAAGCTTGTCTAGGGATTGGTTAACGTTGTTTTTCAGCTCGTTCAGATCGCCCGGCATTTGCGCATTGACACGGTGATTGAACTCACCGCTAGACATACCGTCCATGACGCTTTGAATCTCTTGAATCGCAGCGTTTAAGCTGTGCATGGTGCTGGCAGACTGTTCTAGTAGGCGGCGATAGGTTCCTTGTACATCGTCATTAATCTGTACCTGATGGCTGAAATCGGCTTCGCTCAGCGAGGTCAGCGCGGCCTGCAACGCATTCATGGCTTCATTAACTTGGCTTTGCGACTGGTTGATGCCATCTTTCAGCCTCAGCAGGTCACCATTGTACTCGCCTTGCATCGGCTGGCTGCAATCGCCCTGCGCCATGCGCGCCATGGTGGCGTTGGCCTCTTGAATCGCCTGTTGCAGACTTTCCAGTAACCCATTTAGGGCCTGTCCGGCCATTGCGACTTCACTGCGGCCTTCGGCATCCACGCGCTGGCCAAAGTCCCCGCTCTGTTCTACTTTCGCCATGATTTGCGCCATCTGGTTGACCGGGCGGGCTATGACGCGCGTAATCACCAAGGCAATGATCACACCGAAAATGACGGCAATGGTTGAAATGGCGATAATCACATTGATTGCCGATTCATTATTCGCCTGAATTTGTGGCCCCAGTGTATCCTGGTCTTTCTTCACCGAAAGCTTGATCTCTTCCGACAGGTTAGCCACCTTTTCACCCAGCGGAATAAAGCCTTCTTTGAATTTGACATTACGCGTTTCAATGGTTTGCACCATTTGATCAAAGGCATTGATATAGCCTTGAAGCAAAGCGCTGGCTTGGGTTGTCAACCGAGACGCTTCATCGCCCAAAGCGCTGGATTGCATCAGTTCAAGCTGCTGAGAGGTAATGTTGAATTCCTGTTTGGCGCGCTTGGCGTCATCGGCACTGTTGGTGTCCATAAATTTTAGAGCGTAAATGCGCCCAAGCAGGAGGTGTTCTTGAGTGTTTGCCGCCAAAGTGCTGAGATTTAGATTGGCTGAATTTTCTGCAATCTCAATCAGGCGACTGACCTGACTGCGCATTTTCGGCCCGTTAACGTTCATGGTATTGTGCAGCAGATCGTCGCGTTTCGCCATCAACTCAAAGCTGTCGGACGCCAGGGTTTTGTATTCCGCGAGACTGGCCAGGATTTGATCGGACATCGCCTTTCTTTCTGGGTTTTGCAGGTTTTGGTTCTGTTCTAGCGCAATCTCTTCAATTGTGGCCAGACGTTTTTCATATTCATCACGGTATTTTTTATCGCGGGTCTGCACGTATTTATTGGCCGCATCGTTAGCGATGAGGATATTGGCTTGAACTCGACCGGCATTAAGGCTGTCAAGGGCGAAGCCACGGTAGTGGGAAAAATCATCTGCGGCTTTTTGGAAGGTCATAAAACTGTTAATGGCGAACAGTACCAGAAGTAATACGACCAGTCCGAAGCCCAGTCCGAGCTGCTGGCCAATTTTCAGATTTTTAAGCATTTGACTACCTCTTTGTAAGTAAAAATACCGCTTTTTTAATGACTTAGCGTGCTTTTAGTATATATGCCCAATACGTTACCATAATTGGGCAATATATCCATTTTTGTGTGGTTATTTTGGATTATTTATATTTATGTTTTGCATAAACAAAGAGGAATCTTGAAGTAAAAAACTCAGCAGGCCTGTGGTTTTGATGTCAGCATTTTGCTGTTAGCATGAGGGCAAAGAGTTCTAGAGAGAGTAATGGGCTTTGCAAAATGATTTTATGAGTTTTGAAGATTCTCTTCCTGTGTATCATCAATTGGAACAAACGTTGCAAGCGGAGGCTTACCAACAATTGCCGTCCGATTGGATCGTCGTCATTGCCGATGTCAGAAACTCCACTAACGCGATTGAACAGGGGCGCTATCGAGAGGTGAATGCGCTGGGAGGCAGTACGATTGCCGCGGTGTTGAATGCGGTAAAGCCCATGGCGGTTCCGTATGTCTTTGGCGGAGATGGCGCCGCATTTTGCATTCCACCTCTGATCTTACCCCAAGTTCAAAAAGCGCTGCGTGGATGTCGGCAATTTGCTAAAGAAACGCTTGCTTTGGATCTCAGGATCGGATTGATTCCTTGCACGGAATTACAGCGACCGGTTGCGGTGTGTAAATTTCAAACCGCGGAGACGCTGGTTCAGTATTTCTTTGCCGGTGGCGGTATGCAGGAAGCGGACGACAAGCTTAAACAGAACGCTCGCTATTATTTGGATGGCAATGGGGAAAGCGAAGCAGATTTCAGTGGCTTTGAATGCCGGTGGAATGAAATCCCAAGCCCTAGACAGGTGACATGCAGTTTGTTGGTCATGGCAAGGTCAGAAGTTGAAACGGAGCGCTTTGAGCTTTACCGCGACCTTATTGAACAGATGGCAAAACGTTTCGGGGATAATCGCCGGGCGCATCCGTTGCATCTCTCCGGACTTTCACTGTCGCTGTCTCCCACCAAGTTGAAAGTGGAACGCATGAGTAAGGTGTGGCGACGAGGGATCTGGCGTCGAGGGAAAGCCTTTTTGTCACTTTGGCTGGAGAATGTGCTCGGTAATTACTTTATGCGCCATGGCATAACGGTCAAAGACGTGCCGTGGGGGCGTTATCGGGAAGATTTAATCGCTAATTCCGATCGCTTAAAGTTGGATGATGCCTATCGAACAGTATTGGCGGCAGATCGGATTCCGTTGCAGGAACTATTGCAATGGCTGGATCAGCAGTATCGTCTGGGGCGGCTCTATTACGGTTGTCATCAAACGCATTCGGCCATTGTCACCTGTTTGATTAATCAAAGAGGGCTTGAGCATATTCACTTCGTGGACAGTGCGGAGGGCGGATATGCCATGGCCGCTAAGCAGCTTAAACAGCAGATGCGCGAGGCGCGCACCGATAGCAGTCAGGAGCGGGGTTAACCGTGGTTTAATGCAGAAAAGTCTACTTTGGGCAAGGATTCAAATCCTGGTTTGGCAAAAAAGTACCCCTGCAATAGTTCCACTCCCAAGTGCTGAAAATAGGCAACCTCTTCCATGCGCTCCAAACCTTCTGCCAATACTTGAATATTCAATTCCTGGCAGGTTTTAACCAGGTTGCGAACGATCACCTGTTTGATACGATCGCGATCAATATTCTGTACCAGTTCCATATCGATTTTAAGAATGTCGGGAAT
This sequence comes from Thiomicrorhabdus sp. zzn3, assembly GCF_029767755.1. Lineage (GTDB taxonomy): Bacteria > Pseudomonadota > Gammaproteobacteria > Thiomicrospirales > Thiomicrospiraceae > Thiomicrorhabdus. The sequence continues at coordinate 20,031 of NZ_JARUQS010000001.1, forward strand.
AAAGCTGGCAAGCATGTTGAGTCCGGCATGTCCGGCGCCAAAATCGTCCAATGCAGTCATAAACCCTTGGCTTCGATAATAAGAAAAAATCTCCGTGAGATGCTTTCGATCGACGACATGTTCCGATTCGGTAATTTCAAAAAGGATTTTGCTGATCGGGAAATTGTATTCACGTGCCGCTTTTAAGGTGCTTTGAATACAGTGTTCAGGCTCGTACACGGCATTGGGTAAAAAATTAATACTCAGTTTTTGCTGTAAGTTAAGCCGGCTGGCGAGTCGGATCGCTTTGACCCGGCAGGCCTGGTCAAATGCATAGCGGTTGCGATCGTTGACCTGGCTCAAAACGCTGGCGGCGCTTTCGCCATTGGGGCCGCGCACTAAGGCTTCATATCCCCAAATCGATCGGTTGCTGATATTGATAATGGGTTGAAAAGCAAATGTGAATTCAAAATCCAGAGGTGCTTCACAGTGTTTGCAGCCGATAGGAATGGTTGGATAGTCCAATGTCTCGTCTCCGTATTATTGAGTCTGCTGAATGGCTTGCGTTGACTTCGGCGGGTATTGCGCCAGCATCTTCTGAACCACGGCATTAACCCATTCCGTGGTTTTGGCAGGTGATTCCAGTTCCCTCAGATAGGATGGGCTTTTGCCTCGCCAAATTAGCCGGCCTTCTTGATTGAGAATGTCGATGACAAAAGTGCCTTCTTCCACTTCGTAATATTCAGGAGGTGTGTGAAACATCAGGCCACTGTGACGGCCCCAAAACCCCAACCCATAATAAGGGCCTGGTTCCGCACGCATGACTTTTTTCACCACCATATGATAGCTAATAAAACCGTCCGCTTTGTCTGCAACTAAGCGCAGACCTCTCGCTGGCAGGGCCGATTCAATGGCCTGTTCAATGCGTTGGGCCATCAAAGGGTTGCGACTGGCGTAAACCGATGCCTTAGGTTCAGCTTGGCGTTCCGCAGGGAGCCATTGCAAGGTATGCAGGGTGTCAAAACGGGCGTGAACATCGTAATCTTGGTTGACCGTAATCGAACTGCACCCTCCAAGCGCGAAAAAGGTCAGAAAAATCAATAGAGATGAGGCGAAGCGTAGGTGTTGTGTTTGCATAATTATCCTCCCTTGAGGTCAGCTCGGTGATGAAGGGCGGATCCGCTTGGTGAAAACAGATGTTGGCGCCATAGTCATCTTGCCCACATAAGTTCTATTCTAAAATTTTCAACAGGCCTGTTCAAATTTAGCTTCAAGAGCGTCACGGCATCAAGGGGGATTGGATTCTGGTGGAGCGATAAGATCGGAAGGGTTGCCGTGTGTATTGGACGGCGATAAAAGAACAGTGAGAAAAGTGAGACTGAAATAAATAAAAAAAGGTGCTGAATTGGTGCGGATGGTGAGACTCGAACTCACACAGGTGTTACCCCACAGAGACCTGAACCCTGCGCGTCTACCAATTCCGCCACATCCGCCAAATCAGGAGGTCGAATTATAACTTAACCTTATGCAAAGTCAATTTTTATGGGTTTTGGCAGGGGATAAATCAAATGATAAAAAGAATTCGTGAACCCATAAAAATAACCATTTCATTTACATGGGTTTGGGGGTGGAGGGTTGGCTAGTGGTTTTCTATACTGTTGGTGAATAAGTACGTATATTCATCATGACGGGTGCCGTGCGTTTAAGGACAGGTCCCCCTACGCTTCAAAGGAGAAGTATTGTGAGAAAAATCACCATTTTGATGATCGGTTTAGGCCGTATTGGCGGCAAGTTTTACCAACAGTTCAAAGAGATGAACCCTGAGCAGGTACAGGTCATTGCGATCAGCGAACCTAACATGGATAACCCTTTAGTCGCCGATGCAGAGCAGCGCGGCATTACCAACTTTCCAGCCTTTGAGGATGCGATTGATCAGTTTGGTGAGCAGATCGATATCATTATGGATACCTCAAATCGTCCCGAAATCAAGCAAGCCATTCGTGAAAAACTTCAGCAAACCAACAATCAGCACAGTGTGGTGGTGCCGATGGTCGTGGATTATTTGATGTGGTATCTGTTGCCGGGCTCGGAAGCCATTCCGCAATCGCATCATACCGATATCGGCTATTGATTGGTTTGTTTAATTTGATGCTCCTTGAAACGCCCTGCTTAGGGCGTTTTTTTTATTACCTTAATTCGGTTCCGTTTGTTCGTTAGCTTTTCATCTGGCGGTTCGGCGTCTAAAATACTCCCATCTTGAGGTAAGGCGATTCTATAAAGGTTAGAAACAAGCGATGGCCCGACAGACAAACAAGCGTGGCGGTTCCGGCCGTGGCCGCAGTTTAGCAAAACGCGCCGGCCAGGCACAAATGGGGGAGGTTCGCATTATCGGCGGCGATTGGCGCGGGCGCAAACTGCCTGTTTTGAATGCCGAAGGCTTGCGCCCCACTTCTGACCGTGTGCGTGAAACGGTATTTAACTGGCTGCAGTTTGAAATCCCCGGTGGTGTCTTTCTGGATGCGTTTGCCGGTTCCGGCGCTTTAGGCATGGAAGCCTTGTCCAGAGGCGCTGCCGGGGTGACGTTCCTGGAGCTGGCAGCAGAGAATCAGCGGCAGTTACAAGCGAATTTAACCCAGTTGCAGACGCAGAAAGCCGACGTCATTCACGCCGATACCCTAAACTGGCTGGATCAACCGGCAACGCGCACGTTTGATGGCGTGTTTTTGGATCCGCCGTTTCACCAAGATCTGATGCAGAAAACCGTGGATCTGCTGTTGGCGAACGGTTGGTTGAAAAATGAACAGGCCTGGTTATATATCGAGCAGGAAAAAACGTTGGATTGGCCAGTGCTTCCGCAAGGATGGCAGTGCACTCGCGACAAAACAACCGCTCAGGTGCGTTACGGCTTGTTTCGTTTTGAAGGGGAGTAGTCGCCCCGGTTCGTTGGAATCGAGTCTGATAAGGAAATTTATCCGTGGCGTAGCATGGCGTCCAAATGATCCACCACTTCGGCCCAGTCGGCATCGTCCATAATGGCTTGGGCTAGAAAGTCGGCTTGAGCATCCGTCCAGAAATCGGCTTGGGTTAACGGGATGTCGATGGCCAAGGGTTTGTGGCGGGCGATAAAGTGTTCAATCTCTTGGTTGGAACTGGGCAGACCGAGCTGGTCAAATAAGGCGTTTAGGCTATGATCCGGTGCTTCCATAACAATTCTCCTGGTTAAGATCAAAGGCACGTCTTGAGCATGACGCGTTAACAGCCTATTTGCTTTTCATCTTACGCCTTTTTTTCAACATCGCAATCCCCGTTTATTCCGGTTATGATAGTGGCGTGCGCGTCAGCGTGCCCCTTTTTAAACCGTTAAATTAGAGCCGATATGAGTATTACTGCCGTTTATCCCGGTACCTTTGATCCGATTACCGCCGGACATTTTGATTTGATTGAAAGAGCTGCCCGTTTTTATGATCGTTTGATTATTGCGGTGGCGGACAATCGTAATAAACAGTCACTGTTTTCTTTGGATGAGCGGGTGGCCTTGGCGAAAGCGGTAACCGCCGATTTGCCGAATGTGGAGGTCATGGGGTTCCGCGGTCTGCTGGTGGATTTTGTACAGCAGATAGGCGGCAACGTATTGCTGCGTGGTTTGCGCGCTGTCTCCGACTTTGAATATGAATTTCAATTGGCCTCGATGAACCGTAAATTGGCGCCGGAAGTCGAGACGATGTTTATGACCCCCGCCGAGCAGTTCGCATTTATCTCTTCCTCGCTGGTACGTGAAATTTCCGCGTTGGGTGGGGATGTCAGTGAATTTGTGCATCCTCAGGTGGCCCAAGCGTTGGCAGACAAGCGCAACCGCGGTTAACGGTTAATGGTTTCCAGGTAATAAGGAATTTGTATTTGCGTGCCATCCGGCTGGTGAATCATTAAGGTAATCTGCCACTGCATTTTCTGAGAAGTGCAGAAGGCGAGCATGGAGGTGCCGACATAATAATTGGGTTTGGTCGACATCAAGGTCACGCGATTATAGCCCATATACATATTCAATCCGCTGATATCGAGTTCGACCTTTTGCGCGTTCAGATTGTTTAAAGCGACTTCAATTCCAAGCGGCTTGGCGATAGGGATTGGATGAGGACTGATCTTGAGCGTAGCCGACGCGTCCCCCTGTTGTGCTGTACAGGCTTGTTGATGCAGACTGCACTCTTTGACCAACGGCCATTGGGTGGTGTTTTCCGAAGCCGTTTTATCGCATCCTGTCAGCGTTGCCACACTCAACAGGCCTGCCCAAATTGTCAAAAAAGTACGTCTATTCATACTGCAATCATACTGTCTTTTATGAAGCTTTGCACGGGCTTGAAAGTCGGCATCCCGATTTGTGCCCGGCGCTTGCAATAGTCAGTCCTTGTCCGAGTGCTTTCTCACCCAGGTTCCTTGCTTTAAAACCATCTCATAACGGGCCCATTCGGCAAACTCGCTGCGCGTTACGCAATCGCTCTTTTTGGGCGCACGTCCGGCAATTTGCTTGAAAATTACATAATCTTTGTCGGGGTTGGGGTCATGGCACTCGTCGATGATCTGGCGCATGCTCCAGTTTGGGCCGATTTCGCCATTGCTATAGACCTTGCCCAGCTGAATCTGCTCGGGCTGCAAATGGCTGGGGGTTCTGTGGAGGTTGGCCAATTCAAAGATACGCCGAAGATCGTGTTCATGAATGTCCACAAATGAATCAATTTCTTTGAGTGCGCTGAGAAAATCGGCGTGGGAAAAAGGTGCATCTACTTTGGCGGTCGCTCTTGCAGGAGCGCGCATAAAGGCTGGATAGCGGCGCCATTCAAACAGTGCGTTGAAGAGAATGGCCACGCCCAGAATGACGATGATATTCAGCAGTACCGGGGTTAACAGAAACTGATACCCAAGACCATGCACCTGCTCGCCACCGATGACTGCAGTCAGGGCGGTGGCGCCGCCGGGAGGGTGCAGGCAATGGAAGTAATACATGATTCCGATGCTTAAGCCGACGGCGCTGCTGGCCGCTAGCAGTGGATCATCGATGAGCATGACGCAGCTGATACCGATGAAGGCCGAAAATAGGTGTCCGCCGATGAGTGGCCAGGGTTGAGACAGCGGGCCATGCGGTACAGCGAACAACAGCACCGCCGAAGCTCCCATGGAGGCGACAATTTCCCAGTGCCCGGGGATAAACAGATGGCTGAGGATGATCACAATTAGAATGGCGATGAAGCCGCCGAGTGCCGAGACCAGTTTTTCGGTGTGGCTGACCGGTGAAGGTATGAGCAGCTTGCCGAGCAGGTTTTTGTAAAGGTTGGATGTCCGCTTCATCATGTTAGACCTTCTATCTGGCGTTTGTTCAACGACGTTGTTGAGGTTGCGAACTTATCATTTCTGTCTCCAAGGTGCAATTTTTCGGTTGGTGCCCTGGGGCGCGCGGCTCGACATCTGCAGGGCAAAGGCGGGAGTGGATGTGAATTGACATAAGGCAAAATACGACTATAATCCTTTCGCTATGTACTTTTGGTAATATTGGTGGAAAATCCTTTGACACACTCTCAGCCGGAACAGTTGGTGCAATCGTTTTTAATGGGCAGCAAACAGACGCGCTCCGGACAGCGCCGATTGCTGTTGCTCAGCAAAATCGGTTCACTGGGGTCGCTTTCGGCGGCCGCCAAGGCGTGCGGTATGAGTTATAAGGGGGCCTGGCAGGCGGTTGAAGCGATGAATCTGGCCGCGGGGGAGGAGTTGGTGCATGCCCAAAAAGGAGGTTCTGGCGGCGGCGGTATGGCGTTGACGCCGGCAGGAGAGTCTTTGGTCAGCGCTTACCGTTTGTTTCATGAACAGATGCAGCATTGGATGCGCGAGCTGGAAGCGGCGTCACCGGGCATGCTCGATCAATTGGACGTAATGAGGAAGATTGCAATGCGAACCAGTGCACGAAATTTGTTTCATGGCAGTGTCACCAAGATCACGCCGGGAGTCGTCAATAGCGAAGTGGTGCTGTCGATTGGCGCTGACCATGAAGTCGTCGCGCAAATCACTCCGGAAAGTGTCGAGCGTTTGGGCCTGGAAGTGGGGTCCGATGCTTATGCGTTGGTGAAGGCGAGTTGGGTGATTTTGACCGAGGACATTAACGGCGCTTTCAAGACCAGTGCGCGCAACCAGTTTTGCGGCGAGATCTGTGCCATCGAACACGGTGCGGTGAACAGTGACGTCACCATCGAGGTCGGTAACGGCCAGAAGATTTCGGCGATTGTCACCAATCAAAGTCTACAGGGATTGGAGCTTGAAGAGGGAGGCCGTTGTTGCGCCCTGTTTAAAGCCAGTCATGTGTTATTAGCGGTGGCGGACTGAATGTAAAAAAATTGGGGTAAAAAAAAATTTGCCACCCGATATGTAGTAAAGGTTATATGCATTTTTTAAATTTGTGTTATTCCATTTTGGAGGAGAAAGAGATGAAAAAGACCCTGGGTTTTGCGGTGCTGGTCGGCGCCCTTTTAAGTTCGTCATGGGCCTGTGCGGAAACCGCAAAAATTGCGGTGGCGGCCAACTTTACCAAAACCATTGAAGCCGTTGGCCAGGCCTTTGAAAAAGAGACCGGGCATCAGGTGAAGTTCTCGTTTGGCCCGACCGGTAAACTGTACGCGCAAATCAAGAACGGTGCGCCGTTCGATGCGTTTTTCGGTGCCGACGAACGCCGCCCTAAAAAAACGATTGAAGACGGGATCGGTGTGGCGGACAGCTATTTTGTTTATGCGCAAGGCCAGATCGTGCTTTACAGTGCGAACCTGCCGGTTGCAGAACAACCGATTGAGGTCTTGAAAGCGGCGCAATTTAACCATTTGGCGGTGGCCAATCCGAAAACCGCGCCTTACGGCGAGCGTGCGGTGGCCTATTTGAAAAGCAAAGGTCTGTATGACGGGTTGAAATCCAAATTGGTGAATGGGGAAAGTATCGCCCACGCCTTCCAGTATGTGGCCACGAAAAATGCCGAAATCGGTTTTGTCGCCATGTCCCAAGTAGTCGATCCTCAGAGCCCGGTGTATCAGAAAGGCCAATACTGGGTGGTGCCTCAGGCGGATTATCAGCCGATCAATCAGGGGGCGATTGTCACCCGGCGCGGTGAACAGAATGAAGCGGTCAAAGCCTTTATGAAATTTATTAAATCGCCGCAAGCGATTAAAATTATCAAACAATTCGGGTATAACGTGAGTTAATCCGGGCTGGATAAGCCTAGGTGACGTTTAATCCGCTAAGCTAATAAAACCGACCAGGCCTGGCCGGTTTTTTATGTGGTTGCTTTAGACTTTGACAGGCCTGCTAAGTACGCTTTTAAGGAAAATCGATGTTAGAAATTTTTGGAACGCAGATCAGTTTGGCGCCGATCTGGCTGACGCTGGAAGTGGCGGCGATGACCACGCTGGTTTTGTTGCTGCTCGGTACGCCCTTGGCCTGGTGGATGGCGCAGATGCGATCTTCCAATAAAGTACTGTTGGAAGCACTGGTAGCCTTGCCTTTGGTGTTGCCGCCAACCGTGCTCGGTTTTTACCTGCTGATTGTGTTTAATCCCACCGGGCCGGTGACCGAGTTTTTGCGTTTTTTCGGTTTTGAAGGGCAACTCACCTTCAGTAAAACCGGGTTGGTGATCGGTTCGGTTTTCTATTCGCTGCCGTTTGCGGTGCAGCCGCTGATGCATGCGTTTGAAGCGATTTCGCATCGTTTATTGGATGCGGCCGCCACCATGCGTGCCAGTTTTCTGGATCGCTTTTTCACCATTGTCGTGCCGCTTTCGCAACGCGGCTTTCTGGTGGCCGCCACTTTGGCGTTTGCGCATACCGTCGGGGAGTTCGGCGTAGTGTTGATGGTCGGCGGAAATATTCCCGGCGAAACGCGCATGGTGTCGATTGATATTTTCGATCATGTGGAGAGTCTGGAGTACGACCAGGCGCACATTCTGTCGGCGATGATGCTGATTTTCTCGCTGGCGGTGTTAATGACGGTGTACGGCTTGAACCGCCGTTTTGGCGTAAAGGTGGGGTAATCGGATGAAATTAGGGTCACAATATTCTCATCCCGTGACCATGCAGGGGAATTTGCAGTTGAAACTGGGACCGTTTGAACTCGACAGCGGTGAGTTTACTCTTCCTTTGCAAGGCATTACCGTGCTGTTCGGGCGTTCCGGCAGCGGGAAAAGTACCTTGCTGCGTGCCATCAGCGGTTTGGATAAACGTACCCACGGCCAGCTGCGGGTTGGCGAGCAAATCTGGCAGGACGGACGCCGCGCCCTGCCGACGGAAAGGCGGCATATCGGTTTTGTGTTTCAGGACGCCGCGCTCTTCCCGCACATGAACGTACGCCAGAACTTGAACTATGCCGTTAAACGGTTGCCTAAAGGCGTCGAACCGGCAGACTTTGACGAGATTGTGGAGCGCGTTGGCATTGCCGATAAGCTGGATCGCCGGGTGACGTTTCTCTCCGGTGGCGAACGTCAGCGGGTGGCGATTGCGCGTGCCTTATTGGGACGCCCGGAACTGTTGTGTATGGACGAACCGCTTTCCGCGCTGGACTGGCGTGCCAAAGCCGAGTTGTTGACCTTGATCGAAGAGGTGGTGGAAGCCTACCGGATTCCGGTTTTGTATATTACCCATGCACCGGCCGAGGTGGAGCGTTTGGCCGACCGTATCGTTTTTATGCAGGAGGGAAGGATTGAGTCGATCGAAACGCTTCAGCAAGCTTTGTCTAGAGTCGACTCACCGCTGTTTGACGAGCAGGGGGCGGTGGCCGTTCTCGAAGGCGAGGTGCAGCCGATCGAGTCCGGCTTGCGTCCGGTGAAATTGGGTGAAGATACCCTGTGGCTGTCGGACAGTCACGAGATTCATAAGTCAAAAGTACGAGTTCGGGTGGTCGCGAGGGATGTCAGTTTGGCGCTTTCCGATCCGCAGTCACTGAGTATCATCAATCACCTGCCGGGTAAAATTGTGGAACTGGTTCCCGAGAGTGAGCACCGTATGCTGGTGCGTGTGGCGTTACGCGACGGCCAAAGGCTGTTTGCCGAAGTGACGACTCAATCCGCGCAACGCTTAAACCTGCAAGTTGGTTTGAAGCTGTTTGTATTGATTAAATCGGTGGCGTTGGCGGAGTGAGGATGCGATTTTTTATGACTGTTTTCTTCTCGGTTTTTTGACGTATTGGCATTCGGGGCAGAAATAGCTCGCGCGCTGATTTAGAATGATGCGCTCAATGAGGGTGCCGCAAACTGGGCAGGCCTGGTGATCACGCCCGTACACATTCAGTTTTTGCTCAAAATAGCCGGGTTTGCCGTCCGGGCTGAGAAAATCTTTTAGGGTGGTGCCGCCTTGTTCAATGGCGTCCGCCAGAACGTTTTTAATATTGGCTGCGAGCGTGTCGCACTGTTTTCGGGTTAAGCTGCTGGCCGGTGTCTGCGGATGAATTTGCGACAGAAACAGCGATTCATTTGCATAGATATTGCCGGCGCCAACCACGATCTGACTGTTCATAACCAAGCTTTTAATCGCCACTTTTCGGTTGCGCGATGCCTTGTAAAGATACTCGCCATTAAAGTCGTCCGATAGCGGTTCTGGCCCTAATTTGGCAAGCAGGGGGTGGGCAAGCGCCTGTGCGTTTTCGTGTGCTTGCCATAAAAAGGCGCCAAAACGTCGAGGATCGTTTAGACGCAGAAGAAAGCCGTTTTCAAATTCCATGTCGATGTGATCATGCTTTTGGGGCAGCGTACCGATTGGCAATACCCGTAGGTTTCCGGACATACCTAAGTGGATCAGAATGGTGCCTTGGGGGGTCTCCAGTAGCAGGTATTTACCGCGTCGTCCGACATTCAAAATGGGCAGGCCTGGCAGGGTCTTGGTCAAAGACAGGTCGACCGGCCAGCGTAGATTTGGATTGCGCACGATGAGTTTAACAATCTTTTGGCCTTCAATATTCGGTTGAATTCCTTTGCGGGTGGTTTCGACTTCGGGTAGTTCGGGCATGGGTTCGTGATCTCATCAGACAAAATTGGCGTTGCTTATTGTAATCAAACCCTCAGCGTGATGAGCGTAAAATTGGTTAAGACGATAGTTAAAATTTTTTGTACAACCCTGTGGATAAGTTGTCGATAAGCGAACTGTTTTGTGGATGAGCGAGCCTCTTAAGAGAAGCCGTATCAATTTTAAACCTAGGGGAGTGGTGTTGCTCCGCGAGAGGGGAGGCAGGGCTGATGTATAGCTTACGGCCTCATTTTGGGAGGCTACTTAAAAATTCCCTTTGTTATCGGTGTTTTATCCTATAATGAGGACTTTAGTTTTTTCTTTACAGGTCATATCGTTTGCGTTTTTCGTTTCGGCCCTATCTATTTCAATTGATTCGTTTTTTGTTCTTGTTGTTGCTAACCAGCGGCACGGCCTCAGCTGGCCATCCTGAAAATAGCCTCCGCCCGATAACCGTTCAGATTAACTGGAATCACCAGTTCCAGTTTGCGGGGCTGTATGCTGCCATTCAGCAGGGTTACTATCAAAAAGCGGGCATGGACGTCAAAATCAAAAGTTGGCGGCCAGGCGTGCGGGTCGCCGAAGAAGTGGCCTCCGGCCAGGCGGATTTTGGTGTGGGGTACGGTTCTTTGGTGGCGGATTACGCACAAGGAAAACCTATTTCTTTAGTGATGGCCTCATTTCAATTTTCTCCCATGGTGCTGCTGTCTCATGAGCCCATTGATAGCTTGTCTCAGCTTTCCGGTAAGACCGTCATGCATTTTGGAAACCTGCAAGTTTTTGGACTGTTAAATAAAGCACGACAGTTAGCCTCTGAACCGATCAAAGAAGTTGAATCCAGCGGAGACTTACAGGATTTTATTGATCATAAGGTCGACTATTACGCCGCTTTTCTAACCAATGAACCCTATCGCCTAAAGCGGGCGGGAGTGCCTTACTATGTGCTCGATCCTAAATCCTATGGGGTGCAAAGTTATGGGGATCTGATTATTACCTCTAGCCAAAAGGCCGCGATGCAGCCTGAATTAGTCGAAGCGTTTAAGCAGGCCACTATTCAAGGTTGGGAATACGCCTTGACGAATCCTGAAAAGGTTGTGGATTTTATTTTGCAAAATTATCCGGTGGTGAAATCCCGAGATGCTCTTTTAGCAGAAGCGAAAGCGACCGAAATTTTTGTTAAAACCGGTGAAGTCCCTATTGGTACTGTTGAGGTTCCTAAATTGATGGCAACCGCGGTCAGTGCGAAAGAGGTCGGCCTGATTACTCAAAAAGAGCTTGACCATTTGGACATGGAAAAGTTTGTCTTTGATAAAGACCGTGCGTTGTTTACCGAAGAAGAGCGTGCCTATTTGGCGAGTCATCCTGTGATTAAGTTGGCCAATGATATTGACTGGGAGCCGTTTGAGTTTATTGATGAGCAAAAGCGTTATCGTGGTATTGCGGCTGATTACTTTAGATTGTTCTCGAAGAAGCTCGGTGTTCATTTTGAGCCGGTTCTGGAAGAGCGCTGGCCGGAAGTGGTTGCGATGACTCAATCGGGTAAATTGGATGTTTACTCCTGTGCGGTCGCTACGCCTGAGCGTGCAGAGTACATGAATTTCACCCAGCCTTATCTCTCGTTTCCGATGATGCTGGCGGCGAAAGACGAGGTCAGTTTTATTGATGACTACAGTCAGTTGAAAGGTAAAGTGATTGCCGCAGTGAAAGGGTATTGGAGCGAAGAATACCTTAAAGAGCATTATCCTGAGATTAAGGTGCTTTCGGTCAATTCTGTTCATGAGGGGTTGGACGCGGTTATAGAAGGACGTGCTTTCGGCTATATCGGCAATCTGGCGGCGATCAATTTTGCTATTCGTAAATACGGTGCCGAGGGCGTGCGTATTGTCGGGCAGTTTGGCGAGCGCTTTGAGCTGGCGATCGGGGTGCGTAAAGACGACCAGCTACTGTTTAGCATCATGCAAAAAGTTTTAAACATGGTCACCGAAGAAGAGCGCCAAGCGATTTTTAATCGCTGGATTAAGCTGGAAGTGGTCAATAAGCTGGATACTCGCCAGTTATTACAGATTGTGGTTCCAGCCTTGCTGGTGATTGGTGCCTTGCTGTTTACCTTGCTGTTCTATATTTATCAGAAGCGCCAACAGAAGCGCTATATCAGACAGATTCAGGAGCTTTCTTATGCTACAGAGATTGATCTGAAAAACTTTGAAATTATTTGGAGTAGTCGCGCCTTTGCAAAGTTAAGTGGCTACGCACTAGATGAGCTGGTTGGCATGAATTACCTGCGATTGGCAGGAGGATCGATTTCTGAAGAGCAGTTGAATCAGATTTATCAGCGTGTGAAAAACGGTCGATCCTGGCATGGAGAAGTGGAAGGAAAGACAAAGAGCGGTCAATCTTACTGGGTGGATCTGACCCTTACGCCGAAAAAGAACCTTTTGGGGCAAATTCGCAGCGTATTGGCAACTCGAATTGATGTAACGGATAAGAAGCGCATTCATCTGTTATCCATCACGGATCCGCTGACCGGGCTTTATAACCGGCGTTATTTCAATGAAGTCATCGAGCGCGAATTAAAGCGGGCACAGCGCCAGCACCTCTCCCTATCGTTGGCGATGATTGATATTGATTACTTTAAAAAAGTGAACGACCTCTACGGCCACCCGCATGGCGACATGGTGTTGAAAAGGGTGGCGGCGACTATTCAAGAAGCCTTCAATCGCGCAGATGATTTTGTCTTTAGAGTCGGCGGAGAAGAGTTTATGGTTGTTTCTTCTTTTGAAAATGCCATGAGTTTTCAAGAACATTTAGAAATGCTGCGTAAGCATATTGAAGCACTGGGCATTGAGCATGAAGGAGCTTCTCAAGGTGTGATTACGATTTCTGCAGGAGGGCTTTACATACAGAGTGCAGCCCAGAGCAGTGCGGAAAAAGTTTTGCAGCAGGTGGATCAAATACTGTATCAGGCTAAATCCCAAGGCCGGAACAAAGTGGTGGTGCACTCTTAAGCCGGGGTAGTTTTTTTAGGTATAAAAAAACCCGGTCTTTTGAACCGGGTTTCATCAAACAGCTTGGATAAAGCTTACTTGATTTTTGCTTCTTTGAACAAGACGTGTTTACGAACTACTGGATCGTATTTCTTGATCTCGAATTTGCCAGCCATGTTCTTCTTATTCTTATCTGTCGTGTAGTAATAAGCAGACTCGGTTGACTTCAATTTAATCTTATCGCGCATGGCAGTCTCCTTAGACCTTCTCACCACGTGAACGCATCTCAGCGATCACAGAGTCAATGCCTTTTTTGTCGATGATACGCATACCCGCTGTGGAAACGCGTAGTTTTACAAAACGGCTTTCACCTTCTGACCAAAAACGGTGCGTTTGCAGGTTTGGCAAAAAGCGACGACGTGTTTTACGGTGAGAGTGGGAAACATTGTTACCGACCGCAGGACGCTTTCCTGTGACTTGGCATACTTTAGACATTTCACAATCCCTCTAAAAGTTGGAGTTTTGAAAGATCTTGGTTCCGACTCGTCGGCGTCTTTCAAATTTCCGTTTTTTGTAAATAAAAATATTCGAATATTTCTATACTTAGCGCTGGATCAAGCAGCGAAAAATAAGAAAGCGGAATTATCCATGAATTGATTACAAAATGCAAGTCGCTGCAAATTTAAATTTACAATGACTTACATTGGACGAGTTCCTTGGATCAGTTGCGGATAATTGGCTCTTCAATTCCGGTTGTTTCATCAAGAGGCACGATGTCCCAGCTGCTTCCCACCGGTTTAATATGCGGATCCCGGCCATAGATATAGCTCTGTTCTTCCACAATCACCTTATAGGCTTTATTGAGCATTAAAGCGCGCTCTGCAGAAGGCAGGAGTAGGTGACCGATATCGTTATGCAGGGTTTTGATTTCCGCTTCTTTTATGCTGCCATCGGCATTATAGAACTTGGCGACCACTTCATCGTTGTCTCTAAACTCATTCGCAGAGTGGTTGTTCAATAAATATTCGGTGTATTGATAGGTACCATCTTTGAATTTAGGTTCTTTTAGGCCGGCTAACCCTTTCTGCGTCCAGTGATACCAGCCTTCCTGATAATGAGAGGTGTCTAGTTTACGCGGGAACGCGAAACTGGAATCCGTCGTAATGCCAATACCTGAATGACAGCCAATACAATTGAGCGTTTCTTCATAGTTTTGTGGGCGCAGCTTTCCTTCGGAATTTTCAATGAAACCTTGATAGAGCCAGCCGACCCCATTGGAAAGGCCGAATTCCGCATCGCCTTTAACCCTTCTCAAACGGTCGGGGAAATCATGGGCTTCTTTGATTTCTGATAGGGCGGCATTTTTGAGTTGAAAGTAAGTATTCCAAAACTGCTTTTTGGCATAACGTAACTCCTTTAGCCTAGGAGATAACGTCACTTGTCCGTTTTCATTTAAAGCCAAATAGCGCACTGAGTGTAAAAACTCGGTGCCTTCCGGGTAAAGCCCGGCAGCCAGGTGTAACTTTGCTTCGGCCTGTAATTTTTTGGCCTTGCCAACGTAGTGCATATAGCGCTTGTCCAAAGGAGCCCAGTCATATACAACTTCGGTTGCCATATCCAACTGACCGTTTTTATTTAGGTCGACATCGTAGATTTTTTCATCCGTTTCAGGAATGGCAATGTTTTTACGCTGAATCATTGCCAATACGATGGATAGGTTGAGGTGATAAACCGCTCGGCTGTAGTTGCCTTGCTCGTCTTGACGCATCGCTTCAGGAAGGCGAATTAATACATCATCGGTACTGCCGTTGGTAGGCCAAAAGGTTCCTAAGAATGGTGAATAAGCAAAAGCCCTCCATCCGGTATCGTTTCCGGATGGATCGCGATCATAACCTTCATTGTCAAAATTAAAGTAACAATCTGGCGTGAACCCGTCCCATTTGCCATTGCCATCAAAATCCCACGCTTCCGGTAACTTGTGTAGACGTTCTGCCAACTCAATTTTACCTTCTTTGGTGAAATAGTTCGTTTGATTCACATATTGTGAAATCTCGTCATCAGTCATTTTATCAACCTTGTCAGACCGATCTTTAAATAGGTTTGTCCAAGGGTTTTTACGAGTGGTTGATCTGAAATCTGCAAGTAGCTGAAACTCACTGTCATCAATATAGTTGGGTTCCTGTCCAACGGTATGGCAGCTAAAGCAAGGATTATTTACCTTGTTATCGAACTTGGTCT
Source organism: Thiomicrorhabdus sp. zzn3 (assembly GCF_029767755.1). GTDB lineage: Bacteria > Pseudomonadota > Gammaproteobacteria > Thiomicrospirales > Thiomicrospiraceae > Thiomicrorhabdus. The sequence goes on from NZ_JARUQS010000001.1 coordinate 35,248, forward strand.
TTGTATAGCATTGGCTTGGAATGTAAGCATAAGGGTTGTGTTTAATCTCATTCGATTTCAGGCTGACGCCCAAATCATTTTTAGTAGCTGTGCTGCTGGTTGAACCTTCATTGGTCGGAATGTTCTTCGAACTTTTGTTCTCACTTTGGCAGGAGGTTGTCACTAAAACCGTCATCAATGCCAATCCGGAAAATAGATGCATTTTTTTCATTTCAAAACCCTAAATATCCATAATATTTTTAAGTTAATTCACTGCGTCAATGCGTTAACTTAAAAATACGATTTAAAAAAGGCGCACAAGGCGCCTTTTTTAGTTTATAGAACCAGTGATTACTTCAATTTGCTGAAATCAAATGGTCCGATTACACCAACTTCAGACTTAACTTCAACGCCTGCTGGGCGAACATAACTGCCTGAAACTTCACCGAATGGATGCTGAGCTGTGTTTGTCAGATAACCAAAACCATTGATATCTTTGTACCAGTAGGAGTTCGTCATTTCAGCACCATAAGGTCCGGTTGCAATACGCTGCAGCTTGCCTGTGTTTAGGTCATAAGACCAAACCATATCGTTAGGGTGCTTAGAAGTATCTTCACCGATAACAAGTGTGTTAGTTCCTTCCAGGAATGTTGCATTGTCAGGCTCTGCAAGCGAAGATACATCACAAGAGTTGCCTTCTAGAGCGGTTCCCGTGTAATCAGTAGGAATACCGGCAATTAAACCTTTCATGCTGTAAGCAACATAGTCAGAACCGACCGTTTCATTAGACGCGACATCTAATGCATAAACGGCACCGCAAGTGTTTTCAGACAATTGAATGTCATCGTTGCCACCAAGGTCATACGAAGAACCAGCCGTCATACCGCGGTAAATTCTAGACATCACAACATAAAGTTGATTGTCTTTTGCATTGAACGTCACCCCTTCTTTTTTGCTGAACTCAGAGGTTGCACCAAGGATTGCGCCCATACGACGTGATTCTAGACGACCCGCTAATGCAATGTCTGTATTGTCGACGGTTCCATCGCCGTTCACATCGTTCAGTTTCAAACACTCATTACCGTTAGCCGTGTTGATATTAGTGAAGCCGACAGTCGGGCAAGAACCATCAACATTAGGGTCTTCTGAGGAGAAGATGTCAGCAAATGTGATGGCGTCTGTGGCGGTATTCATGTCGCCGTCTGGGTTTAACAAGGCTTCAATGTCAGTATTGCTGGCATGCCCTAGGCTGATCCAGGTTAGCGTCGCTGAACCGGCGTTATCAGCAGAAACCTGGTGCCATTTAGCCGCATATAAAGTACCCGCAGAAAGGTCTTGAGCTGTATCCGCGACAAACATGAACAGCATACCGTTGCTACCATCATCGGTTAGGTAAACGGTTTTTTCGTCAGGCATCACATAAGCTAGCTCGTGAGCAAAACGTCCCATTGAATAATGCTTGGTGAATTCAGGGTTGCCATCTGCGTCTACTTTAACTTCAGGTGTCCAACCATAGTAGTAAGGGCTGTATTTTGTGGCATCTCCCCCCCAGTAAGATTCGATAGTGGATAGAGGATAACCTGAGTCAGTGACATTCGCTCTTGCATCTGGCTCATATTCTTCAGAACCAATATGAGACTGCCAAGGAGAAGTCATACCCGCACAGTGCACCCAGCCACCGAAACCAGATTTTTGGCTAACAAACTGCAAAGTATTAGGCGTAGCAGACAAAGCGCCGGTGGTGGCGTCTTGAGTGACTTCGTTCATATACATAGCACCTGGCGCACACTCAAATTGTGAAACCATGTAGGTTTTACCATTTTTTTGTAGCAATGAAACGTGGTCTAGACCTGATCCAACCCCTTCATCTGTCCCATTACAAAGATAGTCCGAACCATCAGCAGCTTTGGCTACTTGATCTTGGTAGTCTTTCACAATACCGAAAGTTTCGCCGTTATTAACGTCACCGGTTTTCATCAAAGTAGTGTAAGAAATAGTCTGGCTTTCACCTGCAATGGTGACTTCTGTTGCAGTACGGATAGTGTTTTTTTCATCTTCGGTAACAGCAGGCGTTACTTCAGTAAAGTCTAATTCTGTAGAATAGATTTCGCCATCAGCACCCGTGGCACCGTCTTCACCGGCACAACCAGCCAAGTTCAAAGCCATCGCCGCGAGTGCAGCAGACATGGCCATATTCAAAGCTTTCAATTTCATGTTAAGTTCCCTATTTTTTGATTGATTAACCAGAAGTTGGTTGGCGCAATCATAAGAGAACTTTGTTACAGTTCGATTGCATCAAAATGGCGATTTTGTGAAGGATATGTGACACGGCAACAGAGGGTTGCAATGTCGTTAATTTCGCCTGCGAAGAGGTCTGGCAAGTTTTAGGGTGTCAGCTTGAAAGGACCTATATAGCCAGCTTGAGACTGTTTTAATCGGGCATCAGCCGCCTGATTTTTAAGGGGATGTTGAGTGACTAGGGTGAGATAAGCGTAGCCGTTGATATCGCCGTGCCAGAAGGTTGAGGTCGCTTCCGCGCCCTGCGGCGCGCTAAAAATGCGGGTTAAGGTTTGCTGGTAAGGGTCAAAGGACCAGACAAAATTATTCCGGTGTCGATCGGAATCCTCTCCAATGATCAGGCTGTTGGAATCGGCTAAAAAGCTGATATTGTCCGGATTGGCCAAATATTCGGTTTCACAGCGTCCATCTGCAGTCGGTTTGCCGGCGATCAGGCCGGTGGCCTGTTGGACAATATAGTCTGATTTCATGTTCATATCAGAGTGTATCGGCAGGGCATAAACCCCTCCGCAGGGGTTGTAACGCAAATGGATATGGTTTCCACCGCCTTGGTCATATTGGGCGTTCGGTTTTCCTTTTTTAGCGTAGTTTTCCATGCCGCGGGCAATTTCGGAGAGTGACAGGTAGAGTTCGCCGCTGTGCGGGTTGAAAGTGATCCCTTCCCCTTTACGGAATTCGGTAGTGGCTCCCATGTAGGCTGCCATGCGCCGGGTTTCCAGACGGGAAGCGATAATGGCATCGGCCTCGTTAACCGTCTGATCGCCATTGATGTCTTTCAGTTGCAGGCATTCGTGACCGGCCGATGTATTGATGGATACAAAAGCACTTGGGCACAGGCCTGTTGAGTTCGGTTGCGCCGAGGCGAACAGGTCGCTGAAGTGCAGTTTTTTCGCTACCCATTGGCGGATGTACCGGTCTCTGGCGTGTCCGAGTGAAATCCAGTGAATCTGGGCTTCTCCGAGTCCTTTGTCGGAGGTTTGTTGCCAGCGGGCCGCATACAGGGTTCCCGCTGAGAGGTCTTGCGGGCGATCGGCGATAAACAGGTAGAAGCCGCCATTGGTACCATCATCGGAGAGATACACGGTTTTCTGGTCTGGCATTACATACGCCAGTTCGTGGGAAAAACGCCCCATACTGAAATGTTTGCGGTAGTGTGGATCGCCCGTTTCAGTAATCGTGACTTCCGGAATCCAGCCGTAAAAATAGGGGCTGATTGTGTTTAAACTACTATTTAGAGGGCTGTCGGATGACTGCTTGCCAGATTGGTTTTGCCAGTAAAGGGCAAGCTCATCATAGTAGCGATTGCCGCTGCTTTGACGGCTAGCGTCATAGTGTTTTTCAATATAACGAGCATCCGGCTCATACTCTTCCGATCCCAAATGCGATTGCCACGGGGTGGTTTGCCCGGCGCAATGCACATAGCCGCCAAAATCGACCGACTGATCGATATAGCGCAGTGAGTTCGGTTTAACGCTCAAATAGCCCTGGGCATCTTGTTGCAGTTCACTCAGGTACATGGCGCCGATGACACACTCGTACTGCGACACCATGTAGAGCTTGCCATTTTTTTGCAAGATGGAAACGTGATCCAGCCCGGAGCCGATGCCGTCATTGGTGCCGTTGCATACATAGGGTGAGCCGTCTTTGAACAAAATCGGCGCTTCGTTGACATCTTTAACCAGTCCGAAGATTTCCTGGTTATTGCGCTCTCCGGTGGTAAACAGCGTGTGATAGCCGATCGTTTGCTGTTTGCCGTTTACGCTCGCTTTTACGGTGCTGAGTAATTGGTTCTGTTCGGTTGGGGTGTTTGGCGCTTGCAGCGCTTGAAACTGTAAGTTTAAGGAGGCCTGTTCGGTTTGTGCACACGCTTCGCACCCCAGAATACTCCATACCAGGAGCACACTGGAGAAAAGGGAAAAAAGTGGTGTGTGTTGCATGGTGTAATCAGGCCTAGTTGGGGGTATGAGTCATCGATGAGTGCGGTTTGGCTGAGGGTATTTTAGTGTGAAACAGTTTGAGCAGCAGCATAAAAATGAACAGGCCTGCCGCCAAAAGCGCGGCGGCGATATAGGCGAACAGATCCGGTGCCTTCATCATGGTGCTCATCAACGAGTCCTGGTAGTAGAAAAACCAGCGGTGTTCCGCTGGAAAAATCCAGACGTGCAGCTGATAGAAAACAGCTTTTGGGCCGAATAGCGCGAGAACGGCGGCCAGCAGGGTCAAGCCCGCTCCTAGGTTCCAGACAGCCTGCCGCGGTGTGGGAAAAGGGGATTTCGACATGAGCAGATAGGTGGTGAGCAGGCTCCAAAACAGTAGCAGAAACCAGCCCGTGCGCTTCATAAAGTCCAGCAGATTGGCGACATCGGTCAGATGTTCGATCTCCTGGCGGTGCAGCAGCGGAATCGGAGCAGGCCTGTTCGGGATTGAATAGCTTAAGCGGTTTAAGCCTTCGCCGTGGTGATGAATCGCCTCGACAATGCCGGCAAACAGTTCGAGACGAGTGGCTGTGTCGGTCTGTTCAAAGCTGGGGCGAAACCGGTTTTGCGGCGCATAGTGTTCGATATGCTCTTCCATGTTGGCGACTTCATACCAGAGCGGATAGAGAAAATCCGCTTTGGCCAGCAGCATCCAGCTCACATACAGCGAAAGAATAAAGGTGAGCCAGACCCAGAAAAAACTCCTTAGGGTTTGCAGCCAAGACGGTTTCAAACCCAGCAGGCTTGGTGGGGTCGATGTTTGAGTAGAGCGTTGGATTTGCTTCATGACTTCATTTTGATGAAAACAAGCTTGTTAAAAAGTAGTTCTCTAGCATTCTAAACAAAAAATCCCCGACAGGCGGGGATTTTAAATGAAGCGTTATTTTGTTCTAGAGACTTAATTCTTTTCAGGTAAGTCCGCTAGCTTCGAGCGGATATTTTCTGTATTCGAGAGGTTCGATCGAACTTGAGTAGAGTCTGTATCTGTGACAAATGTATTAACTGGGATAATGTTTCCAGCGTTATCTGTTGTAAAGACATGCCAGATGTCGTCGTCGCCATTACCGCCTGTAATTGGAGCGTTAAAGGTATGCGATTGCCCAAATTTGTCTACCACAAAGACTTGGGCTGCCGAGGTCGTTGAAATCGAACCGGTACCTGAGTAATGATGCACATAGAAGTTGTATTCACCAGGGATCATTTGATAAATAGTTGTGGTTTCAGGGCCATAACTTGTCGTATCGTCTCGGTCTAAGTACGCTGTAGCGTTCGGATAGCTCACTTGATAAGTTACCTCATCATATTCGCTTGTGCAGTTTGCATCCGCATTTTCTTCTGAATCTGCCCAGCATTGTTCATAGTAGGCAATGTGGAAACGATCGTTATCATCCAGTGCGTTTACTTTTGGTCCTGTCAGGTGAGAGTCTAAATCACTAGGATTCTGATCCCATGTCAAGATAATGGACATATCAGCAGCAGTATCTAGATTGCCAGTATTTAGTTCCGGTCTTAGGAACAACGTTTGAGTGGCTATCGTTGAAGTAACGGCAATATTTTTATATGACGTGAAGTATCCATCTTTGCTTACTTCAAAGGTATAAACGCCTGGGGCCATTTCAGAAAATGAAACATTACCAGAAGTGTCGGAGGTTGAAGTGGCTAGAACTTCTCCATATTGGTTATTTAAACCGGCACGAACAGATACAGAGGCTTGTTCAATGGCGCTGTCTCCTGTTGTGGCGTCAATTACATTGGCGTTGAATGTGACCGCGACCGTTTCATCGGAACCGATAACCGGAATTAAAGCGACGCTGACATTACTGGAGGCAGAAAATGTACTTAAATTTTCATAGCTAACCGTTTGATAACCATCTGCCGTGATAGTGACGTCATAAACGGCAAAGCGGGGAATCTGGAGAGAGAAGGTTCCCGTTTCATCAGAGGCGGCTGAGTAGACTTCTCCAGTGGAAATATCGGTAGCTTGAATCGTTGCCGTACTCACGCCAGTACCAGTGGCGCCAATGGTCACTAATCCGCTGACTGTTGCGGTTACATTGTTGTCGTTATCGTACATTTGGCTCACATCTGCAGTTGCCACTAGCGGGGTACCATCTGTATCAGGGATCATTACACTGCTATCGATTACGCGAATGTTCAAATTGTCCAAAATGCCGTCATAGCCCGTGCTGTCTGCTGTAAAAACGCCATTAAAATGATTGAAGTCAGTAAATCCTTCTTCCTGAATCGCTGTATTTAAGGTCTGTAGTGCTGTTTCAAGTTGCGTTTGCAGAGTGTTCAGTTGGGTTTGGGTAAATGTTTGATAAAAGGCCTCCAATGAACTGTTACCACTTGGTAGTGCATTAGAAAGCAAAATAGTAGTAATTGGAGTGACATTGGCTCCTGAATCATCATCGGCGTATGAAAAAAGCACAAGAGATGAGTTGGGGTCCTCTGCGCGTACAAAGAAAGGTGCGGTCATGCCGGAAACTGATGCGGAGTAATCTCCGTTTGCGTCAGCTGTTGAGGAGACCTCAGTTCCGTTTGCATCTCGGATGCTTATGGATGCTCCAGCGATTGGAGCACCAATCGCAACGGTTCCATCCAAAATATCATCATTGGTTGAGTAAGTGGAAGATGTTTGAGGTGGGTTTTGGTCGCTGCTGCTGCTTCCTCCGCCACATCCATATAACGCTAGTGAAAGCAACGGAACCGAAAAAAGATGAATTAGGGTGTTTTTGTTCATGAACATTCCTGAGTATTGATTAAAACACCAAGATTCTACTTAAAAAGAATAAAGTAGTGAGAAAAAATACTTAATATTTTCATCAATAAAAATTATATCAACAGAAGTGTTTTGTTCATGAAAACCCTAATGTATTGATTAAAAATACATTAATTAAGATTTTGTGTGAAAGGTATACATGTTAGAAGGGAGGCGGGTATTAATGACCAATTAAGGCATTTGCTGGTGTTGGGCGAGTGAGTGCCAGCGTCCGAAGTCGCCGAGGATAATATGATCCAGGCAACGTATGTCCAACAGGTTCAGTGCCTCGCTGAGGGTTTGGGTAAGTTCGATATCGCTTGGGCTGGGTGTCGGATCACCGGAAGGGTGGTTGTGGGTCAGAATGACCGCTGCGGCATGATGATCCAGCGCGCTTTTGGCCACTTCACGCGGATGGACGCTGGCCTGATTCAACGTGCCGGTAAACAGGACTTCGAATGTAATCAATTGATGCTGTTGGTCAAGCAGGAGCACACCGAACTGCTCGCGCTGCTGAAAACCAAGGGTATGAATCAGGTAGTGGGCGACGGCTTGCGGATCGGTAAAAGCGTCGCCCTTTTTGAGTCCGGATTCAAAGTGGCGGCGCGACATTTCCAGAACCGCTTTGAGCTGCACGTATTTGGCTTGTCCCAAGCCTTTGGCCCGGCAAAATTCGGTTTCATCGGAATTCAACAGGGCGTGTAAACTGCCGAAGTGATCCAGCAGGCTTTGCGCCAGTTCCACCGCGCTTTGTCCTCGAACGCCGACACGCAGAAAGATTGCCAGTAATTCGGCATCAGACAAGCTTCCGGGGCCGAAGTTAAGCAGTTTTTCTCGGGGTCGATCGTGTTCGTGCCAGTCGCGAATGGCCATAAACCGTCACCTTGCCATATGGCGCTTAGGCGGCTTTCATGATGTTTCCATCATTAAGCATCCTGAATTAAGTGCAGATGAATTATGATATTGGCATCATAAAAGTGGCAGGGAGTCAGGTCAATGTTTAAATATCCGATGCGTGTACGTGACTATGAGTGTGACGTGCAAAGAGTCGTGAATAACAGTGTGTATCAAAACTATTTCGAGCATGCCCGGCATGAGTTTTTGCTCTCGAAAGGAGTCGATTTCTCAGCCTTGGCGGAAATGGATGTGAACTTGATGGTCATTCGCGTCGAGATCGATTACAAACGGCCGTTGCGTCCGAAAGACGATTTTTATGTGACCGTGGAGGTTGAAAAGGTCTCGCGCATTCAATATGCGTTCATTCAGCGTATTCATCTGCAAGAGGATGACCAAATCATGGTATCGGCACGAACCATGGGAGTGGCGGTGAACGCCAAAGGCCGACCGACCGCCTCTCCGCATATGGATCAGTTGTTGATCGATTAACTGCGCTAGACGGGGTCAGTCGCTCGCCAGGGTTTTCGCCATTGGCGGGCTGTCGTCGCTGGTTTTTTTGCGCGCCTTGGTCAGTTGAATTTCCAGGGGGCGTGTCGTATCCAAATGCACATCGCGTTGTGGGAAGGCGATGACGATGCCCGCCTGGTTCAATTTGTCGTTAATCAGTGTGTGCAGCTCTGATTTGATCTTCAGGAAGTTATCCAAGTCATCCACGTAGACGCGTAATGACAGCTGCAGGGCGTTGTCGCCAAAACTGTCAAAAATAACGGAAGGTTCCGGATCGTCAAGTACGTCAGGGTGTTCGGTAGCCGCTTCCTGAATCAGTTTTAACGCCTTGGTCACGTCGCTGCCGTAGGCGATGCCCACATCGACTTTCACGCGCATCACTTGGTCCGAAAGCGACCAGTTGATAAACTGTCCGGTAATGATCTGTTTGTTTGGGATCACCAGTTCCTGCCGGTCCCAGTTAACGATGGTGGTGGCGCGAATACGGATTTTGGATACTTTTCCGGAGACGCCGTCAACGGTCACAATATCGCCAACACGCATCGGCTGTTCAAACAGAAGAATGATCCCGCTGACAAAGTTGGCGACAATTTCCTGTAAACCGAATCCAAGCCCAACCCCGAGCGCAGCCACCAGCCATTGAATGTTGGACCATTCGATTCCCAGCGCGCGGAAAATCAACACAAAACCGATAATGGCAATGATGTATTGGGTCAATGACGTAATGGCATAACGTGCCGCATTGCTGATTGGCAGATGTTTGAGCAGGGTGAATTCCAGCAGGCCGGGTAGGTCTTTGGAAAGCAGCAGGGTCATGGCGCCCAGAGCGATCCCTAATACCAGATCCCCGAGGGTTAACGGCACCTGTTGCTGCACACCGTCCACCCATTCGGCTTTGGTGAGCGACAGCGTACTGTCACTGATGAGATTTAAGGCCGGGATCACGTCGCTCCAAACGATCCAAAGGCCGAAGAGGAAGGCCAGAATAAAACCTAGGTTAAGAGCTTGGCGAGCCTGTTTGCTGAGCTTCTCGTAGTCCATCAGTTCCGGTTCTTCGAGAGGAGGGGTGGCTTCACTTTCAGATGCGGAATCTTTGGTCAGCGTTTGTTGCAAGGCTTGGCGTTTTTGCAATAGCTCTTCATAGTGGCGTTTTCTTTCCGATAGATAGATGCCGCGCAGTAACAGTTCTCTAAAGGTGTAAATGACCAAAATAAGCCCCAGGGTCCAGTTAAAGCGCTCGGCAATCACCAGGGCGGAGTAGTAGTAGCCGTACACCGTGGTCCAGATCAAGAACAAAGGGAAGGCGAACAGCAGCGGAAACCACAGAAAGTGCAGCTGTTGCCAGGTCGAATTTTTCTTAGAGGTGGCGAAATCACGCATAATCTCGCTGCGGTTTGACCACAATCGGTAGATGAGCACGGCAAAACCGATCATAAGGCCCACAAAAGCCAAGCGACCGATTAATTGGGTTTCCGCCGGACCATTGGCATCGCTGCTGAGGTCAATCAGCATGATCGAGAGTGCTCCAAGCGGCGCCGCCCATGCCAGCTCTTTCTGGAGAGCGTGACGGACACTAATATGCCAGTGAAAGTGGCGTTCAGCGAGGCCATCAGCGCGGCAGATTTGTTTCAGCCCGGTCAGTACAAAGAGCAGTAAGCCGGCGTCGATTAAGCCTTTGATCAGGTTCTGGCTATAGCCGGAAGGGGTGTCCAGTTGATTGAGAATCGCCGCGGCACCAAACATCAGCCAGGGGATCGGCAGGGTGAGCAGTAAAGTGTAGCCGACTGCCATGAGTGTTAACAGGTAGTTATCGGTGCGAATCGAGGTCATCTGCGACGCCGTCTGTTTTAGACCTCGGGTAAAGTGGCGGCGTGCGCTAATTAATCCAGCGAAGACCAAAAGCCAAAAAAGAAGTAAGAGGTTGTGGCTTTGGATTACGGTCGTTGTATCATGCAATAACAGGGCGAGCCGTTCCGGTGCCAGTAGCCATAGCAGGCTGGCGTTAAAGGCCTCCACAGAGATAAGCGCGATCAAGTTGACGTTAGGCAGCCAAAGCAGGTGATCGTTTAAAAAGCGGCTGTAGTTTTGAGATTGTTCCTGCTGCTGACTGTAGACGGAGTTCAGTTCAGCCAGCTTGCTGATATAGCTGGGATAGAGGTTTTGCAGTTCTTTAGCCGCTTGCAGATATTGCTCGTGCAGTTGCAGGGCTTTTTGCTGCAAAGCGGTTTGGTCCGGTTCACTTTCCGGCGATGCCGTTGATGGTTGCAGTTGGGCAATGATTTCAGTGACGGAAAGTTGAGAAGCCTCTCTCAGTTTTTCGTTTAACAGCAGCTGCTGTAAAACGGCTTCGTTGATTTGGTCTTTGGTTCTGAGCACTTCTCGCGAACTGATTTGCAAGTTAGGCAGCGTCTGCAGTCGTTGATGGAGTACCTGGGCGATGGTTTCTTGTGACCCCTCCAGTTCGACCACCTGTTTATCGCGTGTGAAATGCGATTCGATGGTTGAGATCGCATTTTGGCTCAAGGCGATTTTGTGATCGATCAGTTTTTCCAAATGCACCAGTTCGGTCTTCTGTGTTTGAACGTCGATCAGTTGCTGTTGCAGCGGGTAAAGCACACTGCTGGAGTCAATAGACTCTTCCAAGACCTGTTGCAAGGCGGCTTCCGCTTCGCGCGCTTTTTCACTTTGCAAGCGCGATTGCAGTGTCTGCACGCTTTTCTGTAACAACAGTTTGTCATTCGACCAGTAGTCGCGTTCCGCTTGCGCCAGCTCGGTCAGGGCGGCCAAGTTGTCAAGTTTGAAGTTGAGGGTTTTTACACTGGCTTTGAGCGCCTGCAAACGTGCCTGAATGGCTAGGTTTTGAATGCTCTGAGCAAGGTCCGTGGTGTCTGCAGCGAGTTTGGATTGATTTCCCTGAAGTTGGGCAATGCTTTTTTCATACTGCGTTTTCTGCTCGACCCCTTCCGTGGCCAACGCCAAATATTCGGTCAGCATTTTGTCCCAGTGGGCTAAGTTCTGTTCTGCATTGAGCAGTGCTTGACTGGCATCGTTATACGCTTTGTTAACTTGGGTTTCAGTCAGGGAGTCGATTTTAAGAGCGGATTCTTGTTTAAGGGCTTCCTGCAACACTTTTTGGCTGTTAGCAAGTTTGTTTAAATGGGACTGAGCTGCTTCAATTTGTTGCTTAAGGTGTTGTTGTTCCTGTTCGCTTGTGCTTGCTTCCTGAATCCAGGACGAGGCCTTGTCCAGCTGGGACGCGAGTTCCTGTTTTTGGGCTTCATCAAACTCTTCATTGACTTTTAACTGCTGGTTGAGGCGTTCAACATCCGATTGATGGATAAGGTTCTCATTGAGTGGTTGAACGGTCGGTGCCGCCAAAGATGCAACGAGATAGAAGCAAGAGAACAAGAAGGCGGTTAACAAGGATGCAGGCTTCATAGGCAGTAATCGTCGATGCAAATCATTAGGATGTTCAGGTACATAGAGTACTGTTTCATTTAAGCATAAATCCCCGGTGGCGAATAGCGGTTTGATGAAGATTTATTGCAAACTTCTTTGGTTTGACGTCCAGGCTGAGAGAGGGCGTATTTAAAGGGATGCAGAAATTAGTGAGGGCATAGGACATTTGCCCTGTAAGACACATGTTCGTTGAAACTGGGAAAATTTTACAGTTCAATCAGGCTGTTGCCGCTGGCGTCATACCGCTTTTTTGCTAAGCCGCTTTTTTGTTAAGCATTTGGATCGTGATGATCGACCAGCACAAAAACAGACTAAGGAGTCGCTTATGAAACACCTTGGATTTAAAGCCCCTTTTCTTTTAACGGGCATATCGGCCGCCATTGTGTTGGCATCCTGTGGGGGTGGAGGGTCTTCAACGGCTGATGCAACCTCCAGTACGACAACCTCCAGTGCGGTCGCGATCAGCGGTACCGTGCCGGGAACCAAAATCGAGGCCTTTTGTGCCGATGGTCGCTATTTTTCCGTGAATTCGACGGATAACGGAACCGATCAGCACCCATTTAGTTTAAGCATGCCTGCCGGCGTCGATTGCCGCTTGGTGATGACCACACATGAAGAGGATGAGGTCAATCGAATTGTGTCTCCCATTGCGTTCAGTTCCGCGACGGCAACCAGTGGCCTGATCAATACGCAAGTATCGTTTGATTTGGGTTATGTGCCATTAGCCATGTCGCTGGATGAGATTGTGGATAGCAATGGTGACGGCGTGTTGGATACACCGTTAAGCCTAGCGGTGAGTTTGCCGGAGGAAGTCGTCATTCGCGAATTGGCTGTCGACCCGCTGGACGATGACAATGACGGCATACCGAATGCCTATGAAGACGACGACAACGATGGTTTGTATAACTCGGAAGACGATGATGATGACGGTGACGGTATTCCAGATTCTGAGGATGAAGACCACACGGATAGCGACGAAGACGGCATCGACGATCTTTACGACCGGGATGATGATAATGACGGTTTGACGGACGATGAAGACGACGATGATGATAATGACGGTACGCGTGATGAAGAGGATGACGATTATGATGAGGACAACGAAACATCCGTCACCAATACATATACGCCAGTGACCGCTTATACCGTCTCTGCCGGACGTTTGTTAGCATCGCAGTGTGCCCAATGTCACGGCACCAACGGCTATTCCACTAACAGTTGGGACAGTTTGGCGGGCGAAAACGATCTGGTGGAAGAGATGTTGGAAATTCAGGCCGGAGAAGAAGATCCGATTATGCAGGCGCAAGCTCACGGTTACACTCGCAGTGAAATCGAGGCTTTGGCCGCCTGGCTGGCTACCCAGTCGAGCAGCGAGAGTGAGGAGGACTAAACCATGCAATCATCATTATCACGCAGAACTTTGTTGAAGGCATTAGGTTTGGGAGCGGTCACGGCGGTCGCTCCAAGTTGGCTTCGTGCCGAAGCCTTGCCGCGTGTGGTGGTCGTCGGTGGGGGCTTTGCTGGCGCCACTGCAGCCAAGTATCTGAAACTGTGGGGAGGAACCAGTCTGGAAGTCACCCTGATTGAACCGAACACCACCTATGTGTCGCCGATTCTGAGTAATTTGGTGTTGAACCATCAGAAAACCACGGCGGATTTGAGTTTCGATTATGTCAATCACAGTACGGTTTACGGCATTAATATGATACACGACGCGGTTAACGCAATTGATACCTCTTCACAGCTGATGACGTTGCACAGCGGGGCGACGCTCAGCTACGATCGTTTGATTCTGGCGCCGGGCATGGAGTTTGCAGAGATTAACGGACTTGATTATGAGAAGGTGCCGCACGCCTGGAAAGCCGGGGCGCAGACGAACTTGTTGCAGAGCCAGATTGATGCGATGCAGGATGGCGATCATTTTGTCATGACGGTGCCAGCCTCTCCGTACCGCTGCCCTCCAGGCCCTTACGAGCGTGCCTGTGTGGTGGCCGATTATTTGCACAACACCAGAGGGTTAGCCAACTGTCAGGTGACCGTTTTGGATGCGAATGCTGGCATTACGGTGGAGGCCGAGACCTTTGGCGCGCAGTTCGAGGCCTATGGCATCACCTATCGTGCCAATATTTCGATTGCCAGCGTGGATTCTGATGCACGCAGCATCACCTTTAGTGAAAACGGCGGGGCGTCGGAAACGCTGGAGGCCGATGTATTGAATGTGATTCCCAATCAAAAAGCGGCCAAAGTGGTTGTGGATGCAGGATTGGTGGCAGGGAATTGGGCGCCGGTGAATCCACTTAGCTACGAGTCGACATTGGCGCAGCATGTGCATGTGATCGGCGATTCGCAGGCCACCGCGCAGCCCAAATCCGGCCATATGGGAAATTCACAGGCCAAAATTTGCGCCGATGCGGTATTGCGTTCTTTGAACAATCAAACGCCTTATGAAGCGCCTAAAACCAATACCGCCTGTTACAGTCCGGTGTCGTCCACCCACGCTTCGTGGTTGACGGCGGTGTATGAGTACAATGCCGAAACCGGTGCGATGCAACTGGTGCCGGATGCCGGTTATCCGGCCTCCGGCGCGCCGAGCACGCAAAACTATGAGGATATGTTTAAGTGGTCCGGCAATCTGTTTGCCGACACCTTTGCTTAACGGAGTTGGGTGCCGCTTATTTTGATCAGGCCTGTTGAGTTTATGAAAGGTGTTCTCAATGAATCAGCAGGTCTTCAAAGAAGTAAGCGACCAATTCATGCCGGCCGGATAAGCCGGCTTTTTTATAGAGGTTGGAGGCTTGTTGGCGGACTGTTTTCTCCCGGGTTTCGCGCACACTGGCAATTTCATCCAAAGTCAGTCCTTTCAAGAGCAGCAACCCTACCTCTTTTTCACTTTTCGTTAGCCCCCATTCTGCAAACTGTTCTTGAATCATTTTCGAAAATTCGCCCATGAGTTTGCGGGCCTGATCCTGGGAATGGCTCAGTTTTTTTTGGGTGGTGGCCAGCTTTTCATGCATCTGCTTGATTTGCCGACTCTGTTGATGATGCCAGAAAGTCAGAACAATAAAGGCGCCAAGCGCGATCAGCCCTAGGAGTATTTCAACCAAAATGTGCGGATTGAAACCGCCCATCCCCTCCCAGTCGTGCAGGACGTCAATAAACGAGACCAGAAAAATCAGAGTATAGGTGGTCAAAATGAATTTAAATTGGTTCATGCTCCTGCTCCTAAACTGCGCCAAATGCAGTCAAAAATGGGTATCATGTGCAGAAGTCTAACCTGTCAACATGAAACGAAGATGAAAATACTATTGGGTGTCACCGGCGGAATTGCCGCCTACAAAGCATTGGAACTGACCCGTCTGTTTGTCAAGTCTGGCCATCAGGTTCAGGTGGTGATGACCGAGGGGGCGAAGGCGTTTATTCAGCCGCTGTCGTTTCAGGCGCTGTCGGGCCATCCTGTGCGTGACAGTCTGTTCGATAACAATCAGGAAGCCGGTATGGGACATATTGAATTGGCGCGTTGGCCGGATCAGGTCGTTATCGCACCGGCTTCGGCGGAAACTCTGGCGCGACTGCGTATGGGGCGTGCCGACGATCTGCTCACTACGCTGATTCTGGCGACCGATAAACCGGTTCTGCTGGCGCCGGCGATGAATCGGCTGATGTGGTCGAATGCGGCAACCCAGGAAAACGTAGAGCTTTTGCGGCAGCGCGGATTTGATTTGTTGCAGCCGGCTTCCGGTGAACAGGCGTGCGGCGAAGTGGGGGAGGGGCGTATGCCCGAACCGCAAGCGATTTTTGACGCGGTAATGGAGGCGGAAAACCGACGCAAACAAACTGAACAGGCCTGGTTGGAATTGCAGGCTTTTTGGAAAGGGCGCAGTGTGCTGGTCACCGCCGGTCCGACCTTTGAGGATCTCGACCCGGTGCGCTTTATTGGCAACCGCAGTTCCGGGAAAATGGGGTTTGCTATCGCCGCGGCCGCGGCCAAGGCGGGGGCGAATGTTACCTTGATTGCCGGGCCTGTTGGGTTGAAGACACCAGACGGTGTCAAGCGGATTGATGTCCGTTCCGCGCAGCAAATGTTTACCGCCGTGCAAGAATATTATTCACAAGCAGATTGTTTTATCAGTGCGGCAGCGGTGGCCGATTTCCGTCCACAGGCACAACAGGAGCAAAAGATTAAAAAGCAGGGCGGTCAAGACACGATGACCCTGACATTGGTGAAAAATCCGGATATTGTCGCCTGGGTGGCGGCACAGGCGGATAAGCCCTATGTGGTCGGTTTTGCCGCGGAAACGCAAAACGTCGTCGATTACGCCAGAGATAAATTGCAGCGTAAAAACTTGGATATGATCTGCGCCAATCAAGTCGGTGAGGGGCTTGGATTTGAGCAGAATGACAATGCCTTGACGTTGATCACTGCCGATTCCGAAACCGTATTGGGAGAGAACAGCAAGAGGGTGCTGGCCCAAGCCCTTTTACGAGAAGTTGCTGAAAGATTTTCCTCTTAGTTCGAATTCGACTGATCGTTAATTCGGTGCTTGAATGACCTTTTGAGTCAATTGATTCAATACACTCTGAAGGCGTGACGCCGCCGCACACTCTTCAGTATGGTGGCGTTTTGCAAGATAGAGCGGATCATTGAAACCAATCCACACCCGCTGTGTTTCATCTTCCCAAACCAAGGCCTTCAGCGGGAGATCAATGCCCAAGGTTTGCGCGCACTGCATAAACGGGGTGCCGCCTTTGGGGTGGCCAAAGATCAACAACTCGGTCGGTCTTAAGGTTTGTTCGACCTTGGCCGCTCCGGCAGCATGATTGATGCGGGCAAACACGATCAGGTTTTTTGCCTTCACGGCGGTTTCCAGTCTATCCATGGTCTCTTTGGCAGAGTAAGGGCTCGCCAGGCGGGTTAAACCATCAATATCCTCGGCGTGAGCCGGTATCAACCATGACAGCAATGCCAGTCCGGTAAAGCAAAGAGTGAGCAATTTTTTGTGAAACATAGTGAAACCTGTTGTAACGAGGGCCAGAGCACTTCGGATAATCGGTTGAAGGCTCTGGCGTTGTTTAGGCTAGATGGCGTGAGAGTGGTTGATTAAGGCAGAGGGTAGATCACCACTTCGTCTTTTAAGAACAGCGGGATTAACAAACGGTTGCGTTTGCTGTCGTATCCGAGATCCGCAGGCGATTCCAAACCATCGGTAATCGTATCGACGGTGTAATCGTTATTGATGGCAAAAATCGATTTGGCCGCCCAGCTGGAGGTGATGATGCGGCCGTCTGCCAGTTTAAGCAATCCGTCCAGGCGGTTGAAGGGCAGGGTCATGACCGCCTGGGTCTCCCCTTGTCCGTCAAAGAAGTAGGCCTGTCCGCTTCCCAAAGTCACCATCATGATATTGTCGCCGTCCGCAATCACACCGTTCGGGTGGCCGAGTTGACCGCTTTTCAGCTTTTGTACCTGACCATCTGTGCCGATGCGATAGAGCGCTTCGGTACCGGAGGGTTTGAAACCGGGTGCCATGCCGCTGTCGGTCGCATACAGACTGTTTTCACCCGCGGCGCTCAAGCCATTCATAAAGGTGCTGCCTTGCACCGGAATGTCTTGTAGCTGCTGGCCGTCTGGCAGTGAGAACACGCGAATGCGATCAATATCGGCAATGTACAGACGATTGTTCAAAATCGCCATCCCTTTGGGTGCGTTTAATGCGGTGTGATCAGACTCGCCATCCAGCCATTTCAGTTCCAAAACCTCGCCATCAGGCGAAACTTTACTGATAAAACCGTTATCGTCTTTGGCAAACGGACTGCCGTTGATATTGGCCACTAAATAGACGTCTTCGGCTGCGTAATACTCCATCGATTCCGGGGTGGCGAATCCGGCCTCTTGAATGTGGATCGGGCTGTCGGCCAGAACCAGCTGGTTGGCAAACAGGGTAATGAAAGAAGCCAATGCGATGCTTAACATGGGGTGTTTGGATGTCATCTTATTCTCCTTGTTCAAGTGAGGGCATGGTTTTCATTGTGCCATCTTTTTTGCCGATATGTGCGCTTTGTTGCGGACTCTTTTAGGCTTTGAGGTAGAATACCAAAAAACTAAATAATCGAACTGAATAAACCCAATAAGGAAGACGTTTTCATGACCCTGCAAGTGCAATATAAGATTTTGGATCCCCGTTTAGGAAAAGAGATTGAGATGCCGCATTACGGTACGCGCGGTTCGGCCGGTCTGGACTTGCGGGCGTGTATTGATGAAGACATGACCATTGAACCGGGGCAGACCGTACTGATCCCGACCGGAATGGCGATTCATCTGGACGATCCCGGATTGGCGGCGATGCTGTTGCCGCGTTCCGGTTTGGGGCACAAGCACGGTATCGTGTTAGGCAATTTGGTCGGTTTGATTGATTCCGACTACCAGGGGCCGCTGATGGTGTCCTGCTGGAATCGCAGCGATCAGCCTTATACGGTGGAAGTGGGGGAACGCATTGCGCAGATGGTGATTGTTCCGGTATTGCAGCCGGTATTTACCCGGGTAGAAGAGTTTGGCGATGCCACTGAGCGAGGCCAGGGCGGATTTGGATCAACCGGTACAAAATGATTGAGCAAACTGAGCAGGCCCGGTAACAAGGCGTGATAGAACGAAACAGGACGAGATAAGGAAACAATAATGGCTCAAGTGGTCGAAAGTATTTTTAGAGCCTACGACATCCGTGGCGTGGTGGATGAGGCTTTAACAGAAGAGGCGGTCGAACTGATTGGCCGCGCTTTAGGGGCGGAAGTGATTCAATCCGGGCAAAGCAAAATCGTCATCGGCCGTGACGGGCGGCTTTCCGGGCCGCGTTTTATCGAGCGTCTAGCCAAAGGGCTGCAGGCTTCCGGCGTGGATGTGATCGACATTGGACAAGTGACCACACCGATGGTTTATTTCGCCGCCGCCACTTTGGATGGGGTGAACTCCTGTGCGGCGATTACCGGCTCGCATAATCCGCCGAATTACAACGGTATCAAGATGGTGGTCAACGGCACCACCCTGTCGGGTGAGTGGATTCAGACACTGTTAAAACGCATCCAAAACGATGATTTTACAACGGGCAATGGCCAGTATTCGACCTTGGATATTGCGCCGGCCTATCATGATGAAATTGTTGATAATATTCAGTTAAAACGTCCGCTGAAAATTGTCGTTGACGCCGGTAATGGGGTTGCCGGCGCTTATGCGCCGCAGATTTTGCGTGACCTGGGGTGCGAGGTGACTGAACTGTTTTGTGAGGTCGACGGCACTTTTCCAAATCACCACCCCGATCCGGCCAAACCAAAGAACCTGATGGATTTGATTGCCAAAGTCAAAGAAATCGATGCGGATTTAGGCTTGGCATTTGATGGTGACGGTGACCGTTGCGGCGTGGTGGATAATCAGGGCGAAGTGCTCTATGCCGATCGTCAGATGATGCTGTATGCACGTGATGTGCTAAGCCGCGTTCCCGGCGCTGAAATTCTGTTTGATATTAAGTGTTCCTCTTTGCTGCCTAAAGAGATCGAGGCCGACGGCGGAAAGGCCACCATGTGGAAAACCGGCCATTCATTCATTAAGGCCAAGCTTAAAGAAACCGGGGCGGCTCTGGCGGGGGAGATGTCGGGGCACATTTTTTTCAAGGAGCGCTGGTACGGGTTTGACGACGGCATTTACTCGGCGGCGCGTATGCTGGAGATTGTCGCTGCGCAATCTGCGTCGGCGCATGAACTGTTTGCGGCGTTACCAGATGCCTATAACACCCCAGAGATGGATGTCGCCTTTGCTGAAGGTGAGCATTACCAGTTTATGGAGAAGCTGAAAAAAATCGCCCACTTTCCGGACGCGACGATTTTTGATCTGGACGGAATTCGTGCCGACTTCGCCGATGGCTGGGGCTTGGTAAGACCCTCCAATACCACTCCGGTTTTAGTGATGCGCTTCGAAGGGGAGACCCAAGCCGCCTTAGAGCGCATTCAATCTGAATTTAAGGCTTTGTTGCATCAAATCGATCCAGATTTGGAATTGCCGTTTTAGGCACTTTTTATTGTCGAACCGATAAACTGCGATTATGATAAGAAAATAAGTCGTATTTATAGAGCACTGAGCATATGGAACAAAAGTTAAGAGCCGCACTGCAGGCGATTCAAGGAGTGAGGATTCCCGACCTGCCAAAAGAAATCATGGAGCTGGATGCGGCGCTTTCAAGTAAGTTTCCCAATAACCAAGATATTACCAATATTATTGAGAGCAACACCAAACTCTCCGGAGAGGTATTGCGCCTGGTGAATTCCCCGGTGATGAAATTGAAAAATCCGGTCAAATCAATCCGAGAGGCGGTGGATATTCTCGGCTATATCAATTTAAAAAATTTGGTGGTCGCGTCGGCTTTACAGAATATGTTCAGTACGCGCGAGGTCCAGGAGATCATTGAGCACTCAAAAGATATCGCTTTCTGTTGCTCCGAACTTTCCGATCATTTGGAAGGGGTGACGCGTGATGAGGCCTATTTGCTTGGTTTGTTTCACAATGCCGGTTGCTTGTTATTAGCCTCTAAAGACCCGGAAAATTATCCAAAGCTGTTCAACAAAGTGCATGCAAAACCGCTTACTGGTGTGAATGTCGAGGTGGAAAACTACGGTTCATCGCATGCCGATATTGGTATTCTGATCGGTAAGAAATGGCAGCTTCCCGGCGAGATGTTGAATGTGATTATG
Organism: Thiomicrorhabdus sp. zzn3; assembly: GCF_029767755.1. GTDB lineage: Bacteria > Pseudomonadota > Gammaproteobacteria > Thiomicrospirales > Thiomicrospiraceae > Thiomicrorhabdus. The sequence continues at coordinate 55,855 of NZ_JARUQS010000001.1, forward strand.
TTGCTCCACCGTCCACCTTCGGTGATTCACAATGATCGAATTCGCGGCATGACGTCCATGATTCAAGTGGCGAATGCGATTGTCAGTGAAGTCTCGCTCGGCTCCTATATAACGGATGAGGCCCGTCAGTATCTCGCGGACGCTCAGGACGACATGATGATTGGTGATGATGTCATTGATACGGTGCGCAAGGCACTGATCGTTTTTAGCTGATGGTAGCCGCTTCTAGCGGGCAATAAAATGCCCTAGCCGTTCCACCGCTTCCAGCAGTTTTTCATTATCCGTTGTATAGGCTAAGCGAATGTGGTGTTGTCCGGCTATCGGACTGAAGTCGATGCCGGGCGTAAGCGCGACGCCTTCTTGGCTGAGTAGGTCGGCACAAAATCTTTCTGAATCGGTAGCAAATTCCGCAATATCCCAATAGAGATAAAAGGCGCCTTCCGGCATCAGTTTGGGAGCCATGCCGTTTTGTTGTAGGGCTTGATAGAGTAGGTTGCGGCGCGATTCAAATATTTGCCGGCGCGATTCCAGTTCCGCCAAAGCGTCCTCTTCCAATACGCGCAGAGCGCCATACTGCGCCGGGGTAGGCGCGGCTAAATAGAGGTTTTGTCCTAGACGGTCGAGAATGGGCATCAGAGAATCAGGAGCGACGCACCAGCCGAGCCGCCAGCCGGTCATGCCGAAAAATTTCGAAAATGAATTAATTACAATGACATTCTCGGGCAGATCCTTGTGCGCCAGAATGCTTTCTGCCGGACGATCATAGACCAGGCCTTGGTAAATTTCGTCCACCACCAGCCAGGCATTACGCTCTGCAAGAAAGTGCGCCATTCGATGCAGTTCGTTCTGTTCGATTACCGTACCGGTTGGATTGGCCGGTGTGGCCACCATCACCGCTTTAATACCGCTTTGCCAATGTTTTTCCAGTAGGCTTGTATTCAGCTGATAGCGGCTTTGCTCGCTGACGGGAATGCTAAGCAGTCGCCCTTGTAGAAGGTTGACAAACTGGCGATTGCACGGATAGGTCGGATCGGCCATCATGACCTTGTCTCCCGGGTTGAGCAGGGCGGTGAGAATCAACTGCAAGGCGCTGGAAGAGCCGGGCGTCAGCATGATATTGTCAGCGCTGACATCCGCACGGTAGAAGCTGTGGTAAAAGTCCGCCAGTTTTTGTCTTAATTCGGGCAGTCCCAGGGTTGGGGTGTAGTGGGTCAATCCCTTTTGGCTCGCCGCATAAGCGGCCTCATGCACGCAATTCAAAGAGGGGAAGTCCGGTTCGCCAATTTCCATATGAATGATCTCTTTTTCCTGAGCTTGCAGCGCTTTGGCTTCACCGAGGATTTTCATCACGCGAAACGGTTCGATCATTTGGGCTTGTTTGGAAAATGATGGGCGAAAAAGGGTGGACGACATGGTGGAACACAGGCCTGTTGAGTTTTAATAGTCAAAAGAGCCTTCATTATAGGGCGCTCATCAAGAGAAATAAATTGGATTGCGATCGTTATAACGCTAAGAGAACGGCGGGTTACAATTCCCTTACAGACCTAGTCGGCAACAAGTGATAAAATAAATGGTTTGAATTTGAGCAGGCCTGTCTGCAGTGAGATTTAAGGAGAAAGCATGCCATCATTTGATATTGTGTCCGAAATCGATAAGCACGAATTGACCAATGCAGTGGATCAAGCCAACCGTGAGGTGGGGACGCGTTTTGATTTTAAAGGAACGGAATCCAGCTTCGAGCTGAAAGACAATCTGGTCACGATGAAAACGGAATCTGAATTCCAGCTTCAGCAGATGTATGCCATTCTGGTACAAAAAGCCAATCGTCGCGGAATTGACGTGAAATGTATGGAAGAGAAGGAGCCGGTGCTGCAGCTTAAAAGTGCAACTCAAGTGATCAGTATGCGTGAAGGCCTGGATGCGCCGTTGGCAAAAAAGATCATTAAGGCGATCAAGGATTCTAAAATTAAAGTGCAGGCGGCTAATCAGGGTGACAGCATTCGTGTAACCGGTAAAAAACGCGACGATCTGCAACAAGTGATGCAGATGTTAAGAGGGATGGAAGATCTGGAGTTGCCGCTGCAGTTTACTAATTTCCGCGACTGAGGTTTCATCCCTTTGTACCCATATCATTGATGAAAGAAGAATGACGCCATGAGAGTGCAAAACACCATGAACTTGAATAAACAACAAGCCCAAAACATCGCTTCGGTATTGGCTGAAGCTCTCCCTTATATTCAGCGCTTTGCTGGCAAAACCATTGTGGTGAAATACGGTGGCAATGCCATGATTGACGAGGCGCTAAAGGAAGGCTTTGCCCGAGATATCGTGCTGATGAAACTGGTCGGGATGAACCCGGTGGTGGTGCATGGTGGCGGGCCGCAAATTGGCGACTTGCTCAAACGAGTTGGTAAAGAGTCCGAATTTATTCAAGGGATGCGGGTCACCGATACCGAGACCATGGATATTGTCGAGATGGTACTTGGCGGTCAAGTGAATAAAGAGATCGTGAACTTGATTCATCGCCATGGCGGAAACTCAGTGGGACTGACTGGAAAAGACGGTAATTTGATCTGCGCCAAAAAAATGCATATGGAAGTCAATGCGCCGCAATTGAACGCGCCGGAAATCATTGATTTGGGGCATGTTGGTGAGGTGGAAAAAATCAATACCGAAGTGCTGGATATGTTGATCCAGGGCGACTTTATTCCTGTGATTGCCCCGGTGGGGGTTGGGCGTGATGGCCACTCTTATAACATCAACGCCGATCTGGTTGCCGGTAAGGTGGCCGAAGCCCTGAAAGCCGAAAAGCTGATGCTGTTGACCAATATCCCAGGCCTGTTGGATAAGAATGGGCAATTGCTGACCGGCTTGACCACGCAGAAGGTAGATGAGTTGATTGCCGACGGGACCATTTACGGTGGCATGTTGCCTAAGATTCAATGTGCATTGGATGCGGTGCAAAATGGCGTGCATTCAGCACACATCATCGACGGACGGGTTGAGCATGCGGTGATGCTGGAAGTCTTTACCGATGAGGGAGTCGGTACCTTGATCACCGCAGAATAGGCGATCGTTAAAGGCGGCGAAAACTTTTACTCTCTGCGCTAAAAAGCGCAGTATAATCGAATCGATACTTAACACAACTTCATATCGTCGAGGGGGAGTAATGGATATTGAAATGATGATTCAGGGGTATGCCGTGCCGTGGGGAATTAAGATTGCCTTGGCTCTGGTCATTTTTATCGTCGGTCGCTGGGTCGCGAAAGGCATTGTCAAGCTGTTGAAAAAACTGCTCAGCCGCAGCGATAAAGTGGATCCGATGCTGGTCAACTTTATTGCCTCCATTGCGAATGCGCTGCTGCTTCTGGTCGTTGTTATCGCCGCGTTGGATCAGCTGGGTGTCGATACCACGTCACTGGTGGCTTTGATTGGTGCGGCCGGTTTGGCGATTGGTTTGGCTCTGCAAGGGTCAATGCAAAACTTTGCCGCTGGGGTGATGATTCTGGTATTCAAGCCGTTTAAGAGTGGTGACTTTATTGAAGCGGGTGGCGTCACCGGAATTGTTGAAACGGTGAATATCTTCAGTTCTACCCTGCGTACCGGTGATAACAAGGAAGTAATCGTTCCGAACGGTAATATCTATTCCAGCTCGATTATCAATTATTCCAAGCGCGATACCCGTCGTGTGGACATGGTATTCGGCATCGGTTATGACGATGATATCCGCCAAGCCAAGTCTATTTTAGAGAAGCTGGTGAGTGAGGATGAGCGCATTCTCAAAGAGCCGGCGCCGGTTGTCGCCTTGTCCGAACTGGGTGACAGCAGTGTTAACTTTGTTGTCCGTCCTTGGGTCAATTCGGGTGACTATTGGGCCGTGCTGTGGGCTATGAATGAAAAGGTCAAATTGGCGTTCGATGAAGCCGGAATTTCGATTCCATACCCGCAGATGGACGTGCATCTGCATAATGCCGAGCAGGCAGAGAAGTAAACTCTGTTTTAAGTGCAATGCAAAGCGTTTAAAAGCCCCGTTTAGGGGCTTTTTTATTGAGTGGGCTTTTTAAGCCGATGATTGAGTATGAGTTATGTGGTTTGACCAAATACTGCTTTTTATTGTTTCTTTGGTAGCAAATCTGTTTTCTGCCTTGGCAGGCGGTGGGGCCGGGTTGTTGCAGTTGCCGGCGTTGTTGTTTTTAGGGTTGCCGTTTGGCGTCGCTTTGGCCACGCATAAGGTTGCGAGTGTGTTTTTAGGGTTGGGGGCCACCGTGCGCCACTTGAGATCTTCGACGTTCGATTGGCGTTTTTCCGCTTTTGTTCTCGCCACCGGTCTGCCGGGTGTGGTGATGGGAGCGAGCATTATTCTACAAGTGGATGATCGCATATCGCAGTTTCTATTAGGCTGTCTGACTTTGGGGTTGGGAGTTTATTCGTGGTTGAAGCCGGAACTTGGACAAACCGAGGCGTTTAAAAATCGAGAGTGGTCCGGGCTGCTTATCGGAGGTGCAGTCCTCTTTTTGATTGGTGCTCTGAATGGCTCATTAACCTCAGGAACCGGCCTGTTTGTAACGCTGTGGCTGGTTCGTTGGTTCGGAATGGATTACAAAACGGCTGTTGGCTATACGCTCATTCTGGTGGGTATCTTTTGGAACGGTTCGGGGGCACTGACGTTAGGCCTTTTGGGCGAGATTCAGTGGGATTGGTTGCCGGCACTGATTTTGGGTTCGTTGATTGGCGGTTATTTAGGCGCGCATTTTGCCATAGTCAAAGGAAACCGCTTGGTGAAGCGCAGCTTTGAGATGGTTACCGTTTTGGTAGGTTTCAGTTTGATTGGAAAAGCACTGACTGAATGGGTTTAAAAGCCGTGGAAGTCATTAAAAAAAGGCCGTTCAGAGAACTCTGAACGGCCTTTTGTTGAAATGGTGTTGGTAAAACGAGAAGTGATCGTTTATTTGACCACTTCGATTTCTACGCGACGGTTTTCTGCACGTCCGGCTTTGGTTTTATTGGTTGCTACTGGCGCAGACTCACCCATGCCGACTGTTTCAATGCGGCTGCCGTCAATGCCCTTGCTTTCCAAGTAAGTTTTAACGGCCGCAGCACGGCGTTCAGACAGTCCCTGGTTATAGGCCGCAGTACCCGCTGAATCCGTATGCCCCGTGACCTTGATATTCGTTTCAGGATGACGGCTCATGTAGTCGGCATACACATCCAACTCTTCTTTGGCTTCTGGCTTCAATTCTGCGCTGTCGTTTTCGAAGAAACCGCGGAAGGCAGCAGGTGCATCTTCTTTGACTTTTTCAACGACTGGGGCAGGTGCCGGTTTTGGCGCTGGGGCGGGTGCGATAACCGGAGCCGGTTTTGGTTCTGGTTTCGGTTCTTCCCAACCTTCACATTTTGCAATCGCAGTTTCCTTGCTCCAATCAATGGAACGCACGCATCCGCCGTAGTTGTCACGCACTACCAAACCTCGGTAGTCAACAGCGTAGGCATTGGTTCCTTCACTCGGAATATCTTCAGCTTGAGCTGGAGAAAATGCGGCAACGGAAAGAACGGCGGCAAGTGGAAGTAATTTCATCTTCATGGCTAGTATCCTTATCATGTGTTAACTCTGAAGTTTGGCAGAGCTTTTTAAAAGGCCCTACTTAAAATATAACACGTAAAAGGACGAGTTAATAGGCGTATTTGCCTGACTAAGGTGGTGATATTAGTAGAAAATTGATCCTGGTTAAAAACATCACTCAGGCAGTTTGATGTCCTTGGGGCGAACAAAGCGCAGTAGTTTGCCACAGCCGGATTGCAGGTTTTCCCAGTTTTCAGGAAGGATGAAGTGCGCCAGACTGGCGGTCGGGAAAAGATCGGTCTGGGATTCTTCCGTGCCGCTGTTTAAAAAGTTAAATAGCCGTTCCAGGCCAGGGTTGTGGCCGATAATCATTAAACGCTCTACCTGCGGAGCTTCGGCCAAAATGCTCTTTAACGTTTCCAGATTGGCCAGATATAGGGCATCAACGGTTTGCGTCTGTGAACCGCATTCGCTGCAGATACGCTTGAGGGTTTGTTGAGCACGTTTGGCGGGCGAGGTAAGAATCATGTCTGGGATCAGACTTTCCTGCTTCATCCATTTGCCCATTTTGGCCGCATTTTTTTTGCCGCGTGAGGCTAATGGCCGGTCGATGTCCATTAAGGAGTCGTCTTTCCAATCGGATTTGGCATGCCTTAGCAGCATCAGTTCACGAAGTTGTTGAGTCATGATGAACGCTTCTCAATCAAATGGATCACAGATCCAGGTGTTAATCGATTCCATACTCTTTGCGGTATTCAACCATCGCATCCAGATAAATTTGCATATCAGGCTGTGTTTTCAGGTAGTTGATGATGTCAGTCAAATCAATGATGCTGGCGACAGGAATGCCGTATTCCGCTTCGACCTCTTGAATGGCAGACAGTTCGGTTTGGCCTTTTTCCATGCGGTCCAGCGCAATGAGCACCCCGGCCGGTTCTGCGCCGTTGGCTTTAATGATGTCGATGGCCTCACGGATGGCGGTACCGGCGGTGATGACGTCATCGATAATCAGTACCTTGCCTTCTAATGCATGGCCGACAATATTGCCACCTTCACCGTGATCTTTGGCTTCTTTACGGTTAAACGCATAGGGTTTGTCGATCTGGTGATCCTGGGCCAGAGCGACGCTGGTGGTCGCGGCTAACGGAATACCTTTATAAGCCGGACCGAATAACACATCGAATTCAATGCCGGATTCCGCCAGAGCATCGGCATAACCTTGAGCCAGTGTGGCAAGTTGTCCGCCGGTGTTGAACAGGCCTGCATTGAAAAAGTAAGGGCTTTTACGTCCGGATTTGAGTGTGAATTCGCCCAGTTTAAGAACACCGGCTTGCATGACGAATTCGATAAATTGATTTTTATTCATTGATTGGAAACGGTTGATCAAAAGAGCTTTATCTTACTCCATGCAAATTCCGCCCCGCAAGTTTTTTACATGGCGTTGTCTTTGTTCGACTGATTTGCATGAAGGAGTATGCATTGCTCATTCTGGACAGGCCTGGTGAAAAGAGAGGCCGATCGGACGAATGGTCGTTTTGCGAGATAAGGTGAACGGCGATTGGCGAGTGTTTAGGCCTGTTGAGCAAAGTCTTTAAGTGTTTGAATTTCTTGGTCCCAAATGTCCGGATTAATGGTTTCCAGAATCATTGGAATTTCATCGATACGCGGATCCTGCATCAGTTTTTTAAAGGCCTCCCAACCGATTTCACCTTCTCCGAGGCTATGGTGGCGATCCAGTTTTTGTCCCAATTTGGCTTTGGAGTCGTTAAGATGCACGCCTTTTAAGTATTCAAATCCGACCACTTCGCCAAAATCGCGCATGACCCCTTCGTAATCGCCTTTGAGGTCGTAACCGGCGGCAAAGGCGTGGCAGGTATCAAAGCAAACCCCTACACGGCTTTTATCTTCGACCTTATCGATGAGGTAGGCGAGTTGTTCGTGGCGGTACCCCAGATTTGAGCCCTGGCCAGCGGTGTTTTCAATCACTGCAGTGACGCCCTGGGTTTGTTCAAGGGCAAAGTTAATGGATTCGGCGATGTAATCCAGGCACTGTTCTTCAGGGATTTCCCGCAGGTGGCTGCCGGGGTGGAAGTTCAGCAGGGTGATACCAAGCTGTTCACAACGCTGAAGTTCATCAATAAAGGCATCCAGCGATTTCTGGCGTTTGTCGATTTCCGGATGGCCGAGGTTAATCAGGTAGCTGTCGTGCGGCAGAATCTGCTTGCTGCTGTAGCCGTAGCGTTCACAGTTGGCTTTAAAGGCTTCAATGCTTTTTTGAGTTAAAGGTTTAGCCACCCATTGACGTTGGTTTTTGGTAAATAATGCAAACGCAGTTGCGCCGATTTCATGAGCTCGGAGCGGGGCGTTTTCGACGCCGCCGGCCGCAGAGACATGGGCTCCAATGTATTTCATGAGGCCTTTCCTGAGTGTTTGGTATAGAGGTTGGAGAATGAAAATTTAAAATTGGCACACTCTCTGCATTAGAGTCGCCATACATATAATTATACCGAATTGTGCCGACAAAAAATTGACAGTCCTTTGCATTGTTTCGGGCTGGGATGCATGGTCGGCAAGCACAGGGAGAAGAACATGGCGATTGATTTAAGAAAAGTAGAACCTTTAGGATCCAAAAGCGTTTTGTTGGAGCAGGCGATGCGTCGCCACCTGGGACAACCTGCCAAAAAAGAACAGGCCAGCCGCGCAAATGGCGCCTATGACGATATGGATATGTCGGATATGATCACTCCGGATTTTGAGTGGTTGAATGAAGACAAAACCGCCTTGAAAAATCTGGTGGCGCAAATGGATGCGTCAATCGGCCAGATCGCCCAGCAGATGCGTGTATTGGAAGAAAGATCGACTAAAACCAGTCTTAAGGTTGAAAAAGAACAGCAGTTGCTGTTTAAGCAGATCAAAACCTTGAACGGTTTGTTGAAGCGTCAGGTTGATGTGTTTTCTTCCATGGAGAATCAGATTGCCGAGATTGAGATGAAGCAAAATAATCTGGTGGCGCAGGTTGGAATCGGTGTGATTGCCGGCTTGATGTCTGCGGCAACCATTCTGGTGACGGCGCCATGGATGACAGTGCTGATGGAGTATATTCGCTAAGTTCCTTTTTTTTATCTTTCGGCTTGTTTCGCTGGCCGAATAACCAACGTTGGCAAGCGCCGCCTCCGGCGGACTGTTCCTACCTTTGCTCCCTGTTTTCCCATGTTAAAATGGCCGCTTGGCCATTTTGTGGGAGATTTTCGATGCAGTTTATTGTCCTCAGCAATCGCTGCTTAACTGAACAATGCGCAGACAAAGCGATTTTTCATCTGGTGTTGCAACCCGAACTTGTGGAAACTGAATCAGACGCTGCGTTTGCTTACCAGCCAGGTGATTGGCTTACCCTGCAGGCAAAAAACGAACCGCAATTGGCTGAAGCGATTTTGCAAAAATTACAGCTTAACGGCGATGAAACGATTGAATTAAGACGCTGCGGCGTGGTCGGTGTTGGTGAAGCACTGGTTGAGCATTTGGAAATCGCTGCGTTGAATCCGGCTATCTTGAACAAATTGCAACGCCAGTATGGGTTTGAGGAGTGGGCAGATCGACAAGCAATGATCGATTACGCCTATGGGCGTGATATTCTTGATCTGCTGGACACTTATCCGGGTTTGTGTGATCTGGGTGTCGATTTTTTGTCACTTTTGGCGCCTTTAGGTCCGCGCTACTACTCCATTGCCTCGGCTCCGGTAGCGGTAGGAGATGAAGTGCATTTGCTGATTAGAGAGGTGGTCTATCGCAATGCCGCTTCGGAACGCATTCATTACGGAGTGGTCAGCCATGCCGTGAGTCGACTGCAGGCGGGGGAGGTGGTTCAAGGTGCCTTAAAGGCCAATCCAACCTTTAAACTTCCACAGGATCCTGCAACCCCTATCATTATGTTGGGAGCCGGAACCGGCTTGGCGCCGTTTATCGGGTTTATGCAACAGCGCGTAGCCGAAGGCGCTACCCAGAATCTCCTTATTTTCGGTGAAACCCATCAGGCCTGTGCCTTTTTATTTGAAGAGCAGCTGACTCAGTGGGTTTCGCAGGAACATTTGCAATTAGTCACCGCCTTTTCACGTGACCAGGCGCAAAAAGTATATGTTCAGCACCGTATGCTGGAACTGCGGCAAACCCTCTGGCAATGGATTGAGCAAGGCGCGCACATCTATTTGTGTGGCGATCAAACCGGGTTGGCTAAGGGGGTTGAATCCGCTTGGTTGGAGATCATGCAGTCGGAAGCAGGAATGGACTTGGAGCAAGCCAAACAAACCTGGCAGGCCTGGCGTAAAGCCAGACGCTTGCAGACCGATATCTATTAGGACGGGGTGTTGCCAGTTCTGGGTGATGACTTATTTAAAGTGCAGCTGGTAGCCAGCGGCTTCAAGACGTTTGGCTTCCGTTTCCAAATCCAGGCGGGTCATTGGGTGCTGTTCCAGCCAATGCTCGTCAAACTCCAACAGCAGTTCATTTCCGTTTTCGATGTAAAGGGTCGGCTCCAAGTTCTCAAAATCGCGGCCGCGGTGAATGCGCACTGCCAAACGTAACAACAACGTGAGGCGTATCAAGGTGTCACGATGCATATCGATTTCATCGTAGGCTTTGGAGATAAACTTGCCACGATGGTTCAGTACCAGGGCGCTGAGAATCTGCTTTTCCTGTTGGTTGAATCCGGCCATTTCAGCCTGAGCAATCAGATAGGCACTGTGATGACGGTAGCGTTTGTAACTGATGGCGATGCCGCATTCATGCAGTTGGGCCGCCCAGTTCAACAACTTTTTAAAGTCATATTCGTTGTCACGCAGTTGCCAGAGGTTATGCGTCTGTTTGAACAGAGCTTGAGCGGTAAAAGAAACGTGGTTTGCTTGCTGAGTATCAACGCGCATCCATTTCTGCATGGCAGCGACGCTGATTTCACGTGCGTCTTTGGCGAACAGGCGTCCCAAAGTGTCAAAGATCAAGCCTTCACGCAGGGCATTGGGCGAGACTTGCATCTGCTCAATGTCGAGTTCTTCAAAAGTGGCGATCAAAACCGCTAAGCCGCCGGCAAGGACCGGACGGCGCTCATCTTTCAGTCCTTCTATATCAAGGTCATCGGCATTTCCGGTTTCAATCAGGGCGTCGCGCAGCTTATACAGTGCCGGGAGGGTAATGCCGTGGTCGCTCCACTGGTTCTGTTCCAGAATCTGGCCGATAGACTTGATGGAGCCGGAAGCGCCAATGGCGGTATCCCAGCCAAGACGTTTCAGTTTGACCTGATGCGGACGCAGAGTCAGGCGGCAGGCGGAGATTGCTCGTTCCATTTTTTCGAGGGTGATCATGCCCTTGTCAAAATGTTTTTGTGTGACGCTGACACAGCCCATCTCAGTGCTGGTGAGATGGGTATGCGTAAACTGGCTGCCGATAATGTATTCAGTGCTGCCGCCGCCAATGTCCATGACCAGGCGTTGTTCTTCGCTTGCTGGTAGACCATGGGCAACGCCCAGATAAATCAAACGCGCTTCTTCTTGGCCGGTAATGATCTGAATGCTGTGGCCCAGTGCTTGACGCGCCTGTAAGAGAAATTCACGACTGTTTTTAGCGTTGCGTAGCGTGTTGGTGCCAACAGCGCGTACGTTTTGGGTGGGAATTTGATTAATAAGCTGGCCAAATCGCTGCAAACATTCGATGGCTTTATTGAACGCTTTTTCCGTGAGGTACCCGTTTTTATCTAGTCCGGCACGCAGACGAATCATTTCTTTGTGGCGGTCAACGACCTGCATTTGTCCGTGTACTTCACGGGCAATGATCAGGTGAAAACTGTTGGAACCGAGGTCAATAGCTGCATAGAGCGGACCTTCAGTTTCTGAAGTATGTTCAAGATTGGCTGTGGTATTCATACAATCGATGTCGCAATGGTTCGTTAAAGTGGCCAAATCTGTTTATCAGGGTTGGATCGAGTCAAACTGTCGTAAGAGGCCATTCAAAGAGGGGCCTAGTTTAACCGTTTTTGTCTCTTAGAGACATAAAACAATTTTTTAATGCGAGATGCAATGATGGTGTACCAGGAAGGCTAAAAAATTTAAATGCAAGGCGTGGAGTTGAACGATTTCGTTCATCCCCACGTGCCATTGCTTCGAGGCTGGTCAACCGTTACTGACTATATTTCTCAATCAACGCTTGTTGGGCACAGAAAGCCGGTTTGCCGTCTGGCGTTTTTTGCTGATAGGTTCCATCCGGTTGCAGCACCCAGGCGTTGACATTGTCTTCCAGGTAAATGGCCAAACCTTCCGTATACACTTTTTGGAAACAGTCGGCTTCCAGGATTGGGAAACAGGTTTCAACTCGAGAAAGCAGATTACGGCTCATCCAGTCTGCACTTGAGCAGTAAAGTTCCGGTTCACCACCATAGTTTTCAAAGTAATAAACCCGGTGATGTTCCAGAAAGCGGCCAACGATGCTGGTCACGGTAATGTTTTCCGACTGGCCTGGTATCCCGGGGCGTAACGAGCACATGCCGCGGATGATCAGGTCGATTTTAACGCCGGCTTGAGAAGCGTCATAAAGTGCGTCGATGATGGCTTGTTCCTGCAATCCGTTCATTTTGGCGATAATCCGCGCCGGTTTGCCTTGGCGGGCGTGTTCGGCTTCACGATGAATGCGCTCGATCATGCCACTGTGTAGCGAGAACGGGGACTGTAAAAGTACTTCTAATCCTTTGGTTTCACCGAGGCTGGTGAGCTGTTGGAAAATTTTGGAAGCGTCTCGCCCAATCGCAGGATTGGCGGTGAATAGTCCGAAATCCGTATAGAAGCGCGTGGTGATGTGATGATAGTTCCCGGTTCCCAAGTGGGTGTAATGGCGCAGTTTATCGCCTTCGCGGCGCACCACCAGAATCATTTTGGCGTGCGTCTTATATCCAACCACACCATACACCACATGCACACCGGCATCCTGCAGGCGAGTGGCTTGGATGATATTGGTGTCTTCATCAAAGCGTGCGCGCAGTTCCACCACAGCGGTGACCTCCTTGCCGTTGCGTGCCGCTTTTTCTAGAGCGTCGATAATGGCTGAGTTTTCCCCGGTTCGGTAGAGGGTCATGCGGATGGCTAATACACCAGGGTCTACCGCCGCTTGCTGTAAAAATTCGATGACTGGGGTAAAGGAATCATAAGGGTGGTGTAGCAGCAAATCTTTACGTTGAATGCGTTCAAACAGGGTTTCTGGTTGTTTTTTACGTTGGAATAAGCGGAACCCTTTATCGGTTTTGCGCTGTTTAAGCTGTTTTTGTGAATAGGGGGTGAACAGCAAGTCGGGACGATTCGCCATATCCGGCACGGCATTCAGTCGGTGCAGGTTCACCGGGCCGTTGACCTGATATAGGGCTTCTTCTTCAAGCTGGAATTGATCAAGTAAAAACTCAACCATATTGCGCGGACAGTTATCCGCCACTTCCAGGCGAATAGCGCCGCCGTATTGTCGGCCGGAAAGTTCCCCTTTTAGCGCGCCCATAATGTCTTCGACCTCTTCTTCATCGATAAAGAGGTTGGTGTTGCGGGTCACGCGGAACTGGTAGCAGCCGGTCACCGTCATGCCCGGGAAGAGGGTGGCGACATTGGCATGCAGTACCGACGAGAGGAAGACAAAGTCGTTTTCACCATCAGTCGCTTCCGGCGGCAGTTTGATAATACGTGGCAAAGAGCGGGGTACCTGAACCACCGCCAGTCCATTGGAACGACCGAAGGCATCCTTGCCTTCCAGAGAAACAATAAAGTTCAAACTCTTATTGAGAATTCTCGGGAACGGGTGTGACGGATCCAATCCCATTGGGCTTAATACCGGTTGTAAGGATTCCAAAAAGTAGTTACGAATCCATTCTTTATGTTGTTCGCTCCAGTGGTTGCGGCGTAAGAAGCGAATGTTCTCTTTTTGTAAATCCGGAATGAGTACATTGTTTAGGGTGTGGTACTGGTCTTCGACAATGTCGTGTGCCGTCTGTTGCAGCATGTCAATGGCCTCTTGGGGCAGCAGACCGTCCGGTTTGGTGAGTGCGCCCGGATCGTTTTTCAACTCATACAGACTGGCCAGGCGGACTTCAAAAAATTCGTCCATATTGCTGCTGGAAATGCACAGGTACTTCAGGCGCTCCAATAACGGAATATCCGGTTTTTTCGCCTGGGCCAAGACACGGCGGTTGAACTCCAGCAAACTGCGCTCGCGATTTATGTACTTAGGGTAGTTTTCAGCATTCAGCGGGGCGTGTTCTTGTTCTGTCATGATGTGATCTGAAGTGGACTCAGTGTGCATTTCTGTTTGACCTGTATTGATTATGCGCATTCTTCATATTGCATTAAAGGGGTGCTTTTCGATTTTGATTTTCGGCCGGTTAAATTAAATGGGTACCCAAGCAAAATCGATTACTTATTATCCTCTAAAAATATGACAGCGCGGTGAATTTGTAAAGTGGCCAGATTAGCTTCTACTTTTTATGAGAGTGTTTTGGCGGATTGGTCTTGAGACTGGATGACGGGCATTCCGCATCAGCTTGATCGTTGTCGTATCCGTCTTTATGAGCTCGACAGCCACAGCTTGGTACGGGGTCGACACCGCCGGGATTCCCGGGATGGCAGCGTCCAATGCGCTTAATGGCAAGCCAGCTCCCGCAGAGTACACCGTGTTGTTTGATGGCATCAATGGTGTAATTCGAGCAGCTTGGATAAAAGCGGCAGCGTGGACCGAGTAATGGGCTTATAAGCAGCTGATAGATGCGAACGAGGCCAATCAGTAGCCATTTAATTGGGTTCATGAAAATACCCTGATCTGTTTGGATTTAAGTCTTGGTGATAGAACGTTGCGAACGATTCAGTAAAACCGTTTCAGATCGTTGCTTTCAGCCGAATTCAATCTATTTATTCTACTCTTCTTGGTCTTAATATGCATGTGCATAAAATCAGTAGGCCTGTTGGGAAAAACCCTCAAAATTCAGACAATTCGGGCTAAAATAGCCATAAACTTTTAACCGCTAAAGTCCAGCCCCAAGTGAGAGAGGAAGTAAGTCATGAGCGAATCGCCCCAAACTCTGCCAACGATTTTGATTACACAAGCGACCATTGTTAACGAAGGCCAGCAAAAAGTTGCAGATGTGCTGATTAAAAACGGTCGGATTGAGAAGATTGCCGATGGGATTGATGCGGCGGCGGATCGTGTGATTGATGCTCAGGGGTTGCTTCTGCTACCGGGAATTATTGATGACCAGGTGCATTTCCGTGAACCGGGCTTGACCCAAAAAGGGGACATTGCCACTGAATCCAAGGCGGCGTTGGCCGGAGGGACGACCTCGTTTATGGAAATGCCCAATGTGAACCCTCCCACCACCAGTATTGAGAATCTCGAAGCAAAATACCGCTTAGGGGCGGAAAAGTCTTGGGTTAACTATTCATTCTATTTTGGTGGTACCAACGACAACATTGAAGAGTTAAAAAAGGTCAATCCACGCAATGTGTGTGGAGTAAAAGTGTTTATGGGCTCGTCTACCGGAAATATGTTGGTAGACCAAGAGCAGGCGCTACGCGAAATTTTTACTCACAGCCCGATGTTGATCGCCACGCATTGTGAAGACACCCCGATGATTAAGGCACAAGAGGCGAAGTACCGCGAACAATACGGAGAAGAGGTCCCCATGTCAGCGCATCCGGACATCCGTTGTCGAGAGGCCTGCTACAAATCGTCGTCTTTTGCGGTAGATTTGGCCAAGGAAACGGGGGCGGATCTGCATGTGTTGCACATCACTACGGCCGAGGAGTTGGCGCTGTTTGAACCCGGTCCGATAGAAGGTAAAAAGATTACGGCGGAAGCGTGTGTCCACCACCTGTGGTTTAGCGATTCCGACTATGAAACCAAAGGATCGTTGATCAAGTGTAACCCGGCGATAAAAAAACAGTCGGATCGCGATGCGGTTCGTCAGGCGGTTAAAGAAGGGCGTATTGATATCATTGCCACGGACCACGCGCCGCATACCCTGGAAGAGAAGGATAATAGTTACTTCAAGGCTCCGGCCGGTTTGCCTCAAGTTCAACAATCGTTGTCTGCCCTGTTGGATATGGTGCATGAGGGCGTTTTTGATTTGGAAACGATCGTGCAGAAAACGGCGCACAATGTCGCCATTCGCTATCAGATCGAAGATCGTGGTTTCATCCGCGAAGGGTATTGGGCCGATTTAGTGCTGGTGGATATGCATAAGCCACACACGGATGATAAGGCGCATAACCTGTACAAATGTCAGTGGTCTCCATGGGAGGGGCATACCTTTAAATCCAGCGTCATCAGCACCATTGTGAGCGGTGAATTGAAGTATCATCAGGGTGAATTTGCTGACTTTACGCCCGGACAGCGCTTATTGTTTAACCGTTAATTATTTTGGCAATATTTTTAAAAGGCCCAAGGACGCGGTTTTAATATTGCCAGCAGGCTACTGTCGGAGCAGGATGCGCGCAGACCTGATTTTAGTTGAATGTACCTGGAAAAGAGCGTACAGTTTGAGTAAATTCGCCATAAATAATAAGGTGGTGCAATGCAAAAATCGGAAGTCTATATTGGTCGGCAACCCCTGCTGGACGGGCAAAAAAGGTTATTCGCATACGAGCTTAAATTTCATATCGGTATGAATCCGAATGGACATACCGAACCCGCCACTGAAGCGCTGATTGATAAGATTGAAAATGACATTGGCTTTGCCGCCATTGTGGGGAGTTACCCTTGTGTTTTAAAGTTGCCCGCCGGTTTGCTCAGGCCTGAAAGGATTCCCAACTTCAGCTCAGATCATTTAGTCGTATTGGCCATCGGACGAGAGGTTTTGCAAAGTGCGGATGTGTTGCGTAATTTGAAAGCGTTGAAACAGAAAGGCTATCAGTTTCTGCTTGAAGATTACATGGGCGATGAGCAGAGCGATAAACTGTCGACCATTGTCAACTATGCCAAGATTCGGGTAGACAATTTCAACGAACCGCAGCTTAAAGAGATGGTGGAATCGTTGCATCAGCGTGATATCAAGGTGATTGCCGATTCAGTGGAAACCGAAGAAAGCTATCAGCATCTGCTTCAGTTGGACTTTGATTATTATCTCGGCTATTTCTTTACCAATCCAACCGTCCTTAACAACCGAAAACTGTCCGGTAACAAACTCAACTTGTTGCAGTTAATGGCAAAGGTCAATGCGCCGCAAACCAGTTTTGATGAGCTGACCGAGATTATCTCTCAAGATGTCGGTCTTAGCCATAAGCTTCTGGTCGCGATTAACCATCCGGCGAACGAATTGCCGGTACACGTCGAAACCATTGCGGACGGACTCAAATACATGGGGCTTAAGCGTCTCAAGTTTTGGGTAAACTTATTGATGCTCTCCAATATGGAGGATGTCCCTCAGGAGTTGCTGACGACCTCCCTGCTGAATGCAAAGTTCTGCGAGATGATGGCGATGCAAACCGGGCGAGGCCAAGAAAAAGACAGCTATTTCTTGGTTGGTTTGCTGTCGCATTTGGACGCTTTTTTCCAAACCACCATGGAGGAAGTTGTCGACGCCTTGCCTCTCGAAGAGTCTCTGACCAAGGCATTGGTGTTACATGAAGGCAAGATGGGGGAGATATTGACGGTGTTGAACGCCATGCAAAAGGGTGATGAGGACAACGAACATCTGACTTTCGACTCTCTGGGTATTGTTCAAATCAGCAACAACTATGTCGCCTCTGCCGCTTGGGCGCAACAGGCCGTGATGGCTTAAACTCAACGCATCACAAGAGGGCATTGATCGCCCTCTTTTTATATAATCAAGCCTATTTTAAACAGAGATAATTTGGAGAACCCTAATGGCAATGCAGTCAGTCAATCCGGCTAACGGTGAACTCTTAGCCACCTTTGAAACCTGGGATCAGGACACCCTGGATGAAGTGGTGACGCAAGCGGGGTATGCCTTTTCGGATTGGTCTAAATTGACGCCGATCGAAGATCGTTGCGCTTTGGTACGCCGTGTGGCTCAAGTGTTGCGTGACGACAGTGATCTGCTTGCCGAATTGATTACTTTGGAAATGGGCAAAACGCTGGCGGAAGCGGAAGCGGAAATAGAAAAGTCTGCTTGGGTGTGTGAATTCTATGCAGACAAGGGCCCGGAATTTTTAGCGGATGAGTTGATTGAGACAGATGCCAGCAAGAGCTATGTGGCTTACCTGCCATTAGGGCCGGTATTGGCGGTGATGCCATGGAATTTCCCGTTCTGGCAGGTATTCCGCTTTGCCGCTCCTGCGCTGGTGGCGGGAAACATTGCCCTGTTGAAGCACGCCTCCAATGTGCCGCAATGTGCGTTGGCGATTGAAGAAGTCTTCCGCAAAGCCGGTTTTCCAGAATATATCTTCACCACTTTGATGATTTCCGCTTCTCAGGTAGAAAGCGTGATCCGCCACCCTGCGGTGCGCGCGGTGACTTTAACCGGCAGTGAGCCGGCGGGACGTAAGGTCGCGGCGATTGCCGGCTCTGAATTGAAAAAGACGGTGTTGGAGCTGGGCGGGTCGGATGCCTTTATTGTTCTGGATGACGCCAAAATGGATGAGGTCATTCAGGGGGCGGTCAAAGGTCGATTCATCAATATGGGGCAGAGCTGTATTGCAGCCAAACGCTTTATTGTCGATCAGTTTATCGCTGAAACCTTTGTTGAACGCTTTAAAGAGGCGATTGAATCGCATTTTGTCGCTGGTGATCCTTTGGATGAAAAAACCACTTTAGCGCCAATGGCGCGTCAAGATTTGCTGGACGAACTGCACGATCAAGTCATGCGCTCCGTGGAGATGGGTGCCAAAATCGTCACCGGTGGTTATCAGCTCGATCGTCCGGGATGCTACTACGCACCGACGATTTTGACTGATGTCACCAGTAACATGCCCGCTTACAAGGAAGAGTTGTTTGGCCCGGTTGCGGTGGTGCTGAAAGCGACAGAACCAGCACATGCGCTGGGTATCGCCAATTCAGTCGATTTCGGTTTGGGTGGTTCCATCTGGACCGGTGATCTGGCGACCGCTGAAGCCATGGCGCGTGGTATGGAATCGGGTGCCACCTATGTGAACAGCACCACTTTTTCCGATCCGCGTATGCCGTTTGGCGGGGTAAAAAACTCAGGATACGGGCGAGAGCTTTCCTCACAGGGCATTCGTGAATTTACCAATATCAAATCCATCTGGATTAAGTAACCGAGGGCAAAGCGCACATGCTTGATCTGTACTGGAAAACGTTATCCGACCTGAAAGAACCGGCCATTTTGTGGCGGCTGTTTGTTCCGTTTGTGGCGGCGATCATTTTGGTTTCTTTAATGGGCTACGGCATTTTCGGACTGTTTCTGGTCAGCGACTTCTTTACCCAGAATCCTATGGTTCAGGAGTTTCATGCCTGGTCGGAAGCCGCCGAGCAGAGTATTGGTTCCATTCCATTGATCGGCGGAGTGTTATTGTGGGTGATCGGCCTGTTTGTCTCCTTGGTGGCCGGTGTCCTTGGACTGCTGCTTGGCAGTTATCTGGTATTGTTGTTTGCGATGGTGATTACCGGCTTCATGACCGATTCACTGGTTAAGGCCGTGCATGACAAGCACTATCCGCACACGCCTTATTACGGTCATGGCAGCATGACGGGCATGTTGTGGAAGTTGCTTAAGTTCGGCCTGTTGCTGTTTTTGCTGTTCCTGGTCACCATTCCCATGCTGTTCATTCCGTTGATTAACCTGGTGTGGTTTTGGGCGCTGGGTTTCCTGTTCTTCCGCTATTCCGTCGTGTTGGATGTGGGGCAGGTGATTTTGCCGGAACCGTTATTTAATCAGGTGAAAAGTCTCGATAACTGGACACCGACGCTGACCTTGGGCGGTTTTTTTGCCTTGAGTTTTCTGCCGGTTCTTAGCCTGTTTGCCCCAGTCTTTGCAGTGATTGCGATGGCGCACTACTATTTCGATTTGCTCTCGTCACAACCTCAGGCCAATCGAGATGTGCCGGAGAATATCCCGGTTGACTGATTACAAACCCACGATTTAAAACTGAACAGGCCTGGTGAGCATCATTCCCACCAGGCCTGTTCAGTCTTAAAGGCAGGTTAAGCGGTTTATTTGGCGGTTTTTTTCTTGCCGGGCTTGGCCTTTTTGCTGCTTTTGCTTTTTTTAGTCGAGTCTTTCTTTTTAGATTTCTTTTTCGTCGGCTTTTTCAATACATCTTTGAGCTTGAAGTTGGCTTCCAGGCCTTCGATTTTTGCAATCGGCAGGGCTTGGCCAAGATGGTATTGAATGCGCAGCAGATTATCGATGTCGTGGCGTTCCACCAGGTTCACCGCTAAACCGACCTGTTGGGCGCGACCGGTACGGCCAATGCGGTGAATGTAGATATCACCGCGAAACGGCATGTCGTAGTTGATCACGTGGGTCACATTCAACAGATCCAAACCGCGTGCCGCGACATCGGTGGCGACGAGGATTTTGATTTTGCCGCTTTTGAATTTTTTCATCTTTTCCAGGCGTACCGCCTGGATAAAGTCGCCGTGTAATACCTGGGCAGACAGGTTGCGCGATTGCAGCCATTCGGTCACTTCAATGGCGCGCTCTTTCTTGTTGCAGAACACGATGGCGCTTTCGCAGCTGGCGTCACTGAGAATGTTCTCCAGTAACGCCTGTTTGTGCGCTTTGTCGTTCGCCAGATAGACCAGTTGCTGAATCTGCTCGGATTTCTGATTAGGGGCGTCAATCTGAATGGTGACCGGTTCGTCCAGAATCTCTTCGGCAAATTTGGTCACCCCGGAACCCGCCAGGGTGGCTGAGAACAGGCCTGCCTGAAAATCGCCCGGAATGGCTTCCAATAAAGCCAAAACATCCTTGCCCTGCCCCATATCGAGCATGCGGTCCGCTTCGTCGATAATGACCATCTCGATTTCGGACAAATTGACGACGCCTTCCGCCATCAGATAGGTCAGACGGCCAGGGGTGGCGACCAGAATATCAAACGCTTCCTGCAGGGTTTTGCTCTGGTTGGATTTATCAAAACCACCGGTAATGATGGCGGTTTTGAAGTTGCAGAAAGTGCCGAGTTGCTTGATGACTTTGTGAATCTGAAACGCCAGTTCACGCGTAGGGGCCAATAGCAGTACGCGTGGATGGCGTGCATGTCTGGGTTCGTCCAACAGATACTGCAGCATCGGCAGGACAAACGCTGCGGTTTTTCCGGTACCGGTGGCGGCGCCGGCGAGCACGTCGTTGCGTTCCAGCATCGCTGGAATCGCTTCCTGCTGAATGGGCGTGGGTTTATTAAAGGCCTGTTTTTTAATGGCGCTTAACAGTACGTCGTCGAGATCAAAATCTTCAAAAGTCATGCGTCTTCCGCTCAAATGGATCGGTCAATTTGTTATCGGATAATTTTGTAGCACGGATTATACGTGCTTGCGTCGATCTTCATGCGTTTTTGTTCGATAAACTGCTCAAGGAGCTCATCCAAAGCATGCATGATCTCCGGGTCTCCGTGGATTTCAAAGGGGCCATGGAATTCGATTTCACGAATGCCATCGGCCTTAACATTACCGGCGACAATTCCGGAAAAGGCCTTGCGCAGCTGACTGGCCAGCTGGTGTGCCGGCTGATTACGGTGCAGATTAAGTTCCGCCATGTTGGCGTGCGACGGCATAAACGGTTGCTGCAGATCGAATTCGATGTGCAGGCGCCAGTTGTAATAGTAGGCGTCGCTGCTTTCCTTGCGATCCTGACGAACGATTTCCATCGATTCACGCATCTGCCGTGCCACTTCGGCCGGATTGTCGATAATCACATGCATCCGTTGCGCGGCCTCTGCTCCCAAGGTAGTTTCAATAAAACGGATGATGCTGTCAAAGTAGTTCTGGCTGCTGGCCGGGCCGGTGAAAATCAGCGGAAACGGCATCGATTGATTGTTCGGGTGTAACAGGATGCTCAACAGATAAAGGATTTCTTCCATCGTGCCGACGCCGCCGGGGAAGACGACGATGCCGTGTCCGATGCGGACAAACGCTTCAAGGCGCTTTTCAATGTCGGGCAAAATGCACAGCTCGTTGACGATCGCATTCGGGGCTTCGGCGGCGATAATCCCCGGTTCACTGATACCGATGTAGCGTCCGTTCCGGTAGCGCTGTTTGCCGTGGCCAAGTACGGCCCCTTTCATCGGACCTTTCATGGCGCCAGGGCCGCAGCCGGTGCACACGTCCAAATGACGCAGACCAAATTCATAGCCCTGGTGTTTGCTGTAGTCGTACTCTTCGCGAGTGATGGAGTGGCCCCCCCAGCACACCACCACATTCGGCAGGGCGCCAGGTACCAGGAGACGCGCATTGCGTGCCATATGAAATACCGCATTGGTAATGCCGCTGCTGTCATTCAGATCGTATTGGCCCGACTCGAGAATTTCATTGCGGGCATAAACCAGATCGCGCAGCACCGCATACAGGTGTTCTTTAAGCCCGACGATCATTTCGCCATCGACAAAGGCATGTTTCGGTGGGTGTTTGAGGATGAGCTGAACGCCGCGTCCTTTGACGTTTACTTGAATGTCAAAATCCGGGTAGGCCTCCAGTAGCGCCAAACCGCTGTCATTTGGGGAGCCGGTGTTTAAAACGGCGAGCGCACACTGACGGAGCAGGTCGTTAAGACCGCCGGCGCTCATGTCGCTGAGCTGAGAGGCTTCCTGTGATGACAGAATTTGCAGTGAGCCTTGAGGGCGAATTATCACTTTGTCGATATTCGGGTTCATGATAGGGTACCTTTTATTTTCAGTACGATTTTCTCAATACGATTCGCTTATCTTCTTGAGGTTTTATTATGCGCGCGAATGCTCCCTATGAGGAAGGCTTTTTACTTATTTTACTCTTATTGGCTCTGTTTGGCCTGTTATGGCTATTTTCTCCGTTTTTGGAAGCCTTGTTCTTTGCCATGATTCTCGCTACCGCCAGTTATGGCTTTTATGACCGCCTTTTACAGCGAGTGAATGGGTCACAGACAATGGCGGCTTCAGGTATGAGTTTACTGGTATTTGTCGGCGTAATTGCACCGGTGACGTATTTGTTGGTGGAGGTGAGTTTACAGGTCGGACAGCTTTATGCCAGTGCGCAGGCCTGGTTTGGTCAGCAAAATGCGGAAAGCCTGATGGAATTGAATCAAGCGGTATTCAGTTATTTGCCATTGAGTGAGGAGACGCAGTTAAGCCTTCTGGAACAGCTTAAAAACAATTCCGAAAAGATCATCGGTTTTGCGCAAAAAGTAACGCTGTTTCTGCTTGAAGGCATCGTTGGCAGCACCTCGTCGTTTCTGACCTTTTTGGGGCTTTCCGTGTTCGCCTTGTTTTTCTTTTACCGCGACGGGCATCGCATTGCGCATCACATCAAAATTCTGTCGCCTCTGGAAAACTATTATGACCAGATGATTATGAACCGTTTTGCCAGCCTGTCTACCGTACTGACTCTGTCGGTACTCGGCATTGCGTTGATGCAGGGGGTCTCCTTTGCGATTGTCGCCTGGTTGCTGGGATTGCCCGGATTGTTTATTGGTATGGCGGTGGCGGTGGCGTCGTTTATCCCTGTCGTCGGCGCCGCCCTGGTATGGATTCCGGTCGCGGTTTTTGCTTTGGTGCAAGGCGACTATGTGACGGCGGCGGTGATTGCGTTTTGGGGAGTGGTGGTCACCGGCTTTATTATCGATAACATTATGCGCCCGGTGATGATTAATCGCATTACCCGTTCGTTAGGCGAAACGGCTCAGGATTTAGCGGTGGCCAACCATACCTTGATGACGGTACTCTCCACCTTTGCCGGACTGATTCACTTCGGTGTTATCGGCTTGTTTTTCGGTCCGGTGATTGCCGCCATGGCGATTACCATCTTTGATGTTTACGAGCATAAAAATTCCAACTTGCTTGATAGAACTTAGTAATAATCCCCCTTGAATTTAAATGTTAAGATGGCGGTGCACTGATTTTCTTTTAGGGGGAGAGATCATGAAAAAAAGCCTGTTAATGCTCGCTTTGTCATCTGTTTTTGCAGCGTCCGCTGTATCGGCTTCGACGGCCAATGAGGATCCTTATGTTGCCGGTTTTGAGGCTTATGCCAAAGAACTCGGCAGTTACAGCGTGACGCTGGAAGAGTCTGTAGAAACCTACGCTAAAGATGTTAGCCAGACGGAGAAGAAAGCCGGATATATCGGTAAGGTGTTGCCAATCCCGCAAGCCCAAGAGGTCACCGACGGTGTCTACACCGTGGTCGGAAGCATGATTTGGCACAATCCTGCCAATTTCGGCCTCAACAATAATCTGTCGTTTATTGTTTTTGAAAACGGCGTCTTTGTGTTTAATGCGGGAGCCAATCCGGCTCTGGCATACAGCTTGCATCAGCAAATTAAACAGGTTACCAACAAGCCGGTTAAGTGGGTCGCAGTGGAAAATAATCAGGGGCACGCCTATTTAGGCGCGAGCTACTGGGTGGATGTGGGGGTTAGAAACCTTTATTCCAGTTCGATGGCCAACCAGCAGTTTAATGACGCCTTTGACTTCATTAAGGATGAGTGGGGAACCCGGGTCAGTAAGGCTTTGACCAATTCAGCTCGCAATGTGTCTGACAAATTCACCACCTTCGATGGTGAAATGCAGGTTGATGTCGGTGGTGGCGAAGTGGTGATTCTCAAGGATTTCGGTCCGGGGCATACTCCGGCGTCCACCAGTATGTACATTCCATCGCGCAAAGTGCTGTTGACCGGTGATCTCGGGTTTAATGAGCGTATGCCGGTGTTCTTTAACTATACCGATTCGTTTGCCTGGGAAGGTTCCTATAAAAATATGATGGAGAACATTCCGGCCGATACCTTCGTGATTCCAGGGCACGGCACGCCGGCGGATATGGCGACGATTAAGCGTCAGACGTATGATTATCTGGTGTATCTGCATCAGGCGGTACAGAAAGTGGTGGATGCTGGCGGCAATGGTGAGGAGGCTGAGCAGGTGGATCAATCGATGTATAAAGATCGTCCGGTGTTTGATCAGGCGGCGAAGAATAACGCACGGCATGTCTACAACGAAATCACCGGCGGTGATTTTTAATTTGCGGTAAATTTTGAGCATTTCTGTGTTGGAGCCGAACTTATTGAGTGTTACTCAACTTCGTTCGTCTCCGCCTTGAACTGCACTAAAAATTTCCACGCAAATTAGATCGTGTCTGATTTCGTTGTTAAACAGACGCTCATTTAGTGTTACTAAACTTCGCGTCTGTTTGCCTAGAAATCCCCCAAAATCATCTCCCAAATCGTTCATACATTTTGAGCGGCTTCTTTGTTGAAAAACGGCTCATTTGGTTTTACCAAACTTCGCTGCCTTTCGCCTTGAAGAGCCTCAAAATAATCTCTCAAATCTGTTTTCAAACAGGAGTCGCTTATTTCATCGGATCCATCAGGTTGGGATCGTCGATATAGCCGTTCTCCACGCCTTTGGTGACGATGGCGACGGCATCGTGCGGGTGTAGGCTTTCCAGGTGGTTAACGCGTACCCAGTAGTCCAGATATTCCGGGTTCTGTTCCAGTTTGTTCTGCAGGCGACGCCCGGCGTCTTCACAGAACATCAGGTTGGAGGCGTTCAAACGCGCAAATTCCTGTTCGTCTTCACGCTTAACAGTCGCCTGCACCGGTGTTTGCAGCGCGTCTTCAATCTGGTTGATCAGATCGGAAATTTGCAGATGATCGCTCTCTTGAACTTTGACTTTGACCTGAGCGTAAGAGCGCTGGCTGTGCGGTGTGGCATTAATCCCTTCCGGCGTGCCCAACCAGTCTACCACCGTTTGGTAGTCCAGTTCCTTCCCGGCAAATTGGGCTTCAAACGCTTCCTGAATCAGTTGGCGCGACAGGGCCGCCGAACATGGACAGGTAGAGGAGTAAGGGACTTCAATCGACAGCTCGCATTCAAATGTACCATTGAGCAGTTCACCTCGTAACGTAGCAGGATAGTGCTTCCAGCCACTGTTATCGCTTTTAAGCGATTTACGGCGCTCATAGTAATCGAACTTGAATTCAACAAAAGCGTGGGTGCTTAACCCCTGATGCGATTCAATGAATTTCTCCAGAATCGCGCGTACGCTTTTTGGTGTCAAAGCCTTTTCAGTCGCCATCTGGTCCAGTAACAGGTAAAGGCGGGACATGTGAATCCCTTTGCTCTGCGGGTCAATCAGATTGACATACGCCTGAGCTTGAGAGGAGACGCGAATGTCGATGGCTTTCGAACCATCGGATTGAGCTTGTTTAACTAAAATGGGGAGTTCGATTCCACTCATTCCAACCCAGTTCAGTTTTCCGCTAGGGCCAAAATGCGGTTGGCATGCGATATCGGGCATGTGCTTGGTCATGCAATTTCCTTCGACTTTTTAAATGAGTGAGCGTCAAGGCCGTTTGATTTGAAATGGCGCTCTGAATTGGATTTCAAGCGGGCTCCGTCGCTTTATTTTCAATGTTAAAGAACGGCAATTGGGCCTGTTGAAAAATCCAAAATGAAAATGAAACGCAATTCTAGCAAATTTTTACACGTCGCAGAAATTTTAATGACAGTTTTACGACAAATTAAGGCAGCTAAGTAATTGAATTTCAATATTGTTGATAGGGTTTTGCGTTTTGTTGGATAGAGAGACAACGGGGCCGGTTTTGAAAATCAGTTCCAAGCGACTGTCTGCTCGCCAGGCGATCTCTTCAAAGGTGAGTTGGTCGTCACTCCAGTTAATCAACTGCCACTCTTTTCCTGTTTTAAGCAGACCTTTTGCGCGTTGCAACTGTGGCGCGAGTTGTTGGAAAAACGTTTTCAGTTGCACGCGATTGAATGGTATCTCTGAACTAAAGCGCCAGCCTAATGCGTTAAGGTTGGCAACTGCCGCATTCTGATTTGAGCCTGAATAAGTAGCCTGGCAGCTTTCTATTCCGGGCAGCGTGCTCGGGTAAGTTACGGTACGGGTTTGCAGCTGGTTTAAATGGGTGTCCAGGCCGTGCAGTAAAATAAATGGTGCCGGTTGGTGTGCTTGCTGCACGTCTGTGAGTGAAACCTGACCGAAATTGAGGGGGAGTATGGCTTTTTTAGGCGGATAGAGCGTCTGCAGGAATCGGCAGGCCTGTTCGGTTTGTGCTGGCGAGGCCTGATCGGTTTTGTTGACCAAAATGATCTCCGCCAGATGCATCAGGTCGCGCATCACCGCCGATTTTTGCCAACGTTCCGGGGTGAGTTGCATCGGGGTGATGACACCGATCACGGCTTGTACGGCCAAAGTTCGGGAAAAGGATTTCTGTTTGAGTACGTCGAGCACTTTGGCGGGATGGCCCAAGCCGGTCGGCTCAATCCATAGACGGTCAAGTTCCGGCGACAGGCTGGCGAGTCGTTCAATGGCCTGTTGCAGGGTGAACTGGGCGGTGCAGCATAGACAGCCGCCGCTGACTTCGACCACTTCCATGTCCGGGTGTTGGCTTTTCACAGTGGCGGCATCAATGTCAATGTCGCCAAATTCGTTGATTAGCAGGCCCCAGCGTTCGTCCGCCGGTTTTTGTTTGATCAGGTGTTGCAGGGTGGTGGTTTTGCCGCTGCCGAGCAGGCCGGTAATCAGGTGAACGGGCAGCGGACCAGGCATGGTAAGGGCTATTTAAAGAACAGTAGGTCTTCGCCGTCTAACAGGTCGTCAACCAATTGTTCTTTATTGAGGTTGGCGCCCAGACGCTCGGCAATGATCTGGGCATCGCGATAGGCGTTGCCTAGACAGGTGGTGGCTCCCGGAGACGGCGTCATATTGAAGATCAGATTTTCGTCTTCTGGAACAATGCTGGCTTCCCCCAATTTTAGTTTCATTTCGGTCTTGTCGATGACTTGAGGGCGTAAGCCGCCAATGCCTTCGGCATACTCCAAATCTTGGGCTTTGACATCAGGAATGATTTTTTGTGCGTCCTTAGCAAACAGGCGGGTACGCAGCCATGGAATTTCAAAGGCGAAATTGCGGAAGATGTAGTTGCGGATGGTGCTGTCTTTCATCAGATCCCAGAAAACTTTCAGCACCTTGAAGTCCAGCTTCAAACTCTTCCAGAAATCCCAGTAGGTTCCACCGGTATAGCGTTCCAGTTTCGGCAGTACCAGCGCGGTTGGCCCTAGGCGGGTTTTGTCCATTTCAACCAGGTCCGGATCACCGTGCAAGGCGGCAAACGGCAGTTTGTCGTTTTGCATGGTGTAGACCTTGCCGTTGAGCATTTTAGGCACATAGTAGAAACTGCCGGCCATTGGCAGAATAGACATGTCCAGTCCGTGACCAAGCTGGTTGGCCAGGAGCAGGCTGTGTGCACCGGCGGAGACCACGACAAAATGCGCCAGGAAGGTACCTTGCGGCGTGGTCAGTTCGTAGTGGTCTTCGTATTTGGCAATTTTTTCAACCTGAGTGCCCAGAGAGACATTAATCTCTTTGCCATACTGGCGCGCGCTGTTGATAAATGACTTTGACAGGTTGCCATAGTTCACGGCGGAATATTCGTCGGTGCAGCCGGAGGCGAGGATTTTTTCCGGGCGCGGTTTGCCGTCTTTTAGGGCGACGCTCGGTTCCACTTCGGCAATGCGTTCCGCATCCCACAGTTCCATATAGGGGAAAGCCTCGGCAAATTCGTGGTGGCGCTTTTCCAGACGCTCACACTCTTCTTCACCGACGGCAAGAATCATTTTTGGGAACTTGTAGAGGAAATCGTTTTTGTCGGTCTGTTCCGCATACTTCACCAGCATGTTCGCCTGGCGTTTAACGATGATCGCCTTTTCGAGAGTGTAATTGGTTTCGATGTCACCACAGTGCAAGGTTTGGCTGTTGCTGCGCGCATTGGAGTTCAGTGGCGCCAGCGAACCGTATTTTTCCAGGACGGCAATGGATTTAACATCACTGTATTTTGATAATACATAGGTTAGGGCGCAGCCGGAAATGCCGCCGCCCACGATGACCACATCAAACACGCGATTCTTCATTTACGAAACTCTACTCAAAATTTATGAAAACCGAGCCGGGTATTATATTAAAGTTTGATGATATTTATCGGGTTTTTATTGAAAAAAGAGTGGCTTGCGGCGAGTAGGAGTTAAATTGAGGATAGGAAAAAATGAACAGTCTGCTTAGCGCGGACAACTTCTGGGGGATTTCTCGTAGTCGATCAAACGCGCCAAGTCCTGTTTGCACTCCGGCGTGCGGTGCAGATAGTCTGTGAATGGTTGCAGATGAATCTGCGACAGTGCGGATTTTTCCAAGCGGTAATGCATCCAATTGCCTTCGCGCCAAGCGCTGACCAGGCCGGCGTGCTTTAAATAAGCCAAATGACGAGAAATCGTGCTTTGGCCCTGTTCTAAAACCGACACCAGATCACAGACGCATAAAGAGTCTCTTTGCAGGAGTAGATACACAATGCGTAACCGTAAAGGTTCTGAAAGTGCTTTGAAAATATGTGCTAGAGAATCCATATGGGTTGTGTTTTGGCAGAAGATTAATTTGCGGTGTCTTTTGGGTGGTCTGTTCAATCTTGCCGATACTATAGCATAGCTGCGTACGATATTTACACGAGTGGTGTTGTGTAATTATTGCTACATTTTTCTGATGAATCAACCGTTACGTTTAAGGTAATATAAGTAGACTTTAAGTGCATCGCCGCAAGGTTAAGGTGGCGAAAAAAGGAAGCAGAGGATGCGACGAGTTTGGAAAGCAATGGTGAGTGTGGTGAGTGCAGGTGTTGTGATGAGCAGCGTCTGCTCACCCGTTTGGGCCTCTAAGGTTGGTGCTGATGCGGAGAGTCCTGATGCCGCTTTGCACGACATTTTGCCAATCAGAGTCACCTATATTGAAGCGGCACCAGCACAGCCTTGGTTCTTGAGTGGACGGGTGCAGCGTCGCTATCAGATTCCGTTAAGTTTTCGAGTCGGCGGTATTGTTGAACAGCGTTTCGCCGAAGTAGGTCAATCGGTTGCTCAGGGGCAGGTATTGGCACGTTTGGAATTGCATGATTTAGCGCTGGCGGTGACGCGTGCAGAAGCCGATCGGGATGCCGCGCAGGCCAATGCGTTGAATGCGATGCGCGAGCGCGAGCGCTTGCAGAATTTGTTTGCCAAAAAACTGGTCAGTGAGCAAGATTTGCAGCGTGCGCAGACGGCTGAAGTCTCAGCGAAGAAGTCTGCGCTGTCAGCAGAATCCGCTCTGCAATTGGCTCAGCGCCAATTACAGTATGCACAATTGCAAGTGCCGCAAGACGGCGTGTTGACTGAAGTCTCGGCTGAGCCGGGGCAGGTGATCACAGCAGGACAGCCGCTGATGCAGTTGGCCGCCGGCGATCTGGAAGTTCAGGTCGGCGTGCCGGCCTCGCGACTGCACAGCCTTCAGCAGGCGGTGCAGGCTGTCGGTGTGGATCAGCCCTTTGTCTGTGAAGTGTCATTGCGCGCTTATCAGCCGTTGAATCAAGAGTCAACACTGCTGTATCCCGCCTATTTTACCTTGAGCAACTGTTCAGGCGTTGTTCCTCTGGGGGCCGTGGCCGAAGTGCGCTTTTCTGTTACGGACGGGGCGGTCTCGAGCCTGCAACGCGTGCCGCTGAGCGCGGTCTGGCAGGATGGGAAAACAGCGAAAATCTGGCAGTTGGTATCGCAAGAAAATGGCGATTCTCCAGTGTACCAGGTACGGGCGCAGAGCGTGAGGGTGGTGCGTTTGGATGCTCACTATGCCTATATAGAGAGTGCTTTACCGCTGGGTGAAGCGGTGGTGGCTCAAGGTGCACACCGGCTGACCGAAGGCCAATTGGTGAGCGCATTGAAAGCCGTAGATCAAGTCAAGGCGGCTAAGCCATGATGCAGCGCTTTAACCTCTCTGAATGGGCGGTGCGTCATCGTGCGCTGACACTTTACTTTATTTTGCTGTCGATGCTGGTGGGGACCGTTTCCTTTATCCAGCTTGGGCGTGCTGAAGATCCAAGCTTTACGATTAAAGTTCTGTTGGTTTCCGCCAAGTGGCCGGGGGCAACGCCGCAACAGATGCAGGAATTGGTTGCCGATCCGATCGAAAGGCGTCTGCAGGAAGTGGAATATTTCGACCGCGTGGAAACCACCTCGCGTCCCGGACAGCTGACGATGCTGGTGCAATTGCTTGAGCATACGCCGCCGGACGAGGTTCAGAACCAATTCTATGAGGTGCGAAAACGCATGCTGGATCTGTCCGCACAGCTGCCTAAGGGCGTGCAGGGGCCGATTGTCAAAGATGATTTTTCCGATGTTTACTTCACCCTGTATGCGTTGACGCGTGGCAGCCAGGATTATGCGCAGTGGCTGTCTGAAGCCGAGCGTACCCGTGACGCCTTGCTGCGAGTGGAGGGGGTGCAGAAAGTCAATCTGCTCGGCGAGCAGACGCAGCAAATTCAGATTGAATTCGATGATCGTAAATTGAACGAATTAGGATTGGCGCGCGATCAGCTTCTACAAACGTTGGAAGCGTATCAGCAGGTCGTGCCGAGCGGGTTTATGGAAACTGACGGCCCACGCGTCTATCTGCGCAATCCGGCGGAAAGGCGTTCTCTGGAGGAGCTTAAGCAGCTGCCGATTGCGGCCAACGGCCAGGTGTTCCAATTGCAAGATGTGGCCACGCTGAAGCGCGGGTTTGCCGAACCGAGCGAGTATCTGATCCGTAATCAGGGAGAGGATGCCTTGCTGCTGGGGGTGATTATGCGTAAGGACGTCAATGGTCTGGCGCTGTCTGATCGACTCACCCAATTTCAACAGGCCTGGTCCAATGAGCTGCCGGCGGATATGACGCTGCAAAAAGTGACCAACCAGGGGGATGCGATCGCCCTGGCGGTCAATACCTTTCAGTTGAAGTTCCTGATGGCGGTGCTGGTGGTGATGGCGGTGAGTTTTGTCGCGTTGGGTTGGCGGGCCGGCGTGGTGGTGGCCTTGGCGATTCCGCTGACACTGGCCTTGACCTTTTTGCTGATGGAGTTGACCGGGCGCAATCTGGATCGCATTACCCTCGGGGCCTTGATCTTGGCGTTGGGATTGTTGGTGGACGATGCCATCATCGCCATCGAGATGATGCTGGTCAAAATGGAAGAGGGGCTGGATCGCATGAAAGCGGCGGCCTATGCCTGGACAGTGACCGCGTCACCGATGCTGTTCGGTACCCTGGTCACCGTGACCGGTTTTGTGCCGATCGGCTTTGCCGCCTCCAATGTCGGCGAATACGCCGGCAATATTTTCTGGATTCTGGCGTTTGCACTGACGCTGTCATGGATTGTGGCGGTGGTGTTTACCCC
Source organism: Thiomicrorhabdus sp. zzn3 (assembly GCF_029767755.1). Taxonomy (GTDB): domain Bacteria; phylum Pseudomonadota; class Gammaproteobacteria; order Thiomicrospirales; family Thiomicrospiraceae; genus Thiomicrorhabdus. Next base: position 87,765 of record NZ_JARUQS010000001.1, read on the forward strand.
CTATCTGGGCTACAAAATGCTGCCGCAGCCGAAAGTTCTTCGTTCCGAGACGCATCAAGGCGTGCCGCACAATATCTTTACCCGAAGTCTGTCCGGCGTGGTGCATGGGTGTGTGGCGCACCGAAAAACCGTCGTCGCGATGACGATAGGCCTGTTTGTTCTGGCGGTCATCGGCATGGTGCAGAAGGTGGAAAAGCAGTTTTTTCCGAGTTCGGATCGTCCCGAGCTGATGGTGGATATTTATCTGCCGGAAGGCAGCAGTCAGAAGGTGACCGATCAGTTGACGCGACAGGTGGAAGCCTATCTGAAAACCCAGCCGGAGGTGAAGAGCCTGACCGCCTATGTGGGGCAGGGGGCACCGCGCTTCTTTCTGGCATTGAATCCGGAGTTGCCGAATGCCGCCTTTGCCAAAATCATTGTGGTCACGCAAGATGCCCAAGCGAGAGAGCGATTGAAGGCGCGTTTTCAATCCCATCTGGATCAGGGCGCGTTTAACGCGGCACGGGTTCGGGTGCATGCCTTGCTGTACGGCCCGCCGGTGGTATGGCCGGTCACCTTCCGCGTGATGGGGGACGATGTGGCCGTTTTGCGCGAGTGGGGCGAAAAAGTACGTCAGCAGATGGCGCGCAATCCGCATATTGATGATGCCCATTTGGAGTGGGGCGCACGCACCCCGGCGATAGAGCTTAAGTACGACGACGCGCGTTTGGCGCGGTTGGGGCTGACGCCTTTAGCGGTGTCACAGCAGTTGCAGGCCGCGTTGCAAGGCGAAACCCGGGCCGAATTGCGTGAGCAGACGCGGCGTATTCTGCTGACGGAATTCAGTCGTTTGGGACGCGAGGCGCAACTGGATCGTTTGGGCGAATTGACCGTTGAAAACGCCCAGGGCCAGAAGGTGCCGTTGGAACAGGTCGCGCAGTGGAAAGTGGTGTTTGAAGATCCGGTTCTGAAACGCCGCAATCGTACGCCATACATCAATGTCAACGCCGAGGTCAGCGGTGCGCAGCCTCCGGATGTGACCAATGCCATCTGGAAAGCGATGCAGCCGATGCTGGCGCAATTGCCGCACGGCTACCGGGTTGAAATCGGCGGTTCGATCGAAGAGTCGGGGCGGGCGGAGGCGTCGATTCAAAGGCTGATGCCGGTGATGGTGCTGCTGATGGTGACCTTGATCATGCTCAATATGCAGAGTTTTTCCGGTACCTTTATGGTGTTGATGACCGCGCCTTTGGGTCTGATCGGTGCGGTGGCTGCGATGTTGCTGTTCTCGCAGCCGTTCGGCTTTGTCGCCAATCTGGGGTTGATCGGTTTGGCGGGGATTTTGATGCGCAACACGCTCATTTTGGTGGGGCAGATCAACGACAACCTGCGTCACGGCATGGACGCGGAAACGGCGCTGATAGATGCCACCTTGCGTCGCGCCCGCCCGGTGCTGTTGACCGCACTGGCGGCGATGCTGGCGTTTATTCCGTTGACCACCAATACCTTCTGGGGGCCTTTAGCGTTTGTTCTGATCGGCGGCGTCAGCGTCGGCACCTTGCTGACCCTGCTGTTTCTGCCGGCACTCTATGCGCTGTGGTTCCGCATCGGGCGGAGCGACAAAGCCAGCATCGCCAATCCTTAACGCATTTTGAAAAATTCGCATTGGAAAACTGAACAGGCCTGTTCGGTTTTCAGTGTTTTGTGGTGGGGTTTAAATTGACTATATCTGTTTATGCAGATATAGTGTTTTTGTTAAATGGCATAACTAAGTGAAGAGTGGTTCTGTGGGGTTTGATGTATTAGGCAATTGGATCGCGTTTACATTACTGGGGTTGGATGCAACCGGTCGATTGGGTGCCGCCGTGCAGTTTTTTGTCATGGATACCGCCAAGATTTTCTTTCTGTTGGCGGTGATTATCTATGTCATGGGGCTGCTGCGTGCGTTTGTTTCCACCGAAAAGGTGCGGACTCTGGTGATGAACCGTCCGCTGTGGATGGGGCGTTCTCTGGCGATTACGCTGGGCTCGGTGACACCGTTCTGTTCCTGCTCGTCGGTGCCGCTGTTTATCGGCTTTGTCGAGGCGCGTATTCCGGTAAGCATTACCTTTGCCTTTCTGATTGCCAGTCCGATGATCAATGAGGTGGCGGTGGTGCTGTTGGTGACGCTGCTGGGTTGGGAAGTAGCCCTTTGGTATGTGTTGGCCGGGCTGGCAGTGGCCTATGTCGGTTCGGTGATCATCGGTTGGTTCAAGCCGGAACGCTGGGTGGAAAGTTACGTTTGGGACATCCAGAGCCGTCACCGTCAGGAAAGTCAGGCGCAATACGGTGGGCTGCAAGCGCGGCACGCCTTTGCCTGGAACGAGGTCAAGGTCATCGTCAAACGCATCTGGCATTGGGTGGTGATCGGTATCGCTGTGGGCGCGCTGTTTCACGGTTATGTGCCGGAGGCGTGGGTGAGTGAAACCTTGGCGGATGCCTCCAACTGGTGGAGTGTACCGGCAGCAGTGTTGTTGGGGGTGCCGTTGTACTCCAATGCCACCGGGGTGATTCCGGTCGTCGAGGCGATGCTGGGCAAAGGGGTGCCTTTGGGAACCAGTCTGGCGCTGATGATGAGCATTGCCGCCTTGTCGTTGCCGGAGTTGCTGATTTTAAGGAAGGTGATTCGCTGGCCGGCTTTGGCGCTGTTTGTTGCTGTATTGGCCGTTGCGTTTATGCTGGTTGGGTACGGGTTTAACTATTTTTATGGATAAATGTATGAATCAAGGCCATTTCAAACAGGCCTGTTCAGTTTAGGAGAAAAATGATGAATTCAATTAAGGGAAATCGCCCGTTGCGATTCTTTGCCATGATGATGATTGTTCTGTTAATCGTGGCGCATTTTATGGGACAGGTCGATCTGACCGAGGTGTCGTTTTTATGGCTGATGATTGCGATGGCTCTGAATGCGATTCAGGCGTCGTTCAGCGGTTTCTGCCCGATGTTCAAAAACGCCCGCGGTGAATGCGTGGCGTGCGGCGTGGTGTGTGATCCGTCTCAGTCCAAAGCCGAGCCCACTTCTTGCTGCGATTCGGACGCGTCGTCGTCTTGTTGTGGATCGAATGATGAAAGTAAAACCCAACAGGCCTGTTGTTCGCAAGAGACAAGCCCAAAGCAATCTGGTTGCTGTGGAGGAGAAAAATCAACCTCAAGCTGCTGCGGCGAGGCGTCTGCAACAAACTGCTGTGGCGAATCCTCCGGCATTCAAGTCAAGGTGTTGGGAACGGGATGTGCCAATTGCAACAATACCGCCAAACTGATCGAGGAAGTCGGCGCACAGCTTGGCATTAATGTGCAGGTGGTTAAGGTTGAAGAGGTGGCGGAGATCGCGGCTTACGGCGTGATGTCGACGCCGGGCGTGGTGATTGATGAGCAGGTGGTGCATGCCGGTGGCGTGCCGAGCCGTTCGGATATTGAAGCTTGGCTTAAACAGGCTGGACAAGTTCAGCAAGCTTCATCATCTTGTCATGAAAAATAGGTTAAATGGACTCGGGTAATGATTAAGAGGAACTTGCCATGACGGTGAAAGTGGCGATCAACGGATTTGGGCGCATGGGGCGTCTGGCCCTGCGTGTGGCCTATGACTGGCCGGAAGTGGAGTTTGTTCACATCAATGAGACCGCGACCGATGCCTACGGTTCGGCGCATCTTCTGAACTTCGATTCGGCACACGGCCGCTGGCAGCATGAAGCGCGTGAGGACGCCGATCAGATTGTGATTGGCGAGCACGCCATCAGCTATTCGCAGAACGCGGACATTGCCGCCACCGATTGGGCGGCGCTGGAGGTGGATGTGGTGCTGGAATGTACCGGTAAGTTCCGCACTCGTGGCAGTCTGCAGCCTTATCTGGATCAGGGCGTGAAGCAGGTGATCGTCGCCGCGCCGATGAAAGAAGGCATTAAGAACATCGTCATGGGCATCAATGACGATATTTTTATAGCCGGTGAAGACCGGATTATTACTTCGGCGTCCTGCACCACCAATTGCATTGCGCCGGTGATTAAGGTGTTGCATGAACAGATCGGTATCAAGCACGGCATGATCACCACCATGCACGACCGCACCAATACCCAGAAGGTCGTCGATCACGGCCATAAGGACCTGCGCCGAGCGCGCGCCGGGTTTGAATCGTTGATTCCGACCACGACCGGTTCGGCGCAGGCGATCGGCACCATTTTTCCAGAGCTCAACGGCCGGCTGAACGGTTTGGCGGTGCGCGTGCCGTTGATGAACGCCTCCTTGACCGATCTGGTGCTGGAGATGCAGCGCGACACCACGGTGGAAGAGGTTAACGGCCTGTTCAAAACCGCATCGGAAACCTATCTGAAAGACATTTTGGGCTACGAAGAGCGTCCGCTGGTGTCGGTGGATTACGAGGGCGAGTTGTGCTCGTCGGTGATCGATGCGCCCTCGACCATGGTGGTGGACGGCACTCAACTGAAAGTGCTGGCCTGGTACGATAACGAAATCGGCTATGTGGCGAGAATGATGGAGCTGGCGGTGAAAACCGCCAGGTTGAATGCCGGTCAAGAGTGATTTTCATCCGTTTTCAACAGGCCTGGTTTGACCAGGCCTGTTCAATTTTACAAGGTTGAACGAGGTTTTAGATGAGTACGCTGCAAGCCAACGCCCTACAGCAATATGCGATTGTCACCGCCAATTATTGGGCGTTTACCCTGACCGACGGTGCTTTGCGCATGTTGGTGCTGCTGTTCTTCTATCAACAGGGCTATTCGCCGTTTGAACTGGCGTTGCTGTTTGTGCTCTATGAGTTTTTCGGTATTGTCACCAATTTGGTCGGCGGCTGGATCGGCGCGCGCATGGGGCTCAAGCTCACCATGGATGTGGGCTTGGCGTTGCAGGTCGGCGCATTGTTGATGCTGACGCTCAATCCTGAGTGGCTCACGGTGCTGTATGTGATGGTAGCGCAGGCGGTTTCCGGTATTGCCAAAGACTTGAACAAGATGAGCGCCAAAAGCAGTATCAAGAGCCTGGCGAGCGAAGCCAGCGGCGCGCTGTATCGTTGGGTGGCGTTGCTGACGGGTTCAAAAAACGCCCTGAAAGGGGTCGGTTTTTTCCTAGGCGGCTTTTTGCTGACCGCGGTCGGTTTTGAAAATGCGCTGTATATTCTAGCAGGCCTGTTGGGTTTGGCGCTGCTGGTCTCCTTGCTGTTCTTGGACAACCGGTTGGGCAAAGCCAAAAACAAACCGAAATTCAGCGAATTGTTTTCCAAGAGCCCGGCGGTGAACCGGCTGTCGGCGGCGCGCTTTTTTCTGTTCGGCGCGCGCGACATCTGGTTTGTGGTGGCGCTGCCGGTGTATTTGGCGAGTGTGCTGGAATGGAGCCATGCCGAGATCGGCGCCTATCTGGCGTTGTGGATCATAGGTTACGGGTTTATCCAGGCGAGCGCGCCGAAACTGACCGGGATAAAAGGCTCAAGTACACGGCATCGCCCCACGGCGCGTACCGCGATGAAACTGGCTTTTGCGCTGGCTGCGATTCCTCTGGTGATGGGGTTGCTGCTCGGCTTTGATCCCAAGTGGATTCTGCTGATTGGGCTGATGGTATTTGCCGTGGCGTTTGCTCTGAACTCGGCGGTGCACTCGTATCTGATTGTCTCGTTTGCCGATGCCGACGGCACCTCCAAAGACGTTGGTTTTTACTATATGGCCAATGCGGGCGGGCGCTTGGCTGGCACTTTGCTCTCCGGCTATGTCTATCAGGTGGGCGGCATGGAGGCCTGTCTGTTTTTGGCCGCGGCGTTTGTGGTGATTGCCGGCGCAGTGGCAGGCCGCATCGCTGAACCGGCTTAATCTTTCTTTTTAGGCGACATAGCGGCGCAGATAGACGCCGATCCCATTCCCCAGCAAGGCAAACACAAACCACACCCAGCCGTGCAGGCTGCCCGAGGCGATGCCGCTGAAAAATGCGCCGATATTGCAGCCTGACGCCATGACGGCACCGAATCCCATAATGGTGCCGCCGATAACACTGCCCATTACCCCTTTCAAATTCACCGGAACTTTGCTTCTGGGTTTGAATAGAGAGACGGCAAAGGCGCCAGCAATCACGCCCATCGTAGTTAAGCTCACTGTATTTTCAAAAGGTCCCAACGCCAGATGGGTGCTGTTCTCCATCGCATAATCCCAGAATCCCCAGTCGATTGGCAGATGTAGAGCGTCGATTAAGCGGGTTCCCCAGTAAGGGAAAATCGAGCTGATCGACCAAGGTGAGCCGGAAATCCAGAGGAGTAGCGTATTAAAGGTCGCCAGGCCGAAAGCGGCCAATAGAAAAGGGTGCCATCTGCGCTGTGGGTGAATGAGCGGTTTCACTGTCGTATGGCGTTTGCGTTCAATCTTGTTTAACCATTGGTACAACAGAAACAGTATCGATAGTTGAATAACCACGCCCATGACCCAGCCAAACTGGTTTTGAAAAGCAAACGGTTCCAGTTCGGGCAGGTGTTGCCAACCGCTGTAGGTGTAAGCGGCGACGCTGCCGCCGATCACCATAAAAAACAGCGTGGTAAACGAAAGCGGCTGCAGTTGGCCAACGCGGTTCAAGGTGCCGGAAGTACAGCCACAGCCGATCTGCATGCCGATGCCGAACAGAAAGGCACCGATTGGAATTGCGAGGCTTAAGGTGCGGATAAAACCGGTTGGCTGAGTGCTGATGGCCTCACTGAAAGCGAGCAGTGGCGCAAACAGAATAATCGCCAGTGCCAGCATCCAGATAATCGCACGCATGCCTGCCGTTTTACGATCTGTGAGCAGGCTGCGAAAGCTGCTGCTGAAACCAAATTGGAAATAGTTGAGGGTCGCACCTAATAGGCCTCCCAGGGTAATGAGAGTGGCTATCACCAGTGTCTGCTCTTTGAGCAGGTTGTTTGCAGCGATTAGAGTTGCAAACAGTAGGCTGGTGGAGATGAGGAAGATAGAGGGTTTTGAAGTCGGCATATCAATCGCATTCGTGTTTTGATTTCGCCTTATTTTAATAAATTGTATTTATTAAAAATAATAAAATAATCTTATCTATATATTGGGCTTTGCCAAGGAATCTGCTAAAGATAAATTTATGAAAAATAATAGAAAAAACTAATCCATAGCAAAGTTATCTGAAATCAAGTTTATATACGTAATTCACCCCAATGGGTGATGGTTGATGCGGTTTGATTGATTATACTGACAGATAACGTTTGGATTAGAAAGGGCGGTTGAAGTTCTTTCTATTTTTGTATGAAAGGGTTTTAACCGGAGGTAAGAAATGGCTTTTCAAAAGAAAACGTTAATTTTGGCGATGGCGGCGACTTTTGTTGCCCCTCTAGCGCAAGCGGCTGATGAAACGCAGACGCAGGAACAGGCGGCAACTCAGCTGCAGTTTTCTAATCAACTTAATTTGTCAGGGGCCGCGACTCCTGATGTTGGTGATGATGCCTTTAAAACCAAGCTGGTACGTTTAGGAAACGGTGTCTTGATAACGGTATTCGGGGATTCAGTCGATTCGACCAAGTTGGTGTATGACGTCAAGGGAGATGTAGATCGTCCGGCCCGTGATATTTTCATTCGTACCTGTGCCAGTTCGGCCGCAGATTGTAGTCTTGAAGAAAGCTGGAGTGAACCTGAAAACGTATCAGGAACGGCATTATTAAGCAGTATGAATGCCGATTGGGATGGCCCGGAAACCGATGGTGCGACCCGCAAGCCTTATTACGGAGATTCGGATAAGCCTAACATTTCCAATGGCGGCTCCAATATTATGGTCACGTGGACGGATAAATATTGTGATGCGCTGGCTGAAGGTTCAACTGCAGCCATCGATACGGATCCAACGGGAACGTCCCAGCGCTCAGTCGCCTATTTGACCCGTGATAATCGTGAAGTGCCATTTAGCTGTGCGATGGCACGTTATGCGACTGTCGCCGCAGACGGTTCTTTGACATGGGGGACAGCTACACCGGTTCAGTTGAGTACGGGTGCTCGTGATGCGAAGCAGGATGTCAGCAAGGTCAATTCTTTGGGTAAAGCGGTGGTGACTTGGCAAGAGGATCCATTGGGACTGCAACTCGGTTCCGCAGATGGCCCCGGTGACGGTGCTTCAGGTGCGACCGCATCGCATGGTACGGATATTTGGTATACCACAACCACAAACACGGTTACTAAAACCGATCCTGATACAGGAAAAGCGATCGCGGGTAAAACCGCGGCCTTTACCAATGTCGCGCGTTTAACGGATAACGCGACTTCGACAGCGTCAGGGAACCATAATGTGATTAGAAATGCTGCCGGTGTGGAAGTGGCGGATGATGCGATTGAAGGGGGGCAAGCTTCTGCAACACGCGCCAATACGGCGCTGGTGGGGTCTACCGTTGTTGTCGCTTATGAAGAGACCAAAGGGTCGGAAGGTTTGGCGATCGGTAAGTTTGTTCGCTATCACACTTATTCATACAACACGGATCCTCAAACCCAGTCGGCAGATGCTGCATTTGATAAAGCCGGGTGCATTATTTCCAATCCATTGGAAAATGCGCGTCGCGTGCGTTTTGTAGCGCAAACGGATGACATGATGGCTCAAGTCAACGCTGTTCAAGGAGATGTCGATTCTGGGCTGCGTATGGGGATTTTCTGGAAAGAAGGTCAGTATGACCAAGGCGGGCCGTCAGATATTATGGCGCGTGTCGCCATTGGCGGTGTAGACGCTACCGATATGGTGCCAGCGGTTGATGCAAACTGCGCAACTTCAGATTACCTGACTGCAGAAGATTTGAGCAATACGCCAGCGTATAACTTGAGTAGTAACACCAAAGCCGGTACCAACAACCTGACGGATACCACGGAAACCAATAACATCGAAAATGCCCTGGCGCATCGCGGTGCGATTGTTGGGAACGATCTCTATGTGGGTTACAGCTACACTACGGATTGGGCACTGGCTACCTACACGAATTTGGTGAACTACGACTTCTGGCTGCGTCGTTATGACGGTACTACGGGAGAGTGGACAGCGCCTAAAAATCTGTCGAATCTGCCGACGACGGATATCAATGTCCGTGAACCGCGTTTTGTGAAAACACCATACTCTGCAACAGCCGAGGATGCTTATAACCCGAGTGCGTTCGTCATTGCTTGGGGGACGCAAACCAACGTGGCTTCCCATATCGAAGATGCGGAAGATTTGGATATTTACTATACGCGTAGCTTCGACAAAGGGGTGACGATGGAACCGGTCGTGCGTGTCGATAATCCAAATGGTAATGCTCGCTATGAATCGCAGTTGCGTCCAACTCCGAATGGGGAGACCGTGTATGCGGTTTGGAATGAGACGGATGGTACAAACACGGAAGCGGCCTTTTCTGTCGCGACGACAACCGATGCTGTTGATGGATATGATCCGTATGATGACGGTTCTTCCGGTTCATCCGGTTCTGGTGGAGGATGTACCCTGTCCGACAACGCCAAGTTTGATCCGGTATTGCCTGCGATCCTAGCTTCCGCGCTGGCTTTCTTGGGCTTCCGTCGCTATCGAAACCAGGCGTAATCGCGCAATAACGTTTAAGTAAACGTTTTAGAGAAGGCGCCATTTGAGGATTCAAATGGCGCCTTTTTTATTGTGCGGCTTATAATGTCTTCTTAGATGATAGGTTGAGAAAAAGTATGTCGTTTTGGCAAATAGAACTGGGATTGCGATGGACGCCACAGTGTTTTAAAGAGTTTTGGTTTTATCTTGCCTTGCTGGCCGCGCCCGTGTCTTTGTGGGTCGGTTACACGCTTTATCCAGATTGGTTTTCGGCGATTGATGTCGGCTGGAAGGTGGTGGTGTTGATGGTGGTTTGGCAGCCATTGATTGAAGAGCTGTTTTTTCGCGGTATGCTGCAAGGCAAACTTTTTCAACAGGCCTGGTTCTCGGTCAGCAGGCTGGGAATAAGTCGCGCCAACTGGTTGGTCAGCCTGCTGTTTATGCTGACGCATTTGCTTTACCATCCTCCTGTTTGGGCCTTGGCGGTAATCTTTCCGTCACTGGTGTTTGGCTGGTTTCGTGACCGTTATCAATCCACTGTCCCCTCTATATTGCTGCATGCTTTCTATAACGTGATGTTGTTGCTGTTTTCCGCTTTCTTTTTACGCGCCTAAGTGTCGCACAATGCGCTAGTCTTTATGGCTTAAATGGTTAATAAGGATTTGCTTATATTTGTGGATAAAAAACTCTTTCTTTAAAATGTAAAAAATTCCCATAAAATAGAAGCCGTCAAAGAGAGAGCTTTTCTCGAAACTCAAAAAAGGAAGTGACTTATGAAACCTACCCTTCAAAACCTATTTACAGCAAGTGTATTCACTGCAGCGATGATGGCGGGTGCTGGAAATGTTGGTGCAAGCGACGCGGTGGAAGAGACAACCTTGGAATCGGTGGTAGAGAGTACCGCGATTGAAGCGTTGTCGGTGGAAGAAGAGCATGGTTTGCTTTTCATGCGTGAAGAAGAGAAGTTGGCGCGCGATGTGTATCTGACCTTGTACGATATTTGGGGGTTAAGTATTTTCCAAAATATCGCCGAATCTGAACAGAAGCATACGGATGCGATTAAACTGTTGATTGAGAAATATCAGTTGGCAGATCCGGTGGTAGACGACACGGTAGGTGTGTTTACCGACTATCATTTTGTAGAAACCTATGAAGCGTTGGTGACTAAAGGGTCACAAAGCCTTGAAGATGCGCTTCAAGTAGGAAATATGATTGAAGAGCTGGATATCAAAGACATTGCTGAGTCCATTGCCGTAGTTGAGGGGAATGATGATATTGTCGCCGTATATGAAGAGCTCATGAAAGGGTCCAGAAACCACTTGCGCTCTTTCTGGGATGTGCTGACCAAAAACGGTTTTACCTATGAACCGCAGTTTATTTCGCAAGAAGAGTTTGATGCGATCATCAACTCGCCAATGGAAGCGACCAATTTGAAATAAGTTGAATTGGAAATGATATTGAAGGGGCTTTTAAGCCCCTTTTTGCGTTTATTGCTTGGGGTTTTCGTTAATCGAGTTACAATGAAAATATTCTGTTATTGGATGAGAAGGTGAGAATGGCGACGTTAAAGCTCAGAAGCATTGCAATTGATACCTACAAGGAAAACGTGGCCTATTTGCACCGTAATTGCGAAATCTATCAGAGTGAAGGCTTTCAGGCGCTTAATAAGATCGAGGTGCATTCTCAAGAGAATGGCGAATCGGTGGTGGCGGTGCTCAATGTGGTCGACGATGACTCTATTGTGGAACCGGGACAATTGGGGTTGAGTGAACAGGTGTTTGATCAGTTCGGTCTGCCCGAGGGGGCCTCAGTGCGTATCTGTCCGGCGACGCAGCCGCACTCATTCTCATACGTGCACCGCAAGATCTCAGGTTACTCTTTGAATCACGATGAATACTTGGAAATCATTCGCGATATCGAGGCCAATCGTTACTCCAAAATTGAGATCACTGCCTATTTGGTGGCCTGTGCCGAGAGCGGAATGGACCGTGATGAAGTGCTGTATTTGACTCAGGCGATGGTCAAAACCGGGGAAACTCTCGATTGGGGCGAAGGACTGGTGGTGGATAAGCACTGTATTGGCGGCATTCCCGGCAATCGGACCAGCATGCTGGTGGTGCCGATTGTGGCCGAGCACGGTTTGTTGATGCCTAAAACCTCGAGCCGGGCCATCACTTCTCCGGCAGGTACAGCCGATACCATGGAGGTGTTCAGTAAAGTAGAGCTGAGCATTAAGCAGTTGCAAAAGATTGTCCGCCAGCTGCGCGGTTGTCTGGCGTGGGGCGGAACGGCCAAATTAGCGCCGGTGGATGATGTGTTAATTTCAGTGGAACGCCCTTTATCGATGGATTCGCCTGGACAGATGGTGGCGTCGATTTTGTCTAAAAAAGTGGCTGCAGGGGCCTCTCATCTGATTGTAGACATTCCGGTTGGACCGACGGCTAAAATTCGCAGTCAATCGAATGCCATGCAGTTGCGTAAGCTGTTTGAGTATGTCGGTGATCATATGGGGTTGGAATTGGAAGTGGTGATTACCGATGGCCGTCAGCCGATTGGCCGGGGAGTGGGACCGGTTTTGGAAGCCCGCGATGTTCTGCAGGTGCTGGAAAATGATCCGATGGCTCCGCAGGATTTGCGGGAAAAAGCCCTGCAATTAGCCGGGCGTATTATTGAGTTTGATCGTGATGTCCGTGGCGGTCAAGGTTATGCGATTGCGCGGAATATTTTGGATTCGGGACGCGCTTTAGAAAAATTTAATTCCATTGTGCTTGCTCAGGGAAAACGGCCCCAATCACTTCAGTTGGGAAATTTGAGTTATGACGTTGTAGCCGAAATGGATGGTCAGGTGACGGCGATTAACAACTTTCAGATTGCACGTATTGCCAGTGTGGCCGGTGCTCCTATGGACAAAGGAGCCGGAGTAGACCTGTATAAAAAGCTAGGTCAGAGCGTTAAAAAGGGCGAGCCGCTGTATAAAGTCTATGCCGAATTCCAATCGGATTTGAATTTTGCCAAAGAGCTGATCGCTAAAAATACCGGGTTTACTTTGGAAAAAAGTTAGGAGGAAGGTCGGCTGAAAACCGTGAACCAAGGCTTGAAAGAGAGTAATGGCGCGCCCGAGAAGATTCGAACTCCCGACACCAGCCTCCGGAGGGCTGTGCTCTATCCAGCTGAGCTACGGGCGCTTGGTTGAAACGCCCATATTATAAGGGGTTCGCTAGGCCATTAACAGGAAATTTTTCAGACGGCAAGCTCATTCCTTATTTTATTCATCTCGTGTGATTGGCTCCTTAAGCAGCAATATGGCTAATGTATAAAAGAGTTGTTTCTTTTGTATAACCAGGTGTATAGTTATTGTATAAATTATAGTTACCTGGTTGTATCGCTTTATGACTGCACAGTTCAATATTGTCATTCTCGGTGGAACAGGCTTTGTCGGGCGTCATCTTTCTCAACGCTTGCAATCGCTTGGTTATTTGGTGAACGGTTACGGTCGTGAAGTATTTCTTTCCGAAAGCGCCTTACGGACGGCTGTTGATGGCTGTGATCTGCTGATTATGCTCGCCGGAGCCAATATCGGTAAACGTTGGACTAAAGCCTACAAGAAAGCGTTGTGGGACAGTCGTATTGGCACCAATATTCAACTGGCTGAAGTACTTAAACGTTGTCAAACCCCTCCCAAACGAATCGTTTCTGCCTCTGCGGTTGGCATCTATCCTCAAGCCTCTTGCGATGCCCCGGTCGACGAAAGTTGTCACGAGCATGATCCCGGTTTTTTGGGTCGGCTCGGTGCGGCTTGGGAGGCTGCGAGTCTGGCGTTGCAACCGCAACCGGTTATTTTTCGTTTCGGTGTTGTCCTGGGAAGGGGCGGTGCGCTGTCAAAAATGTTACCTGCTTTTAAATTGGGGCTAGGGGGGCCGGTCGCCGGCGGAGAGCAGTGTTTTTCGTGGGTTCACATAGACGATCTGGTTGAGGCATTTTTGTTTGTGATCAAGCACCCGGATATGCTGGGAGTATACAACGTGACGTCTCCCGTTCCGGTCACGAATGCCGAATTTGGCCGGGCTCTGGCCGAAACATTAAACCGCCCGTTTTGGCTTCCGCTGCCCGGGTGGCAGTTGAAGCTGATGTTTGGTGAAGGTGCACAAGTGTTGATGCATTCCTCTGCCGTTGTCCCCTCCCGGCTACAGGAGGCGGGATTTGAGTTTACGTATTCTGATGTGCGTTTCGCGCTGCAAAATTTGATAGGCCCCTCTGAGTGATTTTGATCTATGGGAAGGAAATTGAATGACCCTTGGTGTTGAAAATCATCTCACGTCACGCCCTGTGACTACGCTGGTTTGGTTGCAGCGTGAGTTGCGCTTGGAGTCACTTCCGGCGTTGCAGGCGGCGTTGCAACAAGCTGACCGGGTGATTGTGGCCTATTTTCACGATCCTGACCAAGTCATAGGGGAGGCTAATCAGGCGTGGTTGGCAGATTCTTTGTGTATTTTACAGACGGCATTGCGCGCACAAGGCGGTGAGTTATGGATGGTAGAAGGGGGTTTTAGGGACTGTTTGCGTGAAGTGGTCACGACCTACGATGTGAAAAAGGTGTTCTATTCTCATCAGCCAGGAGTCCCTTTTGCCAATATGCAGCAGCAAGCACTTGAGGTATGCCAGTCACTCGAAGTGGAATTGCGCCCGTTTTTCTCGGAATATTGGATGTCTCCTGACGGCTTGATGAACAAGCAAGGCAAGCCCTATGCGGTGTTTACACCGTTTTATCGGACGCTTATGGCGAAATCGGTGGAGATGGAGCCGTTTGAAAATGCGATAGGCGATCTGGATAAAGCGGCTTTGGTTCCCCATAATCCAGCATGGCTGGAACTGCCGCCAACTCTGAAAGCACTTTCTGAACAGGCCTGGTCAAAAAAAGTGATGCGGCATTGGCGCGTCGGTGCAGAATCGGCGTGGGAACAGTTGGAGCGCTTTGTGGCAGAAGACTTGGCGCATTACCAAGAGGAACGCGACTTCCCCGCTAGAGAGGCGACCAGCAAACTGTCGCCGTATTTGCATTTTGGCGAGCTCTCAAGCCGGGCCGTCTGGTTCTGGTTTCAATCGCAGATTGAAGCGGGAGCGATTGGTGCCAACCAGGCCGCCCCTTGGTTGCGACAGTTAGCGTGGCGGGAGTTTGCCCGCTATCTTTTATGGCATTTTCCCTATACGCAACGGGAACCGTTTCAAGCCAAATTTTCCGCCATGGACTGGGCGCAGAACGAAGACACATTGGCTGCGTGGCGTCACGGGCGCACAGGTATCCCTATCGTGGACGCCGGCATGCGCGAGCTTTGGGAGACCGGCAGCATGCATAACCGGGTGCGCATGCTGGTGGCGTCTCTATTGACTAAAAACTTAAATCAATCCTGGCAAACCGGACAGGCCTGGTTTGCGGATACTTTGGTGGATGCGGATCCGGCAAACAATGCCATGGGCTGGCAGTGGGTGGCAGGCTGTGGGGTCGATGCATCCCCTTATTATCGCTTGTTCAATCCGCTGGTTCAGAGCCGAAAATTCGATGTGCAGGGCGATTACCTGCGGCGTTGGTTGCCGGAATTATCCGCGCTTCCCGCAAAGGCGATTCATGCGCCCTGGGAATGCGCCGAGATCTGCCGTCAGTATGGCGTTGAATTGGGGAGAGATTATCCGCACCCATTAATCGACTTAGCCGTCAGTAGAGAACAGCACATGCAGCGGTTGGAAGTGCTTAAAACAATGTCATTTTAGTCAGCAGGGATTGGGATAAGAAACTTATACGTTTGTGTGCGTATTCGTTGCGCCCGTATAAGTTTTTGTCTAAGATATGCGCAAACCTTACAGAATCACTCTATGAAAGCCGACGAACCTCTTTATCCTATTCGTGAAGTCTCCCGTCTCACCGGGGTGAATGCGATCACACTGCGTGCCTGGGAACGTCGGTATGGCCTTGTGGAGCCTGTGCGTACCCCAAGCGGACACCGTCTTTATACCTATAAGCACATCCTAAGGCTGAAAGAAGCCTTGAAGTTAACCGAGCAAGGCGTTCCGATCAGTCGTGTTAAACGTCTGTTGGATAAGGCGGCCAAGCAACAGAGCGACGAAAAATTATCCCCTGAGAAAAAGGTGGTGCATGGCTTAGAAATGCAGTCTGAAGCTTTCTTGGAGCAGTTGCATCAAAGCAATTGGCACGATTTGCAAAAAGCGTTAGACCGTTTGTTGAGTGATTTCCCTGAAGAGCAGGCCTGTCAGGTTCTATTGAACGTTACCCAGGGGTTGACGCAATTGTGTAGTGCTCAAAACGAAGAGCCGGTTTCTGAATCCGAGCAAACGTTCGATCCACATAATTTGTTTTCTATCTGGCATGGACTGGTTGCTCCACGCCTGTATACCTGGCTGCATATGCGTATCAGGCAAACCACGCTTAAGCATGAGGGAGCACCTTGCTTGTGGGTTCAGCCGGTGGCCGGAAAACACCCCGCTATTCAGGCTTTAAATTCGATTTATGCGTTACTGGTCGCGGTCGATTTTAGTCGTCAGGGCGTCTGTCCGGTTGTTGCGGATCCTCAAGAGGAGGCGTTGGACGGCATTCCATTGAAACAGCTCGGTTGTAAGGCGTTGGTTGTGGTAGATGGTTGTGGCGTCATGGAGGAGGCGGCTTGGCTGGAGTGGACGAAACGCCATGCAACCGTTTCTTTTACTTATGTAACCGAACAACCCGTTTCAGGGGAGCTGGATCGCCAGGTGCAAGTAGAACACCGTTCATTCACTGAGCTGTTTCTCTAGTTCTGCGATGCGTTGCTGCGCCGCTTCGAGCGCCTGTCTGAGTTTGACCTCTTCGGTCACGTCTTTTTGGATGCCAATAAAATAGGTCAGTTGATCGTGCTCATCGTAAAACGGGGTGATGCTGAGCTCATTCCAAAAAGGGGTACCGTCTTTGCGGTAATTTTTAAGTACGGTACGGACAGGGCGACTTTCAGTAATGGCTTGACGTATTTGATGAACGGCCTCTTTGTCTGTATCACTTCCTTGTAAAAAACGGCAGTCCTGATAGAGAGCCTCATCAAGGTGATAGCCGGTTAAACGTTCAAAAGCCGGATTGGCATAGATTAAAATCGTGTCCGGCCCTTCTTTTTCTGCAATTGTAATGCCGTCTTGGGCCTGTTCAACCAATTGCAGTAACAGCGTGTTGCGAAGCTTTAAGTCTTTCATTGTTTACCAGTACGTCCAGTTTAGAGCTCATCTTAGCTTTTCACTGTTTTGCTCACAAGCTTTTAAATAGCCAAGAGTGATAAAAGAAACTTATTGCAGAAGAAAAGAACCATTAATTGGTTAGCTGTTATTAACCAGATTGTTCACGTATAATGGCCCGCAAATTCCTGATTAAGAGTGGCTTAAATATCATTTAGTTAAAAGCCGTTCTGGCATTTACTTTAATGGGGCGTTTAAGCTATTCTCTACATGGCGCGGTGAACAGAGGCTGTATGTTTTGATCGATACGTGGAAAAAAATCCAGAATTATGTCTTTTTTTACCTGATTTTTTCCATTAGCGTAGTGGTTGTTTTCGATCATATTTTCAAAAACCGCCATAAAGATCTGCGAGATTCTCAAAGCCATTTGGTTGAGGTGACTTATCAATCCTTAATCAAAGGGCTGCAGAACAACGCCAACCTGTTCTTTTATAACATCATCAATAAGCCCGAAAATACCGAGATATTGAAAGCGGTGTACGGCGCTTCAAAAGCAGAACGTGAAGCGCTGCGTTCCCGGCTTTACTATAATTTGGTCGATAATTACCGGACGATGCCGGAATTTATGATCAAGCAGTTTCACTTCCATTTAAAAAACAATGACAGTTTTTTACGCTTTCATCGGCCGGAATTGTACGGTGATAACCTGACGGATGTCAGAGCCACTGTCGCCTATGTAAATGAACATCAAAAGCCGGTTTCAGGATTTGAAGAAGGGCGTATTTTTAACGGCTACCGCTTTGTTTTTCCGATCTTTGTCAATGGACACGAGCATGTCGGTTCGGTTGAAACCTCCGTGTCGATGAAAGTGATTATGGAGCAGATGCAGGCTGAATTGCACGAAAAAGGCAGTTTCATCATCCGCAAGCAGGTCGTGGATCAGAAGGTGTTTACCGCCGAACATTCCAATTATGTGCCCACCCCGTTTTCTGACCAATTCCTCTATGAAAAGTCGATCATGTCATCGCAAACGGACCCTTTAAGCGAAGCATTAATCGCCAAGCTCATCGGCAACCGGCCGATTGAGCCGTTTCTGGATAAACATCAAGCAATTACCTACGATGTGCACCATAGCGGCCAGGATTATTTCTTAACCTTTTTGCCGATTCCCAATGCCATTTCTAAAGAAACGGTGGCGTATTTCATTTTTGTGGAAGAGGATTTGAAGCACCGAGAGCTGATGTTTCAGTTCTTTCTGTTTTCCGTTTCCAGTTTATTGATTGGCCTGTTGATCACCTGGTTGTTCTACAAAGCCAAAAGCAATGAGCGGCGTATGCGAGAAGCGGAACGTAAAACCAAAGAACAGAATTTCTTATTGAATAAAGCGCAGGAAGTGGCGCATTTAGGGCACTGGGTATTTGATCTGAGATGGAATGAGCTGTATTGGAGTGACGAGGTGTATCGTATTTTTGGCGCGGAGCCCGGGAAGTTTGCCGCGACCTATGAAGCATTCATGCAATTTATTCATCCTGATGACCGGGATCGCCTTAATCAGGTGTATCAAGCATCGGTGCAAAACAAAGATCATTACAAATTGCAGCATCGCATCATCCGTTCTGATGACGAAGTGCGTTATGTCGAAGAAGAGGGGCGTCATGAATTTGATGCGCAGGGTAATGTGATTCGTTCGATCGGCACGGTGCTTGACATTACCGAGCGCGTGCTGAGCGAGCAACACGTGCAACATCTGAAAGAACAGTATGAGTCGTTGGTGCAAAGCATTCCGGAAATTGTGTTCCGCTGTAAAGTCGATGAGCATTGGACCATGCTTTATTTGAACGATGCGGTTGAAAAGGTCACGGGCTATCCTGCCAATGACTTCCTTTATAACAAAGTGCGTCCGTTTGATTCGATTATTCACCCTGAGGATCGGGTTCGGGTCGAACAGGATTCCACCGAAAGCTATACCGAAGATCGAAGTTATGAGCTGGAGTACCGCCTGATCAAAAAAAATGGCGAGGTGGTCTATGTCAAAGAACTCGGGCATTTAGTGACCTTAGAGGAGGGGGTTAAGGTGCTTGAGGGGATCATTACGGATGTCACTGCTGAGAAGCACGCCTTGCACAAGTTGCAGCAGTTTATTGATACCCAAAGTCAGATCGTTGTCGTGCGCAGTGCAGACCAGCTGACGTTTGCCAACCAAAGCTTTTTTAACTTTTTTGGTTATGCCGATCTGCAAAGTTTTATGCAGGAACACAGCTGCGTGTGCGATTACTTTATTAAGCAGGATGAGTTTTTTGATCTGAGTCAGGTCAAACCGGAACATGCAAGTTGGGTTGAGGCGATGGAGCGCTTGCCCGGAAACCGTCAGGTGGTGTTGATGCAAGGCGTTAATGGGCCGCGCAGAGCGTTCTCCGTGTCATTCAGTGATTTTGATGCCGACTCCAAAATCATCACCTTTAATGATATCAGTGACACCATGCGCGAACAGATTGACTGGAAGCACCGCGCTTACCATGACCCTCTGACGGGCTGTTTGAATCGCCACTTCTTAGAGAAGCATTATGATGAGTTGATGCGAGAACTTCAGCAGCTCGGTAAACAGACCGGTTTGATTTTGTTTGATATCGATCATTTCAAACGCATTAATGACGAGTATGGTCATAACCGCGGCGATGAGGTGCTTAAAAAAATCGCCAGTCTGGTCCATGCGCGTATTCGTGATACCGACCGCTTTGTGCGTTGGGGGGGGGAAGAGTTTTTAATTTTATTCCCGATCGATTCGCTTGAGGATCTGGAGCGTTTTGCGGAACACCTCAGGGCGTTGATTGAAGAGCATGATTTGGCCGGTATTCATGTGACCAGCAGTTTTGGCGCTACCCTGGTTGCGAAGGATGAAGGGTTGAGATCGGCTATTTCGCGTGCCGATAAGGCACTGTATTCTGTCAAAGAAAACGGCCGTAATGGCGTACGGATTTGTTCAAACTAAGTCGTCTTGACTAAGACGGTAGATCGATCATCGGTAGCTAGAAAAAGGGTGGCTATGCTCGACAAGATACCTTATATTCAGATTGGTATCAGTCTTCTGATTCCTTTTGCCATACTGTTGACACAGTGGGGGGTCAAGAAACTGATTTTGAATCTAGGGCAGGTTAAAGGCGTTCCGTCTGACCGGGCCTATCAGGTTTATCGCTACTTTAAATCCTTGATTGTGATTAGCTGGCTGGTGCTGCTTCTGGTCATTTGGGGGATCGATTATCAAGCCCTTCTGGTGGTGGCGTCGTCAGTGCTGGCGGTCATTGGTGTGGCGCTGGTGGCACAATGGTCAATTCTGAGTAATGTCACCGCCAGTATTATTGTGTTTTTCACCTTGCCTGCCAAAATTGGTGATGAAATTGAGGTGATTGACGGCAACAACACGGTCAAGGGCGTGATTAAAGAGATTAATTTTTTCAATGTCTTGTTGTGTGACGCTGACGGCCACGAAGTGGCCTATCCCAACAACCTGATTTTGCAAAAACCGGTGCGTAAGCATGCGGTGGACAATTCCGCTGTTGCGGTATCGACCGAGGCGCATCCGAGCACCTTGCAAAAACGCCTTAAACAGCGGCGCGAGACGTTTTGAAAAAAGGCCCTGAGCAAATTACAACGGGCATTGTGGCGAGGTGATTTGGGTTTGATGCACGTCAATCAGTTCGCCGGGCAATAGAGCGGAACGTCCGATAAGCAGGGGCTCTTTGAAGCCGCTACGATCGGCCAGGTTGACTTGAATGTGACGCCATGACCGGTTGAGACAGATTTTGAGGCCCACCACAGGTCGAATGTGTGCCGCACTGTGCTTCTGTTTGATGTGGCTGGTGCGCAGCAGCGGTAGGGTCAGTATGGTATTTTCCAGGGTTTGAAAACGCACCTGATCCAAGCCGCGTTTATCCTTAAAGATCGTTATATTGGTTGCATGCAGGGAGCTGTGATCGGCCCCTGAATCGATTTTGGCTGGCCGGGTCAATCCCGTTTTGTTGAGCGTGGGCAGGAAAACCGGTTCTATCCACCCCAGTATTGATGTGTTTGCGCTGGCAGAGTGTGTCATTAGGCAGGTCAGCAGCATGCCAATCAAATATGGGGCAGGCCTGTTTAAAAGCGGCAATCTTGTTTTAAACATAAAGAGAAGTCCCTCTGGTTAAGTGAGGAAAATATGGATTTTGAACCGATTGTGGCTTGGTGGCAACATTTTTTAAGTGTGGCCGGCCAAGAGGTTGGCGGCGTCAATTTTTATTTGCAGATAGCGGCAGTGTTGGCCGCAGTCACGCTCGCTTGGTTTGGAACCATGCGTTTGAGAACGTGGCTCGCTGGGGCCGGGGCGGCTGTGTCAACGAAATGGTGGATGCCACCGTTGCTGGCATTGAGTTCGGTGGTGTGGCCTCTGTTATCTCTGCTGTTGCTGGGCGTGGTGCAATCGGTATTTCGTGACAGCGGCATCGACTTTGGCGTCATTAAGGTGAGTTTCAGCTTAGTGCTGATCGCGACGCTTTATTTGCTGATCCATCGTTTCGTCAACCATTTATTTGTGGGCACCTTGCTCAAATGGGTGGCCCTGCCGATGGCCGGGCTTTATCTTTTTGGTTGGCTAGAACCAACGGTTGCCTATCTGCAGGGAATAGGCTTTGCCATCGGCGGCCTGAATCTTTCGGTCTATGCGTTGTTGCGCTTGCTGGTTTTCGGCTCGATTCTCTTTTGGCTGGGACGTATCTCCAACCAGTATGGTCAGCAGCTGATCCGCAGTAAACAGACTCTCGATGTACGCACCCGAGAGGTGTTTGCCAAGCTGTTTGAAATCGGCCTTTATTTCACCATCTTTTTGTTGCTGCTTAATGCGGTCGGCATTAATCTGACCGCGCTGGCCGTGTTTGGAGGGGCGCTTGGCGTAGGGATTGGTTTCGGCCTGCAACAGATTGCCTCCAATTTTATTTCAGGTCTGATTATCTTGATGGACAAGTCGATGGCGATTGGGAATTACATCGAGCTGGAAGACGGTAAATCGGGCATTCTCAAGAAAATGGGGATGCGTTCGTCCACTCTGCAGACCTATGACGGTAAGGTCATTGTGGTGCCCAATGAGCGTTTTATTACCACCGCCTTTACCAACTGGACCCATGAAGATCCTCGACAGCGCTATACGCTGACCTTTTCGGTGGCTTACGACTCGGATATCCCGGCCATTCCCGAATTGATTCTGAATGCGGTTAAGCAACATCCTCAGGTATTGCTTGAACCGGAGCTGCCGGATTGTGAAATCATTGAATTTGCCGATTCCGGAGTGGTATTTCAACTGGAATACTGGATTGAAGGCATTGACGATGGCAAGAACCGCGTGGGTTCCGATCTGCTGATGATCATCTGGAAAACGCTCAAAGACAATCATATCGCCATTCCGTTTCCGCAGCGTGAAGTGCGGATTTTAAATAGGTCCGTTGATAAGGCCCCTGTTGGTGAGACCATTGGATCGCAGAGCTAAAGAGCATTTCCTTGGCCGCAACAACCCAACAGGCCTGTTGGGTTGATGTGAGCTGTTTCGTACGGTTGCGCTGGGTTTACTTAACCTCTTCATCGGGGACGAATTTCAGCACATTGCCGTTAATGCAATAGCGTTTATAGGTCGGCGGTGGGCCGTCATTAAACACATGTCCCAGATGAATGCCCGAACTGGCGCTGCGCACCTCGATACGACGCATGCCGTGACTGTTATCTTCGTGCTCGGTGATCGCTCCTGCCACGGGATTAAAAAAACTCGGCCAGCCGGTACCGCTGTCGAATTTGGTGTCGCTTCTGAAGAGCGGTGCGCCGGTAATCGGGTCGACAAAAGTCCCCGGGCGTTTCTCATCCAGATGCGAGCCGGTAAAGGCATATTCCGTTCCTTGCTCAAAGGCAATGCGCTGTTGTTCCGGAGTCAGCAGTTGAAAGCCCAGCCACTTCCAGAAGCGCGGTTTGTCACCGTTGTAGCCGGTAAAGCGTGAAACCTCGTGGCCTTTTTCAAACAGGACGATGGTCGGCGTTGCAAACAGGCTCTTTTCCAGTGTCCAGTTTTCCGGAGGGTTTGGGTTGAGAGTGGTGGCAATGGGCACTTCAGATTGCCAGTGTTCGAGAATTTCGCGTTTAAACAGCTTGCAGAACTCACACTCTTCGGCTTCAAAGACGATCAACTGGCGGTCGAAGTTGAGGTCGGCGGCTTGCAAACGAGGGGGAGTCGGCTGCGAGGCCTGTTCTGATCCAGGATAGGCTACGCCGGTGCCGCCCAACCCGCAATAACCGTCGGGGTTTTTTTTCAGGTAATCCTGGTGGTATTCCTCGGCGCTGTTGTAGTTGCGGAGCGGCGCAATTTCTGTGGTGATTTGAGGGTAGCCAGCCCGGCTTAAAGCTTGCTGGTAGATATCACGGGTGGCTTCGGCCACCGCCTTTTGTGCATCAGAGTGGTAATAAATCGCGCTACGGTAATTTGACCCGATGTCGTTGCCTTGGCGATCGCCTTGAGTTGGGTCATGATTTTCCCAAAATTGAATGAGCACGGTTTCCAGGTTCACTAATTTGGGATTAAAGGTGACTTTGACTACTTCCGCGTGGTTCCGGGCGTCGCTTTTGCCCATTTTTAAGGCGCGCTCTTCACCCAATACGTCGTAGTAACCGACTTTTTTTGCATCCCCGCCGGCGTAACCGCTTTCCACGTCAACGACGCCCGGGAGTTCCGACATGCGCTTTTCAGCCCCCCAAAAACATCCCATTCCGAGTACGATTGAATCGGTTTCCATCTGTGCGGTTACTTGATCGTTATGCGCGTTCATGTCCGGCTCCTTGGCGCAGCTTTGAAGAGAAAAGGCCAGAATAAGAATGGTGCTGGCCAACCATGCCGTGCCATATCGGCGTTTAAGCAGAAAGTGTGTCATGGTTCGACCTCCTTTCA
Source organism: Thiomicrorhabdus sp. zzn3 (assembly GCF_029767755.1). Taxonomy (GTDB): domain Bacteria; phylum Pseudomonadota; class Gammaproteobacteria; order Thiomicrospirales; family Thiomicrospiraceae; genus Thiomicrorhabdus. The sequence continues at coordinate 111,454 of NZ_JARUQS010000001.1, forward strand.
GTGTCCATCCTAATCGGGATTGAGTTAGGTTTAGGGTTTATTTTAACAAAACCAACTGCTTTACTGGGTTTTTAACCATGAAAAGAGTAGTGAGAAAGGCTAAAGTTATTTACAATAAAATAATTGTTCAAAACTTATACAATGTGGCTTGATCTTTAAACGGTGTGCATTGCAAGCTTTAACCGGGTTGGGTAAAGTGGAGTAATCTATCCGTCGGGATCCTGTCTTACATTGCGGTTAAAGCTAGCGGCTAAAACGAAAAGAGGTGATTATGTCCTCCACCCATCAAACGATGACTGAAAATGCACGGTTTCCGCGTCTGAAAATTGCCGTTTCGGATTGTCTGAAAGGCGTAGAGTGCCGTTATAATGGCGGCCATGCCCAAGACGAGTTTGTAAAGCATCAGCTTTCGCAGTATGCGGATTTTGTTCCCTTCTGTCCGGAGGCAGCGGTAATCGGTACCCCGAGAGAGACCATTCGACTGGTCGATGTGAAGGGGCAGGTACGGGTACTTGGCAGTAAAACGGCTACGGATTATACCGACGGCTTGCAGGAGTATGCCGAAAAACGGGTGGCGTTGATTGCCGAACGCCAGGTAGACGGGGCGGTGGTGAAATCGCGCTCGCCGAGCTGTGGTTTGGAGCGGATCAAGGTTTACCGCGAAAGCGGTGAATGGTATGGTTCCAGCGATCCCATGCGCCAAGGGGTGTTTACTGAGCAGCTGCAGAAAAGTATGCCGTATCTGGCGATTGAGGAGGAGGGGCGTTTGCAGGACGCCTGGTTGCGTGAAAATTATGTCCTTCAAGTCTTTTCGGCCGCGCGCTGGCGCGAGTTTATGCAACAGTCGCCTGACGTGAAAGCCTTTCAGGACTTTCATCGTGATCATAAGTTTTTGCTGCTCTCTAAAAGTGAGGCGTTGTATCGCCGCATGGGGCCGATTGTGGCGGAAACCACAGCGCAAAATCTGACAGAAAAGCTGCAGGAATACGGTGCTTTATTCCACGAGGCGATAGCGGAAAAAGGCGCGCGCGGCAAAATGATCAATGTCCTGGAGCATTTGTACGGCTATTTCAAGAAGCAGGTGACTGAGCGTGAAAAAGCTTTCTTCCGTGAGACGTTGGAAGAATTCCGGGAAGGTACGGTGCCGCTGATTGCGGTGATTAAAATTATTCAGCAGTTTATTCATCATTACGGTTCGGAGTATTTGAGCACGCAGATTATTTTGCACCCCTATCCGCCGGAATTGGCGTTGCGTTCGAGCATTCAGGCGTATCGATAGGTGAAGGCGAGCAGGCCTGTTGAGTTTAGGGGTTAGACCCTAAGAGTGAAGGAAAACCATGTTAAAAGAAGCCATTTTAATCACCGGCGGCGGGCGGCGTATCGGGCGCCATCTGGTTGAGCAGTTTCTAGAGCAGGCAACGCATCCGGTGGTGTTTACCTACCGCACGCCGCGTCCGGAAGTTGAGACGTTGCAGGCACGCGGGGCGGTGGGTATTCAGGTGGATTTTAATCAAGTTGATGCGGTGGAAAGGGTGGTGTCCGCGGTGCAGTCACAGGTGAGCAGTCTGCGTGCGCTGATTCATAACGCTTCGGTGTGGTCGGACGATCAAACTGTTGCCCGGAATCCGCATTGTTTGACTGACATGACCCGTTTGCATATTGAGGTGCCGTATCGCCTTAATGTGGCGCTGCATGAACTGCTGTTGGCTTCGCAAAGCCCGATGAAGGACGTGATTGCTCTGACCGATGCTTCGGTGGACGGGGCTAATGGCGATTATGCGGCGTATTTGGCGAGCAAGGCAGGCTTGCAGAATTTAAGTAAGAATTTCGCCAAAAAATGGGCGCCGCAGATTAAGGTTAACAATATTGCGCCGGGGTTGATCCTGTTTCACCCTGAAGATGACGAGGCCTATCGAAAACGGCGCTTGCAGCAGTCGGCTCTCGCCATCGAACCGGGGGAAGCGGTTATTTGGCAGGCGGTGCAATACTTGATGGAAAGTTCCTATACCACGGGGATCACCTTGCCGGTAGAGGGTGGACGTCACCTGATGTAACGTTTGCTTTGCGCAATAACGGTATGCCTGAACTATCAACGAGCAAAACTTAACTATTGCCTTCACTCGTAGTGGTATCGGCAAGCGATTATCGTTATCTGGTTATCATCAACCGCATAAACAAGTCGATTTGACTCGTCTATGCGTCTTGACCAAAATCCTGAAAGGTTTTCTTTTAATGGTTCAGGCTTGCCGATTCCTTCAAATGGCGAAGGCATTGCGTCCGTAATGAGTTTGTTAATTCGTTTAAGCTTTTTTTGTCTTGAGTTTGCCAGTAAGGATAATCACTCCAAGCACGTTCAGTCCAAGAGAGTATATCAATCTTCATCAATCAAACCTTTTTGGACGGTTTTACCTGAATGATACTGTGCGATGGACTCTTTCAGGTGCGCCACATTAGCGGGAGAGTTCAATAAGTGCCCCGTTTCCATTAGGCTATTAAAATAGTCTTGAGACATCACAACCGCGTTATCAGCATTCCTGCGTGTAATGATTGTGAAATCAGCATTATCGACAACAGAATCCAACACGCTTTTTAGACTGTTTCTTGCGTCTGTATAGCTTACAATTTGCATAAAACACCTCTTTTTAATTATTTTGTCACAACATGGACAATATGCTGTACATGTTTATGTTTGTAGCGGTTTGTCGCAACCTAAACTAATCTCAGCTAAACTAATCTCAGGATGAATCGTGCAAATTTTGCACGAAAATAATCTTTAAAAAACATTGGAACTCATAGGTGTGAAGAAAAACGAGGTGAACGTGCAATATATGCACGACAATAGTTAGGATAGTGCATAGTTAGGATAGTGCATAGTTAGGATAGTGCAGATAAAAAAGCCGGTACAAAACCGGCCTTTTTATTGCGTCAATCTATGAGGCTGGATACAGTTTGTCTAAGCGATGGTGTCGATATTAGAATGGACAGCCCATTGCTTTGGCGTTGGCTTTGACGGTGTCGCGTTCCTTCTGATCCGTTTCCGCATCGAAGCCATCGCGCTCATACCACCCCTGAGTGTGCTGTAGTATCAGCTCGGCTAGGGCGTCGGTGTGGTCGTCGCGGTCGTTCAGGCAAGGAATGTAACCGAATTTTTCACCGCCGGCTTCTTCGAAATATTCGCGGTTCTCTTCACCGATCTCCTCAATGGTTTCCAGACAGTCAGCTGAGAAGCCGGGGCAGATGACCTGAATATTCTTAATCCCTTGTTTCGGCAGAGCCATCATGGTTTCATCCGTATAAGGTTTAATCCACTCTTCTTTTCCGAAGCGCGATTGGAAAGTGACCTTGTACTGCTCTTTGCTCAGCCCCAGTTCTTCGGCGACCAGGCGCGAGGTGACATGACACTCGCAGTGATAAGGGTCGCCGTTATCCAGATACCGCTGCGGAATACCATGATAAGACATTACCAACAGTTCCGGCTGCCCATGTTCCGCCTGGTATTCACGGATCGAATTCGCCAAGGCTTTGATGTAGCCCGGATGACGGTGATACTTGTTCACAAAACGCAGTTCCGGAATCCAGCGCCAGGTTTGCAGTTCAGCGGTCACAGCGTCAAACGTGGAGGCGGTGGTGGCTGCGGCATACTGTGGATACAACGGCACGACCACAAGGCGTTGGCATCCTTTGTCTCGCAGTTCTTTCAGTGCGCTGGCAATCGATGGATTGCCGTAGCGCATACCGAGGGCAAACTCCACGCGCCCACCAAAGTGCGGGCGCACTTTATCGGCAACGGCGTTGAGTTGGCGTAGGCTGATATTCAGTAAAGGGGCCCCCGGGCCTTCGGAATCCCACACGGTCGCATAGGCTTCTGCCGATTTGGCCGGGCGTGTTCTGAGAATGATGCCGTTGAGGATCAGTTTCCAGATCCAGCGTGCCGGCGGGGGCTCTACCACGCGTGGGTCTTCCAAAAACTCTTTCAGGTAGGGTTTGAGCGCCTCTTTGGTGGGCGCGTCCGGCGTGCCCAGGTTGGTAATTAAAATACCGGTTGCACTTTCGGAACCGTGTTGGTAGTTGCTGATGCCTTGATAAAGCAAAGTCGTACTCCCGTTTCAAAACTATAGAGGCCTTGATGGCGCTGGGTCTGCATAATCATACTTAATCTTGTACAAGAAGTGTATAAAAATAGTGGCCAGTGGAGAAGGGGTGTCCCAAGTTTGCGCCCACACTTCCATCCAGCGGCCTGCTGTCGGACGGCGGCCAAATTATCCAAGCATAGCAGGATTTATCCGATTAGTGAACTGCACGCACGCTTAAAAGCTCATTCCAGCGCGTGGTGCAACGCGGTGACATGTGATCGCGTTTCATTTTCCAGTTGGCTTGTCTTTGCAGGCCGCAATTAGCGAGTCGCAATGTATTTTTTCCCATGCGGTGATTGAGTTGATCCATGACCTGGATAAGTGCGTCGCTCTTGATGGAGGCGTTTGCTTGAGGGGTAAAGAGATCTTCCTGAACGACCCCTTTAGGTCGAATGGTCGAGAGGATTACTGCGGCCTTCTGGTAGCGAAATTCCGGACGCCAAATCTGTTGCAGAGCCTGAATGGCGACTTTGCTCAGTAAAGCGCTGTTATCGCTGGGCGTAATCAGGGGGATTTGGTAAACATTGCGGTATTGCAGCTCCTGGGTTTGGAAGCGTGGAGTGGTGATCATGACACTGACGCGCCCACAGACGCACTGTTGCTGGCGCAGCTTTTCCGCTGCGGTGGCGGTGTAGGTTGCGACCGCCTGTTTTAAGCTGTCCAAGTCGCTGACCAGTCGGCCAAAAGAGCGTGATGAGACAATGTTCTGTTTATCGGCGTGCGTTTCGTTCAATGCCAGGCAGGCCTGTCCATTGAGCTCGGCGACGATGCGTTCCACTTGTACGGAAAAGGTCCGGCGAATCGATTTGGGAGAGGCCTGGTGCAGGTCGTAAGCGGTGCGGATGTTTTGCGCTTCGAGTTTCTGGCTTAATTTTTTGCCGATTCCCCAGACTTTACCGACCTTGACCTGTTTTAACAGCAGTATACGCGTTGATTCAGAGAGTGAGGTCCAATCCAGCACGCCCTCCATTTTGGCGTGCTGTTTGGCGAGGTGGTTGGCCAGTTTGGCCAAGGTTTTGGTGGGAGCGATACCGACGGCCACCGGAATGCCGATCCATTTCCAGACACGCCGTTTCAATTCGCGTGCATAATGGGTGAAATCCTCGATCGGCAGGGTGCTTAATTCCAAAAAACTCTCGTCAATCGAGTAGATCTCCTGATGGGGGGAGAACTGGCCGATAATCCGGTGCATGCGCTGGCTCATGTCGGCATAGAGTTCGTAGTTGGAGCTGAACACGGCGGTATTGTGCTGTTGCAAGAGGTTGGCTACTTTGAAATAGGGTTGATACATCATGCTTTGCGGGGTGGCGGCATAATAGCCTCCCGAACCCAAAGAACGTCCCTGGGCGCCGATCAGTTGCTGATCCAGTGCTTTTGCCTTGGCGTTGGCGGCGACAATGCAGCCGTCGTTGTTGGAGAGGACGACGACAGGCCGCTCCCTTACTGAGGGGTTAAAGGCCATCTCGCAGGAGGCGTAAAATGAGTTGCCGTCAATCAGTGCGAAAACCGCCATAATGGTTACCTGTTAAATGTGAAATACATGGAGCCGATGCGGCTTTTTTGTTATATTATGAAAAATGTAACAAAAATCAAGTTGGGTGAGGGGTGATGCCAGATAATTCGACAGACCAACGATCCGAACACAAACAGCATGGCGGTGCCCGCACGGGGGCTGGACGTAAAAAAGGCAGCGGACGTTTTGGAGAGCCGACTAAGGTTATGCGAATACCGGCGTCGAAAGTGGCGCAGGTTAAACAGTGGTTGGCTCAGGATCAGGCGGCCAATTGCGCGCCGGAGGTGAACGCTCAAAAATGGACAGGCCTGCTGAAAACCCAGGGAGTCTCCCTTTTCCAGTCGGTGGCGCCTGCGAATGAAGCGCCGGTGTCCTTGCCACTGTTTTCGCATAAGGTGGTGGCGGGGTTCCCGAGTCCGGCGGATGACTACATTGAAAACCGCTTGGATCTTAACGAGCACTTGATCCGTAATCAGGAGGCGACTTTCTTATTGGTGGTAGAAGGCGATTCGATGCAGAAGGCCGGGATCAAGGACGGCGATATTCTGGTGGTGGATCGCAGTATCGAGCCGAGCGACGGTAAGATCGTGATTGCCGCTCTGGACGGTGAGCTGACGGTAAAGAGGCTGTCGATCAAATCCACCGGAACCTGGTTGGTGCCGGAAAATGATGACTATCCTCCGATTCCGGTCAGGGAAGAGGCCGACATGGTCATCTGGGGCGTGGTGACGGCGACCATTTCGCGTTTTTGACGGTTGTTATACCTGGGAACCTCTGATTTAATCAGACAGAGGTTCCCAGGTATTTGGGGTCATTTTCTGTAGCAGACTTGCAAGCCTGGATGGAACAGCGCAGAATATTCCTTGATGACTATATGGAATTCAGAGTGTTGTGAAGGTTAAAAAGCTTGCTGCCTTTTTGTTGATGATTTTAGTCGTGACACTGGGCGTTGTTTGGACTCTTTATGATTATGCCGCGCAGAAGCTGGAGCACGAATCTATCTTGGTGCAGCAGCAACAGACCGGAGAGAAAATCCAATCGCTAATGGAGCGTCAGAAGCACGCCTCCATGACCTTGGCCTTGAGTTTGGGTAATAATCCGATGATTGAAACCCTATTGCAGGGCTCGGATGTGAGGTTGGAGCAAGATCTTTCAAAGTTAATCCGGCGCATCAACCTTCAGGACGGGTTTCAGGGAGCGTGGGTGCAATTGATTGATCGTCAAGGCGTCAGCCGATACCGCAGCTGGACTCAGAAAGTGGGCGATAACCTTGCTAATATTCGTTCGGAAGTGGCCGAGTTGTTGGCGCAGCCGCAAACCCGGCAAACGATCAGTGTTGGACGTTTTACCCTCTCATTCAAGTCGATTATTCCTGTCATGGATCAGCAACATCAGCTGTTAGGGCTGGTAGAAGTCATTTCCCAGTTCACGCCTTTGACCATGGATTTGCTGTCCGAGTCAGGTATCGATTCTTTGTTGTTAACCGATAAGCGCTTTCGTAATCAGCTTACCCGTTCGGTGACCAAACAATTTATGGATGGTTACTATGTGACCAATGAGGATGTGAAGCCAGGCATTCTTCAATTGGTGAAACGGCTGGGTGTTGAGAATTTAATCGCAGCCAAAGATTATGTCAGTGCGCCGCCCTACATTGTCAGCCATTTCGACGTTTATGATGAGCAGGGTCAGGTATTGGCGCATTGGTTGACGTTTACACATCGCAAAAACATTGATTTTGCGGCCGCCACTTGGGTGTTGCAGAAATACTTGATCATCAGTGTCGGTGCGATGTTACTGGTGCTGCTGCTGTTTACGATTCTTGCCGGCAAAATTGATTCTGACCGTAAAAAACGTTATTACCGACAGATTATCGATTCGGTTTCCGACATTATCTATATTTCCAACCGAGATCGTATTGTGGATGTCAATGTCCACTTTTTTAGGTTTTTCGACGAGTTCAGTAATCTTAAAGGCTTTTTGCAGAAATACAGCTGTGTGTGCGATACCTTTGTCGAAGAGGAGGGGTATTTAGCTCCGCGCATGGATGGGGTGTTTTGGTTGGATTATGTCTTGCAACACCCTGAAAAACGTCATAAAGCGAAAATTGTGCGTCATAGCAAAACGCATGTGTTTCTGTTTAAGGTGCGCAGCATGCAAGGGTTAAGAGAGACGTTGTATAACGTGACCATGCAAGATATTACCCAGCTTGAGACCTATGAAGAAGAGTTGAAAAAGCTCTCGGTGACCGATGAATTGACCGGCGCGGGCAATCGTCTGGCCTGTAAGCAGTCGCTGGAGCGCGAAATTGTTCGAGGAAGACGTTATCGGCAGGCGTTTTCGGTGATTTTGTATGACATCGACCACTTTAAGCATATTAATGACGAGTATGGTCATGATGTCGGCGATAAGGTGCTGGTGACCTTGACGGAAACGGTGCAGGGCATGTTGCGTGAAGCGGACTTGCTCTGCCGTTACGGTGGCGAGGAATTTTTGGTGTTGTTGCCAGAAACCGGTTTACATGAGGCGCAGCAGATTGCCGAACGTTTGCGCGAGCGCATTGAGACCCTGGAGTCGATCGAGGTGCCGGTCAAGGTCACCGTCAGCTTTGGGGTGGCGCAGTTGACGAAGTGGGATACCGAATTTACTTTGTTGAAACGGGTCGATATTGCCCTTTACCGTGCCAAAGAAAATGGCCGCAACCGGGTTGAGGTCGCGGAAGAACAGCTTCAATAACAAGGGGGAGAACTGACTTGGTTTTGCCAGGCCTGTTCCGTTTTTCACTGGGTTCGCAAACTGGAGGTGTAAGCAAGCGTTTATTGTCTTTTAGGCTGGTGCGCTTAACTTTCTATCACCGGTGGCTCAAACGGAAAATCCTTGGCTGATACCGGCTTGCTGAGCAGGTAGCCTTGCCCTTCATCGCAGCCAAGCGCACGCAGTATTTCAAGTTGCTGAGGGGTTTCGATGCCTTCGGCCAGCACTTTAATCCCCAAACTATGTCCCATGGTAATAATGGCTGAGACAATGGAGTAGGATTCGGAGTTACTGTCAATGTCCTGGATGAAGCTGCGATCAATCTTGATGCGATCTGCATCGAGGTGCTTGATGTAAGACAGTGAGGAATAGCCGGTTCCAAAATCATCGATGGAAATTTCCAAGCCGCGTTTTTGCAGTTCGGAAAGGGCGTCTCGGTTATTGTGAAGGTTCTCCATCAGAATCGATTCAGTGATTTCAATATCGAGTTGTGCCGGCTCGAGTCGGTGCATCTGCAAGGCCTGCTCGGTAATATGCGAGAAGTTGCCCAGGTTGAGCTGCGCAGAGGAGGCGTTAATCGCTACTTTCTGGATGGGGCGGTTTTGTTTTTGCCACGCTTTCAATTGCCCCAGGGCTTCATGCAGGACAAACTCGCCGATTTGATGGATCAGCCCGAACTGTTCAGCCAGCGGGATAAACTCCGCCGGAGAGATGAATTCCCCTTGGTGCTGCCAGCGAACCAAGGCCTCGGCTCCGGTAATGCTGAGGTCGTTCAGGCTGTATTGAGGCTGGAAATGCACGCTGAGTTGTTTGTGATGCAGGGCTCTTTGCAGGTTGCGCTCCATTTCATAGAGGTAGTGAATGCGGCGATTCATCTCTTCAGAGAAGAAGTGGTACTGGTTTTTGCCCTGCTCTTTGGATTTGTACATGGCGAAATCGGCGTGTTTCATTAAGGACTGAACCGTGTCGCCATCCTTAGGGTAGGAGGCGACGCCAATACTGCAGCCGAGTGCTTTGGAAAAGAGACTTTTGTCATTGAACTGTTCGATGACCCCTAAAATCCGATCCGCTGCATGGGTTAAGCGGGTTTCATTGCATTCATCGCTTAAAATGGCAAATTCGTCGCCACCCAAGCGTGCCACCAAACATTGGTTGCCGAGTTTGAGATTTTTTTCAAAAGATTGTCCGACCTCGCGTAACAATTCATCTCCGGCCGAATGGCCGTGGGTGTCATTGATCCATTTGAAATTGTCCAGATCGACATAGAAGAGACTGAATTGTTTGATGTTGCGGTCTTCAATCCATTCTTGAAGGCGGCGTTGGAACAGATAGCGGTTTGGGAGCTGGGTGATGGAGTCGTAATTGGCCAGATGTTCCAAATGCGTTTGGGTGTGTTTGAGTTCGGTCACATCGGTCATCATCAAAGAGTAATAGTGCTCGCTGAGGACTTCCGGGGTAACCTTAATCATGGTAATGCGATAGTACTTCGACCTATCCGATTCGGCCGAGGTTAAGTGGCCGATATCACGCCAATGTCCTTGAACAATCAGGTGATACTGGATGTCGTCGATGTCAAATTCGGGAAACAGTTTGTGGAGTAATTGCCAAACGGTCCCTTTGGTGGCATTTTCAATACCGACGGTCGTCATGATGCCATCCAGCACCTGGTTGGTTTTTATGATTTTGCCGTCGGCATTAATGAGTGCTAAGGCTTCGTGAGTATTCTGCAACACGCAGCTATCGAGAATAATCTCTTCGGAACTGGCTTGAACTTTTTGCGCCAACTCCTGGTTGAGCGCGATTTGACGTTGTTGAAACGCCTCGAGGCGCCTTAAAGTGGTGATCCCGATGATGAGTAACCCCAAAATGAACAGCAAGGTACTCCATAGCCAGAACTGTTTGGCGCGTTTAAGCTCACCGTTAAATTTTTGTTTGGCTTGCTCACTTTGAGCGGAAATCAAAGAATCCAGTTGGGTCAATAGCCCTTTGACCTGCTCCTGGATGGGGAGGGTTTCATAAATAAGCTGGTGCTGTGCTTCTGCCTGCTGGTCGGCCAGAACCATATCGTAGATGCGGTCTTGCTTGATACGGTTTTTTGAGGCCAGTTCTAACCAGTGTTTCAATAGCTGGGATTCGCGTGGGGTTACTCCCAGATCAATCAGTTTTTGACGAGCCTGTATGATCTGGTTCGCTTCTTTATCCAGTTGAGTTCGCAGGGAATCCAGTCTGAATGGGTCGAGCTCACTGAGCAATTGGGTGAGGATCAGCGTTCGGTTGCGATGCCCCTGGATCATGATCTTGAGTTGATTTTCTTTCTTTTGCAGTAGCTCCTGTTCATTGTGGCTGTTTTGGTAGCCTTCTTCCAGTTTAAAGAAGATACTGGTGGAAACGATAGCTAAAATCAATAACAATACATAGCCTAAGCCGACGACGTAGAGAGAGTAGTATGAGGAGTCGCGTTTCATCAGGGGTGATTACTCGTTATTCAATGGCTATGTTGTTTGAAATTCCGCCGCTTTTCGGCGCTATTGAGCGCATTTTAGCGCTGAGATTTTACCCTTGTACAATAAGAGCCTTTTAATGGCCTATTAGGAATGTTTGAATTGACGTGGTGTAAGGTCCGTGGATGGCTTGAAATACTCAGTCTTATGAGTGAATTAATGCTATGATATTGTTAAATTTTTGGTTTTGGAGAGAGAGTCAATGAGCGTGTTGCCTAGCCATTTGAAATATGCACAAACCCACGAGTGGGTTTATATCGATGAACAAGGTAATGCAGTCGTCGGGATTACCGATTTTGCCCAGGAATCCCTGGGCGATCTGATGAGTGTGACGTTTCCTGAGCTGGGCGCGGATGTCGCGGCCGAAGATGAAGTGATGTCGGTAGAATCGGTCAAAACCGCTTCCGAGATTTATGCGCCGATCAGTGGCGAAATCGTCGAGATCAATGAGGCGCTGGAAGATGAACCGGAGCTGATCAATGATGAACCTTATGATGGCGGCTGGCTATTTAAAATTGCTCCGCACGATCTGAGCGAGTTGGAGGACCTGCTCTCTGACAGCGAATATCAGGAACTGCTTGACCAGGCCTGATCATTTTTGTTGAACGTCTTTACGGCGTTTTCTCGAAACAGGCGCTTTTCCGTCTTGCTTTGAAAGCGCCTATAGCCTCTTGTTACTACCCTAATTGAATTTCACTATGTTACCGAGCTTACGATTAAAGAAAAATGAAGAACGCCGTCTGAAACAAGGGCATCTTTGGATTTTTAGCAACGAAATAGACAACCAGGTCTCACCATTAAAGGGATTTTCAGCCGGACAAACCGTGGTGATTGAAGCGGCGAATGGCAAGCCCATCGGTATGGGCTATGTGAATCCGAACACGCTGATTTGTGCACGACTTCTGAGCCGCAACCCCAAAACACGCCTTAACGCCCAGTTTTTGCAACGTCGCATTCAAGCGGCGCAGTCATTGCGTGAATTGAGTTTTAACGAGCCTTACTATCGCCTGGTATTTGGCGAAAGTGACGGTCTGCCCGGTTTGGTGATTGACCGCTTCGGTGACGTGTTTGCCGTGCAGATCACCACCGCAGGGATGGAAGCGGTAAAAGACACGATTGTCGAGGTGCTGGAGAGCCTGTATCAGCCTCAGGCGGTGGTTCTGCGTAACGATAGCAAAAGTCGTGAAGTCGAGGGGCTGCCCCTGTATGAAGAGGTGGTATCCGGCACATTACCAGAAGAACTGGTTATCCGCGAAAACGGCGCACAGTTTGTTATTCCGGTAGAAGGCGGGCAAAAAACCGGTTGGTTTTATGATCACCGTATGGCGCGTCAACGTCTGCAGTCTATGGTGGAAGGCAAACGCGTCTTGGATGTGTTCAGTTACCTGGGGGGGTGGGGGATTCAAGCGGCGATGGCCGGAGCCGAATCGGTGACCTGTGTGGATGCCTCGGAACTGGCCATTGATGGCGTAGAACGCAATGCGGAACTGAATGGCGTCTCCGACAAGATGACGTTGATTCAGGGCAATGCGTTTGATGTTATGAATGCGCTGCGTTTGGAAGCGGAAAAGTATGATGTGATCATTGTCGATCCGCCAGCCTTTGTGAAGCGCAAAAAGGACCTGAAACAGGGCGCGGAAGGGTATCGACGCATTAATGAGCTGGCGATGCGCTTGCTGAATCCGGAAGGCATTTTGGTGTCCGCGTCTTGCTCCCATCATATGGGCCGAGATCATCTGCTCACTCAAGTGCAATCCGCGGCACGCCATATCGACCGCTCTTTGCAGTTGTTTGAGCAAGCGCATCAGGCGCCGGATCACCCTGTTCATCCGGCTATTCCGGAAACCGAATACCTTAAAACCTTTTTCTTTAGAGTTTCTCAAAGCTGGTAGCTTTAGGAGAGTGTTATGCCAAAGTCCGGTGCCGTCAGTTTTATCACTAATGAGGTGTTGTCGCTTGAAATTCTGGCGGATAAGACCGTTAGGAATGAGCGTGTTTCCAAGCGATTATTGCAGGCATTGGAATTGCAGCGCCGCAGTGTGCAAAAGTTGTTTGAAATTGTTCCGGAGTCTCAGAAAGAGCACTTTGGCGACTTTATTGAGTTACTGAATGCCTTTGCGTCTGAAGTGTCCGACTCTGCAAACGAGCTCACGTTGCTCAAACGGTTTCAGCAATGTATTAAGGCTACAGTGCAGGACTTGATTGCTCCCGGAGGACTGCTGGAAAAGTATGGGGATGATTTTCTCTCCACCACATGGGGCGACCTCTATGCCGTGCATAACCATGCGATTATTTCAAAAACCGATCGTTATGGCACCATTGTCTCCGCTAATCCCAAGTTTGTTGAAATTTCGGGGTATTCGCTTTGCGATCTGATTGGTGAAGATCATGCCATTTTGAATTCCGGCGTCCATCCCAAAGGGTTTTTTAAAGAGGTCTGGAATACCTTGCAGGATGGCCATGTATGGCACGGCACCATCTGTAACCGCAATAAACGCGGCGATTATTATTGGGTGGAGTCGAGTATTCAGCCGGTATTGGATAAGAGTGGTGAGGTCGATCACTTTATCTCCATCCGCACGGATGTCACCGCCTTGAAAAAAACCGAACAGCAACTGGTAACCAAGTTGAACCAGCTCGAAGAAGTGGAAAAACGTCTCCACCAAAGCCAGGTGTTTGCCAACATCGGTTCATGGGATTGGAATATAGAAACCAATGAACTTTGGTGGTCGGAGATGGTCGCGCCCATTTTTGGCGGGCCAAACCAGGCTATGGAAACCAGTTATGAGAATTTTATCGGGGCCATTCACCCTGATGATGTGGGACTGGTTTCATCCGCAATCAGTGCTTGTGTGGAGAAGGGCGAAGACTATGATATCGAGCACCGCATTGTCTGGAAGGACGGCACCGTGCGCTGGGTCTCCGAAAAAGGGGATGTGATTCGCGACCACACCGGCAAGCCTGTACGTATGCTCGGCGTTGTGCAGGATATTACGAGCAGTAAACGGATTTCTGAAGAGTTAAAAGAGGCCAAACAGCAGGCGGAGCAAGCCAACTTGGCTAAATCCGATTTTTTGTCGAGCATGAGTCATGAATTGCGCACGCCGCTCAACTCGATTATCGGCTTTTCAGATTTGCTGGCCAATACGGATTTAACCTCCAAGCAGTTACGGCAGTTGCAGAATATCAGCCAATCGGGGCGTCACTTACTGGAACTGATCAACCAGGTGCTTGAGCTGGCCAAGATTGAATCGGGCGCTTTGGATGTCGAATTGAGTTCGGTGGCGATGCAGGATGTGATTAGAAACTGCGTCTCCACCATTCAACCCATGGCGGACCGTAAAGGGATTACCTTACGCTATTTGAACAAGGATGATTGCCGCGTCTGCGTACTCGGTGATTTCACTCGCCTTAAACAGGTTTTGCTGAACTTCTTGTCGAATGCGATCAAATACAACCGTCCGAATGGGATTGTTGAAATTGAGTGTGGGCAGCGTGAGACAGAGAATGGTCCCCGTTTACGGGTCAGCGTTCATGATACCGGGGTAGGCATTGCGGAAAAACATCAAGCAAGCGTGTTTGAACCGTTTAACCGTTTGGGGCATGAGGGCAAGTCGATTGAAGGCACCGGGATCGGGTTAAACATTACCAAACGGATCATCGAACTGTTATCAGGGGAAATCGGTTTTAGCAGTGTCGAGGGCCAAGGATCGGTGTTCTGGTTTGAATTACCGATCGAACAGCAAGGGGCGTGTTCGATTCAGAGTGATTTCGCTTTACCGCAGCCAAAATCGGAAGAGGCGTTAAGTGAGCAAATCGCCATTCTACCTCGACTTAAACAGGTGCTGTATGTTGAAGACAATCCGATGAATATGCAATTGATGTCGGAAATTTTTGAAACCCTGGACGGTTTTGAGCTCACGATTGCGCCGACCGCAGAAATTGGCATTGAAAAGGCTGTAGAACTGAAGCCGGATTGCATTTTATTGGATTTGGATCTCCCGGATATGAGCGGTGAAGAAGCCCTTGAGGTTTTAAAGTCGCATGCCGCTCTGCAACAAAGAATGCCTAAAATCTTTGCCGTCACGGCTAAAGCCATGCCTGAGGATATTGAACGGGGGATGCAATTGGGGTTTGATGATTATTTAACGAAGCCTTTGGTGATCAGTTATCTCGTTAAGTTGTTGAAGGAATTGTGAGGGAGCGTGCATGCCAAAGATTAAACAGAGGCTAAAGCAAGCGCAAATCCTGGTCGTGGATGATCAGGAGGTGAATCTGGAGTTGATCCGCGATGTGTTTGAGCAAGAAAATTATCGCCATGTGGAAACCTGTGCCAACTCGTTGGAGGTGGCCGGTAAGTTGATCGAGTTATCCCCCGACTTGATTCTATTGGATATTAATATGCCGATTCTGGATGGCTTTGGTGTGCTCTCGGTGATTAGCCGGCACTATGGCCAAGAAGACAAG
This sequence comes from Thiomicrorhabdus sp. zzn3, assembly GCF_029767755.1. GTDB lineage: Bacteria > Pseudomonadota > Gammaproteobacteria > Thiomicrospirales > Thiomicrospiraceae > Thiomicrorhabdus. The sequence goes on from NZ_JARUQS010000001.1 coordinate 126,819, forward strand.
CCCCCGGTGATCATGCTGACCGCGCAAAACGACCAATTGAACCGTAATAAAGCGCTGCACTCCGGCGCGAATGATTATGTCACTAAACCGTTTGATCAGCAGGAGCTGCTCAGACGGGTTGAGTTGCAGCTGGAAAACTGGTTCTTGCGTAAAGCACTGCAGCAGCAGAATGAGATTTTGGATCAGAAGGTCCGTGAACGCACCGCCGAGTTAAACAAGGCGAATATTGAAATCGTCGAACGGTTGGGGCGTGCGGGGGAGTACCGTGACAATGAAACGGGTAATCATGTGAAACGCGTAAGCCTGTTCTCCTATCTGATCGCCAAACAGGCGGGCTTGGGAGAGAAGCGGGCCCGTTTGATCGAACTGGCCTCGCCGATGCATGATATTGGCAAAATCGGGGTCTCCGATACCATTCTGATGAAACCCGGCAAGCTTACCGATGAAGAGTTTAGTGCGATGCAAAACCATGTGTTGATCGGCGCGAATATCTTGAAAGACTCGGAGTCTGAGATTCTCAAGGTCGCCTATCAGATCGCACTGACTCACCATGAAAAATACGATGGTAAAGGCTATCCGCACGGTTTGGCAGGAAAGGACATTCCGATTGAAGGGCGTATTGTTGCCATCGCGGACGTATTTGATGCCTTGACGTCGGAACGGCCGTATAAACAAGCGTGGCCGGTCGACAAAGCGGTGGGCTTGTTGCAAAAAGAGAAGGGCAAACATTTTGACCCCGAGCTCGTAGACTGTTTTGTCGCGGTGTTGCCGGAGGTGCTTAAGATCCGGGAAGCGTATTTTGAAGCCTAGACTGATTGCACATTCGGCGGCGTTTAAACGTCAGCAGAAACTGGCAAAACAGTGTTACTGGGATGAGGTCGAGCAGACCTTATGGATTGATGCGCGTACCCTCTATCCCGAAGCCGGTGTGGTGCAGGTGATGGGCTGGGATCGGATGATGCTCGACTCAGAACCGATTCCCAGCTATCCTGAGGAGTGGATGATCTTTCAATGGTCTAGTTACTCACAACTGGCTTATTGGCGCAAGCAGATTCCCAAATGGGTGCAGGACAGTTGCGCGCTGTTTCCCTCTCATCAGCTGACGCTGGTGCATTATTGCGGTAAATATCCCCAGCTTTTAGAGTTACTGGATCATGCGCCTTTGCTGGCCTGGCGTCTGGTTGCTTCCGAATTGGAAGAGCCGGAGATCGTCGCCTTACTTTCCGGAAAAAGGGTGGATATGGTGACTCAGGTCGGATGGCCGGGGAAAGACGAAACGGTCAAGTTTCTGCGCAATTTGCGCTTGCGTTGGGTCAATCAGGAGATTGCCGAACAGGTTGAAGTCTGCCTGTTGGATGACAAACGCCTGCAGGCGCTACAGAATTTGCCGCGGATTAATTCGATGGCCCTTTCTTTGGCCGCGCGTTTCCCTGAATTGATCGGCTGTCGCTTGCATCGAGCGTTGGCGCAACTGCCGTGCCGACCGATGCAGTGCCAATCCATGGTCGCCTTGTTAGAGGATGCCTACCGTTTGGCGGAGCATCTTGGCTTGCCGGAGCAGGAAGTGGCGCGTATTGGAGACAGCCGTTATCTGGTCGAGGTAGAGCAACTCTATCAAAGCTGGCTGAATACCGAACTGGAAGAAGCCTTGCAGGGTGATGAAGAGAGCATGCCTGGGCTGATGGAACAGCTGCAGCGATCGCACAAGGCGTTTATGAGGTTGACTCAATTCGAACAGTGGGTTCAGTTGAGCATGCATCAGCAGCATGCCTGGCTGACTGACTTCACAACGGACACCGACACGGAAGGCGCGCCGATGTTGATTGCCTGGATAAAAGAGAACGAGGTCTGGGCAGCCTTGATCGAGCGCGGTGGAGGCGAAGCCAAGATTGCGCGTGTGCGCGGTGAGGAAAACCGTTTGCCCGACGCGGCGGTGCTGGCCGATCTGCATCTCTGGCAGGCACACGGTCTGTTTCACTAAAACGGCTTTAGGTTTCTCTTTCGGTTACAGAAAGTTTTGAACAGGCCTGTTCAGATTTATTGTAAATGTTTCGATAAACATAAGGAGTGTTTTGATCTTATGAGTGAAACAGTCACTTTATTGGGTAGTCTTTTTAATTGATTGCTTCACTATTACAAGTGTACAAAGCCTTACCGTTACCTATTTTGGTTCGCCCAAAACGAGTAACCACAAAAAAGCGTCCCATTTCATGAATTCGCAAGTTCTAAATTTGTTTACTGAAAACGCTGAATTCGCTACGCTCAAACAACAGCGTTTTTTGATCGTTCATTGCATTAAGAACCTGACTGAATTTATTCCAAGGGATGAAAGGTCTGATCCGTGGTGCACCAGCTCGATTCTTGAGAACGGCAAAAATAAAAAGGGGGCGATGTGCCCCCCTTTGTAAAAAAAAATTAACGGATTTATTCTACATTGTTGCCGATAAGGCGTTCGCTGCCCATCAAATCGTCATAGGTTTCACGCGGACGGATCAACCAGGCCTGATCATTCTGTACCATCACTTCTGCGGCGCGCGGACGGGTATTGTAGTTTGAACTCATGGTAAAGCCGTAAGCGCCTGAGGAAAGCACGGCTAACAGGTCCCCCGCTTTCAGGTTCAACTCGCGGTCTTTGCCCAAAAAGTCGCCGGTTTCGCACACCGGGCCCACAATATCCCATTTGGCATTTAAGCCATCATTGCGAGGCGTAACCGGCACGATCTGCTGATAAGCCTGGTAGAGTGCCGGGCGAATCAGGTCGTTCATGGCCGCATCGATGATGGCAAAGTTTTTGTGCGCCGTCGGTTTCAAATATTCCACTTCGGTGAGCAGCGCGCCGGCGTTCCCCGCAATGGCTCGGCCCGGTTCGATAATGATCTCCACGGATTCGTCATTCAACTTGCTCACCAGCGCTTGAATATAGTCGTCAATCGCTGGCGGGGTTTCATCCGTGTATTGAATCCCCAAGCCGCCGCCGAGATCTAGGTGGTGAATCTCAATGCCCATTTCCGAGAGTTTGGTTTTTAGGGAGAGGACGCGCTCCAGAGCGTCCACAAACGGCGTGATATCGGTCAGCTGAGAACCGATGTGACAGTCGATGCCAACCGGGCGGATGTGCGAACAAGCCTGCGCTTTAGCATACAGTTCCGGAGCCGTATTGATGTCGACGCCAAACTTATTGTCTTTGAGCCCGGTTGAAATATAAGGGTGGGTTTTCGCATCCACATCCGGATTGACGCGGATGGAGATGTTTGCCACTTTATCCACGCGCTCGGCAACCGTTTGGATGCGATCCAGTTCAGCATGGGATTCGATATTGAAACAGCGAATGCCCACTTCTAGCGCGCGCTCGATCTCCTTGGATTGTTTGGCTACGCCGGAAAACACCACTTTAGCAGGGTCGCCACCGGCACGCAGTACGCGTTCCAGCTCCCCTTGAGAAACAATATCAAACCCGGCGCCCAACTTAGCCAATACGTTGAGGACCGCGAGATTGGAGTTGGTTTTTACCGCATAGCATACCAGGTGCGGTTGTTCGCCAAATGCGCTGTCAAACGCCAGCCAGCGGTTTTCCAATTCGCTGCGTGAATAGACATAGAGCGGCGTACCAAACTCTTTGGCCAACTGTGCCAGGTTGACGTCTTCGGCATAAAGCGTGTTGTTTTTGAGAACAAAAGGCTGTGTCATGGTGTTTCCTGTGTTGCAGTTGAGGCGGCGGGCGTATTTTCCGTTTTTTCCGAACCGGTTTGCGTGGCAGACTCCTCCGCCTGCGGGATATACAGCGGTCCTTTTTTACCGCAGCCAGTGAGCAGAGTGATGCTGAGCAGGCCTGTCGCCAATAACAAGAAAGGGGGAACTCGTCTGGTTGGGACAGAGTGCGTTAAGACCGATTGAGTGTGTGCTTCAGACATGATGTTGGTTCGTTTGGTGAAAGTTTTGCCAAGCCGTTAAAATAAGCGCTATTCTATCAGAACCGATGTAAAGCTTATATAAGAAACCCGCAGGGATAATGTTGAGGGTCTCTAAAATATGAGCCAATCATTTGCAACCTAACCTCAGAAGGAATCTCATGGATCCGACATCAACTGCTCCGATTATTCTCGAACCGCAAGGTCAGGTTCAATCTGCCGTCATTTGGCTACATGGCTTAGGCGCGGACGGTGAAGACTTTGTGGGGGTGGTTCCGCAATTGGATTTGCCTGAAGAGCATGGCATTCGTTTTGTGTTTCCGCACGCACCCTATCAGGAAGTGACGATTAACGGTGGGGCGACGATGCGTGCTTGGTATGACATCCGTTCCATGGACTTGATGGGCGAGGTGGATGCTGCCGGGATTCGTGTGGCCTGCTATCAAGTGTATGATCTGGTGCAGCAACAAATCCGTGCCGGCATTGCTCCGCAAAGAATCGTGCTGGCCGGATTTTCGCAAGGCGGCTTGATTGCTTTGCATGCGGGCTTGAGTTATCAGCAAGCGCTTGGCGGGATTCTGGCGCTGTCGACCTACTGCCCGATGTATGAACAGTTCTATATGCATCGCCATATGCCGATTATGATGACGCACGGCCTGTCTGATCCGGTGATTCCGCTGCCGATTGCCGACCAGTCCCGCAAAGCTTTGGAGCACAAAGGCTATCACGTCGAATGGCATACGTATCCGATGCAACATCAAGTATGTGCCGAAGAGTTGGATGACATTTCACATTGGCTGCGGCGCGTGCTTCAGTTGGATGGCAAAAGATAGCGTGTTCTTATTAAGCGTGGTAGAGAATGGATGAGCTCAAAAACTGAACAGGCCTGTCGGGATTTTTTACAGAGGCGCCGCACTCTGGTATTAAGCACGCTGTCGCAAGACGGTACGGTTGACAACGGGGCCGTGCCGTTTGTATGGGCAAGCGAAAGTGAGCTGGTCATTCTGGTCAGTGAATTGGCGGCGCATACTAGCAATCTTCTGAACTTGTTAGCGCAACCGAATAGCAAAGCAACCGTCAGTGGGTTGTTGTTGGCGGATGAAAGTGAAACAGAAGAACTGTTTGCGCGTGAGCGTTTGTCTTTAAGTTTGTCGGTTGCCGAGGTGGCGCGGCCAGGCGAAGAGGCTGACAGACTGTTTACGCTTTTTTCAAAGCAGTTTGGCGAGGTAATTAAGGTGTTGCAGACTCTGCCGGATTTCCATTTGTTTAAGCTTAAAGTGGAAAAGGGCCGTTATGTCCACGGCTTCGGTGCGGCTTATGAGTTTTCCGAATCACCTTGCTGTGAATTAAGTCGCGTTAAAGGTGCGTAAAGTGCGGGGTAAACCGATCAAGCCCTTTTTTGGCCGCGCGCTTTCTGCTGTTTGACGATCAGGCAGCGTTTGATCCAATCGGCGAACATAGGATGATCGTTGACCATGGCTTTATACAGTCCGGCGGCATCTTGTCCCGGCAGCCCGGCGGCAAAGGCGGCGATTTCTAGCAGCTTGTCAATATACGCATTCGGGAAGTCCATCGTAATCTGAAAGTAACTGATTTTGGTCAAAAGCACCGCATTCAACACCAGAGTCCACTGTTCTTCACTCAGCGAATAGCGTTCCCGGTAATAAGATGTCGGTCCGTTGATGCGCATCAACAACATCTCTTTGAGGGTGGCATAGCGGATCATATCCAATGCCGGATCTCTGACCGACAACGGCAGTTCATCCATGAATGTTGGATCGACTTCGTGGCTGCTACCTGGCATAAACCTCTGTTACTCCCTAATCGAATTAAAGCCTGTAAGGGCCGATGAATGTCGTCGAGTGACCGTTAAAAAAGAATGCTCATACATTCTTTCACTTCCTGTTTCTGAATTTGCGTTTGCAGATAGTCCTGAAGTGCCCCGTCCGGAAATTCAAAGTTGATGGCGATCCGTTCTGTCTGAGTTTTTTCATCACTGCGAATATCGACGATGCTGCCCTCAAACTGCAGGACCTGTTCGTCTTCCGGAAAGTAAAGCAATACATCAACATTCGAGTAATTGGGAAAGCGCTTCTCCAGATTAACGGCAATGCCGCTGGCGCTGACATTAGCGGTTCTCACCGGCCACTCTTCAGGATGTTGCCTTAAGGAGTTGTCATCATGAATTTGGCGGAACACTTCCAGATAGGCGTTCATATAATTGTAGACGCTTGACAGTGTTTGGATCAGTGGAATTTTGGCAAACTTGGGGGCCTCAAACAGCGGCATGACTTCATCCACTTTAAAGCCCTGCGGCAAGCGTTTTTCTACGGTAAATTGGGTGGGGGATGAGTGTTCCAGACTCCATAACATGCTGCGTAGGAAAGCCAGATACTTTTCTTCAATCATGGTCAGATATTGATAGGTCTTCGGGGAAGAGGCATGTATTTGTTTGATCCGCTTGAAGCCTTGCAGATGGCTTTGCAAACGCAGTTTGCTTTGTGAATTTTTGAGCGGGTTTCGCCCCTGGGCGATCATTTTGGTGCTGTCGCCAAAAAATTCCATGTACTCCACCATTTCATTAAAAATGGGAACGAGAATCTCCGCATGCTCTTGAATTCGATGCGCCCAGTGGTGAACGGTAAATTTATAGGCGTTAATTTTATTTTGTACGGTCTCCGGAAAATAATCGACGCCGGTTGCGTAAATCTCGCAGTCTTCAAGCGGTGATGCGGGGACAATAAAATAACGTACCGGCATGTCAATCCGGTAAAAACGTCTAGAATTTCCTTTTCTGAACCACTTGTTCATATGGCCGAACCGAACTCCTTGGCAAAATTCCCCATTACACCCAGCTGATTATAGGGGCGGCTTCCAAAACTTGAATAACTGATTTTCAATCTTAGCATGGATCGCGCCAAAATGTAGATAGCGAATTTTGGCGCAGGAACGGTGAAAATGGGAACCGCTACGAACGGTTATGGCAAGGTGCGGGGTGATTTTTGCCGGTAAGCACGTCCGGTACGATGCAGTAACAGGGCGATGGTGATGAAGCCGAGCGCGATCGCACTTAGCCACAGGCTGGAGCTTTGCGGATGTGAGCTGAAGGTCGATATCTGATAAAAAGCAACGGCCGTGCTGTAACCTAAAAACAGGCTCCACCCCCCGCTGTAAAGGGCCCAACGCCAACCCAACTCTTGTTTTATGGCACCAAAGGTGGCGACACAAGGGAAATAGAGCAGCACCAGAAGCAGGTAGGCATAAGCCCCGACTTTGCCGTCAAAATAGTTGACCATTTTGTCTAGCGTTGAGAGAGTAAAGCCTTGCTCTTCAGCGATGGCTTTCTTGTCAGCGATGTTCTCAATCGACTGCAAGCCCAGTGGGTCATCAACATCGGTGACAATCCCGGGGAGGTTGGCCGGAATGGTCATTACGGCCTCTTGTAAGGCGCCGATAAAATCGTAAGGTTCCTCTTTGTTGATCGGGGCGGTATTGTCCATATTCTGGTAAAGCGCATCCAATGAACCAACGACGACCTCTTTCGCCAAGAGTCCGGTAATCAGCCCCACCGTGGCCGGCCAGTTTTCTTCATTGACGCCTAGGGGCTCGAAGATGGGGGTGGCTGTTTTCGCGACGGTACTCAATACGGAGTCGTTTTGGTTTTCATGTCCAAAAGAACCGTCCGTTCCCAAGCTGCTCAATAAATTGAGGCCAAGCACGACGAGAACAATGACTTTACCGGCATCGAGAATAAAGCTCTTAAGGCGGTTGCGCGTGTTCAGCAGCACATTGATGATGGCGGGCTTGTGATAGATAGGCAGTTCCATCAACAGTGCCGGGGCGGTGCCGGGTAATAAGGTGTATTTCAACAGCAGAGCCGTCAGCACGGCGGCCAGAATCCCCACCACATAAAGCGAGAATACCAGCAGGGCGCCATAGTCGGCAAAAAACGCCGTGGCGAACATCACGTACACGGTCAATCGCGCGCTACACGACATGAAAGGGGTCATCATAATCGTCATGATTCGATCGCGTTGATCGGGGAGCGTCCGAGAAGCGAGTACCGCAGGGATATTGCAACCAAAGCCGACGACCAAGGGAATAAAGGCCTGGCCGGAGAGGCCGAGTTTGCGCATCAGTCCGTCCATAATAAAGGCCGCACGTTGCATATAACCGCTTTCTTCCAAGATAGAAAGGAGCAAGAAAAGTGCGCCGATAACGGGAATAAAAGTGGCGACCACTTGAATCCCGCTGCCGATGCCTTGTGCCAAAATGGCAATCAGCCAGTCAGGGGCGTTAATCGCCTGCAGGAGTTCGGTCGGGCCATCGACAAACAGGGCTTGGGCGCCGAGATCAAAAAAGTCGAGGAACGTGTTGCCGATGGTGATGGAGAGCGCAAACACCATGTACATGACGAGCAGGAAAATAGGCAGTCCCCAGATTGGGTGAAGTGCCCAGCGATCCAAGGTGTCGGTCGTGTTTCTCGTAAAACGATCGGTATGAATCAGGCTGCTGTGTGCGGCTTCATGGGCAAACTGAAAATAGAGATCGGCAGAAATCAGCGCCAGATCTTCTTGATAATGCGCTTCAAGCTTAGTTTTTTCAGCCGCACAAAAACTTCTTAACTCCAATGGTGCCAGTTCCGGTTTGATCAGCATCTGCAGGGTTTTCCAGCAGGAGTCAGAATCCGCTTGCGCTTGAAGATCACGCACCGCATGCACCGATGCGTGCAGCGTTTCCGGCAGATCAAAATGCAGATCCGATTTGCGGTTCACCAGGTTGGGAAGTTGTTGTTTTAATTCGTCAATTCCCTGGTTGAAATAGGCGGATACCGGAATGACGGGACAGCCCAGCGATTTGGATAGTGCCTCAATGTCGATTTGCAGATGACGCTCTTTAAGCAGATCCATGCGGTTAAGCACGACGACGACAGGGAGCCCCATATGCAGAAGCTGAGCGGTCAAGAAAAGCTGGCGCTCCAGGCTGGTGGCATCGACGATATTCAGGATCAGATCGGTCGGCTGGCACTGCAGGTAATCCAGGGCTACTTTCTCATCCAGGCCGGTATGGCTCGAACTTTCCAAACTGTAAACACCGGGCAGATCCATTAAGTGGTAATGCATGTCGGCGATGTCGATATAGCCCGACTTCTGTTCGACCGTGACCCCCGGCCAGTTTCCGGTGGTTTGTTGCGAACCGGTCAAGCGGTTGAACAGTGTGGTTTTTCCACAGTTCGGACTGCCGATCAGGGCAACCTGATAAGCGTGTTTGGACGGGAAACCGTGTTTTTTGAATTTGATTTTGGGTTTAACCACTGTCATGACAGCACTTCTACCTGAATGTTTTGTGCGATTTGCTTATCAATGGCAAAGCGAGTGCCATCCACGCACACCACCATATTGTGGCCGCGAACCAGGATCAGCTTCACAATGCTGTGGGTGTGAAAGCCTAAGTTGACCAGACGTTTTTTGGTTTCTAAGTCACCGGTCAGTGCCGTGATTTCGCTGGTCTGTCCAGCGTGGCAGAGATCGAGGGTGATGTCGGAACGATGAGGCATAGGCGATCAAGAATTACTATTGAAACGAATTTTCAGTAAGGGCGAACAATAGCACGAATGGTTATGGATAGCAAGGTTAATGATAGTTATTATCATTTTTGATAAGTCTGTATTGAACCTTGCTAAGTAATTGTAATCTATGTGTATCGAACAGGAGTTCGACAAAGAGCGTCAAGCTGAACAGGCCTGGTTGGTATTAGCCTGTTTGCGCCGTTGATTAAGCTTTCTTTTGCACCTTGTAGAGGGCGATTTCGCCAAGTAGATTCGGAGCGATTTTCATGCCCAAGGTGCTGCGGTGCTCGGCGTTGACTACGGCGCGTTCCACGACTTCAATCCCTTTTGCTTCACACAGGTCTTCAAAATCATTAAAGGTGCACAAGTGAATATTAGGGGTATCGTACCAGTGGTAAGGCAGGGTTTTGGTTTCCGGCATGCGGCCTTTAAACAGCAGCTGGGCACGCATTTTCCAGTGACCGAAATTCGGGAACGTAATGATGCTCTGTTTACCAATCGCCAACATATCGTCCAGCAATTCGTCGGGACGTTTTACGACCTGCAAAGCCTGGGTCATGATGACATAATCAAACGAGTCTTCATCAAAGTAGTGACAGATGTCGTGGTTATTCAAATTGCTCTGAATCACATTGATATTGGCATCAATCGCCTGAATGATTTTGTCCGGGTCCAATTCCATGCCATAACCGCTGATCTGATGAGTATTGATCAGATGGGTCAGTAATCGACCGTCACCGCAACCTAAATCGAGCACGCGGCTATTGGGGGTGATCCAGTCTGAAATCAATTTAAATTCTGGTGAAATATGCATGTTAGCTTGACTCACTCTTAAGAGGGCTTTGCGTTCGTCTGGGCTGATTCCAACTCAGTCAAAATGCGATTCATATAGCTTTTAAAGACGCCTTCGTAATGTGGGTTAGGCAGTAAGAAGGCATCGTGTCCATGTTCCGAAGTGATTTCAGCGTAGCTGACATCTGCATCGTTATCGAGCAGAGCTTTGACGATTTCATGCGAACGTTCCGGCGAGAATCGCCAATCTGAGGTAAACGAGATGACCAGGAATTTGGCCGTGGCGTTGGCCAGGGCTCGGGTTAAATCATGATCATATTCGGCCGCCGGATCAAAATAGTCCAATGCCTTGGTCATCAGCAGATAGGTGTTGGCATCAAAATTCTGTTTGGTGGCAAACTTTTCACCTTGGTAACGCAAATAACTTTCAACCTGAAATTCTACGTCAAAGTTATACTGCAGCTTGCCTTCACGCAGTTCGCGACCGAATTTCGTTCCCATCATGTCATCGGAGAGGTACGTTAGGTGTCCCAGCATGCGTGCCAGCGCAAGCCCGCGCTTTGGTGTGGTGCCGTGTTCGATAAAACGGCCATCGTGAAAATCCGGATCCGACATGATCGCTTGGCGGGCCACTTCGTTAAAGGCAATGTTTTGCGCAGATAATTTCGGTGCAGCCGCGATGACAACGGCATGCTCAAGCTTATCCGGATAGTCGATCGCCCACTGTAAAACCTGCATGCCGCCCATAGAACCGCCGACTAGTGCGGCCCATTTTTCAATGCCTAAATGTTTACGCAGTTCGTTTTGGCTGTTGACCCAATCGCGGCAGGTCATAATTGGAAAGTCTGGGCCATACACCTTGCCGGTGTTGGGATTGATGGTGGTCGGCCCAGTACTGCCGCGGCACCCTCCGAGGTTGTTGGAACAAACCACAAAAAAACGATTGGTATCGATGGTTTTTCCCGGGCCGATATAACCATCCCACCACCCCGGCTTGCCGTCTGCATCTATACCGGCAACGTGATGATCTCCGCTCAATGCATGGCAGATCAGGATGGCGTTAGAGGCATCCTCATTGAGTTCGCCGTAAGTTTCATACACCAGTTCATACCCGGGAAGAACGGCTCCGCTCTCTGTTTCCAAAGGGGTGTCTACCTTAAGTATTTGCGGTGTTGTGATCGCGCTGTTTTCTTGCTGTGTGGCTGAGCTCATGCGTCTATTCCGTTTTTACAGTAAGCCTTGTGCGACTTGCACAATGGAACCGATCACAACAATCTGAAACAGTTTGATCGCTAAAATGGCAATTAACGGCGAAAGGTCAATGCCGCTAATGGGCGGAACTAGACGTTGAAACGGCGCCAGAATCGGACGGGTGATCTGGTTGAAAATCTCCGTATTCGGGTTGTAGCCAGGGGAAACCCAGCTCAAAACGGCCTGGATAATGATCAGCCAGAACATCATATCCAGCAACTGATTCAGAATTTCAGTAGTGGAAGCCAGAACGATCGCTATGGCACCAAAATCACGGTTGGTCAGCCAGCCGATGACCCAGACAAAAATGGCCTGAATGACTAAGGCGGTGATAATTGAAGCCCAGTCCCAGCGACCTTTAATCGGAATGATTTTGTTGGCCGGTGCGCACAGCGGATTAGTCACCTTTGCGACAAAGTGCACAATCGGATTGCGCCAGTCTACATGGGTTGCACGCATTAAAAAACGCAGCATCAATGCAAAAATGACCAAGCCGACGATAAATTGCAACAAGAACAAGCCGCCTTGTCCCACCGGGGAGCCTAAGGTGTTCATTGTATCCATTAAACTTCTCCTCCCAATTCGTTGGCCAGTTCCTGGGCTCGGGTTTGTGCGGCGCGCATCGCGTTTTCAACGATTTCTCGCAGCCCCTGATCTTCAAAGGTTTGAATGGCTTTTTCGGTCGTGCCGTTGGGAGAGGTGACGTTATGCCTCAGGGTGGTACAGTCGTCCGCACTTTCCATGACCATTTTGGCGGCGCCTAACGCGGTCTGCATGGTGAGTAAATGCGCTGTTTTGGCGTCCAACCCCAGTTTCTCGGCCGCCTGTTCCATCGCCTCCATAAAGAGGAAATAGTACGCCGGACCACTGCCTGAGAGGGCGGTCACCGCATCCAGCTTGTCTTCTTGGTCGACCCAGACGGTGAGACCGGTTGCGCGCATGATGTGTTCGGCTTGGTTCTTTTGTTCGTTATCGACCTGTGCCGTGGCGTAAAGACCGGTGGCTCCGCTTTGAATCAACGCCGGCGTATTGGGCATGGTGCGTACAATGGCCAGATCACCACCCAGCCAGCGATTGATGTCGGCAGAACGAATGCCCGCAGCGACGGAAACGATCAGCGGCTTGTTGTTTTGTACGCTGTTTTGAATGCTTTTACACACGCTTTGCAGAATTTGCGGTTTGACCGCCAAAATAACGATGTCGGCGCCTTCCATGGCTTCCTGGTTATCGGCAAAGCAGTGAATGCCAAATGTTGTGGTCAAATTTTGACGTTGCGCTTCGCCGGGATCCGCGACCCGAATCTTCTCTTTGGCATAACCACTGGCAATCAGGCCGCCAATCAAACTTTTGGCCATGTTGCCGCCACCAATAAAACAGAGCGTTGAATTCATAATTGAGTTCATTCCGTTAATCATTTGAATGCGCTTATTATAAAGGATAACCCGTTAAAAAATACCCTAAGCGGTGTATAGAAAAACAGAGAAACGGGTTTTCTAAAGGTTTAGATAAAAAACCTAGGCTTAAGGCACGGAACCCAGCAGGCCTGTCGGGTTTAGAACGTATAAAAAACGCCGCGTGTGTATGCGGCGTTTTTCAGTTTAATTGACGGAGGTGGATACCGCGTCAATTTGTTCTGGAATAGGTGGGGTATTTTCATACATGTATTTGAAGCGACGCACATAACTGTCGCCTTCAATGCCGTGCTCCGGATCGTCAGCATGCATGCCGTAGACGAAACTTGGACGGATGCTTTGATAGAGCAGTTCAGCTTCAACTGTAAATGGCCCGGTTGCACCGCTGGTATCGACTTCATAAGTGACCGTGTCTTTACCGTCGGATCCCGCTCCTTCTTTGCCGGCAGCAAAGTTGGTGTCCGAGGTTGCTAAGCCGTTGATATCGTCATCGTACATGCCTGGTGTTACCGGATTGGGGTGGCGGTTTTCCAAAGTCCAGCCAATAGGTGGCAGGCGGTTGTCTTTCAGATACTGGTTGGCGTGCAGCAATACGTGGGTGATGCCGCCGTTTACGTCGCCCAATACTGGTTCGTAAATTTGAACCTGGTTGGCATCATCTATGGTGTCGTGATGCGGTTCATAACAGGTTGAGTAGTCGAATTCAGGATCGTCTTTTTCGATTTTCAGACATTTATAATTGTTGAATTGTTCATCTTTGGCTAAGCGCCCGTTGGCATCCGCTGCGCCAGACTCAAAGACGACCGACCCGTTGACGTCGGTGACCTTTAGATGAACCCACATGCGGCGCGATGGGAAACTGGTCGGTAAGCGGTGACCGGTCAGGTTGGTGATGGTCACGGGAATCGTCAGGGTGCCAGCGTTATTCGTGGGGTTCGTCTCAATCGTTGCAGCTTGTGACAGCATAGCCCGTGTTTGGGTGATTTTTTCATCAAAGCCGCTTTCCGTGGTTTTATCGGCAATCCCCAATTCTTCCATGTAGGTTTTCAGCAGTCCGAGCAGATAGCTGTTGCCGCCGACGAATTCATGCACCGAAAACACACTGTCCGCATCGTCAACTCCGGAAGGTCTTGCTGTTGCATCAGCCGGTCTGGTGGTAATCGGAGTAGTATAGCCATCCGCCGGTGATGCCATATGGCAGGCCTGGCAGGTTTTTCCGGTGGCAGGATCCGAGTATTGGCTATTCAACCAATCCCAATAAGGGGTCTGCTCCGGGAATTGAGCAATGTTGCCGTCGACCAGGTGCGGATCACCCTCCAAATTCAACGTTGGAGTATACAGGTTATGGCAGGTGGCGCACATCGCTGATTCCCGAATGTGCGCGGCATATTCCGGTGTGTAGATGGTATTGTTTTGCATGGCATTTCCAACCGGGCTTTTGAATGGCCCGAAAATACTTGGGCTGACGCCATTGTTTTCTTCTTCCGATTTAATCGTGTAATGCCCGCTCATGCTGGCAACCTGCCCCAGGTCTTGGTTCTGCATCTGGTGACAGGCGGTACAGGAAATCCCTTCGCGTGCGTGCGGCTCAGAGATGGCGGTGGCAAACGGGTAGCCGCCGTCGGTGCTCAAACCGGTAGGGTCTTCGGTCAACAGCTCGATGTTTTGATGGGCGTGCGTGCTCGCCATCGGTGCATGGCAGCGCAGACAGGTGTCTTCAATAAAGACTTGCTTGTCCGGGAAGATGTGCACTTCTTCTTCCACCACGGCATTGAAATAAGGGTCGTTTAAGGAGTGTGCCATTACGCTGTGTTTCCATTGGGTGGCCGGGCTAACATCAGTGCCGCTGTAATTCATCACCGTGGTGGTGCCTGTATGGCAGGACGCACAGGTCGTGGCATTGGTAAAGATGCCCTTGATTCCCCAGTTGGCCAAGTAGCTCGGGTTGTTGAACATAGCACTGTGTTCAGCATCCAGAAGAGAAATGGTTGCTTGGCTATCCGCTAAAGTGGCGTGTGCCGGTTCGGATAAAGTAACGGTAAAGGCCTTAAGCGTGCTGGCATCACGGCCGTCAACCAAGGTGATCGTGATGGTTTTGCTGGTTTCCCCTGCGGCAAAGGTCAGGGTGCCGCTGGCGGATTCATAATCGGTGCCGGCAATGGCCGTACCATCCGCCGTGGCATAGTTTACGGTGACAGTTTGGCCACTCGCTTGGGACAAAGTGACGGCCACTTCCACCGAGGTAGCGCTATCTATGGCTTGAGTATCGGCGATGGAAATTTCCGGGTCGGTGCTGCTTGAGCTTCCTCCGCCACCGCCACCACAGGCAGTGATGAGAAACGTAGATAGCGACAGTATCAACAGACGTAGCCAAGCGGATGAAGTGAATGTATCCATGATGAATCCTTTAGCCGATAGTGCTGGCATGGCGAAATAGATGAAGGGATAGACTGATTTAATCACTGGCTGAGAAGGGGTGTCAAAAGTATCACTCCTGAAATTGACGCATATCAATAAAAAAATTATGGCTAGGTTCAAGTTTTGCGCTCACGGGTCGATATAAGTTTATGAAAAGCAACGCGATCCCGTAAAAACAGACAAATAGAGGGTCGTTAAATCACAAGGGAACTTTTTTAACGTTTTAATCAGGGTAGGCCAAGATGTTAACCTCAGCAATTTCTAACGGACTGTTAACCGGAGCGATAGAATCCCGCCTAAAGGGAGAGAATGCTCTTTTGCAGGGGCGAAACGATCCAGCTGAGCCGCTTGGCTTGTCTAAAACGCCGCAGAATAGCGGTCAAGATGTGGTTTCTACCAGCGAGCAGGGCATGTTCGCTGCGGCACGTATGCAAAATTATGAGCATGCCCTGTCGTTTAGTCAAACCATGAACCTACAGTTGAAAACACAAGAAGGTGACCTGGTTACGGTGGACTTTAGGCAGTTGTACGCCGAGTACCGATCTTATAAAGAACAACAGGCCGGACAAGTCGGGCCTGAAGGTGTGCGCTATTTTGAAAGTCGTGAAGCGATGGAAATGACCGCCTTTGAAGAGCGCTTTGCCTTCAGTGTTGACGGTGAGCTTAATGAGGACGAATTAAATGCGGTGTTTGATGTTTTTGAGCAAGTCGGTCGTTTGGCTGATCGCTTTTATAGTGGTGATGTCGAAGCGGCCTTTGAACAGGCCGTGCAGATGGACTTGGATTATGGGCAGTTGCAAAGTATGCAGTTGAACCTTTCTCAGCAACGTACTGAGGTGAGTCGCTATCAGCAGGCTGCAGTCGCTCAATATCAGTCGCTTCAGCCCGATAGCGCAAATGAGACTGTGCCGTCTTCTGTCCGCCTTCCGGATTATTTTGATCAATGGGAACAAACCGTCGCTAAACTCGATGAACTGTTTGCAAACAGCCGCGCGTTTGTTGATGAACTAATGGCCAAATTGATGCCAAATACAGAGAATGTGCCAGAAGTTGAGCAGAACGCTCAAGCACCATTAGAACGTATTCAAGATTTTCATAACCGTTTACGCGACTGGGTGACCAATCCATTTGTTGCTTCAGAAAATGAGCTGGCTGAAGTGGCGTAATGATTCATTTAAAAAAATGAGTTGAAAAAGCATTTAAGCTTCTAAAAAACCGGCCGATAACTATTTTAGAGGCGGTAAAGGCGCGATTAGCAAGCGTTGGAAAAACTGCCCTTTAACGTGAAGAAGTGCGTCTTTTTCATGTTGCAAAAAGGAGAGACAGCCGGAAGCCCCAAGGTTTCCGGCTTTTTTATGCGTTAAAAACTCAGCAGGCCTGTTGGGTTGTTAAGCGTTTGAATTGGCTTGTTTGTCGAGAATGAATTGTTCCAGCTCTGCTTTGGTCAGCGGTTTGGCAAACAGATAGCCCTGATATAAATCGCAGCCGTAGGTTTCCAGTGCCTTGGCTTGATATGCATGTTCAACGCCTTCGGCCACCGTATGAATTCCCATTTTTTGGGCGATGTCGATAATGTTTTCGATCAGGCCGCCGTCATCACCACCTTCCTGAATGTCATCGACAAACATCTTATCGATTTTCAGTTCATTGATAGGCAATTTCCTCAACAAACTTAAAGAGGAAAATCCCGTGCCGAAATCGTCCAATGACAAACTAATGTGCTGCGCTTTAAAGCGTTTGAGAATCGGCAGAATGCGGTCGAGAGACTCAATAAACAGGGACTCGGTCACCTCAATGGTAATCTGCTTGGATTGCAATTGACTGTCGAGGATCGATTGAGTCAACTCCTCACACAATCCGGCTTCCATAAACTGAGCCACGGAAACATTAATCGAAAGTTTAAAGTGGCTGTTTAAGCGCTGTTGCAATTCGCCTATTTCGACCAGTGCCGTTTGGGCAATGAAACGCCCGAGTTGAGGCATGATGCCGATTTCTTCTGCAACCGAGATAAATTCGATAGGCGAGACCTGGCCTAACTTAGGGTTATTCCAGCGTACTAGCGCTTCAACGCCATAGAGCTCTTGCTGGGGCGTGAGTTGGGGTTGGTAGGTCAGGTAAATTTCTCGGTTACGCACCGCGCTGCGCAGGTGGTGTTCAAGTGCGGTTTTGCGCGTCAATTGATTTTGCAGTTCATCCGAGAAAATTTCGATGCTGTTCTTGCGTTTTTTTGCCTGATACATGGCGATGTCGGCATGGCTGAGAGCGGTTTCCAGAGAGTATTGATGCGGAACGGCATAAGCGATCCCAACACTGGCGCCGATGTTGAAGCGCATACCTTCAATCAGATAGGTTTCCGACAGGGTTTGGATAATGGAAGCGGCGATCTGTTGCTCATTTTGACCATCAAACAGCAGCACCACAAATTCGTCACCGCCAAACCGGACCACCTGTTCCTGTTCGCTGACAAAACGTCTCAGACGGTTGGCTACCTGAATCAGCAGTTTATCGCCGACGGCGTGACCAAAGGTGTCGTTGATGTTTTTAAAGTTGTCGAGATCGACAAACAAAACCTTAATGCGCTGTTTGAGTTCGTCGTGGTTTTGGAATTTATGATTGAGATAGTTGCGGTTATACAGCCCGGTTAACGGGTCATGATTGGCTTGAAACAGCAACTTTTTGCGCGTAGAGGCTTCGTAGCGTGAAAAGGTGCGCACAAGACCATAAATCATGAAATTCGAGAGCACAAAAATCAGCAAGTACTGACTGAAGGTATCCCATAATCGGTTATAGAAGACACTAACGGGTTCAGAAATGACGGTCCAAACTCCATATACGGGTTCATAGATGGCACTTTCGATAATGGTGCCCTTGAAGAAGTCGGAATGGCGTTCCATAAATAAAGGCACATTGGGGTTGAATTGCTGCGCTTGCTGCAGAGTCACCCCGTAATCCTTTTGCAGGCTGCTGCTGATGCTGGCAATTGATTGGGGAGTTAGCGGCCGGGAATAGACGCTGCGGTATTGGTCGGCATTCAAACCGCTGAAATAGATATGAAAGTAATTGTGTGCATTGATTAGCATCGCTCGCCGACTTTGTTTAAAATCGCTATCGTCAAACAAAGAATTGTTGTCGACCCTTAAACCCGTGGTCATGACGGCCACTACTTTACCAGAAGCGTTACGTAACGCTTTGCGTAATGGTAAAGCCCATTGACTGCCAGCTTTAAAGTTGTAGGTTCGGCCAAGCACAAGCTGGTCCCTGTTCAGGGCCTGTTTGAAACTATCACGCGTGATTTCCTGCTCGAGTAAATTATTTAATTGGCTGGGATCGATGTTGTCACTGACCGCAATGAAATCGCCTTGCGGGTTGACCAGGCCAAAACCACCCAGAGAACGGTTGCTTTCAAGCATCCCCTTTAAAAGAGCTTGAGTCTTATCACGGTCTTGATAGCGGTTATCCTCTAAAAGCTGCTTGCCAAGCAGATCCAGCAGCAGTTCATTCTCGACCAGCTTGGAATGCATGCTGTGAGAGAGAAGTTTGGTTAAGGCACCGAGTTCAGCGTATTTATCCTGTTTGAGGTCTTGATATTTACCGTAGGTCAGCAATAGCAGAACCAGGGTGTTGGTCAGGAGTATCAGGTAGAACACCGACCAGCTGTTTTTCCATTTACCGACTAGAAATTTCATCGTTTTTCTCTTTGGCCAAAGATGTCGGTACCGATGCGCACCATCGTTGCGCCTTCCATAATCGCGGCTTCTAAATCTCCTGACATCCCCATGGAAAGGGTGTCGATTTGGCAATCAGGGAGTTGATTTTGCAGTTGGCTAAGCAAGCGGCGCATTTGTGCAAAAGGCTTGCGTTGTTCCTCAAACTGAGTGGCTATTTGCGGTATGGCCATTAATCCGCGCAGTTTTAAGTTGGGCAGATGAGCAATTTCATGGGCCGCTGCAAACAATTCCTCTTCGGTAAACCCGGACTTGCTGGGTTCGTTGCTGACGTTGACTTCCAGCAAGATATTCAACGGCCCTAAGCTTTCTGGCCGTTGAGCACTCAAACGTTGTGCAATTTTCAAACGATCGACACTGTGTACCCATTGGAAGTGTTCGGCAATAGGTTTGGTTTTGTTGGATTGAATGGGGCCGATGAAGTGCCATTCCAGGTCAGGATGTTGTGCAATTTTTTGTAATGCTTCCTGCACATAGTTTTCACCAAAAGCCGTTTGTCCCTGTTGTGCAATCTGTTCAATGGCCTCAATCGGCTTAGTTTTACTGACGGCCAGTAATTGTACCGAATGGGCGTGGCGTCCTGCCTGCTCGGTCGCCCGTTTAATGCGGTCCAGTACTGTCTGATAGCGTTCAGTCAAAGATCCAGTCATGTTGTTCACGTTTTTTGAGAGTGAATACGGCCCATCCTTGGGCGATTAATTGCGCTTATTGTAACCAAATATTCTTCTTATGAATACGGTGCGGTTAATCATTATGCAGTATTGGCTAATCTTTAACAGGTATGTTTTGCGCTCATCGAATGATGGCTTGCTTTGAATCAATTTTCCGGAGCTTTTTTCTTGTTCACGAACAGCTTAGCCGTATACTGAATTTAAATCATTACGTTATTGTGAAGAAAACGGAGCGTTGCATGAAAAAAGTCAAATCCAGTGAAAGCAATTACCCCTATCAGGAAAAAATGCCACGATCCGAGTATGAAGCGACCAAGCGGTTACTGCAGATTGAACTGCTTAAGTTACAGAGATGGGTAAAAGATAATAATGAGCGGGTGGTGATGCTTTTCGAGGGACGCGATGCGGCTGGAAAAGGGGGGACGATTAAACGTTTTATGGAGCATTTGAACCCGCGTGGCGCCAGAGTGGTGGCTTTGGACAAGCCGAATGAAAGGGAGAAAGGGCAGTGGTATTTTCAGCGCTATGTTGAGCATCTGCCGACCAGTGGAGAGATGGTGCTGTTTGACCGTTCCTGGTACAACCGTGCCGGGGTGGAACGTGTCATGGGCTTTTGTACGCCGACCGAATACACCCAGTTTATGCATCAGGCACCGGATTTTGAACGCATGATCACGGCCGATGGGGTTCGTCTGATGAAGTTCTGGTTTTCGGTTGGACGCAAAGAACAGTTACGGCGTTTTAATGAACGGAAACACGATCCCCTCAAACAGTGGAAATTAAGCCCGATGGATTTGGCCTCACTGGACCGGTGGGAGGATTACACCAAAGCCAAAGAAGACATGTTTTTCTACACCAATACCACGCATGCGCCTTGGACGGTGATTAAATCAAATGATAAAAAGCGCGCGCGTATTGAGGCCATGCGTTACGTTCTTAATAAAATTCCTTATGAAGGTAAAGATCAAGAAGTCATTGGTAAACCGGATCCGTTGATTGTCAGTACGGGTGAAGATGTCTTTCAGGAGGACTAACGGTGGATTTAAACGGAATGAGAGGGATCAAACAATGAGTATGAAAATCGAAGAGCATGCGACGGCTGTCGTGAAACGCTTTAAGGAGATGTTATCCGACGAGCAGGTTGCACTGATTGGTGATGAGCATTTTGAAGAACTTGAGGTGTTAATTGAGGCCGCGATTGGTTCGTCGGAAGCCAAAGCGCTCTCGGAAGCGGTAAAACAAGTAGAAGACTTGGCGAAGTCTTTAGCGAACCATGTTGCTACGATTAAAAATTTAGAGATGTAAGCAACGGGGTGTTTATTTTAGGTCGATGACTTGCCAGCTGTCCTGCCCGCTTTGCTGTTCCCGCCAATAATTGACTAACTCTTCAAGCGAACCTTGATAGCAGCCGGGCAAGAGTGCTTGACAAGCGAGACGATTGGCGATATTCCAATCTTCTAACAAGGGACAGGCGCCGATGGCTTCGGGAGGTGACTCCGGGAGCATAAAGCGCGCGGGTTTCACTGCAAAGGGGAACGCCTCGCTGGCATAAAGAAATGCCAGTGTCGGCGCCTTAATCGATTGGCGCATTCGCGCCAGAAATAATAGCGCAGCGATATTGAGATCTTTTGCTAACAGAAGCGTAGGTTGCTGAAGGGTAATCTGGCTCAAGGCTTGTTGCAAAGAGTCTGTTTGGTGCGGAATGAGTGTGTAATTTGAACAGGCCTGTTCACTTTGCTCCTCGATGCGGCTAGATGCCAGCGACCGTTTGCTAAGCAGTTGCAAGCGTTTTCCCGACGTTTGAAATAACGCCCCTTCAATCGGTGTGTCAGAGTGGTTGTCACAGTGTAATTCATAGCGGTGACTTAAACCGTTCGCTTGAATCGGGGCGTCATTTTCCAAGGTCAGGTTGAGCAGCCAGAATCCGCCCGGCTGTTCATGTTGTTGAATGTGTTTGACCTTAATTGGCGTGCTCATGCATTTCCCGCGATTGTTAAACTGACCAGGCCTGTTGAGTTTAAATGGGATTGTTGCGGAAGACCGGGCGCCCTTGGAAGAAGGTTTGTTCTACTTGGCCTGTGAACTCCCAGCCGATAAACGGCGAGTTTTTCCCTTCGCTTAACATGCGTTCCTCTTCCAGTGTCCAGGTGGCTTGCGGATCCACAATACACAGATCGGCGGAGTTGCCAATCTCCAGAGAGCCGATGACATTGCGGCCTAGAATTGCAGCCGGAGTCTGAGTGACGCTCCGCACGGCGGTCATCAGATCAAGACCGTTTTCATTGACCAATTTCAATAGCAGCGGCAACAGCGTTTCCAAACCGCTGATGCCCGGGCGGCTTTCACCGAATGGCAACAGCTTGTCATCCCGTTCCAACGGCGTATGGTCGCTGACGACTGCATCGATAATGCCGTGTTTAAGCCCCATTTGCAGTGCGCTTTTGTCCTCTAGGCTGCGCAGCGGGGGGCTGGTATGGAATAGGCTGTTAAAGCCCATGACATCCATTTCCGACAGGTGCAGCTGATGGATGGCGACATCGCAGGTCACGGGTAGTCCGCGTTTTTTGGCTTCCGCGATCAGTTCCACAGAGCGCGCGCAGGAGATTTGGGAAAAGTGGGCGCGAATCCCGGCTTCTTCCACCAGAATCAGATCACGAGCCAAAGCGGCCGTTTCCGCCGAGGGGGGAATCGGCGGTAGGCCTAAACGAGAACTGACCGGTCCGCTGTGAGCGACGCCGTTATTTTTGAGTTTTTGATCTTCGCAGCGCAGCATCACCACCATATCGTGGGATACGGCGTACTCGAGTGCGTTTTTCAGGGTCAAAGAGTTCTGAATAGGTCGGTCGGCCTGGCTGAGCGCGACGCACCCCGCCTGCTGCAGGGAGTAGATGCCGCTGAGCAATTCACCTTCGAGTCCCTGGGTCAGGGCGCCGACGGGCATAACAAATGCCGTGGCTGCCTGACGGGCACGGCGTTGAATCAGTTCGGTGACCGCTTGCGAGTCGTTGACCGGAGAGGTATCCGGTGGACAGCATAGGCTGGTAATGCCGCCGGCTACCGCCGCTTTGGTTTCGGAGGCAATATTGCCGGCAAAATTACTTCCAGGGTCTCCTAAACGCGCTTTGAGATCGACCAGGCCGGGTAGAAGCCACTTTCCTGTCGCATCGATCTCCTGGTCGGCGCTGAACCCTTCCGGTGCTTCATCGCCAATCCCGGCAATGCGTCCACGGGCAATGTATAAGTGAGTGACTCGGTCTAAGTTCTGGCTCGGATCGATGATACGAGCGTTTTTGATCATCAGTCTCATGCGTTTTCCTTACCGTCTGTATCGTCGGCTGAGGCCATTTCCAATTCCAGGGAGGCCTGTTCTGCTTTGTGTTGTGCCAGTTGCGCGGCGTTACTCATGATAATCGACATCACCGCCATGCGCACCGCGATGCCATAAGTCACCTGCTGCAAGATCACCGATTGCGGGCCGTCGGCGACTTCGGAGTCAATTTCCACTCCGCGGTTAATCGGGCCCGGATGCATCACGATCGCATCCGGTTTGGCCAATGCCAAACGCTCCTTCGTCAGTCCGTAGAGTTTAAAGAATTCTTTTTCGCTAGGAATTAAGGCGCTTTTCATGCGCTCATTCTGCAGGCGAACCATAATAATCACGTCCACGTCCTGCAGCCCCTCTTCAATGTTGTCGTAATGGTGCACCCCCATTGCTTCCGGGTGGGTCGGCATCAGGGTTTTGGGGCCGATGACGCGAATTTCCCGAGCTTCCAGAATGCTCAGCGCCTGAATTTGCGAGCGCACTACGCGGGAGTGGAGAACGTCACCGACAATGGCCACTTTCAGGTCGTAGATGTCGCCCTTGTGGCGACGGATGGTGAACATATCCAGCATCGCCTGGGTAGGGTGGGCATGCTGGCCGTCACCGGCATTGAGCACGTGGACATGCGGTGCGACATGTTGCGCAAAAAAGTGTGCCGCGCCGCTTTCCGCATGGCGAATGACGAACATGTCTGCCTGCATTGCTTGCAAATTCCACAATGTATCGAGCAAGGATTCGCCTTTTTTGGTCGCCGAGGTGGCAATGTCTAAACTGGCCACATCCGCAGAAAGACGTTTTTCGGCAATTTCGAAAGTGGTGCGGGTGCGGGTGCTCGGTTCAAAAAACAGGTTCATGATGGTTTTGCCGCGCAACACCGGTACTTTCTTGATTTCATCGGTGTTGGGATTGATAAATGACTCGGCCGTATCGAGAATTTCTAGCAGGTGGTGCTGCTTAAGACCTTCAAGAGTCAAAAAGTGGCGAATTTTTCCGAGTTCATTCAATTGCAGGTTGGGGGCAGTCAAACGAGCACTCATGCGGATTCCTCTGTTTGATCAAGAATAGAGACGGTTAAAGGGTCAGGGCCGGATACTTTGAGTGTTTGGCTACACTCAAGTTGCATGCCGACGGCATCGGCCTGAATTGGCAGTTCACGGCAGCCGCGACGATCCAGCAGGGTGACCAGAGTCACGGAGGCCGGGCGGCCGAAGTCGAAAATTTCATTCAGGGCCGCGCGAATAGTGCGCCCGGTAAATAGCACATCGTCCACCAGAATAATGTGTTGATCGTCTATCTCCCAGGGAATATCGGAAGGCTTTACCGCGGGGTTAAGGCCAATTTTGGAAAAGTCGTCGCGGTAAAAGCTGATGTCAATGACGCCCAAAGGATCGGTGAGCTGCAATTGCTGATGAAGCGCTTGCGCGACCCATTCGCCGCCGGTGCGAATGCCGATCATTTTGGGGGATTTTGCCAAAATGTCCTGGCTTTGTAGTTGTTCGCATATGCGGGTAATCAGAGCATTGACATCAATATCGAGTTCCTTCATGGGGCCTCTCTTTCATTTGCTGAGCTTAAAGCTAGTGCTGTGAGGCCTTTCAACAGAGTCTCACAGGCGGCTTTTTAAATTAAGACAACGGCTTCACCGATCGGTTAACTGTCTTGCTGTAGCCAGTTTTCTAAAATAATTTGTGCGGCATGGTCGTCAATATGGGTGCGACCGGTCATGCGGTTTTCCGCTTCGATGGAACTGAGTTGTTCTTCTATATAAAACACCGGCCGCTGATAGCGCCCACTAAGGCGTTGTCCAAATTTGCGGGCCGGCTGCGTCAATGGCTGTTCACTGCCGTCTAATCGCATGGGAAGGCCGACGACAATGGCGACCGGTTGCCACTGATCAAAGAGACGACTGATATGCTCCCAATCAGGCACGCCATCTCGACTGTTGACAATGGCCTCCGGCGAAGCGGTTTGGGTGACGGTTTGGCCGACCGCGACGCCAATGCGGCGCAAGCCGAAGTCGAATCCTATCACCACCCCCTCAAGAGCCGCTTTATCAGGCATGACCGGCCTCGGCCGTCAAAAATTCAGGGGAGATGCCAAGCGTTCCCAAAGCGACTTCCCATTTCGATTCATGGGGGGTGTCGAACAGCAGATTGTGGTTGTAGGGAATGGTCAGCCAGCTGTTATCTTGAATCTCTTGTGCCAGTTGGCCGGGCTTCCAACCGGCAAACCCCAAGCAGACCATGAAGTGTTCCGGGCCTTGGTTATGCGCCAGAGCCTGCAACAGATCGTCGGAAACCGTCATTGCCAAATGGTCGTCGAGAATCATGCTGCTCTTCCAGTTGCCTATCGGATTGTGCAGGATAAAACCGCGTTCCATATCTACGGGACCGCCAATCATGACTTCCTGAGTTAAAAAGGGGTAATCCCCTTCCGGCGTGTAGTCAAAGTGGGTTAACAGCTCTTCAATAGAGAGTTTATGGGGTTGGTTTATGACCAATCCCATGGCTCCGTGTTCATTGTCTTCCACCAGATAAATCACCGTTTTTTCAAACCAGCTGTCATCCAGGCTGGGCATGGCGATCAGAAATTGGTGTTCAAGCGATTGCATCTCTTTCATATTCGCGAATTATAACAGTTTGCAATGGTTTGCCATGGCTTTTGTTTGTTCTATATGGCCATTATGGTCGATCACCAGTACCGCGTCGATTCCCATCTTTTTCGCCACTTCTTTCCAATGTTCCGGGCCGGCGATCAGCAGCGCGGTGGCTGCGGCATCGGCCGTGGTGGCATCAGGGTGCATGACGGTGACCGAGGCCAAGGACTCCGCCGGATAGCCGCTGTTTGGATTCAGAATGTGACTGTAGCGTCTGCCTTTCCACTCAAAAAAGCGTTGATAGGTTCCTGAGGTGACAATGCTCATGTCACCGCGCAAGTCGATTTCAGCAATTGCTTGCTGAGGGTGTGCGGGGTTTTGAACGCCTATTGACCAGGCCTGTCCGTTTTTGGAACCGATCACGCGCATGTCGCCACCAATGTTGACAATGGCGTTTTGAATGCCGGCTTGGCGGAGTTGCTGGATGGCGATATCCAAAGCCAAGCCTTTGGCATTGCCGCCAAAATCGAGTTTGACCGCTGGATTACGGCTGTAGAGTTGATTGCCTGTGAAATAGAGGTCGGCAATCGATGGACGGACCCTTAGCCAGTGTGAAATTTTATCCGCGGTCGGCGGCGGACCGCTCCATTGTTCGCTGTGAAAGCCCCAAAGATCAATCAGTTGGCCAATGCCGGGATCGAACAGGTAGTCGCTTTGTTTGGCAAGCTGTTGCGACTTGAGGATAAAGTCTTTGACCGAGTTTGCCACCTCAATGGGTTGGTTATTGGCGATCGATTGGTTGATTTTGCTGACAATTCCCCCTTTTTCCCAAGCATGCCATTCGTGGTGAAACGTCTGAAAACGCTGTTCTACCGCCTGAATGGCTTTTTGTGCTCTTTGCTGATCACTTGAATAAATGGTGATTTGAACTAAGGTGCCAAACACCAGCAATTCCGCTTTGGTCGCATTGGGTTTAGGGGTACAGGCGGATAACAGAAACAGGATGAGAGTTAAGCAATAGAGTCGAAGCGACAAGGGTTTATGAGGATGGGGGTAGGCGGCGGTTAAGCTGGCAGCGTGTTGTGGCATTTTGAATTGATTGCTTGGATTGTGAATGACTTTCTGGCACACGGTTTGAATGCAGTATACCGCATAATCAAGGTCTTCTTGAGGTTCGCTCTTCCAAAATTAACCCTTAAATATGGTTGAGCGTGATGAGAAGGACTAGAATAGGGATGAATTATTTTTGGCTCGCGACGTATTCCGAACATTGTAAGTGGCGTTTGTGTATGCTTTTTGCTTCGGAAAATCGATTGTTAACACAAAGAGGTAATGCCAATGAATCCGCAGCTGACTGGACATGAAAGAGAGGTGGCTGAAGGGGTGACGATTGTTTCCCAAACCGATCTGCACGGTACGATCACCGATGTCAATGATGCCTTTGTTCAGATCAGCGGTTATTCCAAAGAAGAGTTGATTGGCCAACCTCATAATATCTTGCGTCACCCCGATGTGCCCAAGGCGGTGTTTGCCGATCTTTGGCGTACGCTTAAACAAGGCAAACCTTGGGTGCAGTTGGTTAAAAACCGTTGTAAAAATGGCGATCACTACTGGGTGGAAGCGAATGTCAGTCCGGTCGTTCAGAAGGGCGAAATTATCGGCTATATGTCGGTTCGCCGCCGTATCAGTGATGAGCAAAAACACGCTGCGGAGCAGCTCTATCAGGCGGTGGAAAAAGGCCAGGTTGAGATTAAAAACGGTTATGTCAATACTTGGGCTAAGCGGTTCAGTTTAGTCAATCGCATCAATCCGTTGTTTATTTTGATGTTGATGATCGCCTTAGTGAGTGTCTTTGGAATTTTGGATGCACTGGACATTATCTCGATCCATTGGGCGATTCAGGTCGCGGTGCTGTCCGTGGTGCAGATTTATGCACTGACCATTAACCGCTTTGTCGAGAAGCAGGCACAAAGTTTTGATCGCCTGCTCAAAGCGGCTTCGGAAGCGGATTTTACCGCTCAGGTAGATACGTATAGCCGCACCTGGTTAGGTGGGTTGGCCAGCGATCTCAAAAGAATGCAAATTCAGATGGGCGCGAGTTTTGAGCAGAATCGACTGCAACTCAACCAGAATACGCGTTTGAAAACGGCGCTGGATAATGCGTCGACCTGTACTCTGGTGGCCGATACCAATCACCATATCATCTATTTCAATCAGGCAATGGAAACGCTGTTGCACAAATACCAGTCTGAGATCGGAAAAACAGTGGCTGGTTTTGATGTGGAGCGGATGTGCGAAGCGCCTATCGAAACCTTACATACCGACCCGCAACGTTTTAGCCAGGTTCTCGATACCTTAAAAGGCGTTTGGGAAGAAGAGCTTCATTTTGGAAACTGTGTGATTAAATCCACCGTACAGCCGGTTATCAATGGGCACGGAGAGCGTTTAGGGAGCGTGGTCGAGTGGACCGATTTGACGCAGCGGCGTCAGGTAGAAGCAAGGCTGGACGGGGTTTTGAGCTTGGCTGCTAAAGGCCATACCGATTTGAAAGTGGATCAGCATGACCTGGAAGGTTTTTACCTTTATATGGCAAACAACATCAATGGATTAATGAAAAGCCTGAATGTGGCCATTGAGGAAATTGTTAAGGTGATGGCGGGATTAGCGCAGGGGGATATTGCGCAACGTGTTGAGAAAGAGTTCAGCGGTTCGTTGGCAGCGATGAAAGGCGCAACCAATGTGTCTCTGGATAATTTGGGAAGCATTATTATGCAGATTCGCAATGTGGCTGAGGCGGTCAGTCTGGCGGCGGCTGAGTCAGCCCAGGCCTCTGACGATCTTTCCAATCGCACTCAGCAGGCTGCGGCGGCTTTGGAAGAGGTCAATGCCAATATGCAGAGCATTAATCATTCGCAGCAAGCCAATACGCAAACCCTTAATGAAGTCTCTCAGCTGGCTCAAGGTTCAGTTAAATTGAATCTCCAAGCTCGGGAGTCCATGGACGAAACCATTGCTGCGATGGAGAGCATAAAGCAGACATCGGAACGCATCAGCGACATTATCGGTTTGATTGACGGTATCGCGTTTCAGACCAATCTGCTGGCCCTGAATGCCGCAGTTGAGGCGGCTCGTGCCGGTGAGCACGGTCGCGGGTTTGCCGTAGTGGCCGGTGAAGTGCGTAACTTGGCGCAGAAATCGGCGGAAGCGGCCGGCGAGATCAAGGCCCTCATTGAAGAGGCGGGCCATCGAGTCAACGAAGGGGCGGAAAAGGTGCAGTTAACGCACGATGTCTTTATACAGGTGGATCAGGAAGTCTCTAAAATCGGCAATGAGTTGGCCGGCGTGGTTTCTTCGATTGAAGAGCAGCAACACAGTGTGAACGAGGTGAGTTCGACGATCAACCGGCTCGATTCCAACATTCAGCAGAATGCCGCACTGGTTGAAGAAACCTCCTCTTCCGCAGAGGCTTTACGTCATCAAGCCGATCAACTTCACGTGGAAATCGGCAAGTTTAAAGTGGATGAAAGGGCGTTAAAACAGCAGGATCGTTACCAGGGGGAAATCAACGGCGTGCGAATGGGGGAGGTGCGTCGGAATATGCGTATTTGGCGAACCACCACACAAGCTTATCTCAACGGCATTCGCGTGCCTTTTGATTCTGAAACGGCTGTGGATGCAACGGCCTGTGCGGTGGGGAAGGCCCTGAACACCTTGCAGCAGGCAAATCCGCAAATGCAGG
The DNA here is from genome assembly GCF_029767755.1 of Thiomicrorhabdus sp. zzn3. Classification (GTDB taxonomy): domain Bacteria; phylum Pseudomonadota; class Gammaproteobacteria; order Thiomicrospirales; family Thiomicrospiraceae; genus Thiomicrorhabdus. The sequence goes on from NZ_JARUQS010000001.1 coordinate 156,222, forward strand.
CCTGGCCGGTTTGGGAAGAGGTGAATCGATTGCACAAGCGTCAGCATGACATGGTGCATGAGGCACTTGAGTTGCGCCAGCAGCTTAATGAACACTCTGAGGTGGCAGATTATGAACGTCTGGACGATTTAATGGATGAATTCTCTACCGTGACTCACGCTTTGGATCTGAAGCTGGCCGACCTTGAAGATAAACTGCTGGAAACTCTGTAGACCGTATCGTTTTAAGAGCGGTTTTAAATGTCTGTTCTCATAGACCAGAACCTGTTTCTAATCGTGAACAACGCTTGGTAACGGTTTCAGAGAGGCTTGTGTGTTTCCAGACTGTCGAACAGGGTGCCGGCAATATTGAGATGAAACTGGGCGTCGAGTTCGCGAATGCAGGTCGGGCTGGTAACGTTAATTTCGGTAATGTAATCACCAATCACATCCAAGCCGACAAACCACAACCCTTTGGCTTTTAGAGTCGGTGCGATCTGCTGACAGAGCCAACGTTCTCGTTCCGTAATCGGCATGCCGACTCCCGTTCCACCCGCGGCGATATTGCCGCGCGTTTCGCCTTCGGCGGGAATGCGCGCCAGGGCATAAGGAACAGGTTCGCCGTCAATCAGCAAAATGCGTTTGTCGCCGTCTTTAATTTCCGGCAGGTAAATTTGCGCCATAATATGATGGCGCCCCATGCCCGTCATTGTTTCCAGAATGACATTGATGTTCGGATCGTCATGACGCACCCTGAAAATAGAGCTGCCTCCCATGGCGTCGAGCGGTTTGAGAATGGTGTCTCGGTGTTCTTGGACGAAGGTTTTGAGTTGTTCCATATTGGCTGAAACCAAAGTCGGTGGAATGCACTCAGGAAACCAGCTCGCAAACAGCTTTTCATTAGCATCACGCAGACTCTGCGGCTTGTTCACCACCAGAACGCCGTCGGCTTCCGCCAGTTCCAGCATATGGGTGCTGTAGAGGTAGTCGTTGTTAAATGGCGGATCTTGACGGATCAGAATGATGTCCAAGGTGTTTAACGGCAGTTCATGGCCGGCGCCGAAGCCGTAATACTGTTCGTCGCGATCCCACACTTTCAGTTCGCTGCACACCGACCAGGCCTGCCCATTTTTTAAAAACAGATCTTCCGGCTGCATGTAGAAAATTTCATAGCCACGCCTTTGTGCTTCCAGCAGCATGGCAAAGGAGCTGTCTTTGTAGGGTTTGATCTGCTCGATTGGATCCATGACTATGCCCAGTTTGTAGGCCATGAGACTCTCCCTTAATTCTTCTGCTTGGCTTCCGCCAGCTCTCTTGCGGCGGCTAAAAGAGCCAGACGTGCGATGACACCGTATGCGTAAAAGCGGTTTGGTGAGGCATCTGGGGATTGCTGTTCGTCCGGAACGACGCAAGAACCTTCAAAAGAGAGTGGTTTGAAGTGCATGCCGGGTGAGTTTAGATTGTCAGTGGCGGTCTTACCGGTATGAACGCGATAGAAGCCACCGATAACATGGCTGCCCAACATATAAACGACGGGTTCGGCCACGGCCTCTTCAATGGTTTCAAACGTATAAACCCCTTCCTGTACCAGCATGTGTTCGACTTGTAAGCCTTCTTTAACCGAGGCCATTTTATTGCGTTGTTTGCGGTTCAGGTTGAGCACGTCTTCTGGTGTGCTGACCGACATAATCGCCATGCCGTAGGTGCCGCTGTCGGATTTGACGATGGCAAACGGTTTGCAATCGATGTCATGGGTGTCGTAATACTGCTGTGTGTTTTCCAAAACTTTGTTGACCGACTCGGCCAGGTTTTCCAGACCGGTGCGTTCTTTGAAATTAATTGGACCACATTGCAAGGAGGTTGGGGTGATCAGCCAGGGATCGATATCGATCAGTTCGGCAAACGCCTTGGTGACATCGGCGTAATGCTTGAAATGTTGTGTTTTATAACGATTGGCCCAACCCAGTTCCAAGGGGGGCAGGAGGGTTTGATCAATGTCTTCCAAGATCTTGGGACGGCCGCTGGAGAGGTCGTTGTTGAGCAATACGGCACAAGGGAAGAAATCGTCCACCCCGACCTTATTATCCTGGCGGCGTAAAGGTTTTAAGGTGAGCGCGTTTCCGGAAGGAAGTTCAATGGTCAGCGGCTCTTCCAGATCCGGAAGCAGTGAGCCAATATGCACTTCATAGCCTGCGGTTTCTAAAATCGTTTTGAGCGCATGGACGTTTTCCAGGTAAAACAGATTGCGAGTATGGTTTTCCGGGATGATCAGAATGCCGTCGGCAATGGGACAGATTTGCGTGACTGCGGTTTGTGCGGCATGAACCGCTAGAGGTCTCAGATCGGGATGCAGATTGTTGAAACCGGCCGGAAACAGATTGGTATCTACCGGAGCCAGTTTATAGCCGGCGTTACGCAAATCCACCGAGGCATAAAAAGGGGCGGGGGTTTGCATAAACTGTTTTCTAAACCAGGCTTCAATTTCATTGCGATGGTCCAATAGGTGTTTTTCCAACTCCAGTAGCGGGCCAGTCAAAGCGGTTTGCAAATGCGGAACTTGGTTGGTAGAAGGCATCAGTATTTCTCTTTAGGTAAGTTAGGGCACTAGCCCTTGCTTACCGAGTTACAGTTAGATTAGATTGCCTTATTATAGCGAACTCGCGCAGCTATAACAGCGATGAATCGGCCTGTTAAGAGAGTGGTTAGTGATTTATTGAACCGTATCCATGTGAGTGGAGGGGGCTTTCATCACCTCTTCGAGCGTAAGCTGTTTGCAGTTTACGACTTGGTTTTTACCGTTGTGTTTAGCCGTGTAGAGTGATTGGTCGGTTCGATATATCCACTGATCGGTACTTTCGTTAAAGCGATATTGGGCGACGCCAATGCTCAGGGTTTGTTTCAGTTTTTCAGGGAAACGCTGTTGTTCAATGCCGCTGCGAATCTTTTCGGCGAGCATGACCGCTTGGGCCAGGTCGGTTTCAGGGCAGATAATGACAAATTCTTCCCCGCCCCAGCGCCCGAAAGTGTCTGTGCTGCGGATAACGGATTCAATCCATTTTGAGGTCTGAATCAGAACGGCATCGCCGGTCAAATGACCGTATTTGTCGTTCACTTGCTTGAAGTTGTCCAAGTCAATCAAAATTAAACTCAGATTAAGGTGATAGCGGGAGGCGCGTTCGCTTTCTTGTTTTAATACCTGATCTGTATGTCCGCGGTTAAATGCGCCTGTTAGCGGGTCGGTGATCGACAAGGTTTCTAATTTCTGATTGGTTTTGGTGAGCTCGCCTTGAGTGGTGACCAAGTCATTGTTCAGTTGACGCAAACGGCGGTTATAAATTAGGATGATGAATAAAATGGCCAGAACGGGCGTCATAATGTAGGCCAGAGTACGCCACTGCAGCTCTTTTTTGTAGGTCACCTGTAGCCAGGGGTTGGTTAGCCGGTTTTGGGTTTGTTCACTCATCGAGTTGAGTACTTTCTGAATGATGCTGTGGAGCTCGGGCCAGTCTTTGCGGATGGCCATGGCAATGTCGGCGCGGAAGGGGGTTTCTCCGGAGATTTGCATATTGGAAAGGTTTTCTTGGTTGATGATATGGCTGATGACGGCCAAGTTGTCGATATAGGCATAGGCCTTTCCATTAGAAACCGCTTCCAACCCTTCTTGAGGGGTATTGACAAGATAAAGTGGAATTTCCGGGTAGTATTTTTGCATCTTTTCGTGTGAGGCGTAGTTTGCGACGACGGAGACGGTGTGGCCGTTTAGCTGATCCATGTCGCTGATAAAAGGTTCTTGCCTCCGTGTAGCAATGACCATTGGGAATTTCAGATAGGGGTCGGTGTAATTCATGTATCGGCGACGTTCTTGCGTGCTGATCACCGCAGAAAACATGTCCAGTTCGCGTTTTTGGGCGCGTTGAACCGCCTCGGACCAGCCGAGTTCGGTAGCGGGTTGGAAATGAATCCCGGTGGCCTGGCTCAAGAAGTCCAGGTAGCCTTTGGCGATTCCGGAAAGCTGTCCTTTGTCATTGACGTATTCAATCGGTTCCCAGCTGGTATCGATGGCAACCCTAACGACCGGGTGTTGTTTAATCCAGCGGGCTTCTTTTGCGGAAAAAATAATCTGGTCGGAATTGGATCTATAGATTCCTTTGTTTAGGGAAAATGGCTTGTCAATCAGGCCGTGTTTCACGAACAATTCGGACATGAACTTGAATCGCCCTTCGTCCATCGAACCGATTGGGATGGTTTTAGGGGCAATTAACTCTTCAATCGCATCCGCTTCATAAAGCAGGTGTTCTAGCGTTTTGGCACTGCCTAATTCGCGTTGAATGTATTTGGCTATTTCGACTTTGTGGCTGAGGGCGTATTTCCAGCCCTTAAGCGTGGCGCGTTTGAAGCGTTCGACACGATCCGGGTGTTGTTCAGCTTCCTGGCGAGAGGTGAACAGCATGTCGCCATAAAAGTCGATGCCGTAATTCATGGGTTGGATGATACGGGTTTTGATCCCTTGTTGTTGAAGGGTATAAGGTTCATTGGAAATGTAACAGGCATAGGCATCGACTTCTCCCCGCACCAGCATTTCGGGCTCGGTTTTGGACGCAATGCGTTTGAGTTTGGGAGAAATGTGAATGTTTTCAAACATGGCCAGCAAAGGAAAGCCATCGGTATCTTTCTGATAAAACGCCACTTCCTTGTCTTGCAGGTCGTAGGCGCTGTAGATGTCACTGGACTCCAGCGTCATCAATACATTGGGGGAGTGTTGAAAGATAGGGGCGACGATGACGACAGGTTCGTTACGTGCATGATAAAGGAGGAGTACCGTATCGGCAACGCCGTATTCCGCCTCCCCCTCAATGACCTGAAGGATATTGTTTTTCATTAAGTCTCGAGGCCGAATGTCGACTTCGAGACCTTCGTCAGCGTAAAATCCTTTTTGTTGAGCGGCGTAGTAGCCCGCGAATTGGAACTGATGAAGCCACTTTAGCTGTAAAGTGACTTTTTCCAGTGGTTGGCTGGTCGGTGAACGATCAGGTTCGGTTGGCTGTGATGCGAATGCCGGCGTTACGACTAGGAGCGCCAGGCTTATGAGTGCCAGAAATAATTTGGAATGCACCGATCGCATCATTAGATTTCCTCGACATGGAAAGCGGTAAGTTGGATTATAACGCTGTTAATGAAGGCTGAGTATGAAATAACCTGATACGTTTTAAGGGAAAGGCCTTATATGCAGATGGAATGTTCGATAACACGCTTAATCTCCTGTGGCCATTAAGTCAAGGGGATTACCAGTCTCCCCAGCGTAATTGCAGGCCGGCTAACACTGCCGGTCCGGCGGTTTCGGTGCGTAAGACGCGTGGCCCAAGACGAATTGCGGTTAAGCCTTTTTGAGTGGCTTGCAACACTTCCTCTTCGGTCAATCCGCCTTCAGGACCAATCAACAGGTGAATCGGCGTGGTTAGCGCCGGTTGCTGGATGCTGTTCAAGGTTTCAGACGCGTAAGGATCCAAAGTAAGGCCAAATACCTCGGTGTTGTCTAAGCTTTCTAACCAGGCCTGCCAGGTTTGAATGGCACGGACTTCTGGCACAAAGCAGCGGCCGCTCTGCTCGCAGGCGCTGATGACAATGTTTTGCCACTGATCACGACGCTTTTCAAGTTTATCGCCACTGAGTTTGACTTCACAACGCTCACTGAAGATGGGCTGAATGGTGGTGACGCCCAGTTCCACCGCTTTCTGCAGAGTGTAATCCATGCGGTCACCGCGCGAGATACTTTGTACCAATACGGTGTTGAGCGGCGATTCAACCCGGGGCTCGGATAGGGTTTCGATGCACAGGTCGGCACTGCGTTTTCCGGTTACTACCAAAGTGGCACGGGCTTCAATGCCTTGGCCATTAAACGCTTCAACCGGATGGTGGTTTTTGAGGCGCAAGACGTTAAGCGCATAGTGAGCCTGCTCTTTGCTCAGGCTGATGACGTGTTTGGGGGCGTAATCACCTGGCAGGTAAAGTCTGGGAATGCGCATGCCTAATCCTTGTTCGAGCTCTTCGGAGCTTAGCCTTTCAAAGTCAGTGACTGTGCAATGCTGAGCGTCGGTTCAATCTGGTTCATGCTGTAGAAATGGATGCCCGGAGCACCAGCGTCCAGTAGGCGTTGCGACAGTTCGGTGACCACGTCCTGACCAAAGGCCATCAGGCTCTCTTTATCGTCTTCAAAACTTTCCAGGCGGCATTTCAGCCAGCGCGGCACTTCGGCTCCACACCCTTCGGAGAAACGGATCAGGTTCTCGTAGTTGGTAATCGGCATGACCCCCGGCACAATCGGAAGGTCGATGCCGTTGCGTTCACAATTATCGATAAAGTAGAGGTAGCTGTCTACGTTGTAAAAATATTGTGTGATCGCCGAATCCGCACCCTGTTCCACCTTATGTTTGAACCACTTGATACCGATGTCGCAATTACGCGCTTGAGGGTGGGTTTCCGGGTAGGCGGCTACTTCAAGGTGAAAGGTGTCCCCTTTTTCGGCACGAATAAAGGCGATCAAATCACTCGCATATTTGAATTCGCCCGGATCCATCATTCCGGAAGGCAAGTCACCACGCAGAGCCACAATGCGTTTGACGCCCATCTTTTCATAAGCCTCAAGGAGCTCACGCACACTTTCTTGGGTAGCACCGATGCAGGTCAGGTGAGGGGCGGCATCGAATGGGGTCTGCTCCTGAATATAGCGGACGGTTTCCACGGTTTTTTCTTGAGTGGTACCGCCGGCACCATAGGTGACCGACATGTATTCCGGTTGAAGCGCGCCAAGCCCTTCAATCACGGTTTTCAGCTTTTCTGTACCTTGTTCGGTTCTCGGCGGAAAGAATTCCAAACTCAGTTTTTGCGGGTATTTCTGTTGCGACTGCATGCTTTGAACCTAATTGTTTGTTGAACGTATTCTGTAGGTGAAAACGGCCGGCCTGTTGCGTTGGCCTTGCCGTTTTTTTGATTAAAGCCCGGCTTCCGTTCTTAGAACCTCGGCTTTATCGGTTTTTTCCCAGGTAAACTCATCCAGCTCACGGCCAAAATGTCCGTAAGCGGCGGTTTTCTGGTAAATCGGGCGGTACAAGTCTAACATGCTGATTAAGCCTTTTGGGCGCAGATCAAAATGTTCGCGTACCAGGTTTTCAATCATGTCAATCGCGACTTTTTCGGTTCCGAAGGTTTCAATGCTGATCGAGGTCGGTTCCGCGACGCCAATCGCATAGGACACCTGAATTTCGCATTTGTCGGCGAGACCCGCGGCGACAATGTTCTTGGCAACATATCGGCCGGCATAGGCGGCTGAACGGTCTACTTTCGAAGGGTCTTTGCCGGAGAAAGCTCCGCCGCCGTGACGCGCCATACCGCCATAGGTATCGACAATGATTTTACGTCCCGTCAATCCGGCGTCACCGACCGGACCACCGATGACAAAACGGCCGGTTGGATTGATATGGTACAAGGTCTCTTTGTGTAACCATTCTGCAGGCAGAACCGGTTTGATGATCTCTTCCATGACCGCTTCTTGCAGGTCTTTTTGGGCAATTTCCGGGTTGTGCTGAGTAGACAGAACTACGGCATCAATGGCGACGGGCTTACCGTCTTCGTAACGCAGGGTGATCTGGCTCTTGGCGTCAGGACGCAACCAGCCCAGTTGACCCGATTTGCGCACATAAGCCTGACGCTCCATCAAACGGTGCGCGTAATAGATAGGGGCTGGCATCAGCACATCGGTTTCGTTGGTGGCGTAACCGAACATCAAGCCTTGGTCACCGGCGCCTTGTTCGTGTTCCTTGGTTTCGTCAACCCCCATGGCGATTTCAGGGGACTGTTTACCAATGGAAGAGAGTACGGCGCAGGTTTCGCCGTCAAAACCAAGGTCGTGACGGTCGTAGCCGATTTCTTTGACCACACGGCGCACCAGCTCTTCCTGGTCTACCCAAGCGCTGGTGGTGATTTCGCCGCCGATAAGGACCATACCGGTTTTTACAAAGGTTTCGCAGGCAACGCGGGCTCTTGGATCCTGTTCCAAAATGGCATCAAGCATGGCGTCGGAAATTTGGTCGGCAATTTTATCCGGATGGCCTTCAGAAACGGATTCAGATGTGAATACAGTGGTTTTTGTCATGTTTGTTCCTCGAAAAAGTTATGTCGTGCAAGACAAATTAAATAGAACGAGGTACGGAAAAATCGGCGGGAAGGGTGGATTTCCTCGCTTTAGCCGTACTTATTAAGGCGCCCGCAAGCTGAAAATCAAATCGGCGCTAACTAACTTTTTATTATCTCAATTTTTTATTTGGTAGTCAAAGAGTTTTGTGGGGACAGATTCAGGGCGTATTTTTCCACCATACGGGGAGACACGATTGTATCCGGGGACTCTGTTGCGGAGTGTCATAAAAAAGTCATCTGTGTGTAAGATGGGTGACATTCGACTGAGGTAAGCTACGCCGTCTTCTACTAGCAGAGTACAGGCTATCCAATGGTTGATTGCATTCAATTTGATACTTCTTCGGTTCATGAACAGCTTAAATTTCAATTATCGGGTTCGGCGCTGGGACGAGAGCTGCTGTCGATTTTTTCGTTGAAAAATCTGACGACCGTCTATCAGCCCATTATTGACTTGAATAAGCAGAAGGTATTTGGATTTGAAGCCTTAACGCGTGGTCCGGAAAACTCTCCCTTGTATCGACCGTTGCATCTTTTTCATGTGGCCGAAGAACACGATTGTCTGTTTGAAATGGACTGGCTGGCGCGACAGATAGCCATAGAAAAATATCACGATTTTGGCAACAAAGAACTGCTGTTTGTCAATGTCACGGTGAACGCTTTGATGCAGAGCTCGCATCGCCGCAGTATGACATTAGAGTGTTTGAAAAGCCTGGGCATTGATGTCTCTCAGGTGGTGATAGAAATTACGGAATTGCAGCCGGTTGAAGATTTTGAATTGTTTGTTAAATCAATCAGCTACTATCGCGAGATGGGGTTTAAGGTAGCCATAGACGATTTGGGAGGAGGGTATAACGGCCTGCGCATCTGGTCGGAGGTGAAGCCGGATTTCGTCAAAATCGATAAGCATTTTATTTCTAACCTGGCGAGCGATCGCGACAAGCAACGTTTTATCGAAACGATCTGTGCGTTGGCCAAAGGCCTGAAGACCAAAATCATCGCCGAGGGGGTCGAGGATGAAGCCACCCTGAAGGTTCTGGAAAAATTCGGTGTGGATTATGTTCAGGGCTATTTGTTTAAGCGGCCGCAGTCGGTTCCTGATATCAATTTGGAGTATAAATGGAGTAAGAGCCGCTTTGAGGCCTTGAGCCGAGAGGAGACGGCAGCTTGTTTGTTGAAAGAATCTCCTTGCGTGCTTCCGGATGTCGCTGTAAGCGATGTGACCGAACTGTTTTTAAAAGAGTCGTGCATGGATTACCTTCCCGTGGTCAACGAAGATAATGAGGTGGTCGGAATGATCTGGCGCCGTGAGTTGATGGATTTGTTGGCGCACCGCTATGGTCGGGACCTTCATCAGCGAAAACCGGTCAATAAGGTGATGGATACGGCCCCGATTGTGATTGATGTCTATACCCCGCTGGTTGAGCTGAGCCGGATTGTCACCGACTACGAAGGTGGTCATCGCGGGGATGTCTTTATTATTACCGAGAACGCTCACTATCGTGGTTGTGGGCGTTTTGTGGATCTGCTGCGTGTCATGACGGATCTCAAGGTACAGAGTGCCCAGTACGCTAACCCGCTTTCCGGCTTGCCGGGGAATGTGCCGATTCAGAACAGCTTGAAAGCCTTTATGCAGTCTGATGCGGAATTTATGGTGATCTATGCAGATTTGGATCATTTTAAGCCATTTAACGATCATTACAGCTTTGAAAAAGGGGATGATGTGATTCGACTGCTTTCCGAAATTCTGCAAAAGCATGTTAAAAACGGCAAAGACTTTGTCGGTCACATCGGGGGGGATGACTTTATGATCATCTCGTCGCGAGTCAAAAAATATCAGCAGCTATGCGAGGCCGTGCTGCAAGAGTTTCGCGATGGTGTATTGCCGTTTTACGATGAGCGAGATCGTCAGAGAGGGGGAATCGTGTCAAAAGATCGGGATGACCAAGAGAGTTTTTTTCCGATCATGAGCCTTTCTTTGGGGGTGCTTATCGTCGCCCCTGGAGCCTTCAGTCACCAGCAGATGCTCACCTCTTATGCGACTAAGGCGAAAAAGCTGGCTAAATCCCAGGGCGGAAATACGTTTGCCGTCATTCATTCCGATACGATAAGCGCGTAACCTTCAAAAGTGGCCAGGCCTGGTCACAGCCTGCGATGTTTATTTTAGGTCGGGAAAATGGCGTCGATCGGCTTAGGCTGGTCGTAGTGGTATCCCTGAGCGTAATCGATACCGACTTGTTTGAGCCATTGACTGACATTTTCCGTTTCCACAAATTCAGCAATGGACTGAATGTTCATCTCCTGACTGATCTGATGGATCGCACGTACCATGGCGGCGTCTATTGGATCGCTCAACACATCCAAGATAAAGGCGCCGTCTATTTTGACAAAGTCAACCGGCAGATTCTTCAGCCAGTTAAAAGAGGAGAAGCCGGAGCCAAAGTCGTCCAGTGCCAGTTGACAGCCAGAATTCTTAACGCTGTTTAAAAAGCTGATACTGGCTGACATATGGGTGATGGCGGCCGTTTCCGTAATTTCAAAACAGAGTTGGTGATTGATGGGGGAATAGGCCTTTAAAAGCTCTAACAGTCGGTCGTTAAATTTCTCACTGTCCAGTGACTGTCCTGAAATATTGAGGTTAAGACGTTCAATGGCATGGCGGTGTTCGCTAAGCCATTGAATGGCGTGCTCAATGATGTAGGCGTCCAGCATCCCCATTAAATTGAAACGTTCGGCTGCAGGCAGGAATTGGTTGGGGGTGATCAGTTTGCCGTCCTCAGAACGCAGGCGAACCAAAATTTCATAACACCTTTTATCTGTTGTCTTTTGCAGCGGCACAATTTCCTGCGCATACAGAATGAAGCGTTCCTCTTCAATCGCCTGTTTGATTCGGCTGACCCAGTCGAGCTGGCTGATCTCTTGAGTCGAGCTCTGATCGTCTTCGCTGAAAACATGGATGCGGTTGCGCCCTTGATCCTTGGCAAGGTAGCAAGCCATATCCGCCTGACTCATCACCGTGGCTTTATTCACACCGTTGCGGATGGAAGCAATGCCGACACTGGCACCAATATCAAAAGCCCGGTTTTCCCAGGTAAACCGGTACTCTTCCAGCTGCTTGAGAATTTGAGTGGCGACGCGCAGGGCGTTTTCCGTGTTGCAGTTGGCCAGCAGTATGGCGAATTCGTCGCCACCTAAGCGTGCCAGCAGGTCGCTGTCGCGGACTTGCTCGGAAAACAGTGTGGCCACTTGTTTGAGCAGCTCGTCTCCCGCGGAGTGTCCGACGGTATCGTTGACGATTTTGAACTGATCCAGGTCGAGGTAGATGAGCACATGCTGTTTGCCTGGATTTTCCAGCGTGTTTTGGATCAGGTCTTCGATCCGGGTTTCAAAGGCTTGGCGATTGTACAGGTTGGTTAAGCTGTCATGCAGCGCTTGCCAGGTCAGGCGATCGCGCAGTTGGCGGGCTTCGGTGGCATCGTGGAAGACCAGTACCGCACCGATGGTCTGGCCGTCCTTATCAATGATCGGGGCGCCGGAATCCTCGATGGAGATTTTTTCGCCGGCGCGGTTGATCAAAACCGTGTGATTGGCCAGTGCGATGATTTTTTGAAACTCCATGCTTTGCAGCGCCGGGTTGGCTGCCGGTTCCATGGTGAGTTCATTGTAGATTTTGAAAACGTCTTCAATCGGTTGTTTTTGCGCCGCATGGTTGCTCCAGCCGGTTAAGTGTTCGGCCACCGGGTTGAGATAGGTGATGCGGCCCTCGCGGTCGGTGGTGATGACGCCGTCGCCGATCGATTTCAGGGTGATTTCCGCACGTTCTTTTTCGGCAAAAAGGGCCTGTTCTTTTTCTTGCAGGGTGGCAAGCATCGACTGAAAATTCTCGGAGAGACTCTGCAGTTCATCATGCCGATTGAGGGTAACGGTGAGGTTGCGTTCCCCGGCACGTACTCTTTGTGAGGTGTGAATCAGTTGGTAGATGCCGTTGGTGAGGTTGCGCCCCATAATCCAGGCAAACAGGGTGCCGACAATAATAGCGAGCAAGGTGTAGAGTAGCCCTTCCTTGGTGAGAATTTGGATGCTGTCATAGATCTGTTGGCGGCTCATCTGTACGCGTGCCCAGCCGATCAAGGTGTTGTTAACCAAAATCGGGGTGGCGACATCAATCGCTTGGTCGTTGTCGAAGAAGGTCACCACTTCGTTTGCTGATGGGGTGGCTGGTAAAAGGTCGGTCGGAATATACTCGCCGCCCCGACGCTCTTCAGGGGTCTTAATGTTGTGATAGGCGAGTACTTTGCCCTGCGGGGTGACCACCATGCCAAACCTGAAGTTGGATTGCTGGGATTGGGCGCGAATGATTTCGTCCAAGCCGGCTAAGTCGTTGGATAACACCCAGGGAATGCTGTTGGTCGCCAGGGTTTTTGAGATGCCGATTGCGCTGTCGTGCGATTCTTTGATTAAGAAGGCTTGCTGGCGGCTCACGAGATCGACGATAAAGATCGTCATCAGTACGGCATGCACGGCGGCAATGGCATAAATCAGTTTGTATTTGATTGAGTGGGCGTAAAAATGTTTTAACATGCCAGCTCCACTTGTGGCGTTTCACTACGTTTATTGTTCTTATTTTTCATAAATGGATCTTTTTATCTTTTAATTCAGAGGGCGCACACGTTCGGAAAACTGGGTGACAAATTCTTTGACTGGTTGATACGTTGAGTTGTCGGCCGGTTCGTAGCGTGATAGATACATGCCTTTCAAAATGGTTTGACCTTCCGGGGTCGTATGCAGCTGGGTTAATAGTGTGGAGACCTTGTCTGCAACGGAAGCGGGAATGTCGTCGCGAACCACCACGCTGTTGTTGGGCAGGCTCTCTGTTTGCCAGATGACTTTCAGCTGCTCTTTGAGCTCCGGACGCTCGTTGCTCAATGCTCTCCATGGTGGCGGCCAAGTGGCGCCTGCGGCGGTCGCGCCAATAAATACGTTCATAATCGACGACTCTTGGGAACCGACATACCGGTTTTGGATGTCGCGGTTAATGTCGATGCCGTGTCTTTGCAAGTAGTCCTGCGGCAGCATGGTCGCGGCCAGTGCCGTCGGCGCCGGATAGCTGACGGCTTTACCTTTCAGGTCGGCAGGCGTGTGGATGCCACTGTCCTTTCTGACTAAGATGATCCCTTTGAAATTTTCATCATCTCCCATTTTGGCGATCACATGGTAATGATGATCAATCGCCATTAAGGTTTGGTAAGGGTTGGGCAGCGCAAAGGCGACGGACCTGTTTTTCAATTTTTGGTTAAACGTTGCGTAATCGCGTGAAGCTTCTACTCTGAAATGTGCCTCGGGAATGTGTTGGTTGAGATACTCAACTAAAGGATTAAACACTTCAAACAGGCGAGTTGGGTTGTGCAGCGGGTGAACGGCAAAGGCGTATTCTGGTGTCGAGATGGTTTTGCTGATGAAAACCGGTTCGGTTGATGAGGAGGCCTCTTCGGAACAACCGCTGAGCAACGTCAAAGGCGTCAGAAACAGGACTAAAATCAATTTGTAAGATAGAGTGTGCATCATTGTCGATTAGCCTGTGCCGCGGGTTTAATAAGCTACAACGTTGTTAAGCCTGAATTAAGTATGGGATTTATTCTAGCAGAACCGCTTTAAATAACTACCTATGCATTGCGTAAAAATCACAAAGGCGCGTTAAAATCCCATTATATGGCTAGGAATGTTCCGAACCAGCCCTCGTGCTTTGTGCATGTAGATTTAAGTTGTTGAATAATATTGAAAATGCAGTATAATTTGCCGCTTTTCTGTAAAACCAGGTTTAATTATGACACAGACAGTTCAGCCGGTTCAGCCTTTGGTAGGCGTCATTATGGGGTCAAAATCCGACTGGCCGACCATGCAGCATGCGGTCGATATGTTGGAGCAATTCAAGGTGCCTTACGAAGTCAAGGTGGTCTCCGCACATCGCACTCCGGATCTGATGTTTGAGTATGCTGAGCAGGCGGAAGCGCGCGGTTTGCAAGTGATTATTGCCGGCGCGGGCGGTGCGGCCCATCTTCCGGGCATGGTGGCGGCGAAAACCGTGGTGCCGGTGTTGGGCGTGCCGGTTAAGTCGCGCGCTTTAAATGGTCAGGACTCGCTGCTGTCGATCGTGCAGATGCCGGGCGGCGTGCCGGTGGGCACTTTGGCGATCGGTGATGCCGGTGCCAAAAATGCCGGTATTCTGGCTGCGCAAATCGTCGGCAACCAAAATGCCGCAATCCGTCAGGCTGTACACCGCTTCCGCAAACAGCAAACTCAGACGGTGCTGGAAAACCCGGATCCGCGCGAAGAATAATCGATCTTTGGCTGATGTTCCCATTGGCCTGAACACGAAATGAAACAGACCGTAGCCATGCGTTTTTGCTAAACTAACGCCGCTACGGTTTTTTTGTTTGGAGAGCTAATAAATGACCCCGTTTACAAAGCGAATTGGAGTATTGGGAGCCGGTCAGCTAGGCCGCATGTTGGCGATTGCCGGCTATCCACTAGGACAGAAGTTTGGATTTTATGGCAGCAGCGATGACGAACCTTCGGCGATGCTGGGCCATATGTATAAACAGTCCGATGATGTCGACAGCCTTGGCAAGTTAGTCGAATTCGCTGATGTGATCACTTATGAAAGTGAAAATACCGACGTTGAACAGGTTCGTCAAATTGCGCAAACCACGCCGGTCTATCCGGGCGAGAAGTCGCTTTATGTCTCCCAGCACCGTGGGCGCGAAAAAGGCCTGTTCGACCAGTTGAATATTCCGTGTGCACCGTACCAGATCGTCGATTCACTAGACAGTCTGCGTGTCGCAGTGGCTGAAATCGGCCTGCCGGCGGTATTGAAAACCACCACCGAGGGTTATGACGGCAAGGGCCAGTTTGTGATTAAAGAAGCATCGCAAATTGAACAGGCCTGGTCGGAAATCGGTAATCGCGAGTTGATTCTGGAAGGCTTCGTTGATTTCAAACGCGAGCTTTCCATTGTGGCGGTGCGCAACGCCAATAACCAACACGTCTATTATCCGCTGGTGCAGAATGTGCATCATGAAGGCATTCTGCGTTACACGATTGCGCCGGCGCGCGATATTACCGATGACATCCAGCAGCAGGCCGAGCAGTACATGCTGGCGCTGTTGGACGAACTGGATCATGTCGGCGTCTTGACGTTGGAGCTGTTTGAAACCGAACAGGGGTTGGTCGCCAACGAGATGGCACCGCGCGTGCACAACTCCGGTCACTGGACCATTGAAGGTGCGCTGACCAGCCAGTTTGAAAACCACGTGCGTGCCATCAGCGGACTGCCGTTAGGCGATACCTCACCGCGCCAGCCGTTGGCGGCGATGATCAACATCATTGGTGAAACCGGGCCGGTGGAGCAGGTATTGAGTATGCCCAACGCCTTCTTGCACCTTTACGACAAGGCGGAGCGCGCTGGACGTAAGCTGGGGCATATCAACCTGATCGCCGAAACCGAAGACGAGCTGTTTTCCCAAATCAAGCAGCTTGAGGCGTTTTTGCCGAAATAAACAGCCGGTCAGCAGAATTGTTCAGCCTTTAACCTGCGGCTCTGCATAGGTTAGGAGTTGGCTTAAGGTTGCCGCCAGTTCGGTGGGCAGCAAGCCGGGTTGACCATGCTGGCGGGCGAGCAAATCTCCCGCATGCGCATGCAGCGAAACACCTAAACAAGCCGCATTAAAAAGCGCCATGCCCTGAGCCAGCAGTCCGCTGATGGTCCCGGTCAATACATCCCCCATGCCGCCGACCGCCATGCCGGGGTTGCCTGCGGTACACAGTTCCATTTTCTCACCGTCATAAATCAGTGTGCCGTTGCCCTTTAAGACAATCACGCCGCCATAACGTGCGTGCAATGCTTTTACGGCCGCGACGCGATCCTGTTGAATGTCTGCCGTGGTGCAATCAAGCAGGGCAGCCGCTTCTCCCGGATGCGGGGTGAGTATCCAACGGTCATATTTTTGCGGCGTTTTCGCCAGCAGTTTCAAGGCATCCGCATCCATCACCAGCGGCGTTTGCTGCGCCATGCAAACCGAACAGGCCTGGTCAAACAGGGTTTTTCCCCATTCATTCAAGCCTAATCCGGGACCTAAGCCAACCGCCTGGGTGTTCACCAGAATCGGTTTCAGTTCTTCCGGTGTATAGCACATCAGTTCCGGCAAGGTTTGGGTGAGCGCAATGCCGTGTTCCGCATGGGTAATGACTTTGACCAGGCCGACTCCGACTTTAAGGCTCGCCAATCCAGCCATTTGGATGGCGCCCATCATCGAGCGATCTCCGCCGACCAAGGCAACGCTGCCGCATCGGCCTTTATGGCTGGTTTGCGGCCGCAGTGGTAACAGGTTCAGCCAGTGTTTTAGGGAATGGTTGGTGGCTATACTGGTTTGGGATTGCAGAATTTCCTGAGCAAGAAACAGTGGGCTGTAGTGGATCTGGCCGCAATGGTCCGGGCCTTGAAACTGGTAGAGTCCGAGTTTACGCGTGATAAAAGTACAGGTTCTATCAGCACGAATGGCCTGTCCCATCACTTGTCCGCTGTCGGCATGCAGGCCGCTGGGGATGTCGATTGCCAGCACGGGTTTGTTGCTTAGATTAATCTGCTGAATCCAGTCTGCCGCGATGCCGCTCACCGGACGATCCAGGCCGGTGCCGAACAGGGCGTCGATGACCAGATCGCACTGTTCCAAGCGTTCGGGCGTGAAATCGACAGGAGCAATCTTTAGAGGCTTAAGTTCGTCAAACGCCTGGCGCGCCTCGTTATGAAGACTGTCCGTTGAACCTAGCAGGGTCAGGTCCACCTGGAATCCGGCCATGGCCGCCAGTTGGGCGACCACAAAACCGTCGCCACCGTTATTGCCGCCGCCGCACACAATCAGCAGACGCTGCGCTTTAGGGTAATGATGGCGCAGGGTTTCAAAGGCGTAGAGGCCGGCGCGTTTCATCAGCAGCAGGCCGGGAATGCCGGCGGACTCGATGGCAAAACGGTCGATTGCCCGACTTTGTTCGGCGGTGTGAAAGCGCATCATAGGCAGATTCCTTGTCTTTATGCAGAATTATAGTGCAAGCATGAAATGAATTTCACCTTGTCTAAGTCTGACATCGTACAGGATTTAGCGTTAAAGAAATCGGCTGAGGTTAAGATGGCGTTTGTCAGCTGTGACGTTGACTGGAAGGGAGGAGAAAAAAGACCAATGACTGGCGTTTTATTCCGGGTCATTGGTCTTCGCATGTGATTTGAGCAGGCCGGTTTAGATCGTGTTAGAACACAGGCCTGTTGAGTTCAAATTAGAAAGTACTCCATTCGCTGGATTCATCTTCATTTTCGCTCACCGGAGAGGGGGCAACCGGCTTGGAGGCTGATTGCACGGCCGGTTTTGAAGGTATCGCTTTCTGAGCGGGCTCCGGTTTTTTTGAAGGGCTAGGCAGGGCCTTACTATGTCCTTGGTTACCGGTTTTAAAGAACGCCATATTGTGGCTCAGTTCTGTTGCCTGTTCAGACATGCTTTCTGCTGCCGCCGAAGTCTGTTCTACCAGAGCGGCGTTTTGCTGGGTGACCTGGTCAATGTCAGCAATGGCTTTATGCACCTGTTCAACCCCTTCAGCCTGTTCGCGAGAGGCCTGTGCAATGTGCTCGATCATCTGCGAAACGTTTTCAACCGCTTCGTTAATCTCTTTAAGCACTTCGCCCGATTCAGAGGCCAGTTTAGTCCCTTGATCGATGCGGGTAACGCTTTCGTCAATCAACTGTTTAATGTCCTTGGCGGCTTCTGCCGACTTCTGTGCCAGTGCGCGCACTTCACCGGCGACGACCGCAAAACCACGGCCGTGATCACCGGCGCGAGCCGCTTCGACCGCTGCGTTCAGAGCCAAAAGGTTGGTCTGGAAAGCGATGCCGTCAATCAAGGTAACGATTTCAGCGATTTTGTGGCTCGATTCCTGAATTTCATTCATGGCTGAAATGGTTTGCTGCATGACCTGGGTACCGTTATTGGCTTTACCTTGTACTTCGGTCGAAACACGTGTCGCTTCCACTGCATTTTGCGTGTTGTTCTGTACCGCGGAGTTCATTTCATCCATGGTGGCAGAGGTCTCTTCAAGCGCAGCGGCCTGTTCCTGAACGCGCTGACTCAGGTCGAGAGAGCCGCGAGAGACTTCTTCCGCCGCGCCGTTAACGACATTGGCGCTATTCAATGCGGAGGCGATAATATTCGCTAGATTGTCAGCGTTGCCATTGATGGCCGTTTTCAACTGATCCAATTGACCCGAGCACTCGGTGGTCACCGAAAGCGTCAGATCGCCCTGACTTTGCGCATCCATGACGCTGGTGATGTCACCAATGACCTTTTCAAGCACTTCAACGGTATTGTTGATGGCGTTTTTCAGTTGATCCATCTCACCGGATGCGGCAACGGTAACGCGTTCGTCAAAGGCCCCTTCAGAGACTTGTTGCATTACCTGATTGATTTCACTGATCACTCGATTCATGGTTTCCATCGAGTTTGATGCGGTTTCAATCATCGCCTTGTACTCACCTTGCGCGTTGGTGGTCAAGTTGACATCAAACTGCCCGTCACGCAGGTATTCCATGACTTGTTTTAGTTGCCCCATCACCTCGGTGATGTTGTCGGCACTGTTATTAATGCCGGATTTTAAGGTGTTCAAGTCACCGACATAGTCGCGTTCGATGCGCTGTGAGAAGTCACCTTGCGCGAGAGCACCGATGGTGGCATTGGCGTCACCAATGGCATTTTGAATGCTTTTAAGCAGTTCGTTAAGCGCTTCGGCGGAAAGCCCGATTTCATCTCGGCTTTGAACCTCTACCTGCTTGTCAAACTGTCCGGTGCGTACCACTTCTTGCATCGCGTTTTGCATTGCCACCACAGGGCGTACGACGGCGCGCATAATCCACAGGAAGAAACCGATACCGATGATCAGAGCAATGACCAAGATGACAATGGTGCTCGTCACCGCATTGCTGGCGGCCTTGGAGCCGTCATCGGAGGCGGTTTGGCTCAAGTGTTGCTGGTACTCAACCAGCTTAGCCAATGAGTCGCGGTAATCGCGGCTGAATTGACGCGTTTCAGGGGAAAGATACAAGGCGATGGCTTCTTGCGTTTGGTTGGCCAGAATCAACGCTTGAAGTTTTTTGTTGTTCGCGCTCTGCTTGGCGCGTGCGTCGATGACGTTTTTCAGCAGCTCCTTGCCTTTCTGTGAGCCGATCGTGCTTTCCAGGTAGTCGTAGCTTTTAGCGATGGCTTCACGACGTTTTTTAATTCGGTTGTCGGCCGTTTGCTTTTGCGCCGCATCCGTCGCCAGGAGCATCTGCGCGACATCACGCTCTGAGGCGACACGGTATTGATCCAGTCTCAGGGCTTCAGCAAGTTTGGGGGCACGGTCTTCCGCCACCAGGGTTAACGATTGATCGAGTTTGGAAATTTGCATTAACGCGGTGCCGCCAATAATCGCCGCCATCAGAATGATGGCGGCAAATGCGAGCATTAACCTGAGTTTCACGGTCATAATTGTTCTCTCTTAAGATTTAAAAAATAGCGCAAACGGGGTTTGTAAAGCCTAAAAACCGAAATAGAAGTAATTTTGTTATAAGCTATAAAATTTGCTTATAAGAAAGGTGGCGTAATATATAGAGATCTTGTCTAATTATCAAGACGTATCATAGACGATTTTTAGCTTATTGGTTGTTTTTTAAGGAATAGTCGGTTTTTTTCCGTTTTGGGGATGGGTGAGGGATGGGTGAATACAGTCGTTTATGCCGTGGCTGAGGGGGCGACACCATTCAGTCGCCAATGGGTATGTTGGCGGCAATGGAAAGGGGGTGCTGTATGGATTCGTGGGGTATCCGACTCAACCGGCCTGTTCGGTTTTCATATTCCGTTACCAGAAAAGGTAAATCAGCAGGCCGCCTAAGGCGAAACGGTACCAGGCAAACGGTGCCATGCCGATGCGGTTAATCCACTTTAAAAACAGCGCGATGACGATGTAGGCGCTGACGGCGGAAAGTAAGGTACCGCCAATCAGGGCTTGCCACTGCACTGGATCAGTGCTTTCCATCAGGTCTCTGGTTTTGAGCAGGCCCGCTCCCAAAATCACCGGAATGGAGAGCAGGAACGAGAAGCGTGCCGCCGCCTCACGGGTCAGGCCGAGCATCAGCGCGGCGGTAATGGTGATGCCGGAGCGCGAGGTGCCGGGAATGAGCGCCAGCGCCTGTGCGCCACCGATAATGGCGATGTCCTTGAAACTCAGACTGTATTCGTCGCGGATGCGCTTTCCCTTTACGTCGGACCACCACAGCAGCACCCCGAAACCGATGGTCGTCGCGGCAATAATCAACGGGTCGCGCAACTGTTCTTCCAGGCCGTTATTGATAAGCAGGCCAAAGCCGATGGCGGGCAGAGTGGCGAAAATCACCCACCAGGCCAAGCGGCTGTTGGAGGTCGGTTGGCGGGTGATGAGGGAGGTGCTCCAGTCGCGGGTCATGAGCCAAATATCATGGCGGAAGTAGAAAAGCACCGCCGACAGGGTGCCGATGTGTACCGCCACGTCAAATGCCAGTCCCTGATCCGGCCAGCCGAACAGGTGCGGCATCAGGATCAGGTGGCCGGAGCTGGAAATCGGCAGGAATTCGGTCAACCCCTGGATCAGGGCTAAAAAAGTGATTTGAATCCAGTCTAAAGTCGGTTGCATGGCGCCTTCTTGATTCTAGTGTGTCAATATTAGAGCTGGTGGCGCAGATCGCGCATTTTAAAGCCCATCAGTTTCAGGTCGAGCTGTTTGCTTAACGCTATGACCTTGAAAGTTTCGCCCATCTCATTCGGCAGCGTCAGGGTTTTAATTTGTTGGGCGATTTTAAGCTGCTCGGTAATCGGCGCGTTCGGATCGGACGACATTTCCAACAGGCCTGTCGCCATCAGAAAATGCGCCTGGGTGGTGTAACCGGCCACTTTCAAGCCGCTGTCATAAGCGGCTTCGGCCACCGCGGTAAAGTCAACGTGAGCGGTAATGTCCTGCAGTCCCGGATAAAAGAACGGGTTGCTGTGTGCTCGGTGCTGGTAGTGGCAGCGCAGGGTGCCCATGACGCGCGCGGGTTGATAATACTCTTCGCGCGTGTAGCCGTAATCGATCAGAAGAATCACGCCTTCACTCAGGCTGTCGCTGACCGCTTGTAGCCAAGGCCGAATATTGAGGTTGATTTCGGTTTCGTAGCCCAGTTCGGAGACCTCACCCAAATGTTCAATTAGCTGGTTGGCGAACTGCTGTAACGGCTTGTCGGTGATTTTCTGATAGTCCCACTCAAATTGCCGGGTTTCTTCGTTGAAGCGGACGTAACCGCGTAGCGCTTGGTGCGGTTCGATACGAAGGCGTTCAAACGGCATCGCATCCAACACCTCGTTGGCAAGTACGACGGCGGAAATCGGCTGCGCCGGCAGGGCGTCGAGCCAGACGACTTTATTAAACCACTCGATTGGCAATGCATCTTTAAGTGCCGCCTGTTGGCGTTCGCGCAGGTCGGCACTCAGTTCAATAATAAAATAGTGCTCTAAAGGCTGTTGCTGAAGTTGCAGCTCCAGCAAGATGTCTTTCGCCATGGTGCCCTGTCCGGCCCCAAATTCTATGATGTTCGGCGTTGGCAAGGTTTGCAAGACCTGAATCGCCTGGTTGGCGAGGCAGCGGGAGAAGATCGGCGACACTTCCGGGGCGGTAATGAAGTCGCCGCGTTCACCGATTTTCGGCAGTCCGCTGGCGTAGTACCCTAAGCCCGGAGTGTACAACGCCATCTGCATATACTGTGCAAAGGTCATATGCGGGTGGCGACGCAAACTGCGTTGAATTTTTTCACTGAGTTGCAGGCTGTGGTGTTTGGCGTCTGCCGAAGGTTCCGGAAGGGTATGTTTGGCTTTCATGCTTTTGAGTATTCGTTTAATGTGGAACTATTATGCAATAAAGGCAAACAAACGACCAGTCACAGAATGTGACAGTGTCATGATGATAAGCTGGTAATTGGCGAATATATTGCTTATATTGCCTCAATAGAGCGGTTAACGAATCTGTTTAATTTACAGTCAGTGGCTCTTAGGAGTAAGGGATATGAAGGTCGGAATAAAAAAGCTGCATGAAAATGAGTGGCAGGTGCATATTGGTTGTGCTTCCATGAAGCTGGATCGTTTTTCGTTGGCACTGTTGCAGATTACGCTCGATCACCTGTTGGCGCTGGAGCATGGACAGACCCATTCCACTTTGCAAAGTTACGTCAAATTGGGACTGAGGTTAAATGAACTCAGTGATCGCGCTTTACAGATCGTACTGAGTGAAGTGGATGATCGCGCCTTGTTGGATCTGTTGCTGTTAGCCAATGACAAAGAATTTACCGAACGAGTGTTGAGCAATACCGGGGGGATATTGGCGAAGCAGCTCAAGGAGGATCTGGATTCTGCCGCGATGCCGGATGAGGCGGACGCCAAGCAGGCGGTTAAACATTTAATTGAAAAAATGTTTGAGCTTGAGGCGGAAGGCAAAATTGAGTTTATTACCTCTGAAACCCGCTATATATAAAATAAACCTGGAACCGTTTTGAGGAAGTAAAAATGGATGTGTCGGCAAAACGAGGTCATGATGGTGAATGCTTGCTTGAGCTGGGACCGGTCACTTTGACACTCTCGGATCAAGTCATTCAGGCATTGCATGATGTGATTGAGCAACGTCTAAATCAGTCGGGCGCACAGCAGGCTGAAGAGCTGCATAGAAAGTTGCAGGCGTACCGCACGCTGGCTTCAAAGATTTCAGAAGTGGATGATCGTATTTTGCAGAAGTTCGCGCCTCAAGTGCCGGCCGAGCAGCTGGTGACTTTGGCGCGTTTGGCGGAGGGCGATCGATTACGCGAGAAGATTCTTAAAAATCTTTCCAAGCAGAATCGCCGCCAGTTTGAAGAAGATGAAAAATCCTTGGATAAAATTACTGAACAACACGCCTGTATCTACATGGAGAAGCTGGTGCCTACTTTGAAAAAAGTCGCCCAGGAGCAGAAAGCGCTCCAGGCTGAGTTGGAAGCCGAAAAATCAGGCGGTTGATGTGCGTTTCCGCCGGCTGTGCTACGGTCGATGGCGGCGGATTTTAAGTCCGACTCCGTCGGCCTCAGGCACCGCTTGCGGTTTGTTGACTTTCAAACTGACGGATTGCACCGCCGGGTGATGTGACAAAATGTGATCGCAGAGGCTTTCTGCCAAACTCTCTAACAGTTCAAAACGGTTGTTCTCGACCAGTTCAATAATCTCATCGCTGACCTGTTTGTAGTCAACCGTATCGTCAATGGCGTCACTTTGCGCGGCCTGGGCAATAGGGAGTTGCATTTCGATATCAAAAATCAGGGGTTGGCGCTGTTCGCGCTCCCACTCGTAAATGCCGATAATGGCTTGGGTTTTTAAGCCTTCAATAAAAATGGTGTCCATGTTTGCCGCCTGCTATGCCTGTTTTTTGGGGAATGAGATTTAATTGCCCGCTTATTATCTACTTCTTGTACAATCATGCCAACTTCAATCCATGCAAACGCCTCTCCCTGTCTGATAGGGTTACGGCTTAGAACATGAGAAATGATTAAAAGGTTAAGGAAATGGAATTCACTGCAATTGGGTTAATCGTCGGCGCTTATTTATTGGGCTCTTTATCGTCGGCGATTATTGTTTGCCGTTTGATGGGCTTTGATGATCCGCGTCAAGGCGGTTCCGGTAACCCGGGAGCCACCAATGTTAAGCGCCTCTACGGCAATAAGCCGGCCGCGATTACCTTGGCGGGCGATCTGTTGAAAGGGGTGTTGCCCGTATGGTTGGCCCACGCTTTGGGAATGTCCGCTGAAGTGGTTATTTTGACCGGCTTCGCCGCGTTTATCGGCCATCTTTATCCTGTGTTTTTCGGGTTTAAGGGGGGCAAAGGGGTGGCGACCATGTTGGGCGTGATGCTCGGATTGTCTTGGTCGATCGGTTTGGCGGTTGCGGCGACCTGGTTGTTTGTGGCCAAGGTGTTAAAGATTTCTTCTGCGTCGGCGTTAGTGGCGACCGCTTTGGCGCCGCTTTACATCTATTTTTTATCCGGCGAAATGAGCTGGGTGTGGCTGACCGTGGTGATGACCTTGATTCTGTTCTGGCGCCATAAAGGCAATATCGAACGTTTGCTTAAAGGTGAAGAAAGCAAGATCAAAAAAGAGGCTGAAAAGAGCGAATAGCGTTAAACCCTGACGGTAAAAAGTAGGTTTAAAACACAACAGGCCTGGTCAGATTCCATCTGCCAGGCCTGTTTGGTTCTCGGTGCGGGAATAAGTTTCTTACGGGAATAAGTTCCTTAATTGATCGGGGTTAGTTCTTCCAGCGACCATCTGGGCGTGGCGGCAAAATCCAGCCCCTGATGTTCACCAGCCAATAGGCGTTGTGCGCCGGCATAGGCGATCATGGCACCGTTGTCGGTGCAGAATTCCAGGCGCGGGTAAAAGACTTCGCCGCGGCGTTTGTTCATTAAGGCATCGAGTTTGGCGCGTATCTCGCGGTTGGCACTGACACCGCCGGAAACCACCAGGCGATCGAGCCCTTCTTGGTCGAGGGCGCGCTTGCATTTGATGCTGAGGGTATCGGCTACCGCCAGTTCAAAGGCGCGGCAAATGTCGGCTTTGGTTTGTTCGGTCGCGTCATTTTCCGCCACGGCTTCTTGCCAGGTGTTCAGCGTGTAGGTCTTCAGGCCGCTGAAACTCATATCCAATCCCGGACGGTCCACCATCGGGCGGGGAAATTGGTAACGATCACTGCGACCTTGCAGCGCCAGTTTGGAAACTTCCGGACCGCCAGGGTAGCCCAAATCCAACAGCTTGGCGGTTTTATCGAAGGCTTCGCCGGCGGCATCGTCCAATGTATCGCCCAATAATGTGTAACGCCCGATGCCGTCCACGCGGATGATCATCGAGTGGCCGCCGGAGACCAGCAGACAGATAAACGGAAACTCCGGTTGTTTCTCTTCGAGCATGGGGGCGAGAAGGTGGCCTTCCATATGATGCACGCCGACAGCGGGAATGTTCCAGGCGTAAGCTAAACTGCGCGCCACCGACGCACCGGCGAGAAGCGCGCCCATCAGCCCCGGGCCGGCGGTGTAAGCGATGCCTTGAATATCGGTCGGAGCAATGTCGGCTTGCTGAATGGTCTGCTGAATGAGTGGCGTTAGTTTGCGGATATGGTCCCGGGAAGCCAGTTCCGGCACGACGCCGCCATAGAGGGCGTGCAGTTCCACTTGAGAGTAAAGGGTGTGTGCCAACAGGCCTTTTTGAGTGTGGTACAGCGCAACTCCGGTTTCATCACAGGAGCTTTCAATGCCTAAGACAAGCAGGGCGTTATTCATCAGGATTACTCTACGACCATTCAAAGTGGCTGAATTTTAACAAAAATAATCGTTTTTTATTGGAAGTTTTCTTGCAAAAGGGTTTGCAAAAAATAGAATACAAAACTATAATTCGTCGTTTTCCACTGTCTTCTTACTGAGTTCGAACATTAAAAGGCCAGTTGGATGACGGTAAACCGAATTCAAAATTTAATAGGTAGAGTTATGCCAAGTGTAAAAATTCGTGATACAGAACCATTTGACGTCGCATTGCGTCGTTTTAAGCGTGCTTGTGAAAAAGCAGGTGTTTTGACTGAAGCGCGCAAGCGTGAATTCTATGAAAAGCCAACTTGGGCGCGTAAGCGTATGAAAGCGGCTGCAGCTAAGCGTTTGGCTAAGCGTCTTTCACGTGAGAACCGTCGTACAACTCGCATGTACTAATCCGGAGTGATTCGTGTCTAGTGAGTTGAAAGCACAGCTAAGCGCAGCCATGAAGGCTGCGATGAAAGCGAAAGAAAAAGAGCGCTTGAAGGTCATCCGTTCAATGCAGGCTGCGGTTAAGCAGGTTGAGATTGATACTCAAACCGAACTGGATGATGCAGGGGTGTTAGCGGTATTGGATAAAGCGATTAAGCAACGCCGCGATGCCGAACAGCAGTATCTTGATGCCGATCGTGCTGATTTGGCCGAACAAGAAGCTTTTGAAATGACGGTCATTCAAGAGTTTATGCCGCAAGCGCTGACTGAAGACGAAATCAATGCGCTCATCGATGAAGCGATGACTGAAACCGGTGCCAGCTCCATGCAGGACATGGGCAAGGTGATGGGTCTGCTAAAACCAAAAATGCAGGGTCGTGCCGACATGGGCCAGGTAAGTAAGTTAATCAAGGCGAAGCTGAACGGCTGATTTCAGATACGGTTGTTGGTTCCACTGCTGGACGAATCAATCTGATTTTTAAAAAAAACCTGCCAATTGTTGGATTGGCGGGTTTTTTGCGTTTTAGGGTGTGTGTATTTCCTGTGGATAAGGTGTGAATATTGGTGGCACAAAGCGGATCCATCCCACGTTCCTTTATCGAGAACCTGTTGGCTCGAGCCGACTTGGTGCAGGTAATAAATCAACGCGTCCCTCTTAAAAAAGCGGGGGCTACCTATAAAGCCTGCTGCCCGTTTCATGACGAAAAAACCCCTTCCTTTAACGTCAATCCGCAAAAACAGTTTTATCACTGCTTTGGCTGCGGTGCCAGTGGCGATGCCATTAAGTTTTTAATGGAGTATGACGGCCTTTCCTTTGTTGAAGCCGTAGAAGCGTTGGCCGCACAATACGGCATGGAAGTGCCGCGCGAAAAGCTTTCCCCAAAACAGCAGGCGCAGCAGCAGGTCAAGCAGCAACAGCAGCGCGACCTGTATGATGTGATGCATTTGGTGGCTAAATTTTATCGCCATCAGTTGCGGGATCATCCGGCTGCACAGGAAGCCAAAGCGTATCTGAAAGCGCGTGGCCTGAGTC
Source organism: Thiomicrorhabdus sp. zzn3 (assembly GCF_029767755.1). GTDB lineage: Bacteria > Pseudomonadota > Gammaproteobacteria > Thiomicrospirales > Thiomicrospiraceae > Thiomicrorhabdus. The sequence goes on from NZ_JARUQS010000001.1 coordinate 183,306, forward strand.
CGGATATTGCCAAAACTTATGTGATCGGTTTTGCTCCGCCCGGCTGGGATTCGCTGTTGTCGGGTCTGAAAGCGGATGAAAAATTAAAGCGGCAGCTGATTGAGACCGGCATGCTGGTTGAAAAGGAAGGCGGCAAAATTTACGACCGTTTTCGCCACCGAATCATGTTTCCGATTCGCGATGGGCGCGGTCGAGTCGTGGCTTTTGGTGGCCGGGTGCTGGGCGACGACCAGCCAAAATATTTGAACTCCCCGGAAACCCCTATCTTCCATAAAAGCTATGCGCTTTATGGGTTGTATGAGATGCGCCAATCTCGCCAGAAGTTTGATCATATTCTGGTCGTGGAAGGGTATATGGATGTGGTGGCGCTGGCGCAATTTGGCCTGCGCAATGCCGTCGCCACCTTGGGTACCGCCACTACGGCCGATCATCTGGCGATGCTGTTCAGGCAGGTGAATGAAGTGGTGTTCTGTTTCGACGGCGATCCTGCCGGAATGAAGGCGGCCTGGAAAGCGATGGAGCTTGCGGTGCCATTGATGGAGAATGAGCGTTCGGTGAAATTTCTGTTTTTGCCGCAGGGAGAGGACCCCGATTCGATGGTGCGTAAAGAGGGAGTAGACGCCTTTCAAACCCGAATTCGCAATGCTCTGCCTTTGTCCGATTTTTTATTACAGGGACTGCAGGGAAAGTTGTCTCTGCCGTTAAGCAGTATAGAGGGACGGCAACAGCTGGTATCGATGGCGCAGCCTTATATTCAGCAAGCAAAAGGCTTGTACCAGTACTTGTTGGTGGAAGGTTTGGCGCAATTGGTGGAATTACCCGCTTGGCGCTTGGAAAAGCAGATGAATGTCTATTCAGGATATGCCGGCTTTAAAAAGGGGCATGCGAATTCGTCAAAGTCAAAACAAACTCAACAGGCCTCCTCCCCGGTGAGTCGCGTGGTGACCTTGCCGTTAAAATTGGTGCGAATTTTGTTAAAAAGACCCGGGTGGGCGCAATTTTTTCCAGAAAATTTTGCTCAAGACCTTTTAAAAAGCACGCAGCGTGACTATCAAGTATTAGGCGGCGTGATCCAAAGTCTGGTTTTTAATGCTTTTTTAGCGGAAGCCGCCGTGCAGTGGTTGTTAGAAAATGGCTTTAAATCGGAGTTGGAGTTGATTCAGCAATCGGACTTACCGGATGATGACGGTTTTTTGCGTGCAGAGTTTGATGTGGCCATTGTCTCGCTCGCAGTGGCTTTGGATGAGGCGCAGCTAGGGCATTGCGGATGGGATTTGAATGAAATGATCCGTTTGCAGAGCTTGGCAGGGGCGCGTGATTAAGCTAACACGCTATTTTTAAAGCGATTTTAATAATATTTTCATTAAAAGCAGATTAAATTAGGTATAATTAAGGGTTCCGTTTTTCTGCGTGATTGCAGAGCAGAGTCCACAAGTTTCGAGGCAGACATGACAAAAGTTGAAAGAAAACAGCAGTTAATTGATTTGATCGAGCGTGCTAAAGAGCTGGGTTATTTGACCTATGCTGACGTAAATGATGTATTGCCCGATGATATCGAAGAGGATCAGTTGGGTCAGGTTTTGACCATTCTGAAAGATTTCGGTATCCAGCTGTTTGACTCTGCACCAGATGAAGACGAACTTTTGACCAAAGATGGTGAGTTGTTTGATGATGCCGCCGCTGAAGCGGCCATTGCCGCACTCGCTGAAGTCGATTCTGAGTTTGGGCGCACCACCGATCCGGTACGTATGTATATGCGTGAGATGGGATCGGTTGAGTTGTTGACTCGTCATGGCGAGATTGAAATCGCTAAACGTATTGAGTCCGGTATCCGTGGTATGTTGGATGCCCTAGCCACTTATCCGGTATTTGCTGAAACCATCCTCGATACCTTTTCCAAAATGGAAGACGGTGAAGGAAAGGTCGCGGACGTTATTCAGGGATTTGTACGTCCAGGCGATTTAGTGGATGTTCCTGTTGAAGAACTGTCTCCGGATAACGATAACCAGGAGCCAAAAGAAGACGGTGTTGATCCGGAAGAGCTGGCGGAATTCTTGGCGAAACTGGAAAAATTGAATTCGGCTGCACTGGAAGCGGAAGCCAAATACGGTTTTGATGATGAAAAGGCGCAAAAGAAACGCGCGGAAGTGGTTGCGCACCTGCAGGGCATTAAAATCACGCCAATCTTCTCCAATAAGATGATCAAACAGATCAAATCGAAAATTGCCTTAATCCGTGAACAAGAGCGTGTGATTGTGGATAAAGTCATGCGTGAAATCAAAGTGCCGCGTCCGGTTTTCCTGGAAACATTTGTAGGTAAAGAGATTGATTACGAGTTAATTGACCGTTTGATCGAAAAATGCCCTGATTTGGCCGACTCGCTTGAAGCGGCGCGCGCCGATGTTAAACGCGCACAAAAACGTTTGGCAATGATTGCCAAAGCTGAAAAAATGCCGATCGCACTTTATAAGTCGAACTACAAGGACTTGAGTAAGGCGGAAAATCAGGCACGCACTGCCAAGCGTGAAATGATCGAAGCCAACCTGCGTCTGGTTATCTCCATTGCCAAAAAATACACCAACCGTGGTTTGCAGTTCCTGGACCTGATCCAGGAAGGTAACATTGGTTTGATGAAAGCGGTGGATAAATTCGAATACCGCCGTGGTTACAAGTTCTCGACTTATGCGACCTGGTGGATTCGTCAGGCGATTACCCGCTCGATTGCCGACCAGGCACGCACCATCCGTATTCCGGTGCATATGATCGAAACCATCAACAAACTGAACCGTATTCAGCGTCAATTGCTGCAAAAAATGGGGCGTGAACCGACTCCGGAAGAGTTGGCGGAAGAGATGGAAATGCCGGAAGATAAGATTCGCAAGGTGATGAAAATCGCCAAAGAACCGATTTCCATGGAAACCCCGATCGGGGATGATGAAGATTCTTCATTGGGTGATTTCATTGAAGATTCGAATATTCTTTCGCCTCAAGATGCCGCGGATGCCGAAGGCATGAGCGAAACGGTGCGTGAGATGTTGAGTACTCTGACGCCGCGCGAAGCCAAAGTGTTGCGCATGCGTTTCGGCTTGAGCATGAACACCGACCATACCTTGGAAGAGGTTGGTAAGCAGTTCGATGTCACGCGTGAGCGTATCCGTCAGATTGAAGCCAAAGCGTTGCGTAAGTTACGTCATCCTAGCCGCGCCGAACGCCTGAAAAGTTTCTTAGACTAAGACCCTCTTATCGATGAACCGACCTGTTGGGGTTTGCTCAACAGGCCGAATCAAAAAAGCACGGCTTTATCGTTCCCTAAAGATCATGCAGCCGTTATAATAAGCGGCGTTTTTCGTATTTAGAACTGACCAGGCCTGGTCGGTTTTCTTCCTATCTAAGGGCCCTTAGCTCAGTTGGTTAGAGCATCCGACTCATAATCGGCAGGTCCACGGTTCAAGTCCGTGAGGGCCCACCATTTATTTCTGTCCAAATCGTTTAAGAAACAAAAATCATTAAGATGCAACTTGCCCTGGGAATAAAAGCTTACTCAATAGGTTTTGCTGATTAGGGTGTGTGAAGATTTTGTTTCCACTTGCAGTTTTTGCTGGCGCAGCGTTTTTTTGTGATGCTATGATGAGTAAAAAATAATAATAAGTAAAAAGGTTGAGCCATGGTTGTTGACGGCGTCAAAGGGCACTCTTCTAAAAAGAGTCTGATCATTTATTTTCTGGTGTTTATTTTGATTAACGCTTTCGGTTTAGGGGCTTTCTTATATTTGCAAAAGCAACATATCAAGACGATCAATCACGCAGAAAATGAAATTAGTCAGAAGCTCGTGCTTTATAACGATATTGTTTATCAATTAGGGTATGGCAATTACATTCACAATTTCAAGAATTTGATTTTGCGAGGAAAAGCGGATTACCGAGAAGCCGATTATCGCGAAAAGCTTCAAGAAAACTCCGCCAAATTAAAGCAGGCTTTTGCTGAGTATCGTCAGTTGACGGGTGTGGAGCCTTACGAGTTGGAGCGCTTACAGGTTGTTGAAAAAACGGTTACAGAATTTGACCAAATGGTTGCCAAAGCGGTTCAGCTTCGTAATCAAGGCAGTCGCATCGGCGAGATCGACCGTAACGTAGTGGTGGATGACCGTCCGGCGATGTTGGCGATCAAAGAGTGGCATGATTTCCTGCAGGAAGATGCCCAGGCAAAGAAACAGAAGGTCATTAGTGAATTAGCCTATCAAGAGAGAATGGATCTGAGTGTTTATTTTGTTCTGCTTATTTTGCTCAACTTAATCGCGTTTGAATTTTTGGTCCGCCGAGATTTGATTAAACCGGTTCTGCAGTTGCAGACGCAATTGAAGCACTTTTGCGACACCCGTGGCGAAGGCATCAGCGAAGATTTTCAGGTTAAAGCCAAGGGGAGTTTGGAAATCAATTTGGTTACCGAATACCTCAATCGCATGTTATGCATTATTTATCACAATATGCATGAAGTTGAAGCGGTTAAAGCGGTTGTCGATCAAAGCAGCGCCAATATCATGATGGCGGATGAAGACTTGGTCATCACTTATATGAACCCATCCATCGTGACCACTTTAAAGAAAGTGGAAAAAGAGATCCAGGAGATGTTGCCGCATTTTTCCACAGAAAAACTGGTGGGGCAGAATATCGATATTTTCCACGTTCATCCCGAGCACCAACGCAAGCTATTGGCTGAACTTAAAGAGACCTATGTGGCCAAATTGACCTTGGGGGAATTGCATCTTGAAATTGTGGTGAATCCGATTTGGGGGCCGAATGGTAAGCGTAACGGTTTTGTCACCGAGTGGCGTGATGTCACTCAATCGGTCAAACTCGAACAGATGCAGCATGCCGTTGAAGAAAACCTTAAGGTCATGGTGGAAAAAGCCGCTAAAGGGCATATTGGCGAACAAATTGATGTTTCGGTATTGAACGGCTTTATTCATGATCTGGGGATGCAGATCAACTTTATGTCGAAAGCGATTTTTGACGCCAACAATAAAATTTCTGAAGTGATTCAACAGCTTTCTCAAGGCAATTTAACCCAGCGCGTTGTCGGCGATTATGAAGCGAGTCTGGGAGAGATGAAAGACGCGATTAATCTCTCCTTGGATACGCTTTCTCAGATTTTGGCGCAGGTTCATGTTTCGATCAACCAAATTGCTCAAGGCATTGAGCAAACCTCTCAAGATAATTCCGAGCTTTCCAGCCGAATTCAACAGCAAGCGGCTTCCATTGAAGAAACCGCAGCGACGATGGAAGAGATGACCTCTTCGGTTCGCAATAACGCCGTCAATGCTCAGGAGGCGAATGCGTTAACGGTGCAAGCCAGCCAGAAAATGGCCGAAGGCGCCGACATCATGCGCCAAACCATTGAGGCGATGGAACAGATTCGGGATTCCAGTAGCCAAATTGAACAGATTATCGGCCTGATCGACTCGATTGCGTTCCAGACGAACTTGTTGGCGTTGAATGCCGCTGTGGAGGCAGCAAGAGCCGGTGAGCACGGGCGCGGTTTTGCTGTAGTGGCGGGTGAAGTGCGCAATTTGGCGAGCAAATCGGCGGAAGCTGCAAAAGAAATAAAAAACTTGATTGAACGTTCTGCACAACAAGTTCAAAAAGGAACCGAGTTGGCAGAAAGTTCCGGTTCGTCTCTTAACCAGATTTCCGAATCCATTCGGCATGTTACCGAAATCGTCGGTGAAATCGCGACCTCTTCAAATGAACAAGCTCGCGGAATTGAGCAGTTGAATCAAGCGGTGGTGTCTCTTGATAAAAACACTCAGGAAAATGCGCACCTCGTTGAGCGTTCGGCTGGGTCTGCAGAGATGATTGCTGAGCAGTCGCGCGAACTGGTCAAGCAGATCGATCAATTTAAGATTGATGAGGCCTTCATTCGTTCGGCAGAAGAGCAGCAACGAGCAACGGCGCTGACGTCGGTTGCCGAGAGCAATCACCTTGATCTTAAAGAAGCCCCGCAGCCTGTTAAGCCAGTTGTCGAAAACAAAGAGCGTTCTAACGACGAGAAGAAAAACCGTGTGAAGACGTCTTCAGAAGCGAGTGTCAGCCCTATGGGTGAACAGTGGGAAGAGTTCTAGCATAATGAGATTAACCGTGGCGCCCTAGGGCGGCTCGGTTCATCGCTTCCTTCACTTTGATTAAGATGGCCGCTTTGGCTTCAGGAGGAACGATTAATCGCTCATTAAACGTAGAAAAGTTTTTCAACTTTTCATAGTTGGCCTTAGCTTGCGGGGGGACTCGAAACTCGCTTTCGCTAAAAGCGGTGAAATCCAATTCCAGCTTGGGGGCTTCTTCATCCTCCGCCATTCTTTCAATGTCTTTAATGAATTCATCGGTATGTTCAAGCACTCGGCTTTGGGTTGCCAGGGTAACGGAGGTGTATTCTTTGGTGGTAAAGTCCACGTCTTTGGCAATACGCTGGGCGATGGCTTTTTGATCGTCAACCACAAAGGGTTCAAGGTGTTTCATGAACTCTTTTTTTTCCAGTTTCATAATCTGCTTCAAGGCTTGAGATTGGGCAAGGTTTTTATATTTCAAAATGATCGTGTAATAAATCAACCCGAACAGCAGCAGGGCGGCCAAAGTCAATAACCCTATTTGCAGAGTGGGCCAGTTTGAAAAAAACAGCAGCAGAAAGCCGATCAATAAGGTTGATGAAATGACGGCAAAAGAGATGCCCTTGATCGCGTTGGCTTGGATAAACCAAGGATAGTAAAGTTCAGGTTTAAAGACCGTGGTGTCCAGCTCTAACAGGTGTTTTAGAGCGGAGAAGTGACTGAACTTTGATTGCATTAATGACCTCCGGGGGCCGTGCCCATCGCATGGCCCCATTTTACCACGGCAGCACTGGCCGCCGTTAGTGCGTTTTCAGGCAGGTTTAGGGCATCAAAGGCCATCTCTTTATATTGCTTGAGTTCTTGGGTGATGTGCGTGTCATCGGCCGTGGCAACGGCAAAGTTCGCCGCCATGATCAGGGCCACCATCTGTCTGATTTTGTTTTGACTATTTGCTGTTTTCAGCAGAGCTGTATCATGGTGCATCAGGATGGTTTTGCAGAGAGTGTCATCCAGGCGCCATTTCTTGGCAATGAGCGCGCCTAAATGTACGTGGGTTGTTCCATACATCTCCGCTTCTTCTTCAAGGCTTTCGATAGGGTGCGCTAAATGCTGGCGAAAACGGAGAATGTAGGCCTGTGGGTTCAGTCGAGACAGGAACAGAGCGCCCAGGTTCTGCATCAAACCGGCCATATAGGCTTCTGAGCGCGAAACTTCGTAAACCCAAAAAGAAAGTTCTGATGCAGCGATCCCCGCTTTACTGCCGTGCGCCAGAATTTCTTGTTCAATCGCATTTTGGCTGACAGCTTTTTTTAGGCTAGCACTGACAAAAAGGTTGCTGATTTCGTCCAAACCGAGCAGGTTTACAGCCGTTTTGGCTTCTTTGATTTCGTGCTTGTGCTGAGTGACATTGGAGTTCGCTAACGCTAAAAAGTCGCCCAGTAATTCGGAATTGTGAGCAATTAAATTCGCAATGGTGACCGTATTGGGGTAAGGCTTTTCGAGTTCGGCTTTGAGTAATAGAACTTCTTCTGAAAGCGTCGGGACGTTGACCTTAGGGTAAATTTGTGCCGCTTTTTGAAGCCGTTCCTGCATACGCCGACCTTTGATTTTTTGATTGTTTACTTCGGTCCATTTTATCTATTTCTATTCGGTTGCGATAGTAAAAGCATTTAAGGTGTTTTATGCAGCGAGCCATGATGTGTTTTTGCGTTGTTATTCAGGGTTTGGTATGATTCCGGTTAATAAAATAAGTGCTTGAACATACTTGGTTTTTCCGTTAAATGATTACGCCAGCTTACTCTCATTCATCGATGCTATCGTCGCTGCACTCGCAGGCAGCACGACCCGTTGTGGACCGCTCTCAGTTCAGTCCGGGAAACACTGGAACCGTCGAAACGAATACGGTAGGCAACGCTCCATCCTCCAGAACGGCTGGTACAGATAAGTCTACAGCCTCAAATGAGGTCTCTTCGACTCAAGCTCCCGACGCTCAGTCTGAACAAAATGAAGTACAGGTTCAGCAGGTCATCAATCAGCTTAAGTTAAGAGATCGTGAAGTCAGAACGCATGAACAAGCCCATCTGGCTGCCGCTGGAAGTTATGCCACAAGCAGCGCCTCCTTTGTGTATCAGCAAGGACCGGACGGTAAACGCTATGCCGTGGGGGGCGAAGTGGGGATTGATGTCTCGCCTGTCGCCGGTGATCCGCAAGCGACTATTCAAAAAGCGATGGTCGTTCGTAGTGCCGCTTTAGCCCCTGCGGAGCCTTCTTCGCAGGATATTAAAGTGGCTGCGCAGGCCGTGCAAATGATGGCGCAAGCGCGCGCTGAGTTGGCGCAACAGTCTCAGCAAAGCGGTGAAGAGGGTAAAAGCGAAACGCCCGAATCAGAAGTGAGTGAGTCAAGTCGTTCTCAAGATGAAAGGTCCGCTTACATTGCGCCAGCAGGACAGGACGGAACAGAAAAGGAAACCGAAGCGACAGGCCTGGTCAATAATTCGCGTAATGCGTTTGATTTAAGGGTCGCTTTTCAAAACGTCTAGGTGAGCGGTTAGGGTAGAAGGCATGGAGGTGAGGCTTTAAAGGCCGTTCCTGATTGCGATGAAAAACGGCCTTTAGTCGATTTCAATCAGTTTACTGGGCAGAAGGTTTCTTGCATTGCATCCATCAGTTTAAGGATGGCCGGATCTCGCACCTTACATAAAATTTTGCTGCCTTCACGGCGTGAGGTGATAATTTCTTTCTCCCTGAGAATGTCGATATGCTGAGAAATATTGCTTTGGGTCGTACCGACTTTAGAGACAATGTCCATGACCGGCAACTCCTGTTCTCCAATGACGCATAAAATTTTAAGTCTCAATGGATGCCCCATGGCTTTGAGTGCTTTAGAAGCTTTGTTAATATTCTCTTCTTTCATTTCAAATGGTTTAGCGTCTGAGTTAGCTTCTTGCATTCTGATATCACCAATTCACTGTATAACAATATTATTAATTATTTAATTCTGTTTTAATTTTCAAGATTTTAATGAAAAGCGGCCATCATGTCACGCAAACATAATTTATAATGAATTAAATTATTTTGCTGGTAAACGGCTTTTAATGGGCGCTTAAAGTCGCTATAAAGACTTAAATGAACCGCTCGAAAAACAATTCTGGAGATGCATGTGCAAAGTATGGCATATAAAAAAGTAACCTGGATGGGAATGGGGATATTATTGGGGGCCTTTATTGTGCTCGCTTCCACGGTCATGGCCGATAAATCCGACCGTGATGAAACTGCTCAGGCCTCATCGCCCACTGTTTCCTTACCTTTACAAGAGTTGCGTGCTTTTGCCGAGGTGTTTGAACGAGTCTCCAGCGATTATGTTGATGAAGTCGATGACAAGAAGCTGCTGGAAGGCGCGATCAGCGGCATGTTGTCGAGTTTGGATCCGCATTCGGCCTATTTGCCACCAAAAAACTTTAAAGAGATGGAAGAGCATACCAAAGGCGAATTTGGCGGCCTGGGTATGGAAGTAGGCATGGAAGACGGTTTTGTGAAAGTTATCTCGCCGATCGATGACACGCCAGCGCAAAAAGCCGGCGTTAAGGCAGGGGATCTGATTATCAAGCTGGGGGATGAGCCGGTTAAAGGCAAAACCCTGAGCGAAGCAGTTGACATCATGCGCGGTAAACCGGGCACAAAACTTAAGTTAACGATTGTGCGCAAAGGCGAAGATGCGCCGATTACCTTAACCATCACCCGCGCCATTATTAAGGTAAAAAGCATTAAGCAGCGCCTGTTGAATGACGGCATTGGCTATGTACGCATCAGTCAGTTCCAAGTGCGCACCGGCCAGGATATGGTCGAAGCGATCAAAAAACTCGAAGAGGAAAATCAAGGTGATCTGAACGGATTGGTTCTGGACTTGCGCAACAACCCGGGCGGAGTCTTAACTGCTGCGGTTCAGGTATCGGATGCCTTCTTGAATGACGGTCTGATTGTGTATACCGAAGGTCGAATCAAAAACTCGCAGATGCGTTTTGAAGCGACTAAAGGGGATGTGATGCAAGGCAAGCCGGTGGTGGTTTTGATCAATGAGGGTTCCGCCTCGGCTTCGGAAATCGTGTCCGGCGCTTTGCAAGACCAACAGCGCGCGATTGTGGTTGGACGTACCAGTTTTGGTAAAGGGTCGGTGCAAACCCTGCTGCCACTCAACAATGGCGCGGCCATCAAAGTGACGACGGCGCGTTATTTCACTCCGTCCGGACGTTCCATTCAGGCCGAAGGGATTAAACCCGATATTGAAGTGGATCTGGTGAAAGTGGAGAAGGTTGATGCCTCAGAATTGATGAACGTCAAAGAGAAAGACCTTACCGGGCACCTTGAGAATGGTAATGGCCATGCCGAAGAAGGCAGTGAGCAAGAGAAAGCGGATAAGGCTTCTAAAGAGATCAAGAAACTGCTTGAAAAAGACTATGAGTTGAATGAAGCGGTCAGAGTGCTGAAAACCCTCTCTCTGGCGCAAAAAATGAAACTCTAGGTCGAGTCACTGAAAACCACCCCAATTAGGGTGGTTTTTTATTTTAAGGAGAAGGTTTCATGACTAAAAAAGTATTGGTGCCTTTGGCGCAGGGTTGCGAGGAACTGGAAGCGGTCACCATCATTGATCTGTTGGTGCGCGCCGGGATTGAAGTGGTGACCGCCAGTTTGGATAGCGAGCGCATCGTTACCGCGAGCCGCGGCGTGCAGTTGATAGCCCAAACGGCGTTAGACGATGTGATGCAGGAATCGTTTGACTTGATCGTGCTGCCGGGCGGCCTGCCGGGAGCGGACTATTTGCAGCAGGACAGCCGCATCGCGCATCTGCTGAAAAATACCGCCAAGCAGGGCGGGCTGATCGGCGCGATTTGCGCGGCACCGAAAGTGCTGGTTTCAGCAGGCCTGTTGGATAACAGAAAAGCCACCAGCTTCCCCGGCGTGATTGATGTGCAACCAGCCGAAAACATGCAGTATCTTGATCAGCCGGTGGTGGAAGACGGGCAGATCATTACCTCAAAAGGACCGGGAACGGCCATGGATTTTGCGCTGACCTTGATTGAAAGATTGGCCGGAACGGCGAAACGCCAAGAGGTTGAGAAAGGGCTGCAACGTCCCTGACTGTCTGGTTTTTTTGTTGCGGTGCTTGAGATTTCAAACCCAACAGGCCTGTTGGGTTTTTTATTTGCCCCTTTTTGTGCTCCGTGTTTCTTCACGGACAAGCGCTACTGTTGCGCCTGGCCATAACCGCCGCCGCCCGGCGTATGAATCGCAAAAATATCTCCCGACTGCAGCTGTATCGTCAATGTGCTTGGGAGCGACTGCGGTTCCTTCACCTCTTCGCGAGAACATTGATCTTCCGCTTTAATGACAAAATGGCAACCGGGTTTCCCCGGGTTGCCGCCGTTTAAGCCGTAAGGGGCCACCTGGCGGTGATTGCTGAGCATGGAAACCGTCATTGGCTTTAAAAACTCAAAATGACGTTCGCAGCCGTTGCCACCGTGGTGTTCCCCTGCACCGCCGCTGTTGCGGCGGATGGCAAAACGCCGCAAGCGCACCGGATAACGCAGTTCGAGAATCTCCGGGTCGGTCAAACGCGAATTGGTCATATGGCTGTGAATCGCATCGTGACCGTTAAAATCCGGACCGGCTCCAGTACCGCCGCACAGGGTTTCATAATACTGCCAGGTATCGTCGCCAAAGGTCAGGTTGTTCATGGTGCCCTGTGATGCCGCTTGGGTTCGTAAAGCGCCGCACAGGGTGTCGGTCACGACCTGAGAGGTTTCCACATTGCCCGCCACCACCGCGGCCGGATACTGTGGATTAAGCAGGCTGCCTGTAGGCACAATCAATTCCACCGGACGCAAGAAACCGTCATTCAGCGGAATCGGCTGATTGATCAGGGTGCGCAGCACATAGAGTGTCGCCGCACGAGTAATGGCATGTGGTGCATTAAAGTTATTGTTCTGTTGCCGGCTGCTGCCGCTGAAATCGATGATCAACTTCTGCTGTTGCAGATCCGGGGTAATGCGCACGCAAACCCGGGTGTGTTGATCGGTGCGGTAGCAGAACTCGCCGTCTGCTAGATTCGGCAGAAGTTCGAGTACAGCGCGCTCTGCATGATCCAAGGCATGCTGCATATACTGCGCGACAATGTCGGTGCCGACCTGCTCGCAGAGTTGCTGCAAGCCTTGAATGCCCTGCTGGTTGGCGGCCACTTGAGCGTGCAGATCGTTGAGGTTCTGCGTCAGGTTGCGCACCGGGTAAGTGGCCCCGGTCAGCCGTTCGCTGATGAGGTCGGTTTGGAACTCGCCGTTTTTGACCAGTGGCACGCAATCGAGCAGCACGCCTTCCTCTTCAATATGTTGGCTGCTGGCCGGCATGGATCCAGGCGTCAACCCGCCGACATCGGCATGGTGGCCCCGCGAGGCGACATAGAAACGTAACGCGCCGTCGACAAACACCGGCGAGATCAGGGTGATGTCGGGCAGATGGGTGCCGCCGGCGTACGGGTTGTTGAGTACATAGGCGTCGCCCGGCTGCAGCTGTGAGCCTACTTTGGCAATCACTGTTTTCACCGATTCGCCCATGGAACCGAGATGCACCGGAACATGCGGGGCATTGGCAATCAGTTGACCTTGGCCGTCGAAGATAGCGCAGGAGAAATCCAGGCGCTCTTTGATATTGACCGAGTGCGCCGTTTTGGCGAGGGTCGCGCCCATCTGTTCGGCAATCGCCATAAAACGGTTATTGAACAGAGCCAATTGCACCGGATCGGCTTCGTGGGGGGGCTCGGTTTGGGTTGAACGGCCGGCTGTTGTGGACTGAGGTTTCTCTTGATCGATCACTAATAGCTGACCATCTTTCTGCAGTTGTGCTTGCCAGCCCGGTTCGATCACCAGGGTGCCAGTGGCTTCGAGAACCAGAGCCGGCCCTTGAATGGTCTGCTGAATGCTTAGCGCTTCGCGCTGATAGACGTCGGCCTGTTGCCATTGGCCTTGGGCGTAGAGCGCGACCTGCTCACAAGGCTGCGCCTGCTTGTCCCGGTTGACCGGGATAGGGGTCACTGGATGACCGGCCGAAGCGACCTCGACGCTGATGCTGTTGAGGCGTACGCTGACATTGGGCTGGAAAAAACCGAATTGTTGGCGGTGCTGCTGTTCAAATTCGCTCAGATAGTCGGCGAATTCAGCCTCTTGACGGTAATCGAGATCTAATAAGGTATCGCTGCCCTGATAGTGCAGATGCAGGGTGATCCGAGTTTGGGAAACGGTTTCATTCTGTGCCTGAAGTTTTGAGCAGGCCTGCTCAATTTGGGTATGCAGTTCGGGTTTCAGGCTGTCGAGCGCCTCCAGCGGCTGTTCGTAGGAGCGGGTTTCGATATGGCTTTTTTGCGCCAGCCCCATGCCGTAGGCGGAGAGCACGCCGGAATAGGGGTGAAGCAGTACTTTGCGAATCCCCAGCTTGCGCGCCACCGCACAGGCATGCTGGCCGCCGGCACCGCCAAAGCTGACCAGCGTGTAGTCGCGCACGTCATAACCGCGCTGGGTGGATATTTTCTGCACCGCGCTCGCCATGTGTTCAATGGCGATCTCCAAGGCGCCTTCCGCCAGAGCTTCAGCCGGTCGGTTGAGTTGTTCGGCTAATTCGGCAAAACGCTGTCTGACCGCGTTGATATCCAAAGGCTGGTTGGCATTGGGGCCGAAAACGGCGGGAAAGTGTTGTGGTTGAATGCGTCCCAGCAACACATTGCAGTCGGTCACTGTCAACGGGCCGCCGCGCCGGTAACAGGCTGGCCCCGGATTGGCGCCGGCGGAATCCGGGCCGACTTGCAGTTCGCCATGCAGCGATTTCACAATCGAACCGCCACCGGCCGCCACCGTATGAATGTCGAGCATGGGCACACGCATCTGCACGCCGGCCACTTCGGTGTCAAAGCTGCGTTCGTACCGTCCGGCGTAGTGGCAGACGTCGGTAGAGGTGCCGCCCATATCAAAGCCGATAATCCGATCATGGCCCGCATGCAGGGCGGTCTGTACCGCGCCGACCAGCCCGCCGGCCGGACCGGACAGAATGGCATCCTTGCCCTGGAAACGGTCGGCTGCGGTCAAGCCGCCGTGAGATTGCATAAACTGCAGATCGACACCGGGAAGCTCGCTCGCGACTTGATCGACATAGCGGCGCAGAATGGGACTGAGGTAGGCGTCAACCACCGTGGTGCGGCCGCGGGCGATGTATTTGATCAGCGCGCTGCTCTGATGAGAGGCCGAAATCTGGGAAAAGCCGGCTTCTTGGGCCAATTGTGCAACGATCTGTTCATGCTGCGGGTTGAGATAGGCATGCAGCAGAACAATGGCGATGGCCTCAAATCCAGCGCGTTTAAGCTGTGCCAGGCGCTCACGGGTCTGCGACAGATCCAGCGGTTCGATTTCGCGGCCTTGCGCATCGAGGCGGCCGGCGATTTCGATGCTGGAGTGGTAGAGCGGTTTGAGGGCTTCGATTTTCAGGGCGAAAATGTCCGGACGGTTCTGGTAACCGATCTCCAGAGCGTCTTGGAAGCCATGATTGGTCACCAGCGCCACGGCTTCACCCTTGCGTTCCAAAAGGGCGTTGGTGGCCACGGTGGTGCCCATTTTGACCACGCCGATCCGCTCAACCGGAATGGGGTGAGGTTCCGGCGTTTTCAGAAAGTGGCGAATTCCGGCGATGGCGGCATCACGATACTGTTCGGGATTCTCGGACAGTAGCTTATGGGTATGCAGACGACCTTGAGGATCGACGGCGACCAGATCGGTAAAGGTGCCGCCGCGGTCGATCCAGAATTGCCATTTGGCTTCTGTTCGTGCTGTTTGGTTCCGGTTGTTAAGGTTATTTTCCGCCATGGGTCGTCACATCATCGCTGGTTATTTTGGGAGTGGCGTCGGCCATTGCTCAATGATCTTGCTTTAGTTATCTCGAAATGGGCCATTCTACAATATTCCCATCCAATGCGCTTTCTTAGGTAGGGTGCCTAGGGGGATATAAGGTGGTCAGGTGTCGATCGCCATGGAATGGGGTATGATACACCTGCACAAGCAGAGCATATCACTACGTAAATCATCAGCTAGGAGCATGAACGGTATGGCTGAATCCGCTCACAGTCAACAACAAGCTGCTCAATCGGAAGCCGGGCAAACCGTCTCGAATCCGAGCCAAACTCAACGGGCCTCTGCGGATTCAAAGCTGCAAGCCCCGTCAAACCGTTCGGTCGGGGAAGCCATCTGGCACTGGATGTTCTGGAAACGGGTGGTGGTGCGTTTTCAACAGCGTCAAGGCATGGATGCGGTGGGGATTTTGGCCTATACCACGCTGCTCGGTATCGTGCCGATGTTGGCGGTGATGCTCAGTCTGTTTTCCGTTTCACCATGGTTCTCGGATTTTGAAGGCCTGGTGATGGATCAGGTGGTGCATAATCTGATTCCCTCATCGCAGCCGGTGATCGAATCCTATTTGATGGCTTTTTCGCAACAGGCGGTCAATCTAAAAGGGCCGGGACTGGTGGTGATGCTGGTCACGACGCTGATGCTGTTGTGGAAAGTGGATGAGAAACTCAACGGCCTTTGGCCGGAAGTGCGTCGGCGCCGCTGGTGGGTGAGTCTGCTGCACTATCTGGGAGTGAGTCTACTGGGTCCAATCCTGCTCGGCTTGAGCCTGTTGACCAGTTCGTATCTGCTGGCGGTGCCATTGCTGAGCGAAGCCTATCCGTTACTGGAAAAACTGACCTTTGGCATCAGCCTATTACCGTTTGTGTTTTCGTTTTTAGGGTTTGCGGCGCTGTATAAGTTTGTGCCGAGACATAAAGTGAGCGGCAAGGCGGCGATGATCGGCGGCTTGTTTGCCACTGTGCAGCTTGAGCTGTTGAAAGAAGGTTTTGGATTTTATGTTCAATGGTTCCCGTCCTACAGCCTGATTTACGGCGCTTTTGCCGCCGTACCGCTGTTTTTGCTCTGGCTCTATCTGATCTGGTTTATCGTCATCTGGAACGGGGTGGTGGTGTCGGTATTGAATCCGCGTTATCTGAAAGCACCGCGCAGGCAGTCAGAAGTTCCAGCGGCACAGAAATCCGAGATAAGCCATGATTCAAACCGGGAGCGCTAAGTGCCATTGAGCGGACGTTTTTTGTTATTGGCATCAGGCCTCATCGCCGTTATGGCGTTCTCCTTGCAGTCGGGAAGCTTGGCTATTTCGCTAAGTGATTGGTGGCAGGGGCTTTCCGAGCCGCAATCATTAGTGCTGTGGGAGTTGCGGCTGCCAAGAGTGCTGATGACGGCACTGGTCGGTGCCGGCTTAGCCGTGTCCGGGGTGGCGTTGCAGGCGCTGTTCCGCAATCCGTTGGCGGAACCTGGATTGATCGGCGTTTCAAGCAGCGCCGCGCTGGGTGCGGTGGCGGTGATTGTGCTGGGCGGTGTGTTGTGGGGCGAGGTTTCCGGTTGGCAGATGAGTCTAGCGGCATTCATCAGTGCCGCGGCGGTGACGATGCTGATTTATCTGATTGCCACCCGTCAAGGAAGCACCGATGTCGCTTTAATGCTGCTTGCCGGAGTGGCGGTGAATGCGGTGGCCGGGGCGCTTACCGGGCTATTGATTGCGGTTTCGGATGATGTGCAGTTGCGCAGCGTCATTTTCTGGATGATGGGCTCCTTTTCCGGAGCCGACTGGTCTCAGGTGGCCCTGCTTGCGGTGATCTCTTTGCTGGTGATCGGACGGTTTCTAATGCTTTCTCGTCCCCTGAATGCGTTGCTGTTAGGCGAATCCAGCTGCTTGCACATGGGGTATGCGGTGCAGCCGTTGAAATGGCAAATCATGGGGCTAAGTGCATTGCTCGTGGGAACCGCCGTGGCGCTGGTCGGGGTCATCGGTTTTGTCGGGTTGATGGTGCCGCACATGGTGCGTCTGTGGGTTGGCCCCGACCATCGTCAACTGTTGCCGTTGAGCGCCCTTGGCGGGGCGTTGCTGATGGTGCTGGCGGATTGGGGCGCCCGTTCGGTGATGCCGCCGGCGGAATTGCCGATCGGTCTGTTGATGGCGTTATTGGGCGGGCCGTTCTTTTTGGGCATGCTGCTGAAACGGCGCGGTCGTTTGAGTTTGATGGGGAATGGTTAGAGTGATGCATAGGAATGAATCGCTGCCAACTCCCGCTTCGTCGATCGAATTTACGGATCTTGGATTCCGGGTGGATGACAGGGCGCTGTTGACCGATCTCAACGGCCGCTTCGATGGTGGACGCATCCATGCGATCGTCGGCCAGAACGGTGCGGGTAAAACCACGCTGCTGCGTTGCCTGACTAAGGAGTTGGCACCTACTCGGGGGCAGATTCTGTTTAACGGCAGGGCGTTAAACCATTGGTCTTTTAAAGCGTTGGCAAAACAAAGAGCGGTGTTGCCCCAACAGTCGGCGGTGCATTTTGCATTCACGGTTGAAGAATTGGTGTCACTCGGTTTGGAAGTGGCGGAAAGCCAAACCAACCATATCAATCAGCTTGAGCAGATTTTAGCCGTGTGTGATCTGCAATCGCTGGCACAGCGCAATTGTTTGACCCTGTCGGGCGGGGAGCAGAAACGGGCGCAGTTGGCGCGCGTGCTGGCGCAGATCTGGCCCGACCATCCTGAGGCTGACCAAGCCTTTAGCGGCAAATGGCTGTTTTTGGACGAGTGGTCGGAAGGGCTGGATTTGAAGCATCAAATTCAGATTTCCGCTTGGTTGCGTCGCGCCAGTCGTCAGGGATTGGGTGTGGTGATGATTTTGCACGATTTGAATCAGGTCGTTCAATGGGCCGACGAGGTATTGCTGCTCAAGCAAGGGCGGCTGCATACACAAGGTGACATTGCAGACGTATTCACGGCAGACAACCTGCATCAAGTCATGGACGTGCACCTGCGTTTGTGGCGTGATCCTGCTCTGCCTTATCCTCTGATTGTGCCTGAATAACCGTCTTATGAATGTTTGCCGGAAAACCGGCATTTAAAATGAACAGGCCTGTTCAGTTCTGATTGCCGTCGGTTTAAATCAAATCCAAGGAGATGGCGACCACTTGATCGTCCTCTTCCAGCGGATGCAGGCGGAAACCGAAAGTTTTAGCCAGGTCGAGCATGGCGCGGTTTTCGGTCAGCACTTCTCCCTCCATCTTGCGCAACCCTTTCGATTTGGCGTGGTTGATCAGGCTTTCCATTAGCAGGGAAGCCACGCCTTGGTGCTGATAATCGTCGCGGACCACAATCGCCATTTCACAAGACTGGCCGTCCGGATTGGTCGTGTAGCGTGCGACGCCGATTTCGACCGTGGTGTTGTCTCTCATCTCAGTCGTGGCAATAAACGCCATCTCCCGGTCGTAGTCGATCTGGGTGAAGCGATACAGCATTTCCGGGGTCAGGGTCTGCAGGTGCTTCATAAAGCGCAGATAGCGGCTGCGTTCGGACAGATGATCGACAAAATCCATCTCTATTTTGGCGTCTTCCGGGCGGATCGGTCGCAGGGTGATTTCCAGTCCGGTGCGGGTGCGCATGCGTCGGCTCAGTTCTTGAGGATAGGGATGGATCGCCATATGCTGGTAGGCCGTTTGCCGTGCCGGCGGTGTTTGTACCTTGATGCGTCCATCCACTGCCATCACGCCGGTCTCATCGGCAAACAGCGGGTTGATGTCCAGTTCAATAACTTCAGAAAGCTGCGAAACCATATCGGAGAGATTGAGAAGGGTGTCGATAATCGCCTCCCGATTGACCGCGGGAAGCCCGCGGAAAATGCCGAGCCTTTTCGCCGCCTTGGTACGTGCGATCATGCGTTCGGCAATAAAGTGGTTCAGCGGCGGCAGGGCGATGCTGCGGTCCTGCTGCACTTCGACGTCAGTACCGCCGCTGCCGAAGGTGATCGCCGGCCCGAAGACCGGATCGCGGACCACGCCGATCAACAATTCGCGTGCGCAAGCGTTCTGGTACATCGGCTCCACAGTGACCCCGAGAATTTTCGCCTCCGGTTGGGTCTGTTGGATCTGTTCCACCATTTGAGTGAAGGCGCGGCGTACCTCTTCAACGGAGTTGAGATTGAGTTTAACTCCGCCGACATCGGACTTGTGCGAGAGGTTGGGAGAATGGATTTTCAAACTTACCGGAAAGCCGAGCGATTCGGCCGCCACCATCGCCTGGTGAGCGTTGACCGCTTCAATCGCTGCCGTGATCGGTATGCTAAAGGCATGAAGCACCGCGCGCGTTTCGGTGCTGCTCAAGATCGTGCGGCCTTCTGACAGTGCGGCTTGGATAATGGCGCGGGCACCGTCAGTATCATGCTGACGGCCATACTTCTGTCCGGTGTCCGGCGCCTGCATCAACAGTTGCTGGTTTTGACGGTAGGCAGAGAGAAAAGCAAAGGCTTCCACCGCGCCTTCTGGAGTGCGGAACGAGGGGATTCTATGCTCGGCAAAATGAGAGCGCGCCTTTTTGACCAGGCTTTCGCCCAACCAGGCGGTGAAAATCGGTTTGTGCGTCGGATCTTGGTGCATCGACTCACTGATGGCATGGGCGACGGCCAGCGGTTGGGTCATCGCCTGCGGCGTCAGCAAAATCAGAATGGCATCGTATGCCTCGTCTTGTTGACACGCTTTCAGGGTTTGCGCATAGCGTTCCGGGGTCGCATCCCCGAGAATGTCGATCGGATTGCTGTGAGACCAATGTTTCGGAAGAAAGTCATTTAAGGCTTGCAGGCTGGCTTCACTTGGTTCGGGTAAATCGATGCCGAGTTCGGCCGCGCGGTCGGTGGCCATGACGCCCGGCCCGCCGCCGTTGGTGATGATCGCCAAACGGTTGCGTTTAATGTGGAGGTTGTCCGACAGGGTTTTGGCCGCCGCAAACAGTTGAGAAATGGTCTGTACGCGGATCGCTCCGGCGCGTTCAATCGCCGCATTAAACACATCGTCTCCGCCGACCAGAGCGCCGGTATGGGAAAAGGCGGCGCGCGTGCCTTCGGGCATGCGACCGGATTTCAACAGAATCACCGGCTTCATGCGCGCGGCGGCTTTGAGTCCGCTGATAAATCGGCGCGCATTGGCGATGCCTTCGATGTACAGCAAAATGCTATGGGTGTTGGGGTCCGCGGCGAGAAAATCCAAAATCTCCCCAAAATCGATGTCGGCGGCGTCACCGGTGGACACCACCTGGGAAAAACCGACGTCATTGGCTTCGGCCCAGTCGAGTACCGCGGTGCACAGCGCGCCGGATTGCGACACTAACGCCAAATGTCCCGGACGCGCCTGGTTTTTGCTGAAGGTGGCGTTCATGCCGATCTCGGGACGGATAATGCCCAGGCAGTTGGGGCCCATCAGGCGCATGCCGTAGGCGTGGGCGTTGGCGGTCATCTGCTGTTGCAGACGTTTGCCGACCTCGTCTTCAAAACCGGCCGACAGGATCACGGCATGGGCGACGCCTTTTTGCGCGCAGGCCTGGATAATGGATGGAATGGTGGACGCGGGCGTGGCGATGACCACCAGTTCGGGCGTTTCCGGAAGACTGGCGATGTCCGGATAACAGGCTTGATTTTGCACCGTGTCGTGTTTAGGATTGACGGGGTAAAGTCGACCTTGATAACCGGACTTCAAAAGATTAGCCAAGGCGTGGCCGCCGACGGATTCGGCGCGATCGCTGGCACCGAAAACTGCGATGCTGGCTGGCTTGAACAATCTGGAAAGATAGTGTGGTCCCATAAAATTACCTTGTTGATGTCACCTTCCAGGAAATAAGATGAATCTCTATATTACGCACTCTTCATGTCGTTTGCATGACAATGGAATCTATCATCCTGAGATGGCGGAGCGTATCGGGCGCATTGAAGATCAGTTGATCAGCAGTCAGTTGTTTGAATGGTTTTTGCATGACGAAGCCAGAGCCGCAACCGATGAAGAGATCGCTCTGGTGCATGATCCTCGTCTGATTTCGGTTTTGGAAGAAGCGTTGCCGGAAGAGGGGGTGAGGGCGGTGGACGAAGATGTCTATCTGAGTCCTCACAGCTTGGAAGCGGCGCGGCATGCCGTGGGCGCGGTGCTCGACGGGATTGACGCCTTGCATGAAGGGCGCGCTAAACGGGTGTTCTGCAATGTGCGTCCGCCGGGGCATCATGCCGAGCATCGGCGTCCGATGGGATTCTGTCTGTTTAACAATATCGCGATCGGTGCCGCCTATGCGCTGCACAAGCACGGCTATGAACGGATCGCGATTGTCGATTTTGACGTGCATCACGGCAATGGCACCGAAGAGTACGTGCGCAGCGAACCGCGCGTTTGGCTCGGTTCCAGTTTTGAACATCCGCTGTATCCGCACAGTGATCCGCTCTCCGATCTGGAGAATATGGTGAAAATGCCGTTGGCCAAGTTCAGCGGCAGCGACGCATTTCAACAGGCCTGGTTGGAACAGGCGTTTCCGGCATTGAGGGTCTTTCAACCGCAACTCATCCTGGTGTCCGCCGGGTTTGACGGCCACGCGTTGGACCCTTTGGCGAATTTGCGTTTGCATGAAAACGATTACGCCTGGATGGCGCAGCAGCTGGTAAAGCTCTCCGAAGAATCTGCGCAGGGCCGGGTTCTGGCAGTGCTGGAAGGCGGCTATGACCTGGGCGCCTTGTCGGTGTCGGTGCGGGAATTCATCAAAGCGTTGTTTGAACTGTCTGCTTAAAATGTATTTTAAACAGGCCTGTTCAGTTCCTTAGGCATTCTGACCCTGTTTTCAAGGACGCTTTTAATACTGTTTTTATTTTTAATAGCTTTGTTGGCGCCCTGGTTACCTTTTTGCTTGCCCAAAAAGAGTAACCAGAAAAAAGGTACCCACTCCATAAATTGGCAAATTCTAAACTTGTTCACTGAAAACACGGAACTCGCTTTCGCTCAAACAACCGCGTTTTAACCGTTCACTGCGTTAAGAACATTGCACAATTTATTCCAATGGGAGTTGCTTCGAACGATCGTGCATAAACTCAATTCAAAGTAATTAAGTTGCACACGATATTCACAAACCTAACATAAACAGGCCTGTTGAGTTGTTAAAGTTCTGAATTGATGATATCGAGAACTTGCGCCTGTGCGGCATCAAAGTCGATCTTGCCGGTAATTTCATAGACGCGGCACGCTTTTAACAACGCCAGATAATCTTGCGGATCGGGTTGGAAGCCGTTTTTGAGAAAACCGTTTTCATCACGGGCATAAAACGGCCCCGGTGTTTTCATGATTGCCGGCAGCAAGTCGGGTCGTTGTTGCAGATTTACCGGGGTGACGCGCGTCGGCTCGGCGCTTTGCGCCTGCCAGTTCAAAATAAACAGCGCATTCAATGGCGCCTCACTCTGATAACAGCCGGGGAAAAACAGGCTGTTGACCGGCGCGTCGTATTTCTGTTCCAGTGCGCGTAGGGTTTCGCTGGGCAGAGACAGAAACCGCTGACGTTCGCTGTCACTGATCAAGGCATGCAGTTTGGGGTTGTGCACGATGGTGCCCGGATTGATTCGCGGCTGTTTGGGAATGCCGCGCATCACCAAGCCGTTTTCGCCCTGTTTGAGCAGCAGACGATCGTTGCTGATAAAGTGCTGCCCCTGTTCCAGCAGATGCAGCATCAATGTGGATTTGCCGCCGCCTGAAAGCCCGGCGAAGGCGAGGCCTTGGTTTTGAATTTGTAACCCGGACGTGTGCGCCAACACCCAACCGTGGCGCAGATGCCAGTTAAGATATTGGGTGAGGATAAAGTTAATGATCTGGCTGCTGCGGGTTTCGATCGGCCCGAATGCCAGCGGTGAAAGCTGGCTTTGCTGCGATGAAGGGGCGGGCTGCAAAAACAGCATGCCGGTTTTGACTTTGCGCAGCAAACGTACCGCTTGACCATTAAAGTCAGTATCGAAAACGGCATCTTTACGTCCGACTTTACCCGCTTCACGTTGCCAGTCGGTCCATTCGGTGGTTTCCGCCAGAGGGGAGAGGGCATCCGTCTGATAGAAATACAGAGTTTGCTCAGCGGGCCAAGGACGATCTTCGTGATCCAGGTCCACGACCGAAATCAGCTCTTCAAAGTAATGCTCCAGAATGCGTAATAACTTGCTGGAGTTGCTGTGCAGTCGCAACGGAAAATCCGCTAGATTCAGCTGTAACACGTGTGTTTCTACCGGAAGGGCCTCCGCCACTTCCAGCATCTTCGTTAACAGAGAAGGCGAGCTTTGAGGAGTCTCTGTCATGCCGTTTGTTTTGCTTTGTTCTGTAATAGGCGCTCAATCACATAGTCGGTGTAGCGGGCGGCCATATTCAATCCTAATCCTTCTTGAGCCCCTTTAAAGCCGCCGAATGCGGAGACTTCAAAGCACACTGGACCTTGTTCGGTTTCGGCAATGTCTACGGTGGTGTAACTCAGGTCAAACTGCGCTTGCGCCTTACGGGCGATTTCGATGATCTCTTCGCTGGGCTCTACCTTGGCGTATTTGCCGCCCGAATGGATCGTGGTGTTCCAGCTGCTGCCATTGCCCACGCGAGCATAAGCGCCTTGATATTCGCCGCCTAAAAACACCAGTCCCATATCGTGGCCCGGCAGTTTAAGCTTCTTTTGCACATAATAAAAACCGTGGATTGCATAGTAGTCGTGCAATTGTTGTTTGAGTTTCTTTTCCGAAGTGTCACTGGAAAGCACTTCCATGCCGCGGGCTTTGGTGGAAAACAGCGGTTTGAGCACGACCTTGCCGAATTTCTGTACGGCATGGTAGGCGGCGTTAAGATCCTCGGTAATCACCGTTTCCGGCATAGGGATATTGGCTTTGGCCAGCGATACGGTGCAGCTCATGCGGTCCACCAGGCGGATGATTTCTGCCGGGTTGGAAAAAATCTGCACCCCGCAGCACTCCACAAAACGCAGAATTTCCAAACGGTCCAGCACCTTAGGACTGTAGGTCTGCGAAATTTTTTTGATAATCAAACCGTCCAACTTACATAAGCATTGACCTTGATAGAGAACTTCTGGTTTGGAGAGATCGGCGACGACTTTTTCGATGTCGATCACCAGGCGGAAACCGGTGCGTTTTTCGATTTCATCCGCCAAAATTTCGGTTGACCATTTCCCGGGAATGCCGACCACCCCGATCTTCAGATTAGTCATGGAACAGTTCCTTTGGAATGCGATAGGTTTGTCGTTGCTGGCTGTCGAGTTGCAGCAGTTGTTCAATCAGGTAGCGCCCTTTAAAGTGCATGGATTTGGCATGTTCTTTATCCAGCACAAAACGCGTTGACGTCAAAAAGGAGCGTGCTAGCCCCAAAGCCATACGCAGCTGGTAATCCTTATCCTCGATCTCTGCGGCGTAACGTGCGCCGAAGTCGAAAGTCGCTTCCATCGCCATAATGATGCGCTTGCATACGATGGGTTCAAAATTGGTGATCCGGTAGAAGGAGACCATCAGCACCGAGAGATCCTGGACATAGTCGGAATAGTCCGAACGATGCAGATCAATGAAACTGATTTGATTCTGCAGAACGTCGTAGATGATGTTGTCTACATTAAAATCGCCGTGGATATAGACGGCGTTGGGAACACTGAGTTTCTTCTCGAGTTTTTGGGCTTTTTTAACGATGCTTTCCAGCGAAGCCTGTTTGACCGAACCGATCTGCAAGCCTTTGAGGTTAAAGTCAGGGTGAACGTCATAGATGTGGCCGAGACGCTTTTGCAGCTGCTTCATAAAGTCAGCCGGATGCACTTCGTCAATCCGCGTTTGTTCCCAGATATCGTGCAACGTGGCAAACAAGGTATTTAAGGCCTTTTTCAGCGTTTTGCGGTCTTCGGTTAGCAGTAGCTTGTCAAAGGTATGGCCGGTGAGGTATTCAAACAGCAGAGCGGCTTTGTCCCCCTGTTTCTGATAAGAATACACCTCCGGTGCGATGCCGGGGAATTTCTGGTGCCAGCTTTCAATGCTCGCTTTTTCTTCCAGCAGTTTTTCTTTTTTGCCCTGTTTGAAAATCGCCAGTATGCGGTCTTCGCTTTCAGCCGAGGAGCGCACCCCGGAAATGGTGCAGCCGGATTTGGTTTCACCCATTGAGTGAATGTTCAGTTCCTCGCTGGAGACTTCTTCTTTAAGTGCGGATAACGTCGCTTCCAGAGCATGATAACGGTCAATCTGGATAAACTGACCAAGATTGGCGGAGATGATGCCTTCTCCGATACGCAGCAGAGCATCGCCCATCAGATTGATGTCTTTCAGAGTAAAACAGGCATGTAGCAGTGCTTCGGTATTTTGTCCTGTTTTAAGGCGCTTTTTGTATTTTTCCAGTTGCTGAGAGCAGGTCTTGTCAATGCGCACCTGTAAGCGACAGATGTCGATGGAAAGGGTTAAGTGCTCACTTTCGATGGCTGGGATAATCAGCGATAGCCCTTTATTGAGGTCGTTGAGCGCATTAAACACCGACTTTTTCTGGATCAGTTTCAGAGTATTCTGTTTTTTCAGCTGATAGGCCATCTCCTGAAGCTGCGAGGAAAGCGCTTTTAGACTGTGACTGATATGTTCGTAACTTTGGATGATGACCCGGTCGTCGTCGCAATCGTTCTGGCAGTACTGCTGGCCGGCACGGTTAAGCAGGTTGACGTGGGTGTTTTCGATGTAATCAATACGTCCCAGGCTTTTGTCTAACAGAGCGACGTCTTGGGTTTCCAAACCGTCGGTCAGGGTTTGCAGCTGCTTCTGGACATCCAGAATCAGAAAGCGCAGGGCTTCATAGAGTAAGGGAATGGTTTTCATGGACTTGAAGGTTACGCCTTGCTCTTCTTGGTTTTTTTGGCCTTTTTGGCTTTGATTTTGAGGGTGGCCGGTTCCGAGTCTTCCTGTTCCTTGTTGTTCCAGCTAATACGCAGGCGCAGTTCCTGCACTTTTTTGGTCTGACTGGCCTTGATACGCAAGCGGCCGAATGCCTGAGGGTGCAACAGCAAAGTTTCCTCTTCGTCCGAGAACAGGATTTCGCCTTTTTTAATGCCTTCGGTCAAGGCCTCAAGATAGCTGATGATGGCGTCCTGATCCTGAAGGGATTCATGCTCAAAGTAATTTGTCTTATTGGCCATGAGAAACTCTCTGTGTGAAGGGTATCGGTTTATGGAAACAGCCTAAGCGCACGTGAATACAGGGTGGAACTGTCTGGCGTATGGAAGTTCGCTGCAAAGGGCCGATACCGTGCCGTTGGTGGAAAATATTGTAACAGCTTCCCCCGGTGTTTTCATATTCGACTTGCGGCGGCAATTGGCGTTAAGCTGGGTGTCGCATTCAAAGTTCAGCAGGCCTTGGCGTACAAACAGCTGCTGGCCGTTGAGGTGGCTCCGATGTCCATTGACCAGGGCCAAAATGCCGATTTTGCGCAACGCTTGAGAACCGGTTTCCGTGAGCGGCCAGTCTTTGGGACGGTATTTGGTGCGGAATACATTCCCCATTTCCGAGTAGTACATCTGGAAGATCTGCCCTTCACGCATCTGTTGCTTAAAACGGTCATTCAGCTCCTTATCGGTACGGTTTTGCAGTTGCAATGCCACGCGATCATCGAGTCCGGCGTGACTGAACAGGTAACTGCCGCTGCGGTGCAAAAGATTCAATTCACGGAAAAACCAGGCAAACTCACCTTGCGGGTCGATAAACAGCGATTTGGCTTTTTGCGCCGCCTGATACACTTGGGTCAAATTCAAACCGTAATCGGAACAGGCCTGAAGAAAATCCGGTTGTTTTTTGCGGATCTGTTTCAACTCCTTATGGATTTGCTGCGTATTCATGAAGTGCTGTGCGTATTGCGGAAAATATTCAAACCATTCCTGTTGCGGAAACAATGCGTTGTGAATCAGACTTTCCGGCAGATCAGGCCCTGTTTGATCCTGGCAGTAGTGTTGGTAAATTTCCGCCAGAAAAGCCGCGGTTTTACGCCCCATGCGCACAAAAAAGTGCGACTGGCGCAAGTCGTCCATAAAATCCAGTGCCAGCAGTCCCGCATAGACGCGGATGTCGTGGTTTCCGGCCAGCAACACCAAGTCGGCCCCGGCTTGACGCAGTTGGTTCAGCAGCTTGAACAGGGCCAGATTGCTGGGCCCCTTGTCAAAGCAGTCGCCTCCAATAAGAATCTGCGCCTGTTTCGCCTTCTCGGTCAAAACCAGGTTGCCAGGCGTACTTTGAAACGTTACCAGTTCGCTGAGTTTCAATGAACGCAAAAAGGCGTCTGCGTCTGCATGCAGGTCGCAGAAAAAGTAGGTGTTTTTCTGCGGCATCAGCCAAGCTTCCAAAGGGATTTTGATTGTATCTTGAGGTTGCCAGGGAGTAATTGGGGCCATGTTCGCGTTCTCCAAATTGCGCTGATGCGTCTGTCAGCGTTTAATCCATTAACAAAGCGTTAGATTGAGTCTGTTCATTGCGCACTTTCCACTCGCCGCCCACTTTGCAAAGTGAGCAGGCCTGTTCGTTTTCACTCCAGCGGACTTCAAAATAGATCGGGTCGGCGTAGTGCATCGAATAGCGGCCAATATCATCAAACTCCAGTGCCCCCAACAGATAAGCGGCATGACGAAACGAGGCACCGTGACCGACCATGACGGTGAGGGTGTCGTGTTGCGCGCTGGTGTGAACTTGCTGCATCACTTCGACAATGCCGTGGCAGACCCGTTTTCCGGCCTCCATTAAGGATTCGGCGCCATCGAATGGCAGACGGTAGTGCGGGTCGGATTTCCAGTTGTGCGGAGGCAGCGGGTAACGCGGGTCTTGCTGCAGAATCTGCTCGATTTCGGTAATGGTCAGGTTGGCCGCGGCACCGACACTGCGTTCGTTAAGCTGTTCGGAACTGATCAGATGCGCCTGTTGATGGAGATTAAGTCGAATCTGTTCGGCCGTTTGCCAGGCTCTGAGCAGGTTGGAAGTATGAATCCTAGGCTCAATCTGTAAATTGTGTGTCTCGGCAAAGGCTAAAAGCGGCTGAGCCGCATGGCGGGACTGCTGAATACCGCGTTCGGTGAGGGCGAACGGCTGCCAGGCGCTGGGAACGTTCGGTTTTTGGCGATATTCGCCGTGGCGGATAAACGCCAGGATGGATCTTGCTTGCTTCATTCGGCCCATTTTAGGCAGGCCTGGTGAAACTCTTTTAACGGTTTTGTGACTGTTTTATGACGTTGGCGATGAGAGCAGAGGGGGAATGAATGGCAATAAAAAAGGCGCTTCAAAGCGCCTTTCAATTGCTCTGATTACAGCCGTTACAGTGAAAAGTCGCTGAAATCGTCTTTATTGACCTTGGAATCGACCTGGCCAACCAGGTAAGAGCTGATTTCCGACTCTTGCGGCGCGACTTGAACATTGTCGCTCACCAGCCAATTGTTCATCCACGGCAACGGGTTACTGCGGTTTTCGAAGATCGGTTCCAGCTTCAACGCTTTCAGACGCACGTTGGTGATGTACTCCACGTAGTCTTTGAGAATATTGGCATTCAGGCCGATCATGGAACCGTCTTTAAACAGGTAGTCGGCCCACTGTTTTTCCTGCTCGGCGGCCTGACGGAAGATGTTGTAGGTCTCTTCGAGCTGCTCTTTGGCGATTTCCGCCATTTCCGGATCGTCCGCACCTTCTGCCATCAGGTTGATCATGTTCTGGGTGCCTGACAGATGCAACGCTTCGTCTCGCGCGATCAGTTTAATGACTTTGGCGTTGCCTTCCATCAGCGAACGTTCGGCAAACGAGAAGCTACAGGCAAAGGACACATAGAAGCGGATTGCTTCCAGGACATTCACCGAAACCAACGTCAGGTAAAGCGAGGTTTTGATCTTTTTACGGAATTCGGCGTCTTTTTCGATGTCGATCTGATTGGCGTACATGTGATTCGTCAGGGCGATCAGTTCATCATAGTGTTCGGTGACGCTGATGGCACGCTTGGTGATCTCGTCGTTGGCGACGATATCATCAAACACCAGCGACGGGTCGGTGACGATGTTGCGGATAATGTGCGTGTACGAACGACTGTGGATGGTCTCCGAAAAGGCCCAGGTCTCAATCCAGGTTTCCAGTTCCGGAATCGATACCAGCGGCAACAGCGCGACGTTGGGGGAACGCCCTTGCACCGAGTCCAACAGCGTTTGGTATTTCAGGTTGCTGATGAAAATATGTTGTTCGTTGGCAGGAAGGTCCGCGTAATCGGTACGGTCAGTCGACAGATCCACCTCTTCCGGACGCCAGAAGAAGCTCAATTGCTTTTCGATCAGCTTTTCAAAAAAAGGATATTTTTGTTGGTCGTAACGTGCCACATTCACGTTCTGACCAAAGAACATCGGCTCTTTTAACGCATTATTTTGCGAGCGACAAAAAGTGGAGTAGGTGTGTTTATCCTGACAACTCATATAGTTCCGTATCCTGATATTAGGGGAATCGAAAACCGTATCGATCCAGTTTTGTAGGTGTCGATCATAGACGATAACGGGCTCGATTCCAAAATAGGGTGATCGATTATTTTAACCATAAATATGAGCCACGCAAATAAGATTTATTCTTATTTTTGCGGAATTTTTTATTGCTCTCAAATAGATGGTTAGGCTGATGGTCAGCGTTCGCCCATCACCATCGCTTCCAGCATTTCCCAGCGCTCAAAGGCGGCTTCCAATTCCGCCTCTTTTTGCTGGAGCTGTTGCAGTTTTTCTTGCACGATGGATTCTTCCTGCTGATAAAAGTCAGGTTGGTTCATCGCTTCGCTTAGCGCTTCCAAAGCCTGCTCCAACTCTTCGATGCGTTGGGGTAAGGCATCGTATTCACGCTGGTCTTTGTAGCTGAGTTTTTTCGGCTTTTTGGTCTCGTTTGCCGGTTTAGCTGCGGCTTTTCTGTTTTCAGCAGGCCTGTTTGCTTCTTCAGAAACAGCTGGTTTTTTGGAGTCTGCTTTTGCTTCGGTCAGATGCGAAAAATCCGGACGCTGGCGAAGCCAATCGTCGTAGCCACCGACATACTCGTTGACGATGCCGGGGGCGTCGAAGACGATGGAGCTGGTGACCACATTGTTTAAAAACGCCCGGTCGTGGCTGACGATCAGCACCGTGCCGGCGTAGTTGAGGAGAATCTCTTCCAGCAGCTCCAGCGTTTCCACATCCAGGTCGTTGGTCGGTTCATCCAGTACCAGCAGATTGGACGGTTTGGCAAACACGCGCGCCAGCAACAGGCGGTTACGCTCACCACCGGAAAGTGCCTTGACCGGCTGGCGGGCGCGATCCGGGCTGAAGAGGAAATCGCCCAGGTAACCGATAATGTGTTTGCGCTGGCCGTTGATCTCCACGTAATCGCTCTCTTCGATCACGCTTTCGGCTACGGTACGGTTTTCGTCGAGCTGGGCGCGATGCTGGTCAAAGTAGGCGATCTGAATATTGGTGCCGAGTTTGACCTTGCCGGAAGTCGGCGTCTGTTTGCCCAGAATCAGTGACAGCAGGGTCGATTTACCGCAGCCGTTCTCCCCGATGATGCCGACCTTGTCGCCACGCATAATGGTGGTGGAAAAATCGGTGACAATGATTTTGTTGTCGTAACTGAAGGAAAGGTGTTCGATTTCAATGACCTGTTTACCGGAAAGATCGGTGCGGTTCAGCTGCAGATTGGCCTTGCCCTGCTGACTGCGGCGTGCTTTGTGTTCTTCGCGCAGCTTTTCCAGCGCTCGCACACGGCCTTCGTTGCGGGTGCGACGCGCTTTGATACCCTGACGAATCCAGGCCTCTTCCTGCGCCAGTTTTTTGTCAAATTCGGCGTTCTGTTTGGCTTCGGCTTCCAGTTGCTCGGCCTTACGTTGCAGGTAGGTGTGATAGTCGCACTCCCAGTTGGACAGGCGGCCGCGGTCCAGTTCGACAATGCGGGTGGCTAACGCCTGTAAAAAGGCACGGTCGTGGGTGATAAACACCAGGGCGCAGCGGATCGATTTGAGGAATCCTTCGAGCCATTGAATGGAGGGAATGTCCAAATGGTTGGTCGGCTCGTCGAGGAGGAGAATGTCCGGTTCCTGTACCAGGGCTTTGGCCAGCAGGACGCGGCGTTTCATCCCGCCGGAAAGCGTGGAAAATTCGACTTCGCCCGGCAAACCGAGTTTGGAGATAATGGTCTCGACGCGCTGCTTCAGTTCCCAGCCGTTTTGGGCATCAATTTGCTGTTGCACCTGGGTCAGTTCGTTGAGCAGGGCTTCGGAGTAGTCAGTCTCCATCTGTGCGCTCAGTTGCTCAAAGCGTTCAATCAGCGGCCCGAGTTCGCCGAGACCGTCAGCAATGATATGGAACACGCTGCCGTGGGTATCATGCGGCACTTCCTGTTGCAATTTGGCAATGCGCACGCCGTCCTGAACAATGCGTGTGCCGCTGTCCGCCTGAATTTCGCCTTCAATGACTTTGAGCAGGGTGGATTTGCCTTCACCGTTACGGCCAACAATACACAGCCGTTCGTTGGCTTCAATTTGCAGGTTTACACCGTCCAGAAGTGGAGCGGCGCCAAAACTCAGGGTGAGGTCGCGTAAAAAGAGCAGAGCCATTGATATCCTTTGTGCCTTTTAAGTCAGGGTTTGATGTGAATGAAGAGATTATAAACGGTGAGAGGAAAAGTTGCCGAATCATAAATGACCGGCACTAGCATGAGATTCGAATGAATTCTATTTTGAGTGGGGTTTGTATAGATTTTAAGGTATAAGTGTTTTCTGAAGTGTAATAGAGAATACTGATTGGGATAGCGGTTTTGGGCTGCACGGCATTGAGTATAATTGCGTGTTTTTATGGCTGTTGAAGCCTGAACGAATGTCTTCGTAATGATCATGGGAGAAAATAGAGAATGAACGTAAAATTAATCGCCGCTATTTCCGCAGCGCTTGCACTGCAAGCCTGTGCCACTAGTCACCACAAAGAAGCGCACGGTCCGGTTGCGGATGAGGTGATTGCCGAGCAGCGCGCTGCGTTGGCCAAAAATACCGAAGGCAAAGGGTTTGGTCCACAGGCGCCACGTGATATTGACTCAAAAGCGGGGAATAACACCACTGCGTTCAATACCGCGCCGGCCTACACCAGCATGAATCTGTGTAACATCCACTTCCATAAGAATGCGGAGCACAAGGGCGGCGAATTCAATAAATACGCGGGCAACGGTGACGGTCACGGTTATCACAGCGGTTATGTTTATTCTGGCCAGTTGAGCGCGATCGAAACCCAAAAAATCGACGCTGAAATTTGTCCAAGCAAGCACGGTGCGTTGTACCCGGGCGACACCATCGAAGTGCATTACGTTCATTCAACTGCACAGGTCAAGCCCGGTCCAACACTGGGCTCATGCCTGAGCGATGCCAACAAAAACCCGCAGTTGCGCGTTGAAACCCAGGTGTATGTATTGGTGAATGACAAAAACGCGCTGGATTTTATGGAGTTGACTAAGCACGGCGTTAAAAACGGCGTGTATCAGGCGTTGAATATTCCGAGTAATACCGGCGAACCGGTGCAATATGCCGGTTCGACCACCGGGCCGGGCTATAACGAAAAAGGCTCGCCTTTCCAGGTCAGCTGGAGTGTGCGTCCGAAAGTCGCCAAGGTGAATATCGAAACCGTGGGCCAGTGGTGTAAAGGCAACGCTTTTGACGAAGACCACGCTCACGGCGTTCGCAACCTGGTGATCAACCCGGATTTGCTCTCAAAAATCCAGTAAGGTGAAAGCCTCACTCCATTTTTAGGAGTGAAGTCCCTTAAATTTAAAACCGCAGTTGGGCCCGTCTCTTCTGCGGTTTTTTTATGGGGTGAGCTTTGAATTGCGCTTAAAGGGGTTTGAACAGGCCTGTTCAGTTTGTTCGACCGCCAGAATCAGATTGTCGCTGGAACTAATGTTATAGCGGGTTTGTTTCAGGCTCTTATGCCTGCAAACCAGCGTTTGCCAGTGATTGAGCACTTGACCGCTCTCTTTGGTGGGGGTCGGTTTGTTTTGGCTGTTTTCGTTCTGTTTGTTCCACAAGTTAAATAGCAGCAGGCCGGGGGCATTCAGTTGCTTGAGCAGATTGCGCTGAAAATCGGCTTCGCTGAATTCGGCGGGAATGCCGTGGCTGTCAAACAGATCGACGATGACGGCATCGTAGGCAAACTCGTTGTCGGCGACAAAGGCCAGTGCATCCACCTGCAGGGTTTCAATTTCCGGTTCGTCGGGCAGCTGAAAAAAACGGTAGGCGCAATCGATGACCGCCTGACGCAGCTCCACCACGGTCATCTGCAAATTAGGCAGAGTGTGATAGAGGTGATGCGCCATGCTGCCGCCGCCAAGCCCCAGCATCAGCACGCGGAAAGGACGTTGCGGCTCACTAAAAGGAACTTGGTCGGCGAACTTAAGGAGCAGATCAATGATTTTCTGCTGGTATTCAAAGTTCAAAGTCATCGGCGCATTGAGATAAAAACAGCTCTGCTCCACCGGCGAATCGAAATAGAGCTTGCGCGTGGCGCGGTTTTCGACAACCTTGATCGGGCCGAATTCGTCCTCGGTGCTGAAAATGGTAAAGCCGTTATACATAGAAAATAATCGTCTTTATCACGGTTGCAGGCCGGCCCACCACAGGCGAAGACGCAGACCGAGTTCGCTGGTAAAACCGACTTCGACAAATTCAATCTGGCCGTTCGCGCCGAGTATAAAGTCGGCCGGCACCGCCTTGGCACCGAATTGTTTCATCAGTTCGCCGTCCAGGTCATTGACGATGATGGCCGGATTCATCTCATGCTGTTGGGCGTAATGGAGGAGCTGGTCGTCGTCGCCGGATTGAGTGGCGATATTGATCACGGTGTAATCTTCCGCCACCGATTCGACACTGCCGCGGGTCACCCCGCAGATCGGACACCAGGTCGCCCAGATATGAATCAACGCCGGCTGCTCCAGTTCCCGCAGGGAAAGGGTTTCACCTTGCAGCGTCTGTACGCTGATATCCGGCACCTGACCCTGAATGACGTCGCCCTGCATAAAGGGACGCAGTGCCAGATAGGCGCCGATAA
This sequence comes from Thiomicrorhabdus sp. zzn3, assembly GCF_029767755.1. Lineage (GTDB taxonomy): Bacteria > Pseudomonadota > Gammaproteobacteria > Thiomicrospirales > Thiomicrospiraceae > Thiomicrorhabdus. The sequence continues at coordinate 217,414 of NZ_JARUQS010000001.1, forward strand.
AAATCAGCACGGTCAGGGTGTTTTTCACCCAGTTTCTTTGCCAAAAACGGGGGGAGGCCTGCTGAGTCTGGTCTGGCTGCGAGTCGTGATGTGACGACATGGTCAAGGAGTCCTTTGTGTTTTGTGAGTGTCAGTGAATGAACGCTTGTTGTGAGAAGCCGTTGTGAAGTTTCTGCTTCTCAACGCTCGGCTATTATAATGTCCCGTCAATCAAGAATCGAATTTCGCTGGGCGAAGATACAACAGGGAGGAACTATGCAGGCCGATTTTTGGCATGAGATGTGGGAAAGCGGGGTGGTAGGCTTTCACCAGAGCGAGATCAACGCGTTTTTGCAGCAACACTGGCAGCGTTTGCAGTTGCAGGGAAACGAGCAGGTGCTGGTGCCGCTGTGCGGTAAGTCACTGGATATGTTGTGGCTGAAGCAGCAGGGACATGATGTGATTGGTGTGGAATTGAGCCATAAAGCGCTCGATGAGTTTTTAAGTGAAAACGCCATTAGCGCCGAGCCGGTTAAGCACGATCGTTTCTGCGGTTATGAATTGGACGGCATGACCCTATTGTGCGGCGACTTTTTTGAGCTGAGCGCGGACGATTGTCAACAGGTCAAAGCGGTGTATGACCGTGCCGCGATTGTCGCGCTGCCGCCGCAAATGCGCCGTGATTATGTACGGCATCTGCAAAAAATCCTTGCCAAGGGCACGCAGTTTTTGATGGTGACCATGGAGTACGATCAAACTCAGTTAAACGGCCCGCCATTCTCGGTACCGGAAGCCGAAGTCAGAGAGTTGTTTGCCGAGTTTGCCAGCGTGGACAGAATCTCCGAACAGGCGTTCAGTCGCAAGGGGGTGGATGCGGTGGAAAAGGTATTTGTGATGCGTTATTGAGATGCTGTATTGAAAGTGCACAGGCCTGTCTGTTTAGTTGTTTTGATCAGGCCTGTTCAAAATCGCCTAAAGCGGAATGATTTCGTTGTAGGTTTCAAAGTGATCGAATTCCTGCGGGTCAATTTTGTCGAGTTTAGGACTGACATGAACCGCGCATAACAAATGTTGTATGCCGTATTGCTGGGCGGTACGCAGGGCGTGCAGGTTGTCGTCGATCAGCAGGGTGTGCTTGGGATCATAAGGCTGCACCGTTTGAATTTCCGACCAGATGCGAATGTCCTCTTTGGGCAGGCCGAAATCATGCGCGGAGATAAGGTGGTCGAAGTAGTCACCGATTTCGGTCATTTCCAGTTTGATTGCCAAACTGTCCCGATGGGCATTGGTGACCATTACCACGGTTTTGCCGAGCTGCTTGAGTTTTGCCAGAAAGTTGATGACGTCCGGATGGGTTTGGATCAGATGTTTCACTTCACGTTTGAGTTCGCTGACGGGCAGCTGCAAAGCTTCGCTCCAGTAATCCAGGCAGTACCAGTTTAACGTGCCTTGTTGCTGCTGAATCTTCTCGTGGATAATGCGCTCGGCCTCTTCCTGACTCAGGCCGTTGCGCTCGGCATAAGCCTGGGGAAGATATTCCATCCAGAAGTGCCAGTCAAAATGCAGATCCAGCAGGGTACCGTCCATATCCAGTAACACGGTATCAATTTGTGACCAGTCGAGTTTGGCAGTCATTGGCAATTTTTTTCCCTTGGCGTATGATTGTGAGTATGAAAAAACACACTGCTTCATTACAAAAACCGATTCAAGAGATGGAAGCATCGAAAACCGATGTTCGGCCACCGCTTGTGTTATCGGAGAAGATTGTCGCCCAGTCTCGCATTTTTACCGTCCAGTCTCAAGCGCTGGAATTCTCAAACGGAACTCAGGTGTTGTATGAGCGTCTGCTCGGCAGTGAGCAAGGTGCGGTTTTGATTATACCTATGCTCGACGATGACACGCTATTACTGATTCGTGAATTTTGTATTGGCGTCGGGCGTTATGAGTTGGGGTTCCCTAAAGGTAAGGTTGACCCGGGGGAAACCTGGGAGTCGGCAAGCATTCGTGAAAGTCAGGAAGAGGTCGGCTACAAACCGGCGCAAGTGCGTCTGTTGGATTCGGTCAGTATGGCGGCGGGGTATATGACCCACCACACTCATATTGTGTTGGCGACCGGATTGACGCTGGAACCTTGTGAAGGCGACGAACCGGAACCGCTGGAGGTGGTGCCGTGGAAGCTCGACGATTGGCCGGCCCTGCTGCAACATCCTGATTTTAGTGAGGGGCGTGCTTACGCCGCTCTGCTGTTGCTGTTGAAAGAGACCGGACGCCTTAAATGACATTGAATTCCCTGATCCCGCTATTGCCGGAAGTTTGCCGCATTGCGGTTGAGGCGGGCGAGCAAATTTTACAGATCTATCATCATCCCGACGAAACGCCGGTGGATCTGAAATCGGATGGCACGCCGGTTACTATTGCCGATCAAAAAGCCGATCTGTTGATCAGTGCTGCCTTAAACCGTCTGACCCCGGACATTCCCTTAGTCAGTGAAGAGAGCGTGAGCGAGATTCCATTTGAAACCCGACAGGCCTGGTCAACATTTTGGCTGGTGGACCCGTTGGATGGGACCAAAGAGTTCATTGAAGGCACCGGGGAATTCAGTGTCAACATTGCCTTAATTCACAATCAACAACCCGTTCTGGGCGTGGTGTATGTGCCGGTGACTCGGGTGCTGTACTACGCGTTTAAAGATCAGGGCGCCTACAAGCAAACCAATCCGCAGCTCGTCCCATCCATGTCGTGGGCGCAGTGCTTTAACCCCGAATATCAAATTTCGGTGGATACTGTGGAAGTTGGCAGGCCAGTTCGCGTCGCCGTCAGTCGGCGGCACGGTTCTAAAATCAATGCCTTTTTAGACGCGCTCGGACCGAACAAACTGGTGCGAATGGGATCGGCCATCAAGTCGTGTCTGGTCGCCGAAGGCGCTGCGGATGTTTACCCGCGATTCGGCCCGACCTCTTTATGGGATACGGCCGCGGCGCAATGTGTCGTCGAAGAAGCCGGTGGCCAATTGGTGGATCGCCAAGGAAACGCGTTGCGATATGCGCAATCAGAGACCTTATTGAACCCTTATTTTATGGTCGTTGGCGATTGCCGTTATTCATGGCCTGAATTCCCTCAGGTTTAACCGATACTCAGGCGGATGCGTTTGAGGGTTTCTTCCTGCAAATTGAGGACGGTTGAACTTTCTTGCAAGACTTTTTTTATCTCCAGCGATACTGACATTTGATTGCTTTTTTCAACGGCCAGTGCATGGGCTAATTCCAAAATGGCGGTCCATTGGCGGAGCTGGGTGTTTTTAATCGCCTGAAGGTTCGGTTCGTGATGCAACAGGATGGTTTGTGAAATCAACGGCGGCAACCCCCAGTTATCGGCAATGACATAGCCAAGAGCGGTATGTGTGGTGCCAAAGCGCGCGTATTCCTGTTTGTACATGCTGTAGTGATTGCGCATTCTTCCGACAAAAATCTGTCCGTAATTTTCGTCTATTTCACTGAGGGCAAACCCACCGATGTCATGAATCAAACCGAGTAGATAGGCTTCATCCACTCCGAGTAAGCGTGTCGAGCGGGCGATTTCCGCCATAATCAGGGCAATGTCCTGACTGTGATAACTCAGCCCCTTGATTTTCATGCTATTGAGAAGCTGGTTGATATAGATCGATAGGATGTAGTTTTTTAAACGCTTATTACCCAATCGGTAGAGGGCCGAATCGAGGTCTTTGACCGGGTTTGGCGCCTGATTTGAGATATTGGGTTGATTGGCCAGACTGATCAATTCGCCCGCTAGAAAAGGGTTGGCGGAAATCAGTTGTTTGATCGCACGAATATCAGGAAGGTCGCTCTCATTAAACAGCTTTTGCAGTGCTAACGCTTCTTGAGGAAGAAGTGGGATGTCGACTTTTCGAAGCACTTGTTGTGCTACCTGGATCTGTTCTCTTAAGTTCATAGCGCTGATGTGACGAGGGTCTGTTTAGAGTCGTTAAATGCGGTGTATTCTAATGCATTAAGCCTGTTTTAAACCAAAAATAACTATTTGAAGTGAATCCGAATCAACAAAAAGCGTTGCGATTTAAGAAGGGATTTCAATTTGTGCTTTAATGGCTGTTGGGAATGTAACGGTTTCAACGGCTTTTGAAGGTGTTCATGTGAGTATGTTTTTAGAGATGGATTGAATATGCACAGGGTTAAGTATATTCCGTGGTTGTGGGTGTTTGCCGTCACTTTATTGGGACTGGTATTTCACTATGGCTTTAATGAAGACGCTTTGGCCAATGTCACCTGGGTCATCGCTGCGCTCCCCATTTTGATCTGGCTGGCTGTGGATATTGCCAAAAGTCTGCGTCGCGGTGATCTAGGGGTCGATTTAATTGCCGCCTTGGCCATCATAGGGGCTTTATTGCTTGATGAATCACTTGCCGCGGCGGTCATCGCCCTGATGTATGCCAGCGGGCAATCCCTTGAGCAGTATGCGGCGAACCGCGCTAAACGGGAATTGACGGCGCTGCTGACCCGGGCTCCCGATTTAGCAGAGCGCTATGCAAATGACGCTTTGGAAACCGTTCCCGTTGAAAAAGTCAAACCCAAAGACCGTTTGCTCATTAAAACCGGAGCTGTTTTGCCGGTTGATGGGTTTGTCAGCGGTACGAGCGCCATTCTTGATGAATCCTCATTGACAGGGGAGTCGCTTCCTGTCACGCGCAATCAGGGGGAGGCGGTCAGTAGCGGAACGTTAAATATAGGGCCTCCGTTTGATTTGGAGGTGGCTCACGATGTCAACAACAGTGCCTATGCAGGAATTATCCGTCTTGTTAAAGAAGCTCAAACCGGCAAGGCGCCGTTTACGCGCATGGCGGATCGTTACGCCTTATGGTTTATCCCTCTGACATTAATCGTTTCAGGTGCGACATGGTTCTTTTCAGGCGATCCGGTTCGTGCCCTGGCCGTTTTGGTTGTCGCCACCCCTTGCCCTTTAATTTTAGCGGCGCCCATTGCCATTGTGTCCGGGATATCGGCTTCTGCACGTAACGGGTTTTTGATTAAAAACGGCGCTACGCTTGAAGCCCTGGCGCAAACGCAACGCATCATTCTGGATAAAACCGGAACCATCACGACAGGAAAACCGAGGTTGGTCAGCATTGAAGGTAATGGGCGTTACACCAGCGAAAAACTGTTGCAGTTCGCGGCTTCCCTAGAACAGACCTCTTTTCACGCGGTATCGAGTTCCATTGTCGAATCTGCCAAGCAGCGTAACCTATCTCTTACCATCCCCGATAATGTTGCAGAGACTCCGGGCAGTGGGCTCTGCGGAGAGATAGACAGCAAACAGGTGGTGGTAGGCCAGCCTCAGTGGGTGTTGCCTCAGGCACACGCCGGGGAATGGATCGATCCGCTGTTGAAGCAGGCGAGTAACGAGGGGCGCATGCTGGTGTTGATTGCGATTGATCAGCAAGTGGTCGGCGCGCTGGTGTTGCAGGACGAGGTGCGTACCGATACACCGCGCGCCCTGCGTAATCTGCGTATGGTGGGTATTCAAAGTTTATCGATGGCTAGCGGTGATCAGAAAGAAATTGCCGAAAGCATTGGGTTTGCTCTGGGAATGAACCAGGTTTACGGCAATTTGAAGCCGGAAGACAAGGTGGAAATTGTTCGCAAAGAGTCTCAGCAGGGCACGACTTTGATGGTGGGCGATGGCATTAATGACGCTCCTGCATTGGCAATTGCAGACATTGGCGTGGCGATGGGAGCGAGTGGGGCGAGTGCCAGTTCCGAAGCTGCTGATGCCGTGCTGCTTGTGGATCGAATTGAGATTTTGGCAGATGGAGTGCGTATTGCTCGACGCAGCCATAATATTGCTAGACAGAGTGTCATCATCGGTATGGTGCTTTCGGTTGGAGCCATGCTGTTTGCTTCGTTGGGTTATTTAACGCCTTTAGAAGGGGCGGTGCTGCAAGAGGGCATCGATGTTTTAGTCATACTTAACGCTTTGAGGGCATTAAGGTTGCCGGAATCACAGCCGAGCATTATTGGCGAGGAGCAAGAGAGAAAGTTACAAAAAGAACATGTTGATTTGCAGCCTGTTTTGGAAAATATTCGACAATTGGCAGATCGTTTAGCGAGTCATGATGAGGTAAGAGGCGCTGAGTTGTCGGCGCTTGCAGAACTTCTAAAGCAAAAATTAATTCCCCATGAACAAGAGGATGAGCGTCAATTGCATCCACGCTTGGCGCAGCAAATGTCTGGCAGTGATCCTATGGCGATGCTGAGTCGTACGCATCAGGAAATTCTGTATCTGTGTCGAGGGTATCTTAATCAGTTAGCGGCTATTGAAAGCGGCGTCCCCGATAATACTCAACGACAATCCCTTGCCCGCACTTTGTACAGTCTGGGCGCGATTCTTGAATTGCACTTTGCGCAGGAAAATGAGCTTTACAAACTGTTGGCAACAAAACGGATGGCTTAACCGAATGCTTAGGGTCAGTACTGAATCGCATCCATAAAAAAAGCCCCTTCCTTTCGGAAGAGGCTTTTAAGACTCGCTGAAAGAGCAGACCTGTTACAGCTTACAGGCACCGCCCGCGCAGCCGTCGTCTTCATGGGCATCATCGGCACCATCGCGCGTATTGTGATAGTAAAGCGTTTTAAGTCCCATTTTGTAGGCATAGAGCAGATCTTGCAGAATGACTTTAATCGGCACTTTTTCTTCTTCAAACTTCGCAGGGTCGTAGTTGGTATTGGCGGAAATCGCCTGATCCACGAATTTCTGCATAATTCCCACCAGCTGTAAGTAGCCGCGGTTGTTCGGAATCTGCCACAAGAGTTCGTAGTCGTTACGGTGCTCTTTAAAGCCTGGTACGACCTGCTTCAAAATTCCGTCCTTCGAGGCTTTTACGGAAACGTAACCACGAGGCGGTTCGATGCCGTTGGTGGAGTTGGTGATTTGCGATGAGGTTTCGCAAGGCATTAAAGCGGTTAACGTTGAGTTACGCAAGCCGTGTTCTTGAATCTCGGCACGCAGAGCTTCCCAATCCAAATGTAGAGGTTCGTCGCACACTTCATCCAGATCACGCTTGTAGGTGTCGATCGGCAAAATGCCTTGAGCGTAGGTGGTGTCCGCGAAATATTCGCATTTGCCGTACTCTTTCGCCAGCTTGTTGGAAGCTTTCAGCAGGTTGTACTGAATCGCTTCAAAGGTTTTATGGATCAAGCTGTTGGCCGAGCCGTCCGAATATTTGGTGTGGTTTTTCGCCAGGTAATAGGCCAGGTTGGTGACGCCTACACCAAGTGTGCGGCGGCCCATGCTGGCGTGTCGCGCGGCTTCTACTGGATAATCTTGATAGTCCAGCAGACTGTCGAGCGCACGCACGATCAGTTCGGATAATTGTTCCAGCTCTTCGAGGTTTTCCAGCGCACCCAAGTTAAAGGCGGATAGGGTACAAAGGGCAATTTCACCGTTTGGATCTTCCACAGAATTCAACGGCTTGGTCGGCAGAGCGATTTCCAAACAGAGGTTAGACTGATGCACCGGCGCTTTGTGCGGATCAAACGGACTGTGCGTATTACAGTGGTCTACGTTCTGGATATAAATACGTCCGGTCTGCGCACGTTCTTGGGCTACTTGGGTAAACAGATCCAGGGCTTTAACGCGCTTTTTACGGATGCTGTCGTCGGCCTCGTAAATTTTATACAGGCGTTCAAACTCTGCTTGATCGGCGAAGAAGGCATCGTACAGGCCTGGTACATCAGATGGACTGAATAGGGTGATGTCACCGCCTTCAATCATACGCTGATACATGAGTTTATTGATCTGTACGCCGTAATCCAGGTGGCGGGCGCGGTTTTCTTCCACACCGCGGTTGTTTTTCAATACGACCAGGGATTCGACTTCCAAGTGCCAGATTGGGTAGAACAAGGTCGCCGCACCACCACGGACACCACCCTGCGAGCAGGACTTAACCGCCGTTTGGAAGTGTTTGATAAATGGAATCATGCCTGTGTGGTAGGCTTCCCCCCCACGAATCTCACTGCCTAGAGCGCGGATGCGCCCGACGTTGACACCGATACCGGCACGTTGGGAAACGTATTTAACAATCGAAGATGAGGTGGCATTGATGGAATCCAAGGAGTCTCCGCATTCGATCAATACGCACGAACTGAACTGACGCGTTGGTGTGCGCACGCCGGACATGATCGGAGTCGGCAGCGACAGCTTAAACAGGGATACGGCATCGTAAAATTCTTTGATGTATTGCAGTCGTGTCTCTTTAGGGTAGTGGGCAAACAGACACATTGGAATCAGAATGTAGATAAACTGTGGACTTTCGTAAATTTTGCCGGTCACGCGGTTTTGTACCAGATATTTCCCTTCTAGCTGCTTTACTGCCGCATAGCTGAAGTTCATATCACGCTCATGTTGAATATAGCTGTCCAGCTCATCAATTTCCTGTTTCGTATAATCCTCGAGAATCTGGCTGTCGTACAGGCGTGTGCGCACCATTTTGTTGAGGTGTTCAAACAGAGTAGGAGGCGTAAAACGATCAAACGCTTTTTTGCGTAGGTGGAAGATAGCCAAACGCGCCGCCAGGTGTTGGTAGTCGGGTGCGCTTTCCGAGATCAGATCGGCTGCGGATTTAACGATAGTCTCGTGGATATCTGAGGTCGTGATGCCATCGTAAAACTGAATATGAGAGCGCAGTTCCACTTCGGAAACGGAAACATTCTCTAGGCCTTCAGCAGCCCAAGTAATCACACGGTGAATTTTTTCCAAATCAATCGGTTCTTTGGAACCGTTGCGTTTTGTGACCTGAATGTTCTGGTTTGTCATGAGCGTTTTAAACCTGTGTATAAAAAATTGGCAAGAGTTTTTATTCAAAAAATGGTTTTTTTAGCAAATTCAGATTGTTAGGAAGCAAATACAAAATGAACTCTAAAATGCATGGATAATGCATTGTGTGTTGCTAAATATTTTCTACTAGATGTAGTAATAAATGTGAATTTCTATCGCAAAATATAGTGGATTTTTTTAACCCGCGCAATAGCGAAATTTTGTTGAAAAGCAGAGATGTTTTGGATAATTTCCTGTGGAAAAGTTGGTAAAGATACGGAAAATCAATGTCTCAAAGCCTGTGGATAACTTTGTGAAATATTTTTTAAAAAAGAAAATAAATTTTTCTATTGATAGGTAAAAAAAACTATAGTAACGGCCGTGGTTTTTTTAGGTATTTTGGAACGAAAATTGCCAAAATATTGAGTGACTCTTCATGCTGTTTGAATGCAGGATTTAAGTCTATTTTCAAAGGCAATGAAGTTGAATGAACTGTGTTCATCAATAAGAAGGTCGATGCGAGAATCTCTTCGGTAAGCAATGTAGTCCCGATGGGCCTGGTGATTCGCCCACTGAAACAGCATCCAGGGTTTCCCTGCTCTAAAGACCCCTTTTGCGCGTTTTATCCCGGCAAAATTTTTATCTTGACTGAAGTCTTCAAACAGCGACTGTAATTTTTTCCAATCGAAAACGGTCTTGTCTGAGAAAAGATAACCCAAGGCATGGACACCAAGCTGATTTTGATATTTTCGGGTTATTTCAATTTCAAAGGAAACCGGGGTAAATGGCAAAGTGTTGCCTCTATTCACTGATGCATGTCGGTGCGAATGATTTGATGAAGGCGAGTATGGCCTGTAATCCGCTTGTATGGGCTGAACTAAAAAAGGGTGGGTTGCATGATCCTGGTTAAGCCAGGATGGATCTATTTTGCTTTGTTGAGTTGTTAAAACCGCCTTTTTGGGTGGGTACAGCGTTTCGAAATACTGTTTTAGTTCGTCGATTTGGTTAGAGGGTGTTAAGTCTGCTTTATTAATAACGAGTACATCTGCCATGTTGAGCAGGTTCTGCAGGACGGTATAGCGTTTTAATTCGTCAGTGCTGATATTGGAGCCATCCAGTACAGTGAAGATGTTATGCAGATTGAGCTGTTTGGTCTGAGAAAGGGTGTTGAGGATGTCGACAATCACGTCCGGCTCCCCTAGACCAGTGGGTTCAATGAGCAAGCGGTCAGGTGTGTGAGTAGAGAGAATGTGTTCGAGCGACTCTTTTAGTTCAGACTGCGCTGTACAGCAGATGCAGCCGCCCGGTATTTCCATGGTGTTAATATTGGAGGTTTCTGAGAGGATGGCGCCATCGATGCCGACGGCACCAAACTCATTCACCAAAAATGTCCAGTTCTCATTTTGCGGTTTGTGCTTGAGGAGGTTTTTAAGCAGAGTGGTTTTGCCTGATCCTAAAGGACCAGTAATTAAATTCACCGAAGTTTTGGATAACGCTGGCATGCTTGCGTGTTACAAGTCGGCTTCACCGCAAACCTGATTACGACCTTTGGTTTTAGCTTGATATAGGCACTGATCAGCACGCTTAATAAGCTGTTCAACATCCTCGCCCATCTGGTACATGGCGACACCCGACGAGACGCTGATTTGTAGTTTCTGGTTGTGACTTGTTTTAATGGTCAGCGAGCGGGACGCGATTTTGTGCCGCAGGTTATTGGCTAGCTGCATGGCACCATCATAATTGGTGTTAGGTAACAAAACGGCAAACTCTTCGCCGCCATAACGGGCAATGCTATCTTGTCCTTTGGTTTCTTGGCCTAATAGCTTTGCTATATAACGCAATACACTATCACCAATCAGGTGTCCGTAAGTGTCGTTTACGTTTTTAAAATGGTCGATATCCAGTAAGATGATGGCAAAGGTGGATTGTTGTTGTTGCGCTTCAACCGTCAGACTTTGAATAATCTCATTAAATCCACGGCGATTAGGAATATTAGTGAGTTCGTCCGTTTTTGCAATGGTCGTGGTACGTTCCAATTCTTCTTTAAGCAAGCGAATTTTATGTGCTGAATCCTTCACTTTTTTCTGAAGTTCTTGAGTGTCGGATAGGACTTGTTTAACGGTTGGAATAAACGCTTTTAAAACTTCTAGGGCTTGTTGCCCAGATTCTACTTCTTCAGCTTGGCCAATCTGACTATGAAGTTGATTATGCTTGTCAGCTGTTTTTATAATCCAGGCATCTAAATTGGTCAGCAGGTCGTTCAGCAGGTAATTGGCCTGTTCCGCCGGAATGCTTTTATAGAGCATTTGCGCAATCAGTTTCAAGAACAGCTCATCTGCTTTTTTATCGTCATATTCTCGAAGGCGAATCGCTTTATCCACTTCGTCTGTAAAGTAGGGATCTACTTGGTGTAGCCATTCATAGATCAGAGTGTAGTGGACAGGGTTTTTTTGCAGTTCGAATTCACTGATTTTTTGGCAGCAAAGTTCTGAGATATCTTGGGTACTAAGGTTTTTTTGTTTTTGAGTGTGGTTGGCGTAACGTTGGATAATTGAAAATTTAGGATTAGAGTTCATTGGGCCTGCCAGAATCAAAAAATAGTTTTTAATAATTTACCTTATCTCAGGTAGATTGGAAATGCATAAGCGTAATTTAAATTGCCGTGTTTTGATTACGCTGTTTCATTTTTTTGTCATATTTCGGTCATGTTCCTGTTATCTAGGTTCAATACACTTACCCCGTTTTTAATCTATTTGAGGAAAGTGAAATGAAAAAGATGTTGATTGCCTTATTGGCAGCCGGGATCATGAGTGGTTGTTCAACTGTTGAGGAAAAGCCTGCGCCTAAGGCTGACGCGGCTATGGCTCAATCTTTGAATAATGACGATTTATATGTGGTTTATCACGATGGTCGTATGAATGTGTTTTATGATGCCGATTTGTATAAAGGTTTCATGCAGGTAGGCGAAACAGCTTTCCGTAAAACATTTATCGGTGCTGGGCCAAAAGGTGAAACGCTTGTGTATGGTCTAACTAAGGCGGACAAGAAAAAAACGTCAGGTATTCCTTCAATTGATATGATGGAAGGGCGTTTGGCTCCAGCTGAAGAGTTCTACGGCGAGATCATCGCCGATGGTCGGATTAACGTATTCAGCGATTGGAAAAACTTTCAAGCCTTTTTGGTGCATGGAGAAGTGCCTTATCGTTTGACCGATATTGGCGCTGGTCCAAAAGGTGAGACGGTTGTTTACGCGTTGACTAAAGAAAACAAGAAGAAGCGTCCTGAAGGTTTGATCGCTAAGTTTAAAGCTTTTCATGGTATGAAATAGCCTTTCTTTACTCCTGGTTTGTGCAAAATAAAAAAGGCCGGAAATTCCGGCCTTTTTTATTTTTTAATTCTCTTATATATATTATATGCATTAACGTTTAACGTTTTCATGCAGTGGGCAGGTTTGAATACCAATTAAAGTATAAAGAGGGCACCAGCGCAACAGGCCTGTTACAAGCGGAATGATTCCTATGTAGCCCCAAAGTCCTATCGTATTGGTTGCCGCTGCAATGATTAAAACCAATCCAATAATAATGCGAATAATTCTATCTAATTGACCAACATTCATTATGCAACTCCTTGGTGTTCATATTTAAGTAAGAGCTTAGATTGCCAATATGGTCTCTTTATCGTGAGAGGGTGTCAACTTCAATTAGTTGTCTATAATATAAAAAATATCGATTATCAGTGATAAATAGTTAGGTGAAAGGTTTGGAGCAAGAAAATCACTCGTTACCGGAGAAATTGCCAGGGGAATGTTATTCAAATCGAATTCGTGCTCGGTTTTGGATCACAGGCGAGAAGCAAGGGTATGTCGGCATAGGCCGAATTGAACTGCTTGAGAAGATCAAACAGTTCGGTTCGATCAATAAGGCGGCTAAAGAGATGGGGATGTCGTACAAAAGAGCTTGGAAGCTGATTGAAGAGTTGAATCGGATGTCTGATTCTCCGCTTGTCGTTAAGGCGCAAGGAGGGAAATCAGGGGGAGGAACCTTTCTTACGGAAGAGGGGGAGAGGTTGATCGAGCAATTCAGAAAGCTTGAACAAGAGTTGATTCAATTCCTCGAAAAGGCATCGAAAGAAATGGAGTGATGTTATGGTGCAAATGCACCAAAATATTAATAATGAAAAGTGTGGATTAAGTGGGTTAAATTTTTATTACATGGTTTTAAAATTCTATGTGTTTGAAAAATAAGTTTTTTATGGTTTTTGGCATTTAGAGTGTTTTATCAGGATCGAGGTTTATGAATGAATCAAACTGGAGATAAACACATGAAAAAATCATTCCAACTAAAATCACTTGTTCTTTCTATGGCAGTTGCTGGTGCAGCTTCACTGGCTGTCGTTCCAGCAACTTCACAAGCAGGTGTTTCTGCAAACATCGGTGCGGTTTCTAACTATATTTTCCGTGGTGTTGAGCAAACTGAATCTGCTTCTGCTTCTGCTGGACTAGACTACGAAAACGATTCAGGTTTTTACTTGGGTACTTGGGTTGCTGATGTTGAAACTGGATTGGAATATGATCTTTACGGTGGATGGAGCGGTTCAATCGGTGAAGTTTCACTAGGTTTGGGGGCGACTACTTTCCGTTACACTGATACGGCATTTGATTACCCATATAACGAAGTAAACGCTTCTTTAGGGTATGGCATGTTTACTATCGGTTACGATAAGGGGGTTTATGAAGATCCAGCCGGTGACATCGATTACGACCACAAATATATCGGTGTTGAGTATGGTAGCTTCGGTGTTACTGTAGGTATGCTAGATGGCGACCTGGATGCTGATGATGATGCATTGACTTATGTAGATGTGGGTTACTCAACTGAGTTGTCTGCTGGTCTAGAAGGTTCTGTAACTTATACTTATGTATCACCTGAAGATTCTGATCTAGACTCTGATACATTCTTGGTATTCGGTGTATCTAAGTCTTTTGACATTATGTAAGATTCTTTGATAGTTAGTTAAATCCTTTTAAGGCCCATTTTTATGGGCCTTTTTTTATGGATGTTGTTGATTATTCTTAGGTATGTCATAAAACTGAAAAAAGTCATTAACAGTTGTTGACATATCGCTTAAAGAACTTATAATACGCCACATCTTTTTGGCTACATAGCTCAGCTGGTCAGAGCACATCACTCATAATGATGGGGTCCCAGGTTCAAATCCCGGTGTAGCCACCATATTCCTAGAAAGCTAGACAGAAATGTCTGGCTTTTTTCGTTTCTAGGCCCTGTGTTTACTGGTTTGTAGAGATTATTAAGAATTAGTCTCGACAATCAGTTCTGGCAAGTTCTACTCATACGAATGAGTAGGGTTTGAGTAGATTCACTATTCCAGAATGAGTAGACACCATGCTAACAATATCCAAAATCCAACGTCTAAAAAGACCACCTAAACTTGAACGTCATCTTGATGCTGACGGACTTTATCTTGAACTATCACCTTCAGGTTCTAAAAACTGGCGTTACCGCTACAAAAACTTCAATGGCAGTTGGACAATGAAGTCTTTAGGATCGCACCCTGAAACCAGCCTTGAAAGAGCCAGAGAGCTCCGTGATGACTTCAAATCTATCAAGGATTATCAAGAGGTCACTTTCGAACAAGCGGCTCTAGAATGGCTTGATTTTAAAGGCTATTCGAGTGAAAAGAATAAGCAGATTGTTCTGCGGAGAATTGAGAATTATCTACTCCCTGAACTACAGGGAATGATCCTCAGTCATATCCGTCCAAGAGATATTCTTCCTGTGCTCAAACAGCTAGAGGCAAGAGGTTATCTGGATCTAGCAAGAAGAGTCCAGAATATCGCCAGTCAGATATTCAAGTATGGTGTTCAGAATCTCTACTGTGAGTCCAATCCAGCTCAACCCTTACAAGGTTGTACCAAGAAGCCCAAAGTTAAACACATGCCAGCGATAGTTGATGAGAAAGGTTTTGCTGAACTAATCAAAAGCATTGAACTTGCTGAACATCTGATGCCGAGTGTGAAACTATGCCTGCAAATCGCTCCATATGTTTTTCTAAGAAGTGAATCTATCCGAATGGCAAAGCCTGAACACATCGACTTGCAAAATAAACTATGGGTGATACCCAAAGACAAAATGGGGAGGGAGCATTGGATGCCGTTAACTAATCCCATGATTGAAATATTAGAGCAAGCCATTCAACTATCGGATGGGGACTATCTATTCAATGGAGCAAGACCGAGAAAACCTTTGAGTGAGAACACTTTGAATGTTGCTCTGAGATCTATTGGGGTAGATAAAGAAGTCCATGTGTTTCATGGTTTTCGTTCTAGTTTTTCTACTTTAGCTAGGGAGCAATTACGGCTTGCTGACGACCTCATAGAGCTACAACTGGGTCACATTGAAGGTAATAAGGTAAAGGCTGCTTACGATCGCTCTCAGAGGCTTGAAGAGCGTCGAGAGATTATGCAGGTCTGGTCGGATTATCTTGGCAAGTTAAGTAATGGCTAAAAAAGCAAAAGGATTGTTTCAGTTTCTAATAAATAGTTTGGTATAAAGGAGGCTTTGAAACAATTCTTTGGGGTGGATGTGTTTGAACTAGATGAGTTACCAAATGAACCTGTCGATATTGAAGAATTTACAGGGTTTACAGTAGATGTTCTTAACAAGTTAGGGGTATTTGTATCAAATGATACCCCCAAAGTTCTTAAGCAACTTTGTGGTGTGTTAAATTTATCTGTTACCAATCCACGAACAGACAACTTGACTAATAAAAATGTATGGGCTTTTCCTGCTCAAACAGGAGTAGGGAAGTCTGTAGCTTTAACAATTTATGCTGCGATGCTTGGTGGTTCTAAGATGGCCAGTTTAATAGTCGTGTCCAAAGTTGAGGAAGCTAAAAAGTATACAGAAACTATAAATTCTATTAGAAACAGTGAAACTTACGCTTGTTGTCATTACGCCGCAAAGAACAAAGCAGACCAACACCCATACTGGGTCGAACTTGAATTAGAACTAGAAAATTACCCCTGTGCCATCATTACACATAAGCGATATGAAGAACTTGGTTATCGAAATGAAAAAGCACTTGATCATATTCGCAAATACAGAGCATTTGATGGCAGCCTAAAAGATAGAGAGTTGATTGTTATTGATGAAAAGCTCTCTTTTTTCAGTAATACATGTTACGCTAGATGAGTTTAAACGGTTATTAGAATTTTTAGAAAATGCTTTATTGAACTCTCCTGAATCAAAAAAGTTATGTGAGCCAGAACAGTTAAGTCTTCAGTTGCGACAATTGTATGAGTATTTAAAAAGCATTGATTTTAGTACTGACAAGCCTGTCCGTTACATTGATGAATCAACGGTATTTTCTTTTATTGAAAACAAAGATCTCATACCAGAAATTAAATCCGATGTCGTTAAGGAAATCATTGTATCCCGCTTTAACGAAATTTGTGATGAAGTCTCAAAAGTCAGTGGTTTAGGATTTGATAGTTTGCTTACAAAGAGAATACAACAGCGTCTAAATAGAGCATTAAGTATTGCTGACAGGCTAATTAGAATCGCCATAAATCCTAAAGCAGATATGTTTCCAAACTATCAACCCTTTGTGTTCTATAAAACGAATCGGGATTCATATTTATTCAAAGTTAAAAATAGATACAGTGGACTTGGTACTTGTGTTGTCCTAGATGCAACAGCGAGCGTCAATGAGTTTTATAAACTAGCGGATAGAAGTAGTTTTTCCAGAATCGCATTAGTCGATGTGCCTCAAATTCGTCAATACAAAAACCTATCAATATATAAAGCTAAAGGTTTTGGTCAGTCTAGATATGCAATTTTTAATGATGAAGATGTTAGGGACAAAAATATAGAACAATACCTGTCTTTTGCAAAATCGCTACTGGGAAAAGATGACAAGCTTCTAATTATTGGTCATAAAGAGTTCATAGAACACATTGAGCAACACACAAATGATGTGAGGATGTTTTTCACCCATTGGGGAAATCATATTGGTCGTAATGATTGGAATAAATGTAATAAGGTTATGGTAGTGGGATGGAACTACCTTCAACCAATTGAGGATGTATCTAGAATTTACGGAACTGGTACAGGTAGTTTGGATTTGTTTGTTACCAAAGCTATAGATTCAGAAAGAGTTAAACAGTTTAGAATTACTCAGATTGTAGATGATATTGTTCAAGCAGTTATGAGATCTAGGGCAAGAGTCATTTCGACACCTGATTCTGATTGCCAGTCAGCCTCAATATATTTGTTCTATCCTGATAATGAAGAGGGTAGAGAAATTATCCAACTAGTTGAAGAGCAGTTTCCACAAGCTCAGGTGCAAGATTGGACTCCTCAAGGGATAACGCATACTAAAAAGAAATCTAAACCAGAACAAAACGCAGATCTAATTCTAGAAATTCTGGAATCTAAAATCGAATATAAAGAAGAGTCTGGTGAGGAGTTTTGTAGTTGGAAAGATGTTAGGGAAGAATCTGGGTTAAGGACATCTGATTTTAGCAAAGCAGTAAATAGCGAATACTTCGAGGATGGTTTAGCTGCGCTTGGTTGTCGAGTTGAAATGATTAACGGAAAAGATAAAAAGTTCACTTTTTGATTGTTTCATTTTTATCGGTGGCTTTTTATTTATATGGAGTTTTGAAACAATTTTTAAGTCTGTGATCAGGTGTGAATCCACTAGATGTGGGGGCAAGAAATTAAAAATTAATTTTTACTAAACAGAATATGTTTGATATTCAAACTATCCAACATAGTTAACTTTTTCAACTTTCTTGACGTACACAAACATACACTTAAATCCATATGTGAAATTTCATGATTTGGTATTAGTTAATTACTTGATAGTTTTTGTTTAAGTTGGAAGGTGTCCCCCCGACAAGAATTCTTTTACCTATCTTTATTACAGCGTTCAGACTATGCCCGTTCCGTTGCTAGGACTTAATGAAGCAGCGTAGCTGATTCGTTAAGGGCTTAGGCATAAGGATAAGGGTGAAGGCTGAATTTGCCTCGTCAGAGGTGAATAGCTATTATTTTAGTATTATTTTTAAGTTTTAAATAACGATAGCTTTACGCAATACGTTTTCGCTTCTTCGAAGCTCATCATCCCTCACACTTAGCCTTATATCCAGTTCTCTCATACATCACTTCGAGCTACGCTCTACGTTCTGTATTCGTTCCTGTCTGACGTCACGTGATCGTGATGACCATTTTCTTTATGGTGCTGTGAGGGCTGGTTGTCTAATTTTTAGAGCAAGTTTAAAGAGAGGCGTACTGATGTATATTGAATCAATGTAGAGAAATGGGCAAATTCTATCTAAGTAGATTATTTGATGCTGTGTTGAGTATTCCCTTTAGGTGTTACCCAAAAGGAATACCTTTAGTTGAGGCGTAAAAATAAACCAAAACTATATAAAATTTACTTCACGGAGTCGCTGAACAGCTACCTCAATGTTTGAAAAGTTAAATCTTTCTAATTTTTCTGGTGACCATTTTTTTATGCAGTTGTAGATATTATCGGTATTTGTAGTGTTTATTTTTTTTGAACAGGAATGGACAGTTGAAATTAACTCCATTCCAAGAGGACTTTCAAATCCAACGATTAGTTTTTCAATTCTTTCTATAGTGTCGAAATATTTTGAAGGTTCTTCGGTAGAGTCTAAAAACTCGCTAGCTTCTGCGAAACTGTGAGCTGGGACCTCAATACTTCGAGTTGAGCCTTGTTCTCTCTCTGCATCAAAACCTTCTATGTATTTTCTTGAATTCAGAGTGAAAAAATGAGATTTGAGTTCTTTTGAAAATGGGCCAAACTTTTCTTCAGAAAAACTTACTTTATAATCTATTCCTGTTTCTTGTAAAAAATAGACAATTTTCTGCATGGATAGATGAGTTATTCTGCCGCCAAAATTTTCTTGGACTTGACCGAATAGTCTTATGAGAACGGCTCTAGGAATGGTCCAAATATTATCTTGTCCTAGGTGTTCAGGCTCAAAATAGTCTTTAGGTTCGTAAATATTAATAGTTACACCTTCAAGCGAAGAAAGCTTTGCAGTTACAACTTTTTTTACATCAGACCACTCTAGTCCGCCGTTACCACATCCAATAGCAGGCATGCTAACTGACTTAATATTCTGTTGTGTTATTACTGAGATGAAATCATTTAGGCCTTGCTCAACATATTCAATTTTAGATTTAGCTCGCCAATGATCTTTTGTCGGAAAATTTATGATAAATTGAGGTTTATTTCCAGCAAATAAATCTTCAGTTTTATACTCATAGACAAACATTTTTCCTGGCACAATGTTTTTTTGTGAACACTGTTTTTTATACTCAGTATAGTTCTCAGGAAATAGATTTTTATATTGTAAAGCAATGCCTTTACCCATGACACCAACACAATTGACAGTGTTTACAATTGCTTCATCATGAGATTCAAATAGATTGCCTTTTTTAAATATTAAAGTCATAACTTAATCTCAATAATAACAGTCGGGTTCAACGTAAACGGGGATCTGCAAGCCGTAATTGGCAAGTTTTTGTCTTAATGTGGCGCCTATTGTATCGTTTTTAACGATAAAAAAGTCAATATGATTCATATCCACTCGGTCTGCTATTAAAAATTCAGCCCCCCTTACAGCTCTTCTATTTTGGTAAGGTGCAGAGTCTCTGTCATGAAAATATCTACATGCCCCATCGTAGCCCTCATTATGAATGGATGCTTTGTATGGATCTTCATTAAATAAGTTCCAGTTAATGTTAGCTTGCTGAACAGTGTCATAAGTTGCAAAAGCAAAGTTGTTACACGCAGAGTTGCTTACTTGGTACTGGTAACCATGCCGATATACATTTTCTAAGTTTAGACCAATAAATACTATGTCATTATTGGTTACACGACCCATATTGGTATTATTAGGGGCTATTAATGATAGATTGCCTTGACTTATGGTAAATGCCATAGGAGTCAATGGTGAGAAATAAAAAGGAACATAATCGTGCAAAGCTCGACCGTTTCCTAAAGTCATATTTCCACGAAATTGATTTATTTGAGCATAACTGACACTGTACTGAGGCTGGTTCATGTAATTTGGTGCGTATAAGAATCCATCAGCTAAAAATGTGTCTAAATTATTTATATGTGTCATTCTGAATATATGACTAGGGTTCATTAATAGTTTGCCGCTCAGTTATTTTTTAGTAAATTGACCTATATTTAGGTTTAGTCTAACGAATCATTAGATTTTTACCAAGTGGTAATTGCTGACAAACAATAAGCCGACGTTGTTTACTTTTAGGGTCAAAAAATTTTATTTTTTGAAATTGAGTTTGGCTAAATTACCTGACAGTCTTTGTTCAAGTTTTGAACTTTTCAGGAGAGAGGTTATGAGTGAGAAAGGAATTGGAATGGGATTTTTTAGTAGGTTGGTAGAATGACTACCGTTGTAGCTTATTTATCAATGCAGGGAACACAGTATTCGGCGGTGAACTTGATAAGTGATAGTCAAGTCAGTTGGAAGGATGAATATGGAAACGTAGTGAAGTATAAATCTTCACAGAAAGTCTTTTCGCTACACCGATCACCAGTGATGTTTGCATATTGTGGAAAATCACTTTTTGGTCTTAATGTGCTTTCTCAGCTGACAACGGCACTTGATTATTCGTCTGATTTTGTCAACGCCCAGAGTATTGAAGAGCAGTCGCAATCTGTGCTGAGTGCATTAAATCTTGCTGCACTTGAATATTCAAAATTATCTGATCTTGAATATACACAAATTATTCATGTTGCCCGATTTGGCGTAGATTTTTTCATGTGTGAATATTCATACAATCCTACCAATAAAAACTTTGAACATAATCTTATTAATGTCGAACCTAAAGAATATGATGATAAAAAGCTTGATAAGGTAATAGAAGTCTGGGGTTCTGGAAAAAAAAGCTTTGATAAGGTTTATCGAGAGATGGTAAAAATGAATGGCAACTTTTCTCGAGTCTATTTCCGCTCTCTAGTGCTCCAGTTGAAGCATCAAGAAGATACTTTCAGTGGAGGAGTGCCCCAGATGATGGTTTTGAACCGAGAAGGGTTGGCTTCTCCAGTAGGCATTCGTTATGGTTCCAAAACATATCTTGCAGGTGCTCCCTATCTTTTCGGAGTTCCGCAGGATAACATCGAGTTTAGAGATGAGTATTATGGGTTTGTTGATTTGCGTGGGAAACCTTTTTCGGGATCTAGAATCTATTCGTTTAAGGATTGGAAGCCCAAGTGATTAAAATGCTGTTGAATTAACATAATAACAAAGATGGTTTTTATCTTTTTATAGAGATTTGAAACAATTCTGATAGGTTTCATGAGTAGAAAAATGAGTAGGGTGTTATAATCTACTCATTCACAGAGTTTAGCTCAGATGATGGTGAAACTGTTGGTTAGAGCATGTACCGCTAACTCGAAGAGTTAGTGGTCTAATGGCACTCATAATGATGGGGTCCCAAGTTCGAATCTCGGTGTAGCCACCACTATTCAAAATTAAGCCGTCTTATGACGGCTTTTTTTATGCCTGAAATAACGATTTCACAGGCTTTTTAGCCTTTTTCTTGTCTAGTAAGTCTTATTTAATCTATTGACAGATCGGCAAAGGTGGCGGTGCTGAAATTTGATTTTTATTCAATACCGTCAAAAATCACTATCTCCCTTTTCAATAAAGTAGCCTGGCTTTGCCTTTGCCCTTAACCAATGTTCAGGTAAAGAACCCGTAAGCTCAGGAAAAGCCAGTCTTATAAGGTTGCAGATAGGATGGTCTTTGTATTCCTGTTTTCTATGGCTGGGTTAAAGTCATGGAGATGTGATTGAACTGCATATGCTTCTCATGAGGCTGTTAATGCCTTATTCAATTCTAGAAACTCCCTTGATTGCGTCTTTTTATGTTTCTTGCTGTTGTCTTGCCTGAAACTTCCCGAATGAGTATTTGCGCCTACAAACTACATACACTCAAACAGATCGTCTTTACGTAAAAGAAAGCAACGTTCTGATCGTTTTTATGGCGAATTTTAAAACGTATCAACCGTGTTATTCGAATATAAAAACGATTGGCAAATTAATTTTTTGTCAATTTTTTTAAAAAAATAAACGGTTTTGAGTGAAAAAACCTCCTGTATTTCACTTGGTTGAAGGGTGTGTATAACCCCCGTTTTTTCGGTGTTTCTAGCCGTTTTTGTCAACTCTAGTTGTTTCCATCCATAGAGAATCTTCAATAAATTCTATCGCGTCTTTCAATTAGTCAATATGCCGTTAACTTTTCTAATATTGCACTCGAATTCAATTCAACTCCAAAAACAAGGAGAGCATAAATATGGCAAGTAAAACGTTTGACGCTGGTGTACAGGATTACCAGCTGACTTATTGGACACCGGACTACACTCCGTTGGATACAGATCTTTTGGCTTGTTTCAAAGTAATACCTCAGGAAGGTGTGCCTCGTGAAGAAGCGGCAGCAGCGGTAGCGGCTGAATCATCAACCGGTACCTGGACCACCGTATGGACTGACTTGTTGACAGACATGGAGTTCTACAAAGGTCGTGCTTACAGAATCGAAGATGTACCTGGTGACAAGAATGCATTCTACGCGTTTATCGCTTACCCGCTGGATCTATTCGAAGAAGGGTCAGTGGTTAACGTTCTGACCTCTTTGGTCGGTAACGTATTCGGATTTAAAGCAGTGCGCTCACTGCGTCTGGAAGATATCCGTTTCCCAATTGCGTTTATCAAGACCTGTGGCGGGCCACCATCTGGGATTCAGGTTGAGCGTGACAAGTTGAACAAATACGGTCGCCCGATGCTGGGTTGTACGATCAAACCAAAACTGGGTCTTTCGGCTAAGAACTACGGACGTGCGGTTTACGAGTGTCTGCGCGGTGGTCTGGATTTGACCAAGGATGACGAGAACATCAACTCGCAGCCATTCCAGCGTTGGCAGAACCGTTTTGAGTTTGTTGCAGAAGCGGTGGATAAAGCGACTGCAGAAACGGGTGAGCGTAAGGGGCACTACCTAAACGTTACCGCAGGTACGGTTGAAGAGATGTTGAAGCGTGCTGAGTTCGCGAAAGAATTGGGTCAGCCAATCATCATGCATGACTTCCTGACTGCTGGTTTCACTGCAAACACCACGCTTGCAAACTGGTGTCGTGACAACGGCATGTTGCTGCACATTCACCGTGCGATGCACGCGGTAATCGACCGTAACCCGCAACACGGTATTCACTTCCGCGTATTGGCCAAGTGTCTGCGTTTATCTGGTGGTGACCACCTGCATACCGGAACGGTTGTTGGTAAGTTGGAAGGTGACCGCGCGTCTACGCTAGGTTTTGTTGACCAGCTTCGCGAATCTTTTGTTCCTGAAGACCGTTCACGTGGTGTGTTCTTTGATCAGGATTGGGGTTCAATGCCTGGTGTTATGGCGGTTGCTTCTGGTGGTATCCATGTATGGCACATGCCTGCGTTGGTAAACATCTTCGGTGACGATTCTGTTCTTCAGTTTGGTGGTGGTACCCAAGGTCACCCTGGCGGTAACGCAGCCGGTGCGGCAGCAAACCGTGTGGCTCTTGAAGCTTGTGTTAAGGCGCGTAACGAAGGTCGTGACCTGGAACGTGAAGGTGGAGACATCTTGCGTGATGCAGCACGTAACAGTAAAGAATTGGCAGTCGCTCTGGATACTTGGAAAGAGATCAAGTTCGAGTTCGATACCGTTGACAAATTGGATGTGGGCTAAGCCTCACTGAATTTGAAAGAATCCTAAAAAATTAAGGAGTTAAAAATGTCAATGCAAACAGATGATTATCGTACACAGTACACGCTGGAAACGTTTTCTTTCCTGCCTGAGTTAAATGCCGATGAAGTTTACGACCAGATCGTTTACATCATCAACCAAGGTTGGACGCCAGCGCTTGAGCATGAAGATCCGGCAAACGCGGCAGCTCACTACTGGGGAATGTGGAAGCTTCCAATGTTTGGTACTCGTGATCCAAATGAAGTTCTGGCAGAGTTGGATGCCTGTCGTCAAGCTTATCCGAATCACTTGATCCGTTTGATTGGGTATGACAACTACACCCAGTGTCAAGGGCACAACTTCGTGGTTTACCGTCCACGCGGAATGTAATTTCGCTAGGTAACTAAACGAATAACGAGTGATTAACGAGTCATAAAGACGAAATAGGAGGCTTTAGCATGAGTGCAAACAATGCTCAAAGCGGTCGAGCCGCAGCTATTGCGCGACGCAAAGCGCAGGTTAACGGAAAGAGTGCTCAGGCAGCTGCTACTGCGGTAGCGCCACGCCGATCTGCACCTGCTCCTGAACCTGTAGCGGCTGTTACTCCTGCGCCTACCCAGCCGTCTCGTCCTCGTCGTCAAGTATCCGCTGCAGCCGCCCCGGTGGCTTCGGCAGCAGGTCGCGAAGCGGCAAAGCGCAAGAGACAGGAGCAGAAGAGCGGTAAGAGTGCAGCAAGTGCGGCAAAGCCAATGCCTCACCCTAAGGCAAAAGCAAAGCAGAAGTCTGAGGAGCTGATTATCGAGCCTCGTCAGGCAAAAGCGGAAAAGCCGGTTAAGCGTCAAGATCGTCGTACTGCGATTAAACCCGAAGCGACAGTTCAGTCTAGTGGACGCCTTCAATCGAAGGCATACCGTCAGGCGCAAGCTAAGGGGAAAGTAGGGCAGGAAGCGTTTAAATCTAAAGGGGGCAGTCAGTCGGGTGCTAAAGCGAAATTGGCCAACCCGGATGCGACTACGCGAGAGATTGCAAAGCAGGTTCGTGCGGAAAGATGTTCTCGTGGAAAAACCTGCTCAACCGGCGCTTCACGCCCAACCCGTCAGCCCAGAAATGGCCAGACTGTCCCACCAAAAGTGGAAGAGTCGCAAACCCTAAGTGGACAGACCGTTTCCGGAACGCAGGTGGGCCAAGGCAAGAAGAAAATGACAGGTGCCGAAACCGGTGCATGTCAATTGGTCAGCGGCTCGGAGTACTTAGGTGCCGAAGAGTTCAAAGGTAATTGTGATATTCAACCTTCCGCAAAGCCGGCGAAGGTCACGCAAACACATACTGCCCGTGGGCAAAGTGTGAGCGGAACCGAAGTGGGGCGTGCTGAAAAAATGACAGGCAACGAAACCGGAACCTGTTCTGCGATTACGGGTACCGAGTATCTGCCAGCGGATCAGAGTCAGATGTATTGTGGGGCCACTCCTGCAAAAGCGAAGGCGACCGGTTTTTCGGTGATGTCTCAGCCGGCACAGCGTAGCGGCAACAAAATCACCGGAGGGGATAATCGTAGCGTTCAATCCACCACGATTAAGCCGAAAACGCCAGCGAAAGCGCCGCAAAAGGTGATGCCGTCGAAAACGGCTCAGGGAAACACTACGACAGGGACTCAGGTGGGTCGCCTGGAAGCGGTGACCGGAGCTGAAAAAGGGGCCTGTAAATCGGTCACCGGAACAGGTTATCAAGGGGTGGAAGAAGTGCAGGCGTGTGATATGCCTGTACCGGAAACGCCTCGTAAGGTAACGGCTTCGGGCACCGGTGGCGGTCAGACTATTACCGGAGATCGCAGTGGCGCCTATTACGGGATGACCGGTGCGGAAACGGGCGATTGTCAGGCTGTTACGGGAACCCCTTATACAGGAATGGAGCAGGCTCAATTCTGTTCGAGTGAACAGCAGTCCGAGATCAAGGCTCGCCAGCGCCAAGGTGTCAATCCTTCAATTTCAGGTGTACAGCCTGGCCCACAAGGATTGACCGGTGCGCAGAAAGGGGCTTGTGAACTGGTGACGGGAACGCATTACCAGGGGGGCGATCAGACCGCTATGGTGTGTGATTCAACCAATGCCGCGGCTCCGGGTGAATCCGATTTTCCAGTGATGATCGGGCAGGTACAGGCTGCACCAGTGATGACGGCTGAGCCCGCTGAGCAAACTGGGTCGAGAATTACCGGGGACGGTTGGGACAGAGGTTCCAAAGTGACCGGGACGGATGGTCCATGGGCGGCACAGCGTAATGCGTCGGTTCGTGGAACAACGAGACAGTCGCCTATGGGGGCTGCCCAGTTTACTCCCGGCGCGATGGCAGAAGTCCCGATGAGCCCGATTACAGGTTCATCAGGAAATACCGATACCGGCGCGAAAGTGACGTTATCCGGTGGCGCGAGAGCGTAATTAAGAAACTGAATATTGGGTGTTTTGTTTGATGAATCGTACAAAAGTAAATCATCGTCAAAAGTCATTGTTTTGGAAGCCGATTGCGCCAAACCCGCAGTGGCAGCAACAGAGTCCGACTGCTCATGGAGTTCGTGCTGAAACGGAAGGATTGGTTCAAAACGGTGGAAGCCAGAGGGTTGAAAACGCTTTGGCCATGACGGGCACCCATCCTTTGGTGAATGAAAGACAAAACCAATGGCTGCGTGAATACGAAGTGGACATCAAATCTCGTTTTGATGAAATTGAAACAACCTTGAAAGAGATTTTGTCGCAGCGCAGCCGGTCAGGTTTTGTCAGCTGGGCAAACCAGCAGCTGTTTGCAAAGTTGGGTGTGACCTTGGCGGAACAGGATTGGCAATCCGGGATTGATTCACAGTCTCAGAAAGCGTTTCAGGTTTTGTATGCGAAGACCCTCTTTGCACAATTTATGAGAATGTCGGAAGACTTCTTTATTAAGGATCCGCTTGCGGGTCAGAAAAAACAAGAAGCAGAACGCATGTTTAGAGAGTCCGGTTTTCATGCTGTAGGGATTGCACCTTGTGCAGATGGACGCCTGGCACACATTCTAAGTTATGTACTCCGCTTACCTTATGCCCTGGTAAGACGTAAGGCGCACGCAGGCGTCATGTTTGATGTTAGCGAGAGCGTTAGAAACTGGGTATTTATAGAACATACGAGGTTTCGTGAAGGGAAGCCGAATTCGGCGGATGAGCCGACACGTTATCTAAAGATTGCGGTGTATCACTTTTCAAAAGCCGATCCGACCCATCAGGGATGTGCGGCACATGGAAGTGATGACCAAAAAGCGGCAGAAGCGGCTTTACAGAAATTAAACGATTTTAGACAGGCGATTGAAAACCGGTTCGGTTGCGGATCGACGGTTCAAACGCTGTTGCTAGGTTTGAATACCGACGACGACAGTTTGAAGATTCATGTGCCGAATGCCCAAGGTGAGGTGAGCTTAGAGCGATTCGTTGAAACAGACCAGCTTTATCAGGCGACAATGAATCTCTCTGTTGGTGAGGCCAATGAGGCATTAGAAACAGCGATTCAAACCGCCAATATGAATGCGCGGGCAACTGCGCCTCAGCCGGAACTGGTTAAATTGATGGCATGGTTGATGGCTAACAATTTTTCGCAGATTGCCTATGTCAACCAGTATGAAAACGGCTGTTACAGCGATCTTGGCCATGCGGAGAGATTCATCGGAGTTGGAAACGGTTTTGAAGAAGTGCAATTGCGTAACCTGAGTTACTACAGCTTTCTCGATACCGTTGAAGAAGGGGTTAATGATGTGGATGTTGGCATCAAGATTTTCAAAGGCTTGAACGTCAAAAGAGGCCTGCCAATCCCGATCATTATCCGCTGCGATTATGACGGCCGCGTTCCTGGATCGAGAGACCGTGCACAATCCAAGGCACTGCGCATCGAGAAGGCCTTGCATAATCGTTACCAGGAGTTGGCAGTATCCGGTTTGTTGCAAACCATGCCGACTCTAAGAGATTTTACCGGCTGCCAGCCAGCCGAAAGGTTACCAGGCCTGTTGGAAATGCCCACTCAGCGCAGAACCGTACAGTAAGGAGGTGAAACGTGAAAATTTATAAAGTCGATAAGACCCTCGTTTCAACAAACCGTATTGCCATGATGGAGCACAAACCGCTGCTGGTGGTGCGCGAAAAGGATGGCGGCACCCCTCAAGTGGCGGTGGATCCGGTGGGCTGTAAACCAGGTGACTGGGTGATTTGTTGTGGTAGTTCGGCGGCGCGAGACGCAACCGGTGTAAAGGGTTATCCGAGTGATCTGACGATTGTTGGCATTATCGACAAATGGGAAGTACCTCAGGATGCAAATACTACAAGTTAAACAACAGTTGGTGTTGACAAGTCGCTTAGAGGGGTTGGGACACTTACCTTTAAAAGCCTTGACAACAGAAACAGGAGAGCTGTTTGTGGCGATGGACCCGATTGGAACCAAAACGGGAGACTGGGTTTTTACTATCGCCAATTCTGCAGCAAGAGATGCCGCAGGCGACAAACGATTATTAACGGATTTAACGGTTGGTGGGATTATTGATAACTGGCAACCAGAACAGAAGTAAGTTTTAAAAGTGAGCAACTCAAAGGAGAAAGTTATGAGTGATTACGGAATTGCGTTGGGTATGATCGAGACCCGTGGTTTGGTGCCAGCGATCGAAGCGGCGGATGCGATGACTAAAGCAGCCGAAGTTCGTTTGGTTAGCCGTGAGTTCGTAGGCGGCGGTTACGTTACTGTAATGGTGCGTGGTGAAACCGGTGCGGTAAACGCAGCGGTACGTGCCGGGGCAGACGCTTGTGAGCGTGTAGGTGACGGTTTGGTAGCGGCGCACATCATTGCCCGTCCACACAAAGAAGTGGAACCGGTATTAACCGTTGAGAAGAAATAAGCTTTAACAGTATTAATTGCGATTTTGCTAGAAGGAGAAAGTTATGAGTGATTACGGAATTGCGTTGGGTATGATCGAGACCCGTGGTTTGGTGCCAGCGATCGAAGCGGCGGATGCGATGACTAAAGCAGCCGAAGTTCGTTTGGTTAGCCGTGAGTTCGTAGGCGGCGGTTACGTTACTGTAATGGTGCGTGGTGAAACCGGTGCGGTAAACGCAGCGGTACGTGCCGGAGCAGACGCTTGTGAGCGTGTAGGTGACGGTTTGGTAGCGGCGCACATCATTGCCCGTCCACACAAAGAAGTGGAACCCGTTTTAACGATTGAACAGAAGTAATTTTCGTCTTAAGGAGAATGTCATGAGTACAGAATACGGAATTGCGTTGGGTATGATCGAGACCCGTGGTTTGGTGCCAGCGATTGAAGCGGCGGATGCGATGACTAAAGCAGCCGAAGTTCGTTTGGTTAGCCGTGAGTTCGTAGGCGGCGGTTACGTTACTGTAATGGTGCGTGGTGAAACCGGTGCGGTAAACGCAGCGGTACGTGCCGGAGCAGACGCTTGTGAGCGTGTAGGTGACGGTTTGGTAGCGGCGCACATCATTGCCCGTCCACACAAAGAAGTGGAACCGGTATTGACCATCGGCAATAACTCTGCAGGCCGAAGCTAATATTTTCTATTGAATCCGAGGGTTAAAAACTTTAACCCTCAATCGGGATTAGGAGGGAGGCATGCATTATTCGTCTAGAATGCCGGGCAGTGTAATGCCGGGTGCAGGCGCTTATCCAAGAGTACCCCAAGCACAAACATCTGTCGCCAACAGCCAGATTTTAGGGTATTTAGGTCGAGCCTTAAGCCTGGAGTTTTCTGCAGGCCAGCATTATCTCGCACAAGCTTCGCTGGCAAAATTTCGCCAAGAAACATCTTATGCCGAAGGTTTCATTACTTTGGCAAACGAAGAATTTCAGCACGCGAATTTAATTACAGATCGTATGGTCGCTCAGGGGGCTTTGCCCGCAGGAAGCGTATTGCGTCCTGCCAGTACGGCCAACAATATTGCAGAAGCTTTGAGAACTTGTGAAGAGCGCGAAATCGCTCTGATTCAACTGTATTCAGAAGCGGTTCAATATTGCGCCAATTTTGGTGCCCAGGAAGACCATGCACTGTTTAGTCGACTGTTGGAAGAAGAACAGTCTCAGCTAATGAGAGTGCAGGCTTGGTTGGATGATTATTTCCGACTGATGTCACAGGCGCATCAGCCCAATAGGAGCTTTGTATGAACAAGCGATGGAAACTGAAAGAGAAACCTGCAAGTATGGAAGCCCGTTTCGAGTTTGACGACTTTGAAACGTTGAGAGCCTTTTTGGATGAGATGGCAGAACAGGCGGAATCCTTGGATCATCACCCCAATATCAGCTTTGGTCGAAATCACGCCTCAGTGATTATCTATGCCAAAACCGAAGCCTTGGGTGAGACCGATTTTGCGCTCGCAACAGGGATTGATGACGGTTTCCAACGCGTGACCAATCATTCTCAAGGAGAAGTAGCATGACGACTTCACAGGATTCGAGTAAGGCAACGACGGCAAGCGCTAATAAGTCGCCTTCAACAACGCAAAAAAAATCGTCGACTCGAGCAGTGGCGACAGCCGCGAGTAGTACGAAAAAAACAACGGCCAATAAAGCAATTGAGCAGTCAGCAAACGGTTCTTCTAAAAAAGAAACGGGTGCATCCGAACATATTGCTGATCAGGTTAAAGCCTTTCCTAGCCGAAGAGTTTGGCCTGATTAGTCGTATTGCGCCTGCTGCAGGCGTTTAACCGGAAGTCTTAGCCGATTGGGCAGTGCCGGTTCTGCCCATTTTACCTTCCCTAAGCCTCTTTTCATTCTGTCAGAATGCAGTCTGTTTTTATGTATACGAATCCATTGACTAAAGTCTATAGCATGAAGAGAAAACTCCAATTTCTCAAAATGACACGAATTCCCTAACATGGTGATTAATGTATGAACGGATGTGTATGACTGCACAAAAGTCATTCGATCGTTTGAGATAGCAGGATGTACGATTTTTTAGGCGCACTCGACTGTTTGATTCGAGATTATGCAATGCGGCAACTGTTAAAGGGAGATGTGTCATGCAATGGTGTGAAGAAGAATATGAAACAGAAACGTGGAGTTTAAGCACACAAACGCCGCAAAATAAACGCGGAGAGGGTGCAAAGCTATCTCAGGTTGGCGTGGAGGCCGGCAACAAGCTGCTGCAGATTATTCCACCGGACGTTTTGGAACAAGACATGATTGAAATCATGCAGATTCACGGTGTCGAGGATTATACCCTCTACGATGCCAGGAAATCCGCTCACGGCGATTCTGCATTGGCTGGGAATAATATTATGTTTATGGCTGAGGTGGATAGAAGTACGCTGGTGCTTCTTCTGGATGAGCTGAATCAATATATTCAAAAAGGTCATGATCTGATGGTGTTTTCTTCCGATGTGGAAGTCATGACGCGTTGTAATTAAGAGTTAAATGATGATGTCTCCAATTATTTTGGCTACAGCCAATCCGCATAAAGTCGCTGAGCTTGCACCACTTCTGGCTCGGGCCGGCTTTGCTTGCAAGCCGCAAACCGATTTTTTTGCGGAAGAAGCGGTAGAGGACGGTTTAAGCTTTGTGGAAAACGCCATTAAGAAAGCGCGTTTCGCTAGTGAAAGAACAGGCCTGCCCGCTTTGGCGGATGATTCGGGACTAGAGGTTGAGGCTTTGGGAGGCTTGCCCGGCATTTACTCCGCCAGATACACGGGGTCAACGGAAAACAGTGATGAGCGCAACTTGTCAAAGTTGTTGGATGATATGACACTGCTGCCTTACCCGCAGAGAAAAGCGCGTTATTCCTGCGCAGTTGTTTATGTTAAGCATGCACAGGACCCGATGCCGTTGATAGGCGTGGGGCACTGGTATGGAGAGATTTTAATGAAACCACGCACCGGCTACGGAATTGGCTATGATGATGTTATGTGGATTCCGGCATTGCTCAAATCGGTGTCGGAAATTCCGCTGGAAATAAAAAACCAAATCAGTCATCGGGCTCAGGCGGTTCAATCCGTCGTTAATCAGCTTAGAGGGGAAGTGGCTCCATGATTGAATTGCGTACTTATGTGTTTCTGGACTCGCTGCAGCCGCAACTGGCGTCTTATATGGGCACGGCCTCTATGGGGTTTTTACCTGTGCCTGGCGACTCTTGTCTGTGGATAGAGGTGGCTCCGGGTATGGCCGTTCATCGTTTATCCGATGTGGCTTTAAAAGCGTCGAATGTTAGATTGGGGCAGCAAATCGTTGAGCGGGCATACGGTTCAATGGTGATTCACCACCGAGATCAGAGTGATGTGCTGGAGGCGGGGGAAAGTATTTTACGACATCTTAATACGCACGAATATGATCGCCAGCAATGCGTTGTGATGTGGAGTGAAATCATTCGCGGAGTCACGCCGGATCATGCCACGTTGATTAACCGGGATAATCGAAAAGGTTCAATGATTCTGCCGGGCCAAAGCATGTTTATTATGGAAACGGAACCGGCCGGCTATATCGTCTATGCGGCAAATGAAGCCGAGAAGGCCGCCAATGTCACCTTGGTGGAGGCGCGCGCTGTTGGGGCCTACGGTCGTTTATTGATGTGCGGTAAAGAGTCGGATATTAATGAAGCGGCCAGGGCGGCAAACGAAGCGCTGGAGCGTCTTACTTGTCGTCCATCAACATAATTTTGATATTTGTCAAATATTTGTATAGAAAGTGAATTATTCTGTACAAGTTGCAATTTAACTTAATGAATAAAGACTTTGTTATGAGTGATCAACCAATTCAACAACCAAAAAATTTTTTGATACGCCATGCCTCGTTGCGGCAGATTCAGGTGTTTGAATCGGTTGCACGTAATCTTAGCTTTACTAAAGCCGCTGAAGAACTTCACTTAACTCAGCCAACAGTGTCTTCACAGGTTAAAAGTTTAGCCGAAGCGATAGGGATTCCCCTGTATGAGCAGGTCGGCAGAAAAATTTATCTCACTGAAGTGGGTGAGGAAGTGGCCTGTAGCTGTCGAGATGTCATCAACCATTTCTCAAACTTGGAAATGAAACTGGATGATTATCGCGGCATGACTCGCGGGCGTCTTCGGGTCGCGGTTATGACCACGGCGAAATATTTTATGCCTTTGGCATTAGGAAAGTTTTCCAAAAAATATCCCGATATCGATTTGGATTTGACGATTTCCAACCGGAATACGTTGCTCAAGAGGATTGCCCGAAATCTCGATGACATTTATATTTTGGGGCAGGTTCCTCCCAGTGATTTGGATCTTGAGGTGATTCCTTTTGCCCCGAATCCGTTGGTTATTATCGCCAATAGTCATCATGAATTGGTCGGTAAAAAAGTCACCCTTAAGCGGTTGTCCAAAGAACCTTTTATTATGCGAGAAGAGGGTTCGGGGATACGCTCGGCAGTCGAGAAGGTGTTTGCCGATAAAGACTTGAAAGTGAATGAGCGATTGACTTTAAAAAGCAATGAAGCCATCAAACACTGTGTGGCCGGCGATCTCGGGGTTGCCTGCGTGTCCAAGCATGCGCTGTATTTAGAAAAAGAACAGGGCCCGATTGTCGAGCTCGATGTAGAAGGCTTTCCTATTCACAAACAGTGGAATATTGTTTATCCAAGAGGTAAAGAGCTTTCGATCATTGCTCAAGAGTTTCTGGAATTTTTGAAGAAGTCGGGCGAAGAGTTTATTGAGCTCTAGAGCGACTTGCAGGCTCGGAATTTTTGCAGGGCTGGGTCGGTACAATCGCCATCCAACCGCCCTGCTTAAGTAGGCTTATCTTCGTATTTGGCCATTTTCTCGTGCGTCAAATTTAGTACGTCATTTCTCATTGATCAACAATCGCCAATGCTTAGTATTTCTCTGCTTGGAAAAAGGTGGCTTTGCAAAATAGCCCCTTTCGAAACGTGAGAACCCATGGTGTTTATACGCCGTCTTGTTTGCCTTTGATCTCCTGCGTTTCCTTTTTGCGCGTCGCGCTTCAGGCGGTTTTGTCTCCTTTGAGTCAACTATTCTCTTTAGTCTATAGGTCGCATTTGATTTACCAATTTTTCTTTCGCATCGCTATCTCCTAAGATTTAAAACACATTCAAATCGTCGAATCTTGTCAAGCAACAACGGCGTGCTGGCATTCGATAGGTGGTTAAGGAGTTTTCTATGAATATGCAATGGATTGGCGCTTCAATGATGTTGTTAATACCGACACTCTTTTTTATTGGGGCCTTGGCCAACGAAAGGCGAGCAAACTGGAAGCTGGCGACCCTGATCAGTTTAGCGGGGCTGGCTCTGACACTGTTCCTGGCACTGTCGGTTCTCTTGGGCTGGATTAACTTATCGGAGTCCGGTCAATGGGTTGGAGCTTCAGGAATGAGTTTGGTGATGTTGGGGTTGGTAAGCTTTATCGCTTTCGTCAATATTCGATATTCCAGTGCCTATATGGCAGGAAACATAGAGGAAGAAAAACGTTATTTGCGTTGGCTTCTGGTTACGCTTGGAAGCGTTGCCACCGTGATTGTCAGTAACCATATGTTGGTATTGATGGTCGCATGGATTGCGATCAGTTTGAGCTTACACAGGCTGCTGGTTTTCTTTCCACATAGACAGCGTGCGGTGTTGGCTGCACATAAAAAGTTTATCTTCGCGAGAGTGGCGGAGGCCTGCTTGTTAGGTGCGATTTTGATTTTGCACTATGAGCATGACACTTGGTTCATCAGCGAAGTTTATCAAAATGTCTCGCTGTCCGATGAGCTAAGTAATTGGGATCAGTTTGCGGCGGTGCTTTTGGCTATGGCCGCTTTGGTAAAGTGCGCCCAGTTGCCATTGCATGGTTGGTTGATTCAGGTGGTGGAGGCGCCGACGCCGGTGTCGGCATTATTGCATGCCGGAATCATTAATCTCGGCGGCTATCTGCTGATTATTTTTGCGCCGCTGATCATGCTGTCTGATGTTGCGCAATGGATCTTGCTGGTCGTCGGAGGGATCACGACGGTATTGGCCGCGTTGGTGATGATGACGCGGGCGTCGGTTAAGGTGCGTTTGGCCTGGTCAACCATGTCGCAAATGGGATTAATGCTCGTTGAGTGCGCTTTAGGACTGTTTGAATTGGCACTGCTGCACCTGGTCGCACACTCTTGCTATAAAGCTTACGCTTTCCTGAACTCGGGATCGGAAGTGGAATCGAGTCTGAAACGCAGACTTGCCAGACCCGTGCCTCCTTCGGTGAGTGAATGGTGGTTGGCTGGAACAGCCTCTTTGGCGTTGGTTGCCGGTCTGGTTTGGATCGCTGACTTGCCGGCTCCTTATAGTCCGTGGCTCCTTTTCGCTATTGCATTGACGCTTTTAATTGCTGAGAGAAGGGGGCGATTAACTGCCGCTTCAGCCACGGCAATGGTTGGTTTGGGTGCCGTTCTTCTGTTGGTTTACAGCCTGCAAAAAAATGGTGCCAGCTTGATTGTTCCGTCTATGCAGGCCAGCGTCGGATGGGAAGGCGATTTATGGATAGCGCTTCTGCTTGTTCTGTTCATGGCGGGTTACGTGTTGCTTCGTTATCACAGCGACAATGCGTGGATGAAAAAGGTTAGACGGGCTTTTTATGCCGGGTTTTACTTGGATGAATGGGTCACGCGTTTAAACCTGAGGATTTATCCGACAAGATTGCCGGTCAGATTTAAGCCCAAGAAATTACAGATTCCCAAAGAGGAGTTATATCAATGATTTTGCACAAAGATAAACATCCCGAACTCGGAGGTTTGAGTCAAGCAAAGCCTTTGACGCCGCGGCTTTCAGATAAGCAGAAGGCGGCATTGGCTGAAGCTTGCGGGCGCATCGCTCCAACTTGGCCACTGGATGAGCTTATTGCGGTCAATCCTTGGTGGGAAATGCGAAACCAGCATTTTGCCAAAGTTTCGGCCAAGTTGAGCGCTCTGAGTCAGGCGCAGTGCGTGATGCCGAAATCCTATTTTCAAGAAATTTGGATGGAAGACTTGCAGCCTCAGCATCTTCAGCAGGCCATAGAAGAAGCAGGAAAGGATTATTCCATTGAAAACCTTGAGCGTTATTTGCTTGAGGAGGATGAACATACGCACTGGCATAATGTCAGCGATTTTGTTGATAGCGGCCGGGACCGAAAATACAAGATGGCTTGGCGAGATGAAATAACCCATCAGATAAGTCAGTTTTGTGCGGACTATTTCCGTTTGAAAGACGACCAAGGTTCGTACTCAGACAGGTATAAGGGATTGTATGGCGAATGGTTGGCCACCACCCGTCAGGATAAGGGAATTGAAATCCTAATGGCGGAAGACGGGTTGACTGAACATTTCCTGGATTTGCCCGAAGAGACGGAAGATCTCTTGGCGCAAGCGATTGTCGGTTTGGGAGTGCCTGATAGCCAAGTGGCAGATTATGCGCATGCATTGCTTCTTGATGTAAACGGTTGGGCTTCTTGGGTGGCTTATTTACGTTGGCAAGACCGTCTTAATGGCCATGAAAATGACCTGATGATGGAGTTTCTTGCCATTCGTTTGGCGTGGGAGTGGGTGCTTTGGTGCCATCAGAAAGAGAGAGATCGTTCCGTATTCAATGAGCTCAAGGTGATGTGGAGACATCAAATGAGCATTTTGCCGGAATTGATCGAGATTCATGAAGCCGCGCAGGCCAAATCCTGGATCTGGCAAAGAGCGGCCGAGCTTGCTTATCAATCGGATCTGCATCAACAATTAAAACACGCCAGTAAATCGGGGAGTGAAAATAAGGAAGTGCCGGCTTTATTGCAGGCAGCGTTTTGTATCGACGTTCGCTCTGAGGTCATGCGACGTGCATTAGAGGCTCAAGACGCAAGAATTGAAACCATTGGGTTTGCAGGATTTTTCGGGTTGCCCATCGAGTACCAACCGATAGGAACCGATGTTTCTCGACCGCAACTGCCAGGATTATTGAAGTCGGGCATCAAGGTCACTCCGATTTTGTCAAAAACATCCAAAAAATCGACGGCCAGTTCGTTGAATCTAAAAGCTCGTTGGATAGAGTGGGGAAATGCGCCTCCGGCGACCTTTAGCATGGTTGAAGCGACAGGATTAATGTATGCGTTCAAGTTGCTGCGCAACAGCCTGTTTCCAGATGAGCATTTGCACCCTGTTAATCATTTGCCGACAACGGACGAGTTTGAAATGACGCAGCAAGATTCTCCGTTGTCGATTGAACAAAAAGTGGATTTGGCGGCAGGCATCTTGCATGCCATGGGGTTGGATCAAAACCTGGCGGAAACTGTGTTGTTGGTCGGTCACGGGAGTAGCAGCTGCAATAACCCGCACGCAGCCGGTTTGGACTGCGGGGCTTGCGGAGGACAGACCGGAGAAATCAACGTGCGCGTTCTTGCGTTTTTGTTGAACGATCAATGTGTACGCGACGGGTTGAAGGACAAAGGGATCGTTATTCCTGATGACACGCGTTTTGTTGCGGCCATGCATAATACGACGACGGATGAATTCACCTGCTATGGTTCTGACAGCCTCAATGAGCGGGTTAGCGTCTGGTTGTCTCGCGCCACTGAGCTGGCGCGCCAGGAACGAGCCGGAAGACTGGGTTTGAATCATTTGCAAGGGCCGAGTTTACATCAGTCGATTCAGCGGCGCGCCAAAGACTGGTCTCAGGTGAGACCGGAGTGGGGACTGTCAAACAATGCCGCGTTCATTGTGGCGCCGCGCTCAAGAACCAAAGGATTGGATCTTCAGGGACGGGCGTTCTTGCACGATTATGATTGGCAACAAGATTCCGATTTGTCGCTGTTGACCTTGATTATGACCGCGCCGATGGTCGTAACCAACTGGATCAATCTGCAGTACTATGCTTCGGTTTGCGATAATCATGTCTATGGCAGCGGCAACAAGGTGTTGCACAATGTTGTCGACGGCTGTATCGGTGTGTTTGAAGGCAATGGCGGTGACTTAAGAATCGGTTTACCGATGCAGTCGTTGCATAACGGAGAGCAATGGATGCACGAGCCGCTTAGGTTGAGCGTGTATATCGATGCTCCTTGGGAGGCGGTTGATCAAGTGGCGTCTGAAAATGAAGTGGTAAAACAGCTCATTGATAATGAATGGCTTTATTGCTTTATATGGGGGCGGGATGGAACCATCCAGCGTTATTTGAATAACCGCTAACAACAAGTCAAAATGATGCGTTCGTAGCGGCCTTTGAGGCCGTGCCGTACGCCGGCTTCATGGCGTGTCGTGGGCGATCCGAGTTTCATTCCTTCTTCGAATAGGCATTAATTGATTCATCGATAAAGCGCAGCTTGCCTTTTACAACATCTGAAACCTGGAATGGATACGGTTCTGAAACTCCCATGCTTCGATTTAATGCGTTCATCATTTGAGTTACCCGATCCCATTCGGCGAACCAGTGGTCAAAGTTGTGCTCTCTAGGATCGTATATACTCAGCCCATAAGTCTGTGCGGTCTGTAGCGTGTCTACAATGTGCATGTAATGGGCCCAGGTTTCCGCCCAGTCTTCATAGGGGTGGCTGCTGGCATAAGGGGTGATGAAACGACTGCGCCAATGGTTTTGTTTGCCTTGTCGGTAGTAGTGTTCCAAGGCGGCTTGATAGTCGGTACGTTCATCACCAAACACCTCTCGAAAACAGTGCTTTTGTTCAGGAGTAGCGATAAGTTTTGTCCAGAAATAATGCCCGATCTCATGGCGAAAATGCCCAAGAAGGGTGCGATAGCGTTCTTGCATTTGTTCTTTCATTGCATGTAAAAACCCCTCGTCTGCTTCAGCCGCGTTCAGGGTGATCAGCCCCTGGTTGTGTCCGGTCAGCACGTGCTCCAAGGTAACGTTTGGGTTGCTGCGCTGATCTTCGAGAAAATCAAATTGCAGGTCGGCAAACTTTTCCGGACATGAGGCATTGATAAGGTTTAAATCAATAAGTGTTTGGAAAAGCTGGCGCTTTGCCTGTTCCAGTTTTTGCCAGCGCAAAGGGTTTTTAGGCTGGCTCTGGTCTGGAATGGTGCGAGTGGTTCGGCAGCAGATACACTGGCATTGCGAGTCATTAGGTGGCAGCAACCAATTGCAGACCAGGGCGGTTTGGCGATGTTCGCAGGTTTTGTAGGGGTTGGACTTATCCCCCTTTTCATCATGCGATAAGAATTGATTGGTATCAATAAGTTCGCCAAAAAGCATGGAACCGCTATGGGGGTCATAAGCAATCGATCTTCCACATTTTCGGCAAAAATGAT
Organism: Thiomicrorhabdus sp. zzn3; assembly: GCF_029767755.1. Taxonomy (GTDB): domain Bacteria; phylum Pseudomonadota; class Gammaproteobacteria; order Thiomicrospirales; family Thiomicrospiraceae; genus Thiomicrorhabdus. Next base: position 256,226 of record NZ_JARUQS010000001.1, read on the forward strand.
TGTGGAAGAAGCTCTCTTGTCCGCAGACACAATAAAATCGTCTCATTGCTTGCGGTCTGATCTTGAGAAGTTATGTCGAGTTGTTTTCTGTGCAGTGGCCGTCATCGCGTGCATTTAAGAGACTCTCCTTGGGTTGAACCAGATATCGTAAAGAAGATTGTTGATCATTGAAAGTTCCGATTGAATCCAGTCTAAGTGGTCATGCAGTTCGTGGCTGCCTAAGATTAATAATTTCTCGGCATTTATTTTTTGTTGTAATAATTGCAATGCAGTTTGGACGGCCGATGGATTCGGTAGGTCGTCCATAATCGTGTACATGGCTTTTAAACAGTAGCTAAGTGAGCGTGCAGAAGAAGGGTCTTGTGTTAAAAAACTAATGACTTCCTGGCCTGAGATTTCACTTTGATATTGTTGGCGGTACATAAAATAAGAGCTGATCGAACGGAGCAAGTGCGCCCACAATATGGCATCAAAGTGGGATTCCTCTTCATTCTCAAAGCACTCTTGGGCAATGTACAAACCGCCTTCATCCAAGAGTCGGGTCGTCATGTCGGCGCGTTCAATAAACATGCCGAGCTTTAGAAAACGATAGGTGTCGTTCTGACTCATTGTACCCGACAGCATCCCTGAGAAGGCTTGGCATGCACGAATAATGACCGACAGCAATGCGTTTCTTTTGGCGCGTGTTTCGAAGTCTTCCTGTTGGGATTTAACGAGCAAATACAATTCATTAACGTGGACCCAGGCTTCCCTTGGCAAAATGTCTCGGGTTGTGCGAATATTTTCTCGCGCCCAACGTAGAGAGGACATCAGCGAGCTCGGGTTGTTCGGGTCGCTCAACAGCATGGTCATGCAGTTTTTTTCGCTGCGACTGTCGTAATTGGCGGCGAAATAGGCTTCGTTGCTGGTGATTTGCACCAGGCTGTACCAGCTGAGTTTGACCGATTTCGGGAGGTCCAGCATCAGTTGAGAATGAACTTTGGCCAACCGTGCCGTATTTTCCACGCGTTCGATATAGCGCGCCAGCCAATATACCCGTTCAGCTACTCTTGAAAGCATGCGTCTTCCTCCGTTACTACAATCCAAGTGTCTTTTGATCCGCCCCCCTGGGAAGAGTTCACGACTAATGATCCCTTTTGTAATGCGACTCTCGTCAGTCCTCCGGCTGTTACATAAGATTTCTCTCCTTGAAGGATGAAAGGTCTCAGGTCAACGTGGCGAGGCTCTAGGCCTTCTTCGCATACCGTAGGAACGGTTGAGAGATTCAACGTAGGCTGTGCGATATAATTTCTGGGGTTATCTTGAATAAGTTTGGAAAAGGTCTCAATTTCCTCTTTTGAGGCTTTTGGGCCGATCAATAATCCGTATCCTCCCGACTCATTGGCCGGTTTGACGACAAGTTCCGAAAGGTGCCCCAGCACGTAATCGCGGTCTTGTTTACGGCTGCACAGGTAGGTGGGAACGTTTTCAATGATGGGCTCTTCATTTAAATAGAAGCGGATCATGTCGGGCACATAGGCATACACCACTTTGTCGTCGGCAACTCCGCATCCCGGTGCATTTGCGATAGCGACGTTGCCGGCTTTCCAAGCCCGCATTAAACCGGGAACACCTAGTGCAGAGTCTTTGCGAAAAACTTCCGGGTCAAGGAAGGCGTCGTCAATGCGGCGGTAAATCACATCCACTCGCTTTAGGCCCTCAATATTGCGCATATAAACGCAGTTGTCTTCAAGAACGACAAGATCTGATCCTTCAACAAGTTCAGCCCCCATCTCATGGGCGAGGTAGCTGTGTTCATAGTACGCGGAGTTGAAAATGCCCGGGGTCAACACCACGACTTCGGGATTGTCGCTCTCATGCGGGCATAGAGAGCGCAACATGGACAAGAGTTGCATGGGATATTGATCAATGGGAAGGATGTTCATGTCCTGAAACACTTCTGGCATGACCTGTTTCATCACCGCACGGTTTTCCAACATGTAGGAGACTCCGGATGGAACTCTTAAATTATCTTCAAGTACATAGACGGTGCCGCTGGCGTCTCTTACCAAGTCTGAACCGCAGATGCAGGCCCATGAGCTGTGCTTTAGGCGCATTCCTCGGCATTCGGGGCGGTAATCTTTTGAGGAAAGAATGACTTCCTTGGGGATGACTTTGGCTTTAAAGATTTGTTGATCGTTATAAACGTCTTCAATAAACAGGTTGAGTGCTTTTAAGCGCTGTTTCAGGCCTGTGCTTATGCTCTGCCATTCTTGACTGCAAATGGTTCGGGGAAAAACATCAAAGGGCCAAAGGCGATCGATATTTCCATTGTCACTGTAAACGGTGAAGGAAATTCCCATTTGTGCGATAGCGGCTTCAGAGCTCTTTTGCAGTTCTTGAAAGGAGTTGAAAAAGGTATCGTTAAGTTGAGAGAACAGTTGTTTGGCGGATTCTCTGGGTTGATCCGGGGCGGCGAGCGCCTCATCGTAAAAATTGTTTACCGGATAGTGGCGTAATGATGTGAGCATGGTCAACACCTTTGTTGTGGTTTTAAGTTAACTTAACAACAATTGTGCGATAGGTTTAAATTGTTTATTTTTCAATGTCTTAATTTTATTTGGGGCGGAGTAAAGGGCATGTGTTAACAAGCGTTTGAAACAAAATGGTGCGACGTGAGCATCCGTTTTATTTCAGTGATTCAAAGAGTTTGCCGTGTTGAAGCTTTTCTAAGCTGTAAAGAGAATGTTTTATTTTGGTGCAATTTTGTTTCTGTTTTTAGTTTATAGCAGAGTTGTTGTTTGTTAACTGTTTGAATATAAATTAAAAAATATATTTGGAACCGTTAATGTTATTACGAATTTCAATAATTGTAATAACGTGGTATCCAAAGATATGAGTTTGTTGCCTAAAACATGGTTTGTTCCTAGAGCCCCATTAGATGTCCGCTCTCGTTATTTTTTAATATTTTCCAGCTTTCTTCTGCCGTTGTTTATTTGGTCTTTAGTGAGTTATGTCCCTCAGTTATGGCACCCTAAGATCGAAATCACTGATTCCGGGGATGCCGGTTATTTAAGAGTGGGGATGCTGGTTGATAAAGAAATTTTCTACCGAGAGGTGGAGAAAAAAGAATCGGAAGGCAAAGTGGCTCCGGAAGGATTTCCGTCTAATCCGGTTTATCTTCCAGCCCCTCATGAGGTGGCTACCGCGCTCTATACCGCCTTTACCACGCCGCCCAAAAGATCGAACGAACCTTGGTTGCACGAGAGCCTCCTGCACAGTATTCAAGTCATTGCCTGGGGATTTTTTTGGGCCGTTTTGATCGGCGTGCCTTTGGGTATTTTGGCCGGTACCTATGAAGCGTTTGCAAAGTTGATCGAGCCGTTTACCGAATTTTTCAGATACCTTCCCGCTCCCGCGTTCGGGGCTTTAGCCGTGGCTATTTTGGGTATTTATGACGCCCCCAAGATCGCGATCATTTTTATAGGAACCGTCTTTCAAATGATCCTGATCGTTGCGAACACGACCAGGAAATTAAGTCCGGCCTTGGTTGAGGCAGCGCTGACGCTGGGATGTAACGGGGCTTCCCTGCTAAAACGCGTCATTGTTCCGGGTGTTCTGCCCGATTTGTATCGAGACATGCGAATTCTTTTGGGATGGGCATGGACCTATTTGATTGTCGCGGAATTGATTGGAACCAGCTCTGGAATTACCTGGTTCATTACGCAACAAGCCCGATATAAGAACTTCGACAATGTGTTTGCAGCCATTTTGATCATTGGCGTGATCGGACTGGTAACGGATCTGATCCTGGCTTGGTTGGGCAGAAGACTCTTTCCTTGGAACAACAGTAAATAAAGGTTGACCCCATGAATCACAATGAACATAACCCCAATCGTCATCCTCTTGCTGATTTATATACTCCTGAAATTACAGCGCGTTTTGAGCGCATTCGGAATCGTCCGGTAGCGATTGAAGTAAATCAGCTGCGAAAAACGTTTTACCACAAAAAACAGGAAAACCTGGTTCTTGGAGGGATCGATTTCAATGCGCACCAAAGAGAGTTTATGTGCGTTGTGGGGCCGTCCGGTTGCGGTAAGTCGACCTTGGCCAGAACGATTGCAGGCTTGGAAACGCATGACTCCGGAGACATGATAGTGGCTGGTTCTCATGTGAGTGGTCCTGGTCCGGATCGAGGCATGGTGTTTCAAAAATACACGCTTTTCCCGTGGATGTCCGTCAAGAAAAATGTCATGTTTGGTTTGGTGCAGTCCGGTCAAGACAAGGCGGATGCCGAGCGGGATGCACTGCAGTGGATCGATCTGGTGGGGCTGTCGAAGTATGCAGAATCTTATCCGCATCAATTGTCGGGCGGGATGCAGCAGCGTGTTGCCATAGCAAGGGCTCTGGCGGCACAACCTAAGGTATTGTTGATGGATGAACCCTTCTCGGCATTGGATCCGCAAAATCGCGCCAAGATGCAGCAGTATCTTCTGGAAATCTGGCAAAACATCGATATTACCATTTTGTTTATTACCCACGACTTGGACGAAGCGGTCTATCTTTCCGATCGTGTTTTGGTTTTGGATGCGCACCCGGGAAGGGTCAGGGAAATATTGGAGGTACCGCTGCCAAGGCCGAGACCGATTGAGCTGATGTTGAGTGATGAGTTTCAGGCGACCAAACGTTATTTGGAGAGTCTTGTGCATCCTCCTATTACCCATCTGGATGTCGAAGAGAAACTGAGTATGGTGCAAATGGTGCCGGTGGATTCTGAAGTCCCTAACATTTTTTAGAATCGGTGAAACTATGAATAAGTCAAACTTGGTCAGAGTAAGCGCTTCCATGCCGGCAAAAGTCCTAGAAGACTTAGATCGCTTGGTCAAGAGGCGAGGGTTTCAAAACCGTTCGGCTCTTCTGACGGAGATGATCCAAAAGGAAGTGGCGTTACAGAACCAAAAACACAGTGATGAGGTGATGGCCGGTACGGTGACGCTCTTTTATGACCATACCATTTTAGGGCTACAGCACAAACTTAACGAAATTAAACACAAGTATGTAGCGGAAATCATCTCCTCTACACAGATTCAATTGGTTGATCAACACACTTTGGAAGTCAATCTTCTGCAGGGATCAGCACAAACCCTGCAAATGATCAGTGACGAGATGATTGCCAATCGCGGTGTCAAAACCGGTAGCTTGTATTTGGTGAATTCGGTGATTCCACCGATTCAGAGTCAGAGCCATGCAAGTTGATTCATGTTTGATATGAGAAAAGAGGAATTTATGGAAAATTCAGTTTCTAAAATTTGGTCTGAAACGATCCAGGCCGGCGCGCATTGGTCGGGCGTGATTCGTCGAGGCACCACCTTGAGAGTCAAGGATTTGCAAGGCGGAGCGAATGTCTCCATGTTGATGTACAACTTGGAAGTGCCGAGTGAACGCTACAACATGCCTGACACTTTAAAAGGACAGAAAACCGCGTTTTTAACGGCGCCTAATGTCTGTTATTCGGATATGGGGCGAGTCATGTGTTCGATTGTTGAAGACACCTGCGGTTGGCACGACACCATTGGCGGTATATCAAACGCTAAATTGGTCGAAGAAAAATTCGGGCAGGCCTCCTATCAGGAAGTGCATAACGATTATTTTAAAAACGGTTACGACAGTTTAGTCAACGAGCTCGAAAAATGGAGTTTGCAAGCTAAGGATTTGGTGCCGAACATCAACTGGTTCAGCAAAATTCGAGTTGAAAATGACGGCGCCATGACGTTTGTGGAAGGCAACAGCCAGGCGGGCGATTACGTGGATCTGCGCTTTGAAATGGATTGTATCGTTGTGCTGTCAACCTGTCAGCATCCGCTTGATTCAGCCTCTAGTTATGCGCCAAAACCGATTGAACTGACGGTGTCTAAATCGGCTCCGATGCAAAGTGATGACGCTTGCCTGCGCCACAAGCCTGAAAACGAGCGCGCTTTCTATAACACCGCTATCTATTATGGAGAAAAGCCTTATGACTTTAGCCACTGAAGAAATTATGCCAAGCCAGATTGTCCATAGAGAGACCGTTAAAGCGGGCGATCCTTGGATGCATGTGGTCAAAGCGGGAGAGACGTTCCGTATTGTGGATCTGGAAGGAAACCAGGCGGTGGATACGCTGTTTTATAACGCCAACAACACCGAAGAGCGTTACAGCGCGACCGACACCATCAAGTCGCAAGGGAACATTTATTTAACGACAGGCTCGGTATTGCGTTCTAACTTGGGCAATCCCATGCTGACGATTACCGCAGACACTTGCGGGCGTCACGATACGTTAGGCGGCGCGTGCTCGGCGGAGAGCAATACGGTGCGTTACTCGATCGATAAACGTCATATGCACTCCTGTCGAGACAGTTTCCTGGTGGCGTTGGATAAGTGGGACCATGGCATGAGTAAGCGCGACCTGTCCAGCAACATCAACTTTTTTATGAACGTACCGGTTTCACCGGAGGGGCATTTGGATTTTGACGACGGCATTTCGGCGCCGGGACGTTTTGTGGAAATGAAGGCGGAAATGGATGTGCTGGTACTGGTTTCAAACTGCCCGCAACTCAATAATCCATGTAACGGATACAACCCGACTCCGGTAGAAATGCTGATCTGGCAGGAGTAACTCGGCCAGCCGCGGAGTTCAGGACGACCTGATAGCTTGATGAGCACTCCAAGAACAAATTAAAAGTGGGACGACTCACTCGGCGATCAAGAGCAAAGAGAGATAAGAATGTTTTCAAAAGTATTGGTGGCAAACCGTGGTGCGATTGCAACACGCATCATGCGCACGTTGAAAAAAATGAATATTCGTTCGGTGGCATTGGCATCCGAAGTGGATCAGGGATCGTTGCATGTCCAGATGGCGGATGAGGTCATTCTGCTGAAAGGCGCCACGGCGACTGAAACTTACCTGAATGTTCCTTTAATCCTTGAAGAAGCACTTGAATTAGGCGTGGAGGCGATTCATCCGGGGTACGGTTTTTTGAGCGAAAACGACTCTTTTGCCGAGATGTGTGAGGCGGCTGGGATTACGTTTATCGGGCCACGTCCGCAACATATTCGAGAATTCGGTTTAAAACACACGGCACGTGAGCTGGCGATTAAAAGCAGCGTGCCTCTGTTGCCGGGGTCGGATCTGCTGGATGATGTGGCGCATGCACTGCAAGAAGCGGAGCGGGTCGGTTATCCTGTAATGCTCAAGAGTACCGCCGGAGGAGGCGGAATCGGCATGCAGAAATGCCACTCTGCGGCAGAGTTGTCAGAAGCCTTTGAGCAGGTGGTGCGTCTGAGTCAGAATGCCTTCGCCCAAAACGGCGTGTTTATCGAGAAATTCGTCACCAATGCACGCCATATTGAAATCCAGATTTTCGGTGATGGCCAGGGCAATGTGGTGTCGTTTGGGGAGCGTGACTGTTCCTTGCAGCGCCGTAATCAGAAGGTGGTGGAAGAGACGCCGGTGGTCAATATCGATCGTGCGCTGGTAGACGCGATGGAAGCGGATGCTGTCCGTTTAGGCAAGCTGGTTTCTTATCAATCGGCGGGTACGGTTGAGTATGTTTATGATGCGGATACCAATGAATATTACTTCCTTGAAGTGAACACCCGTTTGCAGGTGGAGCACGGCATTACCGAGACGGTGCGTGATGTGGATCTGGTCGAGTGGATGCTGGAAGTGGCCTATCACCAGCGCTTCCCGGAAGCAGTCAAGCCGGCTAAAGGCCATTCGATTGAAGTGCGGGTGTATGCCGAAGATCCGGCCAAGAATTTCCAGCCCAGCAGCGGCAAGGTGACCCAGTGGCAAATGCCGGAAAATGCCCGCGTAGACACCTGGGTGTCGACCGGACAGGAGGTCAGTTCATTTTACGACCCGATGCTGTCAAAAATCATTGTCAGTGCCGAGAATCGCGAAGCGGCAATTCAGGAGCTGCAGAAAGCGCTCGAGTCGACCCGAATTTACGGTTTTGAAACCAATGTCCGTTACTTGACCTCGCTCTCCTACGATAACGGTTTTATCAAAGGAAGCGAGCTTTACACCCGTTATTTGGCGGACTTTGCACCGCAGCCTTCGACGGTAGAGGTCTTGAATCCGGGAACCCACTCTATGCTTGTCAGCTATCCCGGGCGCGTGGGACACTGGGATGTCGGGGTACCGCCATCCGGGCCGATGGATGCCTTGGCGCACCGGTTGGCAAACCGCTGTTTGCAGAATGTTCAAGAAGCCTCCACCATTGAAATGACGGTTTCCGGCGTCAGTCTCAAATTCAATCGAGATACGGTGATCTGTTTGACCGGGGCTGATATTCAGCCGACCCTGGATAAGCAGCCGATAGCCATGTGGCAACCGGTTGCCGTCAAAGCGGGTCAAGTACTGAAATCCAAAGTGATTAAAGAGGTGGGGCAGCGCGCGTATCTTGCGATCTCCGGCGGCTTTGACGTGCCGGAGTATATGGGCAGTGAAACCACCTTCTCTCTTGGTGGATTTGGCGGACATGGTGGCCGTTTATTGCGTGCCGGTGATGTTTTGCCGATCCATGAAATGAACCAGTCAAGCGGCGAGTTAGCGCCGATTCCTGAAGCGTTGATTCCGAGTTATGCCAATCAGTATGAGATTGCCGTGACCTACGGGCCGCAGGGGGCGCCGGATTTTTTCACCGACAAAGACATTGAAACCTTCTTTTCGGCCGAATGGAAAGTGCACTATAACTCGAGTCGAACCGGGATCCGTCTGATTGGTCCCAAGCCGGAGTGGGCGCGTGACGACGGTGGAGAAGCTGGATTGCACCCGTCGAATATCCACGACAATCCCTATGCGATCGGAGCGATCGACTTTACCGGCGACATGCCGGTGATTTTGGCCCAGGACGGCCCGAGTCTGGGCGGTTTTGTCTGCCCGGCCACCATCATTCAGGCCAACCAGTGGATCATGGGGCAGTTGCGTCCTGGCGATAAAGTGCGCTTTAAAGCGGTGTCGATTGAAACCGCTGAAGCGCAGATGAAGGCGTTTGAGCGTTGGGTGGAGAATTATGAACAGCCTGAGGATTTGAGGTTTCTGGCTAACCCGACGCAAGAGTCGTGCATCTTGCTGGAGTTGGATGAAACCCAGCACGAAGTGGGCATTCGTTATCGCCGCTCCGGCGACAGCAACCTGTTGATCGAATTTGGCAAAATGGAGCTGGACATCGCCCTTCGTTTCCGCGGCCAAGTGCTGTATGAAAAGCTTAAAGAGTTGAATTGGTCTTGTATTATCGATTTGACCCCGGGTATTCGCAGTCTTCAGGTGCATTACGATGCCAAACAGATCTCGCAGATGGATTTAGTCAACCGCATTCAGGAAGTGGAAGCCGAATTGTCCAGCGGTGGGGATATGGTGGTGAAAAGCCGCATTGTGCATTTGCCGTTGTCTTGGGACGACCCGAGCACGCAACTGGCGATTGACAAGTACACCCAGTCGGTGCGCCCGGACGCCCCATGGTGTCCGAGCAATATTGAATTCATTCGCCGCATTAACGGTTTGGACTCGATTGAAGAGGTCAAAAAAATCGTGTTCGATGCCAATTACCTGGTCATGGGCTTGGGGGATGTCTATCTCGGCGCGCCGGTGGCCACGCCATTGGATCCGCGTCACCGCCTGGTCACTACCAAATATAATCCGGCGCGTACCTGGACCCCGGAAAATGCAGTGGGGATCGGCGGCGCCTATATGTGTATTTACGGGATGGAAGGCCCGGGTGGCTACCAGTTTGTCGGGCGTACCATACAGATTTGGAACGCCTACCATCAAACCAAGGTATTCACCCAAGAAAAGCCTTGGCTGCTCGAGTTTTTTGATCAGATCAAGTTCTATCCGGTGTCGCATGAAGAGCTGGAACAGGCGCGTAAAGATTTTCCACTGGGCCGCTTTGACATCAAAATCGAAGAGACGGAATTGTCGTTGACGGAATACCAGGCCTTCCTGGAACGTGAACAGGAATCCATAGAGCGGTTCCAAGGCACGCAGCAAAAGGCGTTTGAAGAAGAGCGTCAGCGTTGGCAAGAGAGTGGGCAGGCGAACTTTGAATCGGACAGCGGTGAGGATGAAATTATCCAAGAACCGGAAGCGGAGGTGCCGGAAGGGTTCGAAGCGGCGCTGTCCCCGATTACCGGCAGTGTGTGGAAAATTCCGGTTCAGGTCGGCGATCAGGTTCAGGAAGGGGATGTCATTGCCAGTCTGGAGACCATGAAAATCGAAATCCACATTGAAGCCGAGGCCGATGGCGTCGTCACCGAAATTTTGGTGGGCGAGGGCGATCTGATTCAAAACGGACAACGTTTAATGATTCTGGAGCTGAACCATGCATCTTAATTCCAAAGCGCAAAACCGATATCACCTGGGCATTCAGACGCTGCACGCGCAGTATCAAAGCGGCGAGTTAACCCCGCAAATGTTGTTTGAGTTTTTGCACCATCAGGCTGAGGCGTTGCCGGAATACAACATCTGGATTCGCCTGCTTACCATGCAGGAAATACAGGGATATCTGGATCGTTTGGGCGAGTTTGATCCTGATGCCAAGCCCCTGTGGGGCATTCCGTTTGCGATTAAAGACAACATCGATTTGGCCGGCATTGAGACCACCGCGGCGTGTCCCTCTTTTGCGTATCACGCGCAGGAGGACGCCGAGGTCGTGCGCCTGTTGATCGAAGCCGGTGCAATTCCTTTAGGCAAAACCAATATGGACCAGTTTGCAACCGGCCTGGTCGGAACCCGTTCACCGTATGGGGTTTGCCATAACAGTTTTCATTTCGATTACATTTCCGGTGGCTCCAGTTCCGGTTCCGCGGTGGCGGTGGCCATGGGATTGTGCAGTTTCTCTTTGGGAACCGATACCGCCGGGTCAGGACGAGTGCCGGCGGCGTTTAATAATCTGATCGGTTTGAAACCCTCCAAGGGGCTGTTGAGTACGCGCGGTGTGGTGCCGGCGGTTCGTTCACAGGATGTGGTGTCCGTTTTTGCGCTTGACAGCGGGGATGCCAACACGGTGTTTGAGGTGGCTGCCAAGCAGGATTTGGCCGACGCTTACAGCCGTTCGGAAGGCGCATTGTCGGTGCCCGCGTGGGGCGACAAACCGGTCATTGGCATCCCGGATCAACCGAGCCGCTATTTTGCCGGCGATGAACTGGCGCAGGTGAATTTTGAAACGGCGGTGAATCGTATTAAATCGCTGGGGTATGAGGTTAAGGAGCTGGATTTCACGCCGTGGCTGGAAACCGCCAAATTACTGTACGGCGGCGCCTGGGTGGCCGAACGCTATGCGGCGATTAAGGCATTCATTCAAAGTGACCCGCAGGACATGGATCCTACGGTTGGCGGCATTATTCAATCGGCTTCCGAACTGGGTGCGGTTCAGGCGTTTGAAGGCATGTATCAGCTGCAAGAGGCGATCAGAGCCACCCAATCGGTTTGGCAGCAGGTTGACTGCATAGTGACGCCGACGGTGCCGTCAATCTTTACCATTGAAGAGTTGCAAGCCGAACCGGTTGCGCTTAATAGCGAGTTGGGCACCTATACCAACTTCATGAACCTGCTGGATTACAGTGCGGTGGCGATGCCGAGCGGGTTCCGTGAGGATAATCTGCCGGCCGGGATTACGGTGTTTGCTCCGGCGGGAAGTGATCGCAAACTCCTCGACTTAAGCCGTCAGTGGCATCCGCAGTTTGTGAAGTATGCCGCGGCCAACGGCAGCGTGCTCAAAGCCAATGATCCGATTGAAAGCCGGCAGGCCATTCCTCTGGCGGTCGTCGGCGCGCACTTGACCGGCTTTCCGTTGAACGGCCAATTGATTGAGCGTGGCGCCAAGTTGCTCAAAGTGACGAAAACCGCGCCGAAATACCAATTTTTTGAGCTGAGCAGTCGGCCGATTCTGAAGCCCGGATTGGTCAAGGTCGGCGCAGATCATGGCGGCGCTTCGATTGAACTGGAAGTCTGGTCGATGCCGAAAGAACATTTGGGCAGCTTTTTGGCGTTGATTCCTTCGCCGTTAGGCTTGGGGAAAGTGGAGCTGGAAGACGGTTCGGAAGTGATCGGCTTTATTTGCGAGCCGTCGGGGATTGAAGGCGCCAGAGAAATCACCGAACACGGCGGCTGGCGCAACTGGATGAAGGTCCGTCCTCAAGAGTAAGAGTACGGGAGGCCTGAAACGGACCAGGCCTGTTCAAAATTTTGAACAGGCCTCTTTGACATCAATCTTCGCTTAAGAGACGTTGCGATGAACTCTTTTTCCACTCTATTTCGTTATGAAGATGCTTTGAGGCCCAATGTGCTGGCGTTGGGTTACGTTCTGTTCACCTATGGTTTGGGGTTTGCAGGGCTGATGGCGGAATCGCTCTGGCTCAATCTTGGAGCAGTCTTGGTGCTGGCGCACTCGATGGTGATGGCCGCTTACTTCGTTCACGAATGCGCCCATGAAAGCGTCTTCAAGGAGCGGCGCTATAACCGCCGGCTAAGCGAAGTGCTGTTGTGGGTATGCGGTTCGAGTTACAGCGATTTTGATGACATCAAACGCAAACACAACCGTCACCACAGTGACCGGGCGGACATTGTCTCGTTTGATTATCGAACCCGGTTAGTGCGTTATCCACGTCTGCTCAAGCTGATTCAGTGGCTGGAATGGGCGTATATTCCGGCGCTGGAGGTGTTGATGCACGCTTTGGTGATCGTATTGCCGTTTGTGAAGCCGAGCCGCCAGTCCCGGCGCAAGCGTGTCGTTTTCTATCTGCTGTTTAGAGGCGGTTTTTTCGTTGCCATCGCCTGGGTCTCCCCAGCCGCCTTGTTGTGGTATGCCTTGGCGTATCTGCTGTTTCTGACGGTCATGCGCTTTATGGATGTTCATCAGCATACTTACGAACTGTACGAGACTCTGGAGCAGAAGCGCGGGCCGGAAGCGCGGCTGCGGGATGGCGATTTTGAGCACCGTAATACCTATTCCAATTTGCTTTCCACCCGTTATCCCTGGCTGAATCTGCTGGTTCTCAACTTCTGTTACCACAACGTGCATCATGACCAGCAGGCTCAGCCCTGGTATCGGTTGCCGGCATTGCATGCCCAGAAATACGGTAATAGGCATCAGCAGGTATTGAGCTTTAAAAACCTGTTGAGCAGTTACCACCGCTACCGCGTGCCGCGTATTCTCAACTCCGATCCGGTTGATCTGCCGGTGTATAAAGATCGGGGCAAGACCTTTATCGGTGTGGACGGCGTTTCATTTTTAACGGCTCATTAACGGTTGAAAGGAAGGTAGTGATGACTCAGGTGACGAAGTTTTGGCCGATTTTGACCGGCACCCACCGTTATGAAAAAACGCTGTCTACCCGCGGGCGGGGCGCCGGCGAGTATATCGATGCGCCGATTCTGGCGTATTTGATCGAGACCCGCAATGGCCGCATTCTGTTTGATGTGGGCTGTGACTACCACAAGATCGCGGATACACAGCTGCGCCAACACTACTATGAAAATGAAGCGTTTCCGTTTGGCCCGCCGCAAATGAGCGAAGAGCAGAGGTTGCCGAATAAATTGGAAATCTTGGGACTTTCGCCGTTGGATGTGGATGTCGTATTTTGCAGTCATCTGCATTTCGACCATGCAGGAGGCCTGTGCGAATTCTGTCATGCCGATGTCCATGTGCATCAACGCGAATTGCAAGCCGCTCAGGAACCGGCGGATGAAGCCTATTTTGCATCGGACGTTGCCTTGCCGTTGAACTGGAAAGTTCAGACCGGCGAGTATGATCTGGTTGAGGGGGTACGCGCGATTGAGAGCCCCGGGCATACCGCGGGGCATATGTCGATGTTGATTGAACTGCCAAAAGGCCGGCCGATTCTGTTGGCCGGCGATGCCGCAGATTTGCAGGAGAACATCGATCAGGAAGTGGCGCCGGGACTCTGCTGGCAGGACAAGGAGGTGCTGGCGGTCGCCAGTATCCGCAAGCTCAAGCAGTTGAGCCGTGAACACCGGGCGCAACTCTGGCCGAACCATGATCAAACGTTCTTTGAGCGCCACAATCCTTTTCCGAATTTTTACGAGTAACCCATGCAATTAAAACTGTTTAAAACGCTGTGGGGAAACCGCTTGCCGATTGAGAGCGTGATTAAGAAAGCGTTGAATCAAGGGTTCGACGGCCTGGAGGGTCAGGCGCCACAATCAAAAGGTGAGGCGTCGCGGTGGCACGGTATTTTGCATGACGCCAAACTCGACTATATTGCCGAAGTGGTGACGGGCGGCGATTATGTACCAAATGCCAGCGCCTCGCCGCAAAATCATCTTGAGGATTTGCGCCAGGGAATCGAACGCAGTTTGGAGCTGAATCCACTGTTTATTACCTGCATTACCGGCTATGACGCCTGGCCGGAACCCGAGAGCATCGCCTACTTTGAAGCGGCAATGAAATTGGCGCAGGAGTACGACGTTTCAGTTTGCTTTGAAACTCATCGCAGCCGCAGTCTGTTCAACCCCTGGGTGACGCAGCGTATTACTGAGGCGTTGCCGGAGATGCGTTTGACGTTGGACATCAGTCACTGGTGCGCGGTCTGTGAACGTTTAATGGATTCGGAAGAGGGCGTTATCCGCCGTTTCCTGCCGCAAGTTGCTCATATTCATGGCCGAGTAGGCTATGACCAGGGGCCTCAAGTCCCCCATCCGGCCGCTCCGGAGTATGAATCGGCTCTGAAATCGCATCAGACCTTTTGGGAGCAGGTATGGCATCATCATCGCTCCTCCGGTTTGGCATTGACGACCCTGACGCCCGAATTCGGTCCGGACGGTTATCTGCATACCCTTCCTTTCACGCAAATGCCAGTGGCGGATCTGGATGAGGTCAATCATTGGATGGCCGGCTGTGAGCGCCAGCATTTTGAGCGTTTTTGCCACTGCTTATAACCTCTCTTAATTTCTCTTAAATTTTCAGGTTTGTTATGGAAACTCGAGCGATTTCGGCATTGTTTGCAACCTCTATTTTATGGGGGTTCAGTTGGTTGCCTTTAAAGTACTTCCATCAAATGGGGTTTGATGGACTTTCATTGACGCTATTTGTTTATGCCCTGATGTTTGTGTTTATCGCACCTTTTTTAGTGAAAAGACGACAGGAATGGCAAGGTGCTTGGAAACCTTTGTTTGGCATCGCTCTGTTGGGGGGAGGGGCTCAACTCGCGTTTAACAGCGCGTTGATTTACGGGGATGTGATTCGTGTGATGGTGCTGTTTTATTTGTTGCCGCTATGGGGTGTTTTGGGCGGGAAACTGTTTTTGAATGAGACCATTGATCGCTGGCGTTGGTTGGGGATGGGATTGGCGATCAGTGGCGCCTTTTTGGTGATTGGTGGCATGCATGCTTTGATTGATCCTCCGACCCTGGTTGATTTGCTTGCGCTCTTGGCTGGGTTTTTCTTTGCCATGAATAATATCGTATTCCGTGTGGCGCAAGAGGTGTCCATCCGATCGAAGCTGGGGGCAATGTTTCTGGGGGCGTGGGTTCTGTCTGCGGTAACCGTATTGGTTGTCGGCCAACCGTTGGAAGTCAATGTCGGTATGGAGGCATGGATGGCATTAGTGCTCTATGCCCTGGTGTGGATGATGGTCGCCAATTTGGGCACGCAATGGGCGGTAACCCATCTTGAAGCAAGCCGCTCTTCGGTGATTATTATTGTGGAACTGGTTACCGCGGTGCTTTCCGCAAGCCTGATTTTGGGGGATAGCATGACGTCTTGGGAAAAAATCGGGGCGGGGATGATTTTGATTTCAGCGTTTTTGGAAGCTAGAAAAGCAAAATAGTGCACCTTTATGGTGCTTGTGCTTGAATTTGTTTGTCTTTATTTCGATCAAGACGCGACGAATAATGTTTTATATTGATTAACTTATTGAAATTTAAGGTTTATTATATTTTTTGGCACGTGGAGTGATTATATATTATTACCATTTAGGTAAATCGTAATAATCAGGAGGTGCGATGATGTTTGGTAGTAAGAAGGTGTTGGGTGCACTGGCTGGGCTGTTTTTATCTGCTCAGGCCATGTCTGTTAGCGCAGAACCTTTAAAGATTGGTTACAGTGATTGGCCAGGCTGGGTAGCGTGGGAAGTGGCTGTTGAGAAAAACATGTTTGAAAAAGAAGGGGTGGATGTTCAGTTTGAGTGGTTCGACTACGTCGCCTCAATGGATGCTTTTGCGGCCGGCCAAATCGATGCGGTCAGTATGACGAACGGTGATGCGTTAGTGACTGGGGCAACGGGTGCGAAGAGCGTGATGGTCATTATCAATGACTACAGTAATGGTAATGACATGGTGATCGGTGCTCCAGGAATCAGTTCCGTGAAAGATCTTAAAGGGAAGAAAATCGGGGTCGAAGTTGGTTTTGTTGGCCATCTGTTGCTGTTGAATGCGTTGGAAAAAAACGGTTTGAGCGAAGCGGATGTTGAGCTGGTGAACGTGCCGACCAACGAAACACCTCAAGTGTTGGCTTCTGGCCAGGTGGATGCGATTGTGGCATGGCAGCCTAACTCTGGTGCGGCGTTGCAATTGGTGCCAGGTTCATCGGCCATTTATACGAGTGCGAACGAACCGGGTCTGATTTACGACGTGTTGGCAGTTTCTCCAAGTAGCTTAGCGGCACACCGCGCTGAATGGGAAAAGGTCGCTAAGGTTTGGTATAAAGCGGTAGATTTTATTAAAGATCCGGCGACGGCGGATGAAGCGATTGCGATTATGGCGTCACGTGTGGGTCTTCCTCCCGAGGAGTATAAAACCTTCGTAAAAGGCACCAAGATCCTGACGTTAGAAGAGGCCAAGGCTCATTATAAAAAAGCAGATGGATTTGAATCATTGTTTGGTTCATCGAAAATTTCTGATGACTTCAATGTGAACAACAAGGTGTATGACGCGCCACAGGATATTGATTCTTATATCGATCCTTCCATTACGATGGGAATGTAAGGTTTAACCTGCTGATTTCTAACGTATTCCATAAGGCGGTCAATCTATGGGTTGGCTGCCTCTGATCTAAATTTCTTACGGCAGTGCTTTTGCATTTTTATTCCTAAGTTAACAGGAAGGAGAGAGTGCTGCCCTAAGAAAATAATTTACAAGGGTAAGACAGATGAAAGTATGGCACGCCATGACCTGGGATGAGGTGGCTGATGCGGTTGCTCAAGGAGTGGATTCCGCGCTGTTGCCCGTGGGCGCCACTGAACAGCATGGTCCGCATTTAGGGTGTGGTATGGATACGGAGTTGGCCGATCAGCTGGCTAAAGCCGTGGCAAGTAAAAATGAAGTGCTTTTGTTGCCAACGCTTCCTTACGGTTGCTCAATTGGTCATTCGCATCGTTGGCCGGGCACCATTGCTCTTCAGCCTAAAACCCTAATTGATGTGGTAAAGGAAATCGGCGACTGGGTTGCGAACGCGGGCGTCAAAAGGTTGTTTATTCTGAATTCGCACGTGTCTAATTTTGCGCCCTTGCGCTGTGCCTTGGAGATGCTTAGAGCAGAACACGACGGGTTTATGGTGGGGATTGTTCATTCGGCCACTTTAAGTCCGCGGGTAAAAGATCGCCATTTTGAAGATGCGGACGACTGGCATGCGAATGAGGCGGAAACGTCTTTGATGATGGCGGTTGCCCCTGATTTAGTGCGTGAAGAGAAGCTGGCTGAGAGTGATGACCCGGATAGAACCGTAGATTGTGTTTTCTCTCATCCGGTAAATCGTACCAGTGTGAATGGTGTGACTGGTAACCCCAGTTTGGCAACCAGGCAAAAGGGTGAAGAGCTTTTTGCCTGGATGGTGGAAGATTTAAGTGACATTGTTGAGCGTGGCCTTAAGGAGGAGCCTCCTTTGGCGCACGGTTATTTTGAAAAGGCCTCCGGCAGTATAGATAAGTAAAGGACAGATTAATGAAAGGTGGAAAGGAAATTGAAGATTTTAAGCGTAAGCTTGAAGCGGCAGGTGTGAAATACTGCATTGGTGCTTACGTTGATATTCATGGTATTCCAAAAGGAAAAGTCGTGCCGATTGAGCATTTGGATCGTATGGTCGAAGGGTCCGAGCTCTATACGGGGTACGCTTTGGACGGCTTGGGGCAGATGCCTAATGACGATGAGATTGCCTCGGTTCCGGATCTGGACAGTATGATTCAGTTGCCATGGCAGCCCGAAGTGGCCTGGATGGCCGCGGATAATACCTTGCACGGCGAACCCTATGAAATCAATACTCGCGTTGCCTTGAAAAAAGTGCTTAAAGAAGCTGAGGAAATGGGCTTCGGCTTTAACCTGGGAATTGAGTGTGAGCTGTATGTTCTGAAGGAAGAGGAAGACGGTTCTTTGTCGGTTCCTGATCCTGATGACCGGTTGGTTAAGCCGTGTTACGACATTCGCAGCTTTATGAACCGTTTCACCTGGCTGGATAAGATGGCGACCACGATCAATGAATTGGGTTGGGATCTTTACTCGTTCGACCATGAAGATGCCAACGGTCAGTTCGAGTTTGATTTCCAATACAGCGATGCCTTAACCATGTCCGACCGATTCATCTTCTTCCGTTATATGGCGAAGCATTATGCGCAGGAAGAAGGGCTGTTGGCGACTTTTATGCCTAAGCCGTTTGCGGATAAAACGGGGAATGGTGCCCATTTTAATATGTCTTTGTATGATAAAGAGACTGGTAAAAACCTGTTTGCCTGCGACCCTAAAGACGATCCGCGTGGTTTAGGCTTGACGGAGCTAGGGTATCACTTTATTGCCGGCGTCTTAAAGCATGGTCGCGCGTTGTGTGCTGTGTTCTCGCCGACGGTCAATAGTTACAAACGTTTGATTCGACAAGGGGGGATGGCGACGTTCTCTTGGGCGCCGGTATTCAACTCGTTCGGTTCCAATAACCGTACCAATTCGGTGCGTGTGCCGATGGGCGGCGGACGCTTTGAATCGAGAAATGCGGATGGGGCAGTCAATCCGTATCTGGCCTCTGCTTTGGTGCTGGCTGCGGGCCTGGAAGGGATTCGTGAAAAGCTGGATCCGGGACTGCCACAGGAAGATAACCTGTATGAACTGTCGGATGAAGAGCGTGCCGCGAGAGGGATTGAATTCCTGCCGCAAAACCTGGGTGAAGCGGTTCAAGCGTTTGCTGACGATCCGTTTGTGGAAAAAGCCTTAGGCAAAGAGTTGAGAGACGAGTTTGTGAAGTACAAGTCTTTGGAGTGGGAAGAGTACCATCAAACCATTTCGGCTTGGGAAACAAGACGTTATAGCCACCTGTTCTAAGTCTGTTCGTTGGCCTCTTCTGATAAAAAGCCGCATGGAGATTACATTCATGCGGCTTTTTCATTTGCAGATCATTTTTTATGTCATAAAACTATAAATATCTTATGGGTGAGGTTTTTAAGCTTCTGGTTTACAATGGGCGAATTACATTATTAGAAAAAGTCAGTAGTCTGTAGTTATGCCCGCGTGGTCTTCATCACTTTATCAAGTTGTTCATTCTTCTTCCTTGCCTAAGATATTAAGCTTCGTGTTTTTACTGTGGTGTGCCTGGCTGATCGGCGACTTGATAAGTTCCCAACTTCAAACGATAGAGCGGCCGGAGTTGCCGACTGTTCAAGTGCTGCCGGAGAAAAAAGTATCCACTGAGGGGGAGCCCTCTTATCTGTTTGGCAAGCCGGATGTCGAACAAACCGCTCTGGCAACGGATCGTTCGGTTTCTCCCGATGAACTTGATCAAACTCGCCTTAAGCTCAAACTGATCGGCGTGATTGTCAGTCAAGACAAAGGTGTTGCGATTATCGAAGCGTCTGGAACGACCAAGGTCGTGTCCGAAGGCGAAGAGATTTTAAGCGGGGTCGAGTTGTTGAAAGTACTGCCGGATCAGGTGGTGATCTTGCATCGCGGCAAACAGGAAAAGCTGATGATGGAGCGTTCCGAAGCGGCTTTGATGCAGACACTAAGTGCGCAATCGTCGCCAACTGCAGAAGCTTCCGACCTCTCTTACGATCAAAAACAGACGCTGCGCAATATCGGTGAAGAGTTGCGGCAGCAGCCGGTGAGTATTTCCAAATACATCCGCTTTCAGCCGATAAATGAAGATGGAAAGTGGGTGGCGGTAAAGATTTGGCCGAGAGCAGAAAAAGAAGTGTTTGAAAGCATTGGCTTTAAGGCAGGGGATTTGCTTAAGAGCATTAATGGGCGTTCCATTCATGAAATGTCTCAAGAACCGGCTTTGTGGCAGGCGTTTTTAAATGACAGCCGTTTTGAACTGGGTGTGGAACGAAAAGGCCAGTTAGTCACACTGTCAGTGGATTTAAATTAATTTTAATAGTGAAAAGTAATCTCTCAATCAGTAATGGAAGTGGAATGAGAAAGTTAAGCGCATTATTTCGATCACTCAGTTTGGCCGGCCTGTTGGCTGTGTCTTCGCCGTTAATTTATAGTTCGGTTGTCATGGCGGATGAAGGATTGCAGCAAAGCTTCAAGCAGGCTGAGATCAGCACGGTGATCGAGGCCGTGGCCAAGATCACCGGTCATAACTTCGTGATCGATCCCCGGGTTAAAGGCAAGGTGACCTTGATTGCTCCGGAGCCGATGAGTCCGGATGCGCTTTATCAGACGTTGTTGACGATCCTGAATGTCCACGGCTATACCGCGGTGCCGAGTGAGAATGTGATCAAAATCGTGCCGGCCAATCTGGCGCGAGATCAACTGCCATACCGTCATAAGCATGAAGAGAGCGAGGCTTGGGTTTCCGAAGTGATTTCGGTCAAAAACGTCTCTGCGTCCAAGCTGGTGGCCGTATTGCGTCCTTTGGTCGCTCGAGAAGGGCATCTAGTCGCGCTGGCTGAGAGCAATAAGCTGATTGTGACCGATACCGTCGCCAATATTCAACGTATTAAAAAGGTTTTGCAGCGCGTTGATGTGGATACGCAAAGCGGCTATGAAATTCTGGAACTGAAACATGCGTCTGCCGAAGAGGTCGCGAAAACCTTGCGCAACGTATTGCCTAAAGGGGTGGCGGCGGCTACCAATGTTAAGGTCAGTTACGACGAGCGCTCCAATCGGGTGATTTTGGTAGGGGATGAGGCTAAGCGAATGATGTTGAGAGCGCTGGTTGCCGAACTGGATGTGCAGGTGCCGACCCAGGGCCGGGTGCAGGTGATCTATTTACGCTACGCTAAAGCTAAAGAGTTGGTGCCGGTGCTGCAAGCTCTGGCGAGCAACCGTTCGCTTCTGATCAGTGAAGAATCCCAGCCGGAGGGAGCGGTGCAAGTACCGGTCGCTGCGGAAGGCGAGGCTGCACCTGCGATGATGACAGCTTCTGTCGGGTCGCAAGATACTAAAACGTTGCAAGAGCGGATCAGTATTGAAGCAGACGAGCGTATGAATGCTTTGGTCATCAGTGCGCCACCGGCGATGGTGGCGGCTTTGAAAGATGTGATCAAGCAATTGGATATCCGCCGAGCTCAGGTGCTGATTGAGGCGATTTTCGTGGAAATTTCCGAAACCAAGGCCGCCGAACTCGGGGTCGAATGGGGGGCCAACGGCCCGAACGGAGGGGGGTTGATCAACTTCTCAGGAACCATTCCGGCGCTTCTTAGCGGTGATCCGGCCACGCAAATTTCAGCGCTGGGTCGAGGGGTGACCACCGGACTGGGTGAAGTCGAGTCGAACGGCTACGGTTGGGGGGCGTTGATTCGCGCACTTAACAGCGACTCCAACTCCAACGTATTGGCAACGCCTTCGCTGTTAACGCTGGACAATGAAGAAGCGGAAATCGTGGTTGGGCGCGAGGTGCCCTTCCAGACCGGTAGCTATACCAGTACCACCACCAGTGTTACCAGTCCCTTTACCACGGTCGAGCGCAAGAATGTCGGTCTCAAGCTCAAGGTGAAGCCGCAGATCAACGAGGGGGATGAAATCTATCTGGACATCGATCAAGAGGTGTCGGACGTATTGCCTAAAGACGAAGCGGTGGATATTCAAACCACCAAACGCCAGATTAAAACCCGTGTGATTGTCGGTGACGGCAATGTCATCGTGTTGGGCGGTTTAATTAATGAACGTGAGACGGAAGTCGTTTCCAAAGTCCCGGGGCTTGGAGATATTCCGGGCTTGGGAGCGCTGTTCCGTTCTAAGCAGAATGAGCGTGAAAAAGTGAACCTGATGATTTTCCTGCGTCCGGTGATTGTGCGTGACCAGGCGACGAGCGACTATTACAGCCAGAAGAAATACAGCCTGATCCAGGGGCATCAAGAGCATATGCTGCATAAATATGATTCCGAACTGCTTGACGGTTTGCGTCCGCGTATGCCGACCATCGAACAGTGGCAGAAGAATGAACCGGCGACGCCGTTTGGCGAAGAAGTGGACAGGCCTGCTCAGAAGGCGGAAGAGACCAAGTCAGGCAAGCCAGTCTTAAAGTCAAATGAAGCAGATCAACCGGACTTCTCCGGGGTTGAAGAACTTCTGGATATTGATCTATGAATCTAGAGCTGGCTTTCTCTTTTGCGCGGGGGAATGAGGTGGTGATCGCCCCGCTCGATGACGGCAAGTTGGGGGTCTTTTTTACCGCCAAAACCCCTGCAAGCGCCTTGCTGGAACTGCAGCGAAAAATGGATCAACTTGATCCGGCTGATCAGGCCGAGGTGGTGTTTGAGGAGCTGGACGAAGCGGCATTCGAACGTAAAATCCAAACCGTTTATTCCGGCAGCGGCCAGAGCTCGATGGCGGCGATTGACGAATTTGAGAATGAAGACCTGGCCAGTGTGGCGGCCGAAATCGGCGAACCTGAAGATCTGCTGGAGAGTGCCGACGATGCACCGGTCATTAAATTGCTAAATGCGATTTTGGCCGAAGCGATCCGAGCCAATGCGTCTGACGTGCATATCGAACCCTTCGAAAATCAGCTGCGTATCCGTTTTCGTGTCGACGGCCGTTTATCGACCGTGTTAACCCCGAAGCCAGGGATCGGCAGCATGCTGGTGTCGCGTATCAAGGTCATGGCGCGCCTCGATATTGCCGAAAAACGTCTGCCCCAAGATGGGCGAATCGCTTTGAAACTGGGGGGGCGTGCAGTGGATCTGCGTGTCTCCACGATTCCGTCCAGTTTCGGCGAACGTGTGGTCATGCGCCTGTTGGACAAAAGTGCGGGACGCCTGCATTTAAGCCAGCTCGGTTTGTCTGATGCGACCTATGCCGGGATTCAAACACTGCTGGATAGACCGCACGGCATCTTTTTGGTCACCGGACCGACCGGTTCCGGTAAGACGACCACGCTTTATGCCGGCTTGAGCCGTTTGAACGACACTCAGCGTAACATCATGACGGTTGAAGATCCGGTGGAATATCACATCGACGGCATCAGTCAGACTCAGGTTAATACCAAGGCCAATATGACGTTTGCCAAAGGCCTGCGTGCGATTCTGCGTCAGGACCCGGATGTGGTCATGATCGGTGAGATTCGAGATCGGGAGACGGCCGAAATTGCGGTTCAAGCCTCTCTAACAGGGCACTTGGTGCTGTCTACTTTGCACACCAATACCGCCGTCGGCGCCATCACCCGTTTGCGCGATATGGGGATCGAACCCTTTTTGTTATCATCAAGTTTAATCGGCGTACTCGCCCAGCGCCTGGTGCGCAAGCTGTGTCCGCACTGCAAACAGCCGCATCAGGCGGACGAAAAGGAGTGTGCGACGCTGGGGGTCAATGAAGCGACGATCTATCTTCCACAAGGGTGCGATCACTGCCAGCAAAGCGGTTATCAGGGGCGCATGGGATTGTATGACTTGGTGGTCGTGGACGACAAGGTGCGTCATATGATTCATGCCGATGCCTCAGAGTTAGACATCGAAGACTATGTGCGCAGTGAACAAAACAGTAAATCACTGCTTCAGCATGGGCTACAGAAAGTCTTGGAAGGCGAAACCAGCTTGGAAGAAGTGCTGCGAGTCACTCAGAATGGTTAGTGGTGGCAGAAACAGGGTAAATTAAGCGAAACATGGCA
Organism: Thiomicrorhabdus sp. zzn3; assembly: GCF_029767755.1. Classification (GTDB taxonomy): domain Bacteria; phylum Pseudomonadota; class Gammaproteobacteria; order Thiomicrospirales; family Thiomicrospiraceae; genus Thiomicrorhabdus. The sequence continues at coordinate 280,237 of NZ_JARUQS010000001.1, forward strand.
GCTTACGAGTACAGGGCCTTAACCTCAAATGGCCAAATGAAAAAAGGACTGATCGAAGGCGATTCGGAAAGGCAGGTGCGTCAGCTGTTGCGAGAACAGCAGTTGACACCGGTTGAGCTGAGATCAATCGAGCAGAAGAAAGGGCGTAGCGCAAGCCAAGGCAAAACTCTGTTTGCCCCTAAAGTGCAAACCGCCGACTTGGCTTTGGCGACCCGCCAGTTATTTACTTTGTTAGATGCCGGTACGCCATTAACCCAAGCGCTGCAGTCGATTTCGCAACAGGCGGAATCCAAGCTGATGCAGCGTTTCCTGGCCAATCTTCATACCCGCGTTTCCGAGGGCTATTCCTTGGCGCATGCGTTGGAGCGCTCAGATTATCGAGTCGGTCAGGATTACATCGCCACCATTCGCGCCGGTGAAGAGAGCGGTCATCTGGATAAGGTGCTGGCGCGTCTGGCGGATGCGATCGAGCAGCGTGATCAATTGAACAAGAAGATGAAAACCGCGCTGATTTACCCGATATTGATGGTGATTGTGGCGATTATCATTGTCTTTTTTCTGATGGTTTATGTCGTCCCCAAGGTGGTCGGGGTATTTGACAACATGAACCAGGAATTGCCGCCGCTGACCCAAGGATTGCTGACGTTGAGCGAATTCATCCAAAACCAGTGGGGCTGGATTGTGGTGCTGCTGTTGCTGAGTTGGCTTGGCTTTAAAGGCATTATGCGCCAGCCGAAGTGGCGTTATCGGGTGCATCAGGCGTTGATGAAAACCCCTGCGGTGAGGCGTTTTGTGATCTACGCGGCGGCGGCGCGTTGGGCGCGTACCGTGGGGGTGTTGTTGTCCAGCGGGGTGACCGCGACGGATGCGCTGAAAATTTCCGCCGAGGTGATGACGTTGGACCCAATGAAGCAGGCGGTCGAAAAAATGGTGGCTCAGGTGAAAGAAGGTAAAAGAATCAGTGCTGCCATGCAGCAAGCCGGATTTTTCCCTCCGCTGTTGCTGAACCTGGTGCAGACCGGTGAAGGCGGGGGCGAACTGGACAATATGATGCTGAAGGGCGCGGCTCACTACGAGCAGTCGGTGGAAAACGCCGCCACGACCCTGGTGAGCATCTTGGAACCCGCTTTGATTATTGTCATGGGAGGCGTGGTGCTGACCATCGTGTTGGCGATTATGATGCCGATCTTTGAAATGAATCAAATGGTCGGCGGTTAGATCGAAGCTTAAATGCCCATAGAATAGACATTTTGATAGACAACGCTTTAGGAGAAACGATATGCAATTAGACAGAGCGTCTTTCAGAGCATCCGCGCATTTAAACGCGCATAAAGTCGCCGCAAAGGCAAAACAACGCGGTTTTACCCTGATCGAACTGATGGTGGTGGTCGTGATTTTGGCAGTATTAGCGGCGTTCGTTGCCCCTAAACTGATGGACCGTCCGGATGAAGCGCGGATTGTGAAGGCCAAGCAGGATATCGGTGCGATCGGTTCAGCCTTAAAGCTGTATAAGTTGGACAATTTTGTCTATCCAACCACCGACCAGGGATTGGAAGCCTTGGTATCGGAGCCGACCGAAGATCCACAACCTAAAAACTGGAAGCAGTACTTGGAACAGATGCCGACAGATCCATGGGGCAATCCTTATCTGTACGTGAGTCCGGGCGAACATGGTGATTTCGACCTCTATACTTTGGGCGCCGACGGTCAGGAAGGCGGTGAAGGGATCAACGCCACCATCGGCAATTGGAATTTGAACTGACCGGCGATTGTCGAGTTCATGGCTTCTTACAGAACCATCATAGACCAGCGGGGTTTCACTCTGATTGAGTTGATGGTCGTGGTGGTGATCATCTCGGTGGTGGTGTCGATCGGGGTGGTCTCCCTCGGCTCCAGCGAGCAGGCCACACTGCGCAGCCAGGAACGCTCGGTTAAAGCACTGCTGCTGTATGTGCGTGACCAAGCCGCGTTTAATCAGCAGCTCTATCTGCTCGAGGTCGATGCAAACGGCTTAAGTGCCTATCGTTTGCGACACAACCGCTGGCAGGCGGATGACAGCATTAAGCCGCTTAAGTGGGACGAAGCGTTGAATGTGGACTGGGCGATCGGTTCGTTTCAGACTCAAGATGGCCTATTGAATCAGACCGGGCAGGATGTGGACGGTCGAGAGGGCTGGCTGTTTTGGCCGAGCGGAGAGGTGATGCCGGGCGAAATCCGCTTCACGCCGATACAAGAGGGTTTACGCCGCCAGGGCGGAGTCGGCAACCAATCGAGTGGCTTGCGTTGGAACGAGTTGCTGCAGTTTAAAGCGCTGGATGAAGAAAAGTGAAAATGGTCGTATCAGCATGAATCCATGTCAACGCGGTGTTTTAAAACGGAACCGTCCCGGTCGAACGACGTACCTGGCGCAAACCGGGTTTACCCTGATTGAGGTGTTGGTGGCGTTGGCGATCGTCTCCGTGGCTTTGGCGGCTTTGTCGCGCGCGATGGGACTCACGGTCGGCAATCAGGCGGCGCTTGAAGAAAGGGTGTTTGCGACCTGGGTGGCCGAAGACGAATTGGTGAAATTGCATATTCAGGCCAGCAGCCGTGAAGAGGCCAAACAGCAGGTGACGCAGTTGCAGCGTACCTGGGTGACAGAAATGCAAACCGAAGATACCTTGATTCCTAATATCAAAAAGGTGACGATGCAGGTGATCGCAGAGGGTGAGAAAACGCCTTCAGCGACCTTAGTGACGGTGGTTGGTCCTTGATGTGATGAGTATGAATAAGGGCAAGCATTTAGACCATCGACAACGTGGCTTCACCTTGATTGAATTGTTGATTGCGTTGAGTGTTTCCGCGGTGATCGCAGTCATCGCTTATCAGGCGGTCAGCAGTGTCGTGACCTTGCAAACCCGCACCGAAGCGCATGCCGATGACATGGATCAATTGCAACGTGCCATGTGGTGGATGGAGCAGGACTTTATTCAATTGGCGCCGCGTACGGTGCAGGATGGTCTGGGAGGGACACTTCCGGCCTTTCAGTACCGGGAAGATCTAGGCGTTGAGTTCAGCCGTCTCGCCGAGTTTGTCACGCCTTACGGGCGTGGCGGCGTGATCCGGGTTGCTTACCAGTGGCAAGACGACATCTTGTATCGTTTGGTTTGGCCGGTTCTGGATCGTGCCCCGGACACTCAGCCGACACGCTTACCTATTCTGCAAGGGGTGGAAGAGTTTGAGTTGCGGTTGATGAATATCCAAAATGTCTACGTGGAGAGCTGGCCGGGCGAACAACAATTGTTGACGGCGCTGCCCAAGTTAACCGAAGTGCGTCTCAAACTGAAAGGCTTAGGAGAGATCACGCGCTTGTTTATGGGGGTGGATACGGAAGGGTTTGCATCGCAAAGCGGTGCGTCCACAGAAAGCGCGGTGACCGAAACCGCAGCGGATGCCGCGTCGGAGACGACACCATGAACGGTCGAGCATTAGTTCACTCGGAACAAGAGAATGTGACTTCCCCGCAGGCCTGTTCGGAATTGAATAAGGAGCAGGGCGGATTTGCTTTGCTCACGGTGTTATTGATTGTGGCGCTGGTGGCGATCCTTTCAGGCCAGCTGATTTACCAGCAGCATCTGACATTGAACCGCAGCACCCATATGTTGCATCAGGCGCAATCACTGGCGGTGGCCTGGGGGCTGGAAGGTTGGGTCAAGGAAGGCTTGAAGCTGGATGCGCAAAATAACCGCTACGATCACTTGCAGGAGATGTGGGCGCAACCGTTGGTCAGCATCCCGTTTGAAGGCGGAGAGATTTCCGGCCAATTGACGGATCTGCAAGGGCGTTTAAATCTGAATAATGTTCAGGTCAGTGATCAGGCGCAACGTCAGCGCTGGCAGGAGGTGATTAACCGCTGGGCTGAACTGATCGGCTTGGAATCGCCGCCGGCAGAAGTGCTGACGGATTGGGTTGATGCCGATGAAGAGCGTCTTCCTGGGGGCGCGGAAAGTGATTCCTATTTGCTGATGCAGCCGCCTTACCGCGCGGCTAATCAGCCGCTGGTGATGCTTGAAGAGCTGAAAAACCTGCAAGGGTTGCAGCAGATTGAATACGACGTTTGGCTGGCGTTGAAGCAGACGGCCGCCACCTTGCCGACCGTGACCGCAGTGAATGTAAATACGGCCGACAAAACCGTGTTGATGAGCTTGATCGAATGGATGAATGAGTCGATCGCCCAGGCCTGGATAGAGTGGCGCAAGCAGCAGCCGGCGGAAAGTATCGAGACGTTCAGAACGTTTGTTCAACAGCAGACGGGGATGGAAGCAGAAGCGGTTGCCGAAGCGTTCCCTGACTGGTTGATCAGCATCAGCAGTGAATATTTTTTACTCTCCGGACGGATTGATTTCGGAGAATCGAAACAAGGTGTCTCGGCGATTTTTTATCGCCCGGACCAAAAAACGGTTCAGTTAGTACAAAGGTGGTTAAGTGTTGCAGAAACACCCTGAACAAAAACCAAATAGCGCGCAGGTATCGTCGGAAAAGGCGGAAATGGCCGAATTCGATGTGCAGCATGTCTGCTTTGATTTGAGCGGCAACTTGTTGTTTGCAGACCGAGAGGGGCAACTGCAAGAGGCGGCTTTATGGCAGCAGAATGAGGGGCAAAAGCAAGCATTGCAAAAAGCGTTTGCCGGCGTGGCCATAGTTTGGGTACCGAGCGAGCAGATGAATCTTCTGCATGGGTTGGTGCCAGGCAAGCGACGTGCCGACTGGATGGCCGCACTGCCATACGCATTTGAAGAGTCATTGTCCGATCCGGTAGAGACGCTGCATTTTGCCGTGTTAAATCGTACGGTTGAGGGCGAAACCGACGTCGCCGTGATCAGTAGAGACAGAATGCAATTGTGGGTGGAGCAGTTGCAACAGAGCGGCTTGGATCATGCCTTGTTGGTTCCGGACTGTTTCCGGCTTCCATGGACGGTGCCGCAGACAGATACTCTGTCCAGCGAAAGCGTTGCCAAAGCGGGTGTGGAAGCTGAAAGCCAGGCAAAGAAAACGCAGCAGGCCTGGTCGGTCTATCGACAGAGCGCCCAGAGATGGGTGGTACGCACGGGGCCGTTCAGCGGCTTTGCGGCCACACCGCAATGGTTTGAACAGCTGAAGAACTTGCAGGTTCATCAACATCAGCCGGTTTCCGTGCAGTTTTACGAATCCACTCAATTGCTGCAAAGTTGCGACGCCAGCCGCAAAGGCCAAGATAGAAAAGTCTGTGGGCAATTTAATTTGCGCAGCGGCCCGTTTGCACCGCGCCAGCGCCAGTCGGGCGAGTGGCGCCGTTGGCGGTGGCCATTGGTGTCAGTGGCGGCACTTGTGGTTGTTTATCTGCTGGGATTGACGCTGCAGGCGCAACACGACCGGCAGCAGGCTGAGGCGTATCAGATGCAAACGCAAGCTTTGTTTAAGCAGCGCTTTCCTGAGGTGAAGCGAATTGTGAATCTACGGGCCCAGGCCAAATCCGGGTTTGCTGGCGGAAACGCTGCTCAAGTCAGCGCGATCGGTCCGGCGGAGATGGTGCATAAGATCGAAGGGCTTTTTGCCAATTACTCTCAAGTAAAAATTAAACGTTTGGACTGGAAAGCGACTTCGCAAGAATTGAGTTTTCAGCTTGAAGCGCCGCAAGTCAGTCAACTGCAAAGTCTGGCACAAGGGGTTCAAAAGCTGTATTCACGCAGCGAGTTGAAAGTGAAAAATGTCTCGCAAACATTGGCGGAAGGAGTGTTGTATGTGGTCGCAGATTGAACAGGCCTGGTCACAACTGGCCGAACGCGAACGCAAAATGGTGCTGGGTTTGGCGGTTTTTTTGTTGGTGACGCTTTTTTACGTTCTGGTTTGGCAGCCTTTGCATGAGCGCGCTCACTCGGCCCAGCAATCGGTTCAACGTGCCCAGGGTGAATGGCAGTGGCTGCGGGAAGAGGTCATCAAGCATCCGCGCCAGCACAGTAGCGGTGCGGTGTTACAGTTTGAAACTCAGTCTCAGCTGATGGCGACCATTCAAAGAACCTTGCGCGATGAAAACTTGCAAGGTTTTATGGAAAGTATTACTCCAAGCAAGCGGGCGATTAGGGTCTCGTTCAAATCGGTTCCTGCGCCACGTTTGTTTCGCTGGCTGTCCGGTATGGAGAAACGGGGCTTAATCAGCCAGCAGCTGCAAATCGTCCCTGTGGGAACGGGGATGGTGGAAGTGATGGTGAGTTTTGAGGCGCAGCAGTGAAATGACGGCAAGGGGAAATAAGAAAAGCCTGGTCGGGTGGAGTGTTTCGTTTTTTGCGGTATTGCTGATCTCATTGCTCTATCACTTACCCGCTCAATGGGTTGTAAAACAGACGCAATTGCTAGACCACTTGCCGAAGAATGTGGTGGTCTCGGAAATCGAAGGTCGAGTTTGGCAGGGGACATTGCATTTAAGCGTGAAGCAACATAATCAGGATCTGGGACGTTTGCATTGGGGATTAAGTCCAGGGTCGCTTTTAGGTTTGAAGCTCAAAGCGCAGATGCGCCTGGAACAGGCCCAGGGTGGTGCGCGTTGGGCGCTCTCCACGTCCCTGTTGAATCCGCAAAGTATGCATCTTGAAGCGCTGGAAGGGCAATGGCCTTTGCAGGAGCTGATGCCATTGATGCCGCCATCAATCAGTGTTCTGGCCGGCCGTTCCGGCGCGCAAGGACAGCTTTCATTGGATCAGATCGATGTGCAGTGGGCGATGGATAAAAATTGGCCGACGTCGGTTCAGGGAAATGTTCATTTAAGCGGTGTTGACCTGATGGGGGTGCAGATTCCCAAGTTAAAGATCGAACCTGAGCTGATCGATCAAACCTTGAGCTTAAAATTGAACGGCGGTGGAGATGGCTGGCAAATTGGTGGGACTAGTAAGTTGACGCCTAAGAGCTTTAATCATCAAGTCACCATTCGTGCCGATCAGGCGGCTAAAATGCCAAGTTGGGTGGAATTGTTTATGCGCCGCAACAGCCCGGTATTGGCGACTTTGAATCAAAAAGGCCGTTGGTAACCGATATCAAGATCCCGTCTCAGAAAGGGGGTGTAACATGGTGAAGCGTTCAGTGATAAAAAAAGAGCGGCTTAAACAGGCATGGCTTGTGGCTTTGCTGGCGCTGAATGGTTGCGGTGGTGGCGGCTCTTCCAGTACCGCTGACCCGGTCCCCGCTCCGGAACCCGTTCCGGATGTCTTGATTGAAAGCATCAACGACCCCTTGATTGAACATCAATGGTATCTATACAACTATGGTCAAAGCGCCTTGACGGTTTCCGGTGACGGCGGAACGCTTAACAGTGAAGGTACCTATGCCGACATCCGTGTTTTCGATACGTTGGCCGACTCGCCCACAGCCTATGCTCAAGGCTATAGTGGCAATGGCGTGCGTTTGGCGATTATCGATAACAGCCTCGAAATCGCGCATGAAGATCTGGCTGCCAATGTGCTCGAAAACGCTTCCTATAATTTTTATGCCGACAGCAATGGCAAGCCTCTGCATGATCCCACTCCTCCGCTTACCGTAGAGAACCCAGATGGACACCACGGCACCGCCGTCAGCGGTTTAGCCGCTGCGCGTGGCGGTAACGAGTTGGGTATTTGGGGGGTGGCGCCCAGCGCGGAGTTGATGGGGTTCAACTTGCTCTATGCGAATTTTGATTTGACCATGGAGCTGGCGGCGTTGGGGTACGGTGATGTGATCAATAATACAGACTTTCCTGAACTGTATAGCGAAAGCGTCGATGTCTTCAATATGAGTTACGGGCGCAATCCTTACCAGGGCACCAATGAAAACCCGCTTTATTCCCCGGAAATCATTGCGGGCCTTAAAGCGGGCACACAAACCTTGCGTGACGGCAAGGGCGCGATTTATGTCAAAGCCGGCGGCAATGAGTATGATGGCGGTGTCGTGTTTGACGCCAATTGGTGTGCCCAGGCCATCGAGCATCAGGTGACCTGCTACAACGTCAATATGGAAAATGAAAACGTCACTCCGTATCAGATGGTGGTAGGGGCGTTTAATGCCGATGATCAGCGTTCCAGTTACTCCAATACCGGTTCGGCCTTATGGTTGGTTGGACCGGGAGGCGAATACGGTCTCGATTCACCCGCCCTGATGACCACGGATATGAGCGGTTGCGGGTACGGTTTCAGTCAGGATCAGGTCGATTATGGCTTGCCTCTCAGCAGCGATTTCAATAGCGGCGTTGACGGGTTGGGAAATGAAAGCTGTCACTATTTTTCTGCGTTTAACGGCAGTTCGTCGTCGGCACCGGTGATCAGCGGGATTGCAGCTTTGCTATTGGAAGCCAATCCCAATCTGACTTGGCGTGATCTCAAGCATATTTTGGCGACGACCGCGCGCCAGCTGGATCCGGAACTGGCGGAGAACAGCATGACGATAGACGGTCAGAGTGTGCTACTGGAACCGGGTTGGGTGAGCAATGCGGCAGGGTATCACTACAGCAATCATTATGGATTTGGGGCCCCGAATACCCTGGAGGCCTTGCGGATGGCGGAGGAATGGAAAAGCAACGGGGAAACGCTACCGGCGTTTAAAGAAAGTGATGTAGTGGTGGGAAGCGTGCCGGCCGATGCCGCCATTCCGGATAACAGCACTGCTGGTTTAACTGCAATATTGACGTTTGCCGAGTCGTTGAGCGTTGAAAGTGTGGAGCTGGTTTTGAGTATTGAAGATCTCGTCGGAGTGCCTGAGGACGGTACGGCAAATAAGATTGATATGAGCGATTATCAAGTGATTTTGCGTTCGCCCAGCGGTACCGAAAGCGTATTATTGACGCCATTCAACGCTTATCAGTCCGGTTACGATATGCGGGATTTGAAACTGATTTCCCATGCGTTTTATGGTGAGTCGAGTCAAGGTGACTGGCAGTTGGTTGTGCGCGATGTGGACGGATCAACCTCTAACCGCATCAATCATGCCGGGGAAGGCAAGCTGACCGCTTGGTCATTAAAAATCTACGGTCATTAACGGGTAAGCCATATTTTGGCATCTTAACAAAGTGAGAGCGCGATGAAAAAATCAATTTGTTCAGGCCTGCTGGCTTGTTTGAGTCTGTTTATGCTGCCTTCGGCAAACGCTTTTAACGAAGCGTGCCAGTTGGTCGCCAAAATGGCGGGTCCGGCTTATGTGATTCAGGAAAATCGGGTGGCGAGTTTTACCCCGCCGGATAAGATGCCGGAAGAGTTCGAGTTGACCTTGCTGGAGCAAAACGGAGGGTGGTTTGTTTATCAAACCCAGCAGGCCTGGTTCGATAAAGAGACCTGCGCCCTGTTGCACAAACCTTCCGATCAAGGTCGGTTTGATTTTGCCCCGGTTTTGTTGAATCAATCGACGGGAAGCCATGCGGTCGTCACCAGCAGCTTTATGATCAAAACCTACCGCAAGCAAGACATTGAAAAAATGGCTGAACGATATCATTTTCGTTTGTTGACTCTGCTGCCAAGCGGCAGCGCAGCGATTTTCGACGTCGGCGAGGTAGCCTCCTACGATCGGATGCTCGAAACCTTGGATCGCGATAAAGATGTTCAAGTGGCGGCGCCACTGTTGTCCGAGCCTCGTTATCGCCTACGCTAATGTATTGATATCTATGCGTAAAGCGTTGGGTTATTCCTGGTTTTCCCCGTTTTTTCCTATTTTGCACTAGCGAACGACACAATAAATTTGGTGCAAAGCCTCTTTTTTTTCCTGTTTTTGGTGCTGTATTGATGCGTTTTTCCTTCTTTCGTGAGAGAGAATTTCATCGTTTCGCGTTAATTGTTTATTTTGAAAGGTAAAAGGTATCTTGGCATGTAATGTGTTATATATTTAAACAAACATCAACAATTGTTAACAAAGTTAATCAATATCGAGCAAACGAGTGGCCATGCATCAGAATCAATCGGAATCACTTAAGGATTATATTCAGTACCTGCCAGAGGTGAAAAAGTATGTAGAAGAGTTGCAGCATCAGGATCTGTGGTGGACCACGGTTGCGATGGTCGGGAAGATCAATAATGAAAACATGGATTCCCAGTTGCTCGACTCGATCGTCGATACCCAGCAGGAATTTCAGGGGCTGCGTGATCGCATGATCTCCGAATTGATCGGACGCTATCTGAACCAGGCTAACAGTGAAATCATCCTTAAAGCCCAGGCTGCGATTGATATTTTGATTCGTAACCTGTTCGAACGGACCGCTGACGTCGGTTTCTTGGCGACAGATGACGATTTGGTCGAGTTTATGGCAAAGTCGTCGGTGTCTGACGAAGAGCAGGATTTCATCTATCGCCGTATCCAGGAGTATGTAGCCAAGTACAGTGTCTATGACGATGTCTTGCTCGTGTCGACATCCGGCGATGTCCGTGCCAAATTGAATCCCCAGAACCCGACGACTCACAGTGTTGATCCGCTGATTCGCGAAACCGCGAATACGGATGAAGAGTATGTTGAGGTTTACCGATATTCCGACTTGTTTGCCAATAAAGAGAAAAGCCTGATTTACGCCAAGAAAATCCTCGCTGAAATTGATGGGCAGTCGCAGGTTGTGGGGGTGTTGTGTTTAAGCTTCAATATTGAAGACGAATTGGAGCGACTTTTTAACACGCTGAACAACGGTCAGGACGGCTATTCGATCATGTTGTTGGATGACCAAGGCAAAACTCTGGCATCCAACGATCCGCAACAGCACCCGCTGGGCAAGCAGCAAATTCGCCCTAAATCGTATGAAGTGCCGGAACGAATCGGCGCTAATTTGCACTTCACAACCAAGACCACCGGGTATCAAGGCTTCTACGGCTTGCCTTGGTATGGTTATGTGACCGTGCCCAATCAAACCGCCTTTGCCGATCGTAAAAACCTCAAAGAGATGGATGTGACCATTCCTAAAAATTCACCGCTCTACCTTTCGCAGTTGGAAGAGATGAATTTGAAGGTGAGCACGTTGCTCTTGATCGTGATCCTGAACGGCAAGATCACTTCATTAAAACGCGATGTGAAAGCTTTTTTACCCGTTTTGGATAACTTCCAAAACATCAGTATCGATATACAGGAAATTTTTACCCGGTTTATTCATCACATTCATAATGTTCTGGTCAGGACCATTCAAGGCAAGGTGGCCTTCAGTGCGACCCTGGCGGTCGAAATCATGGATCGCAACCTGTATGAGCGCGCCAATGACTGCCGATGGTGGGCGTTGAACAGCACCTTCCGCCAGATTTTGACCCGTTATAACAATGAAAAAACGATTTCTGAAGTCGAATCCGATAAGCTGACGGAAATACTGATGTACATTAACAAACTGTATACGGTATACACCAATATCATGCTTTACGACCGCAATGGACGGGTGATGGCGGTGTCCAATCCGCGCGAAAGTCATTTGGTGGGCACGGTGTTGCCCAGACCGCATGATTCTTCACGCTGTATGTCGCTTAATGATACGCAAGCTTATGTGGTTTCGGACTTCCATAAAACCGAGCTGTACGACGATCGTTACACTTATCTCTATCATGCCGCCGTCAAAGACTGGGAAAACCCGCAAAGAAATGTGGGGGGGATCGCTCTGGTGTTCGATAGCGAGCCTGAATTCGATGCGATGTTACGCGATTCGGAACCCAAATACACCAATCAGGCGCTCAATGAGGCGACTTGCAGCGCATTTATCGACCGTGAAGGGAACGTGATTGCGACCACGTCGCCAACGATTAAAATCGGGGAGCGCATCGACGTGCCAAAAGAGGTTCTTAACGCTGAAAACGGTGAAACGGATACCGTGTTCTGGGAGTGGAACGGTCAGCCCGCTCTGATCGGTTACAAGGTTTCAGAAGGGTATCGCGAATACAAAAATGGCGATGGCTACGACAATGATGTGATCGCGCTGGTCTTTACCGGAATGTAACGACGATTCGCGCGTGCATGGTTGCGGCGACTTCAAAGCTGAACAGGCCTGTTCAGCTTTGAAGCTTTGATGGGTTAACGTCCGTCGCTTTCTTCAACCAGTTGGTATAGATCCAGGCGTTTAGGGTTGCCCAGCTTTTCCAGCGCCTGATTGATGCGTTTTTCCAAATTGCCCGGGTAATGTTCTTCCAGGGTTAAACCGATAATCGGCTCCGCAATCTGCTCGCCTTGGGCGTTAAACACCAGTGTGGTCGGCGCGACTTGAACCCCCAGTTTAGGCGCGAACGTTTTCATTTCCAGATCACGGCCGTCAAAATCTTTCATCATCCAGTGCGCCTTGTCCATGACGACTTGAGTGAACTGAGCATAACGTTCGATGTCGGTGGTTTCCAGCAACGGGTTAATGATATTTTCTTCCAGCTTTTTGCAGTAGTTGCACCAGGTGGCGGTGAAGAAGATCACTACCGGCACATTGTGCTTGGCCGCAACCTTCCCGGTTTTCTGCAGGTCGACTGCCAGCGGCAGAATTTCCCCACTAAAGGCGGGAGCGCTAAAAAGCAGCGTTAAGGTAACTAAAATTGTGCGTATGAATTTCATAAAGGGCTCCTGACCGGGTTAGCGGTGTCTGCGATAACACTGCGATCCCTGTTCTTCAATATAGATGCGAAGATGGTTGAGTGCTTCGTATTTAGAGAATTGGAAGCCACTCTTATGTTGGCTGCCGCAGATCCAGTCGGCATTGCGCAACAGGGTGATGCGATCATGGTTGTAGTCGCTGGGATAAGAGAGGTAGAGGTAAATCCCGGTTCCTTGCGGATTGTATTGCAGCCAAGCACGTTCAGTACGCGTGTACTGTTTGTTGTCACGCATAACGAGCTCAATTTCTTTGGTTTCACCGCGAGCGATCAGTGTCGTGTAGGGTTGCAGTTGATAGCTTTTTTTATGGGATCGATATTCACCGCTCAAAAGATTGACCATCAATACATTGCCGTTTCCGGGGTTGGAATAGAGACGATTCAGACGTTCTTGTTCTTTGAGTTTGAGCGCCATTTGCTGTTCGTCGCGTTTGGCGTTGGCCTTAATGCGTTCCAGGCGCTGTTGCTCTTGATATTCTTGCTGTTTAAGGAGCAGTGTTTTACGTTCGTCCGGAGTCAGTTTGTTCCACTGTTCCTCGGTCATGTTGAGCGGATAGGGATTGCTTGCGCAAGCGCTGAGCAATAAAGCGGAACACAACGCTAAACTCAAGGTTATCCAGTTTTTATTCACGGTTTCTCCTTTCAACCGACAGGGATTGGAACGAATGCTATTTTTTGATCAGTAGATAACCGCCGGCAACCAGCAGTCCGCTTTGCACCCAGAACAAGTAGGCGATTTCATAAGGCATAAACAGCCCGAGTAACAGGATGGCAAACCCCAGAGCGCGTTGACGCTGTTGGCGGTTTTGCGTTTGAATTTCCTGTTGCAGTAACTGCACCTGTTCCGACTGCACCTGTAATCCATTATGCGCGATTTTATTCAGCGAATGATGGAGTAACCCTGGAATTTGTGGGGCCTGTTCAATCCAGTAAGGCAGGTTGGCTTTGATGTTCTTGATCAAGCTCTTTGGCCCGACCCGTTCCTGCATCCACTCTTCCAGGAAAGGCTTGGCGGTATCCCAAAGATCCAATTCATCGTCCAATTGACGACCTAAGCCTTCAATGTTGAGTAAGGTTTTTTGCAAAAGCACCAGTTGTGGCTGCACTTCCATGCCAAAGCGCCGTGCCGTTTGGAACAAGCGCATCAGGAACAAACCGAAAGAGATCTCTTTAAGCGGGCGATCCCAGATCGGTTCGCACACCGAGCGGATCGCGGATTCCAGCTCATTGACACGGGTATCGCGCGGCACCCATTCCGATTCGATGTGCAGCTCGGAAACGCGCAGGTAGTCACGGTTAAAGAAAGCGAGGAAGTTTTCCGCCAGGTAGCGCTGATCCTCAGGGGTGAGGGTTCCCATAATGCCGAAGTCGATTGCGGCATAACGGCCGTCCGGCAAGACAAAGATATTGCCCGGATGCATGTCGGCGTGGAAGAAATTGTGCTTGAATACCTGAGTGAAGAAGATCACTACCCCCTTGGCGGACAGGTCTTTCAAATCGACGCCGACTTCCACCAGCTTTTCGGTTTCGGAAATGCGGATGCCATAAATGCGTTCCATGGTCATGACGTTATCGTTGGTGTGCGACCAGAAGATTTCCGGGACATAGAGCAGCTCCGAGTCCTCAAAGTTGCGGCGCAGCTGGGCGGCATTGGCGGCTTCGCGCATCATGTCGAGTTCGTCGAGAATGGTTTTTTCGAATTCGGCGACCACTTCAACCGGATGCAGGCGTCGTGATTCCTTAACCGCCGCTTCCAGCAGTTTGGCCAACGAGAACATGATGGCGACATCTTGCTCGATGACCGGTTTGATGTCCGGGCGCACCACCTTGACCACCACGTCGGTGCCGCTGTGCAGGGTGGCGGCGTGAACTTGGGCGATCGAAGCCGAGGCCATCGGGACCGGGTCGAAGCTGGCAAACGCCTCTTCTACCGGCTGTTTTAGCGCCTGTTCAATAATCTGTTTGGAGTGGGCTTCGTCAAACGGCGGGCAGTCATCTTGCAGTTTGGTCAGTTCCACCGAGATGTCTTGCGGGAGCAAGTCCTTACGAGTGGAAAGCGCCTGCCCGAGCTTGATAAAGATCGGTCCGAGTTCTTCCAGGGCGAGGCGGATGCGTTCGCCGCGTTCCGCTTGGGATTTGCTGCGCCAGTTCCAGGGTAGAAGTTGGTTGAGCAGCAGCAGCCAGGCGTATTTGGTGTGTGCCAGTACCAGTTGGTCGATACGGTAGTAGGTGAGTACGCGGTTAATTTTGATGATGCGGAGCAGTGGTTTGAGAAGTGTCATTCGCGTCGTTCTGTTTTAAAAATTCAATTTAGGCATCCGCTTTGTGCGGGCGCTTGTTTAAGAGTTGCTCAATGCGTTCGGCAATCGCGTCCGTCTGTTCCTGCAACCGGTTCACCTCGTCCGTAAAGCGCATAACCTGGTCTTTGGTCGGCAGAGCGTTCAATTCAAACTGCAGATACTCTTTGAGGGTGTCTGCCGCTTGCTGTTTGGCCGTTTCTTTGGCGTGAGCGAAGGAGCGCGCCGCCTGGCCGACTTTAAATGCGATGAGGTCTCCCGTGTAGTGGGAAAGATGCTCTTCCCAGTCAATGTCCAAATTGGCGAGCGCCTGGATAAATTGTGTTGCCAGTGCGTCATCGCCGGAAAGCTGGGCATTGTTCAGTTGCCCCGTACGGTGCAGAGCGACCAGTTCCGCCAGTTCGGTTTGAATGCAGGCGTCCGCTTCGCCCTTGAGGGCGTTTTGCACGCTGATACCGTAATCGGTGCACACTAGGTAAAAATTCACTTGTACGTCTTTCAGGTGCAGTTGAATCGCGCATTCCGGCAGCGCCTTAAAGGCTGCGCCGTGCTGTGCATCCAGGCGGATCGCTTCGTTCAGCAGAGTTTCCAGCAGTTTGGCTGCGGTTAAACTCATCAGGCCTGTTGCGTGTTGTGAATTGGCATTCTGTGGGTTTGGCATGACCATCCTCGCAGGCTTTGTTGCTGGCTGTTTAGTATTTCCAGCCACGGTGCAGGGCGACAATGCCCTCACTCATATTGAGATATTCGGCCTTGTCAAAACCGGCATCGAGCATCATCTGTTTCAAGGTTTCCTGATCCGGGTGCATACGGATCGATTCCGCCAGGTACTGATAACTGGCTTCATCGTCAGCGATCAGCTTGCCCATTTTGGGCAGTATATTGAAGGAGTAGAAGTCGTAAGCTTTGGAAAGCAGAGGTTGGGTGACTTTAGAAAATTCCAGCACCATCAGTTGCCCACCCGGTTTCAGCACTCGATAGAGTTCTTCCAGCGCTTTATCTTTGTTAGTGACGTTACGCAGGCCGAAGGCAATGGTCGCCAAATCAAAGGTGTTGTCCGGAAACGCCAGCGCTTCGGCATTGGTGATGGTGTAGTCGACATTGCCGGCGATCCCTTGATTAATCAAGCGGTCGCGGCCAACGCGGACCATGCTTTCGTTAATGTCGGCCAACACCACTCTGCCCGACTGGCCGACGCGCTTGGCGAAGGCCTTGGTCAGGTCTCCGGTCCCGCCCGCCAGATCCAGTACACTTTGTCCCGGGCGGATGCCGCTCAATTCGATGGTGTGACGTTTCCATAAACGGTGGATGCCCATCGACATGACGTCGTTCATAATGTCGTATTTGTCGGCGACGGAATCAAAGACGCCTTTGACTTTTTTGACTTTTTCTTCCAGAGGCACTTCGCTGAAACCGAAGTCGATGGTGCGCTTATTTTGACTCATAACGGGGTTCTCTTGTGTTGAGTGGCGGCCAGCTTAAGATTCGCCACGGCTGTGCGCTTTGAGGCGCTGTAAATCTGGGTGGTCATGTCCGGCACGCATTAAACGACGCAGGTAATCGGTCCAGTATTTGTCCTGGTGTTTACCCAAGGCGTAAAGCCGTTCCCAAGTATAAATGCCGGTGTCGTGACCGTCGTCAAAATGCAGTTTAACGGCGTAATTACCCACCGGGGTGATGTCGTCTATATTGACGGCTTCTTTGCCTATCTGCAACACCTCTTGCCCAGGCATATGGCCGGTTACCTCGGCCGATTGCGAATAGACTCGCAGGTATTCGCACGGCAGTTCAAAGGTCTCACCGCTGTCGAAAGCGATTTCCAGTTTGCGCGATCCGCGGTGCAGTTTGATGTCGGTTGGGTGCGGCATAACCTTTTCTTGGACTCTCTATTACAGAATGTATTGCGACAGGTCTTGGTCTTGAGCCAGTTCGCCGAGACGTTCTTCAACAAATTCCGGCGTAATCTCAATGCGCGCACCATGCATATTGGGCGCCTCGAACGAGATGTCTTCCAGCAGACGTTCCAGTACCGTGTGCAGACGGCGAGCCCCAATATTTTCTGTGGTTTCGTTTACCTGGTAAGCGATTTCTGCGATGCGTTGAATGCCGCCATTGGTGAAAGAAAGCGCTACGCCTTCGGTTTTCATCAATTCGATTGCTTGTGTGGTCAGGGCCGCTTTCGGTTCGGTGAGAATGCGCACGAAATCGTCCACTTTCAATGATTGCAATTCGACGCGAATCGGCAGGCGTCCTTGAAGCTCAGGAATCAGATCGGATGGTTTGGCCAGATGGAAGGCGCCCGAAGCGATAAACAGAATGTGATCGGTTTTGATCATGCCGTATTTGGTAGAGACCGTGCTTCCCTCAATCAGAGGCAATAGATCACGTTGCACGCCTTCTCGGGAAACATCGCCGCCGCCGGCTTCTTGGCGTTTGGCCACCTTATCGATCTCATCAATAAAGACAATGCCGTTTTGTTCGACCGCTTCAACCGCTTGGGTTTTAATGTCTTCTTCGTTGATCAGGCGCTGGGCCTCTTCTTCGACTAAAGCTTTTAAAGCCTTTTTAATCGGCAGTTTGCGTTTCTCTTTCTTGCCCTGGTGCATGCCCTCGAACATGCCTTGCAGTTGCTGGGTCATCTCTTCGAGGCCGGGGGCGCCGAGAATTTCGACCTGTGCCGGCGGCGCGCTGAGATTGATTTCGATCTCTTTGTTATCGAGCTCGCCTTCACGGAGGCGTTTGCGGAATTTCTGGCGGGTTTCCGCCATGCTGTCGTAACTGTCTTCTTCACGACCGCGAGCAGGAGGCAATAAGATATCCAGAATGCGCTCTTCCGCGGCATCTTCCGCTTGGCGCTGTACCTTTTGCATCGCCTGTTCGCGCACCATCTTGATCGCGTTTTCCATCAGGTCGCGTACGATGGAATCCACATCGCGGCCAACATAGCCTACTTCCGTGAATTTGGTGGCTTCGATTTTCAGAAAAGGAGCGTTCGCCAATTTGGCCAGACGGCGTGCAATTTCGGTTTTACCGACACCGGTCGGTCCGATCATAAGGATGTTTTTCGGTGTGACTTCCGGACGCAATTCTTCCGGCAGTTGTGAGCGTCGCCAACGGTTACGCAGGGCGATGGCGACAGCGCGTTTGGCTTCACTTTGTCCAACAATATGCGTATCAAGTGCATGCACAATCTCTTTGGGCGTCATCATTTGAAAATCTGTCCTAAACGTTACTTTAAAAGAATGGCCTCATTATAAAGGAAAACGTGAGTGTTTGCGTATTGCGGGTGTGCGTGATAGATTTTCCGTATTTACCGATATTTAAAGTAGGGCTTTTATCAAAATGGGATTGAAATTTACCAAAATGCACGGCTTGGGTAACGACTTTATGGTGATCGATGCGATTCATCAAACCGTGGACTTGACCCCGCAACAGGTTAAGGGCTGGGCGGACCGTCATTTTGGCATCGGATTTGATCAGCTTTTGTTGGTAGAAGCCACAGAGACGCCGAATGTGGATTTTCGCTACCGCATTTTCAACGCCGATGGTTCAGAAGTGCAACAGTGCGGCAACGGCGCACGTTGTTTTGCCAAGTTCGTCTACGACAAGGGTTTGACCGACAAAACCGAAATTACCGTAGAAACCGCCTCGGGCGTCATCGTGCTGTATGTGGAGGACAACGGTTGGATTCGCGTCAATATGGGGGCTCCGAATTTCCGACCGCAAAGCCTGCCCATGGAAAGCTCGGTTGAAAAAGCCGTGTATGAGCTGCAAGTGGATGGCGAAGTGTTTGAAGTGGGTGCGGTATCCATGGGCAACCCCCACGCGGTATTGCGGGTGACCGATATTAGTCGAGCACCCGTGGAAAAGGTCGGGCCTTTGTTGGAAGCGCACCGGGCCTTTCCGGAACGAGTCAATGTCGGCTTTGCCGAGCGGGTCGATGATACCCATATTAAATTGCGGGTGTACGAGCGCGGAGCGGCGGAGACGCTGGCTTGTGGAACCGGAGCTTGCGCGGCCATGGTGGTGTACCGCAATTGGGGTGAGGTGGCCGATGAGGTGACGGTTTCGCTGCCGGGCGGTGATTTGAAAGTGGCGTGGAACGGGGATCGCAATGCGCCTGTGTGGATGACCGGGCCGGCGGAAACGGTGTTTGAGGGGGAAGTAGAAGGTGTCTAGTCTGTTAAACGACATTCATGAAGAGGATGTTGCGAACTTTTTAAATCAGAACCGTGAGTTCTTTCACGTTTTTCCCAACCTGCTCAATGAGTTGAGTATTCCGCATCCTGAAACCGGCAAGGCGGTTTCTCTGCTGGAAAGGCAGATCTACCAGTTGCGCAAGCAGCGC
This sequence comes from Thiomicrorhabdus sp. zzn3, assembly GCF_029767755.1. GTDB lineage: Bacteria > Pseudomonadota > Gammaproteobacteria > Thiomicrospirales > Thiomicrospiraceae > Thiomicrorhabdus. The sequence continues at coordinate 299,439 of NZ_JARUQS010000001.1, forward strand.
GATGACTTGCAGGTCGAGGTGGATACGCTGATTAATATCGCCGGCGAAAACGGCCAGCTGTTCCACAAGGTCAAAGATTTTACTCGAGCCTTGATGAAGGCGCGCAGCGAGCAAGCCGCGGTGGACTGCATCTATCAGCAGATGCAACAGTATTTCGACGTCGAAGCGGTGTCGTTGGTGTCCTGGGAGGTGCCGAGCGTCAGTCTGCAAGGTCTGGCTCAGTTAGGCATCAGCCAAAATTGGTCGGAAACCTTAAAGGCAACGCTGCGTCCTGACGAACCGGCCTGCGGGCTGTTGGAGGATAGCTGGCAGAAAGGGTTGTTTCACAGTGATGAGGCCATGCATTCGGTCTGTCTGCTGCCACTGGGTGAAGATCGCGTGTGGGGCGTGCTGGCGCTTGGAAGTACAACGGATCGTTTTCACCCCAGTTTGGGCACCTATTTCTTAAAAATTATGGCGGAGATGATTACCGCACGCCTTGAGCACCTGTTTGATCCTGCTCAAGGATAGGGAGAGGTTATGGTCGCCAGCTATCCGGCAGTGAATGCCTATCTGCTCAGTTTGCAACGACAGAACCTGTCTTCGCATACGGTTTCCAATTACCGGCGGGATTTGCAGGCGTTTTTGGATTTTTATCTGTTGGGTGAGGCTGATGAGGAACAAGCCGTACGCGAGTTCAGTGATTGGGAATTGGTCGACGCGCATGCGGTACGTGCTTTTTTAGGTGCGAGATCTCAGGCCGGTGTCGGCAGCCGGACCTTGGCACGTCAACTGTCGGCAATTCGCAGTTTTTTTGACTATTTGATGGTCGAAGGACTGACGCGGAAAAATCCTGCCAAAGGGGTTAAGGCTCCTAAACAACCTAAGCCGTTACCGAAAAGTCTGGATGTGGATTGGACGCGCAAGTTGTTGGAACAGCCGTTAAAAAGTTGGCAGGATATTCGCGACCAAGCAATTTTTGAACTCCTTTATTCAGCAGGGTTGCGTGTCTCTGAATGTGCCGAGATGGACTTGTCTCCGGGATTGGATCCGCTCGATTCGGGCTGGGTGGAAGTGCTGGGTAAGGGCCAGAAAACCCGGCGGGCTCCTGTAGGTTCTATGGCAAATAAAGCGCTGCGGCAATGGCTTTCTATCCGGGCGGACTATGCTAAGGCTGACGAACAGGCGGTTTTTGTCAATCAGCGAGGCGGCAGGCTAAGCGTGCGCAGCATTCAATTACGTTTGGATCGGCGTGCGATGCAGGCCGGCCTGCCCACCAAGATGTCACCTCACCGATTGCGTCATGCGTGCGCTACCCATGTTCTCGAATCCAGTGGTGATTTGAGAGCGGTTCAGGAGATGTTGGGGCACGCCAATCTTTCAACGACGCAAATTTATACTAAGCTCGATATGCAGCATCTGGCTCAAGTCTATGATCAGGCACACCCGCGTGCTCGCAAACGTAACAAGTAATTGACGTTTCCGTTTGATTATTCCTGTTGGTAACCCCTTTTCTTTATTTCTTTATTTATTAATAACTTGTGCGTTAATATACGTAATGCATTAATAAGTAATTGTTTTTACTTATTTGGTGAAAATGTTTTGCGGAGGTGCATCATGGCACGCTACAGCACGATTGAAATGCGCCAGAAGGGATTTACTCTGCTTGAAGTGATAACGGTTTTGCTGATTGTGGGGCTATTGGTAACCGGAATATTCAAGGCGATGGCTTTGATTGATAATGTGAAACTGCAGCGCGATATTAAATTTATGAAAGGTCTGCATGCAGCTTATTTTCTGTATAAGGACCGCTATGGGCGTATGCCGGGAGAAGATTTGCAGCGTCCGGGACGTTTAAAGACCATTCTTTCCACACAGGACGCACCCAGTGAAGGGTTGTTTTATGATCTGTATCAAGCGGGGTTTACTAAAGAGTTGGTGTTTCAGCCTAATATCGGTCAAGCCTTCAAGGCAACATGGGGTGGGAGCAGCGGTGCGAACTACGGTTTGATCGCAGGCCAAAATCAGCTCTGTATTACCGAAGTCGAGGTGGATTTAGCGCAATGGATGGAGGCGAAAATGGACGATTCAAATCGATCTCAAGGAGACGTTGAGTACACTCTGAATGGCTCTCAATTATGCATGTTGCTTTCTTAAGGCTTGTGTATCCGCTGTAGTTGTTCTCGTTTATTATGACGTTTTCAGATAGAATAGCCGCCATGTTTTTCTAACCAAACATAGCCAAAGGAATGAAAATGTCATTTCACGGAACAACGATTTTGTGTGCCAAGCGCAATGGCGAAATGGTCATTGGTGGTGACGGTCAAGTCACATTAGGTCATGTGGTCATGAAGGGCAATGCCCGTAAGGTTCGCCGACTCTATAACGGTCAGGTGTTGGCGGGGTTTGCCGGTGCCACGGCCGATGCCTTTACTTTGTTTGAACGCTTTGAAGGGCGTTTGCAGACGCATAACGGTCAGCTTATGCGCGCCGCAGTAGAAATGGCCAAAGATTGGCGGACGGATCGTGCCTTACGTAAGTTGGAGGCAATGATGTTGGTCGCTGATAAAGAGAACATGCTGCTGATTTCCGGTACCGGGGATGTGATTGAGCCGCAGGATGATTTTATTGCCATCGGTTCCGGCGGCAACTATGCGCATTCGGCCGCTTGGGCACTGATGGAGAATACCGATCTTTCCGCACGTGAAGTGGTGGAGAAATCGCTGAATATCGCGGCGGATCTTTGTATCTACACCAACCATAACCTGACGATCGAGTCGCTTTCCGCCGATGAGTGAGAACGCGACCCTGACGCCCGTTTTTTAGTTTAATTGAGAGGAAAGGCGATGCAGACTGAAAATAGTGACACGTGTGATGTTCCGGTACAGCGCTCCAAGGCGGAGGCGATGCTGGAAAGCTTTTTGTGGAACAGCCGTTTTGTGGTTCTGGTGGCGGTTGTTGCCAGCCTGTTGACCGCATTTGCGGTGTTTTATCTGACCATGGTGGATGTGTTTTACACCATTGCTCACCTGACCCATTATCACGAACTCGATGATGCTGGGCGCGCGATGCTTAAGGCGCAGACGGTGGCGCATGTGGTCGGTTCGGTCGACGGCTTTCTGCTCGGGGCGATTATGTTGATCTTTTCACTCGGTCTGTATGAACTGTTTATCTCCAAGATTGACGATACGAGCGGCAGCTGTTCCAGCAAGATTCTGATCATCAATTCGCTTGATGACCTGAAGGATAAACTGGCCAAAGTGATTCTGATGATTCTGATCGTGATGTTTTTTGAACAGGCGATCTTCCTGAAACCGACGGCGCCGCTGGAACTGCTTTACTATTCTCTGGCCATTATGTTGGTGGCGTTGGCGCTGTATCTGTCTCATAAAGCGTACAGTCACTGATTGCGATGTAAGCCGACGTATAAAAAAGCCCCCTAACGGGGCTTTTTTTATTGTAGTCAGATGCGCGTCTCAACGTTTGTCTGAAAGCAGGGGGGCGATCTCGTGCATCAGTCTCTGCAAAGCGCCGCTCTGTTGTGCAAAAGCCCGATAGGCGCGTTCGCCCAATTCGGCTTGGCGTTGCGGTTTTTGCGCTAATTCCGCTAAATGATGCGCCAGATCGTTCGGGCTGTCGATCAAGCCCAGAGCCGCTTGCTCGATAAAGGTGTCGAACAGCGCTTTGAGATTGGCGTAATGCGGTCCGGAAAAAACGGGCTTAGACAAGGCGGCCGGTTCGAGAATGTTGTGCCCGCCGAATGGAACCAGGCTGCCGCCGATAAAGGCGGCGTGTGACGCGGCGAACCACAGCATCAGTTCACCGACAGTATCGGCCAGATACACCTGAGTGTCTGCGCTGATTGGTTGCTGCCGGCTGCGTTGCGTCCAATTCAGCCCGCTCTTCGCCAGCAAGTCGGCGACCTCTTCAAAGCGGTCCGCATGACGCGGCACCAGAATCAGCAGCGCATCGGGTTGGGTTTGCAACAGTTCGCGATGTGTTTCGAGCATTTTCGTCTCTTCGCTTTCACCGTGTTCGGGGTCCGCATGGGTGCTGGCGGCCACCCAAATGAAACGCGTTTGCAGGCCATGTTGCGTTTTCCAGCTTTCGGCGTTTTTCAACAGGCCTGTTGGGATTTCCAGGTCGAATTTGAGGTTGCCGAGCGTTTTGATGCGGTCCGGTCGGGCTCCCAGCTGTTCGAAATGCTCAGCATCAGTCGCAAACTGCGCGCCGATAAAGCGGGTTTGGTTGAGCGCGTCTTTGAGCATCTTGCCGCCCCATTTTTGGTAGGCAGCGAAGGATTTTTCTTTCAGGCGAGCATTGGCGAGCACAAGCGGAATGTTCCGGTTCGAACAGGCCTGGTAGAGATTCGGCCAGATCTCAGTTTCGATCATAATCACCAGTTTCGGCTGGATTTGATCGAGAAAGCGGTTTACGGCGAACGGGAAATCGTAGGGGATCATCTGGTGCTGAATGTCGACCGGTGCAAACCTCAATGCCTGGATCGCACCTTGAGTCGATCCGTTGGTGACGGTCAGGGGGAGCTCGGGATAATCGGCCTTCAAGGCGCGGAGCAGTGGGAAAATGGAACGGGTTTCCCCGACCGAGACGGCATGAATCCAAATCCCGCCGGTTCGAAAGGGGGTCGGGTTGCGGCCAAATCGTGAGGCAAAGCAATGCGGAATGGCTGGCAGCTCCGGACGAGTCGCCCTTTGTTGCTGGTGTTTTTTGCAACGTTTCCAGCCCGACCACGCGATCAGCGGTAGAGCCACAGTGGTCAGCAGTTTATAGCAGCCTAAACGCATCACATCGTCTCGTAGCGTCGGTTATATGTTCAAATCGTAAATTTGAATGACGCCAGCCAGTCTGCCGTTTTCGGTTACCAGCAACGAAGTGATTTTGTGTTCGTTCATCAGTTCCTCGGCTTGACTGAGCGTGGCTTCGCTGTCGATGGTTTTCGGTGCGGTGCCCATAATGTCGGCCGCCGTTTTACTCATCAGCCCCGCTGCATCGTTTTCCATATGGCGGCGCAGATCGCCGTCGGTAATGATGCCGCGACCTTCGTCGACGATACACAGCCCCAGGCGGCCCTCATTCATAGTGTGAATGACTTCGGTCATAGGGGCGTCAGAGCGGATCAGCGGCAAGTTGCCGGACTTCATCTCGTGTTTGACGCGAGTCAACAGTTTGCGACCCAAGCTTCCACCCGGGTGGAAACGAGCGAAGTCGTGCGGTTGAAAATCACGCGCTTCCATTAAGGCGACGGCCAGGGCGTCTCCCATGACTAAGGTTGCGGTGGTGGACGAGGTCGGCGCGAGCTGGTGCGGACAGGCCTCTTGAGGAACAGAGATGTTCAAATGGAAGTCCGAGTTTTGTGCCAACGTTGACTGCGGACGACCGGTCATGGAAATCAGCACATTGCCATTGTCTTTTAGAAACGGCAGCAGGCGAATGACTTCATCGGTTTCGCCTGAATTGGACAGGGCCAGAAACACATCGTCCGGCGCCACCATGCCCAAATCGCCGTGGAACGCTTCTCCCGGGTGCATAAAAAAACAAGGCGTACCGGTACTGGCCAAAGTCGCCATGATTTTTTTGCCGATCAGTCCGGATTTACCCATGCCGCAGATGACGACGCGCCCGTTGGTTTTAAGAATGGCGTCGACACTGCCGTTAAAGTCATCGTCGAGCAGGGTTTTCAGGTGTAGAACCGCTTCGGCTTCGATGTCGAATACACGTTTGGCAATGGCTTGATAATCTTGTGACATGAGTGTTTCCGTAATTGATGATTTTCTAAAGATCTAAATAAGTGGAATGAAATTAAAAACGATATCCAAGATGAAGGTTGTGAAAATCGGTCCCCGGGTTCGGCATTTCGATACCGGCATTAGAAATGTGCAGATAACGGTAGCCTAGCTCAAATTGTTTGACCTTGACGCCCAGGCCGAAAACGTCGCCGAACTGGAATTGGGTGGATTTGAATTCATTTTCTATCGTCGGGTCATCCAGAAGATACAGTCCAGCACCGGTCTCGGCATAGAGCTTAAAATTTGAAAAGGCGTAGTTGTATTGAAACAGCGGATGCACGCCGATGATGTAGCCCTGTTTATTTTCCGGATTGGCGCGCGTGGAATGCCAGTGGTTAGCGTTGACCTCCCAGCGACCGTTGATCTCAAAAGGACCAGACTGGTAAAAGCTTTCCTTCCAATCCGCGCCCAGTGCCAGACGCAGGTGATCAATCGTGTCGTCACTGCCCATGTCAAAGCTGGCGATGGTTTTGTCGGTATCGATGCCCGGAGAGAGCGAACACGGCGCTTTACCCTGATAGCAAGCCATGCCGAATGAAAGCAGAGAGCCGGCAATGGCAAAGGTCATGGGTGAATTGTTGCTCTCGGCACGTGCCGAAGTGGTATGAGTCAGCGTCGCCAGAGCGATCATAAGGGAAAACAGTAAAGAAAAATGGGGTTTGTGTCTGTGCATTTAAGGCTTTCCTGATAAACTAATGGCCTTATTGTAATCGATTTTCAATCAAATTTTGGGGGCGGGCTAAGGATTTTAAGAAGTTCTTTATGCCGGTTCCCCAAGCCCTTAGACGCGGTAACTAATCAACGGATATGATGCACGATTTTTCGCAAGCAAAAATTCTCGTGGTCGGCGATGTGATGCTGGACCAGTATTGGACCGGCCGAGCCGGCCGTATCTCGCCGGAAGCTCCGGTGCCGGTGGTGAAAGTGGCGGAGGAAGAGGTCCGAGCGGGTGGCGCGGCGAATGTGGCGTTGAATATTGCCGCCTTGGGCGCTCGGGCGCATTTGATGGGCGTGGTTGGAGAGGACGAACACGCGCGTCAGCTGCAGGGATTGCTCGACCAATCGGGCGTGGCGTTTGATTGGGCCTATTCCGAAAGCGGAACCATCTGCAAGTTGCGGGTTTTAAGCCATCATCAGCAGTTGATTCGGATGGATTTTGAGAATCCGGTTCCGAGCGAACCTGCAGAAAAACTGGCAGGCCTGGTAGCGGAGCGTGTCGCTGAGTTCGATGTGCTTGTGATTTCCGACTACGCCAAAGGGGCATTGCAGTTCGTCGAGAAGATGATTGCGGCGGCGCGTGACGCGCAAGTGCCGGTACTCATCGATCCTAAGGGGAAGGATTTCGGGCGTTATCGCGGTGCGACCCTGGTTAAACCGAATCAAGGCGAGTTTGAAGCCATTGTCGGGGCTTGTCCGGACAGTGAGACGGTGGTGGCCAAAGCGCAGGATTTGGTGGCTGAACTGGATTTAACGGCGTTGTTGGTGACGCGCAGCGAGCATGGAATGGCACTGGTGTCCGGTCAAGACAAGCCTTATCTGTTGAAATCCCAGGCTCAGGAAGTGTTTGATGTGACCGGTGCGGGGGATACGGTGATGGCGGCTCTGGCCACCGGCTTTGCCAGCGGCATGAGTCTGCAAAATGCGGTGCATTTGGCGAATCAAGCGGCCAGTATTGTCGTGCGCAAAGTGGGTACCTCCACTGTTTCCAAAGCCGAATTGGACGAGGCGATCAAGGCGTCGATGCGCCATCAAGGCTATGTGGCGATGAATGAGGATGAATTGCTGGAATTGGTACAGATGGCCCAGAGTAATGGTGAGCGCGTGGTGATCACCAACGGCTGTTTCGATCTGTTACACAGCGGCCATGTACGTTATTTGAATGAGGCGGCTAAGCTGGGAGAGCGTCTGATCGTGGCGGTGAATTCCGATGAATCCGTACAGATGCTCAAAGGGCCGAGCCGCCCGATTGTGCCTCTGGAAGGGCGGATGGAGTTATTGTCCGCGCTGAGCTGTGTGGATTGGGTGGTGCCGTTTAATGAACAAACTCCGGAACGCCTCATTTGTAAGCTTAAACCGGATGTGCTGGTAAAAGGTGGCGATTATCGTCCAGAAGAGATTGCCGGTTCGCAATGTGTTTGGCAAAATGGGGGGCAGGTTGAAGTGCTCTCGTTTTGGGATGGCTACTCGACGACCAATATCGTTGAGCGCATTCATGAGTCCGACAGAGTGATGCAGAAACTGGATGAGCTCGATGAACAGGGCGTATAAGGCCAAATACCGTTTGTAAACCCGCTGCGATCCTTGGCGATGATTTCTTTCATTTGCCTGTAGATTAACGCTACTTTATCTTTTAGAATTCCAAGTAAATCCCAATAAAATGATGCAGATACACTTTACCCATGCATTGGCCGAACATCGTCGTGCGATCGATTCGGTCATTCAACAATCCGCTCAAATCGAACAGTTGGTTTCACGCATTGTGACGTGTGTTGATGCCGGGGGCAAAGTAATCTGGTTGGGTAACGGCGGCAGTGCGGCGGATGCTCAGCATATGGCGGCGGAATTGATGGTGCGCTATGTCAAAAATCGTCGCCCAATTGCGTCGTTAGCGTTAACCACCGACAGTTCGATCTTAACGGCGCACAGCAATGATTACAGTTTCGACACGGTGTTTTCGCGCCAGATAGAAGGGATTGCTGGAAAAGAGGATGTGGTGATTGCGATGTCCACTTCCGGACACAGTGCGAATGTGGTTGAAGCGTTGAAGGCCGCGCAAGCCAAAGGCTGCTATACGGTTGCGATGACCGGCGCCAAAAAAAGTCCGTTGGAGAATCTGGCGGATCTCTGTTTTAAAGTGGATACGTTGGAAACTGCGCGTGCGCAAGAGGCGCACAGCTTTATCAGTCATTTACTTTGCGAAGGGTTGGACTCTGTTTATGCCAATGATTAGACGGCTTCTCCAGCGTTGTTCAGCACGGCCATTATGTCAGAGGCATGATGGCGGCCGAGTGCGCTTGCCCGGAAGTGTTTGCGGTCAAGCGCCCGTAGATCAGCAAAGTGGATTGCTCTTGTACGATTTTTGTTTACGGCAGGAGCGATAGATGAGAATCCTGGCTGGCGACATCGGGGGCACAAAAGCCCAGCTTCAATTGATTGAATGTCGGCGGCCAGGTTTGGAATGTGCCCGGCATTTCAATTCCTTAACCCAGCTTTATTCGGCTAATCCGCCAGCCAATCTGAAGGTGATCGGCGAACAGCGTTTTGTCTGCGCTGAATTCGAATCCTTAGAATCGATTGTCAACGCCTTTCTAGACTCTCTTGAACTCAACCAAACAACGGTAGACGTCGCCTGTTTTGGCTTGCCAGGGCCGGTTGATGGTGACCGGGTCGAACTGACCAATTTGCCCTGGATTCTAGAGTCACATCAAATTCAACAGGCCTGTTCAATTTCCAAGGTGTTGTTCATTAATGATTTTCACGCAGCGGCGTTAGGCGTTCAGCTTCTGCGATCGGATCAATTGACTTCGCTTTATCCCTCTGTTTCCACCCCCAACTCCGCAATTTCAGGGCACCATTTGGTGATTGGCGCCGGCACTGGTTTAGGAGTGGCACCGGTGTATTTTGATGGCAAGCAGTCTCGGCCGGTGGCGCATGAAGGCGGGCATTTCGATTTTGCTCCGATCTCGGACACTCAGGTGCACTTGTTAAGTTGGTTGTGGCAGCAGTATGAGCATGTTTCTTATGAACGCATTCTCTCCGGTCCAGGGTTGGAAGCGCTCTATCACTTTTTTTCCCTCTACGACGATTGTCCTACCTCTTATCAGATCGATGCGTCACAAAACCTTAAAAAAAACCGGGTGAAAACGGTACAAAATAATTCAATGGGTTCGGTTATTGCTGAGGAGTTAAGTAATGATGGTCGTTCAAAGTCGTTTCAGCCGCTCAGTGCCGAGCAAATCTACGTGAGTGCGGAGCTTGGGGATCCTGTCGCCGAAAAGGCCATGATTGAATTTGTTACCGTATATGGTGCTTTTGTTGGTGCAGCTGCCCTTTTTTGGAATGCATTTCAGGGTGTCTATCTTGCCGGCGGAATTGCGAGCAAGATCAGTAAATGGATGCAAATGCCCTACTTTCGACAGGCCTACCTGGAAAAAGGGCGCATGACTAAGGTGGTCGCGTCCCGTCCGGTTTTTATTGTCAATGACCCTGGTTTGGGTGTGAAAGGTGCTGCCCTGTTTGCTGTGCAGGCCTTGGCGGATGGATCTTAATCGTGCACAGCTCTCAAGTTTTTATAAAAGTTGGTTGTTTACCTGTTTTGAATCGTCTGAGTGGTCAGGAGGAGGGCTGCGAATGAAGTATTATTGCGAGACCAAAAGTGCGACTGATCTGACACGAAAAACACTGGCGCTGGTTTTGGCCGGTGGGGAAGGTAGTCGTTTGAAAGAGTTGACGCGTTGGCGGGCTAAACCGGCGGTGCCGTTTGGGGGGAAATATCGCATTGTCGATTTCGTGTTATCCAATTGCGTCAATTCAGGGATTCGCAAAATTGGGGTGTTGACTCAATATAAATCGCACTCTTTAATTCGTCATATTCAGCGCGCCTGGAGTTTTATGCGCTATGAAGTGGGTGAATTTGTTGAATTGCTTCCCGCGCAGCAGCGTGTCGATAAGGACTGGTATAAAGGTACCGCCGACGCACTCTATCAAAACTTGGACATTATGCGTCGCCATACCCCGGAATATGTGTTGGTGTTGGGCGGTGATCATATCTATTCGATGGACTACAGCAAAATGTTGGTCGAGCATGCCAATTCGGGGGCGGATGTTACCATCGGTTGTATTGAAGTGCCGCGAGAAGAGGCCAAAGGGTTCGGGGTGATGTCGGTCGATGAGAACTTTCGCATCACCAAATTTACCGAAAAACCGGCGGATCCGGATTCCATGCCGGGCAAGCCGGATGTGGCGTTGGCTTCGATGGGAATTTATGTTTTTTCGACTGAATTTCTGTTTCAGAAGTTGATAGAAGACCGTGACAACCCGGACTCCTCGCGTGATTTCGGTAAGGACATTATTCCTTCGATTATCGAGGACTGGATTGCCCGTGCTTATCCGTTTGTCGATGAAGAAAAAGGAGAGCCGCTTTACTGGCGAGACGTAGGCACTATTGAGTCGTTCTGGAAAGCTAATCTGGATTTGTGTTCGATTGAACCCGAGTTGAATCTATATGATCGCGATTGGCCGATTTGGACCTACCAGGCGCAAATGCCACCTGCCAAATTTACCTTCGATGATGAGGGGCGACGCGGTGAAGCGATCGATTCATTGGTTGCGGGCGGATGTATTATTTCCGGGGCGCGTATCAAGCGTTCGGTGATCTCCAGCGGCAACCGTATCCACAGTTATTCTTTGATCAAAGATTCCGTGCTGCTGCCGCGTGTGGAAGTGGGACGCAACTGTCGAATTCAGAACGCGGTGATCGATAAAGGGACTTTTATTCCGGAAGGAACCGTCATCGGTGAAGATCCGGTCGCCGATGCAGAGCGTTTTTATGTGGAAGAGGCTTCAGGAATCGTATTGGTGACGCCGGATATGTTTGGTCAGCGACTGCACATGATTCGTTAATAGATTCGTCTCTTACGTTCGATTATCCGAATTGAGGCGTGCTGGAACTTAGACGCTTCGGGGGTGGTTTAAGATGGGAAGCAAAAAAATTAAAGTGGTGCTGTGTTGGCATATGCACCAGCCACACTATCGAGACGGCTTGGACGGCACTTATCGTTTGCCGTGGGTGTACCTGCATGCCATTAAAGACTATACCGACATGGTATGGCATTTGGAAAACTGCCCTCGCGCCAAAGTGGTGGTGAATTTTGCACCGGTATTGCTGGAACAGTTACAGGATTACGACCAGCAGATGCGTCGCTGGTTGCAAGACGGTTCTGCCATGCAGGATCCGCTGCTTAATCTGCTGGCTGGTGTGTCCCCGATTCCGCAAACGCCTGATGCTCGCGTTGAACTGGTCAGTGCCTGTCAACGTGCCTATGCACCCACCATGATCAATAGTCTGCCGCATTTTCGCGAGTTGGTCGACCTGTTGCAGTGCAGCGGGGCTCCGCAAGAACTCAATGAAGTCTGCCTGCACTATCTGAATGATCAGTTTTATATTGATCTTCTGGTTTGGTATCACCTGGCGTGGATGGGTATCAGTCTGCGTTCCGACCCGCGCGTCGTCCAGTTGATGGATAAAAAGCGTCGGTTTGATGCGAAGGATCGCAGGCAGCTTGTCGAGATCATGCGTGATGCGATCGCAGGGATTATCCCTCGCTATCGTAAACTCATGGAAAAGCGGCAGATCGAGATTTCCATGACGCCTTACGGTCATCCGATCGTGCCTTTGTTGATCGATTTTGCCAGTATGAAAGAGGCGATGCCCGATGCGCCGGTGCCGATCTATCCGAGCTATCCTGACGGTTATGAGCGCGCCAAGTGGCATATGGAACACGGTTTTGACGTTTTTAGTCGGAATTTCGGGTGCAGGCCCAGCGGGATTTGGCTTTCTGAAGGGGCTGTGAGTAGCGAAGCGGTCGGTTTGCTGGATGAGTATGGCATTCGCTGGACCGCTTCCGGCGAAGGCGTTTGGCGGCACTCTTGTGAGGCCTCACATATTGATCAACATGATTTGCATAGTAAAAGGGCGTTATATCAGCCGTTACAGCATGCTTCGCAAGACTGTGCGCTGTTTTTCCGTGACGACGGTTTATCCGACCTGATCGGGTTTCAATATAAAGACTGGCATCCGGGAGATGCGGCGAATGATTTTGTGCAACACCTGGAGAATATCGCCAACTTTCTTGGCGATAGGGTGAACGAGCATGTGGTATCGGTGATTTTGGACGGAGAAAACGCCTGGGAGTATTATCAGGATAACGCCAGTCATTTTCTTGAGGCGCTTTACGATCGACTCAGCGACCACCCGAAAATAGAGATGACCACCTTCAGCGAGGCTCTCGATAATGGAGCAAAACCCCGCCACCTTCCGGTTTTGAAGGCCGGCAGCTGGGTGTATGGTTCCTTTTCAACCTGGATTGGCGATGAAGATAAAAATAAAGCGTGGGATCTGCTGGTCGAGGCCAAACAGTGTTTTGACAAAGTAATCGCTTCCGGAAAACTGTCATCCAAAGACCAGGAAGCGGCCATTCAGCAGTTGGCGGTTTGCGAGGGGTCGGATTGGTTCTGGTGGTTTGGTGATTACAATCCGTCCGACAGTGTGCGGGATTTTGACCAACTCTATCGGCGTCATTTGAGAAGGCTTTACGAGATGTTGCAAGAACCGGTGCCCGAATCCCTGGATATTCCCATTTCTCAAGGTGGCGGGGATATGGAAAACTCGGGCACCATGCGACGCAATTGACAGGCACCCTAGCGTAAGGCACAGAGGAGAAAGGCGATGAAACGGAACAGACAGGCAGGCGTATTGCTTCATCCCACCTCTTTGCCGAACAGCGATAAGCGCCCCGGCCAACTCAATGACCAGGCCTGGCGGTTTTTAGAGTGGATGCAGCAGGCCGGGCTCTCGATTTGGCAGATGCTGCCGTTGACCGAGCCGCATGAGGACCGCTCGCCTTATCAGGCGGTGTCCGCCTTTGCTCTGAACCCGGCCTTATTGCCGGAGGGTTGGCAGCAGATGGTCGACGAAGGGGCGTTTGAACGCTATGTGCAGCATCCCCCGCACTGGCTGGAAGATTATGCCTTGTTTATGGCGATTCGCCATCAGCAGAATTCGGCTTCCTGGCGCGAATGGCCGCATGCCCTCAAAAAACGCGATGCAGAAGCGTTGGAGACGTTTAAAGAGACGCATCGTTCTGCGATTACCCAGCTTAAGCGTCAGCAGTTTGCTTTGCATACTTTGTGGCAACGATTTAAGGCGGATGCCAATGCCAAAGGGATCGAACTGTTCGGGGATATGCCGATTTTTGTTGCTTTCGACAGTGCGGATGTATGGGCCAATCCCGATCAGTTCAAACTGGATGATCAGTTGAACCCGACGGTGGTCACGGGGGTGCCCCCGGATTATTTTTCCGAAACCGGTCAACGCTGGGGAAACCCGCATTATGATTGGGAAAGGATGCAGGAAACCGGTTTTGACTGGTGGGTAAAGCGCGTCGAATCGGCGTTGGCGCAGTTTGATCTGTTGCGCATCGATCACTTTCGAGGCCTGGAGGCCTGTTGGGAAATCGATGCCGCCGAAGAAACGGCAATCAACGGCCGCTGGGTGAAGGTGCCGGGGGAAGCGTTATTGGCGAAGCTGCAGCAAGAGTTTCCAGATCTGCCTTTGGTTGCGGAAGATTTAGGAATTATTACCCCGGAAGTGGTCGCATTAAAAGAGCGCTTCGACCTGCCCGGCATGTCGGTGCTGCAGTTCGGCTTCAACGGTTTGCCGGACAATCCGCATTCTTTGGCCGAGCAGGTGGAGCATTCGATAACCTATACGGGTACCCATGATAATGATACGACATTGGGTTGGTTCAACTCTTTGGATCAAGGCGCTCAAGCATGGGTTTGGGAACAGTTGTTCGAAACGGCCAAGAACGATCTTGAGCAGGCGGGCTTGCCGCTGAAAATGCCCTGGCCGTTGATCTCCGCCGCTTTGGACAGCGTCGCCGAGACGGTGATCGTGCCGATGCAGGATTGGCTGATGCTGGACGGCGAACATCGCATGAACATTCCGGGTACCACCGAGGGTAACTGGTGCTGGCAGTTTGAATGGCAAGCCCTGCCAGACGAATTAGCCGGCCGAATCCATCGATTGTTGGAACAGACACGGCGCTTGAAATCGTCGGAACCGGGCCAGCATGCAAACCATGAACAGACAATTGAATTAGATTAATTAGCAAAGCTCAGACAGATTATGCCAACACAAACCACCCAACGCCCATCCCTTAATGAAGCCATCCAGCGTTTGCAGCAAGGGCGGCATCATGATCCGTTTACCTATTTGGGGTGTCACAAGGTCAGCGTAGAGCGCGGTTCAAATAAAACCGAACAGGCCTGGGTAGTTCGCGAATGGCTGCCTACGGCGGAAACGGCGGCTATTTTGGATCTGGAGCAACGAGCCATTGCATTGACGCGAGTGGAGGGCAGTGACCTGTTCGAAGTGCATCTAACCGCGCAACAGAAAACGAATTTACCGCAGCATTATGAAGTTCAATGGTCGGAAGCGGACGGTTCGCAACATCAAACGGTATCGCCCTACACATTTTTACCGCAAATCGGGGAGTTGGACCTGCATCTGTTTGCCGAAGGGCGTCACTGGCATTTGTATGATGTACTCGGCGCTCATCCGCTCACGGTAGATGGGGTTGCGGGAGTACGTTTTGCGGTATGGGCTCCGGCTGCGGAACGGGTGTCGGTGGTCGGCGACTTCAACGGCTGGCACGGTTTGCGTCATCCGATGCGCGTGCTGGGCGGTTCCGGGGTGTGGGAGCTGTTCATTCCTGGACTGCAGTCGGGTGATCTCTACAAGTTTGAAATTCGTAATCGCCATAGCGGGCATTGCCTGGTGAAAACCGACCCTTACGCCCAAGCGATGGAAGTTCGCCCATCTACCGGGTGCCATGTTTATCAGTCGGATTATCAGTGGCAAGACCAGGTCTGGCAGGAATCGCGGAAACAGTTTGATTGGCAGAGGGCACCGATTAATATCTATGAAGTGCACTTGGGTTCTTGGCAGCGAGCCGACGACGGCGGCTTTTTGAGCTACCGAGAGATCGCCCATCGATTGGTGGAATATGTTAAATGGATGGGCTACACCCATATTGAACTGCTGCCCGTCTCCGAGCACCCGTTGGATCAATCGTGGGGCTACCAAACGACCGGGTATTTTGCGCCGACCAGCCGATTCGGGTCGCCGGACGATTTTCGTTATTTCGTTGACCATTGTCACCAAAACGGCATCGGCGTGTTTTTGGATTGGGTTCCGGCCCATTTCCCCAAGGATGAATTCGCCTTGGGACGCTTTGACGGCAGTGCCTTGTATGAACATGAAGATCCCATGAAAGGGGAACATCAGGACTGGGGAACCTATATTTTCAATTTTGGTCGCAACGAGGTGCGCAATTTTCTGATCAGCAATGCGCTTTACTGGATCAAGGAATTGCATATCGACGGTCTGCGGGTGGATGCGGTGGCCTCCATGCTCTATCTCGATTATTCGCGGGAAGCCGGTCAGTGGGTGCCGAATGAGTATGGCGGACGCGAAAACCTGGAGGCGATCGATTTTTTGCGAGTGCTGAATGAAGAGGTGCATGCCCAGTGTCCGGGCGCCGTGGTCATGGCCGAAGAGTCGACGTCCTGGCCGATGGTGTCGCGTCCGACCTGGATGGGGGGGCTGGGTTTTTCCATGAAGTGGAATATGGGCTGGATGAACGATACCTTGAGCTATTTTGAAAAAGAGCCGGTGTATCGAGCTTATCACCATAACGAACTGACCTTCAGTCAGATGTACGCCTATAGCGAAAACTTCATCCTGCCTTTATCGCATGACGAAGTGGTGCATATGAAAGGGTCGTTGATCGGCAAAATGCCGGGAGACGACTGGCAAAAAGCCGCAAACCTAAGATTGCTGCTGGCTTATCAGATGCTGAATCCGGGCAAGAAACTGTTGTTTATGGGCGGCGAATTCGCGCAGTGGAGCGAATGGAACGAATCTCGGGCGCTGGATTGGCATTTGTGCGATGTGCCTTTGAATCGCGGCATTCAGTTGATGGCGCAAGCTTTGAATCATCTGTATCGTCAGCACCCTTCTCTGTATACTCGGGATTTTGAAAGCCACGGTTTTGAGTGGATCGACTGTCATGATTATCAGCAATCGGTACTGAGTTTTATGCGTTGTAGTGAAGAGGAAACTCTGATTTGCCTGTTTAATTTTACCCCGGTGCCGCGTACCCATTACCGCGTTGGTTTGCCGCAAAGCGGCCGCTATCAAGAGCTGCTTAATTCGGATGCGGAAATCTTCGGTGGCGGCAATATGGGCAATGAAGGCGGGGTGCACAGCGATCCTATCGTGTGGATGAATCAGCCCTGTTCGGCTGAGCTGACACTGCCTCCACTGGGTGTGTTGGTGTTGAAGCGGGTGAGTGATTAAAAGCCTTGTCATTCTGGGCAGGTTTGTATTTTTATGGGCTTGTAAGCCGGAATGAGGAATCGATAACGCCTTTGCACGGCATGAGCTTTGACCAGGCCTGATGCTTTTTGTGGTCGGAAAAATGTTTTTAAACCAAGATAACGAAATAATAAAAACCGGGATTGCGGAACCATAATGAAGATTTTGTTTGCCACTTCTGAAGCTCATCCACTGATTAAGACCGGAGGGCTGGGCGATGTCAGCGGCAGTTTGCCCAACGCGTTGGCGGCGCTTAAACATAAAGTGCGCCTGGTATTGCCTGCTTATCAGGCCGTGATGAAAAAGTTGCCCGAGAAAAGCCTTAAAAAGGTGGCGGCATTCAGTGTCAGCGGCTGTGGGCGAAGCTTCAATGCACGGGTACTGCAACTCAAAGCCGGGGCGTTTGACGATATTCAGGTGCCGGTGTGGCTGATTGATATTCCCGAGCTGTTTGATCGACCGGGCAACCCTTATCTGGCCGAAGACGGTCATGACTGGTGGGACAACGGCGAACGCTTCGGCGTGTTTTCCAAAGTGGTGGCGGAATTGGCGATGGATCGATGCGGGCTCAAGTGGCAGCCCGATGTGGTGCATGTCAACGATTGGCAGACCGGGCTGGTGAGTGCGCTGTTGAGTGTTGAACCACAACGGCCTAAAACCGTATTTACCGTGCACAACATGGCGTATCCAGGACAGTTTCCGAAGTCGCTGTTTGATCTGTTGGAGTTGCCTGCATCGCTGTGGCATATGGACGGTGTCGAGTTTTGGGGGCATTTCTCCATGTTGAAAGCCGGTTTGATCAAGTCGGACTGGGTGACCACGGTGAGCCCGACCTATGCCAAAGAGATCTGTTTTCCGGAGTTTGCCTACGGATTTGAAGGTGTGTTGCAGATGCGTAAAGAGCAAGGACGGCTCGTGGGGATTCTTAATGGCATTGACGAACATGTTTGGAGTCCGCAACACGATGAATTAATCGTCCAAAACTACTCGGTCAAAAAGGGACGCGTCAGCGGCAAGCTTAAAAATAAACGCCATTTGCTCGAGGAACTTTCCTTGGTCAAAGGGTTGCCGGAAAGCGAAATCGAACAGCACATTTCGAGTTGGATGAAAGCGCCGCTGATCGGACTGGTTGGGCGCTTGGTCGAGCAAAAAGGCATCGATTTGGTATTGCAAGTGTTGCCTGAGCTGCTCGATCAGACGGACGCTAATTTTGTGTTTGTAGGATCCGGAAACCGGCTTTACGAGGACGCTTTAAAGCAGTTTTCTCAAAACTATCCATATCGAGTTTGGACTTATGTGGGCTATTCGGAAAGCTTGGCCCACCAAGTGGAAGCGGGAGCAGATCTATTTTTGATGCCTTCGCGATTTGAACCTTGCGGCTTGAATCAAATGTACAGTTTGGCGTATGGCACGCCTCCGATTGTTCACCATACGGGTGGGCTGGCTGACACCGTTGTCAATGCCACGGATGAAAACCTTAAACAGAGCCTGGCGACCGGATTCGTCTTCTACGATCCCAGTCGCCATGCCTTGAAATCGACCTTGTTACACGCGTTACATCTGTTTGCAAAGCCGCGAACCTGGCAGAAGATTCAGAAGACCGGGATGCAGCAGGAATTCGGCTGGAAAGCCAGCGCAAAGCGTTATGTAAAACTTTATTCGGAGGAGTGTTGAAATGCCCAGTCAACTCGAAGCTAAACGACTCGAAGTCATGACCGAAATGCTGCAGCATGTAGGAATGAGCAGAGAGGATATTGAAACGGATTTCCTGAAGTACCTTTGCCATACGTTGGGGCGCAGTATTACCTCCGAAGACTATTATCTGTTCAAGGCGCTTTCCTATGCGACCCGTGACCGTCTAATGACGCACTGGAAAAAAACCTGGGAGCGCTACAATGCGGAAAAGGGCAAGCGCGCTTACTACCTGTCGATGGAGTTTCTGATCGGACGTTCGCTGACGAACAATTTACTGAATTTGGGGGTAGAAAACGAAACGGAGCAGGCACTGTACGATTTGGGACTCAGTCTCGAAGAGATCGAAGAAGCGGAGCGTGATGCCGGTTTAGGAAATGGTGGCCTGGGGCGTTTGGCGGCCTGCTTTATGGACAGCTGCGCTACGTTGAAATTGCCGGTGATGGGCTACGGTTTACGCTACGAATACGGCATGTTCCGCCAAATCATTCAGAACGGGTTTCAGGTGGAAGAGCCCGATCACTGGCTGGGATTAGGGCCTTATCCATGGGAGATTCAGCGAGCCGAATACACCCAGGTGGTGAAGTTCGGTGGCGAATCCAGGCAGTATGTCGATCCGGTCACCGGTGAGATGACGGTGCACTGGGAGCATGCCGAAGTGGTGTTGGCCGTGCCGTTTGATGTGCCGATTCCGGGATTCAAAAACGAAACCGTCAATACCTTGCGGTTATGGTCGGCGATGGCTCAGGAAGGGTTTGACCTGTCCGAGTTTAATGCGGGGTCATACCATGAAGCGGTGGCCAAAAAGGCCGAAGCGGAAAACATCACCATGGTGTTGTATCCGAACGATGCCAGTGAAAATGGTAAGGAGTTGCGTCTTAAACAGCAGTACTTCTTGGTCTCGGCAAGTTTGCAGGATGTGATGGGGCAGTGGAAGGCGCGTTATGGCGATTTCACCGATTTTGCCGAAAATAACGCGTTTCAATTGAATGACACTCATCCAAGTTTGGCGGTGGCTGAGCTGATGCGGCTGTTGGTGGATAAGGAAAAAATGGGCTGGGAAGCCGCTTGGGAGATTACCACTCAAACGATGGCTTATACCAATCATACGTTGTTGCCGGAGGCCCTGGAAAAATGGCCGGTTTCATTGTTCGGACGTTTGTTGCCACGCCCACTGGAAATTATTTTTGAGATCAACCGACGCTTTTTGAGTCAGGTGGCGATGCATTGGCCGGGTGATGTGGCGCGTCAGCGACGTATGTCGTTGATTGATGAGCATAATAATGTCTGTATGGCTTATCTGGCGATTGTCGGTTCTCACTCGGTCAACGGGGTGGCTGAGCTGCATTCCAATTTGTTGAAGAATGGCTTGTTCAACGATTTCTATGAGCTATGGCCGGAAAAGTTCAATAACAAAACCAACGGCGTGACCCAGCGCCGCTGGTTGGCGGGGTGCAATCCGAAATTGCGCGCCTTATTGAAGGCGCATATCGGTGAGGAGTGGATTACCGATTTGAACCAGTTAAAGCGGATCGAACCTTTGGCCGAGGATGCACGTTTTCAGCAGGCCTGGCATGACGTCAAGCAGTCCAACAAACAGCATTTAGCAGATCTGGTTAAAAAAGAAACCGGCGTCGAGCTGAACGTCAATTCGATGTTTGATGTCCAGGTTAAGCGAATCCATGAATACAAGCGCCAGTTGTTGAACGTGCTGCATGTGATTCATCTGTATTCACGTATCAAGCGTGGCGATGCCGAAAACTGGACCAACCGCAGTGTGATTTTCGGCGGCAAGGCGGCTCCCGGGTATGCGATGGCCAAAAAAATCATCAAATTGATCAATAACGTGGCGCAGGTGGTCAATTCGGATCCAGATGTGGGGGATAAGCTGAAAGTGGTCTTTTTCCCTAATTATCGGGTCTCGGCCATGGAGGTCATTTGCCCGGGAACGGATCTGTCCGAGCAGATTTCTACAGCAGGTAAAGAGGCGTCTGGAACCGGTAATATGAAGTTCATGATGAATGGCGCTTTGACCATCGGCACTTTGGATGGGGCGAATGTAGAGATTCATGAAGCGGTAGGGGATGAGAATTTCTTTCTATTTGGTCTGCATACTCAGGATGTGGAGGCGCTGCGCAGAGATTACCATCCTCAGAGCTATATCGATCAAAGCTACGATCTGCAAGCAGTGATGGGATTGTTGGAATCAGGTCATTTCAGTCAATTTGAACCGGGGATTTTCGACGACATTATCCGCTCGATGAAAAGTCCAAGTGATCCGTGGATGACATTGGCCGATTTCCAGAGTTATATCAATGTTCAGCAGGATGCCGCACAGGCCTACCAAAACCGTGAAGCCTGGGTGAAGAAAAGTATTATCAACAGCGCGCGCAGCGGTATTTTTTCTACTGATCGTACGATGGCTGAATACAACCGGGATATCTGGAAACTGACGCCTTTAAACTGAAAAGCGTTTTTCAAGGTTGATTCCTGTGTGCTTACCAAGCAGTTGTCTTGTGAATGAGTGTGCTCTTTTGTTATTCCTACAGCCCACAAGTTCATTGTGGGCGATCGTTCTGATATTTTGGCTTCTCTTTGATGCGCAGTAGCCAACTATGTTTTCTTCATCATCTATAACGCGGGAATTCTCAGCAGTATGTTTTAGCTGTCATTGGCTATAGGCTCCTTATCGCACTTGGAATGACGTGTGCTAATCTTCGTGCGCAAATCTTTAAGTGTTGTGTAATAAAAAGTTCATAATTCCATTTGTACGCATAAGGTTTTTTAAACCCTTAAGTTAGTGGTTTCTGTTATAATTTTTCCCGTTTTTTCACTTTTATTGTTGGGTAAGTGTTGATTTATGTGCGGAATTGTTGGTGGCATCGCTGAACGAAATATTATTCCGATTTTGTTAGAGGGGCTTAAGCGTCTTGAGTACCGAGGGTATGATTCTTCCGGGGTGGCGGTTGTTAATGCTAACAATGAAATCGAACGAGTACGAGCACTTGGTAAGATTAAAAATCTGCGCGAGAAAATCGAATTAGAGCGTGCTCAAGGTGGTGAAGTCAGTGGGCAGGTTGGCATTGCTCACACCCGTTGGGCGACTCATGGTGTTCCGGCAGAAAATAATGCTCATCCTCATGTCTGTAACAATGCCGTTGCCGTGGTGCATAACGGCATTATCGAAAACTATCAAGCACTCAAAACGCAGCAAGTTGAGCAAGGCTATCGTTTTACCTCGGAAACTGATACCGAAGTTGTTGCTCATGCTGTTCATCATTACTTTCAGACTTCTGAAAATTTGTTGTCTGCGGTTCAAAAAGCCGTTTCAGAATTTGAAGGTGCTTATGCATTAGGTGTGATCGCCAAAGACGACCCAAATACGCTGATTGCGGCCCGCAAAGGCAGTCCGTTGGTTATCGGGATCGGGATTGGTGAGCACTTTATCGCGTCCGATGTCTCTGCACTGCTTCCGGTTACCCAGCAGTTTATTTTTCTTGAAGAAGGTGATATTGCTCACATCACCAGAGAAAATGTTGAGATTTACGATGCGAACGGCCAAATTGTTGAGCGCCCTGTTAAGATATCGAATCTTTCCGCACATTCTGTTGAGCTGGGTGAGCACCGTCACTACATGCACAAAGAGATCTTTGAGCAGCCACAAGCGGTCATTGATACCTTGGAAGGTCGCATTACCCAGGATCATGTACTCATCTCCGCCTTTGGTCATCAGGCAGAAGCAATTTTCAAAACGATTAACCAGGTGCAGATTATCGCCTGTGGAACTAGCTATCACGCAGGTTTAGTGGCTAAGTATTGGTTTGAGGATATTATTGGTCTGCCTTGTCAGGTCGAAGTCGCCAGCGAATACCGCTACCGTAATCCGGTAGTGCAGGATAATACTCTGTTTGTCACTATTAGTCAGTCGGGTGAGACTGCCGATACGTTAGCCGCCTTGCAACAGGTTAAGGTCCTTAAACGAGAAAAAAATCTTCCAACCCTAACCATCTGTAATGTCCCAGAATCGAGTCTCACTCGTGAGTCTGATCTCACCTTCTTAACGCATGCCGGTCCAGAGATTGGCGTGGCATCGACTAAAGCGTTTACGACTCAACTGGTTGCTTTATCGCTGTTATTAACGGCAGTTGGTAAGTCCTTGCAGCTGATGTCAGAAGAGCAAGAACGTAAAATCGTGCATGGCCTGCAAAAATTACCAGGCCTGATTAAAAAGGCATTGGAGCACGAAGATAAAATTATTGAAATAGCGCAATGTTTTGCAGATCGGGAAAGTGCACTCTTCTTAGGACGTGGGACTATGTACCCGATTGCTTTGGAGGGGGCTTTGAAACTTAAAGAAATCAGTTATATTCATGCCGAAGCCTATCCTGCAGGCGAGCTGAAACACGGCCCGTTGGCATTGATTGATGAACATATTCCGGTTGTCACTATTGCGCCGCATGATGATTTGCTGGAAAAGCTCAAATCTAATCTTCAGGAAGTGAAAGCGCGAGGAGGACAGATGATTGTGTTTGAAGATGAGCAGTCAGGCGTCAGTTCCGAAGCTGGATTTAAAGTCATTAAAGCCACAACCAATGTTGGTCGAATTACCGCACCGATTACCTTTAATATTCCTTTGCAGCTACTCAGTTATCACGTGGCCTTAATAAAGGGAACGGATGTAGACCAACCTAGAAACTTGGCTAAATCGGTAACTGTTGAATAAGAGATTTAAGATGGAATTAAACCAAAAAAGATTGACCCACCTAAAGAAGCTTGAGGCGGAATCGGTTCACATTATTCGTGAAGTCATCGCCGAATTTGAAAACCCTGCCATGCTCTACAGCATCGGTAAGGATTCATCGGTGATGTTGCACTTGGCGCAAAAAGCGTTTTATCCTGCGCCGCCGCCGTTTCCTTTGGTGCATGTAGATACGACCTGGAAGTTTCAGGAAATGATCCAATTTCGTGATCGCCGTGCTCAAGAGGTAGGGATGGATTTGTTGGTGCATATTAATCCTAAAGGGCCTGAAATGAATATCTCTCCCTTTGAGCACGGTTCCGCTATGCATACAGATATTATGAAAACGGAAGGGTTGCGTCAGGCTTTGGATAAGTATCAGTTTGATGCGGTTTTTGGTGGTGCGCGTCGTGATGAAGAAAAATCACGTGCTAAAGAGCGCATATACTCTTTCCGCGACAAGAACCATCGCTGGGATCCTAAAAATCAGCGTCCGGAATTGTGGGATGTGTACAACGGAAAACACAAAAAAGGCGAATCCATTCGCGTGTTCCCGCTTTCGAACTGGACCGAGCTGGATATTTGGCAGTACATCTACCTCGAAAATATTGAGATTCCAAGCCTGTATTTTGCAAAAGAACGCCCGGTTGTGGAGTATGGCGGCACCAAGATTATGGTGGACGATGAGCGCATGCCTCAAGAGTTGCGTGACACGGCCAAGATGGAGAGGGTGCGCTTCCGTACTTTGGGTTGTTATCCTTTGACCGGTGCGGTTGAATCGAGTGCGTCGACGTTACCTGAAATTATTCAAGAAATGCTTCTCACCAAAGTGTCGGAGCGTCAAGGTCGATTAATTGACCATGACGAAGCGGGCTCTATGGAGAAGAAAAAAATTGAAGGGTATTTCTAATGGCACATCAGTCGGACTTAATTGCAACGAATATTGAAGAGTATTTGCATCAGCATGAGAATAAAGAGCTGTTGCGTTTCATTACCTGCGGTAGCGTGGATGATGGTAAAAGCACGCTGATCGGTCGATTGCTGCATGACAGTAAAATGATTTTTGAAGATCAGCTGGCAGCCATCAATAAGGACTCAAAAAAGCACGGTACGACCGGTGATGAAATTGACTTGGCGCTGTTGGTAGACGGCTTGCAGTCTGAGCGGGAGCAGGGGATTACCATTGATGTAGCCTACCGCTTTTTCTCGACCGACAAACGCAAATTCATCATTGCAGACACTCCGGGCCACGAACAGTATACGCGCAATATGGCAACCGGGGCTTCGACAGCGGATTTGGCAATCATTTTGATTGACGCTCGACACGGTGTTCAAACGCAAACACGCCGTCACTCGTTTATTACCAAACTATTGGGTCTTAAGCATATTGTCGTCGCCATTAATAAGATGGACTTGGTCGAGTACAGTGAAGACCGCTTTAATGAAATTAAGGCAGAGTACACCGAATTTGCCAAAGGGCTGGAGATCGAGAATCCAATCTTCGTTCCAATTTCAGCTTTGAAAGGTGACAACGTTGTGAATCCAAGTGAATCAATGGACTGGTATCAAGGCCAGCCTTTGATGAGCCTGCTGGACGATATTGAAATTGGCGATAACACGAATTTGGACAATTTCCGCTTCCCGGTTCAGTATGTCAATCGTCCGCACCTGAATTTCAGGGGCTATTGCGGTACGATTGCGGCGGGAACGGTTTCTGTCGGTGATGCCGTGACGGTGTTGCCGTCGATGAAAACGTCAACAGTGAAGCAAATTCTTCAGCCGGCGATTTCGGAAGAGAATATGGCGGTTGGAGAAGGTTTTGCACCGATGGCGGTCACTTTGACGCTGGAAGATGAGATTGATATCAGCCGAGGCGATATGTTGGTTAAATCGAATGATCTTCCAGAAATGTCGGACAGCTTGAAAGTGCATTTGGTGTGGATGAATGAACAAGCGATGGTGCCTGGTTCCGATTTTCTGATTAAGCGCGCTACCTCTTTGGTTTCCGGGCGTTTTGTCAGTATCGACCACCAGATTGATGTGAATACATTGGAGAAGCACTATCCGGAAAAATTGGAACTCAACCAGATTGCGCAGTGTCAGTTGCAGCTTTCTCAAGTGATTGCATTTGACGATTACGAAACGGTTAAAGGATCGGGTAGTTTTATCGTGATCGATAAATACACCCATGCGACCTTGGCGGCCGGCATGATTATCGGCAAAGGTCAGCAAGTTGATTCTGTACAAGGGCAGCGCGAGTATTCTGATTTCGAGAAGGACCTGAATGCGTTGATCCGTAAGCACTATCCTGAATGGGGATGTAAGTCGATTTCTGATCTTTTGGGATAACCCATGCTTGTATATGGCGTATTGGCTTCGATTATTGCTCTGCTGGCTTTGTTGGTATGGGGAAGAGTCCAACCATTTAAACTTTTCGCCGCGCTGCTGCTGATCTATTACACCTTTGACCTCATCCCTTTGCAGGTAATGTTGGGCAATTTTGTTAATCCGGCACTGATTACCTTGGTTTTTTTGCTGTTGGTAAGCAGTGTCTTGGAGAAAACGAATTTGTTTCAAGCGCTTGCGCGTTGGTTAGTCGCCTCAAGTGAGAGGGGAACCATGACGAGAATGGGGTCGATCGTAGGTTTTGGGTCGGCTTTTCTAAACAACACCGCAGTGGTGGCATCGCTGATGTCGCTGATTGGCAAAACAAAGCGTTTCCCTTCTTCTAAACTGCTGATCCCTTTGTCTTATATCGCCATCTTTGGTGGGACTTTGACGCTGGTGGGAACTTCGACACACTTAATCATCAATAGCTTTGCGGTTCAGGCAGGCCTGCCCGAATTGGGCATTTTTGATTTTTTGTATGTGGGGTTTTTCATTCTGTTGTTCGGAACGCTTACCCTAATTGTTTTAGCGCCAAAGTTGTTGCCGAGTATCCAAACTGAAACAGAGCAGCGTTCTGAGTATTTGATTGAAACGAAGCTGGCGGCCGATTCGGAGTTAGTCGGGTTGTCAATCGAACAGGCCGGTTTGCGTCAATTAGAAGACTTGTATTTGGCGCAAGTGGTGTCTGGAAAAAATAAGATTGGGCCGGTTTCTCCGCAATATGTGCTTCAGGCTGGAGACCATCTGTTATTTGCGGGAGATATTAAAGCAGCGCCTAAGCTTTTACTGTTTTCGGGCTTGAGTTTTTTGGATGAAGCCCAGGGAACCAAACATAACCAGTTAGTCGAAGTGGTGGTTTCCCATCAGTCTCCAATGATCGGTTCGACGATTAAAAAAGCCAATTTTCGCAATAAATTCGATGCAGCAGTGGTGGCCATTCGTCGTGGCGGTCAAGAGTTGGAAGGGCGGTTGGCCCAAGTTATCTTGCAAGCCGGTGATGCGTTGGTTTTGGTGACTGGACCGGATTTTGAGAAGCGTGAAAACTTGGATAAGAATTTTTATTTCTACACGCCGCTTGAAACCCAGCAGCATTTAAACGTTAAACAGAGCACGTGGGCGGTGTTAGGTTTTGTTTCCGTCATCGGTCTGGCCGCTTTTGGGGTAATTCCTTTAATTAAAGGGCTTATGTTGCTGCTGGTGGCGTATCTGCTGTTCGGTTTGACCTCCATTCGGGAGTTGCGCCGCAAAGTGCCTTTTGAAATCGCCATGATTGTGGGCGCGGCACTCGGCATTGCCAAAGTGATGACCGATTCCGGAGCGGCGGATATGATTGCCGATTCCGTATTGTCCACATTCGGTTACTGGGGCGTTTTTGGCAGTTTTATCGGAGTCTATTTGCTGACTGTGCTGTTGACCGAACTAGTGACCAATAATGCGGCGGCGGCTTTGGGGTTTCCTATCGCCTTGGTGACCGCCGAGGCGCTGGGGGTCAGCCCTTGGCCATTTGTTATGGCGGTTGCCTACGGGGCGAGTGCCAGCTTCTTAACCCCTTATGGTTACCAAACCAACCTGATGGTGTACTCTCCTGGCGGTTACCGATTTTTAGATTATGTCAAAATGGGAATGCCCGTCAGTCTGGTCTATGGACTGACTGTACTGTCGTTGGTTCCCGTTTTTTTCCCTTTTTAGGATAGTCGTTTGATGAGCAAGAATGAGAATATCGTTTGGCATGAACACCATGTCAAAAAAGAAGATCGAGCCAAACTCAAACAGCAAGCGCCCTGCATACTTTGGTTTACAGGTTTAAGTGGCAGCGGTAAATCGACTGTCGCCAATGCCGTAGAGAGTTTGCTCTTTAAGATGGGAAAACATACGTTTCTATTGGATGGCGATAACGTTCGTCATGGATTGAATAAAGGGTTGTCTTTCTCGGAGGAAGACCGTATTGAAAACATCCGTCGTGTAGGTGAGGTTGCCAAGTTGTTTACGGATTCGGGATTGATCGTATTAACGGCGTTTATTTCTCCGTTTCTGAAAGATCGGGAAATGGTTCGTCAGATGGGAGAGTCGGGTGAATTTATCGAGGTGTTTATCGATACGCCTTTGAATGTCTGCGAGCAGAGAGATCCAAAGGGGCTCTATAAAAAGGCTCGAGCAGGTGAAATAAAAGATTTTACGGGTATCGATTCACCATATGAGGCTCCAGTCAATCCTGAAATACACATTGTCAACGACGGGATTACGGTTGAGGAAGCCGCCGGTCAGGTAGTGGAGTACCTGAAGCGAAACAATTACATATAGTTTTTTATGGGGCTGATTTACAGTTCCTATATCAAGAATGAAAAATTTAATCAAAAATCAAGACTGAGACATGATCGAAAAAATTGATATCCAAGATGTTGTGCAGCTGGCTAAAAAAGCCGGTGAAGCTGTTATGGACATTTATAGAAAAGACTTTGAGGTCGAGTACAAGGCCGATGAGTCGCCATTGACCTTAGCGGATAAAACGGCACATAACATTATTGAGGAAGGTTTGCGGGAGTTGGATCGTAAGAACAGTACCGAAATTCCGTTGCTTTCAGAAGAAGGTAAAAACATTCGTTATGAGGAACGTAAAAACTGGGAATATTTCTGGTTGGTTGATCCGTTGGACGGAACCAAGGAGTTCGTCAAGAAGAACGATGAATTTACCGTCAATATAGCACTGGTTTACAAAGATACTCCCATCTTGGGAGTAGTGTATGCACCAGCTTTGGATGTCTGTTACTGGGCTAAAAAAGGAGCAGGTGCTTTCAAAGACGGGTTGAAACTACCATTGAAAACGACTGAAGATAGACAGACTTATAAGATTGTTGCAAGCCGTTCGCATATGTCTGAAGAAACCAAAGCGTTTATTGATTCGATTGAAACGGATATGCACAAAGAATTGATCTCTATCGGCAGTTCAATGAAGATTTGTCTCGTTGCTGAAGGGGAGGCGGATATTTATCCTAGATTAGGCCCAACTATGGAATGGGATACAGCTGCTGCGCATGCGATTGTAAATGAGTCCGGCCACAGTTTGAGGAAATATGAGCAAGGCGAATATTTCACCCATAAATATAATAAAGAAAATTTGTTGAATGATTGGTTTGTTGTTGTATGAAAGTTAATTTAAATGAAAAAAGAAAAATATTAGTGACTGGTGGTGCCGGTTTTATAGGTTCTGCGGTCATTCGTCATTTGATCAATGATACCGATTGTTCAGTTGTGAATCTTGATAAATTGACTTATGCCGGTAATCTTGAATCCCTTGCAACTGTCAGTGACAGTCCAAGGTATGCGTTTGAGCAGGTAGATATTTGCGATGCCGAAGAGTTGAAGCGAGTGTTTAGTATTCATAAACCCGATATAGTAATGCATCTGGCAGCCGAGTCCCATGTCGACCGTTCAATTGATGGCCCTAATGAATTTATTCAAACCAATATTGTTGGTACTTATACCCTATTGGAGCAGGTTAGATCCTATTGGAACAGCCTTGAGGGCGAGAAACAAACAAGTTTTAGGTTCCATCATATTTCAACGGATGAAGTTTATGGCGATTTGCCTCATCCGGATGAGGTGTCCGGCAAACTTCCTTTGTTTACTGAGACGACCCCCTATGCACCAAGCTCACCCTATAGTGCGAGTAAGGCAGGTTCCGATCACTTGGTTAGAGCGTGGCAGAAAACATATGGTCTGCCTACCTTAGTTACTAATTGCTCAAACAATTATGGGCCTTACCATTTTCCCGAGAAACTTATCCCCTTGGTGATTTTAAATGCACTTGAAGGAAAGCCATTACCGGTTTATGGGAAAGGCAATCAGATTCGTGATTGGCTTTATGTAGAAGATCATGCTAGAGCCCTGGTATTGGTCGCAACTCAGGGAAGTATTGGGGAAACTTATAACATCGGTGGACACAACGAAAAACAAAATATCGAAGTTGTGAAAACAATTTGTTCAATTCTTGATGAAGTAAAGCCTAAAGGAACTTCATATGCTGAGCAGATTACATTTGTAGCGGATCGTCCAGGACATGATATGCGTTACGCTATAGATGCGGCTAAGATTCAACGGGATTTGAATTGGTCACCTAGGGAGACCTTTGAAAGTGGTATTAAAAAGACAGTTCAGTGGTATCTGGATAATCAAGATTGGTGTCAGCATGTGCAGGACGGCAGTTATAAAAGAGAAAGATTAGGAAGTAAAATATGAAGGGAATTATATTAGCTGGCGGTTCGGGAACACGACTTTATCCAATAACAAAAGGGGTGTCTAAACAGTTATTGCCTGTGTATGACAAACCGATGATTTATTATCCGCTGTCAGTTCTTATGTTGGCTGGGATTAAAGATGTCTTAATCATTACTACACCAGAAGACCAAGCCGGCTTTCAAAGAGTGTTGGGCGATGGTTCTGAGTTTGGAGTTAACCTGAGCTATGCCATTCAGCCTAGTCCAGATGGTCTCGCACAAGCATTTATTATCGGCGAAGAATTTATTGGTGATGATAGTGTGTGTTTGGTTTTGGGGGACAATATTTTCTGGGGGCAGGGCTTTACTCCTATTTTGAAACGAGCTGCTAGTCGTGAAACAGGAGCTTCCGTATTTGGTTACCAGGTTAAAGATCCTGAGCGCTTCGGTGTGGTGGCATTTGATGAGAATCAGAAGGCTGTCAGTATTGAAGAAAAACCGGAAGAGCCAAAATCGAATTATGCGGTAACAGGTTTATATTTTTATGATAACGATGTTGTTGAAATGGCTAAACAGGTTAAGCCATCTCATCGTGGAGAGCTTGAAATTACGACAATCAATCAAATGTACCTGGAGCGAGGAAGTTTGAATGTTGAACTGCTTGGACGTGGTTTTGCATGGCTTGATACTGGTACGCATGAGAGTTTGTTGGAAGCGGCAATGTTTGTCGAAACTATTGAAAAAAGACAAGGGTATAAAATTGCTTGTTTAGAGGAGATTGCTTGGCGTAATAAATGGCTAAGTAATGAACAGGTTATGCAGGTTGGCCAGGCACTATCTAAAAATAGTTACGGGCAATACTTGTTGGAATTGATAAAAGATTAACTAAATCAGTTGGTTGTATGTATTTTAAAGTAGCGCTTGTTGTAACGGGGTTGCTTTAAAAAGTAGGTGGGTAAGTGAAGTTATCTGTTGTTGGTACATTGTATTATTCAGAAAAATATATTGAAGAGTTTTGTTCTAGAGTATCTCGTGAATCACGCAGTTTATTTGGTGATGATTACGAGATTATTCTGGTAAACGATGGGTCACCAGATAATAGTTTGAATATTGCTAAAGAAGCGGCGAAAAAAGATTGTCATATTAAAGTGGTCGACTTAAGCAAGAACTTTGGCCACTATAAGGCAATTATGACAGGTTTGGAGTTTGCTGAGGGTGACCTTGTTTTTCTTCTTGATACTGATCTTGAAGAGCAACCCGAGTGGCTAAGTGTCTTTTATGAAAGGATGCGTGAAACGGCTTCTGATGTCATTTATGGTGTCCAAGGAGAAAGAAAGGGCGGGCTCTTTGAGAAAGTTAGCGGTAAATTTTTCTATAAACTGTTTAACTTTTTATCTAAGGTCAAAATTCCAGAAAATTCTGTCACTGCAAGGTTAATGACAAGTTCATACAAAAAGTCATTGTTACAATTCAAGGAGCAGGAGCTTTTTTTGTTTGGGGTATTTGAACTTGCCGGTTTTAAACAGCTTCCCTATACGGTTAAGAAATTACAGGCTTCACCTACAACCTATAGTTTATCCCGTAAATTCAGTATTTTTTTTAACGGATTAACGTCATTTAGCGCTTACCCATTGAAGATGATCTTTTTGTTCGGGTTTTCGATTTCACTGATCTCTTTTTTATATTTTTTGTTTATTTTGTTTAATTGGTTTATGTATGAAAAACCAATTCAAGGATGGACATCGATAATTTTATCAATATGGTTTTTTGGCGGCATAATTACTCTATCGATAGGCGTGATTGGTATTTATTTGAGTAAGATTTTTATTGAAGTAAAAAATAGGCCTTACACGATTGTAAAAAGTTTTTATCGTGTTGATGAAAAATAAAAGAAATTTATGAAATATTGTCATTCTTGCCAAACGTCCTATACCGCCAAAGATTTTATTTGCCCTAGTTGTGAAAAAGAAACCAATGTGCTGGATGGTGTTTATGTTCATTCCCCGCAATTAGCTCAAGAAAATGACGGATTTGATTCAAGTTTATTTGAAAAGTTAATAATAGAAGAGAGTAACAATTTCTGGTTCAAGGCAAGAAATGAAATCATTGTCTGGTTCTTAAATCATTATGTTGGCGAAGGCAAAAAAAACTCAGGCTCTCTTGGCAAATATTTAGAGGTAGGCTGTGGTTCCGGATTTGTTCTTCAAGCAGTAATTGATAACTTTAAAAACAGTGAACTTTATGGTTCGGAAATATTTTTAAACGGACTTCTTTTCGCCAGAGCTAGAACTCAGGATGCAGTTTTTATGCAGATGGATGCTAGAGAAATTCCGTATGTAAAAGAGTTTAATGTCATTGGTGCTTACGATGTATTAGAGCATATTGAGGAAGATAGTAGAGTTATTAAAGAAATATACAATGCCTTACAAGACAATGGCATTTTTATTAGTACAGTGCCACAGCATAAGCGCTTATGGAGTTTTGCTGATGATATTGCTTGCCATAAAAGAAGGTATGAACCAGGAGAATTAGAAGCTAAATTGCGGGAAAGTGGCTTCAAAATTGTGAGATCTACATCTTTTGTGACTTTACTGTTACCTTTTATGTACATCTCCAGGATTAAGAGAAATAAAGACCAGTCTATAAAATCCAAAGATTTTTTACGAATTCCTAAGATATTAAATAAGATATTTTCTACTGTTATGAAAATCGAACTTTTATTTATAAAGCTTGGATTCAATTTTCCTTTCGGAGGTTCTAGACTAGTTATTGCGATAAAAATGAGCGACAAAAATGAAGTTTCATAGAATGGGAAATGTTGCCCGTGTTTATTCTTTTGATAGGCTAATCAAATCTATATTAATATTTCTGGTTTCTTTTATATTTGTTGCTTTTTTGCTCAATTATAGCTTTGTATATTGGGATGGATGGGTTGTTCATGATCACGACTACAATTCAATTCTGTTTCTATTTAAACAGTTAGGTGGAGTGGCCGGATATTATTATGCATCCATCCATTCAGTGCTGGGAAATATTGGTAATGGAGTTTTTTCATACCGGTTGTTGATGGTTTTATTGTTAATAACGACGAGTTTCTTTATATATAAGATTTGTTATTTGTCTTCTATATTTAACAAAAATGAATCGCTATATATCTCTACTTTATTCTTATTTTTTCCGTTCTTAAACTCAAAAATATCAATAATTGTCGTTCCGTATTATTTATCGACTTTTCTTTTTTTTCTGGGTTTCTATCTTGTTGTTAACTCAAGTTATGAAAAGTCCTTGATTAGAAGGATATTAGTCAATTTAATTTTCTTCTTAAGTTTTTTCACGAACTCTTATATCAGTTTTTATTTATTGGTATTGATTTATCTTTTTTTCCAAAACCTTAGGATACGTTCAAACGAAAACATCCTTTTTACTATCAGAGATTTTATTTTCAGGTACTTCGACTTTTTAAGCCTGCCAATACTGTTCATTCTTTTCAAGTTTACTATGATGGTCCCTTCGGGGTTTTATGAAGGCTATAATGATTTGGGCCATATGCAGATAGGTTCAGGTATTAATGCTCTGATTCAGTCAATGGAAGCTTTGTATCTTGGCATTATTCATTTGGATGGATTTGAATTTTATATTTACGCGCTATCGTTACTGTTGGCAATCAATCTAATTCTTTCTGCACGAGAAATCTATTTATCACGTCAAATTAAGGTCAGTGCTTTTTTTAGGAATTCGGGTTTGATTCTGTTGGGTGCCGGCTTAATTGCATTGGCACTTTTTCCCTATGCTTTTGTTGGGAAAATTCCCGTTGTAAGTGGCTGGAATGATCGGCACTTTTTATTAGTTCCTCTCGGCTTTGCTATTGTTATTCTTTTTATGGCAAAAGTGATCTACTGGGGGCGGGAAACAATCGTTTCATTGGCAATTTTAGGGATTGTTGGTCTCTTTTCGTATAATATTCTTTTGTCGATATATTCATGTTTGCGGGACGGTATATATCAGGAATCTATAATGGAAGAATTTAAATCAAATAAAGTTTTTTCCGCGAACAATACTTTTCTTATTTTAAATAAGTCTGATACCCGGATTTTTTGTCACGATCGTCATGTTCACTATTATGAATGGAATGCCTTATTAAGACAGGTATATCCTGAGGCAAATAAATCAATAAATAGTTTCGAAACCCAATTTAAAAAAACAATGGAAACTCGGTTTCTGGAAACATTCAATGCAAAAAACTATGTTTATAGCGAGCCTACACGACTCTGTTTTAATACTAGAAAAATCGGCCTTAATGATATTTTTTCAATGTATTTTGATCAAAATTTTAATTACAACTATGTTCAGTTTTCTCTCCCTGAGATAGGTGCTGGTAATCAAGAAGTCTGTAAATAATTTCAATGCAATCGAGAGCAGGTGCTCTTGGTTGTTGTGCGCATGTTGCTGCGGTTGTTCCCAGCGAATGTATTGGTTTTTTATCTAAGGTTGGAACGAATATTGTCTTATTTGAATGAAAACGAATTGAGTGAAATGCGGTTTAAATCTTTAGGTGCTAATGTGAAGATTAGTTCTCGAGCATCTATTTATAATCCTGAATTGATCGAAATAGGCGATAATTCAAGGATAGATGACTTTTGTGTCATCTCCGGGAATTTAAGAATAGGTCGTAATGTTCATATTACGCCGCAATGTTTAGTAGCCGGTGGAGAACCTGGGTTGGAAATCGAAGATTTTGTCGCATTGGCATACGGTGTGAAA
Organism: Thiomicrorhabdus sp. zzn3; assembly: GCF_029767755.1. GTDB lineage: Bacteria > Pseudomonadota > Gammaproteobacteria > Thiomicrospirales > Thiomicrospiraceae > Thiomicrorhabdus. Next base: position 334,179 of record NZ_JARUQS010000001.1, read on the forward strand.
GTATTTACTCATTCTGACGACTACTCTGGCAGAACGATGACAAACTCCACTGTGCCTAAAGAGTATAAGCAAGAAATAAAAATGAGCGTTGTTATCGGCAGGCATTCAATTGTCGGTGCAGGCTCGATTATTATGCCTGGTGTTAATCTGGGTGAGGGCACTTCAGTTGGTGCAAACAGCTTAGTCTTAAAGTCAACAGAACGATGGTCTGTTGTTGTTGGTTCTCCCGCAAAAAAAATTAAAGATCGTGAGCGTGGATTGCTCGAGCTGGAAAAGCAATATCTATCTAATGAGTAAAATACAGTGATTCAATTTAATATCCCACCTGTAACAGGGAACGAACAACAGTATGTTCTAAAGACACTTCAAAGTACAAAAATGTCTGGAGATGGTTTTTATGGCAGGATGTGTCAGGAATGGTTTGAAGACGCCTTAAGTACCTCCAAGACTCTATTGACGCCATCTTGTACAGCCGCTCTTGAAATGGCAGCTTTGTTAATTGATATCCAACCTGGCGACGAAGTCATAATGCCGAGCTACACCTTTGTGAGTACTGCAAATGCTTTTGCCTTGCGGGGCGCTAAGATTGTTTTTGTTGATATCCGGCCTGATACGATGAATATAGATGAAAATCTGATTGAAGCAGCAATTACTTCAAAGACCAAGGCTATCGTTCCGGTGCATTATGCTGGTGTGGGGTGCGAGATGGATGTCATTATGGAGATTGCCGATCGTCATAATCTAGTTGTTGTGGAAGATGCGGCGCAGGGCATGATGAGCCAATATAAAGGCAAGCCTTTAGGCTCAATTGGTCACTTGGGAGCTTTTAGTTTTCATGAGACAAAAAACTATACTAGCGGCGGTGAAGGCGGATTGTTGATTGTTAATGATAAACGCTTTTCTGAAAGGGCTGAAATCATTCGTGAGAAAGGGACAAACCGCAGTCAATTTATCCGTGGTCAGGTGGATAAATATACATGGGTAGATATAGGAAGCAGTTATTTGCCTAGCGAATTTCAGGCTGCATTTTTATGGGGGCAGTTAGAGAAAGCTGAAGAGATTAATGCTAATCGTTTAAATACGTGGGGGAAATACAGCGAAGCATTTAAGAACCTGGAAGAACAGGGCTTGGTCGATTTGCCTGTTGTGCCCAAATATTGTGACCATAATGCTCATATGTTTTATCTGAAATTGAAAAGTATTGAGGAGAGGACGGACTTTATTGAGCATTTAAAGGCAAAGGATATCTCTTCTGTTTTTCACTACATTCCTTTGCATTCCTCTCCTGCAGGAAAAAAATACAGCTGTTTTTTTGGACAAGATATTTATACAACACGTGAAAGCGAACGTTTGGTTAGGCTTCCAATGTTTTACGGAATGTCTGAAGAGATTGTGGGGAAAGTGATTGACGGGGTTGTTGGATATTTCAAATGAAGGTCTTAACTTCTGCGTTATTGATTGGGATGGCCCAATTTTCAAAGATTGCTTTGGGATTGTTTCTGATAAAGATCGTCGCTTATTTTTTAGGGCCGGAAGGCTTGGGGCGATTGGGACACTTAATAAGTCTAGTTGCGTTTTTAACAATTATCTCTGGTGGTGGTATTCAAAATGCTATTGTTAAATATGTCTCTGAGTATAGAGCTAAGCCTATTTTCCTGGTCAGTTTTATTAATGCCTCTGCCGGCTATTCGTTGATTGTTTCTTTATTTTTCCTATTTGTATTTAGTGTTTTTTCAAAGGAAATAGCTCAATTTTTATTTTCCGATCCAAGCTTATATTGGACTATTGTTGCAGTTAGCTTTTTTCAGATATTGATGGCCTTTAACAAGTTGGTAGCAAGCGTAGCCAATGGTTTTAAAAATACTAAGGTTTATGCAGTATCGCAGGTGTCAGGGAATTTACTCGCGATCCCCTTAATTTGGTGGTTGGTCTATGCTTATGGATTCGTAGGTGGGATATTTGCCGTTTTTATAAGTTACCTTACTATGTTTTTACCTTCGCTCTATTTTTATAAGAAATCTTTTTTATGGAAAATCAGGAAAAGCAGGCGAAAGTTCTTTAAAAAATACGATAGATTATATGGCTTTAGCTTAATGGCGTTGGTTTCGGCCGTGACCTTTCCTCTTGTCGAGATCTATATTCGTCAGATGATAATCGGTTATTCAGGATATGAAGAAGCGGGTATTTGGCAGGCAGCAATCAAAATATCTTCAGTGTATGTTGGTTTTTTTGGGTTATTTCTAGCGTATTATTTCGTGCCTAGTATTTCCCCTGAAGAGAATATTCAAAAAATTAAAAGTATGGTGTGGAAATACCTTATTGTTGTAGGTGGTTTATTCAGCTTGGGGGCGGCCATATTTTACTTAGGGAGAGGGTATTTTATTCCCTTATTACTGTCAGATGAATTTTTGAGTTTGTCTGATGTGATTCAGCTTCAATTGATCGGTGATTTCTTCAAGATTCTTGCTTTTGTAATCGGCTTTGTTTTTGTCGCTAAAGCTATTGTTTGGATTTATATCGCCATGGAAGTACTGCAAGGCGTATTATTAGTCCTGTTTACATCATTTTTATACGGGGCTGATCCGCAGATTCAAAGCGTGTTCGAAGGCTATATTTTGACAAATGTATCGTTTTTGATTGTATTGGCCTCCATTTATTACTGGTATTTAAAATCTTCTAAATTTAAAGGCGGTTGTTGATGCTTATTATTGCAAATTCCTTTACGTTTAATGGAGGGAGTACATTTGTTATAAGGCTTGCTCGAGAGTACGCACGCAGAGGTAAAAAAATTGGCGTATTAGTTCTTGTAAATAAAATCGAACCGAACCTTAAAAGTCAGTTAGAGAAAGTGGCTGATGTTTATTTACTAAAAGATTATATTCGAAAGCCTTTTAAATGGACCGACAAATCCCAGCTAGGAATTTTTTCTCCAATCATGTTCGCCAGGTTACAAGAAATAATAGGCAATTATGGTGGCCATATTCATGTGATGGGGATTTTCGGTTTGTTGTTTGCGGCAAGGTTGGCTAAGAGAAGCGGCAACCGGTACGGTGTTTCAGCCGGGATTTACCATCAATACGAGTATATGTTTGACTCGTCAAGTCTCTTGGCCCTCTATGCGCAGAGACTTTTTAAGTCTTTAGGTTCTGGAGGTGCAGTCTTTCTTAATGAAGCCAATAAAAAATCGTATTCAAAGTTTTTTGATGTGGATTATTCAGAAGCACCACTGGTTCCAGTGGGAATAGAAATTCCCCAGGAAACAGGTGTTGGGGATGCAGAGTCCTATAGGATTGTTTCTGTTGGTAATTTATATCCGTTTAAAACATATAATTTACACGTTATTAAGCTAATGCCGGAGTTGTTGAAAATAAATGAAAAATTCACTTACGAAATTTATGGTGAAGGCGAGCTTGAGTCGGCAGCTGATTCCTTAATTCAACAGTTAGGGCTGGAAGGTAAGGTTTTTTTAAAAGCAAGGATTCCTTATAGCCAATTTCCAGAAGTATTGAATGGTGCTTTTTTGTTTGTGGGAAGTGGGACTGCAATTGTAGAGGCTGCTGCTTTAGGAATTCCGTCTATTGTTGGAATTGAATCGAGTCAAGAAGCTGTAACATTTGGATATTTATCAGATATTCCTGGTTTCTCATATAATGAGTTTAACGAGTCTCAGAAGGTAGTTCAGATGAGTGAAACCATTGAGAAAATTGCTCTAGATGCGACTTTGTGGGAAAAGATTTCACTGGATTGTAGAAGCAAGGCAGGTCAGTTTTCAATTACTCACACAGTTGATGGATTCGAAAAAATAGAAGGCGGGAAAACTTATCTAGGTAATAGTGAATTAGGCCAGTATGGAGGTCTGAAATTGTGTTTTTCGTTTCTATTGTTAGGACTAAAACAATTTTTTAGATTGGATAACAGTTTTTCCCAACGGCGTCATAGAGTAACGGAGTGAAAATGGTAAATGCTTCAAGCCATTTGTTGGTTTCAAAGAAAAAAGCGGTTGTGCTCTTATTTTCGCTATATGCGTTTATTCTGAGCTTAATTGTTCTTCCGTTTGCTATTCATGGTGACCAAGAGCACTACATTGCCTTCTATAATGCATTGCCGGGACTCTCGTTTTTCGAGGGGTACATCGCGCAGAAGAATATGTTGGGCTCAAGTGAGCCAGGTTATTTTATATTTTCGTATCTTTCTTCAGTAGTGTTGAATGTGGATAGGGTGTTGGTATTTGCTGCATTGAATACTATTTTGGCAGCCTTAATTATTAACTGGATTGCTAATAATAGAGTTTCGATTTTAGTTATTTGTTTAATTTCTATCAATTTTTATTTATTGGTCCTTTTCTTTTCGGCTGAACGATTAAAGTTAGCGTTTGTTTTTTTTGTCTTGTATCTAACTTATTTAAGTAGGTTTAGAGTACTGTTTTTGGTTGGTTCAATTTTTACCCATGTTCAATTGGTTGTTTTCTTGATTTCAAAAGCAATTTTAGACTCTATTTCGAGTCTAAAAATTCTTGCTAATCTTAAGCTTAATAGAAAAGTCGTTTCAGTTTTGTTTATGGCGTTGTTGGGCATGTCTTTACTGGTGCTTTTGCAAGAGCATCTGATGAGTAAAATGGAGCACTATATTTCCCATTCCGGCGTGTTGGGTCTTTTTAAAGTTCTCCTGTTTATGTTGATGTCGCTATATTATGCTTGGCCTAAAAGACTAGAGATTCTTGCTCTGTTTATACCAATACTTGTTTTTACAGCATTTTTTGGAGGAGAGAGATTTGCGATACTTGGATATTTTGTTTTTATGTTTTATGGGTTGCAGGTAAGCCGTGGATTAAATTTGGGTGTTATTGCAACATCTTCTTATTTTGCTGTGAAGGGTATTCTATTTTTGGATAATGTATTTGTTTATGGTGATGGCTTTTATCGTTAAAGATCATAATTTATTAATGTAGTGGGGCAAGGTTTGATTATGGGATGTTATTTAGTTACCGGTGGTACGGGTTCTTTTGGTAAAACAGTCACAGAATTTTTACTGTCAAAGCAGAATGTTTCTGAAGTGAGAATTTTTAGTCGAGATGAGGCTAAACAGGATTTGATGCGTACAAAGTACATGGATGATCCGAGGATAAAATTTTATATTGGAGATATCCGAGATTTTCAAAGTATTAAGGCGGCTTTAAAAGGCGTGGATTATGTTTTCCATGCGGCGGCTCTAAAACAAGTCCCTTCTTGTGAATTTTTTCCGATGCAGGCAGTTCAGACAAATGTGCAGGGAAGCGATAATGTCTTACGTGCTTCGATCGAACAGAGTGTAAAACGCGTTGTTTGTTTAAGTACAGATAAGGCGGTTTATCCGATCAACGCAATGGGAATCAGTAAAGCCATGATGGAAAAAGTGGCTCAGTCTTATGCCCGTCAGCAGTCAGAAGAAGAAACGGTTATTTCTTGCGTACGTTATGGAAACGTAATGTATTCTCGAGGATCGGTTATCCCGCGTTTTATTGAGCAGATCAAGGAGCAAAAGCCAATCACGATTACAGAACCTACCATGACCCGTTTCTTAATGGCGCTCCCTGAGGCGGTTGATTTGGTTGACTATGCTTTCAATCATGCAAAGCAAGGCGATATTTTCATTAAAAAAGCGCCCGCTTCAACAGTGGCAGATTTGGCTCAAGCTCTGAAAGAGTTGTTCAATTCAAACGTCGAAACCAAGATTATCGGAATGCGTCATGGAGAGAAGTTGTACGAGACTCTCGCTTCCAAGGAAGAATTGACCACTGCTCAAGATATGGGGGATTACTTCCGTGTCCAGATGGATAATCGTGATTTGAATTATGAGAAGTATTTCACGGATGGAAATCAGGATGAAATCAATTTTGATGATTATCACTCCCACAATACTGAAAGATTGGACGTTGAACAGGTTAAAGTGTTGCTTATGACGCTTCCTGAGGTGAAGGCCGAAGTTGAGGCGTGGCGAAAATGAAGGTTTTGATTACGGGAGCAAATGGATTTGTAGCTAAAAACCTTCTAGTCCATCTTGCGGAGAGAATGGATATTGAAGTTGTCCCTTTTACTCGCCAGAATGATTTGGACGATCTCGATAATCTTGTTGATGAAGTAGATTTTGTTTTTCATCTTGCAGGCGTGAATCGCCCGAAGACAGAAGCCGAGTTTGCAGAAGGGAATGCCGATTTAACTAAAATGCTTTGTGAAGCTTGCTCAAAAACTGGAAGAAGTATCCCAATTCTTTTTTCTTCCTCCATTCAGGCGACATTGGATAACCCGTACGGGAAAAGTAAATTGGAGGCTGAAAAGGTAATTAGATCTTATTCGGAACAGAATAATGTCCCTGTTTATATCTTTAGGCTTCCCAATGTTTTTGGAAAATGGAGTAAGCCTAATTACAACTCCGTCGTTGCTACGTTTTGCCACAATATAGGGCAGGAGCTTCCCATCCAGATTAATGACCCAAGTCACCTTGTTCGTTTGGTATATGTGGATGATGTGGTCAAACATTTTATTTCCGTTATGGAGGGCACAGTTCAGCAAAATGGTTTTTGCGAAGTAGCGCCCGTTTATGAGATTACGGTCGGAGAGTTGGCGGATAAGATCTTGTCTTATAAAGGCAGCAGGGAAAGTTTAGTGACTGAACCTGTCGGTACAGGGCTGGATCGCGCATTACATTCGACCTATTTAAGTTATTTGAAGCCTGAGCAATTTTCCTATCCGTTGATCAAGCACGGAGACGAGAGAGGCGTGTTTGTCGAAATGCTTAAAACCAAAGACAGTGGCCAATTTTCATTTTTTACAGCACATCCAGGCATTACCCGGGGCGGACATTACCATCATACGAAAACCGAAAAGTTTTTAGTGTTGAAAGGAAATGCTCTATTTAAATTCCGAAATGTAGTAACGGATGAATATTACGAGCTGGAAACGAACGGTGATGAACCGGTGGTTGTGGAAACTGTGCCGGGATGGACTCATGACATTACCAATGTCGGCGATGAAGAAATGATTGTTATGCTGTGGGCTAACGAGATTTTTGACAGAGATAACCCTGATACTTATGCAAAACCGCTTTAAGGATTGAAATGAAGAAATTAAAAGTAATGACCGTGGTAGGCACGCGACCTGAAATTATCCGTTTGGCTTGTGTGATGAAAAAACTGGATGAGTATTGTGAGCATGTTTTGGTTCATACTGGTCAAAACTACGACTATGAGTTGAATGAAATTTTTTTTAACGATTTGGGAATTCGCAAACCGGATTATTTTTTGGGTGCTGCGGGTGCATCAGGTGCAGAAACCATTGGTAATGTGATTATCGCGGTCGATAAGGTTTTGGCGGAGGTGCAGCCAGAGGCTTTACTGGTGTTGGGCGATACTAACAGCTGTATGGCGGTGTTGCCGGCCAAGCGTCGTAAGATTCCGACTTTTCACATGGAAGCAGGCAATCGTTGTTTTGATCAGCGTGTACCAGAAGAGATTAACCGCCGTTTAGTGGACCACATGGCGGATATTAATTTAACCTACAGCTCAATTGCACGGGATTACTTGTTAAGTGAGGGATTACCTGCAGATATGGTGATTAAAACCGGTAGTCCGATGTTTGAGGTATTAGATACCTATCGTGAAGGTATTGAGCAGTCGGATGTGCTGGAGCGTTTAGAGCTTAAAAAACATCAATTTTTTGTTGTGAGTGCTCATCGCGAAGAGAACGTCGATTCTGATAAAAACTTTTTAAATTTGGTTGAATCGCTGAATACGATTGCGGAAACCTATCAAATGACAGTCATTGTTTCGACTCACCCAAGAACGCAAAAACGTGTCGATGCTATGGGTGTGACATTTAATCCGTTGGTGCGTTTGTTAAAGCCGCTAGGGTTTAAAGATTACAACAAATTGCAGTTGTGTGCCAAAGCAGTGTTGTCTGATAGTGGCACGATTAACGAAGAGTCCTCAATCATGAACTTTCCGGCATTAAATTTACGTGAATCTCATGAGCGTCCAGAAGGGATGGAGGAAGCCGCCGTAATTATGACGGGGTTACATAAAGACCGCATTATGCAAAGCCTGGCGGTAATCGAAGATCAACCGAGAGATAGTGAACGTTTAATTCGCCAGGTGTATGATTACTCAATGCCGAATGTTTCCGACAAAGTGGTGCGCATTATCCATAGTTATACCGATTATGTTAATCGCGTGGTTTGGAAGAAATATTAATAATGGACGCCTTGCTAATACACCGGTTTTATTCACCTGACTCTCCACCATACGCATCAATTCTTGAAGATATGCGAGGGATGTTATCTTCTCAGGTTGAGTGTGTGGATATTCTCGCTTCACAACCTTCGTATAAATCTGTAGATAAGTCAAAAGCTTTCGATTGGAAAGTTAAAGATGGATTGGGCGTTGTTTATCGTTTGCCGGTTTTTAAATTCAATAATCAAAAGGTAAATAAAGCGCTAAATTTCTTCTGGTTCCCATTCGTTGCTTTCTGGTTTGTATTGTTTGGTAAAAAATACAAGGTTGTAACGGTCTCGACCTCGCCACCTGTATTACTGGCATTTAGCGTTGCATTGGCCTGTAAAATCAGGGGAATGAAGCTGGTATACCATTGCATGGATATTCATCCTGAAATAGGACAGATATCTGGAGAGTTTAAGAAGAAGTGGGTGTTTAATTTTCTTAAAAGATTGGATCAGTTTACATGCCGAGTTGCGAGTCGGATTATTGTGCTGTCTAAGGATATGCTGCAGAGCTTGTTGCAAAGAGATCCAAGCCTACAAGATAAGATTCAGATTATAAATAATTATAATTTGGGCGGCGAACAGTTGGGCGAACAGGCGTTTTTCGATCCAAACGACGGCAGGTTTCGAGTTGTTTTTGCAGGTAATATTGGGCGTTTTCAAAACTTGGATTTTTTAGTTAAGGCTTTGGCTCAAGCCGACAAAGTCAGTAGTGTTCAGCTCGTTTTTGTTGGAGAGGGAGCCGCTCTAAAGCAATTGAAAAGTCAGGTAAAGGAATTAAATTTAGAGGAACAGGTTCAGTTTATTCCGCACCAAACAATAGATGTTGCAAAAAGAATTATTAAAGATTCTCAGGTTGCGGTAGTGAGTTTGCAGGACAAGGTCATCCGTTATGCCTATCCAAGTAAAACTATGACCTATCTTTCTTTAGGTGTTCCAGTACTGGCTCTGGTTGAAGAAGACTCTGAGTTGGCGGAAACGTTAATTAAACATCAGCTTGGTTGGGTGTGTTCTCCAGAGAATTTATCAAAAATGTCTGATCTGTTTTTAGAAATAAGTCAATCAGCCCATGAATTCGATGAAAAGACTATTCAAAGCTTTTTTGATAGTAACCTATCTAAGGAAAGCTTTGAATCAAAATTTTTATGTTTGATGAAAGCTGTTATTTGAGGAAATAATGAATTATCAACCTATAGTGATTATTGGGGCGCCGCGTTCTGGTACGAATATGTTGCGCGATGTCCTATGTGAATTCCAGGGAGTGGGAACTTGGCCCTGTGATGAAATTAATTATATCTGGCGACACGGTAATATTCGTTCAGAAACGGACGAGTATACAATAGAAATGGCTCGGCCAGACGTTAAGAAGTTTATACGTAAAGAATTCGATCAGTTTGCTAAACAAGAAAATTTAAACTTTTTAATTGAAAAAACGTGTGCGAACTCATTACGTGTACCTTTTGTGGATCAAGTTGTTCCTGAAGCGAAATATATTTTCATTGTCCGAGATGGTGTCGATGCAGTCGGTTCCGCAACTCTTCGTTGGAAAGCTAAACTGGATATACCCTATATTTTGAAGAAGGTTCGTTATGTACCGTGGTCAGATCTGCCATATTATGGGTTTCGTTATATTGGAAGTCGGATTTATAAGTTCTTTTCTAAGGAGCAACGCTTATCTTTTTGGGGACCTCAGTTTAATGGTTTGAATGAAGCGCTAGATAAATATTCGCTTGAAGAGGTTTGCGCTTTGCAGTGGCAGCGATGCGTAGATCTTTCGGAAGACGCTTTTCAAAAAATGTCTGACGACAAGATCGTGCGCGTTAAGTATGAAGATTTTGTTTCTAACCCGGTTGATGAGCTTACTCGAATTCTTCAAGAGTTACATATTCCTTTTGAGACTATTCGGGCTAAAGAAGCGGTAAAATCTGTCACTAGCCGAAGTATTGGAAAAGGACGAAAGGCTTTGAATGATGGGCAGTTAAAGGCGGTTTCTGGATTGTTATCAGAAACCCTTCAGAGATATGGTTATGATAGCTAAAGGGTTGTCTTTTCAATCTGCTTTAACTAAAAGAGCATTTGATTTTTTTGTGTCTTTATTTGGCTTATTGACGACTTCTCCAATTGTTTTATTGGCTTGGTTCGTTGCTTCCGTCGAAACAAAGTCTAATGGTTTTTTTATTCAACAACGTGTGGGTAAAAATGGAAAACTCTTTAAAGTAGTTAAAATAAAAACCATGAAACAAGTTGAAGGTGTTGATACGAGTATTACTGCTTCTAATGATGTGCGGATTACTAAAAGCGGTGCATTTTTTAGAAAAACAAAAATCGATGAGTTGCCCCAATTGTGGAATGTATTGCTTGGACAGATGAGTTTTGTGGGGCCGAGGCCCGATGTGCCAGGGTATGCAGATCAGTTAGAAGGTGAGGATCGAATTGTTTTGTCTATTCGTCCAGGCATTACGGGACCAGCTTCATTGAAGTACAAGGATGAGGAGTCATTGCTTGCGGTACAGCCTGATCCAAAGAAATACAATGATGAAGTGATTTGGCCGGACAAAGTAAAGATTAACAGAGACTATATTAAAAATTATTCTTTTGCCAAAGACATTTATTATATTTGGAAAACCATTGTAGGTTGATATGTTGAATACAAAATTTTCTCCATGGCCTTCTTTTACGCAGGAAGAAGTGGATGCGGTTTCGAACGTTTTATTGTCTAATAGGGTGAATTATTGGACAGGCCAAGAAGGGCGTGAATTTGAGAAGGAATTTGCGGTTTGGTGTGGTACAAAATATGCCATTGCAGTGGCAAATGGTACCCTAGCGCTGGATGTAACGTTGAAAGCTATGGGCATTAGCGAGGGGGATGAAGTGATAGTGACTTCACGCACCTTTTTGGCATCAGTTTCTTCAATTGTAAATGCTGGGGCCAAGCCTGTATTTGCGGATGTGTCGCGCGATTCGCAGAATATTACGCCGGAATCGGTGCGCGCGGTGTTATCTCCGAAGACGAAGGCGGTTATGTGTGTGCATTTGGCGGGGTGGCCGTGCGAAATGGATGGCATGATGGCCTTAGCGGATGAGTTTGGCCTCTATGTTATTGAAGACTGTGCTCAGGCACATGGGGCAAAGTATAAGGGCAGGCCTGTTGGTTCTATTGGACATATTGGTGCGTGGAGTTTTTGCCAGGATAAGATTATGAGCACTGGAGGCGAAGGCGGTATGGTGACCACCAATGATGAGGCTTTATGGAAGACGATGTGGGCCTATAAAGATCATGGCAAGTCTTGGGATGCGGTGTATAACACCGAACATCCACCGGGGTTTCGCTGGTTGCATGAATCTTTCGGTACAAACTGGCGTATGACGGAAATGCAGGCTGCAATTGGAAGAATTCAGCTTAGAAGAATGCCCGAATGGCATCAAAAACGTTTGGCGTATGCGAATCGCATTTGGCAAACTGCACAATCTCTAAAAGGGTTACGCGTTCCCGAAGTACCAGGCTGTATCGATCATGCTGCTTATAAATGTTATGTTTTTGTGGAACCGTCCGAGCTGGCTGAAGGTTGGGATCGTGATCGTATAATGCGAGAAATAAATGCAATGGGTGTGCCATGTTATTCAGGCTCTTGTTCTGAAGTGTATTTGGAAAAGGCATTTGATGGCACCGAATTTAGACCGAATCAGAGATTGCCGGTGGCTAAAGAACTGGGTGAGACGTCATTAATGCTTTTAGTTCATCCGACGTTGTCAGAATCTGAAATAAACTTCACCTGTGAGGCTATCATTGCAGTGATGCAAGCTGCAGGAAAATAGGTTTTTAATGGTGCCAGTCAAGTATTTACTCTCTCTTCCTCGCTTCCAAAAGCGCCTGATCTCTATTATGGTAGATGTCATCGGTTTATGGTTTGCGACCATATTTGCAATTTGGTTGCGATTTGGGGAATCGGTATTTCCTATTACCGAATTTGTTCCGGCGATTGTGTTGTTGCCGGTTGTGGCCTTACCGGTATTTATTAATCAGGGCTTATATCGGGCCGTTATTCGCTATATTGGTCACCGCTTTGCCATTACCGTATTAACCTCGGTTTCTATTGTGTTTGCCTTGTGGGCGGCAGCTATATTTATGCTTGATTTGGCGTTTCCCCGTTCGGCGATTGTTATTACTTGGTTGTTGGCTCTGCTTTATATTTCCAGTACACGTATTTTGGCGCGCTGGTTATTGGCAGAAGGTGCGGTTACGGGCAAATCCAACAAGCATAAAAATGTCGTTGTATTTGGGGCAGGGGCATCGGGCAAACAGTTGGTGAGTGCGGTTCAAAAAATTCCCTGGATCAAGGTGATCGGCTTTATTGATGATGACCCTAATTTACAAAATCATGACATTTATTCGGTAAGGGTGTTTGCTCGCCAAGATTTGGATCGTCTGATTGCCGATTTTAGTGTGGCTGAAGTGTTTATTGCGATTCCTTCGCTTTCCGCTCTGCAGCGTAAACAGGTGATTGAATGGCTTGAGCCCTATCCGGTGAAGGTTTCTACGTTGCCGGGTATGGATGAAATTGTTTCCGGAAAAATTTCCTTTTCTGATATTCGCGAGGTGAATATTGAGGATTTGCTCGGGCGAGATCCGGTGCCACCCAAGCCGGAATTACTATCTCAATGCATTACCGATCAAGTGGTGCTGATTACCGGTGCCGGCGGGTCGATTGGCTCTGAGCTATGCCGCAAAGTGTTGCGACAAAAGCCGAGTGTTTTAATTTTGTATGAACTGAGCGAATTGGCGCTTTATACAATCGAGCACGAATTAAAGCAGATGCTGGATCCCAGTCAAACGGAGCTGATTACGATTTTGGGCAGTGTGTTGGATGAAGCCAAGCTTCGCCGGTTAATGCAGTGTTATAAAGTCAACTCGGTTTATCATGCCGCGGCTTACAAGCATGTGCCAATGGTGGAACACAATATTCGGGAAGGGATTGTAAACAATGCGTTTGGCACTCATGTGTGTGCCAAGGCCGCGGCCGATTGCGGTGTACAAAACTTTGTACTCATATCCACCGATAAGGCAGTGCGTCCTACCAATGTGATGGGGGCCAGCAAACGCTTGGCGGAGATGGTGCTACAGGCATTGCAGGAGGTGTACCCTAACACTCGTTTTGTAATGGTGCGCTTTGGTAATGTTTTGGGCTCTTCCGGTTCGGTGATTCCTCTTTTTAGAAAGCAGGTTGCTCAGGGAGGACCGGTGACGGTCACCCATAAAGAGATTACCCGTTATTTTATGACCATTCCCGAAGCGGCATCCCTGGTGGTACAGGCAGGTTCCATGGGTATCGGCGGCGATGTATTCGTCCTTGATATGGGCGAGCCGGTCAAAATCGACGCGCTGGCCAGAAAAGTCATCAAGCTTTCTGGTTTGGAAGTAATGGATGAAAACGGCGATGGCGATATTGAGATTCAATATTCGGGACTGCGTCCGGGGGAGAAACTTTATGAAGAGCTGTTGATTGGCGATAACGTCGATGGTACCGATCATCCTCGGATTATGAAGGCGCACGAAGAGTTTTTGCCTTACGATGTGTTACAGACTGAATTTATAGAGCTGGAAGCCGCTTTAAACCGCTATGACTTCGACTTGGTATTGAATCAGTTGGCAAAAGTGGTGTCGGGCTTTAATCATTCGTCGGGCATAGTGGACTATTTGAAGTGCGAAGCAGTCGATAAAATAACGAGGTGGTAGTATGAAAAAGGCGCTGCAAGATTGGATGAAACAGAACCCGGATAAGGGGGCTAAGCGTGGTAAGAGTAATCAGTTTGAGGCGTATAAAGAAGAGCTCAAGGTCTTATTGCAAGCAGGCTATACCACCCAAAAAATTGCTCTGTACCTTGAAGAGGTGGAAAAGGTAAAGTTTAAGAAAAAAGATGGGAAAAATGTGATAACCTCCTTGTCCTCTTACTTGCGCGAATTGGCGAAAGTGCATGGTATTAGCAGAAAGGGCCGAAATCCAACTTCTTAAATAAAGTGTATTTGTATCCCAATTAATTCAACAAAAATATTTTACTAGGCCATTTATTTATCATGCTAGAGAACTACTCACCGTTTAATCGGTTTGGTTTTGTGAAGGGTAAGTGTTCTGAGTATTTCTTGTTGATATTGTTGACGGCATTTTTTATTTCTATTGCAGGCCTTTTGAGCTGGGTTAACAGCTTGCTTGTAAGTGTCGTTATTCTCAGCGGAATTGTGCATTGGCATCAAAAATCTAGACCTATTCCTCAAAGTGTTAAGCATTATTATGCGATAAGCGTTGTCTTTTTTTTATATCTCTGTTTTACAGTTTTTATGTATGAACCATTGGTTTTTTTTGAAAACCGTTTTGAACCATTTCGATATCTAGTTCTTTGGTGGCTTGTTTTTTATTTTTTTCTAAACTGGTTTGATGATGAGGCTTTGCTTTTTAAGGCCCTTGTCGTTTCTGGATTCTTCCTTTTTGTTTGGGTTGTATTGGTCCTGATTGAGCAGCCACATCGTAGTCGGGGGTTACTTGAAGATCCTATTCAAAGAGGCAACTTAGCGATGTTGTTGGGCATAATGTCTCTTGTCGCTTTTTTTTACTTTAAAAGAGGGTGGAGATTTTTAGCTTTAGTTGCATTTTTATCGGGTGTTGTTCTTAGTATTCTTTCGGAGTCTCGTGGAGGCTGGTTGGCTTTGATCATTTCCGTTATCACTATTTTGCTGGTTTTGAGAAGACTGGATGACAAAGATTTCAAGTTAGGGGTTGGCTTGATTCTTATTTTTGGCTCGATTTTTCTATTGTTTCTTGAACAAACCCCGGTTCCAAGTCGACTTGAAAGAGCATGGTTGGATATATCCACTTATTTTTCGGGTGAGAATCTGAATACATCTTTGGGTGCACGGTTTGAGATGTGGAAAGTGGCTTTATTGGCTTTTATCGAAAAGCCTGTATTTGGTTGGGGGTTTGATTCTTTTAACGCTGTTTACAATCACTACTTTGAGGCACATGAAGCGATTAAACCTTCTAAAGCAAGTGGGTGGGGACAACCGCACAATGATTATTTGCAATTTCTAGTGGAAACCGGTGTGATCGGTTTTGGTTTGTTAATGATTTTTCTTTTGTATCCTCTCAAGGTGTATTTTAATGCACTGATATTAGGGTTAAAGCAGAATCAACGTAGACTCGTATTTGTTGCCTTATTGGGCATTGTGATGTTGGAATGCTTGTTGGAATTTATGTTAAGTGATCGTAACTTTACATTTCGACACACTTTGTACTTTTTTGTAACAGTAAATGTGATGTGTCTGATGTTTATAGCTCGGATTAAAAACGAGAGTTCGGAGGCAAGACTTGAAAAGACTGATATTTGATCTGGATGATACGTTGTGCACAACTTATAAGGGAGATTATCGTAATTCCGAACCTCGTTGGGAAGTAATTGAAAAGCTTAAACATTATCACGCTCAGGGATTCGAAATTGTGATTTCTACCAGTCGAAATGTGCGAACCTATGAGGGTAATGTTGGGAAGATCAATGCTAATACTTTGCCGTTAGTTATTGAGTGGCTTGAACGACATGACATTCCTTATGATGAGATTTACATGGCTAAACCTTGGTGTGGGTTTGATGGGTTTTATATTGACGATAAAGCGATCAGGCCTTCGGAGTTTCTAGAAAAAGATTATGAAGAGTTAAAAGCATTAATTGATGGTGAGAAATGTTTTTAATTCCATCCGCTGCATATATAGATCCAGAATTTCAGGCTGAACTAGGAATGTTGCCCCCGTCTTTGTTGCCCATCGCTAACCAGCGCCTGATTACCTTACAAGTTGGTTCCATAAGAAAATTTTCCGATGAACCTATCTACCTTTCGTTGCCGAAAGGTTTTCTTTTAGATGAAAAAGATAAGAATTTATTGCTCAAGCTAAGGGTTCAAATAATATGGGTAGATGCTAGCTTGTCTCTAGGTGAATCCATTAATCAGGCGTTGACCCAAATTGTTGAAGACGGAAAAGTTTCTATTCTTTATGGGGATACCTTACTAAAGGAGTTGCCCGACAAAACGAATTGTGTTGCTATTGCCGAAACGCATGAGAATTACAGCTGGTATGTAGATTCTGAATGTGAAGGAAAACAATTTGTCTGGGCCGGGTACTTCAGCTTTGACTGCAAGAATGACCTGCTGGAACAGTTAAAAATACAAGGGTTCGATTTTTTGGGATTCGTGCAAAAGTCTCTTGATGAAAAGAAGCTTGTAAGGGAAAAGGTCTCAAGTTGGTTTGATGCAGGCCACATTAATACTTATTTCAATACAAGAAGCTGTTTAACGTCCGAACGCTGCTTTAATTCAATCAGTATCAATAAAAATGTCGTGACTAAAAAAGGTTTACACGATGACAAGATCGCTGCTGAGGCATACTGGTTTCAGACTGTTCCTTCAGGAATTAAGCGCCTGACGCCTAATTTGATCGAATCGGGAATCGATGCTGATGGCCGAAGTTTTTATAGTATTGAGTATCTTTATTATATGCCGCTTAACGAACTGGCCGTGCATGGCAGGTTGCCTATTGAGGCGTGGGTTGGAATTTTTGATGCTTGTCTGGAATATTTTGAAGAGGCGAAACAGACACAGGTACCCAGCGAGCTTTTGGGGTATTTGTCCATTGAGAGAGAAACCCTATTTAAGCAAAAATCATATCTCAGGGTAAAGGCGTTTGAAAAAAACTCGAGAATTCGCTTTGATCAGCCAGTTTTGTTTAATGATCAACCGCTTCCAGCGATTAATCAAATTGTCGATGAATTAATCGGGTTAGCTTTAAAGATTCCTGCCCAATTTTCTGTAATCCACGGTGATTTTTGTTTCAGCAATATTATCTACGACAGCAGATCGAGGTCGGTTAAGTTGATCGATCCGAGAGGAATTATGTCGAACGGGAGCCAAAGCATCTATGGTGACTTAGTTTATGACTATGCAAAGTTTATGCATTCACTTGTGGGCTATTACGACTTTATTATTGCAGGGAGTTACGAATTAAACATTGAAGGACAAAATATCAAGTTTAAGATAAATGTCCGTGATGATATGGACTCACTATTAAGTTTGATTTTACACAAAGAAATCGTGGAGGGGATTAGTGCTGAATCTGTACTGCCACTCACTATTTTGCTTTTTTTCTCGATGTTGCCATTACATTCCGATTCGGAAGAAAGGCAATATGCGTTGTTAGCTAATGCATTAAGGTTATACTGCGAATATAAAGGAATTAAATGATTGTGATACCAATGGCGGGGCTCAGTTCTCGTTTTTATAAGGCTGGTTATACTGTCCCCAAATATGAACTGCCTTTAGGGGATAGAACGGTGTTTGATCATGCGGTATTGAGTTTTAAACGTTACTTTGAAGATGAGATGTTTTGCTTTGTGACGAGAAAGCATCTCGATGCGAAAAATTTCATAGAAAATTCTTTGAGTGATTTGGGGGTGAAGTCATTTAAGGTTGTTGAACTTGAGTCAGAAACATTAGGTCAAGCAGATACCGTATATCAGGTAGTCAAAGATATGGCGGATGAGTCACTGATTATTTTTAACATAGATACTTTCATTCAAGATTATATAAAGCCGAGCTGGCTCGGTGATTGTGATGGTTATCTTGAGGTTTTTCACGAAGAGGGAGAACACTGGTCTTTTGCGGTGCCAGGGCCTGAAAACACTGTTTTAAAAACAGCTGAAAAAGAACGTTTGTCAGATTTATGCTCAGATGGGCTTTACTACTTTAAAAGCAGTAAGGAGTATACCAATTTAGTGAGAGAAGCTATTGACTCTAAGTCGTTTGTCAAAGGCGAGTTATACATTGCCCCTCTGTATAACAGGCTGATTTCAAAAGGAAAAATAGTGAAGTATGAGCTGGTTAAGCGAGACAGAATTACGCTTTGTGGAACACCGGAAGAGTACAAGAGAGTAAAGTCCATTCTGGGTTAAGTAGTTATTTATGAGAGTAGCGTTGTGTATTTCAGGGCAAATGCGTTCTTTTGAAGAATGTTATCCAAGCCAGTATCAAAACTTGATTGAGATCTTCCAACCCGATGTTTTCATTCATACATGGTCGGACTTAGGGCAATCCATTAGAGAAAAAGTCGCTTCTGACGTGATTACTCCGGAAAGTTTGGATAATAAATTATCAAAGTTGTATGCACCAAAAAGAATGGTTATTGAAGATTATCATGCTTCTTATTGTGATCTCTTTCATGGTGTCAAGGTCCCCGAAGTTTTGAAAGAGGCTGAGCCCGTGAGTTATAAGGGGGCGTTGCCGATGTTTTATAAAATCTGGGCTTGTAACCAGCTCTGTTTAGAATATGCATTGGAAGTTGGTATAAAGTACGATTTGGTGATCCGTCTTAGACCTGATCTCTATATTGATGAACCTCTATCCGAATTTAAGCGTTTGGTTGGTAGAGAAAATGAACTGCTGTTAGGACATTTAACAGATGTTTTTGCAAGTGATCGCATCGCAGCCGGTTCTCCAGAGGCAATGAGCTACTATTGTTGTGTGTGGGAAAGGTTGGAGCAGTATTGGCAAAATCCTTTGCAGGATGGCAATAAAAATAACCACTTAGTCGGTGAACGTTTAATGCGTTGGCATTTACGTTGGTCAAAACTTGAGTACCGTTCAATGAGAGCGCTTACTCACATCAAACGATATGATGAATCCATTTCGGCAATACGAAAAAAGTTGTTTAAAAAGAAGGTTAAGCGGTTTTTTAGGGAGTTAGTGGGCGCATGAACTTTCAGTATATGAAGTGTTTGATTGGCTATGCATTGAAAAAGCCTATAAAACTATGGCGTTTCATTAAGTTTGGGTATGTTTGCGGAACTGAAGTCTGTGTCAATGAACAATATAAGGTCGCTTATGTTGTTAACCCGAAGGTTGCTTCAACATCGATTTTGGAGATGCTTTCTGGAGTAAATAGAGAACAGCTTCAAGAGCAGGGTGTGGATATCTCAGAGATTAGAAAGAGACTGCAAACCACACCAGTTACTTCATATAACCAATTGCGTGAGCTACAGGAGCGGGGCTATCTAGTCTTTACCTTTGTTCGAAACCCCTATGAAAGAGCGATTTCTTTTTATAAAAATAAGTTTCGCGATGAGGGAGGGCTTTTTTTAAAACCGGTGCTTTTCGCTGAACGTTGTGGCTTTGAAAAATGCCGTGGTTTTGAGGATGTTATCAAGCAAGTTATTCAAACACCTTCAAGCATCGGTGATGCTCACTTTATTCCTCAAACGGATGTTCTATACGGCAAGACTTCCGACTTTGATTTCGATTTTATCGGGCGTCTAGAAAGGTTTGAGCAAGATTATCAAGTTCTCAGCGGAAAGGTGGGTGGGTTGCCTGAAGTTAAAAAACGCAATACGACCGTTGAATCAAAGTCAATCGATGTGGATGCATGGTTTTCACCGGCCTTAAAGGCGGAATTTTATAAGAGATTTAATGAAGATTTTAATCGCTTTAATTACCCTGATGATTGTTAATCCTTCTTCGGAAATTGATTGTGAGACTTTTAAGTGAAAAATTTATGGAATGATAAAAAAAACAAACAAGTAGTATTTTTAGATAAGAGGCATTTCGTACTCGGGCTGTTTTTGATATTGCCTTTTGCAAAAATACAGGCTAATGATAGTAATGAAATTTCAGCTAACACTGTTTATGGTGCAACAGGCTTGCTGACAATTCCTGCCGCTCAGACGTTGGATTATGGAACGATTTCATTTGGTTACAATAATTTTGTAAACCCCGAATATGTGTCTCTGGGTAATCGTGAAGCGCAAAACTATCTGTTTGGTGTGGGGGTTTTTCCCGGGCTGGAGGTTTATGGGCGATTGGCGGAAGTACATCGCAAAGATTATGACCCGCATGCGTGGGGCGATTTTGACAGCCGGGATTTGATTGTCAACTTTAAGTATCGTTTGCCTTTGCCTGAAAGTTGGCCGGCATTTGCCGTGGGTATTCAGGATGCGGCCGGTTTGGCGGTGAAAGAGCGACGTTATTATGCTACTTCGACTTATCAAACACCTTATGTGGATGTGACACTGGGTTACGCCAAAAAAGGTGAGGATTCCTGTCATAATGCGATGTTGGAAGGCCTGTTTGGGGGTGTGGATGTTAAGCTGGCAGAGTATGCCCGTTTGCAAATGGAGCATGATGGTTTTGAACAGCGCGCAGGTGTGGCATTAAAGTGGCAGAAGCCGTTTGGTTGGGATGTGAATGTTTCAGCGAGTGGGGTTTTATACTCTTCGTTAACGGATGAAGAACCGAGTTTTTCGATCGGTTTGCAAATTCCGTTGATGGAAAATTCCTCATCTGGCTATTGGGTTGAACCTGATAATGACGATTCAGTCGTTAGTGATTTATCTCAAGAAGAGAGACAACAAGTCGAATACGTCAAACCACATTCCGATTACCAGCCCCCATCATTTTATCGGCAAACGCTTGATGCCACAGGTGAGTGGCTGGGAGCGTTTTCGGTGATGACATCGGATGACCTTAGATCACAGGATGAAAATATTGCCCCAGTTGCTCGCGATATGCTGGCTGAGCGTGTGCAATGGGCTGAGGATTTTAAAAACCGATTAGTTGAACATGGATTTGAATATATCGCCGTTGGCTATAAGGCAAAAGAAAATACGCTGACGCTCTCCTATGAAAACCGAGCTTTTGCACATGGTGATTTGGATGCGCTAAAAGCACTGTTTGAGCTTTTGGCTCAAGAAAAAGCGCTGAAGCAGTTTGAGCGCCTGCAAGTGTTGATATTAAAAGAAAAGCAGCCTTTGATCAAGCTGGATACGCAGGTAAGCTGGCTGCTGGAAAATGCTGGAAAATCTCCAAAAAACTTGCCGACATGGCAGCAGTTTAAGGTTACGTTTGCCAATCAATTTGACGATACAGGGGTGTTACTGGCTAAAAGTGAACGTAGCGAATGGTTGGATATAAAACTCTCTCCGGCCTACCGTGCGTATTATGGACATGAAAAAGGTGTTTGGGACTATTCGTTAGCCTTGCGAACTGATTTTCAGGTGCCACTGTGGCAAGGTGCTCGCGCAAGCTTTGTGCATGAACTCCCGGTGTCGCATAGTTATAACTATGATCATGGTGAAGTGTTTGAAGATAAACGCCACGAAAGCATGTGGCGTCAAGCGATGTTGTATCAGAACTTGCATTTATTACCAGGCCTGTTGAATGCTACGGTTGTGGGTCGTTTGCATATATATGATCGCCCTTATAATGCGATTATTAACAGCACGCGGCTGTATGCGTTTGACGGCAGTCACCAGCTGTATGCGCGGGTGGGGCAGCTGTATGGCGAGCTGTATGGCCCACATGACTATCGGTTAGCGGATCGCGAAGTGCGCATCTTTGGTTATGAATATTTATTAAGCCGTTATAATGTGGCGTTAAATTACGAATACGGACAGTATTACGAGCAGGACATTACCAGCAAACTGACTCTGAAATCGTACTTAGGCAATTCGACCGTCAATCTTCAGTATGTCAATTCCGATTTGGGCTGGGAACGTGTTGGAGTGGGCATTTCTGTGCCGTTATGGGCTAAGAAAAAAGTGACATTAGGTCCTTTGTCGATTTCAGGTGATGAAAACTGGACCCATCAGATTGCCACGACGATAGACAATCCAATCAATGCCGATGCCAATCTGACTAGCGCTAATGCGGGCTATGTCAATGTTGGTGTTGAACCGAGCGGTACTTACCGTCTGCACAACGATTGGATGCAGGGAGGGCGATTGACCCCAGATTACATTTTAAAGAACATTCAACTGCTCTTTTAAGGAGTTAGTAAAAACGATTATCTTTAAAAAATTAAATACTTAATTTTAAGAGCGGAGTGATTGACAATCTGTATTTAAGTGGGTGTAATTCATAAGTATTAAATGCTTGGCATTGTTGGTAATTTGTATTTTATTTTAATCGGAAGGGGATCATTATGAAGATGAGAAAAATTGTTTTGGCCATGTTTGCTTCAACGGCAATTGCGGGACTTTCTGGGTGTTTTAGCAGTAGCAGTAGTGGTTCGGATTTGGATACGAACACAGAAAGCGGATCGGTGGTGGACTGGTATTTGCAAAATGCATTTGTTTTTGCAGATTTTAATGGAAACAGTCAATACGATGCAGATACAGACGTTGCTGCTGAAGGGTTAACGGATGAAAATGGTGCGTTCACGTTGAATGTTCCGGCTTCTATGGGAACAGATTATGTCATCGTCTCTCAAGGTGGTACGGATACGGCTACGGGGGCAACCTTTAATGGTATTCTTAAAGCGACTCCAGGTGCCACAGCGGTTACTCCATTAACAACTTTGGTGCAGGCAACAGGCGATGCAGCAGCTGTGCGTTCGTTCCTGGGGCTGGCCGAAGATGCTGATCTTTCTGCAGATCCTGCTACAGATAAAACCCTTTATGCCGCATCTCAGGCGTTGGTTTATGTTATTTCATCAATCACCAGTTTGATTGATTACGCTACAACTGAGACCGTTGATGCTGCCACAGCAGAAACAACATACAGTAATTTGGTAACGGCAGCGATTGCTGACGCAATTGCGGCTGGTTCAACGACTTTTGATGTAGCATTTGTAACTCAGACTATTACCAATGTAGCAACAGATTTGGGTGTTTCGTCTGAGGATGCCGATACTTTAGCGAATAAATCAACTCAAATCGTTAATCAAACTTCTCAGATCATCGATGACATCAATGCCGTGGCTACTTTGGATGCAACTTCTGCTCAAACCGTGCAGACTGATGTTGAAACAAGTGTAGAAGCTGTGCTAGAAACAGCTCCTAGCATCACGCCGGTTGACGTTTCGGACGATTCATTTATTTCTAATGATGAAGTGGAGTATCTAACTGGTACTGGAACAGATACGGGTGCCGAGACTATTTAATGGTTGTTAAATGGCTTGATTAAAAACCTCCTTCGGGAGGTTTTTTTTTTTGCAATGCGCTAAAAAAATTAGGGTTGTGTGGGTTTTTGTCACAAAAAATGCTTATACTCTGTTATTGATTTTAAATTCGACGGTTTTTATCAGGTTTTTAACAATGCGATTCAGTTTTCGTCTTCCGACAGTGGCATTATGGTTTTTGGTGTTGATTTCTTGGCAGGTTCATGCGGCTGTGCCTAAGCTTGATCAGGACCAAATCGATTTATTTAAATCATTGCCGAAGGAGCAGCAACAAAAATTGCTGGACTCACAGGGCCTGAGTTCGGGTCTTCTCAAGGGCAATTTAAAGCAGGAAGAGGCTACCGAGCCTTTTGTCGATACGGTTAAACCTCTTTTGACTGACGATGAAGAGCTTCAGGACAATGGTGTTGACACAGTTTATGAAGTGGGAGTTCAACCTCTAAAACGTTTTGGTGCGGAGTTGTTTGCCGGTCAGCCCACCACCTTTGCGCCGGTTAACGATATCCCGGTACCAACCGACTATATTTTAGGGCCGGGCGATCAGTTGAAGGTTCAGCTTTACGGCGCTAAAAATAACGCTTACGAGCTGGTTCTGGATCGAAACGGGCAGATTAATTTTCCTGAAATTGGTCCGGTGAACCTGGCTGGCTTGAGCTTTTCCGAAGCGAAGTCCGTCCTGATCAAACGTATCGAAAGCTTGGGGATGGGGGTGAATGCCAGCATTACCATGGGGGAACTGCGCTCGTTTCGCATTTTTGTGATGGGCGAATCGAGAACGCCGGGATCTTATCTGGTGAGTGGTATGGCGACGATGACGCACGCGTTGTATGTCAGTGGCGGGATTTCAGAGATTGGTTCTTACCGAAACATTCAGCTTAAGCGAAAAGGCAAACTGATTGCTACGTTGGACTTATATGATCTGTTGGTGCATGGCGATACCCAAGATGATGCCCGCTTACAGCCGGGCGATACCGTTTTTATTCCACCCGCCGGTAATCTGGTGACTCTGCGTGGTGAAGTGCAGCGTCCAGCGATTTATGAATTAAAAAATGAAAAGACCTTAGCTGATGCCATGCGTTTAGCCGGGGGCATGAAGCCGACCGCCTTGACTTCAGGTGTTAATATTACGCGGATTGAGCATAATGGGCTGTCAGTAGTTAAAAGTATTGAT
Source organism: Thiomicrorhabdus sp. zzn3 (assembly GCF_029767755.1). GTDB lineage: Bacteria > Pseudomonadota > Gammaproteobacteria > Thiomicrospirales > Thiomicrospiraceae > Thiomicrorhabdus. The sequence goes on from NZ_JARUQS010000001.1 coordinate 358,584, forward strand.
TTGGCAGTGAGCGATGTACGTTCGGTGGAGTTGATTGATGGCGATGAGGTTGAAATAAAGCGCGTTTCCGATGTGCTTAATAGGGTTGTAGAATTGAATGGCAAGGTTCTGCATCCTGGAGTATATCAGTGGTCAAAAGGATTAACCCTGGGGCAGCTACTGGAAGGGTACGAAGATTTTGAAAGAGAGGCTGATTTAAGCTATCTGGTCATTCTGCGCCAGAAACAGGTAGGCGCACCTTATGAGGTGGTCAATGCTGATTGGAATGCGATTCGTAAAGGCACGGCGGCTGATGTGATTTTATGGCCTCAGGATCAGGTGTTTGTACTGGATCGCGATGATGGTGAGGCTAGAAGAGAATTGGTAGGCCGTATTTTAGACAAACTGTATCAACAGGCTACGTCCGAAAATGGCGCCAGTATCGCCTCGGTGTCAGGTATGGTGCGTTTTCCTGGCGTGTACCCGTTAGGCGATTCGGATCGTGTCAATGATTTGATTCGTGCCGCAGGAGGACTTAAAGAACAGGCCATGCTGAATGGTACGGATTTGGTTCGTTACGACATTGTGGATGGTGAGAAGCGTGAGGTAGAGCGTATTCACTTTAACCTGATGCAGGCCCTGAAAGGTGATGAGCAGAATAACTTCAAGCTCAAAGCTTATGATCAGTTAAGCATCAAGCAGGTGTCGGACTGGTCGGACGCCTCACACCAAGTCACGATTAAAGGGGAAGTGCGTTACCCTGGAACCTATACGATTGCACCAGGTGAAACGTTGGAGTCTGTTTTACAGCGTGCGGGAGGCTTTAGCGAATGGGCTGCACCTGAAAACGCGATTTTTATCCGCGAGCAGTTAAAAGCGCAGGAAGAACGGGAGTTGCAGCAACTGGCAATGGAGCTTGAGAAAAACCTGTTACTGGCGGCACGCCGTGATGCCGGTATTATGGAAAATAATAATGGCCCTGCGATGATTGCAATGGGGGAATCCTTGATTGAAAAGATCAAGCAAACCCCGGCGATTGGTCGCTTGGTTGTAGGGCTGGATCCGGATAACCCGGCTCGCTATGCCTCGACGATGAAGGTGGAAATGCGCGATAAAGATGTGCTGTATGTGCCCAAACGTTCTAATGAAGTGGTGATTATGGGTGAGGTATCACGCACCATTTCGGTGATTCATGAAGAAGGTAAACGCGCCACCGATTATATCGCGATGAGCGGTGGACTGACCAAGCGTGCCGACAGCGATTCCATTTACGTGGTACACGGTGACGGTGCGATTGAGCGTTTAGAGCTGGGCTGGTTCAGTACCGATGAAAATCTGGAAATTCTACCGGGAGACACCATTGTGGTGCCCATGGATGTAGAACGCATCAATCCGATTATTACTTGGACCAATGTGTCTAAGATTTTGGCAAATTTTGCTGTGTCTGCGGCAACCTTGAAGACCATTGGGGTGTTTGACTGATGAGTGAGTCACTGCAAAAACAATCAAGGCTAAATGAAACCCAGCAGGCCTGCTATTCAGGGATTGATCAGAGTGATGAAATCGACTTAGTGGAACTGTTTTCGGTACTCGCTAAAAGAAAATGGTTCATTATCCTGTTTAGCTTAGGGCTGGCCATGGTCACAGCGGTGATCGCTTTACAGATTCCCAATCAGTATCAGGCTAAAGTGCTCATGGTGCCTGTCAATTCCGGTTCCGGCGGCGGGCTGTCATCACTCGCTTCAAAATATGGTGGTTTAGCGAGTATGGCCGGCATAGAGCTGCCTCAGGCTGGCGGGGATATGACCCAGGAAGCGATCAGTGTTTTAAAGTCCAGACGCTTTATCAATAGTTTTATTACCGAACATGAGCTCAAACCGGTGTTGTTTTATGAGCAATGGGATGCCGATCAGAAGCAGTGGCGGGTAGAGTCGGAAGGTTGGGGCACAAGGCTGAAAGCCCTGGCAGGCATTGACACTTCGAAGAAAACGCCGTCTTACCCGGGGAAAGAGGAATTGAGTCCTGGCGAGCCCTCTCTTTGGGAAGCTTATAAACTTTTTAACCAAGGTATTCTTCAGGTCAGTGAGGATAAGAAAACGGCTGCGATTACTCTGTCGGTAGAATGGTACGATCCCGTTTTGGCGGCGCAGTGGGCCAATCAGTTGGTTAAGGAGCTGAATGCCAAATTACGCGACGAGACCATTCAGAAATCGCAGAGAACGATTGAATACTTGCAAGAACAGATTCAGCAGACGAATCTGGTTGAATTGCGTGAAATTCTGTTTGGACTGATAGAAGAGCACGTCAAGAAAATTACCCTAGCGAAAACCCACGAAGAATTTGTATTTAAGGTGATTGATCCGGCGGTGGTTCCGGAAGAGAAATCCAAGCCCAAACGAGGGCTGATAGTCGCTGTGGTTTTTGTATTAGGCCTGATGCTGTCTGTATTTATTGTGCTGATTCAGAATTGGCGAGCGCAAAATAAAGTATTAGACGATTTAAAAAGCTAAAAAAATAGATTGAGAGATTTCTCTTGGGCAGTTTGTTGCATTAGAGATAATAAAAAAGCCCCGCTATCTTAAAGGTGCGGGGCTTTTTATTTTGCCTTTATGTTATTAATTGGACTTGGCTGATGGATACAGGGTTTTGATGGTTTTTAATTGCTCTTCTGATCAGGGCGATAAAGACACCCAGCATCAGACCTAAAACCCCACCAACAGCCACAATCAGAGCTTTTTTGGGTTTGGCTGGGGAGGCTGGCGGTATGGCATATTGATCCACTGTGACCACGGCAAATTTGTTTACATCGAGCTTAAGTTCTTGTAGCTCGGTTAGGTTTTGTTGCAGGCCGCGCAACTGGCTAATGAATGGATCGTCATTTTCCCGTTTTCTAAGCGCGTTTAATTCGGCTTCGAGTAGTTTATAGCCCAGATAGTAGGTTGGCAGCCCTTGGTTGGCGACACCTTGAACATTGATTTGTGGGCCGGCGGACAATGGATCGGCCAGATTTAATGATCTGGCGATGTTAGCCGCTTCTTCAAGCCGGGCAATTCGATCCAGACGGCGCTCTTTTTCAATTTTTCTTAGGCTGGCGATTCTATCGTGCAGACGCTGTTTGCGGATATTCAGTTCGGATTGAATATCCTTAAGGTATTGCTGAGCTGTTTTTATCTGTGCAAGTCGCACCAGTTCATTCAAGATGTCTGCCGTTTCTTGAGGGGAACGTTTTAATGCAAGGTCAATTGAAACTTCATTGCTGGTACTGTTTTTCTTAGGTGTGTGCACACTGATGTCGCTGGAAAATGTTTCAAAGGCTATGTTTCGAATGGCATCTTGCTCGTTTTTAGCTTTTTTTTCAAAGTCCGGCTGGTATAGGGAAATCAGATTGAATTGGTTGAAAATAGCTTGACTGACATCACGAGATCTCAAGTGTTCAATAAAGTTCTTATACACCTCTTCTGGTTGATAGAAATCACTGCCGGTTACAAGGTTTAACGCATTCATCTCTTGCACGTCTTCGACAGAAGGCGGAAGGAAATAAGCGGTTGCTTTATAGACAGGCGTGGCTGTAAAGGCATATAGCAATGCAAGGAGGGTGGCAGCAAGAAAGCTGATGATGACAGTCCATTTCTCTTGGAGTATTCCATTCCATAGTTCAAACAGGTCTATTTCATCGTTATATGTGTTGTTAGAGGCTGGTAAAGAAGGGGCTTGGTTTTCTTGACTCATTGAGTAATTCCAGTCTGTGTGTATTAGCAAATTTCCGATGTATATTCAGAAAATCAGTGTAGGAAATTCTACTACATATGGCCTTTTTGTGTGGATTTATCCCTTTTTTATCTTCTTCAAGTTGGTGTGATTAACAAAATTCTAGTTTCTGAAAGTGGCTGTTTAAGAGTTTTGCTTTTATGATAAAAGTTTATTAGTATTAAGTACGTACTTTGTAGTACTTTATTTTTTTAGCTTGGAGAAATTAAGATGTTGAATAAAATCTTGGTATTGATTGGTGCTTTCATCGTTTCTGTTAGTGCTTATGCAAGTCCGGTGAATGTGAATACGGCGTCGCCAGATGAAATTGCTTCGGCTTTAAAGGGGATTGGACCGGCCAAAGCCGCGGCGATTTCTACCTATTGCAAAGAAATGTCTTGTTCCAAACCGGAAGATTTATTGGCCGTAAAAGGCATTGGAGAGAAGACGCTGGAAAAAATCAAAAGCGATCTTCGTTTTGAAAAATGAAGTTGATAGAAATTGTTGAGAGCTTTATGAAATCTCGAATTTGGACAGGCCTGGTGGTTTTACCGGGCCTTTTTTGTTTTTGGGCTGCTGCATTATTAGCAAATGATACTGCCCCAATTTCTGGTGAACCACCTAAGCTATTGCTGTTGAAGCACTATAATGAAAAACAGGATATAACTGGTTGGCTGATGAGTGAAAAGCTTGATGGTGTGCGTGCTTATTGGGATGGAAAATATTTAATCAGCCGTCAAGGTAAGCGGTTTGCTGTGCCCGCCTGGTTTACTCAAAACTTTCCACCTTTTGCATTGGATGGCGAACTGTGGTTAGGGAGGGGGAAGTTTTCCGAGACCGTTGCGATCGTTAATCGGCTTGAACCACATGATGGCTGGAGGGAATTAGGCTATTACATTTTTGAGGTGCCAAATCAATCTGGAGGCTTTCTGGCACGTTTATCGGTATTGGAAGACTATTTAGGCCGTTTTCCGGCGCCTTACTTGCACATCATTGAGCAGGTGCCAGTCCGGAATAATGATCACGTAAAGCAGTCCTTACAGAATGTGATTCATTCGGGTGGAGAAGGCTTGGTGGTCAGAAACCCAAAGGTACTTTATGCTGTTGGCCGATCCGATCAGGCGTTAAAGGTAAAATTAAAACAGGACGCAGAATGTACGGTCAGGGGGTATACGCTGGGAAACGGTAAGTATACAGGCCAGGTGGGGGCGTTATTATGCCGTTTGACTGACGGGGAGTTTAATCAGCTATCCGCAGATCAAAGAATCATTAAAATCGGTAGCGGCTTGAGTGATGCGGAGAGAAAACTGCCTCCGCAGATTGGTGCTTTAATCACCTTTCAGTATTCCGGGCTGACCAAAACAGGCCTGCCCAGATTTCCGGTGTTTTTGAGAATTCGTGAAGATAGAGTCGATTAACCGACTAAGCCTTCATAAACGCATTCATACGATCCAGTGCATTCACCAGATTTTCCATGCTGGTGGCAAAGGAGATGCGCAGATGTTTATCTGCTCCGAACCCTGAGCCCGGTACGGCTGCAACCAATTGTTCTTCCAATAATGCTGAAGCAAAATCGGTATCGGTTTCAAACCCTTTGATCCTCATGGCTTCGGAAATATCCATAAACGCATAAAAGGCGCCGTCGGCGTGAATGCATTTAAAGCCCGGAATCTGATTAACACGCTCTACCACATATTCGTGGCGTTTTTTGAATTCCGCCAGCATGGTTTGAATGCACGCTTGGGAGCCGTTCAGCGCTTCGACCGAAGCCGCCTGTGAAATCGAGCATGGATTAGAGGTGCTTTGCGACTGCACTTTGCGCATGCCGGTAATGATATCTGCCGGTCCGCCAGCATAGCCGATACGCCAGCCGGTCATCGAATAGGCCTTAGACACTCCATTCATGACCACGGTGCGGTCGTAAAGCTCCGGGCAGACTTCCAGGATGTTGGTAAATGGCATATCCCCCAGCAGAATATGCTCGTACATGTCGTCGGAGGCGATAATCACGTCCGGATGCTGTTTTAACACCTCTCCCAAGGCTTTCAGTTCATCGGCTGAGTAAACGGCCCCGGTCGGGTTGGATGGACTGTTGATGACGACCATGCGGGTGTTAGCGGTGATGGCCGCTTGCAGCTGTTCTGGGGTGATTTTGAAGCCTTGATCAATACCGGCTTCCACAATCACCGGTACGCCACCCGCCAATAAGGCCATATCGGGATAAGAAACCCAGTAAGGCGCTGGAATGATCACTTCGTCGCCGTCATTCAACACGGCTTGGCAGAGGTTAAAGAAACTTTGTTTACCACCGGATGAGACCAGAATTTGGTTGGCGGCATACTCCAGGTGATTGTCACGCTTGAATTTAGCGATAATGGCTTCTTTCAATTCTGGGGTTCCATCCACTGCGGTGTAACGAGTTTGTCCTTCTTGAATGGCTTTGATTCCGGCCGCTTTGATGTGGTCCGGCGTGTCGAAATCCGGTTCGCCGGCACCAAGGCTGATAATATCTTTTCCGGCACGTTTCAGTTCGGCCGCTTTGGCGGTAATCACAAGGGTCAGGGAAGGTTTTACTCGATTGACGCGATCAGATAGGGTTGCCATGTAGTGTTTCTCTCGAAATAGGGTGGAAGCCTGTATAATATTGCAATTTATTTGCAGTGTTCGGCGTGTTTTTCTGCCGAGGTCATAAAATTGTCATTTTACTGGATTTTAAGCTGGTTTTTAACCGATTTTATAAGCATTTAACGGGATTTTATCGTGGCAAAAGCATTTGAGTTGGTATCACAATATCAGCCTGCCGGCGATCAGCCTACGGCGATTGCGGAATTGGTTGAAGGACTGGAGGATGGTGAGGCCTACCAAACCCTGTTGGGGGTGACCGGTTCCGGTAAAACCTTTACCATTGCCAATGTGGTGCAAACGGTGCAGCGCCCAACGATTATTCTCGCCCACAATAAGACCTTGGCGGCACAGCTTTACGGTGAAATGAAAGGCTTTTTCCCGAACAATGCGGTGGAGTATTTCGTTTCCTACTACGACTACTATCAGCCGGAAGCCTATGTGCCGGCGTCCGATACCTATATCGCCAAAGACTCTTCGGTCAACGAGCAGATTGAGCAATTAAGGCTCTCTGCGACCAAAGCCTTAATGGAACGCGAGGATGTGATTTTGATTGCCACCGTGTCCGCGATCTACGGTTTGGGGGATCCGGAAATGTACCTGAAAATGATTCTGCAACTGCGTCTTGGCGACCAGATCTCTCAGCGCGACATCCTCAGCCGCCTGACCTCGATGCAGTACAACCGCAACGACATCGAACTGTGGCGCGGAACCTTCCGGGTGCGCGGCGATGTCATCGACGTGTTTCCGGCGGAGGCCGAAGAGTATGCGGTGCGTATTGAACTGTTTGACGACGAGGTGGAAAGTCTGGCCTGGTTCGATCCGTTGACGGGAGAGGTGATCGCGCGGCCGACACGGGTCACCGTGTATCCTAAATCGCACTATGTAACGCCCCGGGAACGTGTATTGCAGACGGTGGATCAGGTCAAGGAAGAGCTCAAAGCGCGTTTGGAGCAATTGCGCTCGATGAATAAATTGGTGGAAGCGCAGCGACTCGAAGAGCGTACCAAACTCGATATCGAGATGATGCTGGAGTTGGGTTACTGTACCGGCATCGAAAACTACTCGCGCTATCTCTCCGGGCGCGATGCGGGACAACCGCCGCCGACGTTGATGGATTACTTTCCCCAAAATGCGCTGCTGGTGATTGATGAAAGCCACGTGACCATTCCGCAGGTAGGGGGGATGTACAAAGGCGACCGTTCACGTAAAGAAAATCTGGTGGGCTACGGTTTCCGCTTGCCTTCCGCGCTGGATAACCGGCCGTTGATGTTCGAGGAGTTTGAACGTTTGATGCCGCAGACGATTTTTGTCTCCGCGACACCGGGTAAATACGAAGCCGAACACTGTTCCAAAATTGTCGAACAGGTGGTGCGTCCGACCGGCCTGCTGGACCCGGAAATCGAAGTGCGTCCGGCGTTGACTCAGGTGGATGATCTGCTCGGCGAAATCAAGCAGCGCGTCGAGTTGGATCAACGTATTCTGGTGACCACGCTAACCAAACGTATGGCGGAGAATCTGACCGAATATCTTGAAGATCATCAGGTGCGGGTGCGTTATCTGCACTCCGATATCGACACCGTGGAGCGGATTGAGATTATCCGTGACCTGCGCTTGGGTGAGTTTGATGTACTGGTAGGGATTAACCTGTTGCGGGAAGGGTTGGATATTCCGGAGGTCTCCTTGGTGGCGATTCTGGATGCCGATAAGGAAGGTTTTTTGCGTTCCGACCGCTCCCTGATTCAGACGATCGGGCGTGCAGCGCGTAACGTCAACGGTAAAGCCATTCTGTATGCGGATAAAATTACCCGTTCGATGAAAACCGCGATTGATGAAACCGAGCGCCGCCGTGCCAAGCAGATCCAACACAATGAAAAACTCGGCATCACCCCGCAGGCGCTGAATAAAAAAGTCAGCGATATTCTGGAGGATTCCCCGTACGCCGGCAAAGCCAGTCGCCCGGCTGCAGCGAAAAAATCCGCAGAATCCGACGCACATTATCATCCTGACATGGCGCACTTGAAGCCGGCGGAATTGGCGAGTCAGATCAAGAAGCTGGAAAAAGCCATGTATAAAGCGGCTAAGGATTTGGATTTTGAAGAGGCCGCTATGTTACGCGACCAGATCAAAACGCTGAAAGGTAAAATGGTTGGTGTGGGCGATTTAGGCAAACAGCAGTCTTAGTCGTTTGGATAGAGAGGGGGCGCAAAACTGAGCAGGCCTGCCCAGTTTTGAGGAGCATGTCTTACACTTCCGTATCATCTTGCACGCGGAAACCTTCGCTTCCATCTGCATTAATGATCTCTTCCTCGGCCATTTTCGGCAGCGGCAGCTTACTTTCCAGTTTAATTTTCAAACGCAGGTTATTCATTGAGTCGGCATTACGCAGTGCCTCTTCGTAGCTGATTTTCCCCGCTTCATACAGGTCAAACAGCGCCTTGTCGAAGGTCTGCATCTGCTGATCTTCGGAATCCTGCATCAGTTTTTTGATTCCGCTGATATCCGCCTTAAAAATCAGGTCCTGCATGCGCGGCGTATTGATCATGACCTCCACAGCGGCGACGCGACCGCCGTCGAGGCTTGGAATTAGGCGCTGCGAAATAATTGCGCGCAAGTTCAAGGACAGATCCATCAAGACATGGTTACGTTGGATCGGAGGGAAGAAGTTGATAATACGGTCCAACGCCTGGTTGGTGTTGTTGGCGTGCAGAGTAGACAAACATAAGTGCCCGGTTTCTGCAAACGCGACCGCATGATCCATGGTATCGTCAGAACGGATCTCCCCAATCAAAATGACGTCCGGAGCCTGGCGCAGCGTGTTTTTCAAGGCGGCATCATAGCTTTCGGTATCCACCCCGACCTCACGTTGGGTGATGATGCAGTTTTTGTGCGAATGGACGAATTCGATCGGGTCTTCAATGGTAATAATATGGCCGCTGGTTTTCTCGTTGCGGATATCGACCAAGCTCGCGAGCGTCGTGGATTTACCCGAACCGGTTCCCCCGACGATCAAAATCATGCCGCGTTTGGACATGATCAGCTCTTTCATCACCGGCGGAAGATCCAAACTCTCAAAGCTTGGGATTTCTGTGCGGACGGCGCGGATGACCAAGCCTGGGGTGCCGCGCTGGATAAAAATATTGACACGGAAACGCGCGGTCCCGGCAATGTGGTAAGCAAAGTTACATTCATTGGTTTCATGGAACTCGGCAAGCTGGCGTTCATTGGTAATCGCATTGACCAACTCGTGGAGCATGGCCGGGGTCAGTTTATCATCGGTGACATTAACGAAATTACCGTCTTTTTTCATTACCGCCGGACGTCCGGCCGTCAAAAACAGATCCGATCCTTCCTGTTTTGAAAAATAGATAAGCAGCTTATGCAGTTCTTCTTTTACGGCATCTGACATGAGGGCCTCCGGTCATATTCAAAGGGTATCGATTCAAGGGCTTTCGTTCAGCCATAACCCAGTTTTAGCTCATAAAGGTGTCTTTGTTTACAGCCTTGGTGCGAGCGTTTTCCAGCGAAATGATGCGCGCATTGACCAGACGCTTGAGGTCTTGGTCGAGGGTTTGCATCCCCAGTTGGTTAGAGGTTTGGATGGTCGAGTACATTTGGGCCACTTTGTCTTCACGAATCAGGTTGCGGATCGCGGCGGTGCCGATCATAATTTCATGGGCGGCTACGCGTCCGCCTTCGATGCGCTTCAAAAGCGTCTGCGAGATAACCGCTTTCAGCGACTCGGAAAGCATGGCTCGGACCATGGCTTTTTCGTTGGCAGGGAAGACATCGATAATACGGTCGACCGTTTTGGCGGCCGAACTGGTGTGCAAAGTACCGAAGACCAAATGCCCCGTTTCCGCGGCGGTCAAAGCCAGGCGGATGGTTTCCAAGTCACGCATCTCCCCGACCAAGATGATATCCGGGTCTTCACGCAGGGCCGAACGCAGGGCGTTGGAGAAGCTGTGGGTGTCGCGGTGGACCTCACGCTGGTTAATCAGGCAGCGTTTGGAAGTGTGTACGAATTCGATCGGGTCCTCAATGGTCAAAATGTGTGAGTTTTTGCGTTCATTCAGATAGTCGATCATCGCCGCCAGGGTGGTCGACTTACCCGAACCCGTTGGCCCGGTCACCAGCACAATCCCGCGTGGGGTTTCGGCAATATTTTTAAAAATTTCCGGTGCTTTAAGGTCGTCCAGAGTCAGTACCTTGCTGGGGATGGTACGAAATGCCGCTCCCAGTCCGCGGTTTTGCATAAACACATTGGTACGGAAACGCGCGATGTTCGGCAATTCAAAAGAGAAATCCAGTTCGTGGTGTTCTTCAAAGGTTTTACGTTGCTCGTCGTTCATGATGTCGTAGATCATTTTATGCGTTTCTTCATGATCCAACGGCGGTGTGTCGAGACGCTTGACGTCGCCGTCCAATCGAATCATCGGAGGCAGCCCGGCTGAAATATGCAAGTCGGAAGCGCCTTGGCTTACACTGAATTCTAGGAGTTGAGTGACGTCCATAATGGTATGTTTCCTCAAAGCGGAATGGCATGGAATTCGGAACCCGTAGGCCATCCTTTGTTGGTGTAAATAGCCGCTAGGTAAAATCTATTATATAGAAGTTTGCGTGAAAAAAGAAAGCGCCCAACGTCGAGGCGAGGAAGCGGACCATAGGCTGCAAGAAAGGAAAGCGAAAAAGCGAAAAAGCGGAAAAGGTAGGGAAGGCATGCTGAGGGGCGCCGCCTTTTTATGGCGCTGCCCCAACAGAAGCGACGAGCAGGAAGTGAGTTAGACGGATTGTTTCGGGTTGTCGCCATTTTCTTGTGATTCGCGGCGCTCTTCAGCTCGTCGTTCTTCTTCACGCCGTTCTTTATGACGGCGCTCGATCTCTTCCCAGTCGATGTTGTTGCACGCTTCGCATGGTTCTTCAATCAGTTTCAGCCATACGAGAAGTGCGTGGATTTTACAGCCAACACAAAAGCCGAGGACGGTTTCCAGCCACATAAAGCCGAGACAGATCCAGACCAAATACAGCGGGATCCAGTAGGGCATGTAGTTATAGGTGGTGGGAATCTCTGTACTGAACCAGTCGTTCATCCAGTTGGCGAATACTTCAGGGTTGAAGAAGATCAGGCAGGTGACGATAAACGTGGAACCCAGCGACCAGGCAAAACGTTTAGGAACCAGAGGTTTCCATACCGCTTTATGGTTTTTGGCTAAAAAGCTGGCAATCAGGATGGTTGGAGATAAGCGCGAAGTTGTGACAAACATGCCTGATATCATTTCAAACAGGGCGTACCAAAGTACCCAGGTTTGAATCGTGTAATCGTAAGTTCGTCTTACCGCCTCGACCGCATAGATAATTTGGTCATCCCAGTTGAGTTCATAGGTGTCGACCGCAGTGTTGCCGTCCACTACCCAAGTAGAGCCATACACCACATCAATAAGCGTGTAGAGCATGTAGATAGGGATAAACAGTAAGAATCCGGCGCGAATTCTGACCGCAGTATCATTGATAAAGACCGGTTTTTCTTTGGTATCACGGAACCAGAGGTTTTTGAAGGTATCGACGACAGTGTTCAGCATGATATTCCCTCTTTGAAATATGGAAATAAAACATATCACAGGATGGTTATATAAGAAAAATCCGATCTATTTATGTGAGTATAAAATTGCTTAGTGTAATGCTCGGTTTTTTGTTGGGGCCGCTGAGCAGGAGGTGGCCTGATGGAAGGTGGTGGTTTAACCAGATTTTTTAACGTTTGATGTTACTCCTTTTTCAAGTGTATGTATATGTAAAACAGCTTGATACTTTTTAACGGGTGTTTCTGGGTTTGGATGTTAGGGAACCTTTGATTTAAGCAGATATTCCTTAGGCAGAGGTTCCTTAGGCCAAAAAAACAGTCGTGGACAATTCGCCGCGCAGACGGGGCGTTTGTAAAATGCATTGACTTTTAAGGTTACATTCTTTTATATGATCTTTTATATGGTTGTATAATATCTGTATATATTTCGGTTTAGGTTAATTATGCTGCTGAATCAATCTGATAGTACGTTATCTGTATTTAAGCGAGTTTGGTGGAGCTTGGTCGCCAGTATAAGTATCCTTGTACTCGTCTCCAGTGTGGCCGGTTGTACGCAAAAGCCTGAGCCGGATCTACGAATCAGTTCGCTGTTGTGGCCTGGGTATGAACCTCTGGTGTTGGCTCATCAGTTGGGGTATTTTGAAGGCCAAAACGTTCATGTCCTGGATTACCTTTCCAATACCGATGCCATGTCGGCTTTTGAAAATCATAATCTGGAAGCGGGGGCCTTTACCCTGGATGAAGCGTTGCACATGCTCGCAGACGGGGCCGATCTTAAGATTGTTCTGATTATGGATTCGTCTTTGGGAGGCGATGTCATTATGGCGAATCCGGGGATAGATTCTGTACGCGAGTTAAAGGGTAAGGCGATTGCGGTTGAGTCTTCTGCGGTGGGGGCTTATGTTTTAAAGCGGGCTTTGCAGTTAAACCAGATGACGATGTCTGATGTGGATGTCATCCCTACCAATGCAATCGAACAGGTTCACAAATTTCAAAGCGGTGAAGTCGAAGCCGCAGTCAGCTTTAATCCTTATCAGTTCCAGCTTTCCGAGCTGGGTAAGAAGGTCATTTTCGATTCATCGCAAATCCCGAATGAGATTTTGGATGTGCTGGTGGTGCGAAATGACATTATCGAGCAGCAACCGGAAAAAGTCAGGCTGATCGTGAAGAACTGGTTCCGTGCGGTTGAGTATCAGGCTGAGCATCCGCATCAAGCGGCGACCCATGCCGCGGAGCGTTACAAAATGTCCCCACAGGAATATATCGGTTCCCTTTCCGGGTTGCAGTTTGTGGATGTGGCAACCAATAAGCGCCTGCTGAACCCGGATAACAGCCCTTTGTTGAATTTAGCGCCGCAAATGCTCGAAAACTTGCAAGCCTTGGGGCTGGTTAAGGAGGGGGATGATTATGGAGATCGTCTTCTAAAAACGGCGCTGACAACAGAGTTCTTGCCAAAATGAACCTTTTTTCCAAGCTGCCCATTATTTTCTTTTTTTTAATCGTTTCTACGCTCAGCAGCGGCTTTGTTACCACCTATTCATTTTGGTTCGGCAGTAAAGAGCAGATGGAAACATTTAAGCTGAACAAGCTTGAACAGATCAATCAACGACTGGTGGAGCTGCAGGGAACACTTAACGACTTCAATCGGCGCGGAAATGAGCTGGCCATGATCCGCGAGGTATCGAGGCTGACCACAAATCGCGAGCTGGAACTGTTGGCGATTGTCGATGCGGACAGATGGGTTTACTACGCAACCCGTGCGGAGCTCCGGCAAAACCGCCTTCCGGAAAGCTATACCCGATTTGCGAGTCTCAAGGGACAGCTCCATAACGCCGTGCAGGGCAAAGTTCACTACGAAGAGGATGTCCATAAGGTACATGGCGTTTTCCCTTTGGAAGCACTCAAGGTGGGGGAAAACCGGGGAAGCAAACATTACTATCTTTATGCCATTTTCAGTCTTGAGCGAAGCTGGCAGCATATTCTTTATCATTTTCAGCAGGAAATGATCAAAGCCGGTGTGTTTCATACGCTGTTTTTCTTTTTGGCTTTCAGTCTTCTCTATTGGGTCATTAAAGGTCGGATCAATAAGATCGTTTTCGGGGCACAGACCTTGGCTTCCGGCGACTATCGTCATCGCATCCGATTGCAAGGCGGTGACGAGTTTCAGCAGATTGGCTTAGCCATCGACAACATGGCCGCCGCTTTGGAAAAACAGACTGACCAGCTGATTGAACTGGCTGAAAAAGACGCTTTGACCGGTTTGTATAACCGGTATAAGTTTTTTAAATTGGTTGAAGATCAGATTGATCTCCATCCGGCGCAGCCATTTGCCATTTTTTTCATTGACCTGGATCGCTTTAAGGTGATTAACGACACTTTGGGGCACGATGTGGGGGATAAGTACTTGAAAGTGGTTGGGCAGCGCCTGAAACGGGTGTTGAGTAAGGGGGATATGCTTTCACGTTTCGGCGGCGATGAGTTTTGTATTCTCTTTCATGATATTTTTCCGGTTACGAAAATGGAGCGGCTGGGCGAACAGATTCTTGAATTGTTAAGAGAGCCGGTTATGATTGGCGAGCAGTCGCTGTTCAGCGGCGCCAGTATCGGAGTGTCACTCTACCCTCAGGACGGACGTGATATTCACGAGTTAATCAAAACCGCCGATATCGCTATGTACCACACCAAGAACGGTGAAAAAAACAGTCTTCATTTTTATCATGAATTGTTCGACCCTAACGATCCGGGGCTGCTCGAAATGACGGCTCATATTAAGCAGGAGATTGAGCGTGGGCATGTGTTTGCGTTTTTTCAGCCTCAGATTGATACCCAGTCGGGAAATACCACCGGCTACGAAGCTTTGGCACGAATGAAAGCGAAAGACGGTGGATGGTTAAGTCCGGCTCAATTTATTCCGATTGTTGAGGAAAACGGCTGGATGATTCAATTTTCGGAAGTGATGTATCGCAATGCACTCAAAACGTATTGTCAGTGGGTTCGGCGGCAACAATCAGATGATGTGCCGACGCTGTCGCTTAATTTGTCAGCGATTCAGCTGGACCATCCGCGATTTCTGGAGAAGCTCGATGCGATTCTGCAACAGTTTCCGGAAATGTCTCGCCATATCGAGTTGGAGATTACCGAAGATATCCTCATCAACAATATTGAGGAAAAAATAGCGGTACTGAAAGCCCTTCGAATCAGAGGTATTCGCATTGCGCTGGATGATTTCGGAACCGGATATTCATCATTGAGTTATCTGAAAAAAATTCCTTTGGACCGGTTAAAAGTGGACCAGTCATTTGTGCGCGATATCAATCAGGATATTAACAGTAATGCGATTGTTGAAACCATTATTGATATGGCTCATAACCTGGGGCTGGAGGTGATCTCCGAGGGGGTGGAAACCGAGGAGCAGCTCTCCTTTTTACAGGCACACAACTGCTATGCGGTACAGGGCTATCTGACGGGAAAACCCCAAGAACGGCTTCCTTAAAAGACACCACATAGATGTGTCGAGAAGAGGTGGAGGGGATTCGTGCTTTGTTTGGATTCAGAATCCGATTTTATGCACGGTCGGTTCGATGCCTTGGGCTTTGTACGCTTTGTAGCGTTCGCGTCCCATTTGCACCAAATAGTCGGTTTGATCCAAGATTTCGATAGTCCGTTGGTAGTGCTGGAACTGCTGCGGAAATTTCGGGTGCAGGTTCACCAACACGTCTCGGCACGGTTTGGCGATGGTTTCGCCATAGAGCTGGATCGGTGCCGGAAACTCATTCATCACACTGTGCACGATAAAACTCTGCGGGGTGTAATCCCACAGAGTCAGGTCGTAGCGTTGCGCTTCCTGTTCGTTTTCAAAACGCACGTCACAACGCCGATGTTCTTGCTGAATTTTATTGAGCAGTTTGCTCAGAAAGCGTGAACGCTTTTCCGGCTCGGTACTGTTGAGCACATAAAACAGCACGTCTTGAGACGATTGGGAAGCAGAGGTCGAAGCATCCGTCATGATTAAACGTTCCTAGCAAACACACTCAAATTCGGTTTTGATCAGGCCTGGTTCAACAGGAATTCGACCACCGCAGGCACTGGACGCCCGGTGGCGCCTTTCTTGTCGCCACTGACCCAGGCTGTGCCGGCGATATCCAAGTGAGCCCAGGAAACGTCTTGGGTAAAACGTGCCAGGAACTGTCCGGCGGTAATGGTTCCGGCAGAGCGACCGCCGATGTTGGCCATATCCGCAAAGTTGGATTTAAGCTGTTCGTCCCACTCTTCGCCTAAAGGCAGTTGCCAGAAGCGGTCATAGGTTTCCTGACCCGCCTTAAACAAGGCATCCGCCAACTCCTGGTCGTTGGCCATCAGTCCGGAAACGTGGTGCCCCAAAGCAATGATGCAGGCACCGGTCAGGGTGGCCATGTCGATGACTTTGCTTGGTTTATAAGTCTGCTGGGCATAGGTCAGGGCGTCACACAGAATCAAGCGGCCTTCGGCATCGGTGTTGAGGATTTCGATGGTTTGCCCGGATAGAGACGTGACCACATCTCCGGGTTTGATCGCGTTGCCGGACGGCATGTTTTCCGTTGATGGAATCACGCCGACCACATTGATGTTAGGCTTGAGTTCGCCCAGCGCCTTAAACACCCCAAGTACGGTGGCCGCACCGCCCATGTCGTATTTCATTTCGTCCATGGCTGCGCCCGGTTTTAAGGAGATCCCGCCGGTATCAAAGGTGACCCCTTTCCCCACCAGGGCAATCGGTGCCTCCTCTCCCGCGCCTTTATAGGAAAGGCAGATCATTTTCGGCGGGGTATTGGTGCCTTGGGCGACCGCCATAAAAGAGCCCATGCCCATGCGAATCATTTCGTCGCGGTCCAGAATGTGGGTTTCAAAACCGTAGGTCTTGCCCAGCTCTTCGGCCGTTTCTGCCAAATAGCTTGGCGTACAGAAGTTGCTCGGCATATTCGCCAAGTCTTGGGTCAGCGCCATGCCCAACGCGGTGGCCTGGCCTTGAGTCAGAGCGGCCTCATTGTCGGCGTTGTCTTCACAGGCCAAGGCCATGGCATTCAATTTAGGGTCTTTAGGGTGGTGTTCGCCGCGGCTTTCATGGGCGTAGTCGTAAAAACTCTGCTGGAAAATTTGTGCGTTCTGGCGCACCGACCAGGCCTGTTGAGATTCATGCGCTGTCGGTTGTACCAGTACCAAGGCGTTCAGGACGTTTTCGGCACCGCTGTTTTCAATGGCGGTGGCCGCGGCACGCACAGCAGTCAAGTAGGTCTTAACACTCAAATCATCGGCTTTGCCCAAGCCAACCAAGAGCGTGCGTTTAGGATTCTGTCCTGCGCCGGACATCAGCATCAGGGTTTTGCCAGGCTTGCCATCAAAGTCGCCGCTTGTGTTTAACTCTGCAACTTGTTCCGCCAACGCCGATGCGCCATCGAGCGCGTGGCAGTTTTCCGCCAGTTGGCCGTCGGCAAAAACCGGCAGGATTAGGGTGTCGAAATCGCGGGTTTGGGTGTGAAAACTAAAAGCAATGCGTTTCATGTTGATTGAGCCTTCCTTTATTCATGATGTTGGAGGACAGAAATTATCTGTTTTCGCAGGCAAAACACGCATCAATGCGTGAATTAAAACTTTGCCGGTGCGGTTTTTGTATAATGCAAAGCAAAGGCCGTTTTCGACGATAAGCTGAGTTCAAACTCGGCAGGCCTGCTTGGCATTTTGAGTCTTTGAAAGTGATCTCCAGCGGTATCGGTGTGCTACATCGATTGACGCCGCAACCTCGGCTGGGGAAAATGCCATTAATCTTATCATTTTACTGTTTCAGGGGACGGTTTTGCGAATTCTCGACCGATATTTATTAAAAGAGTTGGTTGCGACCTTTTTGGCCGTCCTTGCCGTACTGTTGCTGATCACCTTTGGAACCGAAACTACGAAGCTGCTGGCGTTGGCGGTGGAAGGCAAGTTGCCCTCTTCGGTGGTGTTTCAGGTATTGATGCTGAAAATTCCGCCTGCGCTGGAAGTGATTCTGCCGTTGGTGGCACTGTTAAGCGTGATGCTGGCGGTGGGGCGACTCTATCAGGATCACGAAATGGTGGTAATGAACAGTTGCGGCATCTCCCCGCGCTATTTCCAGAAAATCGTGTTTTGGTTTCTGTTGCCGATTGTGCTGCTCACCGCTGCCATCACCCTGTATGTGACGCCGTTGAGCTATGAAAAAGAGACCGATCTGATTCTTGAGGCGCAGACCAGTGCGCCGTTTGCCGGACTGGTTTCCGGTAAGTTCAATGAACTGCCGAACGGCAAGGGCGTGCTCTATGCACGGCAAATCGATGCCAACGGTCAGATGCTGGATGTCTGGATTCAGCTACAAGACAAAGAACGTGACTTGGTTCTGACGGCACCTTTAGGACGTTTTGAGTGGATTGACGAGCGTCTGGCGTTGGTGTTGTTAAACGGCAAAAGTTATGACGGTTTGCATCAGGTTCAGGAAAATTTGACCGTGCAGCACTTTGAACGTTTTGAAGGCTATCTGCCGGAAATTGAGGCGGTGACCAAGCACAAAGCCAAGGGCATGTGGGCACCAACCGAGGTGCTGCTGGCGTCGGACAAGCTGGAAGACCAGGCTTTGCTGCAATGGCGCTTTGTGGTGCCGTTCAGTGTGTTGGTGTTGGGATTGTTGGGCTTAAAACTCAGCAAAACCGGCCCAAGGGAGGGGCGTTTTGCCAAGCTTTTTATCGCGATCGTGTTGTATGTCGTCTATAACCAGTTGTTGATTACCGCCCGTGACGGGGTCAGTGATGGTGGCATACCGTTGGTGATCGGAGTCTGGCCGATTCCGCTACTGTTCCTGTGGTATGCCTTGTCCTTGAGCCGTGTCAGAGACACTCTGCGCAAATGGATGCCGCAAAAAGCGAAAACGGAGGCGACATCATGAATCGCACTGAACGCTATCTGGGGCAAGTGGTACTGACGCATACGCTGTTGGTGCTGTTGGTGTTATTGGTCATTCTCGGGTTTTCCGAGTTTATGATTCAGCTTGGCAAATTGACCGAACAATATACCTTGGCGAAAGGGGCGTTATACACGGTGCTGAAACTGCCGGTGTATGCCTATGAAATTTTTCCGGTGGCTTTGCTGATCGGTGCCTTGATGGGGCTGGGAGCGTTGGCGAACCACTCCGAGCTGACGATTTTGCGCGTGACCGGCTGGTCGATTGGACGCATTCTCTGGGGGGT
The DNA here is from genome assembly GCF_029767755.1 of Thiomicrorhabdus sp. zzn3. Classification (GTDB taxonomy): domain Bacteria; phylum Pseudomonadota; class Gammaproteobacteria; order Thiomicrospirales; family Thiomicrospiraceae; genus Thiomicrorhabdus. The sequence goes on from NZ_JARUQS010000001.1 coordinate 377,742, forward strand.
GATGAAAACGGCGCTGTTGATGTGGTTGTTGGTGGCGTTAATGGGCGAGTTTGTCGCCCCGAGCAGTGAAACCTATGCCAAAACCCTGCGCAGTGAAGCCTTGCAAAAGGGCTTTTCCGTAGGCAGTGGCAGCGGATTTTGGATTAAGGATCCCAACCGTTATATTCATGTCGGCCAGGTAGTATCCAGCAGCGAGCTGCGCAAGGTAACCATCTACACCCAAAGCAACGGTGAAATCGAAACGGTGGTGTTGGCGAATAAGGCGGTTTATGAAGCGGGGCAGTGGTTGCTCAAGGGGGTTCGCCAGCAGGAGTTGAGTTTTACCTCTTATTCTCAGCAGGACGTAGCGCATGATGAAGCCAATGTTCCGCAAGCTGCGTTGGCCGTTCCCGTATTGGACTGGAAGCTGCAAAGGTTGGCGACCGGTCAAGTTGACTTTCCGTTACAGCCGCAAGTGCTGGAAAGCCTGAATATTGAAACCCGTTATATGAGTTTGGCGGATTTGTACGCCTATATCGATTTCTTAAAAGCCAATGAGCTGGATGCCGAAGAGTATCAGCTCGCTTTCTGGCGCAAACTGGCGATGCCGCTGGTGGTGATCAGTATGATGGCGTTGGTGTTTCCGCTGATTTTCGGCTCGCAGCGTCAAGTGAGTATGGGGCAGCGGGTGTTTGTCGGCATTCTTATCGGCATGGGCTTTCATCTGCTCAATCAGATGTTCGGTAATCTCAGTGTGGTTTACCATCTGCCTGCAGTGATCGGGGCGTTTGTGCCGGCGATGGTGATGCTGGTGATTTCGGTTTTCTGGCTGCAACGGGTGCGTTAATCCTGCTCAAGCCTGTCATTTGCATCGGATTGCAGATCAATCTGAGCAGGCCTGTTCCGTGTGAGTGAAACTTTTGGCTTCTTACTCTTCCACAAGCTGTTGCAGCTGATAAACGCCTTGCTTGCCCGCTAAAGTTTCCGCCAAATAGGGCAACGCACTTTCCATCTCGTTCCATAGTGTCCATGGCGGGTTCACCATGATCATGCCGCTTGAGGTCATACCGCGACCGCTATGATCGGCTTCCAGACCGAGTTCAAATACTTGAATATTGCGGATGCCGCTGGCTTGAACGGCGTTGAGCAGGCTGTCGATCTGACCGCGTTGCACCATCGGATACCAGATGGCGTAGGTGCCTGTGGCAAAGCGTTTATGACACTGTTTCAGGGTTTCAACCACGCGCTGGAACTCGTTGTCTTTGCCGGTTTTGACTTCGTACGGCGGGTCAATCAGTATCAAACCGCGACGCTCTTTGGGCGGCATGGCGGCAATCGCTTTTTGAAAACCGTCCTGGTTAAACATTGTAATGCGGCGGTCGCCTTTAAAATTGTCTACCAGGGTTTGGTATTCGCGTGGATGCAGTTCACACAGTGTCAAACGGTCGTGTTCACGTAACGTATGCGCCGCAAACCACGGCGAACCGGGATAGTGGGTTAAGCGCTTTGAATCTTGGCTGCATTCGAGCTGAAAGCGCTTGACCGTCTGTACATAGTTTTCCACGATTTCCGGCAGGCCTGTTCGGTTCCATAAGGGGCCAATGCCGTTTTCGAATTCACGGTTTTTTTGTGCTTCGCCAGTGGCGAGTTCAAAGCCGCCCGCTCCGGAATGGGTATCGAAATAAAGAAACGGTTTCGGTTTTTGTGTGAGGTAGTTCAAGCAGTGCAACAGAATGCTGTGTTTGAGTACATCGGCAAAATTGCCGGCATGGAATGAGTGCAGATAGCTAAGCATGGTCACGGCCTCCGGCCGCAAGAAGCAAAAAACGGATTATAGCCTGTTTAGCAAAATATAAGCAAAAATGTGCATTTGCTCTCTTTTGACTTTGGCAAAAAAGAGGTTCAAAATCAAAAGGGTATCAGAGAAGATAGCCGTATTTATTTGGGCTGAGTAGTATACTTGTTCTAATGCGGTCAAGGATCGGGTCGTAAGGTTTGTTGATTTCTGTACCTGATTACAGCGTCCGCTTAATTCGGTTCAAGAGCCGTTTTCTTGAAGGTCGGTAAGTATCGAAGCCCTTCTCTTTCGATGAAGTCGTCTCTGATTTGACTTTTTAGATTGGAGTTAACCTCCTCTATAAAAAGTTTGGTTGCAAACACAGAAAGGGGGCAAATTATGAATCAGTCAATCAAATCCTTGCTGCTGACATCGATTATTGGGTTTTCCACGTTTTCTTACGCCATGGCGGATGATTTTGAAAGACCTTATCACCATGGCATGATGGGGGGAGCGCCACCTATGGGCACTCCCTCTCAGGGCTACGGGCCGTGTTACGGGTATGGACCGGGCTATGGCATGATGTATGGTTATGGTGTGGGACCAGGATACGGCATGATGCAGGGCTACGGTATGGGGCCGGGGTACGGCATGATGTACGGCTACGGCATGGGCCCTGGTTATGGGATGATGTATGGTGGTCCGGGTATGTTGAATTTCAATGATTCCCAGATCAAACAGATGGACCAAATCCGTAATCGCCACTTCAAAAAACAAGAACCCTTAATGCGTGAAATCTGGCAAGAACGTAACCGACTGCAAAGGCTGCTGAACTCCGAACGACGTGACAGCAAAGCGATAGATCGTGCCTACGATAAAGTCAGGGATCTTGAGCGCAAAGCATTTAAGGAGCGTATGCAAATGCAAAATGAAATGGAGGGTATTCTTACCAAAGAGCAAAGAGAAGCATTACGCCGCGGTTACCCGGGAGAGTGATGGGGTAAAATCAATAAACTTGAATAATAAAAAAGCCAGGTCTTAATTCCACAATGGTGGATTAAGTACCTGGCTTTTTGAATTTGGCTCCCGATGCTGGACTCGAACCAGCGACATACGGATTAACAGTCCGGTGTTCTACCAACTGAACTAATCGGGATTGGTAACCAAGCTCGTCGCTTGATGAGTGCGTATTATAGGGAAAATTTTAGGGTGCGCAACCCTTTTTTTGAAAAAGTTTTCATTTTTATGACGCTTCTTTTAAACGGTATTGAAAATGCAAACGTTTTCTCTATTTTTGAGCAGGCCTGGTGTTTTAGTGCTCTAGATAAGCATCGCCGTAGTGCTTGCAGATGACTTTGTCTCGTCCGCTTCGTTTGGCGTCGTATAGGGCCATATCGGCTCGGCCAACCAGTTCTTCGAGGGTGTCTTCGCTATGCACCTGGGTCACCCCGAAACTGGCAGTAATGGTTTGATTCGGCAGCAGCGACAGGGTTTTGATTTTGCTACGCAGGTTTTCTGCAATCTGGCCGGCTTGTTCTATATTGGCCGAAGGCAGCAGGATGAGGAATTCTTCGCCACCCCAGCGACAAATCACGTCCACTTGACGTTGCTGGAGTTTGATCAGCCGGGCGACTCCAACCAGGACTTGATCGCCTTGGTTGTGGCCATAGGTGTCGTTGATGTGTTTGAAATGATCGATGTCGATCATGACCAAGGACATGGCGTTGTCACGTGATTTCATAGTGAGAAATTCGGTGGCAAACACTTCGGTGAATTTATGGCGGTTATAGAGCCCGGTTAACGGATCGGTAGAGGCCAGCGCTTGATAGCGCTTGTTTTTGTTTTCCAGCAGTTCGTTAAGTTCTTGCAGTTCTTCTTGAAATTGACGCATCAGCATAGCCCATTTGTTATAGGTCATGGCAATGAGATCGCGCTGCAAGATCATGCCTTCGAGTTTGCCGTCATCGTCGACAACAATCACCCGTTTAAAGGGTTTGGATTTGATAAAGACAATCGCATCTTTAACGGTGGTGTTTTTGTGAATGGTTTCTACAGGCTGTGTCATGTAGGCCGACAGCGGTTGCTCCAGGTCTGACTGTTTCTCGAACAGGTGCAGTACATCTTTAGTGGTGAATATGCCGCTTAGACCACCTTGAGGATTCAGTGCCAACACGCAGTCGGCGTTATGGGTGCCCATTTTATGAATGATCGAACGCGTGGGCTGGGTGTCGGATTCCCAGAGATCTCGGCGGTTTTTTTGTAAAACGTCGCCTATGGCGTAGTTGTCCATGAGGATTTCAGGGTCAATGCTGTTGATAAGGTCGGTATGAGTGAGCAAGCCGCAAAAATCGCCTTGTTCATCTTCCACGCCAAAATATTCATGCGCATCTTTAAGCAGGTGGATGCTCTCAAGAATATTATCTTGGGCTTTAACCATCGGTAAACGCGTTAACTCAAGCTGGGCTAAAGGGGTGGCGGTATCGAGGTGCTGGTTAAGGTTGAAACGTATGACATCTTCTATGAGCAAGATGTGGAAGTAGTGGCCGCCATCGACAACGATGTTGCGGTGTTGAGACTGAATCATCTTCTCAATGGCTTCTTTTAAAGAGGCCTGTTCAGAAATGGTTACGACATCGCGGGTGCAGATTTCCAAAATGCTTGGGAAGCGCATAGAACAACGGATCCTGTTTTTAATAAATGCAATTTTTTATTATCGCATAAATCGGGAAGTGTCCTCAAAAGGCTCAGGGTAAAAGGTGTTAGGGCGTCGGATGTGTACAGTGAGACGGATAGAAGAGAGCAAAAGCGAATTTATGCAGCAACAATCTGCGTAATCAAACGGTTGGAGAGTTTAGAAACGTTTTGGAATAGGGATAAAGAATGGTACGTCCGAGTGGATTCGAACCACCGACCCCCACCATGTCAAGGTGGTGCTCTAACCAGCTGAGCTACGGACGTAAAATGGTACCAGTGGGCGGACTCGAACCGCCACGCTATCGCTAGCATCGGATTTTGAATCCGACGTGTCTACCAATTTCACCACACTGGCTAAGTGGATGCGAATTATAGGAGCAATGAAAAGAGCTGTCAAGCAGGCTGTGAGCTTTTCTGTTTAAAAAGGCAAATTAAAGATTGTTGCGGTCGGTGTTAATGAATCCGAATGAGGGTGCAAGGATAGAGTGAAGATCCCTTGAATGTGATTAAAGCGATTGAATGCATTGACAATTTTAGGGTGTCGATAAAAATTTGTGTTTTGACCTCTCTAAAGGTTTTTTTAATAATTCTCTATCCAAAAAATTAATAATAAGTAAAAATTACAACACTAAAGAGGTGTTGGCTGCACTAGGGGTGGTTTTAAGTGGCGTTACTAAAAAGTATTCAATTTAAAGATTTGCTGCTGATTTATACCAAGTCTTTTTTGTTAGGCTTGCTGTTTATTATGCCGTTTGCCTATATTCAGTTTAGTCAGATTCAGTCTGATATGCAGGTCAGCTATTTTATTATGCCGGTCTTGGCGGCCCTGCTGGTAGGCGTGCTATTGTCACAGGTCTTGCTGCTTAAATCCAAAATCGCCAGGGAGCGCACGCTATTTAAAGCGGCGGTCGACTTTACCCTGGAGTTCACCTATATCCGTTCGGTCTCAGGGAAGTACGAGTATGTTTCACCGGCGGTTATGGATATTACTGGCTACAGCCAGGAGGATTTTTATAATCAGCCGAACTTTATGGACATGATTATTCACCCTGACGATCTGCATCTTTGGCATGGTCATGTGCACAATGTGAATGGCAATGGGGATCCGGAAAATATTGAATTCCGCATTGTGACGCGCTCCGGGGAGGTGCGGTGGATTCAGCATCTTTGCGGCCCGGTTCAAGGCGAGCATGGTGAAATTATCGCAGTGCGTTCAACCAATATCGATGTCACCGAGCGCCGCTTGCAGGAGGATCAGGTTAAGAAGATCGGTTTTTATGATCCGCTGACCAACTTGCCAAACCGCCGCTACATTGCAGATTATATGGAGAATTTGATTCGTAGAAACCAGATGGCGATTGAAGGGCAAGAATTTGCGGTGATGTTTCTCGATTTGAATCGATTTAAATACGTGAATGATGCCTACGGGCATTCCATTGGTGATGAGTTACTGGTTCAAGTGGCTCAGCGTTTTAATAGCAGTTGTGTGCAATCGCAAAAAGGCATGATCAGCCGTTTCGGCGGGGATGAGTTCTTAATTGTCAAGAATGAGGGGGTATCTGAGGCCGAAATTCGAGATTGCGTTTCGATGATGAATCAACTCTTAGAAGCACCTTTTATGGTGAAAGGGCACAGTCTTAGTGTCGGTGTGAGTGTTGGGGTGGCGGTTTATCCGCGTGACGGTTTGAATGCGGAAACTTTGATTAAAAACGCGGATGCGGCGATGTTCCAGGCTAAAAACCAGGGGTTGTCGATGAAATTCTTCTCTCAGGAGATGGAGGAACACGCCTCGAACATGGTGGGGTTGCAGGCCCGTCTGAAGAGCGCTCTGAACGAAGGGTTGATTCAGCCGTTTTATCAGCCTTTGGTGGACATGAAAACCGGGCATACTATTGGGGTCGAGGTCTTGGCTCGTTGGGTGACTCAAGACGGTTCTCAGGCCCCTTCTCCGGCCGTGTTTATTCCTGTTTCGGAAGAGACGGGGTTGATCTGGTCTCTCAGTGAAGTGATGATTTCCCAAGCGGGTCGGCAAATTTTGAAGTGGCAGGAACAGGGGGTGTCGATGAAATACTCGATCAACGTTTCTGCACGTCAATTTGCGGATGAAAACTTCTGTTCACAAGCGATTAATCAGTTTAAACGTCTGGGAATTGATCCGAGATCCGTGCAGATTGAATTAACCGAAACCGTTCTTTTGAATAATATTGAGCGCAGTATTGAAAAGGTGCAAATGCTGAAATCTGAAGGCTTTTCGATTGCTTTGGACGATTTTGGAACCGGTTTTGCCTCATTGCACTATTTGACCATGTTTCCGCTCGATACGCTTAAAGTGGATCGTGCTTTTGTGGTTAATATCCTGGAAGATGAACGCCAATACGCCATCGCGCGTTCCATTATCAATCTGGCGCACGACCTGAATCTGGTGGTGGTGGCTGAAGGGATTGAAACCGAGGAGCAGCGTAAACTGCTCGCCGAACTGGGGTGTGATATTGGCCAGGGCTATTTGTTCAGCCGTCCAGTTGAGCCGGAACACATTTCGCTAAGCCATATCGGTGGCGGCGACAGTTATATTCCTCGAGGAGCCTCATTGCAATAGCCGTGGAGTGAGGTGTTCCTATCGCTAACGGCTTGAAAGATCGAGTAAATTCGGCGAAAATACACGGCTTTATTTAAGGAAGCCGAAGAAGGGACCGTTCCCTTCGGTATAACCTCTCGTGAAACGACAAGATTTTTTCTTTGAACTCCCCGACGCATTGATTGCTCAACAGCCAGCCAAAGAGCGCCGTGGCAGCCGCCTGCTGGTGCTTGATCCTGCGCAGCCGACCGAACAAAGTGTGACCGATCGGCAGTTCCCCGACCTGCTCAATTATCTGCGCCCAAATGATTTATTGGTGTTCAACAACACCAAGGTGATTCCGGCCCGCCTGTTCGGGCAAAAAGCCACAGGCGGCAAAATTGAATTGCTGATTGAGCGGGTGATCGATGATCAAACCCTTTTGACCCATATCCGTTCCAGCAAGTCGCCGAAACAAGGCGCGGTGCTGACGATTGAAAACGCCTTTGATGTGGAAGTCGTCGGGCGTCAAGACGCTCTGTTTATCGTTAAAGTGTTGGCGGATAAAAATGCCTTGGAGCTGATAGAAACGCATGGTCATATGCCGTTGCCGCCGTACATCGAACGCCAGCAAGATCAAGAAGAAGACAAAGAGCGTTATCAAACGGTGTATTCGGCTAAGCCTGGAGCAGTAGCGGCTCCCACCGCGGGTTTGCATTTTGATGAAGCGCTGTTACAGGAGATTGCCGATAAAGGGGTCGATTTAGGCTTCGTGACGTTGCATGTGGGGGCGGGGACCTTCAAGCCGGTGCAGGTCGACGATATTTCCGAACATGTTATGCACTCGGAATATTTTGAAGTCGATGAACCGCTGGTTCAGCAAATTGAGCAGGCCCGGTCAAAAGGCGGGCGGGTGTTTGCCGTGGGCACGACCAGTGTTCGCTGTTTGGAAAGTGCGGCCTTGATGAGTGGCGATGGCCCGTTAAAGGCGTGCCGGGGTGAAACCGATATTTTCATTACCCCAGGCTATCAATTTAAACAGGTGGACGGTCTGCTGACCAATTTTCATCTGCCTGAATCCACACTGATTATGCTGGTCTCCGCTTTGGCAGGCTATGAGCACACTATGAACGCGTATCGACATGCGGTGCAGCAGCAGTATCGCTTTTTCAGCTATGGTGATGCCATGCTGATTTTGCCGAAATCCAAATAGATAAAATACAAGCAGGCCGTACCAACTGAGCAGGCCTGTTCCAACCCGATGAGCAATGGAATAAAACATGGAATTTGAATTAGATAATACCGATGGGCGAGCCCGCCGAGGGCGCTTGAAGTTTGAGCGCGGCGTGGTGGAGACGCCGGCGTTTATGCCTGTGGGAACTTACGGTTCCGTCAAAGGGATGACGCCGGAAGAGGTCAAAGCGACCGGCGCGCAGATTATTCTTGGTAATACCTTTCATCTGGCCTTGCGTCCGGGTACTGACATTATCGAGTTGCACGGTGACCTGCATGACTTTACCCACTGGGAAGGTCCGATCCTGACCGATTCCGGCGGGTTTCAAGTGTTCAGCCTGGGCAAGATGCGTAAAATCAAAGAAGAAGGGGTGACGTTCAGCAGTCCGGTAGACGGGGCCAAAATTTTTATGGGGCCGGAAGAATCCATGGAAATTCAGCGCAAGTTGGGATCCGATATCGTGATGATTTTTGATGAGTGTACCCCGTACCCGGCGAGTCACGAAGTCGCGAATGAGTCGATGCAGTTGTCGTTGCGTTGGGCGAAGCGTTCCAAAATTGCGCACGGCGATAACCCTTCTGCACTGTTTGGCATTGTCCAGGGCGGCATGTATGAAGATTTGCGCCGCGAGTCGATCGAAAAGCTCAAGGAGATCGGTTTTGACGGCTATGCGATCGGCGGCCTGTCGGTCGGCGAACCCAAAGAAGAGATGATGGCGACATTGGATTACACCGAGCCGCATATGCCGAAGGACAAGCCGCGCTATCTCATGGGGGTGGGTAAGCCGGAAGATATTGTTGAGGCGGTGCGTCGCGGGATTGATATGTTTGACTGCGTGATCCCGACACGCAATGCGCGCAACGGGTTCCTGTTTACTTCGGAAGGCGTGGTGAAAATCCGCAATGCCAAGCATAAAACCAGTTTGGAACCACTCGATCCGAATTGCGACTGCTATACCTGCCAAAACTATACCCGCTCGTATCTGCATCACTTGGACAAGTGCCATGAAATTCAGGGCGCGCGTTTGAACACCATTCATAATTTGCACTATTATCAGACCTTAATGAAAGGGCTGCGTGATGCCATTGCCGGCAATCGTTTGGATGCATTTGTTGAGGCGTTTTATGCGGGAATCGGTCAGCCGGTTCCGGCGCTTTAAGGTCGTTAAAGTTGCATAGCAGGCCTGCTGAGTTTTGGATTTGTAGAAAAAAATCAACAGGCCCGCTCTTTTAGGTGATTTTTAGCAGATTTTTCATTTTTCCTGTGCCACAATACACAGGTTTTATTACAGCTTATTGATAAGAAGAGACCTTTGTACGAGCCAATGCCATGGCTGAAAAGGTTAAAATCCACCGATTTTCGTTAAAAAACTGGGCAATAGCCTGCTATTACCTGCGTTTTTGTCTTAAATCGGCGAATTTTTCCACTTTTTCTACCTACGTCCTGACTCGTGCAAAGGTCTCCAGAATTAGGAGAAAATTATGAGCTTTTTCATCAGTGACGCGATGGCAGAAGGAACGGCAGCAGCACAAGGCGGCGGTTGGGAAGGATTGATTCCGCTGGTTCTACTGTTTTTGGTGTTTTATTTCTTGTTGATTCGTCCTCAACAGAAAAAAGTTAAAGAGCACAAAGCTTTGGTCGCGGCGATTAAAAAAGGCGATGAAGTGGTCACTTACGGCGGTTTATTGGGTAAAGTCCGCGAGCTGGATGAAAACTTCTGTGATCTAGAAATTGCTGATGACGTTATTGTGAAGGTTGAACGTCAAAACGTTGCGCGCCTTCTGCCAAAAGGCACCATGAAAGGCGAATAAGCGATTTAAGAGTAACGAAAGGGGCGGACAGCCCCTTTTGTCGTTTCATAACCTTGGTTTTAATCTTTTAAATTCGGAATTTCAATATGTTCCAAACACAGCAAAAAGTGATTGCAAACCGCTATCCGGCATGGAAATACCTGTTGTTGGTGGTGGTTACCGTGATCGGTTTGATTTATGCCATGCCCAATCTATTTGGGGATGATCCGGCCGTTCAGGTCTCTCCGGCCAAATCCGTGACATTTGATGAGGACACGCGTCAACAGATCGATCAGATTCTGACGCAGGCTAATCTGGCGGTGAAGTCGTCAGAGTTTGCAGAAGGTCGCTTTTTGATTCGCTTTGATAATACCGAAGATCAGCTTAAAGCCAAATCGTTGCTTAAGGATGCATTGGGGCGCAGTGCGGTGGTGGCGCTGAACTTGGCTCCGGCTACGCCGGAGTTTTTGCGTGCCATGGGGGCTCAGCCCATGTATCTGGGGCTGGATCTGCGCGGCGGGGTACATTTCCTGATGGATGTGGATATGGACGCTGCGGTTGAAAAAGCCTATTTGCGTTATGAAGACGAAGTCAAAGGTGCGTTGCGTGAAAACAAGGTGCGTTACTTAAGTGCGGATTATGAAAACGAGCAGTTATTGGTTAAGTTTCGCGATGTTGACAGCATGCAGGCGGGACAAAAGGTATTGCAAAATCAGTTTGGCGAAGAGCTGAAAGCGGTGGCGAACCAGGAAACGGCTACGCCATTGGTGGCGCTAAAATTGTCGCCAAGCAGTATCGCCGAAACCAAAAAGTTTGCTCTGCAGCAAAACATCACCACCTTGCGTAACCGTATCAATGAATTGGGGGTGGCCGAACCTGTGATTCAACAGCAAGGTGAACGCCGTATCGTCGTTCAGCTTCCTGGGGTGCAGGATACGGCGCGTGCCAAGGAGATTTTGGGCGCGACGGCGACATTGGAATTCCGCCTGGTGGAAGAACGTGGTGACCCATACCGTGCCGAAGAGACCGGTTATGCACCGCATGGTGCCAAGTTGTATAAATTCCGTGACGGCACGCCTTTGCTGTTGCAGCGCAGCGTCATTGTCAGCGGTGAAAACGTCATTAATGCCCAGTCGGGGATTGACCCTGAACAGGGCTCGGCCATGGTAAATGTGACCCTGGATGGTGCCGGTGGGCGCAAGATGTTGGCGACCACCAAGAAGAACGTTGGTAACCGCATGGCGGTGGTATACATTGAAAACCGTGTGGAAACCATTGAGCAAAATGGCGAGAAACTGAAAAAGCGCATTACCACCAAGGACGTGATCAATGCGGCCGTGATTCGCGGCCAGTTCGCCAACCGTTTCCAGATTACCGGTTTGGATTCACCGCAGGAAGCGCAAGACTTGGCGTTGCTGCTGCGTGCCGGTGCCTTGGCCGCACCAATGGAGATTGTGGAAGAACGTACTGTTGGGCCAAGCTTGGGTCAAGAAAACATCGACCAAGGTTTCATGTCGGTGATTGTCGGTTTTATTCTGGTGTTGATCGTCATGGTGTGGCGCTATAAAACTTTCGGCATGGTGGCTAACCTGGCGCTGACGTTGAACCTGGTGATTATTGTTGCGGTATTGTCGATGCTGCAAGCGACTTTGACCTTGCCGGGGATCGCCGGGATCGTATTGACAGTGGGGATGGCGGTGGATGCCAATGTGTTGATCTTCGAGCGAATTCGCGAAGAGTTGAAAAACAGCTCGATTCAGACGGCCATTTATGCGGGGTATGAAAAGGCATTTGTGACCATTGCCGATGCCAATATCACAACCCTATTGGCGGCGATTGTTCTGTTCAGTTTTGGAACCGGGCCGATCAAAGGCTTTGCCATTACCTTGTCGATCGGGATTCTGACCTCAATGTTTACCGCCATTTTAGGCACGCGCGCCATCATCAATTTGATGTATGGCAATAAGCGTGTTGAAAAGCTGTCGATTTAGGAGGTTCAGATGAGCGAAACAACCATGGAAAAGCAGATTAATTTTATGGGGCAACGTCATCTGGCGATGGCGTTGTCCCTGTTGATGATTGTCGGTTCCTTTGTCGGTTTATGGATGAAGGGATTGAATTTTGGGATTGATTTTACCGGCGGAACCCTGATTGAGGTGGCGTATCCGCAAGCAGTCGATCTTAAGGAAGTGCGTAGCGACTTGGCAAATGCCGGTTATGACGAAGCAGTGGCGCAGCACTTTGGTTCGGCCACCGACGTTCTGATTCGCATCGCTCCGCGTGAAGGCTTGAACTCGGCGCAGTTGAGTAATCAGGTAATGGACGCGTTAAAGGCGAGTACGGAGAACGGAATCGAGTTGCGTCGTGTGGAGTTCGTCGGCCCTCAGGTAGGGGATGAGTTGACTGAAGACGGGGCTTTGGCGGTGCTTTATGCGCTGATTGGGGTGCTGATTTATGTTGCGTTGCGTTTTGAGTGGCGTTTCTCTGTGGGGTCGGTCGCGGCGTTGATCCACGATGTTATCATTACCTTGGGGGTATTTGCCTGGACGCAGGTTCAGTTTGATCTGACCGTATTGGCCGCGATTCTGGCGGTCATCGGTTACTCGCTCAACGATACCATTGTCGTATTTGACCGGGTGCGTGAAAATTTCCGTACCATGCGTGAAGGTGAACCGGTCGAAGTGACCAATGTCGCCGTCAACCAGATGCTGGCCCGTACCATTATGACCTCGCTGACGACTTTGTTGGTATTGCTGGCACTGTTCTTCCTGGGAGGCGAAATTATCTACGGATTTGCTCTGGCGTTGATTGTCGGGGTGGTCGTTGGGACTTACTCCTCCACTTATGTCGCAAGCGCTGTGGCGTTGATGCTAGGTGTGTCAAAAGAAGACTTGATGAAAGCACCTAAGGAAGAAGGTGATAAAGAGGCGGAAGAGGCTGAATTGCAGCGCATTTTCCTGGAGCAGGAAGCGCGTCGCGAAGCGCGAGAAATCGCGAAGGCACAAAGACAAAACGCCGAAGAGTGATTTGAAATAAAACGGGGTAACATCAAAGGTTGCGTCGTTACGTTAAGCCGCTTAACTCTTAAGCGGCTTTTTTATTTTAATCGCTCTAGGTTACGGTTTGTATTTTGTCTCTAAAATTAGGTTGTTCGTTGTTTATTAAGGGATTTTAAGCGACAATAACGCCATTTTTGTAGTAACCCCAATATCCAGGTCTGGGATTTCACTGTCGAACTGTATTGTTAACAGGCCTGGTTGAACCAAAGAAGATAGAAGTTTCATGTCCAATTCAAATCTATTGGAAATCAGCAAGCGACGCACGTTTGCGATTATCTCTCACCCGGATGCAGGGAAGACCACCGTTACCGAGAAGCTGTTGTTATACGGCGGCGCAATTCAGATGGCGGGTGCGGTTAAAAGCCGTAAGACCGACCGTGGGGCCACCTCAGACTGGATGAAGATGGAGCAGGAGCGCGGGATTTCGGTGGCTTCATCGGTGATGCAGTTCCCCTATAAAGAGGTGATGATGAACCTGTTGGATACTCCGGGGCACGAGGATTTCTCCGAAGATACTTACCGTGTATTGACCGCGGTGGATTCGGCGTTGATGGTGATCGACGTCGCCAAAGGGGTTGAGGATCGTACCATCAAGCTGATGGAAGTCTGCCGTCTGCGTACCACGCCGATTTTGACCTTTATCAATAAGCTTGACCGAGAAGGGAAGGAACCGATCGACCTGCTGGACGAAGTGGAAGATGTGCTCAAAATCGCCTGCGCGCCGATGACTTGGCCGATCGGCATGGGCAAACGCTTTAAGGGTATTTATCATCTGTACAATGATACCGTGCGTTTGTTTGCACAAGCCGACGGCCAGCGTGCTTCGGAAGGGGAGTTGATTGAAGGGCTGGATAATCCGCGTTTGGACGAAGTACTTGGGTCCCAGGCCGAAGAGCTGCGTGAGGAAATTGAACTGGTGCGCGGCGCCAGTCACGAGTTTGATCTGGATGCATTTTTGCAAGGCGAGTTGACCCCGGTCTTTTTCGGTTCGGCGGTGAACAACTTTGGTTTGCAGGAATTGCTGGACGGATTTGCCATGTATGCGCCACCGCCGCATGGACGTGAAACGGAAACCCGTTTTGTCGAAGCCAATGAGGATAAGCTGACTGGTTTTGTGTTCAAGATTCAGGCGAATATGGATCCGCAACATCGTGACCGTGTCGCCTTTATGCGCATTGTCTCCGGTAAATACGAAGCGGGGATGAAGCTCAAGCAGGTGCGTATCGGTAAGGATGTGAAAATTTCCAAAGCAATTACCTTTTTGGCCAATAAGCGCGAGCAGGCGGAAGAAGCCTATGCGGGCGATATCATTGGTTTGCACAACCATGGCACCATCAAGATCGGGGATACCTTTACCCAAGGTGAGGAGTTGAAGTTTACCGGAATTCCGAACTTTGCGCCGGAGCTGTTCCGTCGCGCCCAGCTGAAAGATCCGATGAAAATGAAAGCGCTGCAGAAAGGGTTGACCCAGCTTTCGGAAGAGGGGGCAACACAGTTGTTCCGCCCGATTGCCAATAACGACCTGATTCTGGGCGCGGTTGGGATTTTGCAGTTTGAGGTGGTGGCGCAGCGTCTTAAAGACGAATACAACGTGAGCTGCATTTTTGAGCCGGTTAACGTCAATACGGCGCGTTGGGTCATCGGCGAGAAAGCGGAAATCGATAAGTTCCTGGATAAGGTGCGGGACAATGTCGCTTATGACGCCGCGGATCAGCTGGTTTATATTGCGCCGACACGCGTCAATCTGTCTCTGATCGAAGAGCGTTGGCCGAATTTGCAATTCGTTGCGACCCGCGAACACTGATCGACAGATAACGCTAATAAAAAAGCCCTGCAATACACCTGTGTTGCAGGGCTTTTTTATGGGTCGCTGTTACAAACCAAACAGGCCTGTTCGGTTTGTCGTTTGCATTAGATTTCGCTGATCAGGAAGGTAACACGGCGGTTTTGGCGTTTGCCTTCCGTCGTATCGTTGCTGGCAATCGGGCGGTCTTCACCGTAACCGTAAGTTTTAATGCGGTTACTGGCGATGCCGTTGTTCATCAGATGCAAAGCCACCCCTTTTGCACGGTTTTCTGAAAGCTGCTGGTTATAAGCTCTGGAACCGTCGGAGTCTGTATGCCCTTCAATATGCACAATGGTGTTAGGGTGGTTGTTCAGGGCATTGATCACCGGCGTTAAACGCGACAGTTCATAAGGCTCCAAGTCGGCAGAACCTGAGCGGAAGTTAACATTTTGCACGTTGACCTGGATGTACTCTTGATTGCCGATTTTGACCGCGTCTACCTGAGTGTTGGGATCACTGGCGGTATCTTTGTAGATTTCGCTGTACACCGCTCGTGCGGTTACCCCGGTAATCGCCCCGATAGCGACCTTGCCGACGTTGTTGTCGACACCAAGCGCATTGGCTGCAAGGATGCCGCCGATGACGGCCGCACCGGTTAGGATGTTTTTCTCTTGTTCGCGTTCTTCAGCTGTTTTATATGGGCTGCTTGAGCAACCGTTAAGCATGAGCGTTGAAAGTGCTAAAGAGGTGACGGCCAAAGTGGCTAGTGCTGATTTTTTCATAACCTGCTCCATTAAGTAAGATGCCGACGTTGGCATATTTTGAGGTCGTTAATCAATTTAACTCTATTTATAGACAGTTTGCGAATTAATTCAAGTGGTTTGCAGCAATCTCAAAGATATTTAAAGCCTATCGTCACCATTAAAACGGAACAGGTCTGCTGGTTTTTTTACAGTAAGACGATCGTCGCCAAGCCAAGGAACACGAAGAAGCCCAGGGAGTCGGTGACGGTCGTCAGCATCAAGCCGGAGGCCAGTGCCGGATCAATGCGCATGCGTTGCAGGACGAGCGGGATGGTCGCACCGGCGAGTGCGGCTGCGACCAGGTTAATCATGAGTGCGGAGGCGAAGATCAGGCTAAGAGCCCAGTCCTGGAACCAGATAAGTACGGCAATCCCGGTAAGCACGGCCCAGATCAGGCCATTTAACGCGCCGACGGTGGTTTCTTTAATCAGCAGCGAGCGGCTGTTTTGTGCTCCAAGTTTTCCGGTGGCCAAAGCACGAATGACGATGGTCGCGGTTTGCGTGCCCGCAATCCCGCCCATGCTGGCGATGATTGGCATCAAGACGGCTAAGGCAACGATCTTTTCAATCGACGCGTCAAACAGGCCGATGACGATGGAGGCGAAAATGGCGGTCAATAGATTGATGCCAAGCCAGAAGGTACGACGCTTGGCAGAACGTGTTGCTGGGGCGAAGATGTCCTCATCTTCATTCAGACCCGCGCTGGCCATTTGCGCGTGTTCACCTTCTTCACGGATGATGTCGACGACGTCATCGATGGTGATGCGGCCAAGGATTTTATTGCTGTCGTTGACGACGGCAATCGCGATCAAATCGTGTTTTTCGAACAGTTGAGCGACCTCTTTTTCCGGGGTAAAGGCTTTGATGGTCGGCTGTTGGCTATCGACGAGATCGGAAACCAGTGTATCCGGGTCGTGGGTTAACAAGGCATCCAGTTTAAGTGTGCCGACATAATGCTCTTCACGGTCCCGCACGAATAGATCGACAGTGGAACGTGGCAATTCGCCAAGTTTGCGCAGGTAGCGCAGCACGACATCGAGAGTGATGTCGGCACGGACGGCGATGAAATCGGTACTCATCAAACCACCGGCGGTATCTTCCGGATAGGAGAGGGCCATTTCCACCGCTGAGCGCTCTTCCTCATCGAGAGATTCCAACAGGGTCTGTTGACCTTCTTCACTCAGGGACTGGGCGATGTCGGTAATGTCATCGGTTTCTAAGTTTTCGGTGATTTCGGTCAGTTCATGGGGGGCAAGCTGCTCAAGCAGGCTGGCTCGAACTTCATCGTTGGTATGCGCGAGGATTTCCCCTTGAATGTCCGCATTCAACACGTCCCATAGAAAGTGACGCCCTTTAGGCGGCATGGATTCAAGAATTTCGGCGATGTCTTCAGCGACAAGGTGGACGCTGAGCTCAATGATTTTATCTTGATTTTCTTCCTGAACGGCAGCCAGAATCTGTTGAGTAATTAGGGTCTTATCTGTGACAGTGGTGCTTTGTGTCATAGTGCCTCCTGTGTGATTTTGGTTGCCGGTTAGGAATAAATTTTTATTATTTTAGCAGGGGAATATGGCAAGTTAATGAAAAAGAGCATCTATAAACGGTTTTCTTGTCATTTTAAGGCATAAAAAAACGCCCAAAAGGGCGTTTTCAGAAAGGTTAATGATCGCTCACCTCTGACTTAGGCTTCCGCCATGTTTTTAACACCGCCAGATTTTTGTTTGTGATCACCGATTTTTTCTTTATGTTTGATGATTTGACGATCCAATTTGTCGATCAAACCGTCAATAGAGGCGTACATGTCATCTGTATCGTGTTGGGCAAATAGATCTGTACCAGAGACGTGAACGGTCGCTTCCGCTTTTTGATTTTGTTTTTCTACAGTCAGAATGACGTGAACGTTGGTGACATGGTCGAAGTGACGTTCTAATTTGCTCATTTTTTCAGTGACGTAATCACGCAATGCATCGGTGACTTCTACGTGGTGACCAGTAATATTGATTTGCATTTTATCGCTCCTTTCTTCTTGTGTCATGCGATGATGAAATTCCTTGAAAAAGTCCTCAAGTCACTATTTTCATTGTATTTGGGCTTTAAGGTCACTTTTTAATTTCACTTTCAGTATAACATTAAGTACTCAAAAATTAGCAGATTAATTCCGGACTTTGCTGTTTGTAAAAACCGTTTTTGTGGCGTTAAACCGATTGGAGTCAGGAGTGGCTTGGTTGGCAGAATTAGGCAACAACGTTTTCTATGAAGCGAGGTGAATTAAGCAAAATCTTCACCTAAGTAGACGCGTTTGACTTCGCTGTGGTTGAGAATTTCTTCCGGCGTTCCCGAGGCGAGAATCGTCCCGGCATGGAGAATATAGGCGTGATCACATACGCCTAGGGTTTCGCGAACATTGTGGTCGGTGATTAAAACGCCGATACCTTTGTCTTTCAGGTGAAGAATGATGCTTTGAATGTCTTTTACAGAAATCGGATCCACGCCGGCAAAGGGTTCGTCCAGCAGAATGAAACGCGGCTCCATGGCCAAGGCACGGGCAATTTCCACGCGCCGACGCTCGCCGCCGGAGAGGGCTTGCCCGGGTTGTTCCAAAATATGGCCGATTTGCAAATCATCGATCAGGTGTTCAAAAATGGCATTGCGCTGATCCCGATCAAGCTCCGAGCGCATTTCCAGAATGGCACGGATATTCTCTTCCACGGTGAGTTTGCGAAACACGGAGGCTTCCTGTGGTAGATAGCCGATGCCGCGGCGGGCGCGTTCGTGGATCGGTAGGCGACTGATCTCCTCATTACCCAGGTAGATTTCACCGCTGTCATTGGTCACCAGCCCGGTCATCATATAGAACGTGGTGGTTTTTCCGGCCCCGTTGGGTCCAAGCAGGCCAACGACCTGGCCGTTGTACACATCCAGATCGACGGAGGTGACTACAGTGCGTTTTTTATAACTCTTAGCGAGGTTGCGAGCGTAAAAGTGAGTCACTGTCTAATCCTGTTGCTCTCGGTTTTTATCGGGTTGGTTTTCAGGAGTGATGGTCACGGAAATACGCTGCTTTTGTTGCGGTGTACTTTCCGCTTGCAGCGTCTGTTTTTGCATGTCATAGAATAGCTTTGGCCCTTTAATATTATGCTTTCCGGGCTGTTCCACTACGGCGTTACCGGTTAAAAGAACGGTTTTGGAGGTGGCGCGGTAATCGATAAAATCGGCTTGTCCGGTTACCCAGCTTTGTTCGACAGGGTCAAAACGTTTGAAACGAGCGGGTTGGCCGGTAACTTCGATTTTTTGGATGTCTCGTTGCGGGTGATAAAGTGTGACCTGATCGCCGTAGAGGGACATTTTGCCTTGAGTGATTTCCACGTTGCCTTTGTAAACGCTGATTCCTTTTAAGTCTTGAATGTCCAGCGAGTCTGCGGTGATGTGAATAGGCTGCTGATCGTCAGGCAGAGCTTGCTTCACCGTTTTCGTATTGTTGGCGTTTTCAGCCGCCGCCGAAGATGGGGCGATTGAAACAAATGCGGGAAGTCCAAGAAAGGTGGCTAGGAAAAGCGTTCGAAGCGGTCTCATTCACATTCCATTTTATTACTTGGGCGTTGATTTAGAGTGGCCAGTCTCTTCTACTTGGTATAGCCCTTCTACATTGGAGAGCAGTTGAAAATGGCGATTTGCAATGTCCGCTCTCAGGCCGGTTCCACTGGTCACATTTTTTTGGTGAGTCAGTGTGACCGGTAGATCCGTATAGGCCTGTTGAGTATTGGCATTATAAGTGATCTGTTCGGTTTTCAAGAGGCTATTTTGGCTTGTTGTTCCAATCTTTGCAATTGGCAATGCGTATTGGCGCAGCTGCACATGGCCCTCAAGTTCAATCAATGAGTCATCCAGGGTTTTTCCTGAGCGGCTTTCGATAGTGATGGTTTGCTCAGGTTCGATCAGTGTGATGACCGGTTGCCTTAAGTCGCTGCTTTTTTGCGATTCCTGATAAAACACGCTGTCTGCTTGGGTAATGATGTGGCGCGGTTCGCTCTTTTTTTCAAATTGCCAGGTCGTGCTGTTGAAAAGTTGCCAGCTGTAATCAGTCGACTTGAGTGACGAGTCGGTGATTTGAATCGAAGTGGGCGATTGTTTAAATGCAATCCATAAAGCGAGCGCGGATAAAAGTAGAGTGAAAATAATGAATCGGGCGTTAAACATCCGTTTCTCCGGTCATCGCTTGTTAAGTTACTTTACGCAATCATGCACTGGTTGAAAAGGCGGTGCGTTTGGTGGTCAGGCCTCTGTATTTTAGTACGAGTCGCCTTGGCGGAGAAGTTTTTTACGATAACCGTTGGTGAGGTTTAGAGCTGCCCTGGATGGATTTTTGGTTTAGAGCGACTCGCGCAAGTAGAAATCCATATGCTGTTGCCAACGGCCCTGCGCTTTCATTAGCAGTTCGCACATTTCGCGGACGCATCCGCGTCCTCCTTCAAAGGTGGAGATGTGATCCACACGAGATTTGACCTCCGGATCACCATCGGCAGGCGTCGCCGATAGGCCCACACGGGTCAGGATGGGGAGGTCAAGGATGTCGTCACCGATATAGGCCACTTCATCAAAGCCGATTTGCAAGGAATCCATCAGCTGGAGAAAAGTGGGTAACTTGTCAGGTACCCCCTGATAAACGTGTTTCACCTTGAGGTCACGCATACGATTGGCAACTAACTGAGATTTGCGCCCGGTGATAATGCCGATATCGACGCCGGATTTTTGCAGCATCACCATGCCGTGCCCATCGCGGGTATAAAAGCTTTTCAGTTCTTGTCCGTCATCGCTGTAATAGAGAAAATTGTTGGTGAGAACGCCATCAACGTCTAATAGCAGTAGTTTGATTTTTTCGGCTTTCGCCATCAACTTTTCTGAAAACATCATAAGACTCCGAGTTGGGCTTGTGTCTGGCTTAGGCGGCAATGGATCGCATGTATAGCAATGCGATATAGCTGATAAAGGCGATAAACAGAAGCACCCCTTTAAATTTATTGATCATTGAAGGGCCGCCGCGACGCGACAGGGCTAAAACCAGCATGGCAAGCGTAAAGCCAAGCATGATCGGGAAATCTTCGTTTAGCAGGGCGCTTTCAAGTACGGTCGGTGCCAGCAAAGCGGGAACAGACATGACGGCCAAAATATTGAACAGATTGGAACCGACGATATTGCCGATCATTAAATCGGCTTCGTTTTTGAGTGCAGCACTGATGGCGGCGGCTAATTCCGGCAGGCTGGTCCCGATGGCAATAATGGTCAAGCCAATGACCAGTTCCGAGACTTCAAAATATTGGGCAATCTCGACTGCGCCCCACACCATCATTTTGGCGCTTCCCATCAAAATAAGTAGACCGGTAATCAAGAGAATCAACGATTTTTTGAGCGGCATCTCCGACATGGTATCGACGGCTTGCGACGTCTCGCTGGTGAGCGGATCGCGTGGGTCGGCGTCTTTATTGACGCGAATCATCCAGATCATAGCAATCACCAGGCCTGCTAATAGAATCAGGCCGTCGATAAACTCCAAGCGTTGGTCGATGACGAGTAGGTATGCGCCAATGGAAATGGCCAGCAAGACAGGGATTTCGCGCTTGATCAATGACGATTTAACTGCAATAGGTGCGATGATGGCGGTCACCCCTAGAACGAGGCCGATGTTGGCGATGTTGGAACCAACAGCGTTTCCGATCGCCAGTTCAGGGCTGTTGTCAAGCGAGGCTTGAATGGCCACCAGTACTTCCGGCATAGAGGTTCCAAAACCAAGCACGACAACGCCGATAATCAGTGGTGAGATTGAAAGGTGTTTGGCGGTGCTGACTGAACCGTCAATAAAAACGTCTGAACTCCATACCAAAAGGGCAAGGCCAATCAGAAGAATAAAGCTGGGAAGAAGCAGGGCAGTTGCCATAATGTCTCAATCTGTCTGTTTTTGTCGCAATTTGCACGGTTTATTTAGCGCAACATTATAACTAAAGAGTCTTGTTTTAATAAGTTTTTTTTATGTCTAAGTCGGAATGATAAAAGATAGTAAAATAGCCGACATTTTAAATGCTATGGTGGAGCGTGCGTTTCTTATGTGGCCTGAAGATAAAGTTTTTCATGGTGATTCAAACTGGGCAATGGAGGAGCAAACGGTATGAATAATCTGCAAATTGGTACGTTTGGTTGGCAGCATGCGGATTGGCTTGGGACTTTTTATCCTGAAGATCTGCCGCAAGACTGGGAATTGGACTATTACAGTAATGCATTTCGCGTTGTGTTGTTGCCTCAGGCGCAATGGAGACAATGGGGAGAGGAGGAAATCGAAGATGCTTTGGATGCCGTGGAAGGCGATTTCTCATTCTTTTTGGCGTTGTCGGAACCCTTAAGTGAGGTGTTGGCTTCTCAGATTGAAGTGGTGAAATCACACATGGGGTCCAAGCTAGGAGGGGTGGTGGTATTTGCCGAAGATTGGCTACCGGATGAGTGGATTTGCGGTTTGCCGGTAAGTTTGGTGTCAAGCAGTCAGACGTTACCTGGCTGGCGCTGGCAATGGGCGAATCAGGTTTGCTCTGGAGCGCCTTTCGGTTTTGTGGCGGATCTGCCCAGAGAGGGGAAAGAGCAGGCAAAAATGCTACAGAACTTTATGCAAAGCTTGCCTGAGAATTTGCTGGGTGCCCCCTTTTTTATCGGAGGGGAATCCATTAATATGGCGCAGGTTACGGACCTTAAAGTCATCGGCGAGATTTCAGGTTATTAATTCAAACTAAGGTCTGAAATGAAAATGAAGTCGGCAGCTGGTTCGTTAATTCGCAAGTAAGCAGGCCTGGTGTCTTGTTCTAAATACAGTGTTTCTGTAAAACTGTTAAACATCCATTGTTCTAGGCAATGGCGTTACCATGAGAGAACGGTGTTATGTCGTCTGATAAGTTGATTGAAATTCAGAATCTGAGCTTTTCCAGAGGAAGTCGTAAGATTTTCGATCAGCTTGACTTGGTGATTCCTAAAGGCAAGGTGACTGCGATTATGGGGCCCAGCGGTACAGGTAAAACCACGCTGCTGAAACTGATTGCCGGCCAAATTAAGCCGGATAGCGGGCGTATATTGGTTGAAGGCGAGGATGTCCATAAGTTAAAACGCTCGCGCTTATATGCGCTTCGCAAGAAAATGGGGATGCTGTTCCAGAGCGGCGCCTTGCTGACAGATTTAAGTGTGTTTGATAATGTCGCCTTCCCTCTTCGAGAGCATACCAAACTTCCCGAATCTTTAATTTATCCCCTGGTTTTGATGAAGCTGCAGGCGGTTGGTCTCAAGGGCGCAAGAGATTTGATGCCTTCCGAACTTTCCGGGGGCATGTCGCGCCGAGTGGCATTGGCTAGAGCCATCTCCCTGGACCCGGAAATGATTTTTTACGATGAGCCTTTTGTCGGTCAGGACCCGATTACTATGGGGGTGCTGGTAGAGTTGATTCGCAAACTTAATGATAGTTTGGGTATTTCCAGTGTCGTGGTATCTCACGATGTGCATGAGGTGCTTTCCATAGCGGATCATGTTTGCGTGTTGTCGGAAGGGCGTATCATCGTGCAGGGCAGTAAAGATGAGGTGCTGAACTCGGGTTCTGAGTACGCTCAACAGTTTTTGCAAGGGTTGCCGGATGGGCCGGTGCCTTTTCATTATTCTTCTGAAGGTTATCTCGAGGCCTTGCGCCCAAAAGGTAAAAAGTGATGCAGGGTATATTGAATAAGCTGACCTATTTGGGGCGTTTTGCGCTTGATGTGCTCTCCGGGCTGGGCCGTATGGCGTTTTTCTTCGTGTCGATTCTGCCTGCGATTCCGAATGCGTTTGTGCGCCTGGAACTGTTGGTCAAACAGGTGTATGTGGCAGGGGTCTTGTCTTTACCGATTATTCTCACCGCTGGGCTGTTTGTGGGCATGGTTTTGAGCCTCCAGGGGTATAATATTCTTGTTGATTTCAACTCCGAAGAAGCCGTGGGAACCATGACAGCGCTGTCGCTTTTACGTGAGTTGGGGCCCGTGGTGGCGGCTCTGTTGTTTGCCGGACGAGCGGGATCGGCTTTAACGGCCGAAATCGGCCTTATGCGCTCGACTGAACAAATATCGGCTCTGGAAATGATGGCCGTCGATCCACTTAAGTTTATTTATGCGCCACGTTTTACCGCCGCTTTAATTGCGTTGCCGATGCTTTCGTTGTTGTTTATTGCGATGGGGGTTCTGGGCGGTTACCTGGTTGGCGTTGGTTGGTTAGGTGTGGATGAAGGGGCTTACTGGGCACAGATGCAGGATTCAGTTGATTGGCAGGATGATGTGGTTAACGGCATTATTAAATCCGTCGCCTTTGCCGTATTGATCGCAGTCATTTCGCTGTTTCAGGGGTTTGATGCGATACCGACTTCGGAGGGTGTGAGTAATGCGACGACCAGAACCGTGGTGCACTCCTCGTTAGGCGTTCTTGGCTTGGATTTTATTCTGACAACTTTAATGTTCAGTTAAGGTTTCGCAAACCCAAAGCGGGTAAAATGATTTTATAACGGTTAAGGAATGAAGATATGAAAAGACAACTTAAAGTCGAAATCTGGGTAGGGGCCTTTGTGTTAATGACCTTGGTTTCACTGGCGGTCATTGCTTTTCAGGTCAGTAACTTTAATAGCTGGAAAGATAAACCCAGTTATCAGGTTTCTGCGTTGTTCAACAATATCGGCGGTTTAAAGGTGCGCGCTCCCGTCAAGATCAGCGGCGTAGTGGTGGGACGCGTGGTCGATATCAGTGTCGACCCGAAAACTTATCAGGCTAAAGTCGTGATGAGTATTTATAACGAATACAATGACCTGCCGATCGACACGTCGGGTTCGATTTTAACTTCGGGGTTATTGGGGGATCAATATATTGGTTTGGTCATCGGGGCGGATGAAGAGGTCTTAAAAGACGGGGATCAGTTGGATCTCACCCAGTCGGCCTTGGTGTTAGAGGATTTGATCGGTCAGTTCCTGGTCAAGTTCAGTGAAGGAGATTGAAAATGTTGAGCAAAAAATTGCGCGTGTGGCTGATTGGTTTGAGTTTGATATTGACGGGGGGGGGTGCTAACGCTCAGGAAACGACGATTTCTCAAGATAATCCCGAAGTGATGATTGCTCAGTTATCCGAGACGGTGATGAATGCACTCAACGAGCAACGCGAAGAGTTGGAAGGGAATCCGCAAAAAATTAAAGCCTTTGCTCAGCATTATGTATTGCCGTATGTGGATACCCCTAAAATGGCGCGTTATGTCATGGGAAGATATTGGCGTACGACGACACAGGAACAGCAAAATGCATTTGTTGAAGAGTTTACGACGACGTTGTTGCGCTCTTATTCGCAAAGTCTGCTGAAACTGAAAATCACTCAAGTCGCAGTAAAACCGCAAGTTGAGGAGAAGCCCGGACGGGTCACGGTGCCTTCTGAAGTCACTCAAGCGGATGGGAATAAAACGGATGTGATTTATCGTGCGTATCTGGATAAAAAACAGAACAAGTGGATGGTGTACGATGTGACGGTTGAAGGTGTCAGTATGCTTTTGAGTTACCGTAAAACCTATGATTCTGAATTTTCCAAAGTCGGTGTCGATCAAGTGATCGCGACGATGAAAGAAAAAAATAAAGAGTTTAATGGGGCTTAATGGTGGTTAAAGCGGCAGAGGAAAATCAAAGTCTGCATTGGTTGAGTGAAACCAGTCTGGCGCTTCCCGGTGTGGTGACCGTCAAAACGGTTCCCACGCTGTTACGGCAGTTCGAAAAACAGCCGGGAAAAGTTGAGATGGTGGACTGTACAGCAGTGCATCAGGCGGACAGTTCGGCTTTAGCATTATTGCTTTCTTGGCAATCCCAGCTGGACCAACCCCTTAAAATCAAAGGATTGCCCGAGCAGCTGCAAACGCTGCTTCATCTCTATGATCTTGAATCGGTTCTGGTCATCTGAGCTGTTCTCATCATCTGTTTGGCGCTGTATCAAGCGCCAAAAATAACATTCTAAAATTTCGGATTGAAAACTAAGGTAAATAAGCAGTATGTCATCTGCGGTAAAGTTTGAACAAGTCACCAAACAGTACGGTGATTTTGAAGCGCTTAAAGGCATTTCGTTTGACGTGGAAGAAGGAGCTTTTTTTGGCCTTCTTGGACCGAACGGTGCCGGCAAGTCGACGCTGATTAATGCGATGTCGGGATTGTTGGTGCCGTCAAGCGGTCAAATTCGAGTACACGGTTGTGATGTCATTAAGGATTATCGCCAAACCCGTCGATTGTTGGGGCTGGTGCCTCAGGAGTTGATTTCCGACCCTTTCTTTTCTATCCGTCAGCTGCTTGAGTTGCAGTCGGGGTATTTCGGTTTGAAAGGCAAACAGCAGAAGGCGTGGATTGATGAACTTCTGCATCGCCTGGCCTTGGTCGATAAAGCGGATGCCATTACCAACCAGCTTTCAGGTGGCATGAAACGTCGCGTTCTGATTGCCATGGCGTTGGTGCATAAGCCTAAGGTGCTGGTGCTGGATGAGCCAACGGCAGGCGTTGATGTTGATCTAAGGCATACGCTTTGGGAGTTCACCAAAGAGCTGCACCAGCAGGGACATACGATTATTTTGACCACGCATTATCTGGAAGAGGCGGAAGCGCTGTGTGAAAAGGTCGCGATCATGCAAAAAGGCGAAGTCAAAGCGCTGGATACGACGAGTCAGTTGCTGGCGAGCCATCCTTTCCGCTATGTACGCGTTTCTTTTGAAGAGGCTAATCCGGATTTGAATGAGGCGTTGGCATCTCGTTTGGTCGAAAGTGACGCTTCCGGCCATTTGTTTAAGGTGGAAAAAGAGCAGACGATGTCCGAGATGTTGGGCATGATTCATAGCAGTGGCCTGCAGGTAAAAGATATCCGCAGTCGGGATGCCACGTTGGAAGAGGTCTTTATGCAGTTAACAGGAGCGGCTCAGGCATGATGGAGTTTAATTTTGCTGGGGCTTGGGCTCTGTTTGTTAAAGAGGTTCGACGCTTTTATTCGGTGGCGGTGCAGACGATTTTTGCGCCGGTGGTTTCAACCCTGTTGTACCTGTTAGTATTCGGTCAGGTGATCGACACCCAGATTGAGGTATTTAGTGGTCTGAATTACAGCCAGTTTTTAATACCGGGGTTGGTGATGATGGCGATTTTGCAAAACGCGTTTGCCAATACTTCATCCAGCTTGATCCAATCGAAAATGCACGGCAATTTGACATTTGCCTTATTAAGTCCGATCTCGCCGCTGGAATTTTACCTGGCGTTCATCGCTGCATCCGTGATTCGCGGTCTGGCAGTGGGAATTGGTATTTTAGTCGTAGGCAGCATCGGCTTTGACCTGGCGTTTAATGCGCCGGGGTGGGTTTTGCTGTTTGCCGTACTCAGCGCGGCGATGATGGGCGGGCTGGGCATGCTGGCCGGTATTTTGTCGGATAAATATGATCATCTGGCCGCGTTTCAGAACTTTATCATTATGCCTTTGACTTTTTTAAGCGGCGTGTTTTATTCGATTCATGCGTTGCCGGAGATTTGGCAAACCGTTTCTCACTTTAATCCGTTCTTTTATATGGTAGATGGTTTCCGTTATGGTTTCTTCAAACAGTCTGACGTATCGGCGGGGTTAAGTTTGGTGGTTACCGTCGGGTTCTTGCTGTTGATAACCGCGATTAATCTGATTTTATTGAATAAAGGCGTTAAAATACGCAAATAATTTTTAATAGGTCAAGATGTAACAGATGTCTCCAGATAAGATTAAAGAAATGATTCAGGCGGCGATTTCTGACGCGCAAGTGGAAATGTCAGGAGCGGATTGCAATTTTTCGGTCGTGGTCACCAGTTCCGAATTTGAAGGTAAAAGCCCGCTTCAGCGCCATAGAATGGTGAATGATATCTTTAAAACTCAATTTGAGAGCGGAGAGCTGCACGCTCTGTCGATTAAGACCCTTGTGAAATAAAGTTAGCGCAGATTGAGTTTAAGACGTAAAAGATGGATAAGTTAGTCATAGATAGCCGCGGTCAACTCGCTGGCACAGTTGAAATTTCGGGTTCTAAAAATGCCGCTTTGCCGATTCTGATGGGCTGTCTTATGGCTGAAACCTCGGTGACCCTATCAAATGTCCCACATCTTAAAGATGTGACCACCACGATTCAGTTGCTGGCGTCAATGGGGGTGGTGATCACCTTTGACGAACGTCTGAATATCGAAATCGATGCATCTCATGTGGTGGTCAAAGAGGCCGAGTATGATCTGGTCAAAACCATGCGTGCCTCTATTTTGGTCTTGGGGCCTTTGTTGGCCCGTTTTGGTGAGGCCAAAGTTTCCCTGCCCGGCGGATGTGCCATCGGTTCCCGCCCCGTCAATATCCATATTGAGGGAATGCAGAAGATGGGGGCGGAGATTCGAGTTGAAAACGGGTATATCATTGCCAAATGTGACCGCTTGAAAGGCGCAGATATTACGATGCATCCGGTGACGGTCACCGGAACGGAAAACCTGTTGATGGCGGCCGTTCTGGCGGAAGGAACGACCACACTGCGCAATGCGGCCAGAGAGCCTGAAGTAGTGGACTTGGCGCACTTTCTGAATGAGATGGGCGCGAAAATTTCCGGAATTGGCAGCGATGTATTAGTCGTCGAAGGGGTGGATGCGCTTAAAGGCGTGAATTACAGCGTGATTCCCGACCGGATTGAAGCCGGAACCTATTTGGCGGCCGCGGCAATCACCCATAGCCGGGTTACGGTAACCAAAGCAAATCCGGGGCATTTAACCGCCGTACTGGATAAGTTCGAAGAAGCCGGGGCGTTGATTGAAATAGAGGGTGATGCGATTACCCTGGACATGCGTGATCGTGCCCTTAAACCGGTCAATATTGTAACAGATCCTTATCCGGCATTCCCTACCGATATGCAGGCGCAGTTTTTGGTTATGAATACGTTGGCAGAAGGCGAGTCGACGATTACCGAAACGATCTTTGAGAATCGTTTTATGCATGTTTCCGAGTTGATTCGTATGGGGGCCGATATTCGCGTAGAAGGCAATACCGCTTATATCAAAGGGGTGAAAAAGCTGACTGGAGCACGCGTGATGGCGACCGATCTGCGCGCCTCGGCCAGTTTAATCCTGGCAGGCCTGGTGGCGGAAGGGGAGACCGTGGTCGAGCGCGTTTACCATATCGACCGTGGTTACGAACTGATTGAAGAAAAGTTCCATAAATTAGGCGCGCATATTTATCGCGTAACGGACGAATAGATTGCGTCTAAAAACGAATTTTAATTTTTAAGTGATTGATGTAGATTATGAAACAGCCTTTAACCATTGCACTTTCAAAAGGGCGCATTTATAAAGACACTGTGCCTTTACTGGAAGCCGCCGGGATTGAACCGCTGGAAGATCCTAGTAAAAGTCGTAAATTGATTATCCCGACAAACCACGATAATGTGCGCTTGTTGATTGTCCGTGCAACCGATGCGCCGACGTATGTGGCCCATGGCGCAGCGGATATCGGTGTGGCCGGTAAAGATGTGTTGATGGAAGCGCCTGCGGACAACCTGTATGAGCTTCTGGATTTGCAGATCGCTAAGTGTAAATTGATGGTAGCCGGTCCCGAAGTTGAAAAACCGCACGGCCATCGCCTCAAGATTGCGACCAAATATCTTAAATCCGCTCAGGCCTATTATGCCGAGAAAGGTGAGCAGGTCGATTTGATCAAATTGTACGGTTCCATGGAGATCGCGCCGTTGATTGATCTGGCGGATCGTATTGTGGATTTGGTGGATACGGGAAATACCTTGCGTGCCAATGGATTGGTTCCGCTGGAGCATATCGCCGATATCAGTTCGCGTTTGATCGTGAATCAGCATGCATACAAAACTAAATTTGAACAGATTAATGAAATTGTTAAACAATTCCAAACAGTGATAGAGAAACAAAATGCTTAATATTCGTCGTTTATCTGCTAACGCAGCAGGCTTTAGAGAAGAGTTGGATCAATTGTTGGCGTGGGAAACGGTATCGAACCAGTCGGTCAATGATATCGTCAACGAAGTCTGCGCACGCGTTCGTAACGAAGGTGATGCAGCTCTGTTGGAGTACACCGCCAAATTTGACCGTTTGTCGCTAAATTCCGCTGCGGAATTGGAAATCTCTCAAGAACGTTTACAACAAGCGTTGCAAGCGATTCCAGCCGATCAGCGCGAGTCACTGGAAATTTCTGCAGAGCGTGTGCGTGCCTACCATGAGCGCCAAATTCAAGAGTCTTGGACTTACGAAGAAGCCGACGGCACCATGTTGGGACAGCAGGTTACACCTTTGGATTCGGTGGGCCTCTATGTTCCGGGCGGAAAGGCGGCTTATCCATCATCCGTCATCATGAACGCGATTCCAGCGAAAGTGGCGGGCGTTGAAAAATTGATTATGGTGGTGCCGACCCCGGACGGTGAGGTGAACGAAATGGTGTTGGCGGCTGCCGCGATCTGCGGTGTAGATCGAGTATTCACGCTTGGCGGTGCGCAAGCGGTTGCCGCTTTGGCGTACGGTACGGAAACCGTGCCGGCCGTGGATAAGATTGTCGGTCCGGGTAACATCTTTGTGGCGACAGCCAAGCGTTTGGTGTTCGGAACCGTCGGTATTGATATGATCGCCGGGCCGTCGGAAATTTTGGTGTACTGCGACGGTAAAACCGATCCGGATTGGATTGCAGTGGATCTGTTCTCGCAAGCGGAGCACGATGAAGACGCGCAAGCGATTTTGGTGACGCAAGATGCGGAGTTTGCCGAAAAAGTCTATGAAAGCATGAACAAGCTGTTGCCGACCATGCCGCGTCAGGAAATTATCCGTAAGGCTTTAGACGATCGCGGTGCGATTATTGTGGTCGATAATGAAGAGCAGGCGGTGGAGATGATTAACCTCATCGCACCGGAGCACTTGGAGTTGTCCGTGGATGACCCTAAAGCGTTGTTGCCGAAGATCCGTCACGCGGGCGCCATCTTTATGGGTCGCTATACGGCCGAGGCGCTTGGTGATTACTGCGCCGGGCCTAACCACGTATTGCCGACTTCACGTACCGCGCGTTTCTCGTCACCGTTGGGCGTGTATGACTTCCAGAAGCGTTCCAGCCTGATTATGGTTTCTGAAGAGGGCGCTAACACGCTTGGTAAGGTGGCCGGTATTCTAGCCGACGGTGAAGGTTTGCAAGCACACGCGGCTTCGGCACGTTACCGTGTAAAAGGGTGATTTGAGTAACCTCTTCAAATAAAGCTATTTAAAAAAACCACCAATTTTGGTGGTTTTTTTTAGCCCGAAAAAGCGATTTAAACTCAGCAGGCCTGGTTTTGGGTGGTTTTAAATGCAAGGAGTCAGTTATGCAACGCGACGAGTTGGTTTCCTATCTGCAGACTTATTTACAGGTTGCGGACTATAAAGATTACGCGCCGAATGGACTTCAGGTCGAAGGCAAGCAAGAGATTAAAACGATTGTGACCGGCGTCACCGCGTGTCAAGCGCTGATTGACGAAGCGATTCGCCTGAATGCGGATGCAATCCTAGTGCATCACGGCTATTTCTGGAAAAGTGAGCCGGTTGAAATTGTCGGTTTTAAACAGAAGCGCATCAAATTGCTGTTGACGCACGACATTAATTTAATGGCCTATCATTTACCTTTGGATGGCCACGCCGAACTGGGGAATAATGCCATGCTCGGCAAGCTTTGGAAGTTGCAAGATATTACCCCGCAACCCGGCCTGCTCAGATTGGGCAAACTCAACAGGCCTGTTCAAATTGATGAGTTTGTTGAAACAGTTGAACGCTCTTTAAACCGGGCTCCGCTGCATTTGCCGGGCGGGCCGGAGCAAATTCAAACCGTGGCCTGGTGCAGCGGTGGTGCGCAAGGCTATATTGATCAGGCATTAGCTTGGGGAGCCGACCTGTATATCAGTGGGGAAGTTTCCGAACAGACCACCCATTTGGCCATGGAAGGAGGAATTCACTACCTGGCCGCTGGGCATCACGCTACGGAGCGACTCGGCATTAAGGCTTTGGGTGAGCATTTGGCGGATAAATTCGGCTTGAGTTGTCATTTTGTAGACATCCCCAATCCCGTCTGACAGGGCGAAAGCACTGTTCGTTACGTAATTAATCTATTGAATGAGATGTTATAGATAGAATTTATTTCTGGTATCATAAGCAAACTCATTTAAGTTTAGAACCCGCTTAGGTAAAATATAGGGCCTTTGCTTGTGAATAATAGGAAGACAATATGTCGACAAAAGAACAAAAAAGCACAGGCGTTGACCTGCAACGTCGCAAAATCCTAACAGGAGCAACGGGCGTTGTCGGCGCCGCTGGAGCGACCTTTTTGGCGGTCCCCTTTGTCAGCTCTTGGCAACCAAGTGAAAAAGCGAAAGCAGCCGGTGCGCCGGTGGATGTGGATGTCAGCAAACTGCAACCCGGTCAGATGTTAACTGTCTCTTGGCGCGGCAAGCCGGTATGGGTGGTTCGCCGTACTCCGGAAATGTTGGAGCGTTTAGAGTCATTAGACAAACAGTTGAGAGATCCGGCATCGCAAGAATCCATTCAGCCGAGCTATTGCCAGAACCCTTCACGAGCAATTAATAAAGAATATTTGGTAGTGGTTGGTATTTGTACCCACTTGGGCTGCGCTCCTCTTTATCGTCCAGCGATCGGTTCGCCGGATGTGGGTGCGGATTGGCAGGGCGGTTTCTTCTGTCCATGCCATGGTTCACGTTTTGATTTGGCCGGACGCGTGTTCCAATCGGTGCCTGCACCCACCAACCTGGAAATCCCGCCTCACCACTTTAAAACCGCGAACGTGATTCGTATCGGTGAAGATCCACAAAAAGAGGGAGTTGCCTAATGTCTTATCAAGAGTCTAATCAACAGGCTACCCAGAAAAAACAAAATTCACTGTTGGCTTGGTTGGATCGTCGCTATCCGCTGGTCAGCACCTGGAATGAGCATGTTGGCGAATACTATGCGCCGAAAAACTTCAACTTCTGGTATTTCTTTGGTTCATTGGCGTTGCTGGTGTTGGTGAATCAGTTTATTACCGGTATTTGGTTGACCATGAGTTATAAGCCAAGCGCCGCTGAAGCCTTCAACTCGATTGAATATATTATGCGTGATGTTGAGTGGGGATGGTTGATCCGCTATATGCACTCTACCGGCGCTTCAGCCTTCTTTATTGTCATCTATCTGCATATGATGCGCGGACTGCTTTATGGGTCGTACAAAGAACCGCGTGAGCTGGTTTGGCTGCTAGGAATGTTTATCTTCCTGGTATTGATGGCGGAAGCCTTTATGGGGTATCTGTTGCCTTGGGGGCAAATGTCTTACTGGGGAGCACAGGTGATTATTTCCCTGTTTGGTGCCATCCCTGTGATTGGCCCGGACTTGGCGGTTTGGGTGCGTGGTGACTTCGTTATCTCGGATGCCACCTTGAACCGTTTCTTTGCCTTGCACGTGATTGCTCTGCCGTTGGTGCTGATTATTCTGGTGTTCATGCACATTGTGGCGCTGCACCGCGTCGGTTCGAATAACCCGGATGGCGTAGAGATCAAAAAATACAAAAACGAAGCGGGTCTGCCGATCGATGGCATTCCGTTCCATCCTTACTACTCGGTGAAGGACACCATGGGGGCGGTCTTCTTTATGATTCCGTTTGCCTTGGTTGTCTTCTATTGGCCAGAAGGGGGCGGGTATTTCTTGGAACCGCCTAACTTTGAACCGGCCAACCCCTTGAAGACGCCTGAACATATTGCGCCGGTTTGGTACTTTACGCCTTACTATGCGATTCTGCGTGCAGTACCGGATAAGTTCCTGGGCGTGGTGGCCATGGGAGCGGCGATTGCCGTGCTGTTTGCGATGCCGTGGCTGGACCGTTGTAAAGTGAAGTCGATCCGTTATCGCGGTCTTTCTTTCAAGTTGCTGTTAACGATGTTTGTCATCAGTTTTATCGTTTTAGGTTGGTTGGGGACGCAACCCGCGACACCTGAGCTGACGAAAGCGGCGCAGATTTTCACGTTGTTGTATTTTGGATTCTTCTTAGTATTGCCGTTTACCTCGGCTAATGAGAAAACCAAGCCAGTACCGGAGAGGGTTCACTAATGAAAAAACTTATCGCTATTGCTAGTTTTTATTTAATGTTGCCTTTGTCGGTCATGGCGGCCGGCGGTCCGGCGATTGAGCTTGAACCCGCGCAGAACAATTTGCGCGATCAGGACTCTTTACAGCGTGGAGCCGTGCTGTTTTCCAACTACTGTATGGCCTGTCACTCTTTGAAGTATATGCGTTACAACCGTATTGCCCGTGACATCGGTTGGAGCGATGAAGAAGTGGTTGCCAAAATGGCTTATGGTCAGAATAAAGTGGTGGATGACGTCACCACGCGTATGCTTCCTGGCGTGGCCTTGGACGTGTTGGGTACCGAGCCGCCTGATCTTTCTTTAATGGCGCGTCTGAAGGGAACCGATTATATCTACACTTTCCTGCGCGCTTATCATCAGGATGAAAACGGCAACTGGGACAATACCGTATTGAAAGGCACCTCCATGCCGAATGTCTTGGAAGGGATTCAGCGTCATGCGTCGAGCGAAGATTATGCTCAGGCTGCGCGTGATATCGCTAACTTCCTAGAGTATGCCGGTGAACCGGGCAAGATGCAGCGTTTAGACCTGGGGTGGAAGGTCATTGCCTTCTTACTTGTCTTGTTGCTTCTGACTTATATTCTGAAGAAAGAATATTGGCGTGATATCAAGCACTGATGGCTGTTTGATCCTCGCTCTTAAAAGCCCGCTTTATGCGGGCTTTTTTGTTTGCCCTTATTGGTAGAGTACGTTTAAATAACTAGACAATTGGGTCCCCAAAGGTGCGGATAGGTTATGACAGAATCAATGACGACTTGGGTATCGGTCATTTTGCATTGGATGGCCGTTGGTTTTATTATCTTTGTCGGAATCGTTTCGGCAGGCCTGATCATTTTGTATTTCATCGATCGTTTCCAAACCGAGCACGCCCTGCGGCATAACTTTCCTCTGATTGGACGCTTTCGCTATCTGCTCGAATATCTTGGACAGTTTTTTCGTCAATATCTCTACAGTTCCGATCAAGAAGAATTTCCGTTTAACCGTGCACAACGCAGCTGGGTGTATCGAGCAGCAAAAAACCTGGCAAACACGCAAGGCTTCGGTTCCACACGGAATCTTGATCATAGCGGCAAAATCTTGTTTACCCACTGTGCGTTTCCAGTGTTGGAAAAGGAGACCGTATCGACGCCGCCTATGGTGATTGGCGAAGGCTGCAAATATCCTTATAGAGCGCCGTCCTTTTTTAATATTTCCGCTATGAGTTATGGGGCGCTTTCCAAGCCCGCTGTGTTGGCCTTAAGCAAGGGGGCTAAACTGGCCGGGTGTTGGCTCAATACCGGTGAAGGCGGTATCTCTCCCTATCACCTTGAAGGGGGCGCTGATTTGGTGGCGCAAATTGGAACGGCTAAATACGGGTTTTGTGATAAAAGCGGTAATCTGAGCAATGAAAAGCTCAGAGAGTGGGCCGCTCATGATCAGATCAAGATGTTTGAGATCAAGTTGAGTCAGGGGGCTAAGCCGGGAAAAGGCGGCATTTTACCGGCGAAAAAAGTCACCGCCGAGATTGCGAGTATCAGAGGGATTGCTGAAGCAAAGGATTCCATTAGTCCAAATCGCCATCCGGAACTTGAAGATAACGAAAAATTGTTGGAGATGATTCAGTTGGTGCGTGATGTGACC
Organism: Thiomicrorhabdus sp. zzn3; assembly: GCF_029767755.1. GTDB lineage: Bacteria > Pseudomonadota > Gammaproteobacteria > Thiomicrospirales > Thiomicrospiraceae > Thiomicrorhabdus. The sequence continues at coordinate 413,234 of NZ_JARUQS010000001.1, forward strand.
GGAAAACCGGTCGGCATTAAATTTGCCATGGGCTTGCCAAGCTGGTTCGAATCCCTCTGCCAGAGCATCGAACATAAAGGGGCTGAGCGTGCGCCGGATTTTATTACTATAGACGGCGCCGAAGGCGGAACGGGTTCCGCTCCTGTTGCCTTGATGGACGATGTGGGCTTACCTCTCGCCGAAGCCTTGCCTTATGTGATCGATACTTTGACGAAATATCGTTTAAGGCCAAGAGTTAAGGTGATTGCTTCCGGTAAATTGATCAATCCGACCAAAGTGGCCTGGGCGTTGGCGATGGGGGCGGACTTTATTAATTCTGCGCGCGGATTCATGTTTTCGTTGGGGTGTATTCAGGCGATGCAGTGCCATAAAGACACTTGCCCAACCGGGATCACCACGCACAACCCGCGCTTGCAGAAGGGGCTGGATCCGGAGAAGAAATTCAAACGAATAGCCCAGTATCATCAAAACCTGGTGCATGAAGTCTCCTCTATGGCGCATTCATGCGGCGTGAGCCAACCACGCGAACTGACGCGAGACCATGTCAGGATTGTGCAACAGACGGGCCGATCGATACCGTTGTCAGAACTGTATCCATATCAATAACTCAAAATCACCGGATTTGTTTAAAATAGCGTGTTTCTACATGAACGTTTACTCAGTTAACACGGGTTGAGAATGGCAAAAAATAAAAGCGCCTATGTGTGTACCGATTGCGGTGCCGAACACAGTCAGTGGCAAGGGCAATGCATGGCCTGTAAGGCCTGGAATACCTTAAAAGAAATTAAGCTTAGAAGCGGTAAAGCCAAGTCGCCTTCGGCTGCGGTCGGTTATGCTGGTGCGAGTGAGCAACAGGTCAAGGCGATCCATGAAGTGAGCCTGACGGAGGTGCCGAGGATGGCTTCCGGAATGTCCGAATTGGATCGCGTACTCGGCGGCGGGATCGTGCCTGGTTCCGTGGTGTTAATCGGTGGCGACCCAGGAGTCGGAAAATCTTCCATTTTGTTGCAGACGATGTGTCAGCTCAGTACGCAAATGCCTGCGTTGTATGTTACGGGTGAGGAGTCGCTACAGCAAGTGGCGATGCGCGCGAAACGTATGCAGTTGCCTGATGAGCATTTGCGTTTGTTGACTGAGACCGATGTCGAATCCATTGTCCAGGCGGCACAAAAGGAAGCGCCCAAAGTGATGGTAGTGGATTCGATCCAAACCATGCAGTTGGCAGACATTGGCAGTGCCGCCGGCGGGGTGTCGCAGGTGCGGGAAACCGCCGCGTTCTTGACCCGTTTTGCTAAACAGAACGATGTGGCGATTTTTTTGGTGGGCCACGTCACCAAATCCGGTGAGGTAGCCGGTCCGCGCGTGTTGGAGCATATTGTGGATACGGTGGTGTTTCTGGAAGGCCAGTCCGACAGTCGTTTTCGGACCTTGCGTGCGATTAAAAACCGTTTTGGCGCGGTCAATGAATTGGGCGTGTTTGCGATGACGGAGAAGGGTATGAAGCAGGTTAAAAACCCTTCTGCCATTTTCTTGTCGCGCGGAGAAGAAGCGGCACCGGGTTCGGTGGTTATGGTGGTGTGGGAAGGTTCGAGACCGTTATTGGTCGAAATTCAGGCTTTGGTGGATGAATCGCCCTACGGATCACCGCGTCGGGTCACGGTCGGCCTGGATCAGAACCGGATCGCCATGCTGTTGGCGGTGATGCATCGTCATGGTGGCATACTGGCGGCGGATCAGGATGTCTATGTCAATGTGGTTGGCGGGGTCAAGGTCAGTGAAACCAGTGCCGACCTGGCACTGCTGTGCGCCATTCTTTCAAGTATGCGCAACCAGCCTCTGCCGCAAGATTTGATCGTATTCGGCGAGGTAGGCCTGGCCGGTGAAATCAGACCTGTCCCTAGCGGCCAGGAGCGAATTATCGAGGCGGCTAAACATGGGTTTAAGCGTGCGATCGTCCCGTTTGCCAATGTACCTAAAGGTGGCGTGGCCGGAATGGAAATTACAGGCGTAAAAAGTCTGCAACAGGCGCTGGATGCGCTTTAGGTCAAGTTTTGACTAGGATATTGAGTGCTTTTATTCCTGAGCAGGTAAATTCAATCGAGCGAATTAACAAGCGTGATAAAATCGCGTAGTTTAAACAATCGAATTGAGGAATGAATATGAAACCATTTGCACGCATTGTATTTCCAGTTTTAGCGATGTCGTCTCCAGCGGCTATGGCATCCGGTTTTGCCCTGATTGAGCAAAGCGCCAGTGGGCAAGGGCTTTCCTATGCAGGTGCGGCGGCGAATACTGAAGATGCGAGCGTGATGTGGTTTAATGCCGCAGGTTTGACGGACATTGAAGGCAATCAGGCGATTGCCGGTCTGCATGTGATTTTGCCGGAAAATAAATTTACCAATAATGGTTCGAATATAGGCGGCGTAGTGCCTTTGACCGGAGACGATAATCCGGCAACGACCGGATTGGTTCCGAACCTGTATTGGAAAGGGGATTATGCCGGTTATGCGATCGGTTTTGGTGTGAATGTGCCCTACGGACAGAAGCTTGAGTATCAGGACGATTGGGCGGGAAGATACCAGGCACTGAAAACCGATCTGAAGTCGCTGAACTTGAACGCCAATGTTGCACGCAAAATATCGGATTCCACCTCGATCGGTTTGGGAATCAACGCTCAGTATGTCGATCTGGATATGTCTTCAGCGGCCCAGGTTGGAGAAGCGCAAATCAAGGCGAATAGTTGGGGCTATGGTTTTAATGTGGGGGTGTTGAGTCAGTTGACGCCGGCGACCAAACTGGGCGTGGCTTACCGTTCAGAGGTGGTGCAGAATGCCAAGGGGGATTTAGAGACCGTGTTGGGCACGCAAAAAATTCAGTCGGATGTAACCTTGCCGGCAACAGCGAGCATGAGTTTCGTTCATTCGGTAAGCGATAGAATGCAGATTTTGGCCGATGCGACCTGGACGAATTGGAAAGCGTATGATGAATTGGTCATTGAAGATTCAGCCGGCAACACTTTGAGTGAAACCAATCAGAACTTTAAGGACTCTATGCGTTATTCTGTGGGGATGATTTACGATTACAGTGATCGTTGGCGTTTGCGTACCGGTGTTGCGTTCGATGAAACGCCGGTTCCCGATGCGGAAAGCCGTTCTCCGCGTACGCCTGACAGCAATAAAACATGGCTGTCGGTCGGTTTTAATTACCAGGTTTCTCCATCCATGAGTCTGGATGCGGGCTATAGCCGTCTATTTGCCGACAAGGCTAAAATCAATAAATTCGACGCTTCATCGAACAGTTATCTTATTGGAGAGTATGAGACGTCAGTCGATATTATCAGCGCGCAGCTGGTGTGGAATTATTAAACGCGTCAAGACCCTTCATCATAAGTATATAAGTATAAAAAAACCGAACCGAGCAGGCCTGCTCGGTTCGGTTTTTTGCTTTATTGGGTTTATGGTTGTTATTGGGAGGCGTGTTGAAGATGGTTTTGCCAGGCTGTGAACAAGTCCGGCGTGGTCGCCGCCAGAGCTGATCGCTTGATCACCTGAGTGACGACGACGCATTCCCCATCCAGGGTGGCGCTTTTACCCCCGGCTTCTTCTAAAATAAGCCAACCGGCGGCGTAATCCCAAATGTTTTGTGCTCCATGCAGGTAAATCTGTCCGCGCCCGGCGGCAATCCAGCACCAATCCAAAGCCACCGAACCGAAGCTGCGTTGGGAAGAGTAGGGTGGCTGGGTGGCCAAATTAGCCGCTAAGGGCGCCTGAAGGCGTTTAAAATCAACTATGCCGCTACACTGTTTCAGGGCGTTTTTAGCGGTTGACGCGATGAGCGTTTGATCGTTTAATTCGGCTCCGAGTCCTTTTCGTGCCGCAAACATTTCATTTCGGCTTGGGTCATAAACCAGTCCTAAAACCAGTTCTCCCTTAATCATCAGGGCGAGCGAGACCGAGTAAAACGGAATGCCGCAAGCGAAGTTGCTGGTGCCGTCAACCGGGTCCAAGATCCAGCAGCCTTGTTCGCTTTCCATGGCTGCTTGCTGTTCTTCCAGAGTGGATTCTTCTCCCAATAAGGCAAATTGCGGCCAATGCTGCTTTAAAAAGGCCTTCGTATGAGCTTGCATTTGAGTGTCGGCTTCCGTCAATAAAGAGCCGTCGTCCTTGGTTTCGGCAGAGACTTTTTCAAAACGGCTCAATACCTCTTGCTGCGCCAGCTGGATAATGCCTTGCTTGAGTTGTTGCCATGTTTGCTGGTCTATAAAAGGATGTGTCATGATGTGTTAGTTTCAGTTTATGTGAGTTCAATCAATTTTACTTTTTCAATGGCGTTAGAGGAGGTTTCAAGAACTTCCAGAACATAGCCGTCGATGCGAATGCAGGTGCCGATGTTGGGCAGAGATTCAAGCTCTTCCTGAAGCAGGCCGTTTAGGGTTTTCGGGCCGTCGGTCGGCAAGTTGAATTGATACTGTTTGTTGAGCTCGCGGATAAATTCACCAGCATCGAAGGTCCAAGAACCGTCTTCATTCATCTCCACCGCTTGAGGTTCCTTGGACTTGGCGTCGGTCGACAGTTTACCGACGATCTCTTCCAATAGGTCTTCCATCGTCAGCAGTCCCTGGATGTCGCCATATTCGTCGACGATCAGCGCCATACGGCGTTTGTTTTTGTTGAACTTGTCCAACTGGATGTTCAGCGAGGTGGTTTCCGGCACGTAGTATGCAGGCCTGGTGAGTTTCACCAAGTCTTTCAGTGAGACATTGCTGCGCATCAGTGTCGGCAGGGCTCTGCGTAGATTCAGAATGCCGATCAGGTCGTCATCGATGGTGCCTCGATATAGGGGAATGCGGGTATAAGGCGATTTTTGAATCGCCTTTAGGATCGCCTCGATCGGCTGATCGATGTTGACGCCGTAAACTTCCTGCTTCGGGATCATGACGTCTTCCACGGTAACGCTTTCCAACTGTAAAATGCTGGTGAGCATCGAGCGATAATGAGACGGCAGTTGTCCCGTCGCCTCATCAATTAATGTGTGCAGTTCCTCCTGGCTTAAGGCGTAGGATTCCTCCTGGTGCAATCTGGCCCCAAACAGCTTTAGGAAACCGTTAGCAAAGAAGTTGACAAACCAGACGATCGGATAGAGCAGCTTGAGCAACGGCTCCAGAAAATAGGCGGCCGGGTAGGCGATTTTTTCCGGATACATCGCCGCCAGTGTTTTAGGCGCCACTTCGGCAAAAATCAAAACCACTAGGGTCAAAAGCCCCGCAGCCAGTGCAATGCCGGCTTCACCAAGCAGTTGCATCGCGATAATGGTGGCGATCGAGGAGGCGAAAATATTAACGAAATTGTTTCCAAGCAGGATTACGCCGAGCAGACGGTCGGGCGTTCGCAGGAGTTTTTGCGCTTTAATGGCCGCTTTATTTCCGGATTTGGCATGGTGTTTCAAGCGGTATTTGTTGAGCGCCATCATGCCGGTTTCTGAGCTTGAAAAAATGGCGGATAAAATAATGAGTAGCAATAAAATGCCAAACAGTATTGGAAGATCTAATGAGTTCAAAGGGGTGTAATTAGGTTGTGGATTGGAGTGAAATTATAACGGTTAATGGCAGGATTAAAAAGTCTTAAACTACATTTAATCCTGAATTTTTTGGAAGGGTTTAGGGGGTTAACTGATTATTTTTACATGGGTTTTAGTTATGACTGCATGAAAAAAAAGACCAGTTCAGTGCCGATGTAACTCAAAATCAAAAAGCCGTAGGCCCAGATGCTGTACTTGGCGGCTTTCTGCCCGCGCCAACCTCGTTGGAAATGCCCCAGAAGAAAGATCGCATAGATCGACCATGCCAGAATGGCAAAGAAGGTTTTGTGTACCAGATGTTGTGCAAACAGGTTTTCAATAAAGAACACCCCGCTTAGCAGAGCGAAGCTTAGGAAAACAAATCCAATGACAATTAACTGAATGAGGGTTTTTTCCATAATCTGCAAAGGCGGCAAGGCACGGAGCAGAGTAGAAAGCTGTTTTTTGCGGAAACGTCTTTCCTGAATACTATAAAGTATCGCTTGAGCGGTGGCTAAGCCCATGATGCTGTATGCAGAGATGGAAATCAGAACATGCGAACCGAGTTCATAAGGCAGTGGATGGGTATCCGTCAGGCCAAATGGCAATAGAGTGGTCAGGGCTGCCAGCGGGAAGATAAAAATTCCTAAGGTGTCGGTCTCTTTATTGAAGTTGGTGATCAGTAAAATAGAACTGGCTAACCAGGCGATCAGCGAAAGGCCGTTACCGAAGCCAAACAGAATTTCATTTTCACCAGCCAATGTGGCGTTTAAGGAAATGGCGTGAAGGGCAATGGCGATCACGGCAATGCCGAGGATGCGATTTCTGAGTGGCTTTTGAGTCTGTATTTTGTGCCACAGCAGGAAGCTGGCATACAGGTAGAGCAAGCTCGCAAAAAGTGCGCTGAAGCCACTTGTTATCATAAATCTTACAACCTTAGTTTTGTGAATGGATTTCTGAATCCGGTTTTTCTGCCAATCCGCTAAAAGATCAAAACAGGATTGCACAGCATAGAGTGTTTATCAGGCGCTTAAACAGCCGTTGTTTCTTTCTTTACGGGAAAAGAGATCGCAACTATTAAACCTGATATTCCGTTATAATAGCGGAATTAATCTTTGAATAGAAGAGCGTTTCTTGCCCGTGGAAATAGCAAGAAAGCGCGCTAGGAGAGTCTTCATGTTTGACAATCTGTCAGAACGTTTAACGAAAACGTTTAAAACCCTCAAAGGGCAAGGCCGCCTAACCGAAAGTAATATTAAGGATGCTTTGCGCGATGTGCGTCGAGCGTTGTTGGAAGCAGATGTGGCGCTGCCTGTGGTCAAGAGTTTCATTGCTAAAGTGCAAGAGCGTGCAGTTGGGCAGGAGGTGTCGACGAGCCTGAATCCGGGGCAGGCCTTTATTAAGATCGTACGCGAACAACTGACCGAAGTCATGGGGCAGGAAGCTGCGCCGCTGAATTTCAATGTTGAACCGCCGGCCGTAATTATGGTTGCCGGTTTGCAAGGTGCGGGTAAAACCACGTCGGTCGCAAAACTGGCCAAATGGCTAAAAGAGCGTGAGAAGAAAAAGGTGATGGTGGTGTCGGCCGACGTCTATCGTCCAGCGGCGATTAAGCAGTTGGAAACCTTGGCGCAACAGGTTGACGTCATTTTTTATCCCTCTTCCGCAGATCAAGATCCTGTCGAGATCGCGCGTAATGCGCATGCCGAGGCACGCAAGCAGTTTGTTGATGTCTTGATACTGGATACGGCGGGTCGTTTGCACATTGACGATGAAATGATGCAGGAGATTAAACATCTGCATGAACACGTCAAGCCGTCTGAAACCCTGTTTGTGGTGGATTCGATGACCGGTCAGGATGCCGCGAATACGGCTAAGGCGTTTAACGACGCCCTGCCTTTGACCGGTGTGATTCTGACTAAGACGGACGGGGACGCACGCGGTGGCGCGGCCTTGTCGATTCGTGAAATTACCGGCAAGCCGATCAAGTTTATCGGGGCCGGAGAGAAAACCGATGCGTTAGAAACCTTTCACCCTGACCGAATGGCTGGCCGCATTCTCGGCATGGGGGATGTGCTAAGCCTGATTGACGAGGCTGAGGCGAAAATCGACCGCAAAAAAGCAGAGAAGTTTGCGAAAAAGATTCAGAAATCGGGCGAATTCGATCTGGAAGACTTTCTGGAGCAGCTGCAGCAGATTCAACGTATGGGCGGTGTTGGCGGTCTATTGGGTAAATTGCCCGGCATGGGGCAGTTGAAAGGCCAGGTAGATAGTGAGCAGGCGGAAAAAGAGTTTCGTCGTTTGGAAGCGATTATTCACTCGATGACTAAGCAGGAACGGGCCTTTCCAGCCGTGATCAAAGGGTCACGCAAGCGCCGAATCGCGATGGGGTCTGGAACTTCAGTTCAGGATGTAAACAAACTGCTAAAACAGTTTACGCAGATGCAGAAGATGATGAAAAAAGTCTCCAAAGGCGGTATGAAAAATATGATGCGTGGTTTGGGTGGCAAGCTGCCTCCCGGTTTAGGAGGTATGGGGGGATTGCCCCCAGGGATGCGCTAACCCGCTGTTTTAATAAGTATTTAGAGTTGCAGGCCGCTGATCGCATTACGTCGAAAAGCGGTTTTTTGTTTGATTGATTATTTGTCAACTAACTGTTTGAAAAATCAATTTTTTATCTGTATAATTCCGCTTTTCCCTCAGTAGTGGGAAGTTGAGCTAGAAGAATTTGTTGGAGAGATTTCTCTTCATCGCCTGATTTAAATTTTGGAGAAAAAAATGGTAGTTATCCGTTTGGCCCGTGGTGGTTCTAAAAAGCGTCCTTTTTATAAAATCGTAGTAGCTGATCAGCGTAATAGCCCGACTGGCCGTTTTATCGAGCAAGTTGGTTTTTATAACCCGATCGCCAGCGGAAACGAAGAAAAAATCCGTTTGGATCAGGCGCGTATTGATCACTGGGTGGCGCAAGGCGCGCAACTAAGCCCGCGCGTAAAAAGTGTTATTAAAAGCGCATAATCGTTTTTAACTCGACCTTAATTGGAAGCGCCACACATGTCTGAACCTTCGGTTGATGAAAAAATCATTGTAGGACAGATCAGTGGCGTTTTTGGCGTTAAGGGTTGGGTGAAAATTTTTTCCCATACTGACCCCCGTGCCAATATCCTGAACTACTCCCCTTGGTGGTTGAACTGTAAAGGGGAGTGGAAGCTGGTTAAGGTGGTAGATAGCAAGACTCAGCAAGGCGGTAAAGCCTTGGTGGCTCTGCTTGAAGGTGTTGATGATCGTGATCAAGCCCGTGAATACATGGGGTGCGAGATCGCGATCAACCGTACTCAATTGGTGAATCCTGAAGAGGAGATGTACTGGATTGATTTGATCGGCTGTCAGGTCAAGACAGAAGACGGTACCTTGTTGGGAGAAGTGACAGGCCTGGTCGAAACCGGTGCACACGATGTGCTTCGTGTAGAGGGTCCGCACAGTGAATTGATCCCTTTCGTGATGGATGAATTCATTCTCTCGGTGGATATTAAAAACCGCGTGATTGTGGTTGACTGGGAAGTGGAAGCAGACCAGTGAGATTTGATGTGATTACCTTATTTCCGGAGATGTTCAGTGCATTGACGGAATCAGGAGTCAGTCGTCGTGCACTGCAATCAGGATTATACGAATTAAAAACTTGGAACCCGCGTCAGTTTACCCACGACAAGCATAAGACGGTCGACGACCGCCCTTATGGCGGTGGGCCCGGCATGGTGATGATGTACCAGCCGTTAAAAGAGACGCTGGATGCAATTCGTCAGCAATCTTTGGAAAAGCCGCATGTGGTGTATTTGTCACCGCAAGGGCGGCCGTTGACACAAAACAAGGTGGAGTCTCTTAGTCAGAAAGAGCAGATTGTTTTGTTGTGCGGACGTTATGAAGGGGTGGATGAACGTCTTCTAACTTCCGAGGTGGACGAAGAGATCAGTATTGGTGATTTTGTTGTCAGTGGCGGTGAGTTGCCGGCAATGATGCTGATGGACGCCGTGATTCGCCTGATTCCCGGCGCACTGGGGCATAACCAATCGGCCGAGCAGGACTCGTTTTCGGATGGTTTGCTGGATTGCCCGCATTACACCCGTCCGGAAGTGGTGGACGGCATGGCGGTTCCAAGTGTGTTGCTGGAAGGCAATCATGCAAAAATTGAAGCCTGGCGACAGGCGCAAAAGTTAGAGCGGACGCGTCAGCGCCGCCCTGACTTGCTCGAAACCGAACAAGACGACTAGTTCGTTTGTTTGGTTTCATCACAATTAGGGTTCAACCTCTGGCCAGTTTTGGGTGTATGTTGGATGGACGAAGTGGAAAATGCAGTTTGGCATTTTCAAGTCTGGAAACCAGTAGAAATGGGTCCAGGCGACAAATTGGAGAGCTTAAAGATGAGCGATATCATCAAGCGTATTGAAGCAGAACAGATGAATAAAGAGATCCCAGCATTCGGTCCGGGTGATACTGTTGTTGTTAAAGTAAAAGTTATTGAAGGGAAGAACGAACGTCTTCAGGCTTATGAAGGTGTGGTGATTGCCAAGAAAAACCGTGGCATCAACTCTAACTTCATCGTGCGTAAGATCTCTCACGGTGTGGGTGTTGAGCGTACTTTCCAAACTTACAGCCCATTGGTTGACAGCATTGAAGTGAAGCGTCGCGGTGACGTGCGTCGTGCTAAGCTTTACTATCTGCGTAACCTATCCGGTAAAGCGGCTCGTATCAAAGAAAAAGTATAATCTTTACAGTACTTTTTCATCGATGCTCGATGTCTCAAACGCCCTGTTTTTACAGGGCGTTTTTGTTTACGGGTTTAAACCTTGATTGTTTAGCCTGCTGAATAAACGGTTTTGCTATACTTCAACGTATGCGAAATGCCAAATATACCCAACCCCTTGCTTCGTTGTTTATCTCCTTTCTGGACTATTTGTCGATCTCCGAAGGCTTGAGCCGTAATACCCTTTTGGCTTATCGAAAAGATCTGCAAATCTACCAGGCCTGGTGGAGTGAGCATCAATCCGGCGATATTGTCCACGCCAATAAAGCACAGCTTGAGGATTTCCTGTTTCATCTTCAGCAGAGTGGTCGTCAGGCAAAAAGTAATGCCCGTCTGTTATCGACCCTAAAACGTTTTTACCAGTGGGGGGTTAGCCAGAATCATTTCGAGGCCGATCCGACAGGCCTGCTCAAATCCCCTAAAATTCCCAAAGCTATCCCCAAAGTCATCAGTGAGCAGCAAGTAGATGCGTTGTTGGATGCACCGGATTTGGGTACGCCTTTAGGTGTGCGAGACCGAGCGATACTGGAGTTGATGTATGCTTCCGGATTAAGGGTGTCTGAACTGGTTGAGTTGCCCTTTGAACAGATTAATTTATCGGCAGGCCTGGTTCAGGTGACGGGAAAAGGCAATAAAGAACGGATTGTCCCGATTGGCGAATTGGCCATAGAGTGGGTGGAGCGTTATTTACAGCAGGCCAGACCTCAACTGGCTAAAAATAAGTGGGTAGAAACCTTGTTTGTGTCTCGTCTTGGACGCCCGATGACTCGGCAGACTTTATGGCACCGGATTAAAAATCTGGCCTGGCAGGCGGGGATAAAAGGCAGCCTTTCGCCACATGGGCTGCGTCACGCCTTTGCGACCCATCTGATTAATCATGGCGCCGATCTGCGAACAGTGCAGTTGCTGCTCGGGCACAGCGATCTGTCAACCACACAAATCTATACCCATGTCGCCAAAGAACGTCTTCATCAAATTCATCAGCAACACCACCCCAGAGGGTAGACCTGCACAGAATAAGGCCATGATTACCTCAATAATTCCTTAATTTTATTACGGTTGGGGATCACTGTTGGGTGTGGTATAGTGCCGAGACTTCGTTTTGGATGAAAAGAGAATAAGATGATTTCGTATATGAAAAAAGGGATTTTATCCCTGTCCTTAGTGACGTTAAGCAGTATGGCCATAGCGGATGACAAGCAGGCCATTCAAGCTCAGTTGAAGAAAATTATCCCGGATGCGCCAGAAGCGGTCATTGAACAGAGTGTCGTCCCCGGGCTTTATCAGGTGATGGTCGGGCCCATGGTTGTCTATATGACCGCAGACGGCAAATACGCTTTTAACGGCAGCCTGATCAATCTGGAAACCCGAGAAAACCTGACCGATATGGCCAAGGCCAATGCGCGTAAAGCGGCTTTAGCAAAAGTGCCGGTAGAGACGATGATCGAGTATAAAGCCAAAGGGACTGAAAAGCATACAGTGACCGTATTTTCCGACATTGATTGCCCTTATTGCCATAAATTACATAAAGAGATTCCGGCACTCAATGAGGCAGGAGTAACGGTTCGTTACCTCTCATATCCGCGTGCGGGTATGAGATCTCCCTCTTATTTCAAGGCGGTTTCTGTGTGGTGTAGCGATGATCCGGCCAAGGCGATGGACGAGGCCATGAGCGGTAAGGCCGTGCCTAAGAAGCAGTGCGATAATCCAGTTGCTGAGCATATGCAGCAGGCTCAGTTTTTTGGGGTCAATGGGACACCAAATATCATTTTGGATAATGGCCATGTGATTCCCGGCTATGTTCCGGCAAAAGAGCTGATTCAGATGTTATCGCGTTAAAGGAAGGTTGAATAAGCGGGTACAGCGGGTACAAAAAAGCCCTCATAATGAGGGCTTTTTTGTATCCAAGATAAATGGGATAAGGTTGCTTAGAACTCACCCCATTTCTGGCGTTTTTTAGGTACTCTGAAAAAGCGGCCTAGCAACAATCCTAAGAGCAAGACTCCGCCGCCAGTGAGGAACCATTGACGTTTAATCGCATCGTCCGATTGATCAATCTGTTCACGCATAATGGCATTTTCGTCTTCGAGTCGTGAAAGGCGGGCTTTCATTTCCTGATTTTGCTCGTCCAGTTGTACCGCGTTGCTGGAAACCTCTTTCAGGTGGTTGAACTTTTGGTTAAGCTCAAACTTTTCCTGCTTAACGGTTTTGAGCTCGCTGCTGATGCCGTCAAAGCGAGTTTGCAGTGTATCTAGCTCTTGTTTGAGTTCATTGTATTTGGTTTCTACCGCACTGGTTTTTTCAATCTGAGCGGCCAGGCGAACGCGTGCCACCGGTTGGTTTTCCAGCATGATTGCGGGCATCCAGCCATCGGAACCCTTGTATTCGATGCGCGCCCAACCTTCCGGGTTCACTTCCAGCAACTGCACTGATTGACCCGAGGTAATCATGCGTTTGATGCGGTGCTTGTAAGAAGGGCCGCTGCGCATAGGGACTTCAATGGAGTCCGTTATATAACGCGTGGTGCTGCCGCTGGTTTCTGCCGCGTAGCTAGCAGAAGAGAAGCCGCTGCTCAGCACAAGTGAGGCTAAGCATACAGGTAGAATAGACTTAAAGCTGCTGAATTTTTTCATGTTGTTCCCTTAGGTTTCTCAACGCGGTTTCGTAATCGCCGAGTTTCTGACGCTCTTTGGCAACCACGGCTTCAGGGGCTTTGGCGACGAAACCTTCATTACTGAGTTTGCCGCTTAAACGTTTTATTTCGCCTTCCAGTTTGCCGATCTCTTTATCCAGTCGATTGAGTTCGGCCTCTTTATCAATCAATCCCGCCATTGGAATCAAAACTTTCATTTCGCCGACCAGGCTGACCGCTGATTCGGGCGCGGCTGACTCGTCATCGAGAACGGTGATGCTCTCCAGTTTGGCCAGGGTTTGCAGGAACAAGCGATTGTTTTCTAACCAGGCCTGATCTTTTTCATTCAGACTTGCCAGCAACACCGGCAAGGCTTTGCTCGGTGCAATGTCCATTTCTGAACGAATCTTACGCACGCCGATGATAAACTGTTTCACCCATTCCAGTTCGGCCATGGCTTCACGGTCAATACGGCTCTCATCTGTTTGTGGGTAAGCCTGCAACATAATGGTTTCGCCATCTTTGCCTGCCAGCGGTGCCACGGCCTGCCACGCTTCTTCGGTAATGAACGGAATGATCGGGTGCAGTAGACGCAGTAACGCTTCCAGTACGCGTACCAGGGTTTGACGGGTTCCGCGTTTGGCTGCATCCGAGCTGGTGTCGCTATTTAAAATTGGTTTAGACAGTTCCAGATACCAGTCGCAATATTCGTTCCAAGTGAACTCATAAAGCGCGGTGGACGCCAGGTCAAAACGGTAGCTTTCAAAATGTTTGCTGACTTCGGCTTCCACTTCCTGCAGGCGGGAGATAATCCAGCGGTCAGCCAGAGACAGTTCAATCGCCTGGCCCTCATCAACACCGGTGTCGTAGCCCTCGGTATTCATCAACACATAACGCGTCGCATTCCACAGTTTGTTGCAGAAATTGCGGTAACCTTCGGCCCGGTTTAGATCAAAGCGAATGTCGCGTCCAGTCGAGGCGAGAGAAGCGAACGTAAAGCGCAAGGCATCCGTTCCGTAGGCTGGGATACCGTCGGCAAACTGCTTGCGGGTGGCTTTTTCGATTTTGGCGGCTTTCTCCGGCTGCATCATGCCGTAGGTGCGTTTGGAGACCAAGCTTTCCAGGTCGATACCGTCAATCAGGTCGATCGGATCCAGAACATTCCCTTTGGATTTGGACATTTTTTGGCCTTCACCGTCGCGCACCAAACCGTGAACGTAAACCTGTTTAAAAGGCACTTCTCCGGTAAATTTTAGGGTCATCATGATCATACGCGCGACCCAGAAGAAGATGATGTCAAACCCGGTGACCAGAACAGAAGATGGGTGGAATTTTTCCAGTTCCGGAGTTTTTTCCGGCCAACCAAGCGTCGAGAAAGTCCAAAGTGCCGAGCTGAACCAGGTATCCAGTACGTCATCATCCTGGCTTAGAGCAATGTCGGCAGCCAAGTTGTGTTTCTCACGCACTTCCTGTTCGGAACGCCCAACGTAAACATTGCCTTGGTTGTCGTACCAAGCCGGAATACGATGCCCCCACCAAATTTGACGGGAAATACACCAGTCTTGGATGTTGTTCATCCATTCGAAGTAGGTGTTTTCCCAGTTTTTAGGCACAAATTCGATATCCCCGTTTTTAACCGCATCAATCGCCGGTTTAGCGAGTGATTCCACTGCGACATACCATTGGTCGGTCAAAAGAGGTTCAATGACGGCATGTGAGCGGTCTCCGCGAGGTACCATTAGTGTATGGGGTTTAATCGCTTCCATCAGGCCTAAAGCTTCAAGATCGGCTACAATTTGCTTACGAGCTTCATAGCGATCCAATCCCTGGTATTTCTCCGGGGCTTCCTCATTGATCGTTGCATCGACCGTGAAGATATTCAGCGTCGGCAGATCATGACGTTTGCCCATTTCGTAGTCGTTGAAGTCGTGCGCCGGCGTGATCTTGACGCAGCCGGTTCCGAAGTCCTTGTCGACGTAGTCGTCGGCGATGATTGGAATGTCACGGCCAACCAGTGGCAGGGTAATGGTTTTGCCAATCAGGTGTTGGTAGCGCTCGTCTTCCGGATGGACGGCTACGGCCTGGTCGCCAAGCATGGTTTCAGGACGCGTTGTCGCCACCACTAGGTGGCCTGAACCGTCGCTCAGAGGGTAACGCATGTGCCAAAGGTTGCCTTGTTCCTCTTCTGAAATCACTTCCAAATCCGAGACGGCCGTATGAAGCACCGGATCCCAGTTAACCAGGCGCTTGCCGCGGTAGATCAGGCCTTCATCGTAAAGTTGAACAAACACCTCTTTGACCGCATTGGATAACCCTTCATCCATGGTGAAGCGTTCACGGGACCAGTCTGGAGAGGCGCCTAGACGACGCAATTGCTTGGTGATGGTTCCGCCGGACTCGGCTTTCCACTCCCAAATTTTTTCGATAAAGGCGTCACGTCCCAAGTCGTGGCGACTCAAACCTTTCGCGGCTAGTTGGCGTTCTACCACCATCTGAGTAGCAATACCGGCATGATCCGTTCCAGGTTGCCACAAGGTGTCATTGCCTTTCATGCGGTGGTAACGAATCAAGGTGTCCATGATGGTGTCTTGGAAAGCGTGCCCCATATGCAGACTGCCGGTGACATTCGGCGGAGGAATCATAATGGAGTAGGGGGAGGATTGGTCGTATTTAGGCTTGAAGTAACCTTTGTTTTCCCAGGTTTGATACCACTTTGTTTCAATTGTATTGGGGTCGAAATGCTTATCCATGACTCTCTTGATTCTGAAATAGTAATAAGCCCAAAATTATAGCAAAGAGGCGTTCGGCGTGTTTGCCCGTTGTGCAGAAAAAATAGAAAAAAGATAAAAAAATCGGCCATTTCTGGCCGATGGAATGCTTCTAGGAGGAAGAAATTCTGGCTAATTATCCATGGAGTAGAAAATTAGCTTCCCAGAAGTTGTAATAAGGTGCCGCGCGACTGGTTGTTTTGCGCCTGCATGGCCGCGGAACTCTCATTTAGAATGTTCTGGCGAACCAGTTCAGTCATGGCGCGCGCCATGTCGGCATCGCTGATTTGACTGCGAGCGGCCATGGTGTTGAGGTTTTGTGAGCTTAGGTTGTCAATGGCTGAGGTGAGCCCATTTTGTTGCGCGCCAAATTGGCTACGCTGTGTCATAAGTTGTTCGCCTGCTAAATTAAGGCTTTCCATAGCCAATGACGCACTGGCCGGATCGGAGATGGAAAGGCCAGTCAAGCCTAAGCCGTCTGTTGTCATGTTTGGCAGGTTTAAAGTGCTGGATGAGTCACCTAAGGCGATGTCAACAGAGGCTGTATCCGCATTCAGGAGGTTGATGCCGTTAAAACTCGTGTTGTTGGCAATGCCATTAATGGTTTCCAGGTTTTGTTGGAATTCCATGTTGAGCATCTCACGCTGTGAAGCGCTCAACACGCCGTTTTGTGCCTGCACAGCAAGTTCGTTCATGCGTTGAAGGCTTTGGGTAATGGCTCCGCTGCCTGCATCTGCCGTTTGTAGAAGCGAAATGCCGTCATTGGCGTTGCGTGTCGCCATATCCTGTTCATTAACCTGGGTCGTCATGGTGGCGACGACGGCTTGCCCCGCTGGGTCATCTGCAGATTGGTTGATGCGAGAACCGGAAGCCATACTGCTTGTTGCCGACAAGCTTGAAGCGTAACTGCTTGAAGGGATAGGGCCAAAAGATTCGATTGCCATGATCCAACTCCACAACTTAAAATAATTTTCCTAATTTCAAATTTTACGCTTTTCAGGCGCTAAAGGAAAGAAAAATGTCTTGTTGTTCAGGAGGTTATTGTCAGTTTGAGTTTCCCGAAGGTCCTCCTTTGGTGGATAACCCGGTGACGAATTTAAATGCGGTTTACCAGTTTTTGCCTTATGGAACTTTGTTGCAGGAAGGCGAGGTGATTCGCATTTGGATGGAGTCTGGTAAAACCAAGACGGTTATTTTAGGTGAAAAAATCGCATTGAAATTCGGTGCTTCCGGACCCTATTCCGAAGATGGTCGAGTTTTACCGTGGCAGTTGATCGCGCTGGACTCAGGGATGGATTATGACGTCCTGATGCATTGGCAGGATCATCCTCTGAACAATCCGTTGGAAACGCCGGTGTTGCTGAAGTTTGATCACCCTATAGAAGTGAAGCCGAGTCTGAAAATGCGCCTGTTAAGTTGGCTGTATAAAATTCGCAATTTATAAAACCGGATATAAGATATAAAAAAGCCCCGGGAACCGGGGCCGTGTATTAAATTACAGGGTGTAATTTAAGACTAGGGGGGGGGTTATTTGTTTGCAAACTCAGGGTAGGCTTCCATTCCGCATTCAGATTGGTCTACACCTTCGTACTCTTGCTCTTCGGTAACACGCACGCCCATTACGGCTTTAATGATGCTCCAAGTAATGAAGCTGGCGACGAATACCCAAGCAAAGATCACTGCCGTACCGATTAACTGGGCACCGATTGATGCATCAGCATTAGTGAACGTCACTGCGATTAGACCCCAGATACCTACGATACCGTGTACAGAGATCGCACCGACAGGATCGTCAATTTTGAAGTTTTTATCCATCATTAGGATAGCGAACACGACGATCATACCGCCAATAAGTCCGATAATCGTTGCCGCTAGAGGCGTTGGAGTTAATGGTTCAGCGGTGATGGAAACCAGACCAGCCAAAGCACCGTTCAGCGCCATGGTTAGATCCACTTTTTTGAACAAGATCTTAGAGATGATGATCGCACCGATCACACCACCAGCCGCAGCCATATTGGTGTTAACGAAGATCATTGCTACTGCGTTCGCTTCTTCGATGTTAGAGATTTTAAGTTCAGAACCACCGTTAAAACCGAACCAGCCGAGCCATAGGATGAAGGTACCTAGAGCAGCTAGAGGTAGGTTGGCACCTGGAATCGCGCGAACTTCACCGTTAGGTCCGTATTTACCTTTACGAGCACCGAGTACCAATACACCCGCCAAAGCAGCCGCCGCACCAGTCATATGAACGATACCTGAACCGGCGAAGTCTAGGAAGCCAAGCTCGTCAAGGAAGCCACCACCCCATTTCCAGAAACCTTCTACAGGGTAGATGAAACCAGTCATCACGATCGCAAAGACGAAGAATGACATCAGTTTCATGCGTTCAGCCACCGCACCGGAAACTACTGACATGGCTGTCGCGACGAAGACCACTTGGAAGAAGAAGTCAGACATCGCTGAGTAGTAGGTGTCACCGTTGCTGGCAAGAACGTCAGCCGTTGCGTTGTCACCACCTAGCAAGAAGCTGATGCCAGGAATGTAGCTGTTAATGCTGTCGCCGTACATGATGTTATAACCAACCAGCATATACATAATACAGGCAATTGCGAATAGACCGACGTTCTTAGCTAAGATTTCGGTCGTGTTTTTTGTACGGACTAGACCCGCTTCCAGCATGGCAAAACCAGCGGCCATCCACATGACCAGGGCCCCTGACATTAGGAAGTAAAAGGTGTCTAGGGCGTAACTCAAATGTGTTATTTGTTCCATAATTCCTTTCCTTTATTATTGTTTAAAGAGCGACATCACCCGTTTCTTCGGTGCGAATTCGAACCGCTTGCTCGACTGGCATGACGAAGATTTTTCCATCTCCGATTTTGCCGGTACGTGCAGCCGATCCAATTGCTTCAACCACGCCATCAACCTTGTCGTCCGACACGGCAATTTCCAAGCGAAGTTTTGGCAAGAATTCGATGGCGTATTCAGCGCCACGGTAAATCTCGGTGTGTCCTTTTTGACGCCCAAAACCTTTTGACTCGGTGACTGTCATGCCATGCACGTCAACTTCGTGTAGTGCTTCGCGGACATCATCGAGTTTAAAAGGTTTGATAATTGCAACAACCAGTTTCATACTAACCTCTCTGATTTGATTGATATAAGAGTTCGAATGGTTAAAAACAATCATTGTGCCAATATGTTAAAAATATCTTTTTAATCAATGTGTTAATTGTGTTTATTGGTCTTTTTATTGGTTTTAATGTAGCAGTTTCAGGTGGGTTTTTTTCATAATGGTGCAATTAAGTTTTTGTTTGGTGCCGGTGGCTGAAAGGAAGATGGGATGGCGCTCTTAATCAAAGCACTGTTGATTCAAGTTTTTGCTTTTCTATTCGTATTATCCAGTACCTTTATTCTGCCTGTTTTTATCTCTCCTCCTTATCCGTTATGGGGGTATGTTGCCTTGCAGGCGCTCGCAGCAGTAAGTTTGAGTTGTTTGTTTCGGCTTCCTATGTGGTGGTGCTGGATTCAGCTGATATTGCCTGTAGGTTTGTATCTTGGTGTTTATCTAGAATCGGTATGGCAGCTAAGCGGTTTGTGGTGGCTTTTAATTTTTGCGTTGATGTGGCTGGTTTTTTTCAATGTGGGGCGAGAACGGGTACCGCTTTATTTGACGAATGCCGAGACCCGAAAAGCGCTGCAGCATTTGATTGCACAGCAGTCCAAAGTGTTGGAAAGAAAGATCAATTTTGTGGATCTTGGTTGCGGCTTAGGCGCAACGGTCTTGGAAGTCAGTCGTTTTGGAGCGGTCAACCGTTCTGTTGGCGTGGAAACAGCGCCGCTTCCCTATTTACTGGCCAAGCTCCGCAGTTTTATGGCTGGAGGGGAGGTTTACCGACAAGATCTGTGGAAGGTGCATTTGCGTGATTATGATGTGGTGTATGCGTTTTTGTCGACCGAACCTATGACGTCTCTATGGCGGAAGGTTTTGCGTGAAATGCAGCCGGGTTCCTTGTTTGTAAGTAACAGTTTTCCGGTGGAAGGCGTTGCGCCTTCCGAGGTTTGGGAGTTAGCAGACCGTAGGCAAACCCGATTGTTTATTTACCGTATTGGCGAATGATGGATGGATATTGATCATTGTTAAGTGCTCGCACATCGAGAGCTGGCATAATGTTGCTGGGATTTAGTTGGCCGGACTATACAAGTGTTTTAGGCATTATAAGTTAAGTATTGCCATTGCGTATACTGATTAAGATTTGAGGAGTTTCAGATGGATTACAACCTACAGGCGATAACGGAGTGGAGTCGATTTGTCGAGATGGTGGGGCGACGTTATCCTCAGGTCTTGGAGGAGAGTTATTGGCAAACTGCTTTTGCTGACGGTGAGTTATATCGATCAGTTTACAAAGCCGTCATTGAGGCGGAAGACGAGGCGAGCTTGAAAAAGCGATTGCGTCAGCAGCGTAATCAGCAGATGGTCCGCATTGCCATTCGCGATTTAGCAGGTCTGTCTGGTTTGGAAGAATCTATGCGGGATGTTTCGGACTTGGCGGATGCTTTGGTGTCTGCGGCTTTGGATTGGCATTATGTGCGGTTCTGCGAACGCTATGGTACACCAATAGGAAGCGAATCCGGATTGCCGCAGAAACTGATTGTGCTGGGAATGGGGAAGTTAGGTGGTCAGGAATTAAATTTTTCTTCCGATATCGATCTTATTTTTGTCTATCCGGAAGCCGGCGAAACTCAGGGGGCTGGGCGAGCCATTTCCAACGATCAATTTTTTGTGCGCTTGGGGCAGGCGTTGAATAAATCATTGGTTGAAGTCACTGAAGACGGGTTTGTCTACCGGGTGGACATGCGTTTACGGCCTTTCGGTGATGCCGGGCCTTTGGCGATCAGTTTTGCCGGGATTGAGCATTATTATGAAATTCATGGCCGTGCGTGGGAACGTTACGCCTTGGTGAAAGCGCGTGCGATGGCTGGCGATAAAGAAGAGGCGCAATCTCTGTTCAATATTCTGCGTCCATTCGTCTATCGGCGCTATGTTGATTTCAGTGCGATGGAATCGCTGCGAGAGCTTAAGCGCATGATCGCCGTTGAAGTGAATAAAAAGGGCATGCAGGACAATATTAAGTTGGGCCCGGGCGGAATTCGTGAGATTGAGTTTATTGTTCAAGCCTTTCAGTTGGTTCATGGGGGGCGGGATCGAACTCTGCAAGGACGATCGTTGATGCCGACTCTGTCTTTATTGTTGGAGCGTGGGTTTATCGAACAAGATGCCCACGATGGGTTAATGGCGGCGTATCACTTTTTGCGCCGTGCCGAAAATCGGCTGCAAATGTGGATGGATCAGCAAGTCCATAGCCTCCCTGAGGAGTCACATCATAGAGAAATGTTGGCCCAGTCTATGGGGTTTGAAAGCTATGAGGCGTTTGACCAGGTGCTGCAAACACACCGCGATTACGTCCAGGCCCAATTTGTTCAATTGTTTGCTGAAGAAGAGCAAACTGAAGAGGCCTGTCAGTTGGCCAATGTCTGGTTGGGTGATCTGACCTCTGTTGATGATTTGAGTGGACTGGCTCTAGACGATAAGGAAGGCTTTCTCAAGCAACTGCGAGACTTTAAGGCGACGCGTAGCGTAGGACGATTAAGTCGCGAGGGAGTGGAGCGTTTAAATGCGTTTATGCCATTGCTATTGAATGAGTTTATTCAGCATGGCAGTTCACTGGAGACCCTAAACCGCTTGTTAAAAGTGGTTGAAAGCGTGGTGCAGCGAAGCGTGTACTTGGTATTGCTTAAAGAAAACCCTAAGGCTTTGAAGCATTTGGTGGATCTCTGCGAAGTCAGTCCTTGGCTGGCGGATATGTTGTCACGCTATCCGGCATTGATGGATCAGTTGTTGGATGAGCGAAGTCTTTATGCCCCTTTGGAACTCGACGCGCTTAATCGAGAAGTGACGCGATTGCTGGATGAAGTCGGTGAAGATGAAGAGCGCTTTATGGAGCAGATTCGGCAGTGGCGACATGCCCAGGTTTTTAAGGTGGCCGCCGCCGATGTCACTGGGAGCGTGCCTATCATGAAAGTCAGTGATTATCTGACGTGGATTGCTGAGGCGGTGTTAAACGGCGTGGTGCAGTTCGCGTGGCAGTTTATGTTGAAGCGTAATGGAATTCCCGGTGGTTTGGATGCGGCTAATTTACGCAACCCTTTTTTGGTATTGGGTTACGGTAAGCTGGGTGGAATCGAACTGGGTTATGGGTCAGATCTTGACATAGTGATGCTTTACCAGGGCCTAGAATCCGGTGCCTATGCAAAAAACGAGAGAGGGCGAGAGCTGGAAAATTCGCTTTATTTTGTCAGAATGGGGCAGAAAATCATTTCATTGATGACGACATTGATGCCATCGGGTGTGTTGTATGAGGTCGATACCCGTTTGCGTCCAAACGGGGCTTCCGGTTTGATGGTGACCGACCTGGAAAGTTATAAAAGTTATATTGAGAATAAGGCGTGGAATTGGGAGCATCAAGCCTTGATTCGCGCTCGGGCGGTGGTTGGTGATCAGTCATCACGGCAAGCGTTTGATCAGTTTAGATGCCAGTTCCTGCAACAGGCCAGGGATGCGGAAAAGGTCAAAGCGGAAGTGGTGGAGATGCGCCAGAAAATGCGTGAGTCGCTCGACAAATCCGATCAAGCGATTTTTGATCTTAAACATGGCGAAGGGGGAATTGTCGATATTGAATTTATGGTGCAATATCTTGTTTTGGCGTGTTCGGCACACTATCCGCAATTGGCTGTCTACAGCGACAATATTCGTATTCTGGAAGCTCTTCAGGAAACCGGCGTGTTGCAGGCGCGTCAGGTTGAGGCATTGACCAGCGCTTACAAGGTATACCGTTCCAAGTATCACCGTGTGGCTCTTCAGAATCAAAAACCTCTGGTTGAGCAGAGCTGTTATCTTCAAGAGCGGGAGTCGGTCAAAGCGATTTGGCAGCAATTGATGCGGTAGAGCATCGAGGATGGGGTTCTGACCAGGCCTGATTGATTTTGTTTTGTTGTCGGTGAAATAAGCTATAAAAAAACCCGCATAAAGCGGGTTTTTTGCTTTTGGGCTAACTGAATTAGCTAGAGTAGTACATGTCGAACTCGATTGGGTGAGTCGTTGCGCGCATACGAGTAACGTCTTCCATTTTTAATTTAATGTAAGAGTCGATCGCAGCGTCAGTAAATACGCCACCCGCTTTCAAGAATTCGCGGTCTTTATCCAATGCATCTAGCGCTTCTTCCAAAGACGCACAGACTGTGTTGTAAGTCGCTTCTTCTTCCGGCGGTAGATCGTATAGATCTTTTTCCGCTGGCTCGCCTGGATCGATCTTGTTAAGAATACCGTCAAGGCCGGCCATCAAGCTGGCAGCGAACGCTAAGTATGGGTTGGCTGTCGGATCAGGGAAGCGCAGCTCAACACGGCGTGAACGCTCAGATGGTGCATATGGGATACGGATAGACGCTGAACGGTTTGAGCCTGAGTAAGCTAGTAGAATGGGCGCCTCAAACCCAGGAACCAAACGCTTGTATGAGTTGGTGCCAGGGTTGGTGAAAGCGTTCAATGCACGCGCATGCTTCATCAAACCGCCGATATACCATAGGGCTTCTTGTGAAAGGCCTGAGTAGACATCACCCGCGAAGATGTTCTTGCCATCTTTGGAAAGGGATTGGTTGATGTGCATACCGGAACCATTGTCGCCAACGATAGGCTTAGGCATGAAAGTGGCCGTTTTCCCTAGAGCGTGACAGGTGTTGTGAACCGCATACTTAAGGATTTGAACTTCATCCGCTTTAGCGGTTAGGGTGTTACCGGCAACTGCAAGCTCACACTGGCCGCCAGCCGCTACTTCGTGGTGGTGCGCTTCTAGGGTAAGCCCCATTTCTTCTGCCATAGCACAGATGTCAGCACGCACTTCATGCAACTGATCCACTGGAGGAACAGGGAAGTAACCACCTTTAACTTTAGGACGGTGACCGATGTTACCATCGTCGTACACTTTTTCAGAATCCCATGCAGACTCACCTGATTCGATCTTAACGAAGCAGCCTGACATATCTGCGCCCCAGCGAACGTCGTCAAAGATGAAGAATTCAGGTTCCGGGCCGAAGAATGCCGTGTCAGCCACACCGGTTGATTTCAGGTAAGCTTCCGCTTTCTTTGCAATGCCACGAGGATCTTTTTCGTAAGATTCCATGGTGGATGGTTCAACGATCATACAACGAATGATCAAAGTAGGATCATTGGTGAATGGGTCCATGTAGTAGCCGTCTGTCTGAGGCATTAACAACATGTCGGAATTGTGAATTCCCTTCCAGCCTTGGATAGATGAGCCGTCAAACGTTTCACCGTCGGTGAAGAAATCTTCGTCAACTTTAGAAGCTGGGATGGTGACGTGCTGTTCTTTACCATGGGTGTCGGTAAAGCGCAGATCAACCCATTTGACGTCGTTGTCTTTAATTAAATCTAAGATTGCTTGTGGCATTTTAATCTGTCCTTCTAAGGTGGTTTTATAAAATTTTCACGTGTCTGATAATAGCTTGAACCGTGCCAAATTTCCAATAAATTTTATTCCAAGAGCAACCCTTTGATTTGGCGTTGTTTTTAGCAAAAATGACGGGAGGGTCGGAGGATTAGGGGGTGAAATTTCATGAACCTAAATGGTGCCATTGATTATTTTTGGTGCGTATAAAGCCATGTTTATGGCGTTGAACTCCTTTAGAATAGGCGATTCAAAGTTCAAGGGTAAAAATTTCTAAAATGAAACCTATTTGTAACATAAAAAAAGTATAGTACGTGCAAAATTCAATTTATAGTCAGCTCATCGAGTTGTAGGGTAGTAATTTTATGAATAGTCAAACGCAACAAATGTTGGATAAGGCCTTAAAGGGGCCGGAGTTCGAAAAGCGCGTCAGACGCCGAAATGCAAAAGATACGGCTTCAAAGGTGGGAATTTCTGTCGGCGGTGTCGGAGTCATTCTTTCGGTATTGTTGATTATGTTCTTCTTGCTTTATGTGGTGTTGCCGCTGTTTGCACCTGCAACAGTCAATAAAAGCGTTGAATATGCTATTCCAGGTTCCGATAGTGAAACTACTCTTTATTATGGTATGGATGAGTACCAAGAAACAGCCTTGCGTTTTACCCAGTCCGGGAGGTTGTTCGGTTTTGATGTGGTGCAAGGAAAGCTGATTTCAGAAGACGTTTTACCACTGCAGGGGCAAACGATTACCAGTTTTTCGGTGATTTCTGAAATGGATAACTTGCTTGCATTTGGACTTTCCAGTGGAGGCGTGCTGGTCGCCAAATATGAATACTCGGTTAGCTACCCGAATAATGTCCGTACGATCACGCCCAAGGTGCTCTTTCCATTCGGTGAGGAGGCTGTTGAGTTAGGCACGGCTGAAATTGAAAAACTTGCCGTCAGAAAAATGGATTCCGATCTGGTGTTTGCTTATGCAGAAAAAGGCTCTCATGAGATCAAGATTAAACAGTTTTCGACAATTGAATCGATGCTAAGCGATACCATTTCTTTAGAGGAAGGCTATAGCGGTAGCTTTGTCAGCGAACAAGCGAGTGATTGGCTGCTGTTGGACGGCAGTATGCGTAATTTGTACGTGATCGATAAAACAGGACAAACCAGCTACTATGACATTCGCGATATTGAGTCGCCTCAGAAAGTTGAACAGGTGCAGATGTTGCAAGGCGATGAGACGCTGTCGACCGTGCGTTTCCTGCTGGGTGATTACTCTTTGATGCTTGGCACATCTAAAGGTCGTGTTATTCAGTGGTTCCCGGTACGTGGCGAAAATAATGAATTTTCTTTGCATGAGATTCGCAGCTTTAATGTGGGGGATGCACCGATTCACACGATTGCCATTGAGAAGGCGCGTAAGGGGTTTGCGACAACAGACGCTTCTGGTGCATTTAACCTCTTTCACTCAACTGCGGAACGCCATCTGAACCAAACTCAGGTGTCAGACTCGTCGACAGGATTTGTCGTGATTTCAAATCGAGCGAACGGCGCTTTGGTTGAAACGGGAGACGGCCAGTTAGTCCATTACCTGATTGATAACCAGCACCCAGATGTTTCGGTCTCTAGCCTATGGGGCAAGGTTTGGTACGAAGGTTACACAGAGCCGGATTATGTTTGGCAGTCTTCATCTGCCAGTTCCGACTTTGAACCTAAGTTTTCGATGATGCCGTTGACCTTCGGGACCATTAAGGCTGCACTATACTCGATGCTGTTTGCGGTCCCAATTGCCGTCTTGGCTGCGATTTTTACCGCCTTCTTTATGGATAAGAAAACCCGTCAATGGGTGAAGCCTTCCGTCGAATTAATTGAAGCTTTGCCTACTGTAATCTTAGGTTTCTTAGCAGGCCTGTGGTTAGCGCCTTATATGGAAGCGAATCTACCTGGTTTCTTTGCCTTGTTGTTGGTGGTGCCCATCGGGATTTTGGCGTTTGGTTTTGCATGGTCCAGATTGCCAGAGCATATTCGTCTGCTGGTACCGGTAGGGAAGCGAGCAGTCTTAATGATTCCTGTGGTATTTTTTCTTGGGTGGTTTGCTCTGCAGTTAAGTGCGCCAATTGAAGATGCTCTGTTTAATGGGGATATGCGCCACTGGTTGACTTTTAGTGCCGGGATTGATTTCGACCAGCGAAATGCAATGGTTATCGGGTTTGCGATGGGGTTTGCATTGATTCCGACGATTTTCTCAGTGACCGAGGATGCGATTTATAACGTGCCGAGCTATCTCGTGAACGGCTCCCTTGCTTTAGGTGCGAGTGGCTGGCAGACGTTGGTTGGTGTCGTGCTGCCGACAGCAAGCCCCGGGATTTTCTCGGCGATTATGCTCGGATTCGGCCGAGGGGTTGGGGAAACCATGATCGTACTGATGGCGTCAGGAAATACCCCGTTGATGGAGGTAAACCTGTTTGAAGGTTTGCGTACGCTTTCCGCCAACCTGGCTGTAGAAATGCCGGAAGCTGCGGTAGACAGCTCACACTATCGTGTGCTGTTCCTTTCCGGTTTGGTTCTGTTTATCTTTACCTTTATTTTTAACACTCTGGCCGAAGTTGTTCGTCAACGTATGCGCCGTAAATACGGATCGTTATAAGGAGTCTGCGCATGAAAGATTGGTTTAGAAAAGGCGAACATTGGATTTGGTTTAGCGCATCCACAGTCAGCATCAGTATGGTGCTGGTTTTTGGTCTGTTGGGCATGATTGCCTACAAAGGGTTGATTCATTTTTGGCCGCATGAGGTGTATCACGTTGAAGTACTGCATGCTGACGGCCAGAAAGAGATTGTCGTGGGTGAACTGCATGATTCTAAAACCAAAGAGGTTGAAGATCCTACGGCGGAAAATGGCCATAGAGAAATGGCGCAATACCTTTTTAAAGTCGGTAACCGAGATGTTTATGGTATTGACTTTAGATGGATTAATGCGGATGAGATTGTCGGCGGAATTAATGAGCTTGAACAAGACGTGCTGGTTATCGAACGCTATGAGTATGGTAATGTTTATGGCCACATTCAGTCGGTCAGTGTAGACGGCCAGACGATTTCGGATAAGAAGCAGGCATTGAAAATTTTGCAACAGCAGGTCGAAAAAGGGAGTCGCCTGCATAGCGAAATTCGCCATATAGAGAAAATCAGCATTGGTGAGATCAACTATAAAATTGAAGGATTGCGCCTCGAAGAGAAGAAGTTGCGCGCCAACAATGCGTTTGATGCACAGGAAGAAGCGCGTTTGCAGGCTGAACGATCGGCGCTTCAAGAAGAGTTTGATGTTCAGCATGCCAGTGTGCAGTTGCTTTACAAGCAGGCGGATAGTCTAGGTCAGGTGACCGTCGAGATTGCTGGCGGCAAGCAGCTGGTCGTGCCGGTTAAAAAGATTGTGCATTTCTGGCAGCCAAACAATATGACCTTTGCTCAGGAAGTTGGGTTTTTCTTTAATGCGGTGGGTAATTTCCTGGTCGATGATCCTCGGGAAGCGAATACTGAAGGCGGCGTGTTCCCGGCTATTGTCGGTACGGTGACGATGGTGATGCTCATGGCCGTATTCGTGACTCCTATGGGGGTCATTGCCGCGATTTATATGAGTGAGTATGCGAAGGAAGGTACCGTTCTAAAAATGGTGCGCATCTCGATCAATAACCTCGCCGGTGTGCCGTCGATTGTGTTTGGTATCTTCGGTCTGGGCTTTTTTGTTTACATCATGGGGTCGTCGATCGATGAGCTATTCTATAGTTATGCGTTGCCAAGCCCAACCTTTGGAAGCCCGGGGCTTTTGTGGGCTTCCTTGACGATGGCGCTGCTTACGCTACCGGTGGTGATTGTGTCGACACAGGAAGGTTTGTCTCGAATTCCTCGTGCGTTGCGAGAAGGAGGCCTGGCTTTAGGGGCGACTAAATCCGAAACCATTATGCGTATTATTCTGCCGATGACCATGCCTGCGATTATGACCGGGTTGATCCTGGCGATTGCGCGTGCAGCGGGTGAGGTGGCGCCGTTAATGTTAGTGGGTGTGGTCAAGCTGGCACCGGAGTTGCCTTTGGATACGATTGCCCCGTTTGTGCATTTGGACCGTAAGTTTATGCACCTTGGTTTCCATATTTATGACGTTGGTTTTCAAAGTCCTAACGTAGAGGCATCGCAGCCTCTGGTCTATGCAACTTCGCTGCTATTGGTTCTGGTGATTTTGAGCCTGAACTTTGGTGCGATTACGATTCGTAACAAGTTGCGTGAAAAATATAAGTCATTGGATAACTAATAAAGGACAGCACCGGATTGGATAGGTGTATTGGCATTCAGAATATTAGGATTGATTAACTAGCCTGTTGCAGGTGTGGAATAGGTTGAAAGGATTAAGAAAGATGAGCGAGCAAAATATTAATGTAGCCTTGGATCGAGATCATCGCAGCTTGTCGCTGGAAAACGAAAAGGTCGCAATGGAGGTGAAAGACTGGAATCTTTATTATGGTTCTAAGCAAGCCTTAAAAGGAATCAATATGATTGTCCCGGAAAACCGCGTTACCGCGTTTATCGGTCCGTCAGGGTGTGGTAAATCGACGCTGTTACGTTGTTTTAACCGTATGAATGATCTGATTGATATTGTTCGCGTTGAAGGTCAAATGACATTGCATGGTGACGATGTCTACGCTAAAGAAATGAACGTGGCTTCCTTGCGCCGTCGAGTGGGAATGGTGTTTCAAAAACCGAATCCGTTTCCGAAATCAATCTATGAAAATGTGGCTTATGGCCTGCGTTTGCAAGGCATCAGTGATAAGAATGTATTGGATGAAACCGTTGAGTGGGCTCTAAAAGGAGCTGGGCTGTGGGACGAGGTCAAAGACCGTTTGAATGAAAATGCTTTGGGCATGTCGGGGGGGCAGCAGCAACGTCTGTGTATTGCTCGCGCGATTGCAATCAAGCCTGAAGTGTTGTTGCTTGATGAGCCGACCTCCGCTTTGGATCCTATTTCAACCTTGGCGATCGAAGAACTGATTTTTGAATTGAAAAAAGAGTTTACGATTTTGATTGTGACCCACAATATGCAACAGGCGGCACGTGTTTCTGATTATACGGCTTTTATGTATATGGGGGAGTTGATTGAGTATACTGATACCGATAGCTTGTTTACCAACCCGCAAGTTAAGCGAACTGAAGACTACATTACCGGACGTTACGGTTAATTGTCTGTAGTGAAGATTATCGATTTCCGGTAGATCAGATTAAGAGGATAGGTCATGGAAAGAACAGAATTTAAAAGCCATATTTCAGAACAGCTTAACCGTAACTTGGAGGATCTGTTCAATCAGGTCCTTGAGATGGGTGGGTTGATTGAGCGTCAGCTTGAAAATGCGGTAACAGCGGTACAAAATGCCGATGTTAAGCTAGCCAAGCAGGTATTGAAGCTCGATAAAGTCATTAATAATGAAGAGCTTGAAA
The DNA here is from genome assembly GCF_029767755.1 of Thiomicrorhabdus sp. zzn3. Lineage (GTDB taxonomy): Bacteria > Pseudomonadota > Gammaproteobacteria > Thiomicrospirales > Thiomicrospiraceae > Thiomicrorhabdus. The sequence goes on from NZ_JARUQS010000001.1 coordinate 442,979, forward strand.
TTGATCGTTTATGCGCGCGCGTTTTAGCCCGCCAACAACCGACCGCATCTGATTTACGCTTAATTATCATCGCTATTCGTATCGCAGTTGATTTAGAGCGCATGGGAGATGAAGTGGTAAAAACAGCCAAATTAGTGATTAAGATGGATGAAGAAGGCGTTGCTTGCCACACTTTACCCGGATTCTCTTCATTATTGGAAATCACTACCTGTGCGAACTCGATGCTTAAAAAGGTCCTAAATGCGTTTGCACGTTTGGATCTTTCCGAAGTGATGGACGTGATGGATGATGAAGAGCGTATGGATGAAACCTTAAAATCGGCTCTGGCCGAGGTAACGGAAGGGTTTAAGACATCTGATCTCCCGCCCGAGTGTTTGCTGGAAATGGTTTATTCGCTGAAAGCGAGTGAAAGGGTGACCGATCATGCGGCTAACATCGCTGAAAGCATCGTTTACCTTGTAAAAGGCCAAGAAGTTCGTAATATCGATCCAGAAAAACTGGCAGAATACCTGCAATCTGTTACTGAATAAGTCTATCTTGATAAGGAACCTGTGACTTCATGAGCAAGCACACCATACTGATTATCGAAGACGAAGCGGCCATCCGCGATATGCTTAAATTTACCTTAAGTTCTGCGGAGTACGATGTGCTGGAAGCGCCTAATGCCGAACAGGGCTGGCAGATCGCTTCCGAGAAACAGCCGGATCTGATTTTATTGGATTGGATGCTGCCCGGTGTCAGCGGTGTTTCGTTAGCGCAACGCATTCGACAAAATGAAAAGACGCGCGCCATTCCTATTGTCATGTTAACGGCAAAAGGAGAGGAAGATGATCAGGTGCAAGGCTTTGAAGCGGGTGCGGATGACTATGTGGTTAAGCCATTCTCTCCACGAGCTCTGGTGGCCAGAATTAAGGCGTTATTGCGCCGTCAAGACACGGAAGCCGGTGAAGAAGAAAAAATGGTAGCGGGTCAAATGACGCTGGATTTAAGCAGTCACCGTTTTATGGTGGATGATCAAGAGGTCCGTTTGGGACCGACCGAATTCAAGTTGATTCATTTCTTTATGACGCATCCAAACCGTGTGTATTCGCGAGTTCAGTTATTGGATCGTGTCTGGGGTGAAAACGTGGTGGTGGAAGAGCGCACCGTCGATGTGCACATTCGGCGCTTGCGTAAATTGCTTGAACCGGTTGGCGTCGCCGATTACATTCAGACAATTCGCGGTTCGGGTTACCGTTTTTCCGTCGTAGAGGCCTGAATTGTTCTCATCGGGTGTCACGCGTGAATTGACATGGGTGATTACCACTCTGTGGTTACTTCTGTTTTTCTGCTGGCTCACGGATTGGTGGGTTGAAAGTTTAATTGCCTATCTTGTGCTCTATATCTTTCGTCAGTTATGGAGTATGCGCAAGTTTGAAAAATGGATTGAAGGCGGCACGGTTAAAGCCTTTCCTCCTGCCTCCGGTTTTTGGAGTCAGCTGACTTATCTTGTTTCACGTAAACAGCGCGCATTAGAAAAACATGCGGATCTGCAACTCTACAAATCCGAGCAGTTTAAGTCCGCCTCCATGTTGATCCCTGACGCGATCGTATCGCTTGATCAAGAAAACCATATTGAGTGGTTTAATGCCTCATCTGCAAAAATCCTGGAGCTAAGACGTCAGGATGTCGGACGCAAAATAGAAGGGTTGATTCGTCAGCCGGAATTTATCCACTATCTAAAAGACGAACAGTACCAGGACACCTTAACCATTCATTCTTTGCAAGGTGTGCAACGGACCTTTAGTGTGCGTGTGATTCCTTATTTTGATAGCCATAAGCTGTTAATCGTTAAAGACATTACCGAGCTTTATAATCTGGCGCAGATTCGCCGCGATTTCATTGCCAATGCTTCTCATGAACTTCGCACTCCGTTAACGGTTCTTAAGGGGTATTTGGAGGCGATGATCGATACGCCCGGTGAACACCAGAAAATGTGGGCGCCGGCTTTGCAGAACATGCAAAACCAGTCTGATCGCATGCAGGCGATTATTGAAGACCTTTTGACGCTCTCCAAAATGGAATCGGAAACCTTTTCGTCAGAAGTTGAAGTGGTGGATGTTCCCGCTATGTTGACCAGACTCAGGGTCGAGGTCGAGCAGTTAAGTCAAGGGCAGCACCAATTTAGCTTTCATATTGATCAAGATTTGAAGCTGAAAGGGTATGCCGAACCTTTAAAAAGTGTGTTCATGAACCTGGTCTCTAATGCGGTGCGTTATACGCCCGAACAGGGTCGCATTGAAGTACGCTGGTTTTCTGACTCAGACGGTGCGCATTTTGAGGTGGAAGATAACGGTATTGGGATCGCCAAGGAGCACATACCGCGTTTGACAGAACGTTTCTACCGAGTCGATACGGCACGTTCCCGCGCGACTGGCGGTACCGGTTTGGGGCTTGCGATCGTCAAACATGTGCTTGAGCGTCATCAGGCGACTTTGCATGTGGATAGCCTGATCGGCAGAGGTTCCATTTTCAGTTGTAATTTCCCTGTGCAGCGCGTGGTCCATCAGCGTTCGGATTCGGCGTTGTAAAGCTTTAAAAAAACGCATCTTGCAACTTTGAAACGGCAAGATAAGGTTTGAACAGGCCTGTTCAGTTTGGTGAACATCCGTACTTGTATCTTGGGTTATTCGCTGTAGTGGCTTTTAATGTGTTTTCAGAGAGGCAACAGGTCAGGCGTGCTGACCTGTTGAGGGCATTCGAAGGGTTAGGGAAGCATCATGCCGCGAATCGCAAAATAGAAGATGGCCGCTAAGGTGGCTGATGCCGGAACCGTAATGACCCATGCCGCTACAATTTTCAAGAAGGCGGAACGTTTAACAAGCTCTTTTTGATAAACCTTATTCAGTGATTTGCGTTCTTTTTTAGTCAGTTCAATATCCGCTTTTTTCTGTTTTAACTGAGCCAGCATCTCTTTTTTCTCTGCCAAAGACGCTTTTTCAAACTTTTGAATAAACAGATCAACTTCTACTTGGTCCTGTCCCTGATAGTGATCGCGAATCTCTTGAATGGTTTTGGCGTAACTGCGTTTAAGGTACTCACGCAGGAAGCCAACCCCGAAAATGCCGCCGACAGCGATATGGGTGGAACTGACGGGTAACCCGAGCTGGGAGGCAATAATAACGGTAATCGCTGCCGCCATGGCGATGGAGTAGGCGCGCATTTGATCGAGTTCGGTAATTTCCTGGCCGACCGTGCGAATCAGTTTCGGGCCGAACAGGAGCAGACCTAAACTGATCCCCAGTGCGCCGATCAGCATCACCCACAATGGAATTTCCGCTTTGGTGGAAACACCGTGGGTCTGGATGGCATCATTGATCGCCGCCAGAGGGCCGACGGCATTGGCGACGTCGTTAGCACCATGCGCAAAGCTGAGCAGGGCCGCAGCAAAAATCAAAGGGATGGTAAACAGTGAGTTAACACTGGCTTTGCTGTTTTGCAAGGCTTGGGCTTGTCGGGCGATCATTGGTTTGACGATCAGGTAGATGGCGACAGCCATCGCCAGTCCAAGGAGTAAGGCAGTCATGAAATCGACCTTCCATACCTTTTTTAACCCTTTCATAATCAGGTAGGTTGAGAAGGCCCACGCCATAATGGCGATCAACAGCGGCAGCATTTTCTTGGACGCCGCAATCATATCGTCCTTATAGGTGATGCTGCGTTTGATCCACATTAAAAAGGTCGCGGCAATTAACCCGCCTATCACCGGAGAGATCACCCAGCTTGCAGCAATGGCGCCCATTTTATCCCAGTTGGCAATTTGCCAGCCGGCGGCGGCAATACCTGCGCCTAAAACCCCGCCCACAATCGAGTGCGTCGTCGAGACCGGTGCGCCAATCGCCGTAGCGACATTTAGCCACATAGCGCCGGCGAGAAGAGCCGCGATCATCAGCCAGATAAAGGTATCGCTGTCGCCGATCAGGGCCGGGTCAATAATGCCTTTTTTGATGGTGCTGACCACGTCCCCCCCGGCAATCAGGGCTCCGGAAGACTCAAATATGGCCGCGAGAATAATCGCGCCGGTCAAGGTCAAAGCTTTGGAACCCACCGCTGGGCCGACATTGTTGGCGACGTCGTTGGCACCGATATTCAATGCCATATAGCCACCGATCATGGCGGCAATCACCAGTTCAACACTCACCACACCGGTACCGGTTTGCAGGTTGGCGGTAAACAGCATGATGAGAATAATGAACAGAAGGGCCGTTCCGAAACGGAACATCTCTTTACGGCTTTTATGCGTGGCGTGTTCAATGTCGTTGATATCGCGGAATTCCATAATTGAATCTCTGAGCTTGTAAGTTGAGCGAGACCGCACAATACAGGCGCTATCGGTTGTGTCGCGCCTGATTGTTCAATAGGCCTGGACCGGGTCCCGAATTGAATCTTCGCATATTGTAAGGGGTTTGCATGCGTCTGTCATATATATGTCATAATTCCTTAAAAATACTGTTATGGACGCTTCCTATAATTTGCCCTGTTGAAACGATTTACTTTTTTTCTATTTGGAGAATACTCACATGTTGAAACGTCAAGTGCTTCTAGCAATGGGTCTGGCTACAGCGGTAGCTTCACAAACAGCTTACGCAGCAGTCGATGCAGATCTGCCAACTTATGAAAAAGTTTCTGGTGTCTCTGGTAACTTGAACTCAGTCGGTTCTGATACTTTGGCTAACCTAATGACTCTATGGGCTGAAGAGTTTAAGCGTAACTATCCTAACGTAAACATTCAGATCCAGGCCGCTGGCTCTTCTACTGCACCTCCAGCCTTGACTGAAGGAACTTCAAACGTCGGTCCTATGAGCCGTAAAATGAAGTCTAAAGAAGAAACGGCATTTGAAAAGAAATGGGGTTACAAGCCGACTCCAATCGCAGTGGCGATCGACGCTTTGGCCGTTTATGTGAACAAAGACAACCCAATCAAAGGTTTGAGCATTCCACAAGTTGATGCGATTTTCTCTTCTACGCGCAAGTGTGGTCACGCTACTGACATCACGACTTGGGGTGAAGCAGGTGTTGAAGGTGCTTTAGCGGCTAAGTCTATCCAGATTTACGGACGTAACTCAGTATCTGGTACTTACGGTTACTACAAGAAAAAAGCCTTGTGTAAAGGTGACTACAAGTCTTCTGTTAACGAACAGCCTGGTTCAGCGTCTGTCGTCCAGTCTGTATCAGCTTCTATCAACGCGATCGGTTACTCTGGTATCGGTTACAAGACGGCCGGTGTAAAAGCCGTTCCGTTGACCAAGAAAGAAGGTGGTAAATTCATCGAAGCAACCAACGAAAACGCGTTGAACGGAACTTACCCTCTGTCTCGTCTGCTTTACGTTTATGTAAACAAAGCGCCTAACAAGCAAGTTGAACCAGTTGTTAAAGAGTTCTTCAAGTTGGTTCTTTCTAAGAGCGGTCAGCAAGTGGTAGAAAAAGATGGTTACATCCCGCTACCAGCTAAAGTGGCTGCTAAAGAGTTGGCAAAATTGAACTAAGTTCAACTTAGCTAAGTCGGATAAAAACCCCGCTTATGCGGGGTTTTTTTATTTCTGAACAGCAGACTTCCCCGATCTAGGGGCTTAAATTTGAACAGGCCTGTTCAAACTCTATTGGACGAACCCCGTTTCGTAGTTACGAATGGTCCCGCCTTGATTTAAAGCAGTTCGATCTCAACGTCGGTTAAAGGAATGACGCTGCACGTCAAAATTTCGCCTTCGCGAACATCATAGGCTGGAGATTGAATTTCTTCGACATCACCTGATAAAAGCTTGACCGCGCAAGCTCCGCAATTCCCTCCGCGGCAGCTGTAAGGCATATCAAACCCATTCTCATCCAAGGCTTCGAGCATGGAGAATTGTCCTTCAAATTCACATTCACCTTGTCCGACGACTGTAATTTTTGCCATTTTTAATATCCCGATTTTTTTATTCAAAGCTGCATTTTAACAATTTTAATTACAGGCCATTTGAGTAGAATATACAAAAAATTTATAGCAGGTTAATAGAGGTTTATAAAGCATAATGACTTGGCAAGATTTTCAGTTGAATTTTCAACGTATTAGAGACAATAAGCTGTTTGAGATCTTTGTGATTACCATCATTTTATTCTCTTCCTTAATGATCGGTATTCGCACCTATCAACTGCACCCGATTGCGGAGAATGTATTAGCGTTTCTCGATTATGCCGTCACGCTGTTCTTTTTGGTCGAGATTCTGATTCGCATGGCCGCAGAGCCGCGCCTGCGCGACTTTTTCAAGAAGGGATGGAATGTCTTTGATTTTGTCATCGTCGTCGTCAGTTTGATTCCGTTGGACGATTCCGAATACGCCTTGATTGCGCGCATGCTGCGTCTGTTCCGCGTGATGCGTTTGATCTCTTTTATTCCGGAGCTGCGCGTTTTGGTCTCAGCCCTGATCAGTGCGTTGCCACGCATGGGGTATGTGGCCTTATTGATGTTTATCATTTTTTATCTGTATGCGGTCATCGGTAATCTACTGTTTTCGCAGATCAATCCTCAGCTTTGGGGAGATTTGGGGATCGCCTTGCTGACTTTGTTCCGTGTCGCCACTTTCGAGGATTGGACCGATGTCATGTATGAAACCATGGCCGTCTATAGCCTAAGCTGGATGTACTATATTTCGTTTATCTTTTTCTCGGCATTCGTGTTTCTGAATATGATGATTGGGATTGTGGTGGATGTCTTGGATGAAGAGCATAAAAAAATGGCAGCGGAAAAGCTGGGGGAGACATTGGAAGAGCATGAAACGTTCGAAAAACGGATTGAGTTAGAAGTGGCTGAATTGCATCGTAAACTGGATCGTCTTTTAGAGCAGAAAAGTACCCGGCCCTGATCTTTTTTCAGCGGTGATTTCGACCAGGCCTGTTCAGTTTGACAGGCCTTTTTTATAAGTGGAATTCAGTAGTGGAATCGGCGGTTAAAACCAAAACTAATATCCTTTAAAAGGCTTGTTAATTCATAGGGTTATTGGGTGTTTAACAGATATTTAATTTTCAACTTCTTGATTTTTAAACTAATTTTATTTATAATGACGCACTAAGTTAATAACCCAAAAGGTTAAACCATCAATTTATCAGTTGTATCTAATACACTGTCATTTGCGTTTAGGCGCCTTTCTTATTTAGACCTGTATTTTGTCAAAAACGGGTCGAGTCTAATCCAAAGGACGAGTCCTGAGGAATCAATCGTATGGCTTTCGCCAAGCTCTATTCGTGACTTCTTTAAGTCTTTTGTAGCTCAGCATGCCATAGTCAGTCCTGTATCCTTGTTGATGCATATTTTCCTATTCCTGCGATTGGTTGAAACATTCACCTTCAAAGAAAAACGGTAAATCATCATGGAGACCGATACGTCAAAGAAGACGACATCAAAAACAACAGACAACACCCCAACCCATTATTCAGACATTTCATTTCGCCACCCGTTGCTTGCCGATGGCAAAGCAATTTATGAATTGATCCGGCGTTCACCGCCTTTGGATCTGAATTCACGCTACCTCTATTTTCTGCAGGCCAGTCACTTTGCCGATACCTGTGTGATTGCGGAGTCTGAGCAAAGAATCGTCGGGTTCATCTCGGCTTATTTCAAACCCAATGAACCCGACAACTTATTTGTCTGGCAGGTCGCGGTGGATGAAACCATGCGGGGCAGAGGGTTGGGCGTCAAACTGCTTGAAGAGTTGGTTGCTTTGCAGAATAACAGCGAGCTTAACCGAATCTCAGCGACGATCAGCCCGTCTAACATCGCTTCACAAAAGCTTTTTGCACGTTTTGCGAGCCAACATGGTTATCAGGTTCATAAGGAATCCTATATTGAAGCCGAACAGTTTGGCGAAGATGCCCATGAAGCGGAAGAGCTCTATACCTTAACCCGTATAGAAACGGAGTAGGGCGACACACCAGAATAATCCAAATTAACGTTTAATTTTTCCTCGGCCTAGTGGGGTTGGGGAAGCTATGTAATTTTTATTTAAGTAGAGTGATTAAAAGGAAAAATCATGTCTTTATCTATTTTTGACCAGTATGAATCTGAAGTGCGCGGTTATATTCGTTCGTTTCCGACGACGTTTGCCAAGTCCAAAGGCGCGGAAATCTGGGACGAAGCCGGGAAGCGCTATATTGACTTTTTTGCCGGTGCCGGTGCCTTGAACTATGGACACAACAATCCGGTTATCAACAACGCGGTGATTGATTATCTGCAAAATGACGGCATCGGCCACGCGCTGGATATGGCGACCGTCGCCAAACGCAATTTTATTGAAGGCTTTGTGAATAATGTGCTTAAGCCACGTAATCTCGATTACAAATTGCAATTTGTCGGGCCGACCGGAACCAATGCGGTGGAAACGGCACTGAAAATTGCACGTAAAGTAAAAAAACGCACTCAGGTGATGTCTTTTACCAACGGATTCCATGGTATGACCATGGGCTCTTTGAGTATTACCGGTAACAGTTATTACCTGGACGAAAACTACGGTGTGCCGGCTTATACCACTCAGGTGCCATTCCATAACTATCTGGGATCGGAAGTGAACACCATCGCCTATTTGCGCAAAATTCTTGAAGATGAATCGAGTGGAACCGAGTTGCCTGCGGCTATTGTCCTGGAAACCATTCAGGCCGAAGGCGGGATTAACGTCGCCGGGGCGGAGTGGCTGAAAGAGCTAAGAAAAATTTGTGATGATTTCGACATTCTCATGATCGTCGATGACATTCAGGCCGGTAACGGACGTTCAAGCGACTTCTTCAGCTTTGAACGCGCCGGTATTGAGCCGGATATTGTGACCCTTTCCAAGTCAATTGGTGGTGGACATCCCATGTCATTAGTGTTGTTGAAGCCGGAACTGGATAAGTGGAGTCCGGGGGAGCACTCCGGTACTTTCCGCGGAAACAACCTGGCGTTCGTTGCGGCCAATGCGGCGATTCGTGAATACTGGGGCGACGACCAATTCTCTACCGAGGTCAAAGCTAAATCACAGCTGGTCGAAAGCAAAATGCGCGACATGCAGGCGAAGTACCCTGAGCAGATTGTTGACGTGCGCGGTCACGGCATGATCTGGGGGGCCGAGTTTAAAGACCCTGAACTGGTTTCCAATACTTGCAGTATTGCTTTCGACAAGGGGTTGGTGATTGAAACCGCCGGATCGGAAGGTCAGGTGATTAAGTTCTTGGGGCCATTGATCATTAGCGAAGCATTGATCGAAGAAGGCTTCGCCATTCTGGAAGCGGCTTTGCAAGCTGCGATGCAACGAGCCTAATAACTCTCAAAGGAAAAGAAGATAGATGATTGTTCGAAATTTATATGACGACATTATTGGTACCGAAGCCGATGTAGACAGCAAACAGTGGAACAGCCGACGTTTGTTGCTGGCTAAAGACGGCATGGGCTTCTCGTTGCACGACACCTTGATTAAAGAGGGCGAGGATCTGCACCTGTGGTACAAAAACCACTTGGAAGCGGTCTACTGCATCGAAGGTGAGGGCGAGATCGTTGAGAAAAAAGACGGTACCGTACACCCGATTCGTGAAGGCACCGTGTATGCGCTGAACGAACATGACCAGCATATTTTGCGTGCCAACAAAGGGGTGGCGATGCGTATGGTTTGCGTGTTCAATCCACCGGTAACCGGGCGAGAAGTCCATGATGAAGACGGCTCGTATTCTTTGCCTGACGCCTAAGACTTATCCTGAAAAACTGATTTAAGGCGAAAAAAACCCAACAGGCCTGTTGGGTTTCCATTCGTTACCTTCAATCGGACTTAAGTGAAATACACATCCTAAAGGAACCATGTCACAGTTAACAGTTGAAAAAATTGGTGGCACGTCAATGAGTGACTACCAAGCGGTAAGAGACAATATTATTCTTTACCCGGAAAATCCCTATCAACGCATTTTTGTCGTCTCGGCTTACGGCGGCATTACCGATGATCTTTTAGAGCATAAAAAAACCGGACAGCCAGGCGTGTATGGCCTGTTCGCCAATGACGATGTCGAAGACGATTGGCGCATTGCGCTGGATCGACTCAGTCTGAAAATGAATAAAATCAACGCGCGACTGTTTGCCGATGAACGCCTGCGCAGCATGGCCAATGATTTTATTGACGAACGCATCGCCGAAACCAAGCAGCTGCTCAATCACCTGCAAGATTTGTGCAGTCACGGCCATTTTTCACTGGAACAGCACCTGTTGACCGTCCGTGAACTGCTTGCTTCCATTGGCGAAGCGCACAGTGCCTGGAACCTGGCTCACCTGCTGCAAACCGAGGGGGTGAACGCACGCTTTGTCGACCTTTCCGGTTGGCAGTCTAATGAGACTTTGCCGCTCGATGAGATGATTCAGAAGCATCTGACGCACATCGATTTTTCACAAGAATTGCCGATTGTCACCGGTTATGCGCACTGTCGCGAAAACCTGATGCACACCTTTGACCGAGGGTACAGTGAGATGACGTTCAGTCGCATCGCTGTGTTGACACAGGCGCATGAGGCGGTCATCCATAAGGAGTATCACCTGAGCAGCGCTGACCCTCGTCTGGTAGGCGAGGAGTGTGTGGTGCCGATTGGAAAAACCAACTACGATATTGCCGATCAGCTGGCGAATTTGGGGATGGAGGCGATTCATCCCAAGGCGGCGAAAGGGTTGCGTCAGGCACAAATTCCTTTACGCATCAAAAACACGTTTGAACCAGAGCATCACGGCACGCTGATCACCGACGATTACGTTTCTGAATCGCCACAAGTTGAGATCATTGCCGGCATGAAAAACCTCATCGCCGTTGAGGTGTTCGATCAGGAGATGTTGGGGCAGCAGGCGGATTATGAGCGTGAGCTGCTGAATATTCTGCAGCGTTTGCGCTGTCAGGTGGTCACTAAGGATTTTAACGCCAATACCATTACCCTGTATGTGAATGCCAGCTTGAAAAAAGTGAAGCAGCTGACCGGGCAGATCGAAACCGCCTTGCCATGCGCAGCCGTTTCAACCAGTAAAGTGTGCCTGGTCTCGGCGATGGGAAGCGATATGGCCATCAAAGGATTACTGTCAAAAGCCGTGCAGACGCTGTATGAACAGAACATTAACATTGAAGCGTTGCACCAGAATACACGCCAGGTTGAGATGCAGTTTTTACTCAATGAATCCGATTTTGAAACTGCAGTACAGGCTCTGCACGCGGTTTTGATTGAAGTCCACGATCACGGTACCGCGATATGCGAACATTAATTTTTACTTTGTTGCTGGCGTTGCTTCCAGCTTTTGCACAAAGCGCAGAAGAGCGTCACGACAAGCAGACACATTCTTTGGAAGAGCTCAATTCGCTTGATGAGCCGATGTACAACCCGTTTATAGAGCGCTATGTCATAGACGAACTGCGTCAGTTGCGGGTGGATATGAATGATCTGCACGTTGAGGTGACCAAAGAGGTGACCAATCGGGAGTTGGAAGCAACGACCTTGGCCGTCACCTATGCGTCGGATACGGTGACCTATTTTTTCTATCTGATCGCCGGAGTCTCCTCCATTTTGGTGTTGGTGGGCTGGAATTCGATTCGAGACATTAAAGAGAAGGTGCATAGCCTGGCCGATACCAAGGTCAATCAGGTGATTACCGAGTATGAACAGCGTTTGGAACATCTCGAAGAGGAGCTGAATCGCAAATCTCGCGGGATCACCAGTGCGCAAAAACGCATCAGTCAACATCAGGATATTCACAGCCTATGGCTGAAGGCCGGCCAGGAATCGATCCTAAGTAATCGCATGGCGATTTACGATCAGATCCTGGAATTGGACCCGGAAAATACCGAAGCCTTGACCTACAAAGCGGATGTGGCTCTGGAGATGAACGAACCTCAATGGGCTTTGAATCTGTGTAATCAAGCCTTGAGGATTGATGGGGATAATAAACACGCTTTCTATCAAATGGCAGGTGCTTACGCGTTATTGTCCAAGCCCTCGGATGCGATCGAATATCTCAAAAAAGCGTTAGAAGACTCGGAAGGGTATAAGGATCAGGTCAAAAACGATCCGGTATTTGACTCGCTGCATGAGCATGAAGAATTTCAAGCACTGATTGAAATGAAAGAGTAGAGGGGCTGCCCTTGTCGCTTGGTCTAAAAAAACCGCCATAGAGCGGTTTTTTTAGACTGTATCGCTAGCTATCAGGAAAAGGGTTACCATACAAGAAGCTTATAGCCTTCTTCTTGCAATTCCATTAGCGCTGCAGCACCTACTTCTGCGTATTCGGCAAACGGACGGATGTCCGAGTGGTTCCAGTGAATCGTATTCATCGTATTGCCGCAGGCAATCCAACGTACCTTGTAGTCCTTGGCAAAGCTTTCAATGCGATCGTAAGTGAGAGGGTCTACCTCTCTTTGGGGTTCTTTCGCCAAGGCATGCAGCCCCGGACCGATTGCCACCACCGCGATTTCGACGTTGTCGCCATACTTTTTAATCATCGCTTTGATCGAGTTGAGAATCGCTGTCTGATAAGCGGCGTCCGCTTTATTCCACATATAGACGGCCTTATGTTCCGCCGGATCGCCTGGAAAGCGGTCGCTTGGTGGGTCTTGCAATTCCGGCACGGGTTTCAGTACGAAGGTCGGGTTCGTCGATTCGCCAGCCGAACTGGCTGCAAATACCGTACTGGTCATTAACAAGCTCAATGCCATGATTGCGATCTTGGTAACGGGCATAACAAAACTCCTAATATTTTAATTTCTTATGCATTATACTGAGGAATTTCGATAAGATGAGAAGGTTGGGATATAAAATCTTTTTATAAAGAGGGTTGCAATCCGTCAGGCTTTTTCACGGCTTTAATTTAGTGTTATGTTTAAGAGGTAGGGCCATGTCAATTCAGTCTCAGATTGAACAAGCGATTCAATCAAACTTTAAGATTTCTTTTTTTGATTTGAAAAACGAAAGTCATATGCATGCCGGCCCGGATACGGAATCGCATTTCAAATTGACCTTGGTATCGGAGGATTTTGACGGCGTTACCAAGGTGAAGCGTCAGCAAGCGGTCTATCGTGCTTTAAAAGAGATTATGCCGAAGTTTCATGCCTTGGCATTACATACCTATACGCCACAAGAGTGGGGAGAACTTCAACAGGTTCCGGCGTCTCCTCGCTGTAGCGGCGGACACTAAAAGCCTAAAGCAGGTTTTATGCGCTCTGTTCCGCTTCCGAATCCGCTTCCTCATCCGCAACCAATTCCGGATGTTGTAAGTGCCAGATTTTGGTGAATTTTTCCAGTTTTAACTGAGTTTGCAGTAAAGCGACGGCTTGAATGTACTGATCGATATACATATAGCGGCCTTTACGCAGCGATTGCCAGAGATGACGATATTTCTCCGGCAAAAAGTCTTTAAAGTGCGGCACCAGGCCAAATTCACCTTCGGTGGCGGCAATGCGTTGAATGACCACATTGCGTGCCTGAAGACGAAACTGCTGATCGTATTGGTCCAGCAGGCGGGCGATAAAATAGAGCAGGCCTGCTGAGATGAGAAAGCTGGCAATCAGGGCATTAAACAGAAAGGCGCCGAGCAAAGTAAACAGAACCAATAGGATGGCGCTCACCGGGATAGTCAGGATCGAAATCCACTGTTTGTTGCCCTTAAGCTGATTGGTGGTTTCAATCACATCAAACTGTGCTAAATCGACCGATTTTAAACGGTTAAACATCTCTTCCGCACTAGGAACCGTCGGTTCCTGCTGAAGGTTTTCCGCTTCTTCGATCGGCGCTTGTTGTGCTGCATCCATAGACGGGTTAGCTCTCTGTTATTTTAAGCATACGGGTCGGTTTGGTTTCGACCGCATCATGCCGTGGGTGAACTATTTTTTCTTCTTTTTAGGTTTGCTGTGCTGCTTGCAGGCAAGTGTATGCCGCTTGCGGGTTTCCAAGCAATAAGCCGTTAGTTTACCGCCCCATAAACAGCCGGTATCCGTTGCATGAACCTGGTAGGCGTCGATTTCACCCAAGGTAGACCAATGCCCAAAAAAGATTTCATGGGTTTTGTTTTTACGGTTGTCGAAGACAAACCATGGTTGATATGGCGTATCGTGCTGACCGGGTGCGGATTTGAGTTTAAACTCTAATTCGCCATCGGCATCGCAGTAACGCATGCGTGCAAACGCATTTACAATATAACGAATTCGTTCCCAGCCGCCAAGCGTATCGTTCCAACGATTAGGTTCGCTGCCAAACAGGTGTTCGGTCACGAAAGTCTGCCAGTCTTCGGCTTGAAGATGTGCCTCGACTTCTTTTGCATGGCTCTGAGCTTCAGAAATGGTCCATTGCGGTGGAATGCCGGCATGAACCATCACCGCTTCATAAACCGGGTGGCTGACCATCAGTGGCTGATGACGCAGCCAGTCAATCAATTCGGGGGCGTCGTGTGCTTCAAAAATCGGGTCCAGAGTATCCGATTTGGACTGAAAACGTTTCAGGCCGGAATAGGCGGCCAACAAGTGAAAATCGTGATTGCCCAGAACCATCTGCGCCTGGCCTTGCTGTTGCAGTTGTTTGACAAAACGCAGGCACTCTAGAGACTTGGGGCCACGATTGACAATATCGCCGACAAACCACAAGTGATCGGTTTCCGGACGGTAGTCGATCTGTTGCAACAGGGCTTGCAGTTCGTCGAAACAGCCTTGGAGGTCGCCGATCACATAAGTGGCCATAATGGGGTTATTCCTGTGTATTGTCCGGGTTAGAGGTTTTGAGTTGGGTAAAATAATTACTCAGTTGCACAAATTGTGCCACACTCAGGCTTTCCGCGCGGGCACCAGGGTCAACATCGCAGGCTTCTATCTGCTCGCTGTTCAGCCAGCCTTTCAGGGTATTGCGCAATGTTTTGCGTTTTTGACTGAACGCCTGTTTGACCAGGTCGGCAAAATCGCTCTCATTTTCGGCGACAAAAGGCTTTTGCGCGTAGGGTACCAAACGAACAATGGCCGAGTCGACCTTGGGCGGCGGGGTGAAGTTTTCCGGCCCGACGGTAAACAGGTACTCGGTCTGGCAGGCGTATTGCATCATGACGCTCAAACGGCCAAAGGTTTTGCTGCCCGGTTCGGCGCAGATACGGTCCACCACCTCTTTTTGCAGCATAAAATGCATGTCACGAATATGCGGGGCGTAGTTAAGCAGATGGAATAGCAGTGGACTGGAAATATTGTAGGGCAAATTGCCGACCACGCGAACCATTTCACGGTCGTGTTCCAAGAGCGTGGCGTAGTCCAGGCTCAAGGCATCGGTATGGTGCAGATGAAACGCCGGGTTGGTTCCAAAACGTCGGGTTAGGGGAGCGATCAGATCGGTATCGATTTCAATGATGTCCATCTTGCGGACAACCTGCAACAGCGGTTCGGTCAAAGCCGCTTCCCCCGGACCGATTTCAATCAGGTGGTCGTCGCTTTGCGGACGAATTGCGGCGACAATCTGATCAATAATGCGCGGATTGTTGAGAAAGTTCTGCCCGAACTGTTTTTTATGTTTGTGTCCGCTTCCTTTTGGAGAACGTTTTTTTTGCATGGCCATAGTTGTCTGATCGGCTTGGTTATTTTTAGTTAGAAGAGGTCGGCGTTGCATGGATCATCTGCAAGGCGACCTCGATGGCATAACGGAAACTGCCGGTATCCGCTTTTCCGGTTCCGGCCAGCTCCAGCGCGGTACCGTGATCGACCGAGGTGCGCACGAACGGCAAGCCGAGGGTGACGTTAACCGCCTTGCCGAATCCCATGTGTTTGAGCACCGGCAGTCCTTGGTCATGGTACATGGCGACTACCGCATCCGCCTGCTCCAGATATTTCGGGGTAAACAGGGTGTCCGCTGGCAGTGGTCCGTAAAGTGCCATCTGCGCCCTTAAGGTTTCCAGAACCGGTTCGATGATTTCAATCTCTTCACGCCCCATATGACCGTTTTCACCGGCGTGCGGGTTCAGTCCGGCGACGAGCATTTTGGGATCCGCAATGCCAAACTGCTCCACCAAGGCGCGGTGAGTAATGGTGAGGATTTCGGTCAGCAGGGGCTGAGTGATGGCTTTAGGGACATCCGCCAAGGGCAGGTGGGTGGTGGCCAGCGCCACACGTAAGCCGGGGGTGGCGAGCATCATTACCACTCGATCGGTATTGCTCTCTTCAGCCAGAAGTTCGGTGTGGCCGCTGAAAGGCAATCCGGCTTCGTTAATGACGCCTTTATGCACCGGGCCGGTGACCATGCCGGCAAATTCGCCACTCAAACAGCCGTGAATGGCGCGTTTCAGCATGGCAATCACACTCATGGCATTGGCCGGGTTCAGTTTGCCGGGTATCACCGTTTCGGCAACTGGAACGGACTCCAGGATCATCTCGCCGGCACGACTTGGTTGAGGGGAGGCTTCGGCATCGTAGGATTTGAAGTCGATGTCAACATTCAGCTGACGAGCCCGTTCGGCGATTACCTTATGATCGCCAAGAATCACCAGCTCCACTGGCCAATCCGATTGAGCCAGTTGCAAAACCAGGTCAGGGCCGATACCGGCCGGTTCGCCAGAGGTGATTACCAAACGCTGTGTCATAGAGTCATGTTCCTAAAAGCGCGCAGGCCTGCTGAGAGTGAAGGTGAGCAGGCCTGGCCAAAGTGTGAAAAGCGCGGCTGATCGCCGGGCTTTATTTACAGTCGAATATCAATAAAGGCTTCATCTTTTAAGCGGCGCAGCCAGATTTCAAAGGTTTCGTTGGCTTTGCGCATGCGGATCGCTTGAATCGCTTGTTGGCGCTCATTTTCTTCGTCGGCATTGACTTGACGGATGCCTTCAACAAAGAACAGCACCCAGCCATTGTCCACTGCCACGGGGGGAGCCATCTGTTCAGGCGCTAATTGTCCTATGTCACGCTGCAGGGCCGGGGTCATCTCTTGTGCCGTTTTCCAACCTAAATCCATATTGGCATTCAGGTCGGCAGGCAGGTCGGAATAGCGTTCTTTTAACTTGTTGAACTCCTCTACGGAGTTGATTTCGCGTACCAGTTGTAGGATTTCCAATGGCACTTGATCATGTTCCGCTTGATCGCTCAAAATCATAAAGCGGTGAAGATGGTACTGAGTAATGGTTTTCTGGCTGCTGTCGCGCGTTTCCACCAGTTTAATCAGATGGAAGCCGCTTGGGCTGCTGATGACGTCACTGGTCTGGCCGTCTTCGAGACCATCCAGGGCGTCGGTAAAGAAGGTCGGTATTTGATCGCGCTTGAGCCACCCGAGATCACCGCCGCTTAACGCTTTGCTGCCTTTGGAATAACGCACCGCGAGCTGGCTGAAGGATTCGCCCTGGTTAAGACGTTGCGCAATGTCGTCAATTTGGTTGCGCGCTTGCAGGCGCTGCGCTTCGGTGGCCGATTCCGGAAGGGTAATCAGAATATGCCGCAAATGGTATTCGGTTGAACGGGTGTCTAATTTGCTGCGTTGCAGGTAGTTGTCGATCTCTTCCTGGGTCACCAGAGTGCGGCTGATGATCTCTTTGTCACGCAGTTTTTGAATCAGGATTTGCTGTTGCAGCTTGTCGCGAAATTGCGAGAAGCCGTTGGGGGCTTGGGCATTCAGGCGATCGCGCAATTGCAAAATCGACAACTGGTTCTGATTGGCGATTTTGAGCAGCTGTTCGTTGACCTCTTCATCCGCAACCGACAGTCCGAGTTCTTTGGCGCGCTGCTTCTGCAGAATTTCCAGAATCATATTGTCCAAGACCTTGGCTTGCAGCTCTTGCAGACTGTTGATAGGAATCTGCTTGGCCATCAGTTCCTGGGCGGTTTCCTGAGTACGTTGTTGAAGCTGGCTTTGCAGCACGATCTGATCATTGACGACGGCGACCACTTTATCCAACAGGCGATCTGCGTGTGCCGCAGGGCTTAAGGCCATAAAAACCGCTAACAGCGAAAAAAGTGTAAAGTTGAAAAGCTGTGAGGAACGTTTTGTCATTCTATAGACCTGTCGTCAATTTAAAGGTGGATCGATTTAAAAATTGAGCCGTCGGCTGAGGGTATCTTTGAAGGTTCGGCCGCTGGTACTCAAGCCCTTAAGTTCAATCATAAACTGAAAGCTGTAATTATACAGACCATTTTCCAGTTGTGTCTCTTCTACGGAAAATTCTCCGGCCCAGCAGCAATCATCGTAACGCAGCGCATATTGCACTTCGTTGCGGATTTCCTGGGTAAAGTCGTAATTCCAGTAAGCCCCGCCTTGCCACTTGTTGGCAATTTCAAAGGTGGCACCTAATCCGAGGGTGGCCTGTTCGGTCGGTAAATTATTGTCGGTGAGGGTGTAGTTCACCAGAACCTTATCGGTATCGGAGAGATCCCAGCGTAGGCGGCTGTTACTGTTCACCAGATCGGTGTCTTCTTGGGAGAACTGGCTGGTTGAATAGAAATAGAGAGCCTGAGCGGTCACGCCGAGTTTGACGAAATAATCCGATTGTTCCGCGGTTTCCAGAGTGTTGCCGCTTAAGCTTACTTGACGGTCATCCAGATAAAAAATCTGCCCGATGCCCGCTTCAAGCAGCGGGGTGCCGTTTTGGTTGAGGATTTTGCTGGTCAAAGCGGCGGAAACCTGAGTGGTATCGCCGATGCGGTCATAACCGGAAAAGCGGTTCAAAGCAAACAGATTGGAAAAGTGCAGACTTTTGTTGGTGGTGTCAAACAGCGGCACGTCAGACTGGTCTACATAGGGAACATGCAGATATTGCAGCTCCGGCTCCAGGGTTTGAATCAACGGCACGCCGGAAAAGTCAAAGTCGCGTTCAAAGACCAAGCCGCCACGCAGTGCATATTGCATGACGGTGTGTTCAATATCCAGCTCATCGCCGCTGTAATTGCCGTTGTCGTGAATGGAATAGCGCAGGTGGTTAGCGGTCACGCTGGCCTGCAGGTTGCCCCAAGGTTGGTACATCCCGTAGCGAATTTCCGGCACCAGGCGTGCGCGCAGAGCTTCCGGTTTGTTATGCGAGCTTAGCGGAACATCAAATTCGGTCGCTTCGCTGAGAACCGACCACTGGAAATCGCCGAACTCATTCTGATAGCGCGCGCCCACTTCCGGGCGCTTTTCATAGTTGACCGGCGCGTCTCTCAAACGCAAGTAGCTGTACAGCTGCGTATAGGCCTGCCAATGGGCATCGCGATAATTTAATGTCACATAACGCGGGGTGGAGGTCACGGTTTTCAGCGCGTTTTCCACCGGGATGTCGGAGAAGAAATTTTCGTCAGACGTTTCATGCCATAAAATCTGGCTGGTCAGCCCCGGAGCCCATTGCTGACTGGCGAGTAGTTTGCCGCGCCAGCGTTGTTCGATGGGTTCGCCGTAGACCACATCGTCGCCCAGCAGATAGGCCAGACCCTCGCTGGCGGTCTGCTGATCATTCAAGAAGGTGGCGGTAAACTCCGCTTGATGACGAACCGAACCGCTTTTGGCCAGATAGCGGAATTCGTTTTCCAATATCGGCCCGCGGTTTTCCATATACATCAGCGTCAAGGTGTCGTCGTAATTGGGTGCCAAATTGAAGTAGTACGGCAGCTTGACGTAAAAACTGGAACGGTCTTCGGTAATCGCTTTATAACCGCCAAATTCGGGAAACAGCAATCCGCTGGCGCGATCATCCAAGGGGTAGTCGAAATAGGGGGTGTAGAAAATCGGCACATCATGGAACAGCAGCGTGGTGTGTTTGCCGATCACTCGGCGGTTGTGGTTGTTGATCTCCAAGTCGTCAAACTTCAGCTGCCAGGCCACCTGTTCCTGGTTTTCCGAAGCCAGGGTGCCGTCCTGCAACCGGTTTTGAATCGGGCAGGTGGTGAGGGTGGCCTGGTGCAGATGCGCCACCTCTTTTTGCTGATTCAGGTCAATGGTTTTGGCGTGACCGTGAGTGCGGCTCGGTATAAGCTGGTAGCGGGTGTGTTGCAGTTTTGCGGTTTGCTGTTGATTGTCCAGCTTCGCGTGCTGTGCGGTGAGCAGCAGGTCGTTGCGGTGCAATTCCACCTGACCGCTGGCCTGCGCCTGCTGAGTGTCTCTGCGGTAGCGAATTTCGTCGGCCAGCAACACGGAACCCGGGTGATGCACTTCGGCTGAACCGGTCAGACGAAATTCGTTCTGGTCGGGTTGAGTCAAACGGTCGGCTTCCATTTGGGTAGCTTGGGGAGTGGTTTGGTCTGTTTGCTCTGCGGGCACCTCGATCGGCTGGGCAATCCATTGCGGCAGACACTCCGCCGCACGTTGTTCTGCTACGGGCAACAGGGGTTGCGTTTGTGCCAAGGTCGGCTGACTCAATAGCGCTACGCTTGCACTCAGCGTGATGACCTTGCAATTTGAACAGGCCTGGTGGCTTTGAAAAAGTCTGTAAAAGCGTACAATCCGGTTTGACATCAAGCAGAGAATCATTAATTATTCGTGAATTGTCTTATTTTAACCGAGTATTTTCTTTATGAATGAAAGATTTCAATGGATGTTGGACTGGTTGGATGCCTTGCCTATTTTGCAAGGGCGTGCAGTCAGCCAGCCGGTTTCCGCGTCCAGCGATGCCAGCTTCCGCCGTTATTTCCGCATTGAGGTAAACGGTCCGCAAGAAAAGGATCTTGCCAGCTACATTATTATGGATGCGCCGCCCGAACATGAGGATTGCGAACCCTTTATCCATGTTTCCGCTCAAATGGCGAAGTTGGGGCTGAACGTCCCCAAGGTGTTAGCGCAAAATCTACAGCAGGGGTTCTTACTGTTGACGGATTTGGGCAGCACCACCTACCTTTCGGTTTTGAATTCGGCCGATGAAAGCGAGGTGGATCGCTTGTATTGCGACGCTTTGAACGCCTTGGTGATCTTGCAGGAAAAGGGCGCGCAGGCCGCCCCGGAGTTGCCAGCGTATGATGAGACCTTGCTGAATAACGAGATGAACCTGTTCAGCGATTGGCTGCTCGGCACGCATCTGGAAATGCCTTTGAGTGTGCACCAGCAAATGGACTGGCAGCAGATTAAAACCCTGTTGACGCAGTCGGCACTGGCGCAGCCTAAAACCTATGTGCATCGCGATTACCACAGCCGCAACCTGATGGTGACAAGTCAGGGCAATCCTGGCATTTTGGAT
Source organism: Thiomicrorhabdus sp. zzn3 (assembly GCF_029767755.1). Classification (GTDB taxonomy): domain Bacteria; phylum Pseudomonadota; class Gammaproteobacteria; order Thiomicrospirales; family Thiomicrospiraceae; genus Thiomicrorhabdus. The sequence continues at coordinate 464,115 of NZ_JARUQS010000001.1, forward strand.
TTTCAGGACGCGGTCTATGGCCCGTTAACTTACGATGCAGTGTCGTTGCTGCGCGATTGTTATATCGCCTGGCCAAGCGATCAGGTGCGCGAGTGGCAGCGTTATTATTTTCTCAAATTGTGTGAGGTCAATCTGCTCAAGCGGGATGAATGGCACGGCTTCTTAAAGGCGATGGATTTTATGGGGATTCAGCGTCATCTGAAAGCGTCGGGCATCTTTGCACGCCTCTATCACCGTGACGGCAAGGACGGCTATTTGAACGACATTCCGCAAACCCTACAATATATCGTCGATGTCGGGCGCGACTATCCGGAAATGAAATGGCTGGTTGAGTGGGTGGAAAACCGCATGTTGCCGCATACACTTCTGCAAAAAGCCGGGTAATGCCATGACGCAAGCTTCACGACCTGTCAAAGCGATGATTCTCGCCGCCGGACGCGGCAACCGTCTGCGGCCGCTGACCGATTCGATTCCCAAGCCGTTGGTGCCGCTGTGCGGCAAACCGCTGATTGAGTATCACATCGAAAAACTGGCCGCCGCCGGCGTGCAGGAGATTGTCATCAATCACGCCTGGTTGGGTGAACAGATCGAGCAAACTTTGGGCAACGGTAAGCACTGGGGGATTAAAATTCATTATTCGCCGGAACCGGAAGGCGGCCTGGAGACCGCCGGCGGGATTATCAACGCCTTGCCACTATTGGGCAAGGAACCGTTTCTGGTAATCAACGGCGACGTCTTTTGTGAATTCGATTTTGCCGAATTGATTGCCCAGGCCTGTTCACTTTCACAAAACACTTTGGCGCATCTGGTTCTGGTGCCCAGCCCCGAGTTCAATGCCAAGGGGGATTTCGGCTTGAGTCAAGCAGACTCAACAGGCCGAGTAGCAAGCCAAGGGCAATATACCTTTGCCGGTCTCAGTGTGATTCATCCAGACCTATTCAAAAACATGGCCGTCGATTTCATCAAACTCGCGCCGATTCTGCGTGAGGCGATGGACGCCAACCGGGTTAGCGGCCAACTCTACCAAGGACTCTGGTCTGACATCGGCACCTTGGAACGTTTGCAGGAGATGGAGCAAACGCTTTGCCAATGAGCAGGCCTGTTTAAATCCAATTAATCATGCGCATTAACCGATATCTCAGTCAGGCCGGTCTGTGTTCCAAGCGTGAAGCCGATCGCTGGATCGAACAGGGGCGGGTGCGAGTAAACGGCGAACCGGCCAGTTTGGGAATGCGACTCTCCGACAGCGATCGGGTGACGGTGGACGGCGAGCCGGCTCCCTCTTTTCCTGAGCCGGTCCACCTGCTGTATCACAAACCGGTCGGGGTAACCTGCACACACGATGAAGATGTGGAAGGCAATTTGACCGAAGCGGTGGGCTATCCGCAGAAAGTGTTTGCCGTGGGGCGTTTGGACAAGGCGTCCGAAGGCTTGCTGTTGCTGACCAATCAGGGCGAACTGTTCAATAAAATCCTGCGCGCGCAGAACGGCCACGAAAAAGAGTATCTCGTCACCGTGGATCGTCCGCTCAGTGAGGCGTTTCTGGAGCAGATGCGCAGCGGAGTGGAGGTCTTGAATACCGTTACCTTGCCCTGTAAGGTGGAGAGGTTGGATAGTCACCGTTTTAAAATCATCCTCAAACAAGGTTTGAACCGCCAGATTCGGCGCATGTGCAAAGCCTTGGGTTACCGGGTAATGCGTTTGCAACGACTGCGGATCATGAATCTGCACCTGGATGATCTGCCGAGTGGTCAGTGGCGGCCGCTTTCTTCGCATCAACAAGCGACTTTATTGGCGCAGTTGGCCGACTCTGAATCGTAGAAATGCGCTTAAATGGCTTTCAATATAAGCAAAGGCTTAATCTCAGATAAGTTTCGATGCGCTTTTGCAGCGACTCTGCGGTTTTGTTCTAAAATGAAATTAAAGGAAATGCACTTTCATTACTCAAAGAAGAGGACAAACCTATGAGCCATAAACATAAAGCCATTATTGAAAAGATTTTTGCGCATCCAATTGCGACCAATATTGACTGGAAAAAACTGGAGCATGCGTTGGAGCACTTTGGTGCCGAAATCGAAATCTCCAATTCCAACCGTGCCAAGATCGTGCTGAACGGTCAGGAATTGAGCATCAGTTTGCCGCATCATGGTCATGAAATTGCGGATAAAACTGAAGTCACCCAGCTGCGACACTTTTTAGAAGCGGCGGGAATTACTCCGGATGCAGTGTGATAATTTCATCTGAATAAGAAAACAGCAAAATAGACAGGCCTGGTAGGAGTGATTCCTACCAGGCCTGTTTGTTTTCGGATGGCGTTACCGATTTGGAGAGTATAAAGGCAATATGTTTTTGAATATCGTGATCGTCAAGAGCACGGAAACCAGTCCAACGACTGAAAACTCCAATGCCCAAATTGCGCCAAACTGTTCCCATATTTGCCCGATAATCAGGCTGCCAACTGCCGTCGCCAGCGCGGTTCCCAAATAAAAAATGCCATAAGCACGCCCTTTTTTATGTTCGGTCTGCCCGATGCGGCTGCGCATGGCATTCAAACCGGTCACCATAAACACTCCCTGAAAAACAAATGCCAACACCAGGCTGACCGGGCTTTGCATTAACAGCAGGCCTGCTGAGATCACCCCCGCCCAAAGACTTGTCTGCATTAAAAAACGTGCGCCATTGAACTGGCCGGTAGCATCTACACGTTTACCCGCCCGGTAGCTGATAAGGGTTTGAGTAAGGGCCGAGCTGACCATTAACAGCGGCAGCCATTGTGTGGCAATGCCGATCTCACTGCCTCTAATCACCATAAAGGCATCGCTTAACATAAAGAATACGGCCAAAAAGTAGATTGTAAACCAGCCCCATAATGAGCTGTCCATCTGACCTGAGGTCGTTTCTGGTGCAAGGGGTTTAGGCTGTTTTTGAATCAGGTCTTTGACCCAAAAAATCAGGATAAACAAGCCTAGCAGACCCGGCAGCAGGCTGAGCTCAAAAATGATTCTGATCCAGTGTTCTGATTGCCCCAGCCAAGTTAACAGTAAAAAGGCCAGAATGCCGCCGAGCATTTCTCCGGCAATGTCGAGGGTTTTATGCACGCCAAAGGCGCGCCCCTGTTGTTGTGGTTGCGCCGAAGCAGAAATAAGCACATCTTTGGGTGCGCTGCGGATCGCTTTACCCAACCGTTCGGTTGCACTGATGGCCGCCACGCTTCCCCAGTTTTCGGCCAAAGAGAAAAGCGGTTTCATAATGGTGGACAGGGCGTAACCGATCAGCAGCAGCGGTTTGGTTACCTGCAGGGTGTCGCTCAGCCAGCCTCCAAACCAGCGGAACAGATAAGACACCAGAGTGGTAATGGCGATGACATAACCGAGTTTGTCGACCCCCTGATGAAGTACGAGTACCACATAGATCGGGATGAGCGGTTTGATCATCGCGGTGGCCAGGTCGGTAAAAAAACTGACCCAGCCCAGTGCCCAGATATTTTTGGAAATGGTGGACATAACGGATGTCGACCTGGCGGCTCTCAGAGAGCGTTGGTGTTTCTATGCCTGTTTGCGGTTGACCCACCAGGCAAAGGCGGCACCGCTGACGAACATCAACAGAGAATAGGTCACGGCTGGAATCATCATAGCACTGTTTCCGATTAAAGTGCCGGCAACGACCAATGCCAGGGTACCGTTTTGAATCCCCACTTCAAATCCAATTGAAACCGCTTGCGGATGATTCAGCTTCGCCCACTTGGCGATCTGATAACCCAATAATAGAACGCTGGCATTGAGCAGCAGGGTCGCGATTCCCGCCTGGGCAAAGAAGCTGGCCATGTTGTTGGCATTTTTCAAGACGATAAGAGCAATAATCAGCAGCAAAAAGAGCACCGCAAACCATTTGAGAATCTGTTCAATCTTGGTTGCGGCATTTGGCCAGCGTGAAAGAACCAACATGCCCAATGCCACCGGAATGACGGTGATGACTAAAAGTTGCACAATGGTTTGGACGATCGGCAAGCTGAACTCGGTGCTGTTGCCCATGAAATAGGTCATGGACAGGGCGGAGATGATCGGAATGGTGAAGGGAGTGATCAGGCTGACCAGGGCGGTCAGGCTGATGGAGAGCGACACATCGCCTTTCGCCAGATAGGTGAACATATTGGAGGTGGCGCCACCGGGTGCCAAGGCGATAATCATCAATCCCACAGCGACTTCCTCCGGTAGCTGTAATATGACCGCAATGGCAAATGCGATCAGCGGCAACAGAATCATTTGCCCGAGCAGACCGATTGAAACGGCTTTGGGGGCACGCACGACCGCTTTGAAATCCGCCACTTTTAAAGAGAGCCCCATGCCAAACATAATCAGAAACAGGGCGGCGGGCAGAATGACTTTGGTTAGAATATCGGGGGACATGGTGGCTCCGTGGTTGGTTATCAATCAGTCACGGATTTTAGCCTAAAGCGTTCTGCCGGCCTATTAAAAAGCCTTATTCGCCAACAAGTCGGAATAAGGCTTACAGAGCGATATCGGAAACGTTCGGGTTAAAAAGCATCCGCACCGGCGACCGTTAATCCCACTGAGGTCCAGTCCTGCATGCCGCCTCGATAGTATTTGATTTTTTCTGGCGGATACCCCAGTTTAAGCAGAGAGTAGGGGGCGTATTTGACTGCATAAGGCGTCATGGCGCAGAAATGGCCGTTTGAGTAGGCAATGACGGTTTTGGCGTCGTTGAAGTTCAGTTCACCGGAATCGGTGGTGGTGACATTCAGTTTGCGCTCCAGCACTTCGATGGCGGCGAATTCGTTTTTAAAGAGCCGTGGCGGAATATTGATGGCGCCGGGAATATGTAAACGTTCATAAGGCAGAAAAGGGCGCGTATCCACCAGAACAATGGAGTCATCGGTTTGCATTTTCCGCATCCATGCAAGCACTTCCAGTTCTCCCAGCGTCTCTACGCTCGGGGCGAGTTGTATAGGCTGCAGAAATCCTACCGTGGTATTGGTAAACAGTGGCGTCAAGGTCACATTGGGGTCTTGATTGCGCTGAATCAGCCAAGATTGCCCCTGCAATTGCAGCGACACCTCTCGAACATCGTGAGTGATGAGCACTTCGCCTGGTTTTGGTGTTTCAACGGTCGGATCTGTGGGGTCAGGATAGGCGCGCGGGGTCAGTACCAGCCCACAGAACACAGTCATCAGAATCGCTTGTAAAGCCGTCATGACAACCTCCTGCTTTAGAGGGCATGACTTAATTTTACTTTAAATGAGAGTGATTATTGATTGAATTTACTTTTGAGGTTTCATGCCTTATTGGTTATTTTTATTCTATGAGGCAACGGTTTGGAGCCGTTTTCAGTTAAAGGCTTCTTCACCGATGACTGTCAAGCCAACCGAGGTCCAGGCTTGCATGCCACCGCGGTAGTATTTGATTTTCTCAGGCGGGTAGCCGAGTTTGAGCAGGCTGTAATCCGCATGTTTGATGGCGTCCGGGGTGTAACCACAAAAATGGCCGTTACAGTAGGCGACGATGGTTTTGGCCTGGGAAAAATCAAGTTCACCGTTGGCGTTGGTTTTGACATTAAATAGTTTTTCCAACGTTTCAGTTGCGGTCAGTTCGTTCTCAAAGGTCGCGGGCGGCACATCAACCGCACCGGGAATACGAATGCGGTCAAACCAGGATTTAGGGCGGGTATCAATTAAAATAATCGAGTCATCCGTCTGCATGCGTTGTAAATAATCCAGGACCTCAACTTCGCCGATGGTTTCCACCCCCGGGGCAAGATGAATCGGCTGCAATTTACCGACCGTGGTATTGGTGTAGAGACTGGTGATGGTAATGGTGGGATCTTGGTTGCGCTGAATGACATAGGTTTGATTACCAAGAGTAAGGGTAATGGATTTAACATGCGGTCTGAGCAGCACTTCGCCAGAATAAGCTGCTTGAGAGAAAGTCAGCACTAGAGCTGTTAGCAGGAAAATAAACAGTTTCATGGTACCTCCTGGGTTACCGATATGGATTCGGTAAGGATGTATTAAATACAATGGTACCTTAGCTTGTGCGTTCAAGCACTTATTTATTGTCGTTAATGTTCGGATGAAGAAAGAATCTTTGCCTTTGCTGAGGGGCTGATGGTGAGCGATTGTGTTTCCGTAAACAGTCCATCAGCATGGCCGCCGGCATGGGTTTGGCAAATAAAAAACCTTGTCCGATATCGCACTCCATGGCTTTGAGGTGTTGGGCCGTTTCCACGTCTTCAATGCCTTCTGCGACGACGGTTAAATTTAAGTTATGGGCCATTTTTATCGTATCGTTGGTGATGCTTTCCAAGCGCCGGTCGTGAATGAGTTTATCCACAAAAACGCGATCAATTTTGAGCTCGGTGAAAGGCATGCGTTTGATATTTTCGAGCACCGCTGTTCCGGTGCCAAAATCATCTATCGAGAGTTTGAAACCTTTTAAACGGAGTCGCGCAAGAATATCCAGGCCGGTCCTTAAATGTTTAATCGCGCTGCTTTCGGTGATCTCAATCACAAAATTTTCTGGAGAAATTCCCGTCTCCTTGGCTTGTTGGGCTAGGATGTCTGGAAATTCCAGATTATTCAGGTCAAGCGCAGAGACGTTAATCGAAATATTTAACTGGGGGTAGTCGCTAAAGTATTTTTGGTAATCGATCATGAGCTGATCAAGGATTTGTTTTAAAAATAACGTATTCAACCCGGAGGCTTCAATAGTCGGTATGAATAGAGCAGGAGGAACAATGGTGCCGTCCTGTTTTTTTAGGCGGGCCAATGTTTCAAGTCCGATGACTGCATAATCACGTAAACGAACCTGAGGCTGATAGTAGAGTTCAATACGTGATTCACGAAAGGCCTGTTCTATTTCAGAAGCATTAAGCGGTTTTTCGCTGCCCGCTACAGCATAAGAGGGCTTTTTATTATTGTCTGGAGAGTGAAAAACAAATTCAGAGATCAGGTTTTTAATACTCTCTATACTGAACGGTTTTTTTAAGCTGGGTAGCAGGTTGAGTTCATAGCTTTCTGCCAGGTCATAGGCGGTGCTTAAAACACTCTCATCAAAACCGCTCATTAAGACGAGAGCACCGTCAAAGTTTTGGTTGCCTAGGGAGCGAATGATTTCAACCCCATCCCGTTCCGGCATATTGAGATCTAAGAAAATGATTTGCGTGTGCGGATATTTCGCAAGTTCCGCTTCAAACTGTGAGGGTTGGGAGGTGTAAGCCGCCCCTATACCTACCATTTCTGATACTTCTGCAATCAATTCACCAAAGTCGGGATCGTCATCCATAATAAATATTTTAACGTTCATGGCTTGTTTCCCCTTTTAAAAGCTTTAGCAAGTGCTTCTTCTAAGGCCTTTCTTTGGTAAGGTTTGCGAAGGAAAATAAAATCTTGCGGGAGTTTTTGCTGGTTGTGTAGCATCTCCTCTGAAAAGCCGCTACTGAGGATAAAACGTATATTCGGGTATTGCGCTTTTGCCTGATGGTATAAGGCGAGCCCATCCAGTTTGCCAGGCATGACAATATCGGAAAGAATGAGGTCATACTCTTTTTTCTGCAGTTGTTCCCAGGCTTCATCGGCATTGTGGCATACCTCGCAAGCAAACCCTAAGTGGCTTAAAAAAGACTCGGCGACTTCAGCCAGGTCGGTCTCATCATCAATCACCAACGCTTTAAGGCCCAGATAGTTTTCCGAGAATTCAATTTGAGGATAGGTGGCTTTATCCCGGTTTTCAGACTCCGTTTCTTGTGCGACCGGAAGGTAAAGGTGTATGCTGGTGCCACGTCCAACTTCACTGTAAATTCTCATATGGCCATGAGACTGCTTAATAAAACCGTAGATCATCGCCAGCCCCAGTCCCGTGCCTTTGCCTTTTTCTTTGGTGGTGAAGAAAGGCTCCAGAACCTTATTAATCAGTTCTCTGGGGATGCCTTCTCCGGTGTCGCTGACCTCAATTAAGACATAATCCCCGGTGTCGATTTTCTCAGGCAGGGTGCGAATGTATTCTTCGGATAGAATGACATGAGAAGCATTGATCTCAATCACACCGCCTTCGGGCATGGCGTCTCGTGCGTTGACCGCCAGGTTGATTATGGCATTGGTGAGTTCATTAGGATCGGCATTGATTAAGGGCAGATTATCTTCAAGATTTAATGTTAACTTTATCTGGCCTTTAATGCTGTGTTTGAGAATAGCGACGACTTCCTCCAAAAGCGGTTTGAGCCCCAAGGTTTCGTTTTGTAAGGCTTTTTTTCTTGAGAAAGCGAGCAGTTTTTGGGTGAGTTCGGCCGCAGACAGTACCGCTTTTTTGATCTTGGTAAGCTGTTGAAAGGCTTTGCTGTCTGGCTCGATCTGCATTTCCATGAGTTCCAGGTTTCCGAGAATGATTCCAAGCAAGTTGTTGAAATCATGAGCGATTCCGCCGGTAAGCTGGCCGAGCGCTTCCATTTTTTGTTTTTGGCGGATCTGTTCCTGGTAAGAGTGTTGTTCCGTGACATCATGGATCAGAGTAATGGCTTTGACTTCCTTGCCAACCCTTACGGGATCGATCATGACTTCAATCAGGCGTTGGTGTCCACTTGGATGCGTGTATTGAAACGGGTGGTTTCGAGTCGCATGAATCCGTCTTGGGGATTTATTGAACTGCTGGCGGTAGGTTTTGTGTTTTTCCTGGAAAGATTTCGGCATGAGGGATTCAACGTCATTTCCCAGCAATTCAGACTCTAAGCGTCCTAGCATGACTTCGGCGGCCGGATTGACTTGCTCTATCGTGCCGTTGTGACCCACAACAAGCAGACCATCGGGGATGGCATTGAGCAGTGTTTGGAATTGATCGTTGGCTTCTCTTAAATCCCCTTCTCTTTTGGATAGGGTTTTGACCAAACTGCTCAGGCGGTTTCCTGTTTTTAGCGCAAAAACACCAATAAGGCTGAGCAGTAAGGCGATGAGATAAGGCCATTGGTTTTGCCACCAAAAACCGTTGATCGCGCTGTTTTTATTGAGTTTAGCCAAAATGTACCAGGGAAGATCTCTGGCCTGGGTGGCAAGCATGTTTGCGGCAGGGTGTTGATCACACTCGCCCAGTCCACAGATTTTATGGAAGCTGTAATAGTGGTCTTGAACCTCCAATTCACTAACAGGTCCAGATTGTTGCATTTGTTGCCAGAGAACCGGATCTATGGCGCTAAGCGAAGCGCTTTTTTGATTAAACATAAACCCCCATAGAGGGAAGGTCTTGTCGGTACTAAACAGGATGTAGCCGTTCCGGTTTAAAATTGAAAATTCCCCTAAATCCTTATTTAATAAATAATCCACTTTGGTTAAGAGCCGGGTGGCGTCATAGTTGAGGATCATATAACCGATGGTTGTTTGACCGCTGTAGTCCGTGATGGGGGTGGCGAAACGGAGCATCGGTTTCCATGGCGTTTCAATCTCGCCGTTTTCTACGTTCAGGTCAAGTTGGGATTGGTATATTTCCCCCGGTTTTAGCTTTTCTGACTCTGCAAAATAGTAGCGGTCCGCCTTATTTTGTAATCTGTTTTCCTCGATTCTGAAGCTGCGACCTTTTTCCCGATCGATTCGCACCACTTCTTGGCCGGTTATATCCAAAAGACGTATTTGTGCATACCTTTTGTTTTGTTCCGAGAAGAGAAGGTATTCGTTACATAGATGATTGGTAATCGCGGTGCTTTCGCCAAGCAAAACCTCTCTCGCTTTGGTTTGATGGCTTAGGTAAGTGAGATCGGCATACACTTGAGAGAGTTCATTAACAATGGTATGGCTGATCTGTTGAACCGTGTTATTGAGCTGTTTTTGACTGGCTTGCTGACGTAGCTGTTTATCCATATAAAACACAGCCAGCATTAATCCTATAATCAGGATGAAAACGGGAATTAAGAATAGATACTGGCGTTGTTTCATAAAGATCCTTAACAATCTTTGACATTTTTCAACACAAAGGCATACGCCTGATTCAATCATAACGCTGTATTATTACCAGGATAATAATTTTTACTTATGTATAAGGTGTTTTTTTAAATAACCTATCTTTTCAGTAGGAAATTATAGAATGTGGGGGGTTCGCAGTAAGAGAATGTTTTATAATGTTCCGGTTAAGTTTAGAAAAGAGGATTGGGTCGATGTTGATGCTTGTTTCCCCCGCTAAATCACTGGACGAAAGTACGCCCGTACAAACTGAAATGCATTCACAATGCGCTCTGTTGGATCAAGCGGCACAGCTGATCGACGAGTTAAAGCAGATGGGGCCGGTAGAGATCGCTCAGTTAATGCATATCAGCGATAAATTGGCGGAACTGAACTATGAGCGCTTTCAGGAGTGGCAATTGCCGTTTCCTGAAGAGAAAGCCAAGCAAGCGGCCTGGTTGTTTAAAGGCGATGTGTATCAAGGATTAGATGCCTATTCGTTAGACGAAAAAGGGGTTAACTACATTCAAAACCACCTGCGTATTCTGTCCGGGCTGTATGGGGTGTTGAAACCCTGCGATGATATGCTGCCGTATCGCCTGGAGATGGGGACCAAATTTGCCAATGCCCGAGGCAAGGACCTATATGCGTTTTGGGGAAGTCGCATTACGGAATTGCTAAACACAGACTTGGTGGAGCAGGGCAGTCAAACCGTTGTTAACCTGGCGTCCAACGAATATTTCAAAGCGGTCAAGAAAAAAGAACTTAACGGGCGCATCATTACGCCGATTTTTAAGGATTGGAAAAACGGTCAGTATAAAATCATCAGTTTTTACGCGAAAAAAGCGCGTGGCTTGATGGCGCGTTATGCCGCGGATCATCAAGTGGAAAATGCTGAGGATTTGAAATATTTCGATTATGAAGGCTATGCGTTTGCCCCGGATCTTTCCTCCGAGAGTGACTGGGTCTTTACCCGCAAGCTTGACGCTTAATCGCACGCGTTAAAGTTATCTGAAACGGAACAGGCCTGGTAGGAATGCCTGTTACCCGGCCTGTTCCGTTTTGATGAGCAGGTTTATTGCAAAGTGGTACTCACATCATCGTCTTTTTTCTGATCGGTAAAGAGGGCGTCAATGTCCTCAGCATTAAATCGCATATGGAAATTACAGATTTCATTGTGAATGACGATTTCCCCCTGTTCTTCCAGCAGACGGCGTAACTCTTCCTCTCCCAACGATTTGAGCATGGCTTCCACGCATTCACGGTCTTGCGGGCATTCATAGATCACTTCTTCTTCTTTGAAGAGCTCGATGGTCTCTTCATGGAACAGACGGTGCAGTAATTCCTCTGCTTGGAGATTCAGCAGCTCGTCGTCTTGGACGGTGGTGGTGAGGTGGGTGATGCGATCCCAGCCGTCCTCATCGTGTTTGTCGGTCTCCGGCATTTTTTGAATCATCACGCCGCCAATATGGGCTTCATCAGCCGCCAGCCAGATCTTCGACGGCAGCTGTTCCGATTGACTCAAGAAGGCTTCAAAGGCTTCACTGATGCTGTGGCCTTCGCGAGGCACAAACGATTGGAAATGGTGGTTGGTCTGGGTGTTTTCCAAGGTCATCAAAATTTGCCCGTCGCCCAACAGCTCATCCAAGGAGGTCTGTTCCCCTACCGTCTGATTGGTTTTTGCGACGCCGCGAATTTTCAGGTCGTGCGTCACTTCGACTACCAGCAGGGTCACCGGCCCGGAGCCTTGTACTTGAAAAGTAATGCGGCCCTGATGCTTCATGCCGTTGGCCATTAACACTGACATGGCGGTCAATTCACCCAGCAGCTTGATAATAGGCTGTGGATAATGGCGGTCTGTCACCATCTTTTGCCAGCTCTCCTGCAGGCGAATATGTTGACCGCGGATATTCAGTTCTTTAAACAAAAAGCGTTGAACAGCGTTGTCTGACATGGTTGCAATTACTCACACTCAAAATAGTTTAGTTTAACCGCCTCACCCTTTAGTGGGCGATCTCTTTGGCCTGTAAGTCGGCGTGATACGAGGATCGTACCATCGGGCCGGAGGCCACGTTGGTGAAGCCCATTTCATAACCGGCTTCTTCAATCTGTTTGAACTCTTCCGGTGTCCAATATTTTTTGACGGCTAAATGGTAAACGCTGGGTTGCAGGTACTGGCCGACGGTGAGCATTTCCACATCGTGTGCACGCAGATCGCGCATGACCTGCAGCAGTTCATCCATGGTTTCGCCCAAACCAACCATGAGACCGGATTTGGTGGCGACCTTGGGATTCATGGCTTTAAAACGTTTAAGCAAATCTAGAGAGGCCTGGTAGTCGGCACCGGGACGTGCTTCCTCATACAGGCGTGGGACGGTTTCCAGGTTGTGATTCAGGACGTCAGGCGGATTTTGACTCAAGGTCTCCAGGGCGACGCTCAATCGGCCGCGGAAATCGGGCACCAAGGTTTCAATCTTAAGTTCCGGCAGGGCTTGACGCAGTTCACTGACGCAGTCGTTAAAGTGCCGGGCTCCGCCGTCACGCAGATCGTCGCGGTCGACCGAGGTGATGACGACATACTTCAGACGCATGGCTTCAACAGTTTCTGCCAGATGTTTAGGTTCATTTTTATCCAAAGGCTTGGGTCGGCCGTGAGTCACATCGCAGAACGGACATTTACGGGTGCAGATGTCGCCCATAATCATAAAGGTGGCGGTACCATGGCCGAAACACTCTCCCAGATTCGGGCAGGAGGCTTCTTCGCATACGGAATGCAGACCTTTTTCGCGCATAATCGCTTTGAGTTCGGCGACGCGATGAATGTCTTTGGCCTTGGGAAGCCGGGCTTTGATCCAGCGAGGTTTTTTCAGGCGTTCGGCATTCGGATCAGGACGATGCTTCAGGGACTTGGTTTTATATTGCCCCTTCGGCATTGCTTGATTGCGTTCTTTAAGGCTTTGGTCATGCTTGCGGTTGCCGATGGCGTCCAGCCCGATTTCCTGAATTTGAGGAGATTGAGACATCTGATCGTTCACAACTTAGTGGTTAAGTGACGCCTATTATAAAGGATTACGCGATGGCTTGCTTGCACCGCTATGCTGGAGGATATTTTGCGCTAACAGCTTGGAGAGTTGCTCTCCGAGTTCAGTCAAATCTGGACAGGCCTGGTCAATTAACCGATCACACAGCTGGGTCATCTGCATGCCTTGCAGTCCGCATGGATTGATCATTTGAAAAGGGGTGAGGTCCATTGCCACATTCAACGCCAGCCCGTGATAGCTTTTCTGTTTGCGGATTTTAAGGCCTAAAGAGGCAATTTTTTGCCCTGACACATAAACGCCCGGGGCATCGGTTCGTGCCTGCGAGACAATGTTGAAGCGGTTCAGCAGCTCGATAATCGACTCTTCCATTGCGGTGACCAGGGCGCGCACTCCAAGTTGCGCGCGCTTTAAGTCCACTAATACATAAATTACCAGCTGGCCCGGACCGTGATAGGTGACTTGACCGCCGCGGTCAGTTTGCACCAGGGGGATTTGCGGAGCCAATGCCAGCAGGTGTTCCGCTTTGCCATTCAGCCCCTGAGTGAACACCGGCGGGTGCTCAACCACCCACAACTCATCGGGCGTATCGGCATTACGTTGATCGGTAAAGGTCTGCATGGCCTGCCAGGTTTCCCGATAAGGACGCAGGCCGAGGTAACGTATTTTCATGAAAGGCGCGGAGTAACAGCAAAAAGCTAGAGGGTCATCAATACTTCGGGGTGCTTTTTCAAGTCGCCGTAGATTCCGTGAATCTGTTCGATGCAAGTGGCGTAGAAAGTGATGTTGACGGAAATGAATTTCTTTCCTTTGGAATCTTTGATTTCGATGTGCTCACGCGTAACGCCGGGCGCGTATTTTTTAGTCACTTCAAATACCAGATCAATAAAGGCTTCGGTATTGTGTCCCATCGCTTTCAGGCGGTAGTCACAAGGAAACTCAATTAGGCTCTCACTGTCGGGGGCGTGTAAGTCTTTGGTCATAAAGTTACTCTTTTGGGTTACTCTCAAATCGCGCAGTTAAAATGTTGATAGCGCATATTATAGAGGTTTTTTGCATGAAAAACCGCGTCTTTGATTTTAAATGTCTATAGGTTTCAACTGGTTAGCTGTTCTGTTGGGCAGAGATAAAGGCTTCTTTGTAGTGCTGATAATGTTTGCGAAGCACTTGCCACATAGGGCCCGGCTGCCCGTTTCCAATCGGCTGCCCATCCAGCTGGGTGACCGGCAAAGCCTCTTTGGTCGACGACGTCAGCCAAATTTCATCGGCCTGTTGCAGGTCTTCGAGTGTCAGCTCTTGTTCGTTAAGTGTAATTTGGTGTTCAGCGACGACTTTTTCAATGACTGTGCGCGTGACGCCTGGCAGAATTTTATGACTGTTTGGCGGTGTCAGCAGGGTATTGTTTTTGACAATGAATACGTTGCTGGCCGTGCCTTCGGTGATCTTGCCTTCACGGGAGACCAAAATAGCGTCATCGGCTCCCTGCTGTTTTGCGGCTAATTTCATCATGACATTCGGCAGCAGGGTGATGGCTTTAATGTCACAGCGCAACCAGCGTATGTCTTCCAGAGAGATGACTTTAATGCCGTTCTGCAACACACTCTCGGCGAGCGGTTTTAATGGATTGGTATAGGCGTAAATGGTTGGGGTTAGGCAGTCGGCAGGCAGATGATCACGTTGCATCTGGATGCCGCGCGTGACCTGCAGATAGATAAATTGATCTTGCCAAGGGTGCTGTTCAACCAGGCCTGCTAGCATGGAAAGCCACTCTTCGTCTGTCAATGGGTTGGGAATGCTAACGGCTTCTAAGCTGTTTTTTAAACGTTGCAAATGTTCCGGCCAGGCAAACAGTTTTTTGCTGTAGACCGGAATGACTTCATAAATTCCGTCGCCAAATAAGAACCCGCGATCTTGAGTCGAGATTTGAGATTCGCACATTGGCAGATATTGACCGTTTAGATAAACGACTTGCTGTTCAATGACAGAGGCAGTTTGAGTCATGTATGTAGTTTCCACAAAAGGCTTAAAAGCCGGTTTTTAAAGAGCGTTAAGTGAAAGTGAATGGGCTTGTTCAAAACGTCAGAAGGGTGGCGCAATGCCACCCTTCCTTGGTGTCTCAATTAGCCGGGATTCGGCGGTTGCCGTGTTTTCTCGGCGGTTAATCCAAAAAGCTGAAAATGGAGCTGAACATGCGCTTGATCTGATCAATCAGCTTTTTAAAGAAAGAACCTTCTTCAACGTCAGATAGGGCAACCAATGGTTGTTCTACCAACACCTCACCATTTAATGAAACATGCAATTGTCCCAGTTCCTGGCCAGTCGTGATTGGTGCTACGATTTCAGGCTGCAGGCTGGTCTCAATGTTCAGGTTTTTATACTGTCCGCGCGGAATGGTGATAAACAAATCGTTTTTCAGTCCCACACCCAACACATCTTTGCTGCCTTCCCAGACTTTGACGTCGTTTAGACGCTGGTTGGCTTTATACAATGGATGGGTTTCAAAGAAACGGAAGCCGTAATTCAACAACTTCTGACTTTCTTGAATACGCTTTTCCATGCTATTGGTACCGAGCACGACACTGATCAAGCGCATGCCGTCACGTTTGGCAGAGGAAACCAGACAGTAACCGGCCGACTCGGTATGGCCGGTTTTTAAGCCGTCAACGCTTGGGTCTTGCCATAGCAGTTTATTGCGGTTGTATTGGGTAATGCCGTTAAAGGTAAATTTCTTTTCGGAGTACCATTTGTACTCTTCCGGGAATTTGGTGATGAGCGCTTTAGTCAGAATCGCCAGGTCGCGTGCCGTTGTGTAGTGGTCTGGGTGAGGCAGGCCGGTGGCATTCATGTAATGCGTGTTGTTCATGCCCAACGCTTTGGCGTATTTGTTCATCAGTTGAGCAAAGACTTCTTCACTTCCGGCAATGTATTCCGCTAAGGCTACACTGGCATCGTTACCCGATTGAATGACCATCCCCTTGATCAAGTCGCGTACCGACACTTTTTTGCCGACTTCAATGAACATTTTAGACCCCGGCATTTTCCAAGCTTTTTCACTGATGGTAACCATTTCGTCCAAGCTCATATTGCCGTTTGTCAGCTCGTTGATGACAACGTAGCCGGTCATGATTTTGGTCAGACTGGCTGGTTCAACTCGACTGTCTGCGTCCTTTTCGGCGAGTATTTTACCGCTGTCAAAGTCAATCAGCAGGTGCGACGTTCCCGAAACTTGTGGTGCTGAAGGCACAACATGCGGGATGGCCGGTGCCGGGACAGCGAGTGGTTGCGTATCAGCATGAGCAAAAAAAGGAATCAACAAGAAAAGTAGAGCGAGGAAGCGAGAACTGAGTGTTTGCATAATATCCACTGTGAATCATTTAAGCGTTCGGTTAAAAGAATCGGCCTTGAAAAAGCGATTGCCCGCCAGCTTCGGCGAACCATTGAGTGGGTTAATTTACCATATTACGGGGCAAATCTAAACGCTAAACTCGGCTCATTTTGTGAGCATTTTCTTGTGGGTGTGAATTGACATTAAGATCCCAAAACTGATCATCAGGGTAACAAGAGCGCTGCCTCCGTAACTGATTAAAGGCAGAGGCAGTCCCACCACGGGTAACAGGCCACTTACCATGCCGATATTGACCAAGACATAGATGAACAATGTCATCATTAAGCTGGCTGCGATCAGGCGTGTAAAGTTGTCCTGTGCTTGAGTGGCGATGTACAGGCCGCGAGCGATGACAAAGACATACACCGAAAGCAGAATGATCACCCCGATCAGGCCGAACTCTTCGGCGAGTACGGAAAAAATAAAGTCGGTGGTGCTTTCGGGTAAAAACTCTAGATGCGCTTGGGTGCTCCCCATAAAGCCTTTGCCTTCAATACCGCCCGAACCGATGGCGATTTTTGATTGAATAATGTGATAACCGCTGCCCAAGGGATCGGATTCCGGGTTAAGAAAAGTGAGAACGCGTTGTTTCTGGTAAGCGTGCATAAAATGCCAGACGATGGGCAGGCTGACAATGGCGGCGAAAACCGCGCCTAAAATCACCTTCCAGGGCAGGCCTGCAAAAAACAGAACAAATAGGCCGCTCATGGCAATCAACAGCGAGGTTCCCAAATCTGGCTGAACCACGATAAGCCCTGCGGTGAAAGCAATCAGAGCCGCACCGAACAGAAGGCGTCGGTAACTGGGCGGAAAGCTCGAGTGCGCAAACAGCCAGGCGACGGTCATTGGGAGAACCAGTTTCATTAATTCGGAAGGTTGGAAGCGCACAGGGCCAAAGTCAAGCCAGCGTTGTGCGCCTTTGCCTACATCTCCAACCAGGATAACGGCGATCAGCATAAGGATGCCGATTCCAAACAGCCAGGGGGTGAATAGGTAGAGGATATTGGGTGGAATTTGTGCAAACAGCAGCATCAGCCCCATCGCAAAACCGATGCGTACTAAATGGCGATAGACAACATCCCAGTCCCCACCTGACGCGCTGTAGACGAGAAGGGTGCTCCCGGCTAAAAGCATAAGGATACCAAGCAGTAACCAGCCATCAATATGCAGGGCTTCTAGCAAGCCTTTGTTTTTGCGATAGACGGTTTGTGGGCTGTTCAGTGCGATTTTCATAGGTCAGCTATCAATTTATCCGCGGGGTTTACAGGTGTTCCTGCAGATATTTTTTCATTACATTCACCGCCATTGGAGCAGCGGTTCGGCTGCCGCTACCGCCGTTTTCAACAATGACGGCCACGGCGATTTTCGGGTTTTCAAATGGTGCAAAGCCGATAAACAGCGAATGGTCATGCAAACGTTTGTCGATATTTTCTTCTTCGTAATCGGCTTCATTCAGACTGAATACCTGAGCGGTTCCCGTTTTTCCAGCCATCTTGAACGGCAGTCCGATTCCGTGGCGTCGCGCCGTGCCTCTTGCACCGTGCATGACATCACGCATCGAAGCGATCACTCGGTTCCAGTTTTGACTGTTTTTGATCTCAATCTGTTCCGGCGGTGGTCTTTGCGCATCTCTTACCAGGTGAGGTTGAATGATTTTTCCGCCATTTGCCAAAATCGCGGTTGCTTTGGCCAGCTGTAGCGGCGTGGTCAAATTATAACCTTGGCCGATTGAGCTGATAATGGTTTCGCCACGATACCACGGCAAGCCCTTTGTTTCTCGTTTCCAGGCTTGTGAAGGCAGAATGCCTTTTGACTCGCCTGGAATGTCGATGCCGGTTTTTTGCCCAAAGCCAAACGGGGAAAGGGCATCGTGAATAGTGTCAATCCCCATGTCCAGGCTGAGTTCATAGAAATAGGTGTCGCAAGATTGAACAATCGCATCGTGCATATCCACTAAACCGTGGCCGGTGCGTTTCCAGTCGCGATAACGGTGGTTTTTATACTCAAAGTAGCCGGGATCATAGATTTTTTTGTTGGGCGAGATAATGTTGTTTTCGATCGCGCCAAGGGCCACAAAGGGTTTGATGGTTGAACCGGGGGGGTATTTACCGTTAATTCCACGGTTAATAAAGGGTTTATGCGGGTTTTTCAAAAGGCTTGTATAAGACTTTTGATCGATACCATCCACAAAGAGGTTCGGGTCAAAAGTCGGCATGCTCACGTAAGCCAAGATTTCGCCATTTTGCGGATCCATTGCAACAATCGATCCCCGTTTGTGTTCTTTAAATTGGGATTCGGCAAATTGTTGAAGGCCGATATCGATGGTCAGCTGAATGTCTTCACCAGGAACGGCTGGAACGGTTTCGAGCTTTCGGAGTACGCGTCCACGTGCGTTGGTTTCGACCTGCTGGATACCGGGTAAGCCGTGCAATCTTTTCTCATAAAATTTTTCGATGCCCGACTTGCCAATGACTTCTGTACCCCGGTATTCGCTTTCGTTGAGTTTGCTGAGTTCTTTACTGTTGATTCGGCCTACGTAGCCTAAAGCGTGCACACCGGTTGCCCCAAACGGATAGGTGCGTTTTAGTCGAGCAGTTAGGGAAACCCCGGGAATCAGGTGGCTGCGTGCGGCAAAGCGCGCGGCCTCTTCTTCACTGAGGCTGTATGGGAGTAACAAGGATTTAGAACGGCTGGTTCTGCGGAGTTTTTCAAAGAAATCTTCTCGGCGCTGTTGGTCTAAGTTCGGTAGCAGTTCGGCAATCTGCTGCTCGACTTCATCCACATCGTTCATTTTTTCCCGTGTCATTTTGAGGGTGAACACCGGCTGATTGTCGGCCAAAAGGATCTGGTTGCGGTCGTAAATTTTGCCTCGAGTCGGGGGGAGGGTTTCGACTGAAATACGATTATCTTCGGCCAGCAAGTGGTAGCGCTCGAAGTCAAACCACTGCAGATAGGCCATGCGTCCGATCAGTACCGAAAACAACAGTATAACCACTCCGAAAGCAAACAGAATACGGCCGCGAAACAGCTGTTTCATCGCTTGGGATTCGGCATCACTGTTGAAATCCAGGTGCGGTGTCATTGCACAATTCTCTGTCGGCTCGGTTTACGGGGCAATTATTGGGTAATCAGTTTTTGTGTTAGCCATCTCAAGCTGAGTGCCAGTAGCGGCCAAAAAACCAAAGCCGTCAACGGCATGATCCAATAATGAATCTGCTGGGTTTCTTCCAGCACCGGTGCAAACAGAACATAACCCATAAATTGATATGCGTAGAGGTAGAACGCAATGACCAGGGCTTGTTGTAGAACCGAGTGGGAACGAAACAGTAGGCGATAACGCAACATGATAAAGGTTAAGATGATGAACATGAGCGCGTGCGTACCGAGAACGGTTTGGTAAAGCGCGTCCAGTAACAGGCCAAGCACGAAAGCGGAAACAAAGTGGGTGTGCTTCAGAAATTGTGCGCTCCAGTACATTTGCAACAGCAGGGTGAACGGTGGAATCAGCAGGTTGGCGTTCTGCATAATCATCATCGTGTCCAGGAACAGGGCGATCAGGTAGCTGAAAATAACCAGCCAGCGTGCCTGAGACAGTTCAAGGTTGATAAAACGGTCGGTCACGGTTTTTTCTCCGCGTCGTAGGGGGAGATGATCAGAACTTTATGCGCCTGGCGGAGTTGGGCCACCGGAGTGGCAATGATCTCCAGATAGGGCTCCTCTTCCTGCTTATTGATTTTGGTGACTCTCGCGACAGGATAGCCTGCGGGGAAAATCTCTCCGAGTCCCGAGCTTTCCAGCAAGTCACCGATTTCCACCGAGCTGTTTTGCGGAATGAATTGCAAGCTTAATGAATCATAACCGGTACCATTTAAGATTCCGCGTTGACCGGTGCGCTGAATGCGTACCGGAATTTGATGGTCCGGATCCGTGATCAGCAGAAGCCGAGACGTGGTCGGCGTGGTGTGGATAATCTGTCCCATAATCCCTTGCTCGTCGATGACAACCTGTCCAGCCTTCACTTCATCCAGTTGTCCCTTGTTTAAGGTTAGAAATTGCGAAAGGGGATTGCTGCTGAAAAAATTGACCGTAGCGATTTGAACTTTGCGGTCGTTCATTTTTCCGGTGGTGCCCAGCAGGCCTTCGAGGCGTTGAATTTCCAGTTCCATATTGGCGAGCTGTTGGGTCTTGGCTTTTAATAGCAAAATCTCCGTTTTGAGCTTTTGATTTTCCAGTTTCAGCTCGTCCATCGAGGTAAAGTCGGTGGTGACGAGATCGTAAACTTGTTTAGGGAAAGTGGCCGCCTGTTCGATTGGACTCAGAGTGGTTAGAAGTGCGGAGCGTACGCTTCCCATTAGCTGACCGTAATAGTCGGCTGCCATTAACGCAATGGCCAGAATGAATGCAATGACAAATTGCAGGCCATCTTGTTGTGGGGAAGTCGCGTTGAGGTTGATGACGGGTCTCCTGACGTTAACCGGCCCATTAAGAGTGTTTCAAATTAAGCCGGTTGAAAAGAATTGACGTTTCAATTATTCAAAAGAGAATAGATCCAGCCCTTTCTCGTCCATAAGTTCAAGCGCGCGTCCACCGCCACGAGCAACACAGGTTAGAGGGTCATCGGCGATGATGACCGGAATGCCGGTTTCTTCTGAAAGCAGGGTTGGCAGGTTTCGCAATAGAGCGCCACCGCCGGTTAAGACAATGCCATGTTCGGCAATGTCAGCCCCCAGTTCCGGCGGGGTGTTTTCCAATGCGGTTCGCACGGCGCTGACGATGGCCGACAGAGGCTCCTGAAGGGCTTCAAGCACTTCGTTGCTGTTTAGGGTAAAGCGGCGAGGGACGGCTTCAGCAATGTTACTGCCGTGAACTTCCATGGTATCCGGCTCTACCTGATGATAGGCGGTACCAATGGTTTTTTTGATTTTTTCCGCAGTACTTTCACCGATGACCATGCCATAGTTGCGGCGAACGTATTTGATGATGGCGTCATCAAAACGGTCTCCGCCGACTTTAACCGAGTCCGACCAGACGATGCCGTTAAGAGATAGAGTGGCGACTTCGGTGGTGCCTCCACCAATGTCTACAACCATGGAGCCGGTTGGTTCGCTGACCGGCATTCCCGCACCGATAGCGGCGGCCATCGGTTCTTCGATCAGGTAAACTTCACGTGCCCCTGCGCCGGCGGCGGATTCACGGATGGCACGGCGCTCTACTTGTGTTGACCCGCAGGGAACACAGACCAATACACGCGGGCTAGGTTGGAAAAATTTAGCTTCATGGACCTTGCGGATAAAAGCCTGCAGCATTTTTTCAGTGACTTCAAAATCTGCAATGACTCCATCTTTCATCGGACGAATGGTTTGAATGTCCTGATTCTCTTTTCCGAGCATCAGCTTGGCGTTTTCGCCGACGGCGACAATTGAGCGACTGCTCGATCCACGACGGTTGTTACGAATAGAAACGACAGAAGGCTCGTTAAGCACCATGCCTTTGCCGCGCACATAGATCAGTGTGTTAGCGGTTCCTAGGTCGATAGAAAGGTCGTTGGAAAAAAGTCCCATTAATTTGCGAAACATGAATTCGTGTCCTTGAAAATGAAGCAAAATGAATCCCCCTATTCTAACGCAACAAATAGGGTTTAAGTAGAAAAATATAGATCGCAAATTAAAAAAAACTTATCGCGTTTTAAAGCGTGTTTTTGAGCAGGAATAAGGGGAGTCAGTCATTTCCTTAGACTCGGTTCAGATGCGTCCAAAAGCGAATGGATGCTTGCTTTTTAAACGGTTGGAAACTGAACAGGCCTGGTCGGCAATATGCCGTCGTGCCGGCAGGCGCTGGGTGATGGAATTTGGTTTTGTTTTCCGGGAAAACTCTACAAAAAAGTAAGCGGCTTAACATCGCCTTTCTCTTTAGGGAAACAGCAAAATATGGTATTTTACACGGCTTACTGGAAATTAGATGTGTTTTGGCCAGCGCCACCGTTCGTAGGATCAGTTTTTAAGGCAATACAGCTTTAGATTAAATGATCATCATGGTGAGGCGAAAGCATAATTAGGAGTGTGGTGTGTCTTTAGGAAAAACCGAAGTGGAATACATTTCTCGTTTGGCGGCGATTGCGGTGGACGAGAATGAGGTGGAGCAGGTCGCCGGCAAATTGTCGAATATTCTCGATCTGTTTAAGCAGATGGAAGCGGCGGATACTGCCAATGTCGAGCCGATGGCGCATCCGTTGGATCAGGTTCAGCGTTTACGGCCGGATGTGATTACCGAAACCGATGAGCACGAAAAGTTGCAGTCGGTAGCGCCGGCCGCCCAAGACGGCCTTTATTTGGTGCCACAAGTGATTGAGTGAAGAAGACAAGATGCACAATTTAACTATTAAACAAATGAGCGAAAAGCTGCATGCCGGGGAAATCACCAGTGTGCAATTGACCCAACATTATCTGGATCGCATCTCAAAATACGATGCCGAGTTGAATGCCTATGTCACGGTGACGCCGGAACTGGCGATGGCGATGGCGGAAGAGGCGGACAGGCAGCTGTCGGAGGGCACAGCCGGTCTGCTAACCGGAATTCCGGTGGCGCATAAGGATATTTTCTGTACTGACGGCGTCAAAACGTCGTGCAGTTCCAAAATGCTGGATAACTTCATTGCACCGTATGATGCGCATGTGGTCACGCAACTGAAAAAAGCCGGTATGCCGATTTTGGGTAAAACCAATATGGATGAATTCGCCATGGGCTCCTCATCTGAAAGCAGTTATTACGGACCGACTAAAAACCCTTGGGATCATCAAGCGGTTCCAGGAGGGTCTTCCGGTGGTGCGGCGGCGGTGATCGCAGCCGGGCTGGCGCCTATGGCCACTGGAACCGATACCGGGGGTTCGATTCGTCAGCCGGCGTCTTTTTGCGGTATTACCGGGATCAAGCCGACTTACGGTACGGTATCGCGTTTCGGCATTGTCGCCTATGCCTCCAGTTTTGATCAGGCGGGTCCAATGACGCGTTCGGCGGAAGACGCCGCTTGGTTGTTGGATGCTATGGCCGGTTTTGATCAGCGCGATTCCACCAGTTTGCATCGCGAAAAAACCGATTACGCCGCCGGATTGAATAACTCGCTGAAAGGCTTGAAAGTAGGCGTGCCAGCGGAGTATTTCGGTGAAGGCTTGGATCCGCAAGTAGAGAAAATTGTTAAGGACGCGATTGCCGAAGTGGAAAAGCTGGGGGCGGAAATCGTGGAAGTGAGTCTGCCAAATAAAGATTTGGCGGTACCGGCCTATTATGTGTTGGCTCCGGCAGAGGCCTCTTCCAACCTGTCGCGTTTTGACGGTGTGCGTTTCGGGCACCGCTGCGAGAATCCGAAGGATTTGCAGGATTTGTATAACCGTTCCCGTTCCGAGGGGTTTGGTGCCGAAGTGAAACGCCGAATCATGGTGGGCGCCTATGCATTGTCGGCCGGTTTCTACGACGCCTATTACGTGAAAGCGCAGAAATTGCGCCGTCTGGTGCGCGATGACTTCACGCGTGCGTTTGAACAATGCGATGTGATTATGGGGCCGGTCGCGCCAACACCGGCGTTTAATATCGGTGAAAAAACCGACGATCCGACCAGTATGTATCTGGCCGACCTGTATACGATCCCGGTCAACTTGGCAGGCCTGCCAGGCATGTCTGTTCCGGCTGGGTTTGTCAACGATCGTCCTGTTGGGCTGCATATTGTGGGGCCGTACTTCAGCGAAACCAAGCTGTTGAATATTGCTCATCAATATCAACAAGTGACCGACTGGCATACGCGTATGCCGGCGCAGTACCAATAAGCAGGGGGAGAGTATCAATGAGTTGGGAAGTAGTGATCGGTTTGGAAATTCACGCGCAGTTGACCACCCAAACCAAGATTTTTTCCGGTTCCTCCATCGCTTATGGTGCGGAACCGAATACACAGGCCTGTGCCATCGATTTGGGGATGCCGGGGATGTTGCCGGTGTTAAACGAGGCGGTGATTGGCAAGTCGATTCGATTAGCGCTGGCGTTGAATGCGGAAATCGGCAAAAAATCGGTGTTTGAGCGTAAAAACTATTTTTATCCGGATTTGCCAAAAGGCTATCAGACCTCGCAGTTGGAGTATCCGATTGTCGGGAAAGGCCACTTGGAAATTGAAGTCGACGGCGAGAAGAAAAAAATCGGCGTTACCCGTGCGCACTTGGAAGAAGATGCCGGAAAGTCCGTGCACGGTATTGTGCCAGGGATGAGCGGGATCGATTTGAACCGTGCCGGTACGCCGCTGCTGGAAATCGTTTCCGAACCGGATATGCGTTCTGCTAAAGAGGCGGTGGCCTATGCGCGCAAAATGCACGAGCTGGTTCAATATTTGGGTATTTGTGACGGCAACATGCAGGAAGGTTCTTTCCGTGTCGATTCTAACGTGTCTGTGCGTCGTCCGGGCGAGCCTTTAGGAACGCGTACCGAGCTGAAAAACATCAACTCCTTCCGCTTTATCGAGAAAGCGATCGAATTTGAGATCGAGCGCCAGATCGAAATCTTGGAAAGTGGTGGTAAAATCGTACAGGAAACCCGCCTGTATGATGCCGATAACGATGTGACGCGTTCAATGCGTACCAAAGAAGAGGCCAACGATTACCGTTACTTCCCATGCCCGGATTTGTTGCCGGTGATGATTACCGATGAAGATATTGAAGCGGTTCGTGCGCAGATGCCGGAATTGCCGGATGCCAAGCGTGCCCGATATGTCAGTGAATTCGGTTTGAACGACTACGATGCAGGGGTATTGACCGCGTCTCGTCAGCTGGCCGAGTATTATGAAGCGGTGGTGTCGCAGACTCAGGGTAAAGATCCAAAGCTATGCGCCAACTGGGTGATGACTGATCTGTCGGGGGCTTTGAATAAGGCAGGCCTGTCGATTTCCGACTCTCCGATTACAGCCGAGCAGCTGGCGGGGATGATTGAACGGATTTTGGACGACACCATTTCCGGCAAGATCGCCAAACAGGTGTTTGATGCGATGTGGAAAGGCGAAGGCACCGCGGATGAAATCATTGAAAGCAAAGGCTTGAAGCAGATCACCGACAGCAGTGCCATTGAAGCATTGGTGGATGAGGTTCTGGCGAACAATCCTTCTCAGGTAGAAGCGTATAAAGGCGGTCAGGAGAAGATGCTAGGGTACTTTGTCGGTCAGGTGATGAAAGCGTCCGGCGGTCAAGCGAATCCTGGGCAGGTCAATCAAATCCTTAAAGCCAAGTTGAGCGATTAACGCGGTGTTTTTCAAGTCTTAATGGCCTTGAAAAGTATTAGGATGGAACTTAAAAACGGAACTCAGTGATTGGGTTCCGTTTTTTATATCGAATTCAATAAATAAATGCATTATTTGCTTGAAAGGTTATAAAAAAACCTTATATTAATGATACGTTGAATTAATCTATATAGTCGACGGAAGTGGTAAGGGCTTTCGCCGGATTCAGCCTTTAAGGAGAAAACAATGAAGCGTATTGCTCTATTTCTGTTAACGAACATCGCTGTGATTGCTGTGGCGATGATTACCATGAATATTTTAGGTGTCGGTTCCTACATGGAAGGGACCAGCCTGAACTTGAATAACCTGTTTATGTTTGCCTTGATCTTCGGCTTTGCCGGATCGTTCGTCTCTTTGGCCATGTCGAAATGGATGGCCAAGATGTCAACCGGTGCGCAGGTGATTGAGCAGCCACGCAACGCGGATGAAGCTTGGTTGTTGGAAACTGTGCGCCGTCAGGCGGATAAAGCGGGCATTAAAATGCCGGAAGTGGCGATTTACGACTCGCCGGAACCGAATGCTTTTGCCACCGGGATGACGAAAAACAGTTCGTTGGTGGCGGTTTCAACCGGCCTGTTGCGTAATATGCGCCAGAACGAAGTGGAGGCGGTGCTGGGCCACGAAGTGGCGCACGTCGCCAATGGCGACATGGTGACCATGGCGTTGCTGCAAGGGGTAGTAAACACCTTTGTCATCTTCTTTGCCAAGATCGTCGCTTATGTCGTGGACCGCGTCGTTCTGAAAAACGAGGAGGAAGGCCACAGTTTAGCGTTTATCGTGGTGGATTTGGTTGCGCAGATTCTGTTCGGCATTCTGGCAAGCATGATCACTATGTGGTTCTCACGTAAGCGTGAATTCCATGCTGATAACGGTGGGGCTTACCTAGCGGGTAAAGAGAATATGATTGCCGCATTGCGTCGACTGCAAACCATGCATCCGGGTGAATTGCCGGATCAAATGGCGGCATTCGGTATCTCTGCCGGTGGCAGCAAGTTCGGTGCGCTGTTTATGTCTCACCCGCCGCTGGAAGATCGTATCGCGGCATTGGAAGCCACACCGAACAATGCGCTGAAAATCGCTTAATTCAGTTTAAACGTTCCGTTTAATCTGAACAGGCCTGGTCGAACCGGGCTGACTTAAGCCATAAAAAAGCCCGGAATGAGCTTGACTCATCCGGGCTTTTTTTGTGCTTGTTACTAAGTTTCAGTCTTATTCACCGGTGCCGTAGTTGTCCACCACATAGTCGATGTCTTTATCGCCACGGCCGGAGAGGTTGATCAGGATGGTGCTTCCCGGATTCTCCTGACCATATTTCATTGCCCACGCCACGGCATGTGAGCTTTCCAGCGCCGGAATGATCCCTTCCAGGCGTGACAATTTATAGAAGGCATCCAGAGTTTCGTCATCGGTCACGGCATGGTAATTGACCTTGCCGATGGTTTTCAGATAGGAGTGTTCCGGACCGACCCCCGGGTAGTCCAGGCCGGAGGCGATCGAGTGCACCGGTGCAGGATTGCCTTGTTCGTCTTCCAGAACCAAACATTTAAAGCCGTGAATCATGCCCGGCTTGCCGTAGGTCATGGTGGCGGAGTGCTCACCGAGGTTGGTGCCACGCCCTAAGGGTTCAACGCCGTTTAGACCGACTTCGTCGTCGTCGATAAAGCCGGCGAACAGCCCCATGGCGTTGGAGCCGCCGCCGACACAGGCTCCGACCTGATCCGGGAGCTCGCCGGTCATTTCCAGGAATTGTTCACGCGCTTCATGTCCGACGACCGACTGGAAATTGCGCACCATCAATGGGAACGGGTGCGGTCCGACGACGGAACCGATGGCAAACAAAGCGGTATCCGCCTGCGGCACATAAGATTGGAAAGCGGAGTCCACCGCTTCTTTCAGGCTGCGTCCGCCGAAAGAGACCGGGACCACCGTGGCACCCAGCAGCTTCATGCGGGTGACATTTGGGGCCTCTTTGGCAATGTCGATTTCCCCCATATGAATTTCACACTCCAAGCCGAAGTAGGCGGCCGCAGTAGCCAGTGCGACACCGTGTTGGCCAGCACCGGTTTCGGCAATCAGTTTGGTTTTACCCATGTGCTTGGCGAGCAGGGCTTCAGCCATGCAGTGGTTGAGTTTGTGTGCACCGGAATGGTTTAAATCTTCACGTTTAAGGTAGATGTGTGCCCCGGCGTGTTTGCTGAGATTGTGAGCATAGTAAACAGGTGTCGGGCGACCTTGATAATGTTTACGAATGTATTTCAGTTCATTAAGAAAATCCGCTGAACGCCCCAATTCCAGATACGCTTTATTGATCTCTTCAAAATGCGGTTCCAGCTCAGGCGGCAAAAAGGCACCGCCAAAGTCGCCAAAGTAACCCTCTGGATTTGGGGTGTTTTTTAAATAAGACATTCGTCATCCTCCATCCTGTTGTAATGGTTGTTTTATCATCCGTTTTGGTGAGATTAAAAGGATACCTTGAAATCAAAGACGGATGAAGGGGGGGGAAATGAAATTTTCGCTTTCAAGAAGAGAGGAATGAAAGCCGCAGTTGGAAAAGATAAGCGGCTTTATAAATCGGGTAACAGGGTTAGGCGGAAAGACGCTTTTGCCCTTCGCTCTGAATGCGTTTGATCATATGATAGAGGCCGGTTGAGCGGTTTGGGCTTAACTGTTGAAGCAAGCCGATTTTGCCCAAAAATTCCAGCGGGGCTGAGACGATTTCTTCAGGGGTGCGGCCATTATAGACGCGGAGCAGCAGGGCGATCAGACCGGAGACAATGGCGGCATCGCTCTTGGCTTGCATATAAAGACGGCCGTCATGTTCTTCGATATGAATCCATACTTGAGATTGGCAGCCATGGATGCGGTTCTCTTCGGTTTCAAAGCTGCTGTCCATCTGTTGTAGCTGTTTACCCATATCGATTAGGTATTTATAGCGATCCTTCGGATTGGCGAAATGGGTAAAGCGTTTAACCAAGTCGTTTTGCACTTCTTCAATGGTTTGTTGGGGAGGGGTCAATTCCACACTGTTTTCCTCGGTTATTCTGTTGGCGCACATCATACCATTTTTAAATACGTATCTGAAATAGAAGCCTTTTCGTCTGTCTGTCGGCTGGTGCCGGATAGATGACGTTTTGTGAACGTGAGATTGCGTATTGCGGTTTATAGATCGCACGAGTATAGTTGTCGGGTTAAATTTTTATGAATCATTTGGAGTATCGCACTTATGAAACGTCGCGAGTTATTGAAATCTGCTTTCGGTTTGACTGCCGGTTTGGTCGGAATGTCGGCATTAAAGCCGCTCTATGCGAATACGGATTTAGAGTTTAAAGCGGATCCTATGTATGATGTGCCTGTGACTAAAGTCAGTGATCGCTGTTATTACATTTTGGCTAAGGATCCGGAGCCAACGCCTGAGAACCATGCCTTTTTTAATAACCCTGGTTTTATTGTAACCAGCGAAGGCGTGGTGGTGATTGATACCGGTAGTTCTGTCCAAATCGGTGAAATGGTGCTGCGCCAGATTAAAACCGTGACCGACAAGCCAGTCATTGCTGTGATTAATACCCATTATCACGGTGATCACTGGTTGGGTAATCATGCCTTTATTGCACAGAATCCTAAGTTGGATATCTATTCTCACCAGGCCACAATCGACAATATCAAAAACGGCGGTGGCGAGTTCTGGGTTGGCTTTATGCAGCGCATGTCGAACAATGGTATTTCAGGCACGGTTGTGACTCCCCCGAATAAAACGCTTGAAGGCGGCGAAATCTTAACGTTTGGAGATACCACTGTGAAAGTTCACCAGTTCGGTAAAGCGCATACTGAATGTGATTTAATCGTAGAAGTGGTTGAGGACAAAGTGGCCTTCTTGGGTGATACCGCGATGCGTCGTGTTGCCAATATGGCAGACGGTTCTTTCCCGGGTACGATTGAGACTATGAAGAAAGCCAAGGAATTAGGGTGTGATCAATATATTCTGGGGCATGGTCCTCATGATGGCAAGGCGATCTGTGACGACATGCAGACCTTCTGTGAAGTGATCTACAATAACGCTGTTAAATACTATGATGAAGGTTTGTCTGACTTTGAGATGAAGCCTAAGATTATGGATGAACCGTTTATGAAAGAGGTGGCTTCAACATGGCCTGGTTATGAACATACTATTGGTAAGTTCATTGCTGTTGCAGTTGCCGAAGTAGAGAAAAACATGTTCTAAAGCTTCTGGTGCTTGAAAATAAAAAGCCGGCGTAATGCCGGCTTTTTTATGCGCATGAAAAACGGAACAGGCCTGTTCCGTTTGAATGTGGTTTTGTGGAGTTTGTTTGCTGGAATTAAGCAATAAAGTCCAGAATGGCATCCAATCCGCGGTAATTCAGCGCGGTATCCGCCTGCTCCTGAACCGTGGGTTTGGCGTGGTAGGCAACGCTTAAACCGGCTTCTTTCATCATCATCAAGTCATTGGCACCATCGCCGACGGCAATGGTCTGACTCATTAGAATTTCCATCTGATCGCACAATTCAATCAGAAAATCCGCCTTGGCTTGCGCCCCAACGATATCGCCGACAACGCGCCCGCTGAGTTGATGACCTTCTATTTCCAATACATTTGCACGGGTAAAGTCAATGCCCAAGCGTTCTTGCAGGCGTTGGGTAAAGAAGGTGAAGCCCCCGGAAACTAACGCGAACTTGATGCCTTGTTCTTTGAGCCCTTCAATCCAGGTTTCCGCGCCCGGATTTAGAGTGAGGCGTTCGTCATAGACGTGTTGTAAGGCATTGGTTTCTAAGCCTTTCAGTAGTGATACGCGTTCTGTTAACGACTCTTCAAAGTTAAGCTCACCACGCATGGCCGCTTCGGTAATCGCCGCCACTTGGGGTTTGACATTAATGAAGTCGGCAATTTCATCCACGCACTCAATGCTGATCAAGGTGGAATCCATGTCGCTGATCACCAGCTTGACGGTTTTGCTATCAAAGTTGGCTGGCAGTACATTGATGTCGAGTTCCAGTTCCTGTCTCAGCTGGACCAGTTGTTCGTGGGTTGGTGCGGTTTCGACTTCGGCGCGATAATGATTATGAACGGCGCTGAGTTTACCGAATTTACGCTCGAGTGTCTTGCTTTGCTCAAAGTTTAGGGTGTTACTGTGAATAATGATGGTGGCCATAAACGTCCTGTTAATGTTCAGTAGGTAGCCGTCTTCTCTTCAAACGGCTGGGCTTAGCTTTCGTAAATGGGCTCTATTTTAGTCTTTGCCAAGATATCCTGCAAAGATTGTCGTTTGGCGGAAGTGAATAGAGTGATCCAGCCGATTAAGCAGAACAGAACCGCGTAAATAAAGCGGATATTGGCATTATGCCGGGTCAAAAGGTAACCGTCTTCTCTGACCAGGCGTAGTTTCCAGGTGCGCAGTCCGGGTGTTTGTCCTGAATTCACCCAGAAATAGGTCAGGTAGAGATAAGTGATGGCCAGCAAGTAAATTTGGAAAGCAAAATTGGCCACCGGGCTGTCCTGAAATTCACCGCCTTGCCACATCACAAACGGAATGGCGGCGACGAACCAGACGGCGCACAATAGAATGAAGTCGTAGAGCAGGGCAAAAAGAATTTTAAATTGGTTCATAACGTGAGCCATTTATAATATTGGTCAGTATTGTACACTGTATTAACCGATCTGTTGGCTTAGACAAAAGCCGTTATGTAATGGAGAGAATATGAATTTGGTCGCAGACAGTTTTGCTTTGCATTGGCTGGTAGGCGGTCTGTTGATTTGGGCAGGCCTGTTTGCATGGGCGTTGAAAACCGCGCCCTGGTATAAGGTTCAAGGTGACAAGCCTGCGCAGCATGTGTTGTTGGGGGCGGCGTTTGTGGTGTTTTTGGTGTGGATTTTTGGTGCCAGCTTGGGGGATGGCATTACCTTTCACTTTCTGTTTATGACCACTTTGACGTTGATGTTTGGGCCGCAGTTTGCGTTTATGGCCATGAGTTTGGCGTTGCTTGGGGTAACCTTGCAGCTGGATCTCGGGTTAATGGCATTGGGTTTAAACGCGGTGTTAATGGGAGTGATCCCTATTTTGATTACCTGGTGGATGGCGCGTTGGGCTTTTCGTGTTTTGGACCGGAATATTTTCGTGTTTGTGTTTTTTAACGCCTTTTTATCCGCAGCGCTCGGCGTCGTGGTCTCGTTAGGCGTTGCAGCCTGGGTGCTTTATGCCGCCGATGTGCACAGTTACAAGATGCTGAAACAGAGTTTTATTCCCTATATTCCTTTGTTGGCCACGCCTGAAGGCTTTGTGAACGGTATGTTGATGATGGCGTTTGTGCTGTTTAAGCCAGAGTGGGTCAGTTCGATAAATGATCGGGATTATTTTAAATAGGTCGGCTTTTCATGAAAAAAGGTTGGCGGCTGTGTGAAATATTTTAGGCATAAAAAAACCGGCCTAATGCCGGTTTTTTTATGCCTAAGGCGAGAGATTATTTTTCCCAAGCCGCCGTTAGGTTTTCGTTGTTTTTGATCTGGGCAACTTCCGCTTTAGCTGTTTTCAAAGCTTCTTTCGCATATTTGACGGCAGCAGCTTCGTCGCCTTTCTCTTTTGCTTTAGCGGCTAGATCAAGGTAATGCTCAACATATGGAAGCTTCATTTTTTTCTGTTTCCATACGTTATGCATTGCTTTTGCTTCAGCGTGAGTCGCAGTAGCTTCTGCTACGATAGAATCGTAAGAGTTGCTTTGTGTTGCCATGCTAGAGCAAGCGGTTAGGTTAAAGGCAGCGGCGATTGCAGCACCGATAAGAAGTTTCTTCATTATTGTTTTCCTCCAATTGAAAGAGCTCTGTTTAAGCCAATCTTATTTTAAAGAGTAGTTGGCTGAATGTAAAAGCTAATTAACGACCAGTTTTTTTACTGTTTTCGTTTAGATGCATACGTTATTAAGTTTACCCCGCCCGTGTCAATCTTTATAATGGCCCCTAATATTTTAAAAATTGGTTATTTTTTAACGTAAAAACCCTTAAAAAACACATAACTTATTGAATTTAAAGGGGTGTGTTGTTTGGGCGGGGTCTATTGGAGAGCGTTAGAAAAATAACTAATTAGCCTATAAGTTTTATATTCAAGGTGCAAAACGATGCGAATTCTACAAGAAGCTTTAACTTTTGATGATGTTTTGTTGGTTCCAGCCCATTCTACGGTGTTGCCTAAAGATGTGTCTTTAAAGACTAAGTTGACCCGAAACATCTCTTTGAATATTCCGTTGGTTTCGGCTGCGATGGATACGGTGACCGAAGCGCGTTTAGCGATTTCTATGGCGCAAGAAGGCGGAATTGGGATTATTCATAAGAATATGACGGTTGAACAGCAGGCGGATGTAGTTCGTAAAGTTAAAAAATATGAGCACGGTGTGATTTTAGAACCGGTCACGGTTCAATGTACGGATTCCGTAGCGGATGTGATCGAAAAAACCAAAAAGAACCGTGTTTCCAGCGCGCCTGTCATGGATGGCCGTGATTTGGTCGGAATCGTCACCAGCCGTGATATCCGTTTTGTAACGGATATGAGCCAGCCGGTTTCTAAAATCATGACGCCAAAAGATAAGCTGGTCACGGTGAAAGAAAAAGAAGATCGTGATGTGGTTCTGGACCTTTTGCATAAACACCGTATTGAACGTGTCCTGGTAGTGAATGATGACTTCCAGCTAAGAGGTATGATTACCGTATCCGATATGATGAAGTCCTCTGACCATCCAAATGCTTGTCGTGATGATAATGGGCGTTTACGTGTAGGGGCTGCCGTGGGTACCGGTGCAGAAACTGAACAGCGTGTGGCCGCTCTGGTTGAAGCTGGCGTGGATGTGATTATTGTTGACACGGCGCACGGCCACTCTCAGGGTGTGTTGGACCGTGTGGCTTGGGTAAAACAGAATTATCCTGAAATTGATGTGATCGGCGGTAATATTGCCACTGCCGAAGCGGCATTGGATTTGGTCAAAGCGGGTGCGGACGGCGTTAAAGTCGGTATCGGACCAGGTTCTATTTGCACAACGCGAATCGTGGCCGGTGTGGGTGTGCCGCAAATTTCTGCGATCTCCAATGTCGCGAAAGCCTTGCAGGGAAGTGGCGTGCCATTGATTGCCGATGGTGGATTGCGTTTCTCGGGTGATGTCGCCAAAGCGTTGGTCGCCGGTGCCTCTGCCTGTATGATTGGTAGCATGTTCGCCGGTACGGAAGAGTCTCCAGGTGAAATCGAATACTACCAAGGGCGTGCTTACAAATCATACCGTGGAATGGGATCGTTAGGTGCGATGGCGCAGCCGTCAGGTTCGAGTGACCGTTACTTCCAGGCCTCAAATGCGGAAGACAAGCTGGTGCCGGAAGGGATCGAAGGGCGCGTTGCCTACAAGGGGCCTTTGGCTCCGATCATCCATCAGTTGATGGGCGGGGTTCGTTCGAGCATGGGATATACCGGTTGTAAGGATATCCCAACCATGAACACCAAGCCTTCATTTGTGCGTGTTACTTCAGCGGGTATGGCAGAGAGCCACGTTCACGATGTCACCATGGTGAAAGAAGCGCCAAACTACCGTCTGTAATATCAGGCCGATTTTGAACTCATTTATTACTTTATGTTGGAACCTCTATGACACAAGCAAATATTCATGACCATCGAATTCTGATTTTGGATTTCGGTTCTCAGTACACTCAGTTAATTGCGCGCCGTATTCGCGAAATTGGCGTTTACTGTGAAGTGGAGCCGTGGGATATCGATGCTCAGGATGTTGTGGACTTCGGCGCACGCGGTATTATTTTGTCCGGTGGTCCGGAAACGGTTATTGGCGACGATGCGCCTGAGGCACCGAAAGTGGTGTTTGAGCTAGGTGTTCCTGTTTTGGGTATCTGTTACGGCATGCAGACCATGGCCGAGCAGTTGGGTGGTAAAGTGATTCATGCGGACGAACATGAATATGGTTATGCCCAGGTGCGTGCGCATGGTCACACCAAGTTGTTTATCGACATCGAAGATCATGTCACTCCAGAAGGTTACGGGATGCTGGATGTCTGGATGTCTCATGGCGATCGCGTGGATGCTATGCCAGATGGCTTTAAGCTGATGGCCAGTACCCCTAACTGTCCAATTGCCGGTATGGCGAATGAGGAAAAAGGGTTTTACGGCATTCAATTTCACCCGGAAGTGACACATACCAAGCAGGGTAAACGCATTATTGAACGTTTTGTTATTGAGTTGTGCGGTTGTGAAAAGTTATGGACAACAGAAAATATCATTGACGACAGTATTGCACGCATTCGTGAGCAGGTCGGCTCTGATGAAGTCATGCTGGGCCTGTCTGGAGGTGTGGATTCGTCTGTTGTCGCAGCCTTATTGCACAAAGCGATTGGTGATCAATTGACTTGCGTCTTTGTGGATCACGGTTTGCTGCGTTATCAAGAGGGCGATCAAGTGATGGCCATGTTTGCCGAAAACATGGGGATTCGCGTGATTCGTGCAGATGCCGAAGATCGCTTTATGAGCGCTTTGGCAGGAGCAACAGATCCTGAGGTGAAGCGTAAAATTATCGGTCGTGAATTCATCGAAGTGTTTGACGCCGAATCGGCTAAGCTTAAAGGCATCAAATGGCTGGCGCAAGGCACGATCTATCCAGACGTGATTGAATCTGCCGGTTCTAAAACCGGTAAGGCGAAAGTGATTAAATCACACCACAATGTAGGCGGGTTGCCAGAAGATATGGAAATGTCTTTGATTGAGCCGCTTCGTGAATTGTTCAAGGACGAAGTGCGTAAGCTTGGAGTGGCTTTAGGGTTGCCTTACGATATGGTCTATCGTCATCCGTTCCCAGGTCCGGGTCTTGGAGTGCGCATTTTAGGTGAGGTTAAAAAAGAGTACGCCGATATTCTGCGTTTAGCCGATCATATCTTTATTGAAGAGTTGCGCGCCGCCGATCTTTACGATAAAACCTCACAGGCTTTTGCGGTGTTCTTGCCGGTCAAGTCTGTCGGTGTGGTCGGGGATGCGCGCCGTTATGACTATGTCATTGCGCTGCGTGCCGTGGAAACCATTGACTTTATGACCGCGCGTTGGGCTCATTTACCGTATGAGTTTCTGGAAAAGGTGTCTAACCGCATTATTAACGAAATCCCGCGCGTTTCCCGAGTGACTTACGATATATCGAGTAAGCCGCCGGCTACCATTGAGTGGGAATAATGTTTACTAGCTAATGAGTGAATGAAAAGGCTTTCATTAAGAAAGCCTTTTTTATTTATGCCCTTATGAGTGATAAAAATATTCAACGAACGGCACCAGCAGGACTGAGTCAGTCGGAATTAGACCTGTTTTGGATGGAGCAGGCTTATCGGTTGGCGCTGCGTTCGCAACAGGAAGGAGAAGTGCCGGTTGGAGCCGTCGTGGTGCAAGATAATCAATTGATTGCCGAGGGCTGGAATCGCCCTATTCAGATGCATGATCCGACGGCTCATGCGGAAGTGATGGCGCTGAGGCAAGCAGGGGAAGCGGTGCAAAATTATCGGTTGGTAAATACCACATTATATGTGACCCTTGAACCTTGTCCGATGTGCGCCTCAGCGATGGTTCATGCGCGAGTTAAAAGGTTGGTTTATGGTGCGGCTGATTTAAAAACGGGTGCGGTGGATTCCAGATTTAATTTAGTGCAAAACTCCCATTTAAATCATCAACTCGAAGTCGTGTCAGGAGTCATGGCAGAAGCGTGCGGTAATCTGTTAAGTGACTTTTTTAAACGCAGAAGAGCGGAACAGAAAAAA
The DNA here is from genome assembly GCF_029767755.1 of Thiomicrorhabdus sp. zzn3. Classification (GTDB taxonomy): domain Bacteria; phylum Pseudomonadota; class Gammaproteobacteria; order Thiomicrospirales; family Thiomicrospiraceae; genus Thiomicrorhabdus. The sequence continues at coordinate 500,565 of NZ_JARUQS010000001.1, forward strand.
GCCAGGTTACAGGAAAGTGAAAAGAACGAAAAACCGATGATTAGAACTTGATAGCCCTGGCAAACAATGCGAATATAAGCCTCTGAATAGGATGAAAGACAAAAATGGATTGCGAATGCATCAACGGTGAGTATGCGCGGAAAATTGTCTGTCACGATCTGCTCATAATCATTTGTATGGGATTTAAATCGTAAAATATGCAAATCAATCTTGATCCTGCCGAAGGTATTACCTCCGTGAAAATCTTACCGGGTGAGTTTTATGTTACCCAGAAGAATGAGCGTATTGAGACCGTATTAGGTTCATGTATTTCTGCTTGCGTTCGCGATCCGATCGCGGGTGTCGGGGGAATGAATCATTTTATGTTGCCTGTGGATAAGGGGAATGGCGCTCAGAGTGAGCTATCTGATGCCAACCGTTATGGTAACTATGCAATGGAAAATCTGGTAAACGCGTTACTGTCGGCAGGCGCCAAGCGGGAACGGCTGGAGTTCAAGTTATTCGGCGGTGGACGAATTATGAGCTCGATGACCAATATTGGTTGGTACAATATTGGGTTTGCGTTTGATTACGTTTATACCGAAGGGTTTAAAATCGTCTCTCAAGACATTGGTGATGTCTACCCTAGAAAAATTTTGTATTACCCTTTAACGGGACGGGTTCGAGTCAGGCGTTTAAATACTATGCACAATCAATCACTGGCGGATCAAGAAAGTCGCTATATTAACAACATTGGATCAAAGCCTGTTGAGGGTGATGTTGAACTGTTCTGAGGAAACATGTTATGGATATGATGGAAACCTTTCGTCAAACCTATCTTGAAGAGAGTTTTGAAGGGCTGGATGTAATGGAGGCAGGCCTGTTGGAATTGCCTCCCGGAGAGCCGGACAAAGATAAAATCAATGAGATCTTTCGTGCTGCCCATTCGATTAAAGGCGGCAGTGGAACCTTCGGTTTCATTGAAATTGCTGGTTTTACCCATGTTTTGGAAACTCTGCTAGATGAAATGCGAGATGGGCGCCGAGACGTTACTCAGGAAGCGATCGATGTGATGTTGTCCGCGGTGGATGTATTGCGTGACATGCTAACTAAGTTGCAAGATCATCAGCCTATTGATGAAGAGCGTGCTAATGAAGTGCAAGGCCAATTAGAACGCATTTTGGGAATGGAAAGCGATGAAGGGGTTTCCCAAGCTTCTACAGACACTGTTGCCTCAGAAGCAGTTTCAGGAAGCGGTGAATGGAAAATTATCGTTATTCCTGAAAAAGAACTGTTGCAGACCGGTAATGAGCCGTTACGCATCTTCCGTGAATTAGAAACATTAGGTGAGCTGTCTGTTGATGCTGATTTAAGCGCTGTTCCCGAGATTGGGCAGTTTAACCCAGAAGAACTGTACTTGAAATGGACGCTTACCCTTAAAGGCGAAGGTATTCAGGAAGAAGACATCAAAGAGGTCTTTGAATGGATTGATGGCGATGGCGCGGAGATTCAAATTGTCGCACCAAATGCAGAAGCAGGAGATGGGGTAGCCGCTTCGCAAAGTGCCGGAACAGGAGTGTCTGAAGTCGAAGCGCCTGAAGTGGCACAAGTTGAAAAGGTTGCTAACATTCAACCGGCCCGTTCAGAAGCCAGCGCAGCCAATGCGAAAAAAGAGTCCTCTGCTGGTAAAGCAGCTCCGAAACAGGAAGGATCCATTCGTGTTGATTTGAGCAAGATTGATCAAATGGTCAACCTGGTGGGTGAATTGGTTATTACCCAGTCGATGCTGAGTCAGTTTGGTGAACAAGCTGAGCAGGCGCAAGAGCAAGGCGCTCGCAGTACCGAATGGATTGATAAGCTTAAAGAAGGTTTGACGCATCTGGAGCGCCACACGCGCGAGCTTCAAGAGTCTGTGATGAATATTCGAATGTTGCCGGTGAGTTTTGCTTTCAATCGTATGCCGCGTATTGTGCATGATGTCAGCCAAAAGCTCGGCAAAAAGATTGATCTGGTGATGGAAGGGGAAGGTACTGAGCTCGACAAAACCATGTTGGAACAGTTGACCGATCCGCTGGTGCACATTGTGCGTAACTCCATTGACCACGGTGTTGAAAGCCCTGAAACACGCCTTGCGGCTGGCAAACCTGAACAGGGTACTGTCAAACTGGCGGCTTTCCATGAGGGCGGGAATATTTTGATTCAAATCACCGACGATGGTGCGGGGATTAATCATGAAAAAATCGAAGCCAAAGCGATTGAAAAAGGCGTCATTGAAGCGGATCACAATCTTACCCAAGATGAAATCATTGATTTGATTTTTCACCCGGGCTTCTCGACGGCGGATGTCGTGAGTGACATTTCTGGCCGAGGCGTCGGTATGGATGTTGTGCGCAGAAATATCAAGAGTTTGGGTGGATCTGTTGAGGTTGAAACCACGCTAGGTAAAGGCAGTGTCTTTACGATTCGTTTGCCGTTGACGCTGGCCATTCTTGACGGGCAGTTATGCCGAGTCGGTGAAGAAACTTACGTCTTCCCTCTGGTATCCATTATTGAATCGATCCAGGTGGATAAGTCTCTGGTCAAAGGCATTGCAGGACAGGCTGAACTGTACAAGCTACGCGACAGTTATATTCCGGTGATTCGACTGCATCAAAAACTGGGGGTTAAGAATGCCTGTGAAGACTTGTCGGAAGGGTTATTGGTTGTAGTCGAAGACGGTGGCAAGCGCGCCGGTATTTTTGTCGATGATCTTTTAGGACAGCAGCAGGTCGTGATTAAGAGCTTGGAAAGCAACTTTATGAAAATCGACGGCATCGCCGGTGCAACGATTTTGGGTGATGGCACAGTTTCGTTGATTCTTGACGTTAAAGAGACTGTGCAAAATCACAAAGGTGGGCATGTTCCACCGCAAATGCACGTTGCATAACAGACCGTTGGATTAAGTAAAGGAAACAGAATGACTGCACCGGCAGGAGATTACGCTTTAGGAGCAAAAGAGGTTCAGGAAACGATCCTGATTTTAAATTTATCCATCGCACAAATTGATCTATCCCTTTCTGAGGGGGATAACTCGGTTAATGCGTTGATTGATTCGTTCACCTTTATGTCTCAGCATATTGAAGCGATTCAGACTTCGAGCGAGGGCATTTTCGAATTGCTTGGCGAAGATGAGGCAGCTCAAAACTATAAGGCGTTGTTGAGTACTCAAACCAGTGAGTTGGCGGCCAAAATGCAACAGGCGATTATCGCCTTTCAATTCTACGACAAACTCAGTCAGCGTTTGACTCATGTTTCTCATGGTTTGTCCGGTTTGGCGGAAATCGTTTCTCACGAGATGCGCGTAAAAAGCCCGGAAGAATGGGAAGCATTCAAGCAAAGTGTGCGTAAGGGCACCTCAATGCGCGAAGAAGAGGAGTTGTTTGAACTGATCTTCGATCAAAATGTTCCGGTTGAAGAAGCCATTGATATTATGTGTCAGCGTATGCGTTCACGTATGGCGGAAGACGAAAAAGTGGATGACGAAGACGAAATTGAACTCTTTTAGCGAATTCGTTTTCTACCCTTAGATTGCTTCTTAAAAGGCCCCTGAATGGGGCTTTTTTATTGTCTTTTTATTATTAAGTACTGTTTATTACTTATTTATTCATAAGTTATTTTGATTTTTAAACCATAAAAAAATTTATAACAATGCAGACTGGTTTGCTAAAGATAAAAAATAATCGAGGATATTTATGAAACAGTTACATGCACTTTGGTTCGCTGCCTTAACCGCTCTGGCGTTAAGTTGTGCGCCGGTATCAGCCTGGGCCAAAAATCATATGCCTTTTATTTTAGGCAGTATGGAATCGGGGGCCTTGGCGGATGTTGCAGACAAAACTCAAACGGCACTGAAAGAGAAGGGCTTTGAGATTGTTGGTGAGTATGCGCCGAATGCGGATACAAAAGTTTTAGTGGTGACCAATAAAGACCTTAAATCCATGGCGGCACAGTCTGAAAATGGAGGCTTCGGCGCCATGGAACGGGTGGCCTTGGTGAATAAAAATGGACAAGTTCAGGTCAGTTACACCAATCCGGAGTATATGTGGAACGTCTACCGTATGACGGGAGAAATCCAGTCGGTGCAGCAAGCGATGGAGTCGGCTTTGGGGGCGCAAAAACAATTTGGTGCCGAGGCTGGATTGAGCGCCGAAGAGTTGCGCGAATACCATTACAAAATGATGATGCCTTATTTCGATGATGAAGATGAATTGGCGGAATACGACTCTTATGATCAGGCGATCAGCAAGGTTGAAGCGGGACTGGCTTCAGGCAAGGCCGGCGCTAAAAAAGTCTATCGCATTGATATTCCCGGCAAACAAATGAGTGTGTTCGGGGTGGCTTTAGCTAATGGTGAAGCAGCCGATCAGTTTATCCAAAAGCAGATTGATTTAGGCCAGGAAAGTCATGCGGCGCATTTCCCATATGAGCTGCTGGTGGTCGAAGATAAAGTGATTGCCTTGAACGGAAAATTCCGCATCGCTATTAACTGGCCAAGTTTGTCGATGATGGGATCCGGAAGCTTTATGAGCATCTCCAATGCGCCGGATGATATTGCCAAAGCACTGGAAGCTGTGGCTAAAAATCAAAAGATGGATCAGGGGGCATCGGAGTTTTAAATTGAAAGGTTTTTACCTTCCTCCTCTTTTAAGCACAGGTTTCTGTGCTTTTTTTATTTTTGGGGCTTGAAATCCAGCAGGCCTGTCCCTATACAAATCCGAGTTTGACTAACCTTATTAACCTGGCCGAACTCGATGCTTTCTTGGTTTAAAAAGTTATCTGGGCGGTCATTTAAACCTCAAATCATTGGAGATGAATTCATGAGTGCATTAGAAACCCATGCGTTTCAAACCGAAGTAAACCAACTATTAAAACTGATGATTCACGCGCTGTATTCCAATAAGGAGATTTTCTTGCGTGAGTTGATTTCCAACGCTTCAGATGCCTTGGATAAGTTGCGTTTTGAAGCGGTTTCCGATGACAGTTTGAATGAAGGTGATGAAGAGCTGGCGATTCAAGTCTCTTTTGACAAAGATGCGCGAACCATCACGATTGCCGATAACGGTATCGGCATGACCCGTGATGAGGTCATTGCCAATATCGGAACCATCGCCAACTCCGGAACCAAAAAATTCCTTGAAAGCCTAAGCGGTGACCAGGCAAAAGACTCGCACTTGATCGGTCAATTCGGGGTCGGCTTTTACTCCTCTTTCATTGTCGCTGACGAGGTGGTGTTGACTACGCGTAAAGCGGGCACAGAGGCTGCGGAAGGTACGCGCTGGGTCTCCAAGGGTGAGGGTGAGTTTACTCTGGAAACCGTTGAAAAAGCACAAAAAGGGACCGAGATCGTTCTCCACCTGAAAGAGGATATGGATGAGTTTCTGGATCAGTTCCGTCTGAAGAACATCATTACCACCTATTCGGATCACATCAACTTCCCGATCAAAATGTTCAAAACCGAATGGGATGACGAAGCTAAAGCACAAAAAACGACCGACGAGCTGGAACAGGTTAACAAAGCGACCGCCATCTGGACGCAGCCAAAATCGGAATTGAGTGATGAAGATTACACCAATTTCTATCAGACGCTATCACACGACTTTAATGAACCGCTCGCACACATCCACAATAAAGTCGAAGGAACGCTGGAATATACTTCATTGCTGTATATTCCAAAGCAAGCGCCGTTTGACCTTTATGACCGTGAACGCCGTTATGGCTTGAAGCTGTATGTGAAACGCGTGTTTATTATGGACGACGCCGAGCACTTGATGCCGACTTATCTGCGTTTCGTCCGCGGGGTGATCGATTCGGCCGACCTGCCGCTGAACGTGTCGCGTGAAATTCTGCAAAGTAACAAGGTGGTGGATAAAATTCGTTCGGCCTCGGTCAAGCGCGTATTGGATCAATTGGCAAAAATGGCTAAGGCTGAAGACCAGAGCGATTACAACACCTTCTGGGATCAGTTCGGTCAGGTCATGAAAGAAGGGGTGGTTGAAGACTTTGCCAATAAAGAGAAAATCGCCAAGTTGTTGCGTTTTGCCTCTACCCACGATGACGCGGCTGAGCAACGTATTTCGTTGGAGCAGTATGTGGATCGCATGCCGGAAGATCAGGAAGCGATCTACTATATTATTGCGGATACACACGCGGCCGCCAAAGGCAGCCCACACCTTGAGGTCTTCCGCAAGAAAGGCATTGAAGTGCTGTTGATGTCCGACCGCATTGACGAGTGGCTGGTGTCACACCTGAACGAGTTTGAAGGTAAGCCACTGAAATCGATTACCTCTGCCGATCTGGGGCTGGATGAAGAGGCGGATAAGGATTTGTCTGAAGAGGATAAACAGGCGCGTGAAGCCTTGACGGAAAAAGTCAAAAAAGCTTTGGAAGAGCAGGTTTCAGATGTCAAAGTGACGCATCGTCTGACAGATTCTCCCGCTTGTGTGGTGAACGCCGAAGGTGATATGTCGGCCCATATGATGCGTATTATGGAGCAGATGGGACAAAGTGTGCCGAAACAGAAGCCGATTCTGGAACTGAATCCGGATCATGCTTTGGTGAAAAAGCTGGAATCGCTGGAGGATGAAAATAAGATCAAAGAGTGGTCATTGTTCCTGCTTGAGCAGGCACAATTGGCGGAAGGGGATCAGTTGGAGGAGCCAGCCGCCTTCATTAAACGTATGAATACCTTGCTCAGCGAAATGATCTGAATCGCTTAAGGTTTCATTTTCTGATCGTATATAGCCGCGACAAACTGAGCAGGCCTGTTCAGTTTGTCGCGGTTTTTTTGTATGTGGATTTTTTCTTGTATTTCCGCCATTTAACGTCAGTTTATGGCAAAATATCGCCTTTTTTAATTCTTTAACTACTTACGGGGCAGTTCATTGATTTCCACTTCCAATATCACCATGCAGTTTGGCGAAAAACCGCTTTTTGAAGACATTTCCGTTAAATTTGGCGACGGTAACCGTTATGGTCTGATCGGGGCCAATGGTTGCGGTAAATCCACCTTTATGAAAATTCTTGGCGGCGATCTGGAACCGACTTCGGGTAATGTCAGCGTCGACCCGGACGATCGCGTGGGGAAACTGAAGCAGGATCAGTTCGCTTACGAAGAGTTCAGTGTCGTCGATACCGTGATTATGGGGCAGCCTGAGTTGTGGGAAGTGAAGCGTGAGCGTGACCGCATCTACTCGCTGCCGGAAATGTCCGAAGAAGACGGTCTGATCGTAGCCGATCTGGAAATCAAGTTCGGTGAAATGGACGGTTATACTGCGGAATCGCGCGCCGGAGAACTGCTGTTAGGCGTCGGCATTCCGGTTGAACAGCATTATGGGCCGATGAGTGAAGTGGCACCGGGATGGAAGCTGCGTGTGCTGTTGGCGCAGGCGCTGTTTTCCGATCCGGATATTCTGTTGTTGGATGAACCGACCAACAACCTGGATATCGATACCATCCGTTGGCTGGAAAATACGCTTAACGAGCGTAAGAGCACGATGATCATCATCTCTCACGATCGTCACTTTCTCAACAGTGTCTGTACCCATATGGCGGATCTGGACTATGGCGAGTTGCGCATCTATCCGGGCAATTATGATGAATATATGATTGCATCGACTCAGGCTCGCGAACGCTTGTTGGCTGACAACGCCAAAAAGCAGGCGCAGATCAATGAGTTGAAAACCTTTGTCAGCCGTTTCTCGGCCAACGCTTCCAAGGCCAAACAGGCTACCTCCCGCGCCAAACTGATCGATAAGATTCAGCTGGAAGAGGTTAAGCCGTCAAGCCGGGTCAATCCGTTTATTCGCTTTGAACAGGATAAAAAACTGTTCCGCTTGGCGTTGGAAGTGGAGCATTTAAGCAAAACCTATCATGATCCCGAGAACGGCGACAATGAAGTCATTCAGGATTTCAGCCTGATGCTGGAGGCGGGAGAACGGTTGGCGGTGATCGGTGGCAACGGAATTGGTAAAACCACTTTTTTGAAGTGTCTGACCGGAGATACCGAACTGACTTCAGGTACCGTTAAGTGGTCGGAAAATACCAAGATCGGTTATTACGCTCAGGATCATGCCGCCGATTTCGAAACCGATCTGAACTTGCTTGATTGGATGAGTCAATGGAAGCAGGAAGGCGATGACGAACAGGCCGTGCGTTCAATTTTGGGGCGTATGCTGTTCTCGCAGAAAGAGATTGATAAGTCCGTTAAGGTGCTTTCCGGTGGTGAACAAGGGCGTATGCTGTTCGGTAAACTGATGATGCAAAAGCCCAATGTCTTGATTATGGATGAACCGACCAACCATCTGGATATGGAATCGATTGAATCTTTGAACCAGGCGTTGGAGCAGTATCCCGGTACGGTGATTTTCGTCTCTCACGACCGAGAGTTCGTCTCTTCGATTGCTACCCGCCTGATGGTGATGCGAGAAAATGGTATCGAAGATTATCGCGGTGATTATGAATCTTATTTGGCCACGCTGGATGGTTAACATTCATTTAAAAGCGTCATAAAAAAGCCTGCATCATGCAGGCTTTTTTCTAGAATCAAACCGGTTAATTCGAGATTAAAATTCCATCAATAGATGTGGAGACCAATCAGGGATGCTGTCACCCGCATCCGGGTTGGCGGCCATGTGATGGGCAGACGCCGTCGTGGTAATTCCGAAAGTCAGTAGTGCGGCAAAAATAATCTTTTTCATCTCTGTTTCCTTATTTCTTACAAATTAGTTCCGTTTAAGCGTGGCTTAAAATTCCATCAATAGGTGTGGAGACCAATCAGGGATGCTGTCACCCGCATCCGGGTTGGCGGCCATGTGATGAGCGGACGCTGTTGTGGTAATTCCGAAAGTCAGTAGTGCGGCAAAAATAATCTTTTTCATCTCTGTTTCCTTATTTCTTACAAATTAGTTCCGTTTAAGCGTGGCTTAAAATTCCATCAATAGGTGTGGAGACCAATCAGGGATGCTGTCACCCGCATCCGGGTTGGCGGCCATGTGATGAGCGGACGCTGTTGTGGTAATTCCGAAAGTCAGTAGTGCGGCAAAAATAATCTTTTTCATCTCTGTTTCCTTATTTCTTACAAATTAGTTCCGTTTAAGCGTGGCTTAAAATTCCATCAATAGGTGTGGAGACCAATCAGGGATGCTGTCACCCGCATCCGGGTTGGCGGCCATGTGATGAGCGGACGCTGTTGTGGTAATTCCGAAAGTCAGTAGTGCGGCAAAAATAATCTTTTTCATCTCTGTTTCCTTATTTCTTACAAATTAGTTCCGTTTAAGCGTGGCTTAAAATTCCATCAATAGGTGTGGAGACCAATCAGGGATGCTGTCACCCGCATCCGGGTTGGCGGCCATGTGATGAGCGGACGCTGTTGTGGTAATTCCGAAAGTCAGTAGTGCGGCAAAAATAATCTTTTTCATCTCTGTTTCCTTATTTCTTACAAATTAGTTCCGTTTAAGCGTGGCTTAAAATTCCATCAATAGGTGTGGAGACCAATCAGGGATGCTGTCACCCGCATCCGGGTTAGCCGCCATGTGATGAGCGGACGCTGTTGCTGAAATTCCAAGAGTTAAAAGAGCTGCTAGGATCATCTTTTTCATATTCATTTCCTTTTGACGTTGTTAAAAACGTTTGAGTTCTGATTAAAAGAAAAAGTGATTTAATGCGCGCTGTTACTGGTATAGAAACAGTGGATTAAGTCACCACCCGTTTAAATAAAAATGGAGTTTTTTTCCATTTGTTGAGGCGTAGTTTAAATGTGAAAATTTTCCATGTCAAAGGTTTTTTGCAATTTTTTTATCAAAATGGAGTTGGATTATTTGAAGGTTTCAGGCGAAGAGGTTTTATAAAGTCATTTAAATCAAATGGTTATTTTGTTTTTTTCGGTCTTTGTTTTGGGATTGAAAAATTCAGGTTTTCAGATTTATGATTGATTGAAAGAGCATTTGCCTTTAGAGTGCGTGAGGATAAAACGTGCTATTTAGTTCATATAATGAGTGTGACCAAAGCGCTATTTTTAAGTTTAAAATCGATTGGGTGGGGTGGTTCGATCACACCAGAACCGAATTTGAAGTGCGCAATGTGATAAAAAAACTGGAAGGCGAGTAGTGAAACTCTTGTTAGCAGAAGATGAAACTTTGTTGGCCAACAGCTTGGTCAAACAGTTTACTCAACATGGATTCGTCGTTGATTGGGCGGCCGACGGCGAGGAAGCCAGTTATCTTATCAATGAGCACCCCTATGATCTGATCATTTTGGATTTGGGGCTGCCCAAAAAGCCGGGGTTGGAAGTACTGGAAAGTTTACGCGCCCAACAGCATGTGACCCCGGTTTTGATTCTTACCGCCCGCAATGGCTGGCAAGAGCGTGTTGAAGGTTTAAAAAAAGGGGCGGATGACTATTTGGGCAAACCGTTTCATTTTGAAGAATTACTGATCCGCATTCAAAATCTGTTAAAACGTTCTTCGGTTGAGGGGGGCGTCAACTCGGTTCTGGAGAGTAACGGTTTAAGCTTGGATGTAGAAACTCAGCGAGTGACCACGGAAGATGGTCTCGAGCATGATCTGACGCATACGGAATTTAGACTGCTGCGTTTTTTAATGAGTCATCCAAATAAACTGCTGTCAAAGTCGGATATTATGGCCAAAATTGTCGATCAGAATTACGATCGCGACAGTAATGTATTAGAAGTTTATATTCGCCGTTTGCGTAAGGTGATTGGCAAAGAACGGATACAAACCCAGCGCGGACAGGGATACCGCTTTGTCACGACCTTGCCTGAGGAACCCAAATGAAATCGCTTGAAAAGCAGCTCTCATATACGTTGACGTTGAGTCTGGTGGGAATTTTTGTCGCCTTCTGGTGGGTGATGACCTACACCATTCACGAACTCACTGAGCGTTATGTGGTGACACGCCTTGAACATGACGCGGAAACCTTGCTGAAGCACTTAGAAATTAAAGAGGGTCAGTGGCACCTCTCTGCCAATGCCGCGGAAGTGATTTACCAGCGCCCCAGGTCGGGCCACTATTACCTGATTAAGTCTAAGCCGCCTGCGTTGATTCGTACGCAAACCTCGCCGTCTCTGGAAGGCTACCTGTTTTATTCGCCGGTAAGTGAAAGCCTTGCTGATGCGGTCTATGAAACCCATGAACCGGACAGCTTTAATGCGTTGGTGTTGAGAGTGCCTTTTGAATACCAGGGGTATCGCGGTTACCTTTTTGTGGCTGAAGATCACTCCCCGATTCAGGAGAGTTTGAAAACCTTTGATGTTCTGTTCGCATTGTTTTCTCTATTCGGGTTGGCGGCTTTATTGTGGACGCAGCGCCGAATCTTGAAGAAAGGCTTTGACTCTTTGCAGCCGGTCAAGCAGGCCCTGAATGATGTCCAAGAGGGTAAACAGGTTGCGATTCAGGCCGAGGTGCCGAGTGAAATTGAACCTCTGGTCGATACCTTAAATCAAGCGTTGTCACAATTACAGGCACGTTTAGCACGCTCTCGTCAGGCAACCGGAAATTTGGCGCATGCATTGAAATCGCCCTTGAATCTGATTTACCAGTTACTGGATGATCAGCGGTTGGATGCGCATCCACAATTAAAGCAGGCCTTACAGGAGCAGGCACAGAGGTTGTATGACTTGATCGAACGAGAGCTCAGCCTGGCGAAGACGGCCGGCCGAGGCATGACCTTGAATACCTTCCGCTTTCCGGAAGATCTGGATGATTTAACCGCAACCATGGCGCAACTGTATCGAGATAAGGCGTTGCATTTTGAAACACATATAGATGTCAAGCACGCCTTGCCGTTTGACCGCGAGGACCTGTTTGAACTGCTGGGTAATTTACTCGAAAATGCGGCTAAATGGTGCCGTCAAACCATTCGCATTGTGGTAAAAACCGACCAGGCCTGTTTGGTTTTGCAGATTGAAGATGACGGGCCGGGCGTCGCTCAATCATTAATGGAGCAGATGCAGCAGCGCGGAACGCGTTTGGATGAATCCCGGCCGGGACACGGTCTGGGACTATCGATCGTCAAGCAGATTGTCGAGGCCTACTCAGGAGAGGTGATCTATTCCCAAGGCGAGCGTTTTATTGCCCATACTCCGGCGTTGTCCGGCCTGCAAGTGACCATCAAATTGCCTTTGATATAAATTTCAGAGGCGATATTTCATTGTTCTTTTTAATTAAGGGGATGTTGGCCCCCTTAATGTTCTCCTTTTTTATGTGATCTCAAACTGATTTTGTTCGTTTATTGCGTTTTCAGTTTCGTTTCAGCTTGATTTTGTAGAGTAACGGCCATGAACTCAAAATGGAGTCGGTTTATGCAGTTTCTGCGGATGAATTCAACTAGCACGGCGTCACAGACGCGTCTTCAAATGAAACCTTTGGCGATATCAGTAAGTAGCGTACTGTGTGCGGCTTGGCTATGGGCGGCGCCAGCCAGTGTTCAGGCCTCTGCCGAAGCGGCAAGCCAACAGGCGCACGCTTTGCCAACGCTGCAATCGGTTGTCCAAGCCTGGTTAGCCAAACAACCGGAACAGCAGACGCTGACGGGGCTGGAAGCCCTGTCCGCTGAATATCATTCCGCATCGTCGTCCTGGCTGGCGAACGGGGTGAACCTGTCAGTGCGTCACGAAAGCGATGCGTTGACCGACGACACCGGTTTTCAAAGTTGGGAGACCGGCGTCTCTATGCCGTTGGATTTCGGCGAGCAATCCAATGCCTATGGACAAATGAGCGAGCAGACTGAGAAAGAGAGTACGGCCTTCAGAACGCTTTTGAATTGGCAGACCTCTTTACACGTTCGTCGCGTCATTTGGGAGCTCAAGACGGCGGAGGTGGCCTGGCAGCGTAGCCAGCAAAATGAAGGATTAGTGTCTGCTTTGGTAGAGAAAGTCTCCGAATTGGTCAATGCCGGAGAAAGCCCGCAAATGGATTTGGTGTTGGCCCGTCAGGAATTGGCTGCGGCGCAGCAACGTACCTTGCAAGCCCAGGGGCAGTATCAACAATGGGTGGATCAATACCGCTATTGGAGCGGGTTTTCACAACTGCCTGAAAATATGAATGAAGCGTCTGATGCCCGTATGACAGGAGTCGAGGAAACCTCGCTGGCGAAATTCTTGGAGCGTTTGGCGCAGCATCCTCTGCTGCTTTGGGAGAGTACTCAGTTGGAAAAAAGGCAGGCGCAGAAACTGTTGGTTCAGGCGCAGTCCAAATCCCGTCCCGAGCTGTTTGTGGGGGCTAAATCGGAAGAAGATGATCAAACGGCGGCGCGAACCAGCTTGATGGTGGAAATGAGTTTTCCTCTGGGGCAACCGGTGGCCTACCGGGCTCAGCTGGCCGAGCAGAATCAAAGTGTCATTGAGCAACGAACCCAATTGAAGAAAACCTTGCAAACGCTGGAGGTTGAAGCGACGCAAGCTTATCAAGCCTGGCAGCAAGCGCAGCAGCTGTTAGTCGCATCCCAACAGCAGGTCGAATTGGCTCAACAAAGTCTGGAGATGGCTCAAAAAGCCTACGAATTGGGGGAAACCAATATTCAAACCTTGCTCCAGGTGCAAAAACAGGCACTGCAGGCTTTGATGGAAGTGGAGCTGCAACAGGTCAGGGTGTATCAAGCGTATGCACTGTTGCGTCAGGCGCTAGGCATCAGCCTGACCTAGAGAACCTTTGGCGGTTTATTCATTTGAGATTACAAAGTGAGCAGGCCTGTTCAATCGACAGTGTTTGCTCGATTCAAACAATAGCCATCCCTTTAAAAAAGGGAACACAACGTGAAATGAGAGAACATCATTATGTCAGTCAGTCCCGTTTTAAATTCGCTTACGTTAGCTAACAAACAGAGCGGCACCGTCGCCTCTCAAGGTGTTTTGTCGCGATTCCCGGCGTTATGGAAAGGCAGTGTCCTGTCTTTGCTATTCTGCACGATGCCAGTGCTGGCGCAAACCAATCAGGTGGTCTCTTTAACTCAGGAACAACAGCAGGCGATGGGCTTGCATTTTGCCGACTTGAACCCCGTGTCGGAGTTAAAAAGCTACGCCTATCCGGCGAACTTGGAACTGCCTATGGCACACACCCAGTGGCTGGCGGCACCGATGGATGGCTTGGTGACGCAGATTTTTAAAGTGCACGGTTCCGTTGAACAAGGCGAGGCGATTGTCGAACTGCAAAGTGCCGATTTGCTCAAGCGTCAAGAAAATTATCTGGCCACCCGCGCCGACTTCAAGGTGGTTCAGCAAGAAGCCAAGCGAGCGCGTAGCCTGGTTCAATCCGGTGTGGTGTCCAAGAAGCAACTGTTAGCCACGGAAAGTCGCCTGGCCACCTTGAAACAACAAGTTCAGCAGCTGGAACAAGATCTGATGTTAATGGGAATGAGCCAAGAAGCGGTCGCTCAGTTAAAACAATCGCATCGCCTTCAGCCTGCGACCTTAACCATTAAAGCACCTGAAAAGGGCGAGTTGTTTGATATGCAGGTGGCGGTAGGGATGCGCCTGCAGATGAATACGCCGATTGCGCGTTTTGCGGAACTAAACCGCTTGGTGGCCGGGGTGTTTGTGCCGATTGAAGTCGCTAAAACCCTGAAGGTGGGGCAAAAAGCACGGATCTTCAACAAACAGGTGGCCGGAGAAATTGCCTACATCAGTCATCAGGCCGATCCAATGACGCAGACCGTCGAGGTGCACTGCCTGTTTCCGAATGAAGCAGGGCATTTAACGGCCGGTGCTTTGGAGCGCGTTGAATTCATTCATGAAAGCGGTGGCAGCACCTACTATGACGTGCCCGCCAATGCCTTGACCAGCTTGGATGGGCAACCGGTGATTTTTCTGCTGGACAAACGCAACAACTACTGGATTCGCGTGCAGCCGGTCACGCGCTTCGATCAAGCGCATCAGCGTGTGGCGGTCGCCTTGCAAGGCGATCAGCCAAAAGATCTATCGCAATGGCAGGTGTTGACGCATGGCAGTGCCGCGATGTTATCCGTGCTGGCTGCGGCGGAAGAGACTGATCAAGAAGCGACGCAGGAAGGAGCGGAATAATGCTGTCACGGTTTATGGCTTTTTTTCTTGCCCAACGCATGATGGCTTTGCTGTTGGCGGTCGGGCTGGTGTCAGCCGGGTGGATGGCGTTTCAAAAAACGCCGATTGATGCCTTCCCGGATGTATCCCCAACTCAGGTGAAGATTATCATGAAAGCACCGGGCATGACACCTTCCGAGGTTGAGTCGCGCATCATTGTGCCGGTTGAGATGGAAATGCTCGGCGTGCCCGGTCAAAAGATGTTGCGCTCTTTAGGTAAATACGGGATTGCTGACATTACCATCGATTTTGTCGAAGGCACCGATATCTATTGGGCGCGACAGCAGATTGCCGAGCGTCTCTCTGGAGTCGACTTGCCGGAGGGGATTTCCGGCGGGATCGCCCCGATGACGACGCCGTTGGGTGACATCTTTATGTTTACCATTGATGGTGACACTCTCAGCAATATGGAAAAGCGCGACCTGTTGGATTGGGTGATTCGTCCGGCGTTGCGAGCAGTGCCGGGGGTGGCGGATGTCAATGCCCTCGGTGGTGAGGCCCGTGTCTATGCGGTGGTGCCTAACAGCGCCAGAATGGCGGCGATGAATATTCCGTTTACGGCGTTGACCGATGCGTTGCAAGCCAATAACCGCAATGACGGTGCCGGGCGTTTGACTCAGGGGGAGGAAGCGCTGCTGGTGCGCACCCTGGGTAATTTAGAGGATGAGAACGATATTGGCGATATTGTGGTGGCGACACGCGAAGGGCGTGCAGTGCATGTGCGCGATATCGCCGAGGTGCGTATCGAAGCGCTGACCCGTTACGGCGCGGTGACCGAAAACGGTCAGGGCGAAGCGGTGGAAGGACTGGTGATCGGTCTGCGCGGCGCCAATACCAGTGATGTGATTAAAGGGGTGCGCGAACAGTTGGAGTTGTTGAAACCGGCGTTGCCGCAAGGCATCAGCGTCAATGTGTTTTACGATCGCGGTAACCTGATTGACAAGGCGATTCATACCGTTTCAAAGGCTTTGGTCGAGGCGGTCGTGTTGGTGGTGCTGTTGCTGTTACTGTTTTTGGGGAATGTGCGCGCTGCGGTCACGGTGGCATTGGTCCTGCCTCTGTCCGCGTTGATGACGTTTATTTTCATGAACGGGTTTGGCCTGTCTGCCAACTTGATGTCTCTGGGTGGTTTGGCGATTGCGATCGGAATGCTGGTCGATGCCGCGGTGGTGGTGGTTGAAAATATCGTCACCCATCAGGCTAAGGAGGCGGAACTGCATCATGGACGCTTGCCTAAGCTGCACATTATCTACCGCGCGTTGCAAGAGGTGGCGGTGCCGGTCATTTCCGGGATTGGCATTATTATGATTGTGTTCCTGCCGCTGCTGACGTTGCAGGGGCTGGAAGGGAAGCTGTTTGTGCCGGTGGCGTTGACGATTGTCTTTGCCCTTGGCAGCGCCCTGATTCTGTCGTTGACCATTATCCCGGTGATCGCTTCCTATATTCTTGGTAAGCCATCGCATGATCTGCCCTGGCTGATGCGTCAGGTCGCGCGTTTTTACCGCCCGGTTCTTGGTTGGGTGTTGCAGCACGATAAGCTGGTCTTGTCACTGGCGGTAGGGGCTTTGGTCATCGCCGGGCTGCTCTATACCCAAGTGGGCAAGACCTTTATGCCGCAGATGGATGAAGGGGATTTGATTGTCCAGCTTGAAAAAATCCCGTCGATCTCTCTGGAAGAATCCAAACGGATTGATCAGCAGGTGCAAAAAGCTTTGTTGGCTCAAGTTCCGGAAATCGAACGCATCGTGGCGCGTTTAGGGTCGGATGAAATCGGTCTGGATCCGATGAGCTTGAACGATACCGACAGTTTCTTGGTGCTCAAACCCAAAGAGCAGTGGCGCATGCAGACTAAAGAGGCCCTGATCGAAGAGATCCGTCATGTTTTGGAAACCCAGTTTCCGGGCATTAATTACGCCTTTACCCAGCCGATTCAGATGCGGGTGGATGAGATGTTGACCGGCGCACGCGGCGATGTTGCGATTAAAATCTTCGGTGATAACCCGCAGAAGCTTACGGATACGGCGGAAAAAATGGCGGCCTTGATTGAAACGATTGATGGAGCGGAAGACGTTTTCACCTCGCAAAACGACGGCATGAAATATTTGCAGTTGCAAGTCGACCGCTATCAGGCCGGACGTTTGGGGATTTCGGTCGATGCCTTGGAAAGCCGTTTGCGCGCCTATCTGGAAGGGATGCCGGTGGGCAAGATTTATCAAGACAGCCGTCAAGTACCGCTGCTGGTGCGTGCGGATGCGTTGCATCGCGCGTCCAAGTTGGAGTTTTTGAATCAGCCTTATGTTCTGGATGACGGGCGTTCCGTCATGTTGAACCAAATCGTTCAGGTTGTCGAAGTGGACGGACCGGTCTCGATTCAGCGCGAGCTGGGGAAACGCTTCTCGGTGGTGGTGGCGAACGTCAGCGGGCGTGATCTGGTGAGTTTTGTGGAAGAGGCCAAACAGAAAGCGTCGCAACTCGATGTGCCCGCCGGTTATTACTTTGTCTGGGGCGGTGAGTTCGAGAATCAGCAGCGCGCTGCGGAGCGTTTAGGAATTGTGGTGCCGGTGGCCCTGGTGCTGATCTTTATGATTCTGTTTTCGACGTTCCGTTCCGCAGGGCAAGCGGCCATGGTGCTCTCCAATATTCCGTTTGCCTTGATCGGAGGGGTAGTGGCCTTATGGTTGACTGGCGAATATCTGTCGGTACCGGCCTCGGTTGGATTTATCGCATTGCTGGGAATTGCTGTACTCAACGGAGTGGTGATGATGAGTTATTTCAACCAGTTGGTGGCACAAGGGCTGCCGATTGAAGAGGTCGTGGTCGAAGGGGCGATGCGTCGTCTGCGTCCGGTCTTGATGACCGCGAGTATTGCCGCGCTCGGGCTGATCCCCTTGGTGTTCGCCTCCGGACCGGGATCGGAAATTCAACGACCGTTGGCGATCGTGGTGATTGGTGGTTTGATCTCATCCACGATTCTGACTCTATTGATTTTACCGATTATTTATCGTCTGTTCGGCTTGCGCTCTTTGGGGCTGGTAGACGCGACAAAAAATAAAGGAGTGGAAACGGTATGACGAATTCCATGACCAACTTGACCGACTCTTCCGTCACGCATGTGATGGAGGAGCATAATGTGATGTTGCATCTGATCCTGCCTGCCAATCAGGTGAATGATGTGGTGGACTGCTTGTTGGCGGAAAAGCCGGCCCTGTTTTTTACCGTGATTCAAACCCAAGGGTATGGACAGCCACAGGAGCGCCTCACGGTCAGAGAGCAGGTGGCTGGCTATCAAAATAAGATGATGGTGCAGATCGAGTGCTCAGAAGCCCTGGCTCGCCAGTTATTGGTGAACATTAAACAGGAGTTGCCGACGGCGACGATCAATTACCGGATTCTGCCTCTGATCGAACACGGTCAATTGTAAGTATCCATTTCAATTGAATTTTGAACAGGCCTGCTCGGTTTAATTCTGAGCAGGCCTGTTGTGTTTTTAGGAACGGCATTATCTAAGGCGATTCTGAAAACAGTGTCGGCTAAAACCGTCAGGCATCTTAAATTCAGGAATAAAAAAAGCCCGTTAATAAATGTCACTAACGGGCAATGAGGATCACTTGAAAGATCTCTAAGAAGAGATTTTAAGACTACATGAAAAAAACAATGGCGCTTTTCGCATTAATTTGCGATAGTTAATGTAAAAAAATACCATTTATTTAAGGATCGGGGTTGAGTTTAAATGTAAAAAATTACCATGTCAATTTTTTTTTGATACAATATGCATATGAAAGAAATTACCGATACCCAACAAACTGCATTATTTAAAGCGATCAAAAAGATTTTACGGCCGCTGGTTAGTCTATTACTGCGTCAGGGCATTACCTATACGGCGGTGATTGATCTGTTGAAAACCACTTACGTGGAGGTGGCCGATCAGGAATTTACCATTAAAGGTAAGAAGCAGACAGATAGCCGCATCAGTGTGTTGACCGGCGTGCATCGTAAAGAAGTCAAGCGCATTCGTGAAGAAGCCCCATCCGAATTGGATGTCAAAGAACGCAAAGCCAGTTTGAGTGCCCAGTTAATGGCCACCTGGCTGGGCGACCCCGATTACATGGATGAACACGGCAATCCAAAACCGCTGCCACGCAATTCGGAAGGCAATGAGCGTTCGTTTGATACTATGGTGCGCTGTGTGACCCGGGATGTGCATCCCCGTTCGATTCTTGATGATTGGTTGCACAAAGGGGTGATTAAGTTGGATTGCCAAGGTCTGGTTATTTTGCAAGAGTCCGGCTATGTGCCTGAAGCCGATTTTGAAGAAAAGCTGTTTTTTGCCGGTAAGAACATTGGCGATCACCTTTCGGTTGTGACCCATAATCTGGCCGGAGAATCGGTGCCGATGTTTGATCGGGCGGTTTATTACACTGATTTGAGCGAGCAATCAGTCCAAAAGTTGGAAGCTTTTGCCAAAGAAGGGTCGCTCAATCTGTTGACCGAAGTCAATCAGATGGCGAGCCGTTTGCAACAGCAAGATCAAGCACAAGGCAGTCACCAATACGGCATGCATTTTGGTAGCTACTTCTATCGTGATGAACCGTTGAGTGATGACGATTCCTCAGAAAAAGGGCCAAAACAGTGAACGCCCTGAAATGGCTTTTACAGGCCTTGCTATTCTTGAGCTTGGCTTCACTTGCTGCCTGTTCAAGCAATGATTCTGTGAAGTCGGGTTCAACTGACTTAAAGCCGATTTATTCCGAGCAGGCCTCTTCCGGTTTCGGTGGTACCGGTAAAACCGGAGAGCCTATTCAATTGGCAACATTGGATGCGGTGCGCCACTCCATGGAATTGGACAGTGGTTTTGGCGGCACCGGCCATACTTCGAAAGGTTTTGGTGGAACCGGTATTATCGGTACGATTGACCAGTTCGGCAGTATTTGGGTGAATGGCATTGAAGTTGGGCTTGGCCAAAAAACGCAAATTTTCAGTAACTTGCCCGAGCGACGTGATGGTTTGCCGGCAAGTGCGCTGCGTCTAGGACAGCAAGTGTGGCTGGAAACCCACCTTGATAACGACAAGACAACCACGGCGGCTATTCATATCTATTATCCGTTAGCCGGCAAGATTGAGGCGTTAACAAGCTTGGATATGGCGACTGAAATTCTGGTCAACGGTCAAAGGGTATATATCGATCAGGCCACGCATTTGGACTCGACGCTGAAGCTGAAAGTAGGTGAGTATGTACGCATCAGCGGCTTGCCTGTTTATCAACAAGGCACGAATCAGCGCGAAAATGCTTGGCAGGCCACATTGGTAGAGCCTCAGGCGGAAGCGGTATCCTGGCTGAAAGCAGTGCCGGATGTCAGCTTCTCTGATCAGGTTAATCGTGTGGTGATGCAGGAGAATTGGTTAAGGGCTTACCGTGCCGGTGAATTGGTGAATTTGAAACAAGGGCTTTCCACTCAGCCAAAAATTAAAATGTTGGGCAAGGATCTCGAAGCCGCCAATTCAAACCAGTCCACTGTTGTAAACCGCACAGATAGGGTGAATAGGGTACAATCATCTCGTTCCGGTCTGTCGGGCACGGGGCGTACCATTGATTCACTTCAGGGGGTGAATCGAAATGCATCGAGTTCGCCGATGGGAGCACCAGCAATGGGTGGCAGCGGACGCCGTTAAGCTATGTACAATAAAGAGGATTGGTTATGAAAGGGATTTATGCGATTTTATTGGGGGCAACTCTGCTCATCTCGGGCTGTTCGGCTGAAGTCGGCAGCGAAGAATGGTGTGCGCAGATGAAAGAGAAGCCGAAGGGCGAATGGACGGCGAATGAAGCATCCGATTACACCAAGCATTGCCTCCTAAAATAAGAGAGCGTGTATGCAGTCATCTGCATATTGATGCATCAAGAATCGTCACAAAAAAAAGCCGGTGCTCAAATGAGGACCGGCTTTTTTATTTTCGTTGCTTAAATTGGAATTCCATAATTGCATCGTTGGATGCAATCATGGTGTTTAGGGATTACGCCAAGATCGATTATTCGGTGTAATCTTTACGCTGTCCCCAGATGTCACTGCCGAGCAGATAATCTGCGGCGCTTTCAGGGGCTTCTTCAGGATCCAACTCTTGCAGCCAAATGGTGTACAAGGTACTGCCGTCCGGAGAAGCGATGTTCTGCACCTCTTTCTCTTCGGCAACCGAGTTAACAATCGCTTCGTTGGTTGGCGAGCCGTCAATGGTGGCCGGAACGGTATCCCAGGTATCTCCATTGTCGGTGGATCGGGTTACATAGAGATCCAACTCCAGTCCAGTGGCCATCTCCGCCGTCCCGTAAGTCACAAAGACCGTGTTCGGTGCTGCTGTTTCCTGTCCTGGAATCGGCTCCGAGGTCGGAATCAAACGCGGATCCAGAGTGGTAATGATGTTATTGGAAATGTTGGATACATTAATCGGTTCTTGCCATGTGCTTCCATTGTCAAACGAACGGATGACATTGAAATTGTTGGACAGGTGACCGACCGAGGCAACACGCCATGACTGGGTGTATTCATAACCGATAAAGATGGTGTCACCTCGGAGGAAGCCGCGTGGTGAGAAGGTATTCTCCCAGTTGTTTTCCCAGGTGGCATCGTCCAGGTTACTCGCATCCCAAGTGCCAATGACGGTTTCTTCGGCATCGGCGGTACGTGAACTCAAGTTCCAGCTGTGGGAGCTCCAGTTTTCATCGCCCATGATGGTTCGCATGTCTTCGACCGTATTCAGGTCATCAACCGAGTAACCGCCTTTGGCCAGACGTAAATACATGTCCGATGAAGCCCCCTGGGTTTCAATGCCGGACTTGTAGAGAATGCCCCATAGGTGATTGTCGGCTGTCGCTTCAGAAGCATCGACTTGGCTGACCATGGTCAAACGACGCACGTTTTCCAATACCGGATCACGGTCCGGGTTATCCTCGGTCGCTTCTTCCGGCACACGCAGATCGTTGACAATGGTACCCGCAGAAACCGGGGTAGGTTCTGTCATCTTAAACGAGTGTACATAGGCAATCTTACCTTGATCTTCCACCGGAATGCTGTCCAGCGTTTCCGTATTCGGCACGCCAGGCAGGCTTTCCGCTTCCCCTTTGGTCTCTTCATAACCGAGGATGACATTGTCACCGAACAGACCAAGAATCGGTCGAGAAGCTCCAGTATCCCCATTCAGAAGCTGTTTGGCGGTACTGGTTGGGTCGTAAATGGCACGGATTGGATCCAGTTCACTGGTGTAGCATTTACCGTCATCATTGCTTTCTGGATCGTCTAGGTAACCATTAGCGGCACAGATACTGGCACAGTAAAGCGCACTGGTTCCTGAATCAACGTTTTCCTGCTTACAGACCGCGTTGTCGCTGATCGGTACCGGATAAGAAAGATTGTGTAATGACTGGGGTTTCACAGAAGTATCTGTCGTTTCTTCAGTGGCCGCGAAATAGTCATTCCCCATTTCGTCTTGCATAGGAATGTAGCTGTACCAGATATCGGTTCTATGGTTAGTGGACGCGCCACTCCAGCCTTCACCCGGTCCGGCACCGCCACCAGGACGCAGTCCAACCGGGTCTTCCTGCCAGGCCACCACAAACCCTTCTTCGCTGGATGCGATGGTGATCTTGTTGGAGTCGCGTCGTCCAGACGTTAACTGCATCGGAGCGTGCCAGTCAATATCGTGAGTCTCTTCATTGAAAACACCACGCGCCGTCCACACACAGCTGAAAGGCACTTCATGCGCTGGCACAACGTCTTCACCATAAGTTTCAATACCTTCATAGTTAATTGTGCCTTGCGGGCCGTTCACCAGATAGAGATCTTCCGTGCTTGGATCGGCCAATTCCGAAGGGTTGCCGCTTGGACAGTATTTATCGTTCCAGGCGACCAGGACTTTATTGCCTTCGGTTTTGATCGCCGGTTTGAATGAGTGGCCGTAGTAGTCGTGCTTGACGCCGTCACCCCAGAAGTCGACTTGAATCGAACTTTTGTCTGCCGTATTGGAAATATTGATAGGCTTCCAGCTCACTCCCTTGTCAAGCGACAAAGCGACAAAAGTGTCGGCCACATGGTCGATGTCCGGGATTTCCGAACTCCCTGTACCCATCTGGAAATCGCCGGTGACGATGTCGGTGTAACTGACCAGCAGAGGACGTGTTAAAGCGGTTTCCTCTGAGGCCTCACCGGAAGCGTGATATTGTTCCGTGTGCAGCATCATGCTGGTGATGCTGTGACCGCCACTGCCAGCACCTGGCGTGCGGGAAATGTTTTTATGCAAGGTGATGTCGCCACCGATGGTGGTGAAGGTAAAGTGCTCAACCGCTTCCTCTTCGGTGACCACGCCATCTTCATCGCCCTCTGCGGTAGGTGGTGTCGCGGCGACTACATCGGTGAGCGTCGGGATTAAAGTGGCGTCAATAAAGGTGCGGGCCTCTTCAACCGTCATTTCCGAAAAGTCGATGCCATCGAGCAGTCCACGTTCTTGCAGTACGCGCTCCAGTTCGGCAATCGCGCTGTTGGAGATATTGATGCCATTGCCGGCGTCGTTGTCTTCATCCAAAGACTGCAATAAGATGAGAATGGCGACCACGCGCGGGTCGTTGACATCAGCACCTTCAAAGAAATCCAACGGAGAAACATTGAAGGTGCTGCCTTTGAGGGTGCCCAGGGTAACCTTGCTACCGAGTGAGAAGGTGACCATGCCGTTTTCTTTAAAGCGGTACTTTCCACCATCGGATGTCGTGCCGCTGACATCACCGCTGTAGGTCAAACCATTGACGGGTGAGTCGACAAAGGTACCGGTTTTAATGGTCGTGTCCGAGGTGGTGTCACCCGATGAAGAGCTGCTGTTACAGCCGCTCAGTGTGATTGAAGACCCCATGAGCACAGCCAGTGCTGCGACTAGGGGACGAGGGGAAACAGGTTTCATGTGATCCTCCAGGTGTTTTTTTATAAAGTTTATGTACGCATAGTTCACTATACACCTAACGATTACGTATTTAATCCCCCGTTCGGGTGAATCTGCTACTTTTTAGATTAAATGTGATTTAAATCAATTTGCTATGAAGTTGGCATAAAGGAAACCGTTTGGATATGAAATTAGCCGTTTTACAGATGGACAGTGTTTGGCAAGATTCGCGAGCCAATATGCAGCAGCTGGCTGAACAGCTTGCAAAGCTTTCCGATGAAGATATTGATGTGCTGGTCTTGCCGGAGCTGTTTCACAGCGGTTTTTCCATGGATATCGAGAACGTTGCCGAAACGAAACAGGGAGCCGTTTACCCAGGGTTGATGAATTTGGCGCGTCAGCATCAGTGCTATTTGATCGCCGGTTTTGCGGAGCGTATAGATGGGATGACGAGGGAGGCCCCTGTTTTGGCCCGTAACTGTGCCTTGGTATTCGATCGAAATGGGAATGAACAGGCTTGTTATCTTAAAAACCATCCGTTTTCATTGTCTGGCGAACAACACTTCTATCAGGCCGGCAGCCAAACCGTTTTATTTGAAATTGACGGCGTGCCGTGCAGTGTTTTCATCTGTTATGATCTGCGTTTTCCCGAACTGTTCCGCAAGGTGATGCCGCAAACGGAAATGGTGTTTGTCATTGCCAACTGGCCGAGTAGCCGCCAGCGCCACTGGGAAATCCTATTGCAGGCGCGGGCCATTGAAAACCAGTGTTTTGTGGTTGGAGTCAATCGCACCGGAACGGACGCGAACGGTTTGCATTATGCGGGCGGCTCCATGGTGGTGGATCCGCTCGGTGACGTGCTGGCGCATTGGCCGGAAGTCGAGCAATACGGCTTGTTCACAGTGGATACAGAAAAAGTCAAACAGGTGCGTCAACAATTCCCGTTTTTACAGGACAGAAAGTGAATCTTGTTTCATTTTGTTGCTGGTAAACGGAACAGGCCTGTTCCGTTTTTAGAGGCCTAAATGCAAAACAGTTATAGCCATTTGAGCTTAAACATTTCTTTAATGGCGGAGAGTACAAAAGTCGGCAGGGCGGCGATAAACAGAATCATGGCCAGATGAATCGGTTCTAGCGGAGCGGTGCCTAAGGCCAGGTTGCCGAGCGGCAGATAGACCATTAGCAGCGACAAGCTGGCGGCGATGAGCACGGCACCAACCACCCAGAGATTGCCGAACGGATTGCGTCGATAGAGGCTGCTGAAGGTGCGGCTGTCGAAAATCAGCACCAACTGGCCGAAAATCAACGTCATAAAAGCCAGGGTTTGCGCATAGGCCTGGCTGTAACCGTGATTCATCGCATATTGGAACATGAGGTAGGTGACCGCTCCCATCACCAGACCGCGAATCAGGATTTTTTGGCTTATGCCGCCGGAGAAAAAATGCTCTTCACGATTTCTCGGCGGACGTTGCATGACGTCATGCTCTTCGCCGTCCATTCCCAATGCCAAAGAGGGCAGACCGTCGCTGACCAGGTTGATCCACAGGATCATCATGGGGGCTAAAGTCAGTAACGGGTCTTCAATCAGCAAAATAAAGGCAAACAGAATCGCGGAGACTTCGCTGACGTTGGTGGTCAAGTCTTGACGGATAAACTTGCGGATATTGTCGTAAATACGCCGTCCTTCACGCACCGAATGGACTATGGTGGCGAAGTTATCGTCCAACAGGATCAGGTCGGCGGATTCCTTGGCGACATCGGTGCCGGTGATGCCCATGGCCACGCCCATGTCTGCGGTTCGCAAGGCCGGGGCGTCGTTGACGCCGTCGCCGGTCATGGCTACAACCTCGCCATTGGCTTGCAACGCTTGGACAATACGCAGTTTGTGCTCGGGGGTGACGCGGGCAAATACATGAATATGGTGTACTTTTTGTCTTAATTCTTCATCGGAGAGGGTATTCAGATCATGGCCGGTGAGAATGACCTCGGATTGCGTTTGCGAATCCAGTGTTTCATCGACAATGTTCATCTGCTTAGCAATCGCCAGAGCAGTGGCGGCGTGGTCTCCGGTGATCATGATCACGCGAATCCCGGCTGAGTGGCACTCGGCAATCGCTTGTGTCGCTTCGGGACGCGGTGGGTCCATAATGCCGTGAATGCCGATAAAAATCAGGTTATTCTCCAATTCGTCATGCGGCTGATGAATCTCGTCCGGCTGCAGTTTGCGATAGGCGATCGCCAGGGTGCGTAGGGCTTGATGGGCAAACTGTTCCACCACATCAGCGATAATTTGGTTGTCACTGGGGAGATCGCCCAGATGATTTTGCAGCTGCAAAGCTTCGGAATGATGCATGACCACATCCGGCGCGCCTTTGCAAAACAGCCAGTGATCGCCTTTGCGATCACGCATAATCACGCTCATCATTTTGCGTTTGGAGTCAAACGGAAAGCGTTTGATCAGTTTTAAATCCTCATTCGGATTGTCCAGCGACAAGCCGGATTTTTCCGCGAGTGAAAGCAGGGCGCCATCGGTGGGCAAGCCATGCAGAGCGGTGCGATCTGTGTGGTGAATCAATTGGGCATCGTTACACAAAGCGGAAATAGTAAAAAAGTGATCCAGATGCAGGCCGCTTTGCGCGGTCACCGGCTGGCCCTCGGCGTCGCGGATCTGGCCGTGCGCTTCATAGCCGGAACCTTCCGCATGGTAGTACTCGCCCGCTACCCAGAACTGAGTCACCTGCATTTTGTTTTGCGTCAGGGTGCCGGTTTTATCGGTACAGATCACCGAAGTGGATCCTAAGGTTTCCACCGAAGCGAGTTGTCTGACCAGGCCCTGGTTGTGCATCATCTGTTTGGCGCCAAGAGTGAGCACGATGGTGAGGATCGTCATCATTCCCTCGGGAATGGCGGCCACCGCCAAAGAGATGCCGGTGGCGACGATGTCCTCTGTATTCATGCCGCCGAGCAGGCCGGTGGCCATGACAATGGTGACCACCACGAGTGCAGCGGCAATCAGCACTTTGGAGAGCTTATGTACCCGTTGTTGCAGGGGGGTCAGCTGGGTGTCGGCCGTTTGCATCAGGTGGGCGATTTTTCCCACTTCGGTGTGCATGCCGGTGTCGCAAACAATCGCCAACGCATGACCATGCACCACATGTGTGCTCATAAACGCCATGTTGCGCTGGTCGCACAATGCGGTGCTCTCCTCTGTGATCGCATCGCAATGTTTATGCACCGGTTCCGATTCGCCAGTCAAGGCGGATTCATCCACTTGCAGTTGATGGCTCTCAAACAGGCGTACATCGGCCGGCACGGTGGCGCCGTGGGCCAGTTTGACAATATCCCCCGGTACCAGTTCCGCTGCCGCGAGGGTTTGCCATTGGTGATCACGCATGACCGTTGTTTGCGGTGCCGCCATCTTGCGCAGGGCGTCAATCGATTTTTGTGCCCGATATTCCTGCACAAAACTGATGGTGGCGTTGATCAAGATGATCACGCCGATGGCAATGGCATCGCTGATATGCTGACTGTACAGGGAAAGCAGCACGCCGATGGAAAGAATCACCAGCAACGGGTTTTTGAGCTGATTAAGCAGAATTTTGAAGGGGGAGGCCTGTTGCGTTTGCACCAGCTTGTTGGCACCGAAATGCGTCTGCTTCTCAGCGGCTTGGGCGCTGGACAGGCCGGTTTGCATATCGGTTTTCAAACGTTCGGCAATGCGCTCAACGCTTTGCTGGAACCATTTCATAGTCGCCTCGCTCGGAAAATAAGGGGTGAGCCATTGACAAATAAGCCTTTTGAAATCCAGGCTGTATGGACACTATAAACCAACCGGAAACGGAAGATAAAGATGCAAACTTAAGATTGTATGAAAATCGATTAACGGTGTTATCTGAAAAGATAGGGGAACAGTGCGCGCAGTTGGGTGTCGGCTAAACCGCAGACGGTTTCGATATTGCGCTCCGGAATCTGTTCGGGGTTGGGATAGTGTTGCAGCACCTGTTCCAGGCTGGCTTCGCGGATCAGGTGTAGAATGGGGTAGGGGGCCCGATTGGTGAGGTTTTCACAGTCATCGGGTTGGGTACCGGCAAACTGGTAATGGGGGTGAAAGCTGGCGAGCTGAAAATGACCGCTCCAGCCCTGAGTTTCCAGCAGGCCTTCCGCCAAATCCAGAAAATCGTTGTAGTCGTAAAAGTCGCCGAGCATATACGGTAGCGCGATCAAGGTGGTCTCGATCTCCTTGGGAGCATGATCGGCGAGCCACGTCAACTCGGTTTGCAGCTGTTCGAGCAGACAGGTTTCGTCTTCACAGTCGCTGACGACGATACGCACCTGATTGTCCAGATAGGGTTTGGAAGCAAACGGGCACAGGTTAAGACCGATCACCACCTGTTCCAGCCAGTTTCGGCAGGCCTGTTCAATTTGAGATGCGGAATCGGTCATTGTCCGTCTGCCTTTATGCGTTTGAACACCTTAAATGACATGCTGTTGCAATACAGAGGCGTTTTTCAAGGCAATCTCTGCGCCATTGGCGTGTGCTTCGATGTCTTGCAGGGCGTTCTGACTGGCATCATACACATACACTGAAAGAGAATCCCCCGGCTGTAGGAAGACGCTTTCGCCAAACGCGGTATAGCTGGTGGCGCCGAGACTGATCATAAACTGCTGCGGACAGCCGGCCTGTTGAATAATCGCCGCCAGGTCTTCCAATGGACCGAAATCCGCCTGGTGGTTGAGCTGGTGCAGAATCCAATTTTTCAGCTGGGTGTAGAAATAGTTGTAAGTCAGCACCGGGCTGTCTTCGCCATAGGCATGCAGCTGTCCGTCGCGCTTGACAAACGAGGCGATGTGGAACGGATCCATCTCACCGCCGCGTTCAAACTGAGTGAGCGGCAGAAAACTGGCGGAGACCCCTTTACTGCTGGGCCCCCAGTTTTTCTTTTCGCTGATTTTCTTCGCGCCTTCTTTGCGGATCGAGCAGTCGTTGAACGCCGCAAAGGCTTTGGGCGTCAGGTCGACGACTTTCTGATCATGGTAGGTCACATCGAACAGCACGCACACTTCCGCTTCGAGATGCAGATGGGCGTTGCGTTCCATATTTTGCGGATAACGGATGTGCGAGTGCGACAGCGGATAGGTGCCGACAAAGCGATCCGAACCGGGCACATAGTAGGGAAACAAGCCTTTGGGGGCGTTTTCGGCTTCGGTGGTGACATGGACAAAATCGGCGTTTTCACCGGCTTGCTCCAAGTGGTGGGCGAAGTTGCCGGCGATGCCGAAACACAGAGTTTGGGTTAAATCAAAATTCATCGTATTGCTAATGTAATATTTTGTGTTGTTATTTTTTGCCGAGCATGCGCTTCAGCGTGTTGTCTTTATAGATAAAGTGGTGTTTCAGCGCGCCGGCGACATGCAGCAGAATGACCACAATCATCAGCGGCCCGACCGTGCCGTGAATGCCTTCGGCGATCTCGTGAACGGTGTCGTTCTCACCGACCAGGGTTGGCAGCACAAATAGATCGAAGAACGCCACTTCATGACCGCCGGAGTTGGACATGATCCAACCGGAGATCGGCATAACCAGCATTGCCAGATAGAGAATGCCTTTCACGCTGTGCGCCAAAATGTGTTCGAATTTGTTATGGGAAAGCTGTTCCGGGTTCGGGCTGACTTTGAGCCATACCAGACGCAGAATCATCAGCATCAACAGGCCGATCCCCAATGACTTGTGCAGATCGTAAAGTTCAAACTTTTCCGGGCTGCGCGGCAGTTCGTGCATGTAGATGCCCAGGGCAATCAGACCGATAAACAAAAAGGCGGAAAGCCAGTGGTTAGCCCGGCTGACCACGCCGAAGGTTTGTGCGCTGTTTTTCAGTTCCATTTGGGTATCCTCGTATGGTTTTTATGGAATGTGTTGGTATTTTTTTGCTCTATTTTAGGTGGCTTTGATGACAAGGTGTTTGCAATTTATGCCTTGTTGATGCTTAACAGGCACCTATTTCGGTGCGTCAAGCAGTTGCTTGAGGGCGTAGAGTGTCTCCAAAGCCTGTTTCGGAGTGGTCTCGTCCGGTTTTAGTGCTTCGACCGCCTCCTTTAGGGCCAGCAATTTCGGATCCGGCTCACCACTGCCAAACAGATCAAACTGCACTGCGGCGGTTGCGTTGCTGGCTTTATTTTGAACAGGCCGGTTGAGCCTGTCTTGAGAAGCGGTTTGCAGGCTTTGATTTTCCAGTTCAATCAAATGTTCCTTGGCGCGCTGAATGACCGCTTGCGGTACGCCTGCCAAAGCCGCCACCTGCAAACCGTAACTCTGTGACGCCGGGCCTTCCTGAACCTGGTGCAGAAAGACGATCTTGTCATCGTGTTCCATCGCATCCAGATGGACATTGACGGTATTGTTAAATTGCTCCGCCAAGGCGGTGAGCTCAAAATAGTGGGTGGCAAACAGGCAGTAGCCTTTAATGTGCGCGGCCATCTGTTCGGCAATCGCCCAAGCCAGCGCCAGACCGTCAAAAGTGGAGGTGCCGCGGCCGACTTCATCCATTAAAATCAACGATTGTTCGCTGGCATGGTGGAGAATATTGGCGGTTTCGGTCATCTCAACCATAAAGGTCGAACGCCCGGAAGTCAGGTCGTCGGACGCACCGATTCGGGTAAAAATGCGGTCAATCGGGCCGAGGGTCGCGCTATCTGCCGGGACGAAGCTGCCCATATAGGCGAGCAGGGCAATCAATGCGGTCTGGCGCATATAGGTGGATTTACCGCCCATATTCGGTCCGGTAATGATCTGCAGTTGGCGCCGTTCGTTAAATTCGGTGTCATTGGGGATAAAGGGGTCGCTGGAGAGCGCTTCGACCGTCAAGTGGCGGCCTTGGGAAATACGCATGCCGGGCTCTTCGCTGAGCACGGGACGCGTTAGATTGAGGGCCATCGCCTGGGTGGCCAGATTGGTCAGCACATCCAGTTCCGCCAGCGCCTGAGCGGTTTTTTGCAGCGGGTGCAGCGACTGGTTAAGGGTTTCCAACAGCTGCTGGTAGAGCCATTTTTCCCGTGCCAGGGCTTTTTCACCTGCGCTGAGGATCTTATCTTCAAAGGTTTTCAGCTCGGGAATGATGTAGCGTTCCTGTGCCTTCAAGGTTTGGCGGCGCACATAATCGGCCGGGATTTCGTCCGAATGAATTTTGCTGATTTCGATGTAATAACCGTGTACCCGGTTATAGCCGACTTTGAGGGTTTGAATGCCGGTGCGTTCGCGTTCGCGCTGTTCCAGTTGCAGCAGGTAATCGCCCGCTTCATGCTTGAGGTTGCGCAGTTCATCGAGTTCGGCATCGTAGCCTTCGGCAATGACGCCACCGTCGCGGATCAATACCGGCGGATTGTCGATGATGGCGCGGTCGAGTTCCTCGGCCAGTTCCGGATAGCGGTTGATCTGTTGCGCCAAGGTTTGCAGTTTTTGAACCTGATGGTTTTCCAGCAAGGTATGCAGTTCGGGCAAGGTGTTCAGGGCGCGCCCCAGTTGCAACAGGTCGCGCGGACGCGCCGAATAGAGGGCAACCCGGCTGAGAATGCGTTCCATGTCGCCGATCTGTTTCAGCGACTGGCGTAACAGTTCGTCATTTTGCAGGGCAATGATCTCTTCCACCGCATCCAGACGCGCATTGATTTTATCGCGGTTGCGCAGCGGCTGATTCAGCCAGCGTTTCAGCAGACGGCTGCCCATGGCGGTCGCGGCATGGTCGAGAATCGCCGCCAGGGTATTATTCTGGCCACCGCTTAAATTGGTGTCGATCTCCAGATTGCGGCGGCTGATGGCGTCCAGCACCAGGCTTTCGTCGGTTTGATAAGTGTGCAGGCTCTGAATGTGTTCCAGGGCGTTTTGCAGCATGCTGCGCGCATAGTGCAGAATGCCGCCGGCCGCCTCAATCACCGCGGGTTTCTGTTCGCAGCCGAAGGCGACCAGATCCTGAGTGCCGAAATGGTCGCACAGCCGTTTGCGGGCACTTTGGACTTCAAAGTGCCAGCCGGGATAGCGTACCCGGCCGCTGCGACTGAGCACGCTTTCTGGCAAAGCCTGCATCAGCAGATCGTCGTCCGGCAGCAGCAGTTCGGAAGGCTTTAAGCGTTCGATTTCGGCACCGACTTGGGTGGCGTTTTCCAGTTCGGTTGCTTCGAAGCGTCCGCTGGCGACATCCAGAGCGGCCAAGCCGAAGTGATCGTTATGCAGGGTAATAGAAACCAGCAGGTTTTCCTGGTGGTCTTCCAGAAGCGATTCTTCCACCAGGGTGCCGGGTGTGATGATGCGCACCACCTTACGTTCGACCGGTCCTTTACTGGTGTTGGGGTCGCCGATCTGTTCGCAAATCGCCACCGATTTGCCGAGCTTGACCAGCTTGGCAAGATAGCCGTCGGCAGAGTGGTGGGGGATGCCCGCCATCGGAATCGGCTGACCGCCGGATTTGCCGCGTGCTGTCAGGGTGATGTCGAGCAGGTCAGCCGCTTTCTTGGCATCGTCGTAAAACAGCTCATAAAAATCCCCCATGCGGTAGAAGAGCAGATGATCGGGATGCTCGGCTTTGATCGCCAGATATTGCTGCATCATGGGGGTGTGTTTGGTCTGTTTTTCGGTCATTTTGCTGGTTGTTGTATCGGGTGAAGTTGATTCAAAACTAAAAAAGGGTATGCTAGGCGATATTGCATCGTTTCGCAATAAACGTAAATTGAAACGGTCGGGCAGATTCACGGTTCGGAACAGGCCTGCTCAGAATGTTTAAATTATGAAGAATGCAAACACAGTTGGAATGAAATCATTAAAACGGAGTGATGGGAATGGGGTTTGAGACGCTGGTAGCAGAAGTGGGGAAAGCACTGGTGGAAAAGCAGGCGATGATTGTGACGGCCGAGTCTTGTACCGGAGGCATGATTGCCGAAGCGTTGACGTCGATTGCGGGCAGTACCGCCTGGTTTGATCGTGCCTATATCACTTACAGCTACGAGTCCAAAAAAGAGATGCTCGGCGTCAGTGAAACGACCATTCAGAAAAAAGGCGCGATCAGTCAGGAGTGCGTTGTAGAGATGGCGGTCGCCGCACTGCAGCAATCTCATGCCCGTGTCAGCGTCGCTTGCAGCGGTATCGCAGGGCCGGGAGGCGGTACGCCGGACAAGCCGGTAGGAACCGTATGGATTGCCTGGGCGATGCAGGGCCATGACCGGGTAGAAACGCAAAAGTTTTTGTTTTCCGGTGATCGCTTGGCGGTGCGTGAACAGACTACCGAAGCCGCGTTAATGGGAGTGATGAAATTGCTGCAGGGAGCGGCGGAATAAAAGCCTCTGGGTTACGGACGGCAGTGGTCTTTGCCGAATTCTGAAACGTTCTCTACATTATTTAAGCAGCTTAAACGGAGCAGGCCTGTCAGGATGCTCCGTTTTTGTTTAGGGAGAGGTTGAATTCCAACTGGGTAAACACGTCGTGTCGACGAGTCTGTTGCCGTAAAAATAAGGTTATTCTGTTGTGTGACCCTACTAGGATTTAGTTTTAAAGTATGGGATAATTCCGCGCTTATTAAGCAACGGATTTTCTACACAATTTTGCCTCTTGCTGAGGCAGGGATTATGTAAAATTTTCCCTCGTTTTAGGGGGCTTGGTTTGTCCAAGATCACTCCGTTTGTGAAAGATGGATTTGCAACCCCCCAAGTGCCAATTACAGGACATCAAAGGACCTTACAATGGATGAGAATAAGCAAAAAGCGCTGGCCGCTGCGTTAGGCCAAATTGAAAAACAGTTTGGTAAAGGCTCTATTATGCGAATGGGCGATAATGGCGTAGCGCGTGATATTGAAGCGATCTCCACGGGTTCTTTGGGATTGGATATGGCGCTTGGAATAGGCGGTTTTCCAAAAGGTCGTATTGTTGAAATCTACGGGCCGGAATCTTCCGGTAAAACGACTCTGACTCTGCATGCCATTGCCGAAGCGCAAAAGATGGGTGGGACAGCGGCGTTTGTGGATGCCGAACATGCTCTGGATCCGGTCTATGCTGAGAAGCTGGGAGTGGATATTGATAATCTATTGGTTTCTCAGCCGGATACCGGCGAGCAAGCATTGGAAATTACCGATGCATTGGTACGTTCTGGTGCGGTAGACATTGTGGTGGTCGATTCGGTGGCCGCCCTGACCCCGAAAGCGGAAATTGAAGGGGATATGGGGGATTCGCACATGGGGTTGCAAGCGCGTTTGATGTCGCAAGCGTTGCGTAAGTTGACCGCCAATATCAAGCGTACCAATACCTTGGTGATTTTTATCAACCAGATCCGTATGAAGATCGGTGTCATGTTCGGAAGTCCTGAAACCACCACGGGTGGGAACGCGTTGAAGTTCTATGCGTCGGTCCGTTTGGACATCCGACGTATTGGTTCGATCAAGAAAGGTGACGAGATTTTAGGGAATGAAACGCGCGTTAAGGTGGTGAAAAACAAGGTTTCGCCTCCGTTCAAGCAGGTTGAATTCGATATTCTTTATGGTCACGGCATTTCACGCGAAGGTGAAATCATTGATCTGGGTGTGAAAGAGAAACTGATTGAGAAATCCGGTTCTTGGTACAGCTACAACGATCAGAAAATCGGTCAAGGGAAGGACAACGTCCGTCAATACCTGATTGATAATCAGGAGGTGGCCGAAGAGCTGATGGCGCAAATTAAAGAGCGTCTGATGCCGGCACGCAAGCCTCAGGCAGAAGCCGAAGAAGCAATGCAAGCGGCAGAATAAGAAGCGATTAGCTTACCGATGTCTCGTGTGTGGGAGTGCAGTAAGCTCACCACACGCTAATTACTAGGGTGGCAGCAGTTTGAAAAGCGCAGAAACGTTTTTAAAAGAGCTGGGAACCTGGGACGAGTCTGATTCGATAGCGCGTGGCCAAAGTCATCATGTCGAGACGCTGGATGATGACACCAATCCACTGGCGGATGCGGATGATGAAATCGCTGCGCTGGCGCAGCAGATTGAATCTAAAGCGGTGGCATTGTTGGCGACTCGTGAACATGGTGCCAAAGAACTTAAGCGCAAACTGTTGCAGAAGTTTCCGGAAACTGAAGCCTTGTTGGCGCTGACTGGGGAACCTGTCGGACTGGTGGCGCAGCTGGTGGATGAGGTCATTGCAAAATGCCAAGAGAACCGCTGGCAAAGCGATGAACGTTATGTGGAACAAGCAGTATACAGTTACCGTTTGAAAGGGCATGGTCCACTGAAAATCCGTCAGAAATTGCAGCAGGCCTGTTCAGATTCCGTTGCGATTGATGCAGCACTGGATTTAGACGTTAATGATTGGTTAGAAATGATGCGTGAAGTTTTGGAAAAAAAATACGGTGATGCGCACAAACCGGCCAGTCGAAATGAACAGGCAAAACGGATGCGTTTTATGCAGAGCCGTGGATTTCCGGCGGAGTGGATCTGGAAAGTGTTCCGTTAACGCCGTCGAGGTGAACGCAGCTTCACTTAACAGGCGGTGGCTACACAGAAGGCGTGACAGGTGATCACGCCTTCTGTGGTTTTAAATGCAAAGAATTTAGGTGATGTGGCTGGCGCATTTGGGCGCCTTGTCGCAGCACAAGCGGCTTTAGAAAAAATTGAATTTTATTTTTTGACTTTAAGGTTTAAACCCTATGACCAGTGCAGAACTCAGAAAGGCTTTTATAGACTTTTTTGTTAAGCAGAACCACACGGCAATTCATTCCAGTCCCGTGGTGCCGGCCAATGATCCAACCCTGCTGTTTACCAATGCGGGAATGGTGCAGTTTAAGGAAACCTTCCTTGGACAGGAACAGCGTGATTACAATCGTGCGACGACGGTACAACGTTGTATTCGTGCCGGCGGTAAACACAATGACTTGGAGAACGTGGGGTATACTGCGCGTCACCATACTTTCTTCGAAATGTTGGGGAACTTCAGTTTCGGTGACTACTTTAAGCGTGAAGCCATTAAGTTCGCCTGGGAGTTTTTGACTCAAGAGTTGAAACTGCCAGAAGAAAAGCTTTGGGTGACGGTGTTTGAAGAGGATCAGGAAGCCGAAGATATCTGGTTGAAAGAGATGGGGGTTTCCGCAGAGCGTTTTTCACGTTGTGGAGCGAAAGACAACTTCTGGTCAATGGGAGATACCGGGCCGTGCGGGCCTTGCTCGGAAATTTTCTACGATCACGGCCCGGATGTGGCCGGAGGTCCTCCAGGTTCACCGGATGAAGACGGCGACCGTTACATCGAAATCTGGAACTTGGTGTTTATGCAGTTTGACCGTGCCGCTGACGGTACCTTGACGCCGTTACCGAAGCCATCCGTTGATACGGGGATGGGCTTGGAACGTTTAGCCGCCGTCATGCAGGGTGTGCACAACAATTACGATATCGACCTGTTCCAGGCATTGGTCAAAAAAGCGTCTGAATTGACCGGTGAGAAAGATCTCACCAACAGTTCGTTGCGCGTGATTTCCGATCATATTCGTTCGTGTGCTTTCATCATTACCGACGGCGTGATGCCTTCGAATGAAGGGCGCGGCTATGTGTTGCGCCGGATCATTCGTCGTGCGATTCGTCACGGTTACAAGCTGGGGCAAAATCAGGCGTTTTTTCATAAGCTGGTGGGGACGCTGGTTGAGCAGATGGGTGAGGCCTATCCGGAATTGGCCAAAGAACAAACCAATGTTGAGCGCGTACTGAAACTGGAAGAAGAGCGTTTTGCCGAAACCTTGGAAAACGGCATGAAGCTCTTGGAAGAGTATATCGCCACAATGCAAGGCACGGTGATTGAAGGTGATATGGCCTTCAAGCTGTATGACACCTACGGTTTTCCAGTGGACTTGACCGCGGATGTAGCGCGTGAAAAGGGGTTGACGGTGGATGAGGTCGGCTTCGAGCGTGCGATGGAAGCTCAGCGTGAACGTGCCCGTTCTGCGAGCAGCTTTGCCGGTGGTGCTCAGGAGCGTGTGGATTTTGAAGGTGAAACGATTTTCTTAGGCTACACTCAAGATGAAGCGGATTGTGACATCCTCGCCATTTTTGTGGAGGGGCAGTCGGTTGAGAGTGCCGCAGAAGGGAGTGAAGCCATTGTGATTCTGGATCAAACCCCGTTTTATGCAGAGTCCGGTGGGCAAGTGGGTGACAGCGGCAGCCTGACCGAAGGCATGCACAGTTTCCATGTCGATGACACTCACAAGCAGGGCAAGCTGTTCCTGCACAAAGGGAAGGTCACCGCGGGGACGATCGCCGTTGGACAGACAATTCATGCCAAGATCAATATCGCGCACCGCCGTGCCAGTGAAAAGAATCACTCGGCCACGCATCTGTTGCACGCCGCCTTGCGTACGGTTCTGGGAACCCATGTTCAGCAGAAAGGCTCTTTGGTCAGTCCGGAGCGTCTGCGTTTTGACTTCTCTCATTTTGAGCCGATTACCGCGGCACAACTGCGTGAAATTGAGCAGTTGGTTAACCGTCAAATCATGTTGAATGAAGCGGTTAGCACCAGCGAGATGGATATAGAATCGGCCAAGGCGAAAGGCGCGATGGCGCTGTTTGGTGAGAAGTATGGTGATGTGGTACGCGTCGTCGATATGGGGGATTTCTCAGTCGAGTTATGCGGTGGAACCCATGTTAACTCGGTCGGTGAAATCGGGCCGTTCCGCATTGTCTCCGAAAGCGGTATTGCCTCCGGTGTACGTCGTATTGAAGCGGCGACCGGTGAAAAAGCCTGGGCGATGATCTATGAGGATGAAGCGCGATTGGAGCAGATTGCTCAAACGGTGAAGTCGGATAAAAACC
This sequence comes from Thiomicrorhabdus sp. zzn3, assembly GCF_029767755.1. Taxonomy (GTDB): domain Bacteria; phylum Pseudomonadota; class Gammaproteobacteria; order Thiomicrospirales; family Thiomicrospiraceae; genus Thiomicrorhabdus. The sequence continues at coordinate 538,372 of NZ_JARUQS010000001.1, forward strand.
AAGTGGCCGACAAGGTCGAGCAGGTGATGGCCGATTATAAGGCGCTGGAAAAAGAATTGAAGCAAATTCAGTCCAAGATGGCGGCTTCGCAAGGCGCCGATTTGGCTGGTCAAGCGCAAGAGATCAATGGGGTGAAAGTGTTGGCGGCCAAGATGGAAGGCGCCGACAACAATACGCTGCGTGATACCTTGGATAAACTGAAAGATAAATTGGAACCTGCGGTGATCCTTCTGGCTGCGACAGAGGGTGAAAAAGTGATGTTGGTGGCCGGTGTCAGCAAGTCTGCAACCGATCGCTTTAAAGCAGGGGAATTGGTCAACCATGTCGCACAACAGGTTGGTGGTAAAGGGGGCGGCCGTCCAGATATGGCGCAAGCCGGCGGAAAAGACCCAAGTAAGCTAGACGAAGCGCTCGCCTCGGTTTCGGCCTGGGTAGAGTCTAAATAAGAAGAAAATAGAAGCAATGGCACTGATTGTTCAAAAATATGGTGGTACCTCGGTAGGAAATATCGAGCGTATCCAAAACGTAGCGAATAAGGTCGCTAAGTTTGTCGATGAAGGGCATCAGGTGGTGGTGGCCGTTTCTGCAATGAGCGGAGAAACCAACCGTCTGACGGCGCTGGCGCATGAAATTCAAGCGCGTCCCTCTAAGCGCGAAATGGATGTTTTGTTGACCACGGGAGAGCAGGTGACAATTGCATTGCTGAGCATGGCGTTGCAAGAAAAAGGGTATCCTGCAGTGTCTTATACGGGGTGGCAGGTACCGATTAAAACCGATGCCGTGCATAGCAAAGCACGTATTGAAGATATTGATTCGGAAAAAATCTTTGGCCAGCTCAATGAGGGCAAAGTCGTCGTCGTTGCCGGTTTCCAAGGCGTTACACCGGATGGCGATATTACCACTTTGGGGCGCGGTGGCTCGGATACTACCGCAGTAGCCCTTGCCGCCGCCTTAAATGCGGATGAGTGTCAGATTTACACCGATGTGGACGGGGTGTATACCACCGACCCGCGTGTTGTGCCGGAAGCCAAGCGTCTGGATCACATTACCTTTGACGAAATGTTAGAAATGGCCAGTTTAGGGGCCAAGGTTCTACAGATTCGTTCGGTCGAGTTTGCCAGCAAATACAACGTGCCGTTGCGCGTACTGTCTTCAATGCAAGAGGGCGGCGGTACTTTAATCATTTCAGAAGAGAAGTTTAAGGACATTGAAATGGAAAAACCGCTGATCTCGGGTATCGCGTTCAGTCGCGACGAAGCGAAATTAATGATTTTAGGTGTGCCAGACAAGCCAGGTGTGGCTTATCAAATTCTTGGGCCAATTTCGGATGCGAATATCGAAATCGATATGATCATCCAAAACCAAGGCGTAGACGGTACGACTGATTTCACCTTTACCGTAGCACGCGGCGATTTGGCGCCAGCTTTGGAGATTCTGCAAAGCACTGCGAATAAACTGGGCGCGCGTGAAGTGTTGTCGGATGACACCATTGTTAAGATTTCAATGGTCGGTGTCGGAATGAAATCGCACTCAGGCATTGCCAGCCGTATGTTCAAGACACTGGCGGACAACGACATCAATATTCAAATGATCGGTACGACGGAAATTAAGATTTCAGTGGTGATTGATGAATCTAAATTGGAACTGGCTGTACAATCGCTTCATGAGGCGTTTGAGCTGGATAAATAATCCCAACAGGCCTGTTCAGTTTTTAAGCCCGGTTTATCCGGGCTTTTTTGTTTTTAGGAGCGTGTTTTTTATTATTAAGCCTATACGTTTGTTTGCTTATTATAGAATTTATCTGGCCAAGATAAGAACTTTGAATTTTTAACGCCTCCTCTCCGGTGTTTTAATGGAAATAATCCTATGTTTTTTAGGGAATATTCGGTACCAGGAGGGTTGCCATGCAAGAGTTCTTACGTTTTAGACAATCCCATGCTGTTTTATGCAAAGCCAGTATGGTTTTTCTGATAGCCGCAGCCGTGGGTGGCTGTAGCAGTGGTGGCAATGGTGACGTTGAAGTGTGTAATGTTCCCCAAGAAGCCTTTTTAACCACCCAAGAACGGATTGGGGGCGCCATTTCCTCCATTGAAATCACCGATAAAGATGGCACGCAATGGGCCATTTATAACTTGGCCAATGAGCTGCGATCAACGGTTGTGGGAAATCTTAAAAGCAGTGAGTATTCCGTTGAGCTTGGTGGATTTATCCGAGACATCGCCTTGGTGGATTTCAATGGAACTCAGTACGCTATTCTTGCCATGGGGGATGAAGGGATTGCGGCTGTTGATGTGAGTGATCCTATGAACATGTCTGTCGTAGCCAGTGTGAAGGTCAATTACGAACAAACCGGTTTGATTTGGACCGAAGGTGGCGGCGATATAATCGGCGATGATGAGGAGACCAACACCATCTCCAGTAGCCGTGCACCGATTACTTCTGTAGCGGTTTACGATGACGGTGACGAGAACACGCCGCTGCAACTATTAATCGGAGATGAAGGTTACGGATTGCATAAAACGGATTTGGCGAATCTATTTGATACCGAGTTGGGCCGTGAACTAGATGGAACACTGAAAATTGATTCTGAAGCATATACATTGCAGTATGCAGGTGAGAACCCGTGGGGAGGCCCTAAAGGGCTGACACTTTATGGTTCTGGGGCAGATCAAAAATTGTTTGTTGCCCAAGGTTTTCTGGGGTTAGGGGTATATGATCCGCAGACACTGCAAAAAGTGGGACAATACAACCTTTACACGGATGCAAGTGAAACGAACGGAGGAGAGGACTGGTTTATTGATCTGAATGTCGCTACCGCTGTTCAAGGTGCCGATTATCTGGATGCGTGTACCGGAATGCCTAACTACATGCAGGCGAATTTTGAGATTCAACAGGTTTGGCATGGTGATGTAGAGGCGCCCACGCCATGGGCTGATTTTGATCGATATGGAAAATACTACTACGACGCGCGTGATGTGACCGTCAATACCTTTAATGCCGGTACAGGATCCGAAAAAACTATTGCCTATGTTGCCTATGGTTTAGCCGGTATGGTGGCAGTGGATGTTACCGGTTATCAAAACGCTGGGGCACGTAATGAAGTGTGTGATGCAAACTTGGATGATGCCAAGCCATTTATGGAGGGAAGTTATTTAGGCTACGTACCTGCCGTTCCAGCTCACGGACCGGATGATGTGACCGGTGAAGAAGCCCAAAGTCTCTATCCGTATTTTGGTGTGGGGATGCTCAAAGAAGCGGGTATTGTCGATGTTAAATTGGATACGGTAAACAATCATGTGTATTTCTCGGATCATTTCGCGGGTTTGATGGCGATTGGTAATGCCGATGATCCTAGCCAGTGGCATGGTTCTGCTGCCCCTTATAATAACGATGAAGCAGGGGGAACATTAGGTGATCACTGGCCAGACTACGAGTTTGTTACCTCTTATGATATGACGCCGATTCCAGACGGTGAAGAAGAGATACCGAGTTTTATTTATGAAACACCTATTCTGCTTGCGACGGGAGAAGTGAGCGGACACGGTAATCGTTTTGCATTGACATCAACTTTTGACTCTTCGGCTTCAGGTTCTGTGGATGTCACGCTGACCGCGGGCGGTGGCGGATTGAACTTTATTGATATCAATCTGGGTGCCGATCCTAAATTCGAGGTACCGGTGCATTTTGCAACGACGGATGAAGTTGGCGCAGCCGTCGATGGCAGTGCTACGGCAGAAATTAACATCGGTCATTCGGAGGGGGTAACCTCTTACGGGAATCTACTCTTTCTGGCGGACGGACCCCATGGTATGACTGTGTGGAAGATCGCGGACGAAGAGTGTAATGCCACGGATGATGTGCATGTTGTAGCCAATACCTTGCAAAGCGAATATTCCGAAACACTGGGGGCAGAGACGATTGAACCAACGCCTCATGCATACGATGTGGTGCTGGATGTAGAAAATCAAGCCGCGCTGGTGATGTCGCAAAGCCGTGGTTTACGTCGGGTAACCGTACCGGAAGAGGGAGAGGTAGGTACGCCTGTCCTGCTTTATCCGACGGCGTCCGATATTTTTGAACACAATACCGATTCCGGAAATGTGGTCGATTATCTTCACATGCAAGATCATACTTATGGCGTGGCGTTGAAAGGCAGTCTGGCCTTTACGGCCGACGGCAGTAATGGCTTGACTGTTTACGATCTCAGTAAAGACCCGAGTGATCCAACCAGTGGTTTTGTCGTGAGTAACATTGGCGGTGAAACCGATTCTCAGCCGGATTTGGGTCGAGCTTCCAGTGTGGCACTTTGGGATGATGATACGACAGGTAAATCCTACGCTTTCGTTGCTGCCGGCAGTAACGGTGTCGGTGTGGTAGATATTACTGACGTGAATAACATGGCCCTGGTCAAAGTGTTTGAACCTAAAAAAATGGAAGACGACCATGTTGGTAAAGCAGACGGTAAGAGCGTTGTCGTTAAACTGGTTGATGATCATGCCATCTTTACCTACGACAGTTTTGGCGTGGTGGCCTACCGAATCAGCGATCTGATCGAACCCTTAGCGGAAGGGACGGATCCAACCAAAATATGGGCCCATGGTGGTGATGATCAACGCCCTGATGCGGTTGCCCGTTTCAAACTGCAAGATCCAACACTATTTGGCAGTGCTGATTTAGCTGAGTTAGATGGCGGAGCGGCCGGTATGGAAATTGTTGAAGTGGGCGGTAAAAACTGGGTTTATATCGCTTATGGGGATGCGGGCGTGATTAAGGTCGATTGGACCACTCTAGCCAACCCTATATTGAGTCAACATATGAATACGGTGGGTTCTGCATTGGATGTCACCGTGATTAATGGTCGGGTTTATGTGGCCGACAGTGGTGGCGGCCTGGTGTTGATTAAATAAAAATCGTGTTGTTCTTTATAAAAAGCCCGCTAAGCGGGTTTTTTTATATCTGGTAGGAATTAATAATAGTGGGTTAATAAATATTAGATAATACTTATAAAACAGAATAAAAATTCTCAATTATCTGAAAGACGACAAAGGCTTACACTTAATTTAACAGGTTAAGGAAGAATTGTTATGTTGGTGCTAACACGCAAGGAAGGAGAGTCGCTGTTGATTGGCGACAATATCAAATTAACCGTTCTTGCCGTTAAGGGGGGGCAAGTGCGTGTCGGAATTCAAGCACCGCAAGAAGTCAATATTCATCGTGAAGAGCTTCTGGCAGATGGTGGGGCTGAGGAGATCTTAAATGCAACTTCGCTGAGTACAGCGACTAAAAAGTGCTGTTAAATCCCAGAGTTGCAAAATCATTCGCGGATTTCATTTACAAACACTTCAAATCTAAATCGAATATCAGGGGTAAAAAAAACGCATAAAATTCCCCTAATTGGTTTACAACCTCCCTTATAAACGGTATTATACGCGCCTGAATTCGGAGACGTGGCCGAGAGGCTGAAGGCGCTCCCCTGCTAAGGGAGTATGGGGTTTGTAGCTCCATCGAGGGTTCGAATCCCTCCGTCTCCGCCATTTTCAGTTGTTGTGGTTTGACTGAAACAAAAATCTAAAATTAGAGTTGACTCTCCAGGATTTCACTCTATAATACGCCACATCAAAACAAAGCGCCCGTAGCTCAATTGGATAGAGTACTCGGCTACGAACCGAGCGGTTAGGGGTTCGACTCCCTTCGGGCGCGCCATTATTCTTAAACCCCGTTTAGTCATCAGATTAAACGGGGTTTTTTATTGCCTGTAATTTTCCATTTTTGCTTGTTTGTCCATTCCGCGAAAACTTTATAGTAAAAAATGTTTTCAAAACTGTTTCTATTATTTAGGATTAAATGATGCTTTGATTGAAATGCACTGTTATTAGGATGTTTGAAAGGAGCGGGGTATGACTCAACCAAGAGATCTTTATTTCTATGGCTTGGCGGCTTTTGCAATTACGGTCAGTGCCCTTGCTCTTTTTGTATCATGGCTTGCAGGTGCCGATTATAAAGTGGTTCTAGATGCGTTGACTGTTGGGGTGGTGATTCTTGCGGGGGCTGCGATGATGACAATGCTGTTTGATCTCTCCGCTGCTTTGACTTTAAATGGCGCGTCCTGGTTGATCTGGATGAATATGCGTCCGGTGTTTGAGAACCTGAATTTAAAGTCTTCCTATGAAGAAGATTATGTGGCCGGTTCGGCCACGTCTTTGTTTCAGGAGGTTCCCTGGTGGTCGGAAGACCTGTTCTTTTACCTTTTTTTGGCAGGTATTGTGGTCATCTTTATTGCGTTTTTCTTTCGACGATAAGGCCTAAAATTGATTAAATGCACGGTTTATTGAATTTAAAAGTTAACTTGTATGAATGAAGGTAAGGCTAATCTACCGGGGGTGAATATGGATAATCAGGGGAGGTTGTTTTATGTCATGGGGCCTTCCGGCGCAGGAAAAGATACCTTGATGAATTATGCCCGTGATCGTTTGGCAGAGGCGCCGGTGGTATTTGCCCACCGTTATATCACTCGCCCGGTGGAGTTGTTGGGGGAGAATCATATCCATCTTTCCGAAGCGGAGTTTGCTAACCGCTTGGCGCGTGGTTGTTTTAAGTTCGACTGGTCGAGCCACGGCTGGCGTTATGCCTTGGGCAGAGAAGTCGATCTGTGGTTGTCTATGGGGCTGAATGTGGTCATGAACGGGTCGCGCGGCTATTTTGAACAGGCCTGTTCACTTCATCCGGAGTTGGTGCCGGTATTGATTACCGCATCGGAAGAAACCTTGCGCCAGCGCCTGATTCAGCGGGGGCGTGAAAGCGCATCGGAAATTGAAGAGCGTATCCAGCGTGCTGCAGAGTATGAAAGTGTGCAGCACCCTGCGCTTTGTCGAATTGAAAATGAAACCACCATTGCAGATGCAGGTGATCGTTTGGCGAAACTGTTAAATCAGGCCGAAGACAACAGTTTGAGACGAGGATAAATATTCTATGAGACGACGCGGTTTAAAGTGGGCAGGCCTGATGAGTCTGCTGTGCATTTTCAGCTCTCCGGTGTCTGCTCAAACCTCTCAGGCCAATGAGGAGATGCCGATTTTTGATAGTCACCTGCATTATGGCGGGGAAGACACGAAAGCGTTTACTCCCGAACAGATTATGGCGATCTTTGACCGTAACCGTGTGACGCATGCGTTGATTTCCAGTACGCCGAATGATGGTACAGAAGCCTTATATCGTTATGCTCCGGATCGGATTATTCCATTTTTGGGGGTGTATGAAACCCTGAAAGATAAGCGCGATTGGATGCATGACGAGAGCGTTCTGCCAAAAGTGGAGCTGGCGCTGAAAAAGGGGATTTACCGCGGGATTGGTGAGTTTCATATTTTCGCTCAGGACCGTCACAGTCCGGTGTTGAAAGGTATCGTCAAGCTGGCGCAAAAACACGGACTCATGTTACAGGCGCACGGAGACGCCGAGATTATTGACGAGATATTTTCGATGGCCCCCGATGTGACCGTGTTATGGGCACATATGGGAACGCGTCCGCAGCCGGATTTTCTGCGTCAGGTGTTGCAGCGTCATCCACACAACCTCTATATCGATACCTCCGTGCGCGACACCTTGTTGTTAGGGACGGACGGTTACTCCGATCATCGCGGTTTAACCCCCGAATGGAAGCGGCTATTTATCGACTATCAGGATCGTTTTATGGTCGCGGTAGACACCTTCAGTGTGAACCGTTGGAAAACATTTGATTCAGTGGTCACCGATATTCGCGAATGGCTCTCTCAATTGCCGGAGCCGGTAGCGAGAAAATTGGCCTATGAAAATGCCCAGCGCCTCTTTTTGAATAAACAGGGGCGTGAATAAGTTTAAAAGAGAGAGATCCGGATAGAACAACGGCCCATTATTTGGGCCGTTTGTTTTTAAAGGTAGATAGTGTGTGTTAATTAAGAGGCTGAAGGCGCTTCCACAACGGGAGCGCTAATCTCTACTGAGGAGGTTTCACCAGCGGTGACAGCTACATTTTGTGTGCCGATGAAGTAAAGTTCGTCTCCTGATACCTCAGTGTCTTCCGCGTCGGCATGGCAGGTAAAGGCAACGGTGTAACTGCCTTCGGTCAAATAGCCCGCTTCAAACTCATAGGCGCTAGATTCACCGTTATATGTGACCAAAGCCGTCGTCACCGGATCGGTTTCCGCCCCACTGATGTCATTTAGAGTGGCATCTGAACCACTAAACAGATAAACCGCATTGTAGGTATCCGGATCTTCATCCGAGCAGCTCCAGTTGTCAGCATTGCTGGTGACGAGTTCCGTTGCAACGCTTCCGGAAATGTGCCCGGTCAAATCATCCTGGGTCAGTTTCAGCACAGGTTTCAATTTATATTCGCCGTTGCCTTGAACCACAATCGATTTACGCACGTCGAAATCAATAGTAAATGCCGCTTCGCCGTTTTCTGGAATGGTGATGTCGCCTTTCACTTTTAAGCCGGTTTGTGAGCCGCTAGGAATGTCCAGTTCGTGTTCTGAGTTGTCGGATAAAACGATATACGAATCGTAGACATCGTCCTGAACCGCATTTACATGCAGGCGGAATTCAGAGTAGGCTCCGCTTTCCAGTGCTTGACCGGTAAGCAACTGATAGTTTTGGCTGCCTTGAAGCTCTAAAAGGTTAATTTGTACCGGTTCGTCAAAAGGAATTTCGATCCACTCTTCAGTGGCAGTCGTTTCCTCAGTGGTGGCTTCGATTTGTTTTTTAATCGACACGCCGGTGAACTCTATCCATACCGCATTGGCTTCATCGATAGGAGCATCCGTTAAGCTGAGGTTTAGCGTTCCGGTTCCGCTTGAGCTGTCGCCGGAACCACCGCCACAGCCGGTTAATAATATCGGCAGTGCCAACAGGCCTGCTGTCATCATTCTCTTCATGGTTCGCTCCCTATTATGGTGTTATTGCATGAGCCATTATAAACAATAAACAGAATGTATGAGTGTGTGAAATAATCCCATTTACGTAGAGTATAAAGTCATTGAATGGGTAAAATATTTTGACCAGGCCTGGTCATAAAAAAGCCCCGAAAAACGGGGCTTTTAGGCTGGTGGATAGCAAGGGTTACGGCAATACAAAACCGATGGTTTCGTGTACTGCTTTTAAGGTTTGTTGTGCCTGTTCACGGGCTTGATCCGCCCCTTTTTGCAGAATAGCGCGCAATTCACCCTCGTCTCCGCGGATTTGATGGAAGCGTTCTTGAATTGGGCGCAGATATTCCACCACCAGTTCACCGAGTTCCACCTTCAAGTGACCGTACATTTTGCCTTCAAAGTGTTTGACAACCTCTTCGATTGACTGGTCGCTAATGACCGAGTAGATGGTGAGCAGGTTGGACACACCGGGTTTGTTTTCAACGTCATAGACGATTTCGGAGCCGGAGTCGGTGACCGCTTTTTTGAACTTTTTAATGATTTTCTTAGGGTCGTCCAGCAGGGCGATAAAGTTATCTTTGTTTTCGTCCGACTTGGACATTTTAGACGTCGGGTCCTGTAAGCTCATAATGCGTCCGCCGGAGGTGGCCGGAGGAATAAACGGTTCAGGCACTTTGAACAGTTCTTTTTCAAAGCGGTTGTTGTATCGCACCGCCAGATCGCGTGTCAGCTCCAAATGCTGCTTCTGGTCAGCACCAACAGGCACCATCTCGGTTTGATAGAGCAGAATATCAGCCGCCATCAATACTGGATAGTCAAACAACCCTACATTGATGTTTTGCGCGTGCTTTTGGGATTTATCCTTGAACTGAGTCATGCGGTTCAGTTCGCCCATGTAGGTTGAACAGTTCAAAATCCACGCCAGTTCAGCATGTTCCGGCACATGAGACTGGATAAACACGGTGCTTTTTTCAGGATCAATGCCGGAAGCCAGATACAAGGCCACAAAATCCAAGCTGCGGTTATACAGGTCTTGCGGATCTTGTTCCACGGTAATGGCATGCATGTTGACCAGTGAGAACAGGCAGTTGTAGTCATCCTGCATTTTGACCCAGTTTTTGATCGAGCCAATGTAATTGCCGATCATCAGATCGCCGGAAGGTTGAATGCCGCTGAAAAGAGTGGGTTTGCTGTTTGTCATGATGAATGCTTAATGTGAATAATATTTAAAGTGTTAATCTTGCTTTCGAAAATGGGCGTTATTTTCTCACTTTCTGAGCCGAAAGACTAGCCGCTGCGCGTGTTTGTCTGCTTAAAACAGAAAGGGGATGAGACGCTTGCTGCGTTGTTGGTAGCCGATGTATTCCGGTAGGTTTTCACTCAGCAGGTGCTCTTCGTAACTGAGTTTAATCAGCAGTACCAGAAACAAGGCCGTATACAGCCCGATTGCGATCCAGTCGGGATAGCGAACCAGCAGTGGGATGAAGAACAGCAAGATCGAGAAATACATCGGGTGACGTATAAAACGATAGGGGCCGTGAGTAATGATTTCAGTGTCTTCCCGCGGGTCGGGCACGATATTGAATTCGCCCAAATGCATAGTAGCGACGGCCCAGATGCCAATGGCGGCGGCAATGATCTGTACGGCGAGAATAAACGGGTTAAGGCTTAAAGGCAATACGAGTAACAGGGCGACGATAATCGCAAATTGCGCGGTGACGAGGGTAAAGGAGGCAAAAGGGTGTTTAATGTGAGTCATGACCAGGCCTGTTGAACATAAAAAATTCTATCTAAACGCGCCAGCCATATTGAGTGAAATGACTGGCAGCGCTAAATGAATAGGTGAAGTTGATGATTTTATTGTACACAGAAGCCGGAATGAAAAAACCTTCTTCAGGTTTTACTCAAAACTCTGTCCTAAATCACCGCCGGTCATTTCCCGGTAAATGTGGCTGGCGTTCTGTTTGTGGGTCTGCTCGTAGACCGGGCGATGGCGGTACGCGGATTGATCAATCGTTTCCGCATCAGCTTCGCTGCCGCCGCGAGCAATGAGTTCCGCGACCTCTTTATGCATGAACTTCAGATAATCGTAGGTATCCTGTTTTACTTGCTGCAAAGTGGTCGGAGCGCCGTGGCCGGGAATCACGATTACGTCTTCTGGCATAGCATTCATAAAGTGCTCAAAGGTTTCCACCCATTTTTGTGTGTCCGTATAGGAGAATAGCGCCAGCATGCGCTGGTTGTAGGCGAGGTCACCGGGTAAGACAATGTTGCGTTTAGGCAGGTATACGATGGTGGAGCCAGGGGTGTGTCCTGGGCCAAAATTCAGGATTTCTACTGTTTCGCCACCACCGACATCGACGGTGATTTTGTCATCAAAGGTGGTGAAATGATCCGATACGTCGCGCGCGCCTTCCGTCAATTCGTGGCCCACGCGCGTTCCCCAGCTGTGTTTGATGTGTTCAAAAGCGTTATGAAAATCGCGGTTAGCTACGCTGTGCGAGTAAAGGTTTTTGACGCCGATATCGACCCAATAGCTTGCACCCAGATAGGCGTGTCCTTGACTGTTTTCCACGGCGACCCATTTAACCGGCTTATCGGTAATCTGCTTGATCAGCTGATGGAAAGAGTAAGCAACAGCCGGACTGGGGCCGGCATTGAAGACAAATACACCGTCTGTAAACTCGATGAATGTCAGGTTGTTATTGAGGCCAAAGTTGGACGGGTTGTGCCAAATCAGGCTGCCAACCACGGTGTACACGCCATCAGCTACTTTGGCTGGTTTAGGAAGCGGGAGGGTTGAGCCAATATATCCGGCCTGCCTGAGTGTGCGGTTTACTTCTTGGTGGTATTGGTTTATCGCTTGTGCGCTAGCGGTAAAGCCGTATTTTTCAAGTTCTTTGGCATAGGTAGCAAAGCTGTCGCTGTATACGTCGTTGGCTTGGCTGGGTGCGATGAATACGGTCGGAATGAGAGAAAAAAGCGTGGTCAGAAGAGTCGTTTTCTTCATGTCGATATGCTCCTTTGCATAAATTGAATCAAGGGTGAGCGGAATTAGGGTTGAACGCTGCCAGTGACCGGTTTGCTAAAAAAGGTGCTGACGATGAGTCTGATACTGTAAGGGTGTTTTTTGTTCCACGGCATCAATGCCATGCAGCGGGCCAGAAAGCAGTAGTCGAACAGAATCATGGCGGTGGTGCCGAGAATGACCAGGTAGTAGATGGAATAGAGTCCTGGCACTAAAGCCACAAGAAGCAGTAGCAAATAGGCGATGCGTACCTGAACGGCAAAATTGGAGAGTTGCGGCGTCATTGCATAAAAGTGCAGTGTTTGTACTAGGGTTAAGCCGATGGTGACGTAGAGGAGAATGGGATCCCAGATGACGCCGGCAATGAGGAGTAAATCGGTAAGTGTCCAGTAGATCCAGATTTGGTTAATTTGAGGTTTAGGCATCGGCTTAATCGTTTGTTAATCGTTGGCGATACTCCGCCAACAGGTTTGTGTAATTTCATCCAAATAGCTCATTAACGGTCGTTCGAGCATATGGTCCAAGTTAAGCTGAATCAGGCGCATAATGCCGCCGAAACTGCTGGCTGCCGCCACCATGATATCCATGTCGCGCACCACGCCTTCTTCCATGCCTTGAGCAATCACGTCGCGCAAGGTCATAAACGGTTTGGATGAACAAACGGGCGGTAACTCCGGCATAAACTCTTTGTGGCGGGCATTGAGCAAAAATTGCATGACGTGTGGATGCTCCACCGCCGTTTGCATCATCCATTCACAGAAAGCATAAAAACGAGACCAGCTGTCTTGATGTTGGGATAGGATCGCCTGTTGTTCATTGTCAATTTGTTGCAACAGTACCGCCATCAAGGTTTCCGCAATGGTCTGTTTATCTTTGAATGCGTGATAAATAGAGCCTGTACTTACGCCACTGTGTTTGACCAGATCGGGGATCGAGGTGTTAAAAAACCCTTTATCCACGAATAAGCAAAGAGCGCTGTTCAGCACTTTCAGTTGGGTGGCTGGAAGTGATTGATGGTTCAGGTACGACATAGTATGAAATTTCCTAGTTTTAGAATTTTCATTCTAGAATGTTTATTCTAGTCCGATTGGTTGAAATAAGCAAGTGACTTACAAATGGGTTTGAAGCAAAGTGAACAGTCTGTGAAGCCATGATCACCCTTTACGCCTTTAAGGGGCAGGGCGTTTTTCTCAAAAAGGAACTTTGCATTGAAATATAAGCCGTTACGCTCTATTTTACCTTGCTTGGCAGAGGATAAGGCTTTGGGTTGGCATGAATGATTTAAATAAGGTACTAATGTGGGTTTATGCGAATGCGTAAAGGCTTTTAACTAAGATCAAAAGCCGCTAAAATGATCTTTTAAATATATCTAACGCTTATTTTGGCATTCTATGCAACGAATCATTCGTACACTCACCTCTTTTTTCTCGAATCGGGTCTCTTCTGCTCACTCTGGCGCTCCGGGCGGCCATCCCCCTAAAGTCATCTCCAGATCGACGCATGGCATATCGCGCAAGGATATCGATAAATCTGCGCTGGATGTGCTGTACGGATTAAAAAGAGCGGGGTATGAAGCCTATCTCGTGGGCGGCTGTGTTCGCGACCTGCTGTTGGGTCTCGAGCCTAAAGATTTTGATGTCGTCACCAATGCAGAGCCGGAGCAGGTTAAGGAAGTGTTTAAACGTCGCTGCCAGTTGATCGGCCGACGTTTCCGCTTGGCGCATGTCCGCTTTGGGCGTACGGTGATCGAAGTGGCCACATTTCGCGGTAATGGAGAAGGGCAGGATCGCAAAGATTTCTTTGGGCGTAATGGCAAGTCAAGTGGTCGAGCCCGTGAGGTGGACGACTCCGGGCGTTTATTGCGCGACAACGTTTACGGCACGATTGACGAAGATGTCTGGCGTCGCGATTTCACCGTGAATGCGCTTTATTACAATATTAAGGATTTCAGCGTCATCGATTATGTCGGCGGCATGAAAGACATTAAAGCCGGAAATTTACGTCTGATTGGCGATCCGGTGACACGCTACCGTGAAGATCCGGTGCGTATGATCCGTGCCGTGCGGTTTGCGGCAAAACTTGGATTTAATATTGAAAAGGCGACGGAAAAACCGATCAGTGAGATGGCAAATCTGCTTGGTGATGTATCCAATGCGCGTCTTTTTGAAGAGGTGTTAAAGCTCTTTCATAGCGGCCAAGGGGTGGAAGTGTTTGAAAAGCTGCGCCACTTCGATCTGTTTAAATATCTTTTCCCGCTTACGGAGCAGTTGTTATCTCAAGAGTCCAACCATTTTCCACGCATGATGGTGATCGAGGCGCTGAAAAGTACCGATGCGCGCATTCGTTCCGGTAAGTCCGTTAATCCGTCCTTTCTGTTTTCAGCAATGTTGTGGGAGCCGATGATGCAACGTCGTCAGGCGCATTTGGATAGTGGAATGGTGCCGCAGGATGCGTTTTATGCGGCGGCGAATGATGTCATTGAACAGCAGATCCGTGCCACAGCCATTCCCAAGCGTTTTACCGCGCAGATGCGTGATATTTGGAACTTGCAATTCCGCTTGCATCGCCGCCAAGGCGCGCGTGCGCAAAAATTGGTGGAGCATCCTCGCTTCCGTGCCGCCTATGACTTTCTTGGCGTGCGCGTCGCTGCAGGAGAGAGTGAATTAAAAGCGTTGTTTGATTGGTGGACGGAGTATCAGGAAAAGGATCCGGTTGCGCGGGTTGCATTCGCGAATACGGTGGATAAAGGCGGCAAAAAGCGCCGTAGAAGACCAAGAAATCGTAACTATTTGCGTAAGCGCAGCCAGAAAAACCGCAGCGACTCTGGCGACAGCCAGTCTGAACAGGCCTGATCAGGGTGACAAAACACAGTGTTTATTTAGGATTGGGCAGTAATCTGGATCAGCCGATCATGCAGATTCAAGATGCGTTGGCGGCTGTAGATGCTTTGCCGCAAACTTGTTTGAAGCAACGCTCCAGGCTGTACGCTTCCAAGCCGTTGGGACCACAGGATCAACCCGATTTTGTCAATGCCGTTTGCCGCATTGAAACTGAGCTCTCTCCATGGGGCTTGTTGGAGGCGTTGCAGGGCATCGAGCAAACTCAAGGACGGATAAAGAAACGTCATTGGGGCGAACGCTGTATTGACCTCGATATTTTGCTTTATGATGATTTACAGATTTCCGATGCGCATTTACAGGTGCCGCACAAAGAGATTGCCCTGCGCGATTTTGTACTCTTGCCTTTGGCGGAAATCGCACCAGGCCTATTGATTCCTGGAAAAGGGCGTGTAGACGTTTTAATTTCGCAATTGACGGAAACTTATGTCATCCCTTTGCAAACCGATCAAACTAACCAACCTGGTGTCGGTTAAATTCCCACTTTTTTATTTGGATTGTCATGCGTAAAACATTGTCACAATTAAACAAGCTCTATCGTGAGGGCGAAAAGATTGCCTGTCTCACGGCGTACGATGCCAGTATGGCGCACTGGGTAGCAGAGTCCGGTGTGGACGTGATCCTTGTAGGGGATTCATTGGGCATGGTCGTACAAGGTCACTCTACGACCTTGCCGGTGACGTTGGATGAGATGATCTATCATACGCAGATGGTGCAGAGAGGCAATCAGCAGGCCTGGTGTATTGCTGACTTACCATTTATGGCGGATGCCAGCATGCATGATACCTTGCACGCCGCAGGGCGCTTGATGAAGGAAGGTGGCGCCAATATGGTGAAGCTCGAAGGTGGCGAACGTGTTGCTCCGATGGTTAGGGCATTGAGTGACTTAGGCGTTCCGGTTTGCGGACATCTTGGGCTTTTGCCGCAGTCGGTGGAAAAGTACGGTTATCAAGTAAAGGGTCGAGACCGGGAGTCAGCCGAAAGATTGCTCGAAGAAGCGATGATGCTGCAGGAGTCGGGCATTGATATGCTGGTGCTGGAGTGTGTGCCTTCGGAGTTGGCGAAAAAGATCACGCAAACTTTGTGTATTCCTGTCATTGGAATCGGTTCTGGAGCAGATACTTCCGGACAAGTATTGGTAATGCACGACCTGCTTGGGTTAACGGTGGGCAAAGCGCCGAAATTCTCACACAACTTTTTGCAGGACGCCAACAGTATACAGGCGGCTTTTGCCGCTTACGTACAAGCGGTTAAAAATGGGGCGTTTCCTCAAGCCTGTCATGAGGTAGGGTAATGCAGGTTTTCGAACAGGTTTGCGCACTAAAAGAGCAGGTTCGTCATTGGAAATCCGAGGGCTTGCGCATTGGCTTTGTACCGACGATGGGGAATTTGCATGCTGGTCATTTAAGCCTGGCTGAATTGGCCAAGCAGAAAGCCGACCGAGTGGTGGTGAGTATTTTTGTGAATCCCCTTCAGTTTGGCCCAGATGAGGATTTTGAACGTTATCCGCGTACATTTGAAGCGGACTGTGAGCAGCTTCAGGCGCACTCGGTCGATGCGCTGTTTTTTCCGCAGGTGGATGAGATGTATCCATCCGGAACATCGCAGACACGGGTGATTGTTCCAGACGCATTAACCGGTTTGCTTGAAGGCAAAAGCCGTCCAGGGCATTTTGATGGTGTGACGACAGTGGTTGCTAAGCTGTTTAATGTGGTTCAACCGGATGTGGCGGTCTTTGGTCAAAAAGATTTTCAACAGTATGCCGTAATCGAGCGTATGGTGACTGATTTGGCAATGCCGGTGGAATTGGTTCGTGCTCCGATTGCCCGCGAAGAGGACGGTTTGGCACTGAGTTCGCGTAATCAATATTTGAATGAAGCTCAAAGGCAAATCGCTCCTAAACTTTACACGGTTTTGTGTGATGTGGCGACGGCGCTCGAATCAGGCAACCGCAATTTCTCCGACTTGGAAAGTGTCGCGACACAAAGTTTATTGGCAGAAGGATTTGATGCGGTTGATTACATTGCAATTGTCGATCCGCTTACGTTGTTACCTGCAGTAGAGAGTCAAACCCGTTTTGCTGTGTTAGCGGTGGCTCGAATGGGAGCGACACGTTTACTGGATAATATTCTCGTCACGTCCGCTTGAACCGATGCTTTTTAAACGCCTATATTAGAGATAACAATTTCTTGATTTTATGAGCTTTTCTACCCTGATCGGTTTGTTTGCCGGAATTTCAATCGTGCTGGTGGCGATGTCAATGGGATCTTCCATTTCGCTGTTTGTTAACGTCCCTTCTGTGATGATTGTGGTGGGGGGGACGATAGCGGCTACGATGATTCGCTATTCGATGAAAGAGAGTTTTGAGGCGATTGGGCTTTCGTTTAGTGTGTTGAAAGTCGATAAGCAAATCAAGGATCTGAACCAGCTGGTCGATATTACCGAGGATCTGTTGCGTCTGGTGCGCAATAAAGGGATGCTTGCCATGGAAGGCTATGAAATCAATCACGATTTTTACCGCGATGGCGTGCGTATGCTGGTGGATGGCTATTCCCCTGAGCTGGTGAAGCAGAGATTAAAAGAGCAGAACCGGATGCTGGTGGATGGAGCGGAAACCGCGGCCGGCGTATTTCGCTCGATTGGTGAAGCCGCTCCCGCGTTCGGGATGATGGGAACCCTGGTGGGGCTGATTCAAATGTTGGCCAATCTCAGCGATCCTAACAGCATCGGTCCGGCGATGGCAGTGGCGATGCTGACCACGCTTTACGGTGCGATGATCGCCAATTTGTTTGCACTGCCTACTGCCGATAAAATAGAGTCCTGGGCGCAAGGGGAGTCCTATCGTCAGCAGATGATTATCGAAGCGATAGACAGCGTTGCCCAAGGACATAACCCAGCGGTAATGCGCGATTTGCTTGCCCCTTATCTTCATGCTAAACAGAAGCGAGCGCTTGAAGATGGCTAAAGCAAAAGGAGGGGCGCCTTGGCTGGTGACCTTTGCGGATTTAATGTCTTTGCTGATGGCGGTATTTGTGCTGCTTTTTGCCATGTCCTCTTTAGAAATTCCCAAGTATAGAACGATAGTTGAGTCTTTGACGGATGCCTTGGGGCATGGCATGACCTTGTCGAATGATCAAGTGGCTTATTTTAATGCCCTCAAAGCAAACGATCAGACACAGCAGGACAGCGAAAAGACTCCGATTGACCAGTTGTACCCGCTTTATGAGAGTCTGATTGAGCGCTTTGCTCAAGACGAAAGTCAGAGCGGAGCGAACACCGTGAAAATAGATTATGATCCCTTGAAGGATGGCATTTTGGTGACCTTTCCCGAACAAATCGCATTTGATCCGGGTAAGGCGAAATTGAAACCGGAGTTTGTGTCACTGCTTTATAGGTTTGAAGGCTTTAAGCAGCCGGGTGTTTTTGTGAAGGTGATCGGCCATACCGACTGTCGTCCTGTGATCGGTGGGCGCTTTGAATCGAACTGGGAGCTTTCCAGCGCGCGTGCGGCGAGCGTGATCGAAGCGTTGATTAATCAAGGATTGATTGATCCTGCAAGGGCTCAGGCAATAGGGGTGGCGGATACCCGTCCGGTCAGTGATGGTGATAGTGAAGAGGCTTTGGCTAAAAACAGGCGGGTAGAGATTTGGGTGCGTAGTAAAGAAGCCGAATCCATTCCGCTAGCCCAATAAAGCACAATGGAAGGCTCGGAGGCAACCAGGCCTGTTCGGTTTAGTGTTGTGGATTTACAAAATAAAAAGCCACCTAAAGAAGATTGCCTTAGGTGGCTTTTCTGTTATAGCTAAGCTGTTTTTAGCCGGCTTTCATCATTTGCACCGGAATGGTGTTGCGTGTGTGGGTGATTTTATTCTCGCCGTCTACGTACACCAGCTTCGGTTTAAATTGATCCGCTTCACTCTCTTCCATGGAGGCGTAAGCGGCAATAATCAACAGATCGTTAGGATTGGCTTTATGTGCGGCTGCGCCATTTACAGAGATGATTCCGGTGTTTTCTTCGGCGCGAATCGCATAGGTAGTAAAGCGCTTACCATTGTTAATGTTGTAAATCTGGATTTGCTCGTATTCACGGATACCGGCAACGTCCATTAAATGGCCGTCAATGGCACAGGAACCTTCATAATCCAGTTCAACATGCGTCGCGGTGACACGGTGTAATTTGCATTTTAAGAGTGTAACTTGCATAGGAATCTCTTCTGTTCGATTGAATGGGATCACCATTACTCAACTTAAATTCAAATTCAAGCTGCGAAATCAGTCGTTGAGCGCGATATTATACTGACTTTTAAAGAAAAAAACAGAAAACAAAAACCCCGCGTTTAAGCGGGGCAATTGAGTGATCTGAAGAAGGGCGGAGTGATAACGTTAGGCCCAACCTGAATCGCTTTAACCGGTGTTACGCATCCCTGCGGCAATCGCATTGATGCTGTTAAGCAGCGGCGTCAGCCAAACATTGCGTTCTTCTTCACTTAAAGATTCGTCTTTATAGCGACGCAGCACGGCAACTTGGATGTTGTTCAACGGTTCCAGGTATGGCGTACGGCGGCTCAAAGAACGAGCTAAGCCGGGTGTTTCCGCCATCAGGTACTCATTTCCGGTGATCTCCAGAATATGCTTGACGCCACGAGTATGTTCTTCAGCGATCATGTTATAGATCTTCTGAGCGACTTCCTGATCGTGCCCTAATTTGGTGTATTCGGCACCGATTTTCAGGTCGGTTTTGAACAGCGCCATTTGGATGTTGCTGAGCAGACCATTGAAGAACGGCCAGTTTTTATACATCTCTTTGAGCATGGTATCGTCACCGTGCTCCTTAATCCAGCTATCCAAAGCATAACCGGTTCCTTGCCAAGCCGGGAAGGTTAAGCGTGCTTGCGCCCAGCCGAAAATCCATGGAATGGCACGGATTGACGATTTGGACAGGTTGCCTTTCTTACGGTGAGAAGGGCGCGAGCCGATATTCAGTAAACCGATTTCCGTTACCGGGGTAGCCTGGTAGAAGAACTCGAAGAAACCTTCGGTATGGTCGGTCAGCTCACGGAAGCACTGCTCTCCCTGCTCAGCCAGTTTCTGCATGGTTCGCAGGTATTCTGGGTTATCCGCCTTAGGTGGTTTGATCAGGCCGGTACTGGCTTTCATCAACCCGGTCACACCCAATGAAAGTTCATACATGGCGGTTTCGGTGTTGCTGTACTTGTATGACAGTACTTCACCCTGTTCAGTGAATTTGATGGCTCCGCGAACCGTTCCGGTTGGCTGAGACAGGATCGCATGATGGGTTGGTCCGCCTCCACGGCCCACTGTACCACCGCGACCATGGAATAGACGGCAATCGATGCCATACTGGTCTGCCAGCTCCATAATGGATTGCTGAGCTTGATACAGGCTCCATGCTGAGGATAAGTTACCGCCGTCCTTAGCGGAATCGGAGTATCCCAGCATGATTTCTTGCTGATTACCGGATGATTCCAGCATCACGCGATAGGTGTCGTTTTCCAGCAATGCTTGAGTCACCGGAACAATGTGTTTCAAGTCCTCAATGGTTTCAAACAGAGGGCTGATGCGGATATCGCAATAAGGTTTTCCGGCATTGTAACCAGCCAAACCGGCTTGGTGCGCGAGGAACAGCACCTCCATGACATGGCTGGCTTCATGCGTCATGGAGATGACATAATTGTTAAAGGCCTTAGGGCTGATTTCCTTGCGCATTTTGCGAATAACATTAAAGACTTCCAGCACCTCTTTGGTCATGTCTTTAAGGTCAAGGTGCTGAGTGTCGATGATGGTCGCTGAACCGACATGCTGTGCCAGGAGTTCGAGTTTTTCCGACTCTGAAAGCGCGTTATAGTCAATATTCAAATGTGACAGCAGGTCGGCAACGGCTTCGCTGTGCACGGTCGATTCTTGGCGAATGTCCAGACGCATCAGATAGAAACCGAAGGTCTGCACCAAGCGGATCAAATCTTGTAGATCGGCGTTAGCCACGTTTTCATCACCGTGTTCACACAAGGATTTATGAATCAATTGCAGGTCGCTCAGCAATTCGTCTTCCGAGTTGTAAGCAAACGGTGATTTCTTGATTGGACTGCCGTTCAGTTTGGCTTCTACGTAATTCAGGTTTTGTTGTAGGCGTCCGCGAATCAGGTAAAGGAAACGACGGTAAGGTTCATCACGGAAACGTTCCGGGCGTTTTTTAAAGACCATTTCCATCAGGTCAGCGTCCACAATGGTGGCCTTGTTGATCAGGTCCTGATTGATGTCGCTGATAAAACGAGAGTGAGTCAATTTATGACTTAAATCGAAGACGCGGTTTTGATATTCATAAAGTACCGAACGCGTTTGCAGCAGAAGCGCTTTAACCGTCGTGTCATGGGTGACGAACGGGTTACCATCACGGTCACCTCCGATCCAGGAACCAAATGTCAGGAAATTCGGCGTCTCGATTTTGTCGTCCGGATAGAAGCGGCCAAGCGCACGTTCCATGTAGCGGTAGACTTGCGGAACCGCACTGAACAGCGACTGGCGGAAGTAGTAGATCCCGTTACGGATTTCGTCTTCCACGGTTGGTTTCATGCGACGCACTTCGTCGGTTTTCCACAGGACTTGAATTTGGTACTGCAGCTTTTTGATGACTTCTTCTTGTGCGTAAGGGTTGTTATAGGCTTCCGCCTCATTCAGTTCGCCCAGGGTCAGGAATATTTTGCGCAGGTTTTCCATCACGGCACGACGTTTCGATTCCGTCGGATGCGCGGTAAACACCGGGATGTAGTTCAGCTTGTTAAGCAGAAGTTGCACTTCGTCGGCACTGTAACCACGTGTTTTGAATTCTTCAATGGTTTTAAGGACAGAACCTTCCCATAGTGGGCCGTCCGATTTCAGTTGACTTTGACGTTCGTGATACTGGTGCTCCTCTTCCGCCAGGTTAACCAGGCTAAAGTAGATGTTAAAGGCGCGAATAATCAGAATCAGATCGTCTGCAGATTGTTCTTCGATAAACTTGGTCAATTCGGCGCGAAGTTCCGGGTCATCCTGTTCGTGAAGTTGAATGTACCCAGTGCGCAGTTTTTCGATTGCATCCAAAACGGGTTTGCCGACTTGGGTTTCGATGATTTCACCTAGAAGACTTCCAAGTAACTTGACGCGTGCTCTAAGTTGCTTATCTCGCTTTTCTGCAGCCATTTTTACTCTCAGTTTTTATAAACAAAATTGGGGGAATTATAACAGAATCTATAGGGGAGTTAACAGAGACTTGGCCCTAATACGATTTGTCTTTTGAGGTTAGCCAGTCTTGATTAAGGCATAAAAAAGCCCCAAGAATGGGGCTTTGAAAGGAGGCGAGATTACGCCTTTTCCTCATATTGTTTGGCACCGGCTAGAATTTCTTCACGGGCGGCATCCACGTCACCCCAGCCGTCAATCTTAACCCATTTGCCAGGTTCAAGCGCTTTATAGTGGCTGAAGAAGTGCTCGATCTGCTCTTTAAGAAGCGGAATTTGCTCAACCGCGCTGATGTCCTTGTAGATCGGCGTCAGCTTGTCAACCGGAACGGCGACCACCTTGGCGTCTTCACCACCGTCATCGGTCATTTTAAGAATGCCGATCGGGCGACAACGGATCACTGAACCAATCATTAAAGGGTGTGGCGTCACGACCAAAACGTCAACCGGATCACCGTCGTTGGCCAAGGTGTTGTTGATGTAGCCGTAGTTGGCCGGGTATTGCATGGTAGCGCCTTGAATACGGTCTACCCAAACCAGGTCGGTCTCTTTGTCTACTTCGTATTTGATTGGTGAAGCAAACGCCGGGATTTCAATAATGACGTTAATGTCGTTTGGAAGTTCATTTCCAGCAGGAACGGCTGCGTAACCCATAATCTATTTCCTTGTTTTAAGCAGGCCTGTTCAGTTTTAAGCAGGCCTGTTCAGTTTTAATCGCAAATCAATTCGGTTTAAAGCAAAACACCCGCTTGAAGCGGGTGCTTATCAGTCCAGTGAACTTGGCTTATTACGCCTTGTGGTAGGCAACCACTTTAGCCACTTCGTTCTTCGATCCTAGTACCACTGGTACGCGATCGTGGATTCCTTGAGGCTCAACGTCCATGATGTCCATGCGACCTGTAGAAGAAGCACCGCCGGCTTGTTCCACGATCATCGACATTGGGTTCCCTTCGTACATTAGACGCAGTTTACCGGCCTTTGATGGATCACGGTTGTCGTATGGATACATGAAGATACCACCACGCACCAAGATGCGGTGAACTTCAGCCACCATAGAGGCTACCCAGCGCATGTTGTAACGTTTGCCTAAAGGACCTTCTTCACCTTTCAAACAGTCGTCGATGTACTGCTTCATTTCTGGTTCCCAGAAACGCTGGTTAGACATGTTGATCGCGAATTCTGCGGTGTCTTCTGGGATCGTGATGTTTGACTTGGTCAATACAAACTCACCGATGTTGGTGTCTAGGGTAAAGAAGTTAACGCCGTTACCGGTTGTCATGACCAAAATAACAGAAGGACCGTAAAGAACATAACCTGCGGCTACCTGGTTGCGACCGTTTTGTAGGAATACTTCTTGTTGATCGCCAGAACGATCGTCTTTCGCTTCCAGGATAGAGAAGATTGTGCCGACAGAAAGGTTGACGTCGATGTTTGAAGAACCATCTAACGGATCGAATGTTACCAAGTATTTACCGTCAGCATTTCCGGCCACAGTGTAATCTTCTTCTTCTGAACCGATTCCGCGCACGTATGGGTTTGAAACCAAGATGTCTTTCAACAGGTCGTTAGAAATAACGTCCAGTTTCTTTTGAGTTTCACCTTGAACGTTTTCATCTTCGGTTGCACCTAGGATGCCAGCCAACTCACCTTGGCCCAGTTTGTAGGCGATGTCTTTACAAGCGACCATAACGTGGTTGATGACCAGTTCCAGTTCGGCTGGTACACCGTCGGCGGCTAATACTTGATCAAGTCTTTTCATCGAGATTCTCTCTATATTGAATTGAAAATTGAAAAAAATTGCGGCAATTCTATCATGTTGACTTTAAAAGGTACAAGTTCATCAAGGTGGATGACAATCGCTTAAAGGGCGGGTTTGGTTGCTTTAGTCGTGAATGGCGCGGTTTGAGATGGTCTTGGGTTAACGGTTTTTTATCTGTTGGGTAAACTTGGTAGAATAGGCGTTTTGCAATCGGATAACTCCCTCAGCGGTACAGGCTTTTATGAAATTCATCGTTAAATTTTTCCCGGAAATTATGGTCAAGGGGCATGCGGCCAAGAAAAAAATGGTCAGTCAGTTGAACGACAATCTGCGCACCTTGCTATTGCGGGTGAATCCGCAGGTTGAAATCAAGCGTTTCTGGGACAAAATCGAAGTGCAGACGGCAGATGAGTTTGTGCCTGCGGTGCGTAAGGTGCTGTTGCAAACGCCAGGGGTGGAGCACATTCTGGAAGTGATCCAGTATTCGAATCTGGAGACTCTGGAGGCGATGGCGGACAAGGTGGCGGAGCATGCGGTGCCGTGGATTGAAGGTAAAACGTTTGTGGTACGTGTCAAACGCAGCGGAACCCATGAGTTTAGTTCGTTTGATGCCGAGCGTTTTTTGGGCGGGGTGTTGCTGCAAAAAGGTCAAGCCAAGAAGGTCGATTTACATCATCCGGAGGTCAAGGTCGAAGTTCATATTAGCCAGCAGGATCTGAATATCGTCACCGCAAAGCGAACGGGCCTGGGTGGATTTCCGATGGGATCACAAGGTCAGTTGTTGTCGTTGATGTCCGGCGGGTTCGACTCGACGATTGCCAGCTATTTGACCATGAAACGCGGTATCAAAACCCATTTTATCTTCTTTAATCTCGGCGGTGCGGCTCATGAAATCGGCGTTAAACAGGTTGCGCTGTATTTATGGAGCCAGTTTGGCGCCTCGCATCGAGTCTCGTTTGTTACCGTACCGTTTGAGGCCGTGGTGGAAGAGATCTTCCGTTCTACCCATGAAAGCTACATGGGGGTGACGTTAAAGCGTTTGATGTTGATGGCGGCGGAAAAAGTGGCCAAACAGATGGGGATTGATGCGTTGGTCACTGGAGAGAGTGTGGCTCAGGTGAGCAGTCAAACTCTGCGTAATCTCGCGGTGATTGACAGCGTCACCAACATGCTGGTGTTGCGTCCTTTGGCGACCATGAACAAGCCTGAGATCATGGCGTTGGCCGACCACATCGGAACGCGGCATTTTGCGGAGAATATGCCGGAATATTGCGGGGTGATTTCCAAGAACCCGGTGACCAATGCGTCGTTTGAACGTATGGAAAAAGAGGCGGCCAAGTTTGATTATGCGGTATTGGATCAAGCCGTTGAATCGGCGGTCACCATTCCGGTCGACCAAATCGTTCAGGATGTGACCGAAACCGCGCATATAGAGATTCTCAACGACATTCCTGATAACACGGCGGTAATCGATATCCGGGCCGAAGCCGAACAGCAGGCACGCCCTTTAAAAGGGTTGGAGAGTGTTGAGGTATTGAGCATCCCATTTCATCAGCTCAACAAATCCTTTGCGAAACTGGACCAAGGGAAAGGCTATCTGCTCTATTGCGAAAAAGGGGTGATGAGCCAGCTTCACGCCCAGTATTTGCAAGACCAAGGGTTTGATAATGTCAGGGTGTATCGTCCCGCCGATCATTGAACGGTGTCCGAGGTGTTTTGCTGAGCTTCTTGTTGTTCGGATGAGGTGGCAATCACCTCTTCGTCCAAGTCGTTTTCAAGTTGTTTGGCTTTGAGGAGCTTTTTGGTGTCCGAAAGCGTTTTGTAACTTTTTAAAGCGAATTTGGTTTTTTGGATTTTGGTTACATAATCCACCGTTTCATGGCCGATGGTATTGCGTGCGACCACCTCCACATTGTAGAACCATTTGTTCGGATTCAGCCCTAAATTGTGCGCTTGGCGCTGCATCTTGCGCACCCGTCCCGGTCCGGCATTATAAGCGGCTAATGAAAAGTTGATTTGGTCTTCCGGGCTGTATTCCGGTCCTGAAAAATAGGTGTCACGCAAGAAGGCCAGATATTTCACGCCGGCGTGGATATTGTTTTCCAGTGTTTTAATGTTTTTGATGCCGACGTTTTTCGAACTCGCCGTCGAAGGTTTGATCTGCATGATGCCATAAGCGCCGGCGTGGCTGGTGAGGTTTTGGTTAAACTTCGACTCCTGATAGGCCTGGGCGGCAATCAAGAACCAATCAAAACCGTAGAACTCCGAATATAGCTGTAGGTAGTAGGAGAGACATTCGGTATTTTCAATTTCGGAAAGCAGTTCGGGTTGGCGAATCCAGTAGGCGTTTTCGAAGTATTTGCGGTAGAGGCTGTTCCCCAGAAGGCGGCCTTGTCTGGCGTAGGTGTGAATAAAGGCATTTAACGACTCTTTGAGTTCGGGAAGGTGGCGGTTCAATGCCCAGGCGATTTGTCCGCCGTGATGAAAGACCATGTCTTCATGCACTTCAATGTTTTCTAACGCTTTCTGGTAGATTTCTGCAATGTGATTATCGGCGACGGTATAGAGGTAAATGCCGGCATTAACCAGTTCTAAAACATCTTCCGCTTCAAACAAAGGGTCGGCTTGCACGATTTCAATTGGCTCCAAGCCGTGCAAGCCTAAAAACTGATTAAACATGCGCAGGTGAATGATGTAGCTGCTGTTGGCCACCGCGATGATTCGTTTTCCAGCCAGGTCTTCAAGTCGGGTAATCGGGGGCGCGCCTTTATGGCTGATTAACACTTCCTGGATGTCGGTGATGTAAGGGTCGGTGAAGTCGACCAGTGCACTTCGTTCAGGGGTGATGGTCAGGCCGGAAGCGATTAAATCCCCTCTGCCTTGCAACAGTTCATTAAACAGTTGGTTAAAAGGGCGGACCAAAAAAACCACATGGGTCTTGTAGCGTTCGCGGCGCGGGCCGCGATTGAGGTAGTTTTCATAAGCACGCAGCAGATCGTATTCGATTCCGCGTCGACCTTTGCGGGTTTCAAAAAAGTTGGTGCGATTATGACTGACTAAGACGCGTAATATTCGCCGTTCTCGAATTTGTTCCAAGTCTCCGATGAAGGATTGTTGAATTCGGTCGGTCAGCGAGGTGGTTTCAACGGTCTTTTGGGCGAGTGAAGCCGGGCTTAACAGCAAAAAGCCGGTGATTAGCAAGATAGATGTCTTGGTTGTCTTCAGCAATGGATGAAACCACACAGTGAAATTGAATCTATTGTAGACAAGTTTTCAGGCCTGACAAACCTTAATTTTAATTCCGTTGAGTCTAAGTGGTTTTGCTTAACGTTTAAATTCGTAAATTGTTGGAATAAACGCCTTGTGCCTATGTTGTTGCCGGGTAAAATGGAGCTTTCAATATCAAGTTTTTAAGGGAGTCGGTGGGCGATGCGTAAGGTCAAGTATGCCATTATCGGAGCAGGAACATCAGGGCTCACGGCGATGAGTACGATTCGTAAGCAGACAGAAGATTTTGTGCTGATTAATGGCGGTCATTATGGTACGACTTGTGCACGTGTGGGCTGCATGCCATCCAAGGCGATGATTCAGTCTGCGAATCTGTTTCACAAACGTTATCAATTTGCCGAGTTTGGCGTCCAAGGTGGAGAGGCTTTGCAAGTTGATCAGCAGGCCGTGCTGAAACGGGTGCGCCGTTTGCGCGATCGATTTACCGGCGGGGTGAAGGCAGGTACCACGGATGCATTGCCAGAATCGCAGTTGATTTCAGGCTATGCGCGCTTTACCGGAGAAAACCGGCTTGAAGTGAATGGTCAACAGATTGAAGCCGAATGCATCATCATCGCTACCGGTTCGGAACCGGTGGTTCCAGCAGCGTGGCAGAATCTGGGGGATCGCCTGCTGACCAGTGATACCATTTTTGAACAGGACGTTCTGCCAAAGCGCATGGCCGTCATCGGGCTGGGGGTGATTGGTTTGGAGTTGGGACAGGCGATGTCTCGACTGGGTGTTGATGTCTCCGGCTTTGAGTTGTCCGATTTTATTGGTGGACTCTCTGTGCCGGAGGTCAATCAAAAGGCGATTGAGTTGTTTTCCCAAGAATTTCCTCTTTATTTGGGGGAGGCATCAAGCTTGGAGGGGGGCGCTAACGGGGTTAAAGTGGTGACCTCAAAAACAGAGGTTGAGGTGGATGCGGTATTGGCTTCATTGGGGCGGCGCCCTAACTTGGATTCTCTGAACCTAGAGGCGGCTGGGATTGAATTGGATGGGCGAGGAATGCCTAGCTTTAATCGGCACACGATGCAGGTTGAAGACAAGCCTATTTTTATTGCCGGCGACGTGAACGGTTACCGGCCGATTCTGCATGAAGCCGGGTATGAAGGTAAAATAGCGGCGCTGAATGCGTTAGCCTTTCCGGAGGTCGAGGCGTATGAGCGCAAAACGCCATTGGGTATCGCGTTTACCGATCCGGAAATGGCATCGTTTGGCGTTTCGTTTAAGAGCTTGAATCCCGACCGTATTGAAATGGCGACATTTGATTTGGAACGTAATAACGGACGGGCAATTGTCATGCACGAGGACCACGGCCTGATTTGTTTATATGCCGACAAAATCAACAAGTGTTTGTTGGGTGGCGAGCTGATTATGCCGCATGCGGAACATTTCGCCCACCTGTTGAGCTGGGCGGTGGAACAGCGCATGACGGTTTTGGAGTTGATGCGTATGCCGTTCTATCACCCGGTGTTGGAAGAGGCGATACAGTCTGCGGTTCAAAAACTCTATTATGCGGTTTATGATGAAGACGAAAGGCCGATGGCACCAGAATTAACACTAATGCAATAAAAAGATAGTGTTTTTTGGTATAATGCGGCCGGTTTTTAAATTTAATTAGCCCCGTCAAACGTCTCGGTCGTCATGATGGCGGGACCTCTAGGCGGGGCTTAAACTTATATGGTGTCGAGTGACTAAACAATCTGAAGAGCTTCGCGATTTAAACGGTGATAACAGCGGCGAAACGGGCGCGAATGATCCTTATGCCCAGCGCGAAGCGCAAAAATACGATAATCCTATTCCGAGTCGCGAATTTATTCTAGAAACCCTGGAAGCGGTTCAACAGCCCATGCGTCTTTACCAGCTAGCGAAAGAGCTGGATATTTCGGAAGAAGATGAAGAGCGTTTTGAAGCCTTGTCCCGCCGCTTAAAAGCGATGGTGCGTGACGGGCAGTTAATTCGTAATCGACGTGGTGCCTTCGGGTTGTTACAGAAAATGGACCTGATTAAAGGGCGCGTGCTGGGTCATCCTGACGGGTTTGGTTTTGTGGTGCCGGAAGATGGCAGTAAAGACCTATTTCTGTCGGAAAAAGAGATGCACAAGGTTCTTCACGGGGATATTGTGATTGCCTCGATCAGTGGTGAAGACCGTCGTGGTCGTCGTGAAGGGGTTGTTGTCGAAATTGCCGAACGTGCCAATCACCAAATTCTAGGGCGTCTTGCTTTTGAAGATGGTTTGGCCTGGGTGCGACCAAATAACAATCGCATTACCCAGGATGTCTTTATTCCGCAGGATGGTTTGTTGGATGCTAAAGAAGAACAAATCGTTCTGGTAGAAATTATTCACCAGCCGTCGATGCGCTCCGGTCCAATTGGAAAAATCGTTGAGGTGTTGGGTGATTATATGGCCCCGGGGATGGAGATTGATTCTGCCATCCACGATCACGGGATTCCAAACAGTTGGTCGGATGCCTTGCTGGCGGAGTTGGAAGCCATTCCGGATGAAGTTACCGAAGCGGATCTCGAAGGACGTAAAGATCTACGCGCTTTGCAATTGGTGACGATTGATGGCGAAGACTCTAAAGACTTTGACGATGCGGTCTTTGCCAAGCGCCGTAAAAATGGTTGGCGCCTTGTGGTGGCCATTGCCGATGTATCGCATTATGTGAAGCCGGGAACCGAGCTGGATAAAGAAGCTTATCAGCGCGGTAACTCAGTCTATTTCCCTCAGCGCGTGATTCCGATGTTGCCGGAGAAGCTGTCTAACGGAATCTGTTCTTTGAATCCGCAGGTTGACCGTTTATGCATGGTGGCAGATATGTCGATCAGTGACGATGGTACGCTGGAGAGAAGTCAGTTCTATCAGGCGGTGATGAATTCCAAAGCACGTCTGACCTATAACCAGGTTCATGATATTTTGACGAATGAAAACAGCGAACACCGTGAAACCTTTGCGGAGCTGGTTCCGCATTTGGAAGAGCTGAATTCATTGTATCAGGCGTTGGTTAAAGCGCGTGGCGAACGCGGTGCCCTGGATTTTGATACCACGGAAACACGTATTGTTTTTGATGAGTCACGCAAGATTGATTCGATTGTTCCCGTCAAACGCAATGATGCACACAAGCTGATTGAAGAGTGCATGTTGATGGCCAACGTGGCGACAGCCAGATATTTGAAATGGCACAAAATGCCGATGGTTTATCGTGTGCATGAGTCACCGAGCGAAGAAAAACTGGCTAATTTGCGTACCTTCTTGGGCGATTTTGGTTTGCAGTTGGACGGCGGCGATGCACCGACTGCTCAGGATTACGCCAAAGTGGTCAACCAGGTGGAAGGACAGCCTTATCAGCATTTGGTGCAAACCGTTCTGTTGCGCAGTATGAGCCAAGCGGTGTATCAGCCTGAAAACAAAGGTCATTTCGGTCTGAATTACGAACACTACACTCATTTCACCTCGCCGATTCGCCGTTATCCGGATCTGTTAATTCATCGTGCAATTCGTCATGCTTGGACAAAAGCCGGAGCAGACGCTTTCCTTTATGATGATGCAAAAATGGCTGAGTTTGGTGCTCACTGTTCGGATACAGAGCGCCGTGCGGACGAAGCGACGCGTGATGCCGTGACCTTCCTGAAATGTGAATTCCTGTCTCATCGTATTGGTGAAGAATATGAAGCCGTGATTACGGCGGCGACTAACTTTGGGTTGTTTGTTGAGATCGATAATCTCTATGTGGAAGGATTGATTCATATTACCGAGTTGGGTGACGATTATTTCCATTATGACGGTGCGCGTCACTGTTTGAAAGGTGAGCGGACCGGCAAGGTTTACCGTTTGGGAGATCGTGTTAAGGTTCAGGTCGCACAGGTCAATCTGGATGACCGCAAGGTAGATTTGCGTTTTATTGGTGATTTATCTGTAACTGGCGATGCCTCTGTTGAAGAGGTGGTTGCTGAAGAGGCTCTTCAAGATGATGAAGATGGCGCCAAGAAGAAACGTGGTAAAAAACGTTATTATCGCAAGAAGAAACGTGGTTCAGGTTCTAAAAAGGCCAAGGCTAAAGCGTGAAAAAGCAGGAAGTGATCTACGGCTTGCATGCGGTTGAGAAGTTTATTAAGCAGTCGCCGCATCTTGTCTTCCGTCTGGCGGTGATGAAGGGACGTTTGAATAAACGTCAGCAATCCCTGGTTGATCAGGCTAAAGCCTTAGGACTTCACGCGGAATTTGTCGCAAAAAATCAGTTTGATTCTTTGCAGGATGTTAACCACCAGGGGGTAATGGCGTGGGTGCAAGCGCGTCCTGAAATGAGTGAATCCGATCTTCAGGCATTGATCGAACGGCTTGATAATCCACTCTTCCTGTTTCTGGATGAAGTGCAAGATCCGCACAATTTAGGCGCTATTTTGCGAACCGCTGATGCGGCTGGTGTGGATGCGGTTGTTATTCCTAAACACAATTCTGTCGGTATCAACGCCACTGTACGCAAGGTGGCTTGTGGTGCCGCTGAAAGTGTCAATTTGATTGTGGTGTCTAACTTGGTAAGAACCATGAAAAGTT
Source organism: Thiomicrorhabdus sp. zzn3 (assembly GCF_029767755.1). GTDB lineage: Bacteria > Pseudomonadota > Gammaproteobacteria > Thiomicrospirales > Thiomicrospiraceae > Thiomicrorhabdus. The sequence goes on from NZ_JARUQS010000001.1 coordinate 570,019, forward strand.
TGCAGCAATCCGGCATGTGGATGATTGGCTTGGCCGGGGAAACCGATCAAACGATCTACGAGCACAACCTCACCGGTTCTTTAGGTTTGGTCATGGGGACCGAAGGTAGCGGCCTTCGACGCCTGACTAAGGAAGCTTGCGATCATTTAGCCGCGATTCCCATGGTGGGACAGGTTGAGAGCCTGAATGTGTCAGTAGCGACAGGAATAACGCTTTACGAAGCCTTCCGTCAGCGGAGATTGTAGCAATGTGATCGATGGTTGCGGGTAGGAGGAGGGTTAGCAAACCTAAATGAAAGTGAACAGGCCTGCTTATTTTAAGCAGGCCTGTTTGGTTTTAGAGGTTCAGTTTAGACGGCGTAAATATCGCCGTTGTCTTCCACACGGATTTCAACCGCTTCTAGGGCCTCATCCCAGCATGGGCCTTCTATACAAACACCGTCTTCAATTCTAAAAAAGGCGTCATGTACGGAACATTTCATGGTTTTTTCAAATGGATTCACATCAATTTTGTAGGCTTCATTCAGTGGCACATCCTGGTGCGGACAGTTGTTGATATAAGCTTTAACTCCATCTTCATATTTAATCAGCACCACGGATTTTCCTAGATTTTCAGCCTCAACCACCAATGTTTTAGCATTGCTTAATTGCTTAATGTTGGCAATCGGTTTCAGTGTATGCGCGCCTTGCATCAGGTTGTCCAGGCCGTGTTGCAGGCATTTTTGCGCGGCAAGCTTACTGGCCTGTTGTACCGCAGACCGCAGGGATTCGCCGTTGATAAGATGATGGATTACGGCCGCATTGAAGGTGTCGCCGGCTCCTAAGGTATCGACAACCGGTGAAACCCGTTCGGCAGCAACATGTTCAATAGAACTGCCCGCTTCACAGAGCCAGGCGCCTTGAGCTCCCCAGGTGCAAATAAGGCGGCTGTTAGGAAGTTGTGCTTGCATGGTTTTTAAAAGCGTTTCGCCATTTTCAAACCCTTTGGCAGAGGCGTAGTGGTGTGAAAAGAAGATGACGTTGGCTTGAGGTAGCAGGGCTTCGATGCCGTCACGCGGTTTCTCCACCTCCAAAGAAATGGGTTGATGCGTCAAGAAAGTCTTGGCGATATTAAGCATACCTTTGAGGTTATCGATATTTCGTCCTTCAAAGTGCAGCCAGTCATAGTTTTCAATTTCGGTTTTGGCAAAATGATCAAAACTCAACTCTGGAAGGTCGCGGAAGTGCACAATAGCACGGTGACCATTTTCAGCATTTAGGGTGATGTATGAGGTTGGAGTGCGCCCTTTGATAAAGCGTTGTACGAGTGAGGTGTCAATTTGACGTTGTTTTAACCCGTTCATTAGTTGTTTGGCTTCCGCATCGCCACCCAGTGTGGTGCAGATAGCTGTCTCATGACCTAATTGATTGAGTACGTAGAGAGAGTTGCTAACGTTGCCACCCACTTGAACATGTCGCTGACTGGCACGCAATTCCTCATCATCATGGAGTGCGTGTGGAACTCTAAGGACAATATCTAAGACCGTATTGCCGATACCAAGAATTTTAGCCATGTTAAACCTTTTTCCGAAATTCGTTGTGTTTGTTCGCTAATGAAACAGATGGGGGTGAATTTTAGCATAGCCAGTGAAATGAGTAAGGTTTTGCGTTGTCAAGTGTATAAGCGTGAATAATTTATCCTAAATGGATTGTTGAATTTGGCGTTAAGTTACTTTTTTTATCTTTAATTTGGATTAGATTTGCTATTTAAATTGTTGAAACAAAAGGTATATAAGTTTCAGTTTGGTGGGGTGTAAAAAGGATTGATTGGACTGGCTATTATCCACAAAAGCTGTGGATAACTTTGTGAGTAATTGAATAAAAAGGAACTTAAGTGCTTTAAATTAGCCGATAAATATTAAATTGCTTATTTTTTAGACAGTGAAATAAATACGCATAATATTGGTAGAAAAAGAAGTTAAATTTATAGGCTTGAATAGAAATATTTTGTCGTATAGACGTGCAAAAAAAATAAAACACTATACAATTAATTTCATATCTTCTACGTTGAAGTGAGCTAGCTATGGCAGAAGTGAAAACGGCTTTTAATGCAAGCTGTCTAAACTGTGGACTGCAAAAAATTTGTTTCCCGACAGGGTTGTCTAGAGCGGAAATGGACAGTTTGGATCATATTGTCCAGCGCAAGCCGCCGTTACAAAAGAATCAACTGCTGTTTGCAGCGGGAGATCCTTTTAAGTCACTGTATGCTATTCGCGCTGGCGTGATGAAAGTATTCTCATTCACGGATGGCGGTGAAGAAATTATTCATGGTTTTTATCTGCCCGGCGATGTGGTTGGAGTAGATGCCTTAGCTGGCAAGGTCCACATGTTCAGCGCGATGGCACTCGATGCCACCAGTGTGTGTACCTTACCGTTCGATGAGCTGAGTGACCTGTCCAGAGAGATTCCTCATCTTAATAAGCAGGTGTTTAGCATCTTAAGCAAAGAGGTAGTCGATGGCCGACTGCATTCCGAGCTGTTAACCAAAAAGAATGCGGATCAGCGTATTGCCCAATTTTTATGGAGCATGGCCGAACGCTTCAAAAATCGAGGTTATCACTATTTAGAGTTTCGTTTGAGTATTTTGCATCGCGATGTTGCCATCTATTTGGGATTAACTCCGGAAACGGTTTCTCGCATTTTGGCTAAGTTGCATCAGGATGATATTGTGACTTGGAAAAAGAAAGAGGTGCAAATTCATAATGAAGAAGCTTTAAGAACTTTGGCGGGAACGCACTATTGCGATTCCAACTCTTGCTCAAAAGTTGTATGGTTATAGCATTCGTTATAAATAAATTTTTTATAAAAGCAGTTTTCTCATTTTTAAGTAATTAATTGGATGGATAGAATGAAATTTCAAAGTCTTAAACACTTGTTTGCTGTGGCGTTGGTAGGTTTTACGATGGTTGGTTGTAGTTCAACACCAACTTCGGAAGAAAAAGAACCAGCCTCTCAAGAAGTAGTGGATAAGTCGGTAGCAACGACTGAAGTTGCAGAACAGTCTGCTGTCAGCTCAACGGACCTGAGTGAAATGCAAGCTAAGTTAGCATCAATGGTCGTGCGTTTTGATTTTGACCGTTCTGAAATCAAGCCGGAGTTCTTTGAAGTGATCAAAGCCCATGCGGAATATTTGAATGCAAACTCAGACGCTAAAGTAACCGTCAGCGGTCATTGTGATGAGCGCGGAACACGTGAATATAACTTAGCTTTAGGTGAGCGCCGTGCAAATTCGGTTAAAACCGCTTTGATTGCCGAAGGTGTCAGTGCGGATCGTATCACTGTGATCAGCTTTGGTGAAGACAACCCAGTTGCTGAAGGACATAACGAAGCGGCTTGGTCCCAAAACCGTCGCGCTGAATTTGCTTACTAAGTTCGGTTAAAGCTGTTGCCCCAAAGGCCTTCCTGGCATTGTCAGGAGGGCTTTTTTGTTTTTAGGGTTTCGCCTTACTCCTGAGGCTTTGCCTGAAACCGTTATTAAGCCGACTGTGTTGGTGTATTCAAAAGATTGTTGTTAGAGATTTGTATGATGAGTGTTGTTGAGCCAAAAGTTCATTATTTAACCGATTATCAACCTCCTGGTTTTGAGGTTGAGTCCGTGTATCTGGAGTTTGATCTTCATCCAAACCATACGTTGGTCACCAATCGAATGGTCATGAGGCAGCTTAATCCTGGAGAACTTTTGCAGCTGTCAGGTGAAGAGTTGACATTGGTTCGTGTGGCTTTAGATGGCGATGACATTACCCGGCGGTGCAAACTCTATGAGGGTGGTTTGTCCTTGGGGGTTGAGCAAGAGCGGTTTGAGCTTGAAATTGTCACGCAAATTTCGCCACAAACCAATACCTCGCTGGAAGGGCTTTACCGTACCAGTGGCAATTACTGCACCCAGTGTGAGGCTGAGGGTTTTAGAAAGATCACCTATTTTTTGGATCGGCCAGATGTTTTAACCTTCTATACCACCAAAATTGTGGCGGATAAAGCGGATAATCGTGTTTTGCTGTCAAATGGAAACCTGATAGAGTCGGGTGAACTGCCGAATAACCGTCATTATGCGATTTGGGAAGACCCATTCCGTAAGCCGAGCTATCTGTTTGCGTTAGTCGCAGGCAATTTGGATTATATTGAGGACCACTACATTACTGCGGATAACCGTAAGGTGACATTGCGTATTTATGTCGAACCGCAAAATATCGATAAATGCGAGCATGCGATGGCTTCTCTCAAGAAATCGATGCGCTGGGATGAGGAGCGCTTCGGTCTGGTGTATGACCTGGATATTTACATGATTGTGGCGGTGGATGACTTCAATATGGGAGCCATGGAAAATAAAGGGTTAAATGTGTTTAACTCCAAATATGTTCTCGCCATGCCGGAAACCGCCACCGATGTCGATTATGAGGGCATAGAAGCCGTGATTGCCCATGAGTACTTCCATAACTGGACCGGAAATCGAGTGACCTGTCGCGATTGGTTCCAGTTGACGCTTAAAGAAGGCTTGACTGTATTCCGAGATCAGGAGTTTACTTCCGACATGCTTTCGCCAGCGGTAAAGCGTATCGAAGACGTGAAGCGCCTGCGTAACCATCAGTTTCCCGAAGATGCCGGGCCGATGTCCCATCCGATTCAACCGCAGTCGTATATTGAAATGAATAATTTCTATACGATGACGGTGTACGAAAAGGGAGCGGAAGTAGTGCGTCTCTATCATACTTTGCTGGGAGAAGAGGGTTTCCAAAAAGGGATGAAGCTCTACTTTGAACGCCACGACGGCCAGGCGGTTACGGTGCAAGATTTCAGACAAGCCATGGCCGATGCCAATGACGTTGATCTAAGCCAAATGCATCACTGGTACGTTCAAGCCGGCACGCCGAAGCTTACTGTGCGTACAGAGTATGACTCGGCAAATCGTCGTTACTCGCTGTATTGTGTTCAATCCTTGCCAAAGATGGAGTCTGAATTCAAGCCGCTGTTGATTCCAATCAAAATGGGCTTGTTAAACGCTGAGGGGAACGCGTTGCCGTTGTTACCCTCGCAAGCGTGTGCTACGTCGGTTCAGGTCAATGGCCGTGAGGCATTATTGATTATGACTCAAACCGAGCAGACCTTTACCTTTGAATCAGTCGGTGAAGTGCCGGTTCCCGCCTTGTTAAGAGGATTTTCAGCTCCGGTTCAGCTCGATTACAAGTACAGTGACGCGGAGTTGAGCCTATTGAGTCAAGCTGACAGCGACTCTTTTGTACGCTGGGAGGCGATGCAGACTCTGTCGTTAAATGAGATCAAACGTAATATTGAGCGTTACGAAGCAGAGCAGCCTTTAATGTTATCGGATGCGTTTTTGAGTGCATTTGTATCGCTGCTGGACGATAAACAAACGGATCCGGCGTTGATTGCCTTGGCCATTACTATGCCGGATCTGACCTATATTGGCGAGCAGTACCAGCAGATCAATGTAGATGCGGTTTATGCCGTGCAGCGTTGGGTACGGGGCGAACTGGCCAAGCGCTTCTCAAATCGTTTGCTGGCGATTTACCAAGCCTTGGCGCTGCGTTTGCAGGAAAAAGGCAGTTACGCTTACGTCAAAGAGGATATTGCCGAACGCATGTTGAAAAATACCTGTCTGGGGTATCTGCTGATGTTGGAAGCGGATTTCTTTGAAATGGCGGAGGGGCAGTTTGATGCACAGCACAACATGACCGACGTGCTGGCTGCACTCCAGGCCATTTCGCATACCACGCATGAAAATAGACAGGCCTGTTTGGATCGTTTTTATCAGCGGTGGTCGCATGATCCGTTAGTGCTTGATAAATGGTTTGCTTTGCAAGCCGGTTCTCATCATATTCATGCATTAGAACATGTAGAGGCGTTGGTGGAGCATCCTGATTTTCACTATGAGAATCCAAACCGGGTACGTAGTGTGCTAGGGGTTTTTGGACGTTTGAACCTGTTGGGCTTCCATCGTGCGGATGGCCAAGGGTACCGCTTTTTGGCGGATCAGGTGAGCAAATTGGATGAGATCAATCCACAGGTCGCGGCCCGAATCGTGGCGCCGTTTACACATTGGAAACGTTACGATGAGGATCGGCAGCAGTTGATGAAACAGCAGTTGGAGCGTTTGTTGGCCAAACCGGTGCTTTCAAAAGATGTCTATGAGATTGTCTCTAAATCTTTGGCGTAATTTAGAGTCTGTTGGGATTTAGTCTCTGATATCAACAGGTCTACTAAAAATGAATATTGAGATGTGAAGCGGGGTAGCAGCTTGGTAAGTGGATGGGGAGTGAGACGGCGATTGGCTTTAGTGGCTTTAAGCTGTATGTTGCCGATTCTGCCGGCGGCAAGCCTTGCCGCGTCGCAAGAGGAAATGAGCGCTGATCTCAGAAAACAGATCGAACAGATTGATCAGGAAATCTTGCTGCTGAGAGCTGAGCTGGCCCAAAGTAATGGCGATATAGAGACATTGCGCCGCTATCTGAACCAGCTAGAACAGATGACGCTTCCTGATCGTTTTCTGGTCCGTGTCCAAGCTCTTCAGGAATTTATTCGCGATTATCGACCATCTTCGCCCGAGCAAGGCGAAATCTTAGAGTCAGGGTTTAGTCTGCCCCAAGGTGACTCAACGGTGGTGGTGCTATTGCCGCTGACAGGGGATTATGCCGTTGCCGGAGAGGCTATTTTATCCGGCCTTAAGAGCCGCTGGCCGTTCCATAAGGATTTCATTGTGGTTGACAGCGCGCTTTACCCAACTATGTTCGAGCTTTGGGAGCTGGTGAAGCTTTATTCTCCGGAGTTTGTCATTGGGCCTTTAAATAAAGAGAATGCGTTAGCCTGGCAGCAATTGAATACAGGGATTTCGACACTTTATTTGAATCAATTGCCTGCATTTAATGTGAATGAGAAAGCAATAGCGCCAAGCAAGTTTGATGGCTTGACGCGTTTAACCCAGTTTGCTGACAACAATGCTTTGCGCCATCTCTTAGTTTTAACCTCAGAAAAAGACAATGCGCTGCAACTGCAATTTCAACAGGCCTGGTTGGCTCAAAATCCTTTTGCTCATTATGATGTGTCAACGGTCGATCCTGGTGTGGATCAGGGAGTGAAACAGGGACTGGGCGTCAGTGCCTCCTATGATCGCAAAGCCTGGTTGCAAAGGACGCTGCAGACGGAGTTGGAGTTTGAGCCGCGCGCACGTCAAGATTTGGATGGTGTCATCACATTTTTAGATATGGACGAAGCCGTTCAGGTCAAGCCGTTACTGAATTTTTATCACCTCTTTGATGTCTATCATCTTTGGTATCCCGTTTCTTACCCAGATAAGGAGGCTTTTCAAGCCAATCTGCCGTTCTGGCAGCAAACTTACGCCTTTCTCCCGCCTTATATTGTTGAATCCTCCCGTGAGGATGCGGATAACTTTGACTCTTCTCAACAAGTTGGCCTGCTTTATGCTTTAGGAAGCTTGGTGGCAGAAAGCGTCAATAATCCGCTTATTCTGCAGAAGGATCGTTATGTCCAGCACTCTTTGATCGGTGAGTTGGTGAATGATTCGCAAGGACAGTTACAGTTATTACCCAACGTCTATTGGATGGATGACAATCAGTCGCAAGCGTTTTCTTATGGCGAGACGGCTGCAGAGTAATTTGTTGATTACCCTAAATTAGCCAGCAATAGTGTCTTTTTCTGAAGAAAGCGGGTTGTATTGTCTTTAAATATTAGGCGATTTTGGTATATGAAAAACAAAGGACAAGTTTGTGGCATCTGCAGATGAAACTTTTGATCCGAATGATCTGGACAGCATTGATGCGCTTCTAGATGAAGCGGAGCAAGAGGTGGTTGAGTCCGTTGCTGAACCGACTCCCCCGGCGGAAGAGGTTGTGGAAGACGTGCCAGCGGCATCCGTAGAGCCTGAACCAGAACCCCCTGTGGAGTTGGCTGAGCCTCAGGCGGAAGCGGAAGCTTCTGCAGAGCCACGTGTCAGCCAAGAAAAGATCGCGGCTGTAGAGGAGGCTGTGTCACCTGCTGAGAAGCGCTTTTCGGAGGCCGACGCTGACGATTTTGTCTCTAAGCGAGCGGCCGCACAGAAACAATCTAAAAATGGATTATCGGCGGCAGAAATGGACGCAATTAAAAAACACATTACGATTTTTGGCTCGGTTTTAATTGTGCTGGTCATCACGGCAATTGGAATTGGAATCTGGAGTGCTTTAGCTTCTTCAAGCGGCCTGGACGAAGAAACACAGTCCATGATTGAAGATATTAAAGTCGGTACAGAGCGAAATACCATTCTGGCTAATACCGGATCGGAAGGGCTGAAAGAGTTAAGCAAAAAATTAGACGCATTAAGTTTTCAACTTGAGCAACTTACCAGCGATGTGGTCGCGTTGGAGCAAAAAAACGGTGTTGCCGCGCCGATCGTTTCGGGATCTTTGACGGGGCATGGTGCCAATAATCTTTCACAAGATAAAACGTCTGAAAAGGTGCCACCTGCTCATGGAACGGCAATGCCTGCCGCTACACTACCTGTAGCCACGCCACAGGCAATGAATATGGCAACAGATCCAGCATTAAAGGATAAGTTAAATGCCGTTTACGCCAAGGTTGCTAAGGCGCAAAAACGCATTGATGAAGTGAATCGTCGGGTTAAAGAGGTTCAAGGCCAATACGGCTCACTACTGCGCAGTGTGAAGGTGGTAGAAAAACAGTTGATCGATCAGCAGGTGAAAAAGGTCAAAGACGAGAAGAAAGTCGAGAAACCGGCTGGCGGTGACAATATGTATCAGTATTCCGCTCCGGATGGCGGGTTTTACGATCAAGCCAATCCGGATAGTTATCCATAAATGGCAATGAGTAGTGTGATATGAACGGAATTCATAAGTGGGCAGGCCTGGTATTCGCTACAGCGTGTGTCAGCGCCTTATCCGCGTGCAGTCTGTTTCCGTCATCACACTACCATCTACCGGATTATTATGAGACTCGGACCATGCCGAAGACCTATTCGGTTGGTGTGCGTTATGAATTGGACGATTTGCGGTGCAGTCAGAACGGGGAGGGATGTTCAACCCAGAAGATTGAGCCGCGGCGTCAGTATGAAAAACCTTATTATTTGAGTAAATAATGGAGAATGTCATGAAAAGAAATACTTTAATGTTAGTCAGTGCACTGACGGCAGCTTCTTTAGCGGGCTGTTCAAGTACTTCTGAAGTGAAAACAGCGGCCACACCAACCGCTGAACCGACGCAGGTTCAACCTAAAATTGTTTATAAACCGCGTGAGCGAGTCAAAATCACAGGGATTGGCTATGGTGCGGAAAGTACTTTTTCTGCTTACACGCCAGGCCAACGTCGTCTGATGGCCATTCGTGCTTCAAAGTTAGATGCATACCGTGCTTTGGCGGAACAGCTCTATGGAATCAAAATCGACAGTAATACCGCCATTTCGACGTTGACGGCTAAAAACGACAGTTTCCGCGCACGCGTCAACGCTGTTGTTCGAGGAGCGCGCGTCGTGAGTGTTACCCCTATGGCAGATCACAACTACGAGACCGTTTTAGAAGTGTATGTGGATAAAGGTTTTTTTGAGGACACGTTTGTCTACAGTGGTTCCAAAGGCGTTACGATGACGCCAATGGAAGCCTGCATTAATTGCCAAGATATCAGTTCTTATTAACAGGCCTATTTAGATTGTTATAGGTGTGTTTGAGCGGTCACCTAGTACACTGGGTAGATCGAGGAGTAGCAGCGAAATGATCAAGCAGAAAACCGTGATAGCGAGTTTTATTGTGCTGTTCGTTTGGGTCGAAGTGGCTCAGGCAGCGAGTATCAGTACGCGTGTAAGGATTTTAGAAAGTAAGGTTTCAAAGTTTGACCGAAAAATTCAAGCGGAATCCGCCGCACGCAAAGCTTATGAGCACCAGGTTAATGAAAAGCTGGGTACTGTGGATGACTTGCAAAAACAGGTGACTAAAATCGTGCAAGAGATGGAAGCCAAGAAAAAAGCGAATGGTCAGGATTCGCGTTACGCCTTTCCGTAAAAGCTCTTTAAATTTACTCAAATAAAAAAGCCCGGCAAGTTTGATTCTGCTTGCCGGGCTTTTCTTTTTTCGTCTGAACATTGTTATTCTGTCTTATCTTCCATCTCTTTATTAGCAGGATTGCGTTCCATTTGGGCAAATTCAATTTCCTTCGATTGAATAAAGTAGAGCAGCTTGCGGCGGTCTTCTTCTGAAAGTTTTTGATACTCTAGAGCGACACGGAAGCAGTTCTTTTCATCCGCTATAGGCGTGATGGATACGATGTTGCAGCGTACCAATATTGGCGACTCGTTTTCCAGTGGCTTTAAAAGAAGGTCGATTTTGTCTTCAATATCGACCGGTTCGTTAATGGTAAAAGAAATGCCGCCACCGCTCAAGTTAACGAGTTTTTGAGGGATGGCGCGACTCAGTTGATCGGCATTGATGGTTTGCATCAAAAAGTTAATCTTACTGTTCATTGCCATCAATGCGGTTGCCAATAGACTGCTTTTGAGGTTGATCTGTGAGATGATCTCATTCAACTGTTCATCAAGCTCGATCAGATTCTTCATGAAATATTCTTCGATGTACTTCGCATCGGGTGTATCGGGAAGAACCAGATTGTCGGCTTCATCTGGATGCACGATGCGATAACTGCATGGCATCATGACATCAATTCTGAAAAATAAACGTTGGTCGTTTTTCATTGAAACTCACTTTTTATGCACACTAAATGGGCATGTGCCTGTTAGGTTGCTTTGTATCGGCTGTTAAATATTTAGGGCTACCTTTATCGCCCATAGCCCGGCTTGTCTTGAGAGTAAGCTTAGCAGAAACCGAGCCAACCGCAAATAAAATGCGAAGAGAGGCGGCAGATGGTCTATATGTCGTAATGAGGATAGAGAGGTTAGGCTTTAGCGATTGGTGAGCGCTTGTCACCGGTTTGAGTTTCGCCTTTTGCACTGTAGGTATTGGTTGTCTGTTCTGGCCCACCGCTTAAAATGCGTAAAGAAGCCTGATTAATGTTGCTAAGCATTTGTACGCTGATGCCGTTAGCTAGGTTCAAATCACTGCATGCCTGGCTTAGTGTTAAAACGTCTTGAATTTGTTTTTTAAGAGCGTTGTCAAGATGTTCAGAATGCGGGGGGGCGAGCACTTGCGACAAGTGTTGTAGTTCAGAAGTCTTAAGGAAGCTTTCTAAGCTATGTTGGCTTGTTTGCAGTTGTTCTGCCAACTCGCTTTTCTGTTGCAGGGTTTTAGTCAGTTGGTCGGAAGGAGGCAATTTTAAAAGGTCTGACTCAGACTTTAGAGTTTCTAGGAAAAGGCTAAGCAACTCTTTTAATTCGCCGATGTGAGAGGCAAATTCTGTTGAATTAAAGAGGGTTGCTGCCTGTTGACTCATCGCTAGATGTGTCTCCTGTTTATAGTGTTGCCAGGAGTGCGTCTGATTGGATCAAACGTTCCGCGATTTTTTGAGTGTTGACTTGATAAGAACCATCTTCGATCGCTGCTTTCAAGGCTGCGATTCGATCTTCGTTATTCACTTCGACCTTGTCCGCTTTCTGTTCAAGATCGCGAACTTCGGTCAGAAAGCTGGTTAAGGTTACCTTATCAGTAGATTGTTCTTGACTATCGGCTACTGAGGTATGGGTTCCAGCAGATCTTTCTTGTATCTTGACCTGTTCAGCAGCTCGACCAGAACCGATGTTGTTGTTTAGGTTTTTAATATCCATGACGGTTTGCCTCACATCCGTTTGTTGGTAATTTTACCAGTAATTTTAAGAATCTAATAGAGTTATCGGCCTCTTTACAGAATCTTTAGCTCATTTTTTTTACAAAAGTGAAAGATTATGGAACCAGTACGGTATTCGGAGCAATAACTATGCCTCTTACCGTTTTTCCGGTTGCGCTGTTTTCTACTTGTACCTGTTCGCCTTCAACTGCGTCGCTTAACGCCACACCCTTGGTCTTAACCTCTACCGTGCCTATTTTAGAGATTAAATTAACGGGGTGCTTTTTAAATACCCAATAAGGGGGCTGTAAATCACGAATCGTCAAAATTTCGTTAGGGCCTATGGCTTTTTTCGCGCGCATGCCAATGGCCTTTTCTGCGGAAATTAGGCTGTCATCGCCAACTTTTTTATAATTGACATAGACCTGTTTAACGTCTTCTGGTTTTATAACGGCCTGTTTTAAAATTCCTTGAGTGGAAATCACCGCTGCAAGCTCACCTTCTATGGTGGCGCTTAAAAAGGTTTGCCAGGCTGGGTTCTTGCATTTAATGCCGAGAGTGACGCGGCCTGCGATTTTATTGGGCGTGCGATCATGAATTTGCAGTGGCGTTTCACAGCGTGGTAAGCGAATACGGGAAGAGAGTTTTTTTAGATGGATTTTAGGGTTGTGTAACTTTTGGTCAACTTTTTGCTTTAAGAATTCCAACGCCTGGGAGTGAATGGCTTCAAGAGGCTGGTGCTCAGGGCTTGGGCTGGTGGTGCTCAATGCCGGAAGGGGCATAAACGCTAAGATTGCCATGCACATAAAAGTTGCTTTGGGAGAGGTAAGATTTGCCATAGGTGAAGTCTATCATGTGTTAAAGCGACTTTTAAACATCCTTGAGTTATAGTAACGGGCAGAAATCAAAAAATAATGAATGATCTATGGATAAGGTGGCGAAACAATGTCTAGCTTTCTAAAAGGGGTTGACCAAAGAACGTCGTTGGCCGGCATGAACCGTATGGAGCTGCTTTTGTTTACAATTAGAGGTAAGCAGCTTTTTGGTATTAATGTGTTTAAGGTGCGTGAAGTGATTCGCACGCCGAAAATTTCTGCTGTGCCTAAGGCAGACCCACGCGTAGTGGGGGTTTCGGACATTCGTGGCTTAACGATGCCGATGATTGATCTGGCGAAAGCATTGGATTTAGAGCCGGTTGATCCAGAGCGTTACCCTGATACCTTGACCATTGTGACGGAATTTAATAGCTCGGTGCAGGGGTTTTTGGTTGAGGATGTCGATCGAATTGTGCATTTGCGTTGGGAGGACATTTTGCCCCCTCCGGATAGCCTGCAAGGTGTCAATTATTTAACGGGGATAACCCGGGCGCGTGAACAGATTGTTGAAATTGTGGATGTGGAAAAAGTGCTGGCAGAAGTGTCCGGTTTTCCAGAAGGCGCTTCGGATGAGTTTGTGGATGCGCAAAAATTTAAAACCAGCGGGCATGATTATTTTGTGTTGGGGGCTGATGACTCTACAGTGGCGAGAACGCTTCTCAAAAGCACATTGGACAAGTTGGGTATTCGCAATAAAATTGTCAATAATGGCAAGCTGGCACTGGATCTACTCAAGAAGTGGGCGGATGAAGCAGAGGAAGGGGTTGCGCCTCCAGTGAGTGAACGTGTTTTAATGGTGATTTCGGATATCGAAATGCCGGAAATGGATGGCTATACCTTGACCTCAAGTATCCGTAAAGACGACCGTTTAAAAGATCTTTATGTGGTCCTGAATTCTTCGTTAAGTGGAGGGTTTAATGAAAGCTTAACGGAAAAGGTTGGAGCGAATGTCTTCTTGTCAAAGTGGCATGGTGAAGAGTTGGCCCGTGCCATTGTGCATCGTGTGGATGACGTTTCTCGTCAGAACGAGCTGAAGGAAGCTTGAACATGTGGCTATCCAAAGAAGGGTGGGGTGTGAACCGGTTTTGTGCCATGCTGTACGTTGTGTCATTCGCCTTGATGTCATGCCAGGCCGTCGCACAAACAGAAATGAATCCGTTTTTGGACCCTTCTTTGGAACCTGTCGTGATTTCGCCAATTTATGGCGAGTTGCCATGTTGTGGTGCTTCTAAACCCAATTCAAACCAGTCTGATTTGCCAGCATCTGTTGCAGGTAATACTGGGTCGCATCAGGATCAAGATCTTTTGTGTATTACGGTCATGGGAACCGCCAGTACCGAAGGCGTTGATGAAGCGTTTGCTCGACAGATGGCGATTCGTAACGGCCTAACCTTTGCCAGCTTAAATCACAATGTCAGCGTAGCATCTGATCAGGCCATGGAGGGGTTTGATGTTACTCGGGACGCAACCCGGTTTACTTCGCATACTAAAATCAAAAGTTATCAAATTTTGGAAGAAGGATTGGAAGAGCCGTTTGATCAATATGGCGAAGAGATCAAACGAGCTCTGCATTACCGAGTGAAGATGCGAGTCTGTCTGACGGACGACCCGCAATATTGTGAAAATCTTGCAGCGAACCTGTATCAACCTCGGCTGGCTATCGCGCCTTTAGTCGTGGCTGACAGTTATCAGGCTCGAGATATTTCTAATCTATTGGCGGGCTATCAAACGGAATTGAATCGCCGCCTAAGTCAACAGGGTTACCGTAATTTAACGGTGTTAAAAAACCGTTTGGCGGTCGACCCCAATCAGCTGATCGCGCCAAACCTTTCGCCGGAAGTGTTGGAGCCGATTCGCGACCAAAGCGGTGCTCAATTTGTGTTACTTTCTGTGTTGCGTTCGGTTTCAATGCACGAAGAAGATAGTCCGAATTGGAATCAGGTGAAACGCTTCTATAACCTGGAAGTCAAACCGGACAGCCGTTATCTTGAGGTGGATTGGTATATCGTTGACCTTATGAAACGCACCGTCGTGCATCAGCAGCGCGGCGGTTTTGACGTCAAGGGTGATGTGCGTGTCGGTCGTGAGCGTCCGTTTGGCAGTAATGCGTTTTTTGCCACCGACACAGGCATGGCCTTTCATGCTTTATTGCATAAGCAGGTTGAAGATGTGGTGGCTGCATTGCGCTGCCAGCCATTGGAAACCCAGATTATCGATGTGCGGAATAACGAATATGTGCTTTACCTAAATGCGGCTTCGGGCGTGAAAGTTGGCGATCAGCTTGCCGTTTATCAACGACAGGGACGTGGGGTTGAATTTCAGGGGGTGAATCTCGGCCATGATGAAGTGCCGGGTGCCTTTATTAAGGTTAAACGTATTTTGCCACGTTTTGCAGTCGCAGAACTTGTCGGTAAAAAAGGGGTTATTCAGGTTGGAGACCGTGTCAGACCCTGGTAGCTTTTTGCAAAGCTGTGATGGTAAGAAACTTATCCATCTCCATTCTATAAACAGTCGCTTGCAGCTTAACCGTTAGGCTATTCTTTTTAAACTGAGCAGGCCTGTTCAGTTTATTCATTTGTTATTTTAATTGTGTTCTATCTGGTTCGCTTTTTTCTCGTATAAGGGAACTGTCAGTTTTTTGTCATTTCATTTCGCTTATTGTTTTTTTAGGCGGGGCAGACTTTGTCTTTCTTCTATTCTTTTTAGCATTTGGCCACTTTTTTTAATCTCAAGGTCTTAAAAAGAGTCACTCGGCCGATTTGCTCAAAACTTGAGTCTTTTTTTAATAAAAAATCCAGTTTTTTAGTTTTTTGGCATTGCTGTTGCTAAATTCTCAGCAAGTTAAATGGTTCTTTGACGTATACCCGAGTGGTGTTCACTCAAGAACGGTAAATTGGACATGGAGAATAGCGATGGCGGACTCTATTTTTGGTATTCATGAACGTGCCTTGCAAATTCGCACTATGCGCGGAGAGCTGCTGGCTAACAACTTGGCAAATGCCGATACGCCTAATTTTAAAGCACGCGATATCGATTTCCGCAAGGCGATGACGCAAGCGAGTGAAGAGTTAAGCACCTCTAAGCCAGATATGGTTCGAACCAATGCACGTCATATTGAAGGGTTTGCCGAGACCACGACGGAAGATTTTTTGAAGTACCGCATGCCAACGCAACCTTCACTGGATGGCAATACGGTTGAAACCCATGTGGAAAAAGCCCAATTCATGGAAAACGCCATGCAGCACCAAGCGACATTGGAGTTTATTAACAGCAAAATTACTGGTATTCGCGGTGCCTTGCGCGGTGAGTAATCCAAAACGTTGATAGAGGAAGGTAATCATGTCGATGTTTAATGTTTTAGATATTTCCGCTTCAGCCATGCATGCGCAGACGGTGCGTTTGAATACCGTGGCTTCAAATCTTGCGAATGCCGATAGCGTCAGCTCCAATGCGGATGAAACTTATCGCTCCAAACAGCCGGTGTTCCAAACGATTCTGGATCGTACAACTCAAGAGCCAAAAGGCGGGGTGCGTATTAAAGAGATCGTAGAAAGCCAAGCCCCATTGAAGATGGAGTATAACCCAAACCATCCTATGGCAAATGAAGAAGGCTATATCTACCGTCCGAATGTCAATGTGGTGGAAGAGATGGCGAATATGCTGTCCGCATCACGCTCTTACGAAACCAATATTGAGGTGATGAATACTTCGAAACAACTGCTTTTAAGAACCATTCAGCTAGGGCAATAGCCAGCGCTCAGGAGATAGAACATGGCAGACAACTTAACTGTAAACACTAGCTCAACCGACTATATGGCTGCAATGCAGCAGAGTTCGAATCCCGCGTCTTTTGCTCCAAGCAATGAGATGGGGCAGACCGAATTCTTAATGCTGCTAACCACACAGATGCAGAACCAGGATCCGACAAAACCGATGGATCCGACTAACTTTATATCAGATCTGACACAGATGAGTCAGTTGGAAGCGACGACTCAAATGACCGAGTCGGTTAAAGCCATGACTCTAGGGTTTCAAAATATGCAAACCCTGCAGGGGGCTTCCCTGATTGGCAGAAACGTTCAAGTCAATGGCGAGGAGTTCTCTCATAACCAGGGTGTCTCATCTCAGTTTCGTTTGACGGCGGACCAGCCGCTGACAGATGTCACTGTGGTGGTTTCAAATGAAGACGGTGTGGTTAAAGAGATTGATGTGGGCAGCTTACAAGAAGGCGAGAAAACGATCGATTGGAACGGTATCGATAAATATGGAGAGGAGCGCGCCAGTGGAGTCTATAACCTAACCGCTTACGGAACCGATGAAAACGGTGATTTGCAGTCTATCGATACCGTAGTCGGTTCCAGAGTCAATACGGTCGGGGTTAATACCGATGGAACCATTACTTTAACGCTGGCGACCGGAGAGCGGGTCTCGATGGATGCGGTCAGAGAAATCAGCGGTTAAATAAAAAAATAATATTAATCTGAAAATTTCAAATGCTTAACACAATTCAAGGAGAGATAACTCCTGGAATTGAATCGTACACAAGGAGAATATCATGGGTGTCTCATACGATTTAAATGCCTTAAGTGGTATCAATGCAGCCTCAACTGGATTGGGGGTGATTTCGAATAACCTGGCTAATGCTCAGTCGGTCGGCTTTAAAGGATCTCGTGCCGAGTTTGCGGACATGTTTTCTGGTGCACAAAACTCACCTGGTAATGGGGCGCGAGTCGCTGCAATCACTCAAGATTTCAGTCAGGGTACCATCAACGGCACCGGGCGTGAGTTGGATATGGCGATTGACGGCGAAGGTTTTTTTGTTTTGGAAGATCAAACCGGACGCTATGACAATATTTACACGCGCAATGGTTCTTTTAAATTAGATAAGGATGGTTATTTGACTTCCCAGGAAGGCAATAAGGTTCAGGGGTATTTGTTGAACCAGACACTGTCCACAGAAACTAACCCTGTATTTGAAACCACTTTAGGATCAATTGATTTGGATGAATTGAACAAGATTCCTAAGGCAACGGATGAGATGACGTTCGATATTAACCTGGATGGTCAAGAGATCAACAATATTGACACCAGCACGGCAGTAGCGACGGAAACCAGTGTCGGGTCGGTAACTAACTTGCCTAACCTGATCGGGGATACTTATGGCGGGTTCCCAAATTTCTCAACGAATAAGATTGTGCATGATACCTTGGGTGGTGAACATCGCTTGACGGCTAACTTTTATAAGCGTGATGTGATCGATTCAACTATCGCTGGGGGGAATTCTGATTTGGCCTCTGGTGAAAAATACACCAGTTGGCTGGTTCAGTACACCATGCAAGATTACGATGAAGCGACAGGGCAGTGGGTACAAAGTGGTGAACGTTATGATAACGGTGCTGATGGAATCACCGGTACTGGTGACGTTGGTGAAGGCCCAACAGGTGAATTCGGTCAGATTTTTGAATTGCGTTTTGATACCAACGGAAATCTAATCGATGTTCGTCAACCTGAGGATCCAGCAAGCCCTGGATTGTATGATTCAGCATTTGTTGGTGGTGAGCAGACTGACTCACAGCAACCATTAGGTGCGACAGCGGGCAACTGGGCTTCCGTAGGTACGGAATCAGAGCTGAGCTTTCAAATTACCAACCCATTAACCGGTGCAACGGATCCTTTAGGTTTGAACGATCCAGCCAATAACCGCATTAAAATTGATATCGACTTTTCTGAGATGACTCAATTTGCAGGTACTTACAACCTACGCGGTGTATCGCAAAACGGTTATTCGGTCGGTGACTTGGTTGGTTTGAATACCGGTCTTGACGGAGTGATTGAAGCGCGTTATTCAAACGGGCGTTCAGTTCCGGTAGCGCAGCTGGCTCTTGCCAACTTCTCAGATAAGAATGCGATGGAAAAATTAGGTGCTCAGAACTACGCGGAATCATTTGCTTCCGGCACGGTTCAATTGGGGTCACCGCAAAGCAGTGGTTTGGGATCCATTAATGCCGGTTCGTTGGAGTACTCTAACGTAGATGTCGCCGCAGAACTGGTGAACATGATTCAAACTCAACGTACTTACCAGGCTTCAGCCCAGGTTATTTCAACCTCTCAGCAGCTGACGCAAACGATCTTGAACTTGTAATCCATTTTATTACAGCTTTTTTCTGGTCTTGCCGGCAAACCTTTGCCGGCCTTTTTGCCATATGGCAAACCTTTCCTTATAAGTTTATCGACTGCTTTTCTAAAACCTTTAATCTTTTTTTAATTAAAGTTGGCACGGTGCCTGCTGTACTCTTTCTGACTATAAAAGAAAGTGTCAAAAAAAAGACATTTCGCTAAACACACAAGAGAAACGCCGTCAAAAACGGCATTTATAAATAACAGTCTCACTACGTTCAAGTTGGAAGAATCGTTATGGATCGGATGTTATACATTTCAATGAGTGGCGCCAAAGAGGTCATGTTGTCGCAGGCGAATAATGCCAATAATTTGGCGAATGCGAATACGGATGGCTTTAAGCAGGACTTTAACGAGTTCAGAGCGCAACACATGGAAGGTCCGGGTTGGCATACGCGTACCTACTCTCTGGATGAGCGTCCGGCGACAGATTTTACGCCAGGTGCTCTGAAAGTGACCGGACGCAATTTGGATGTGATGACTCAGGAAGACGGATTTTTGGCGATTCAGACCCCGCAGGGTGATGAAGCTTACACTCGGACCGCCAGCATGCAGCTGACCGCCAATGGTGACCTGGTTGATGTCAAGGGTAATCCTATTCTGAACGTAGGCGGGGTGCCGATTAATATTCCACCTTCAAAAAACATTACCATTGGAGATGACGGCACTATTTCCATTGTTCCAGAAGGTGCGCCAACCAACCAGTTGGTCGTATTGGATCAGTTGCGATTAGTGCAGCCGGATCTGAAATCCTTGCAAAAGGGTGAGGATGGCTATATCCGCCAGCTTGAGGGTGAACCCCCTTTAGAGCAAGGGATTGTTAAGGTGGTTTCGGGTGCTGTTGAAAGCAGTAATGTGAATACGGCTGAAGCACTGGTGAATATGATTGAGCTTTCGCGTAAGTATGAGATGCAGGTAAAAATGATGTCAACGGCAAAATCTCATGCCCAAAAGTCTGACCAATTGTTATCGATTAGATAGTAAAAAAACGTTAGGGGAATCGTTATGAACAGAGCATTATATGTTGCCAAAACAGGCTTGG
The DNA here is from genome assembly GCF_029767755.1 of Thiomicrorhabdus sp. zzn3. Lineage (GTDB taxonomy): Bacteria > Pseudomonadota > Gammaproteobacteria > Thiomicrospirales > Thiomicrospiraceae > Thiomicrorhabdus. The sequence goes on from NZ_JARUQS010000001.1 coordinate 589,880, forward strand.
AAGCACAGCAGTTCCGCCTGGCGGCTATTTCGAATAACCTGGCCAACGCCAATACTTATGGTTTTAAATCCGGGCGGGCTGAATTTGATGATTTGATTTATCAAAATGTTCGTCAGCCCGGTGCGCAAGCCACTCAGGATGAGGCGAATACCTTGCCTTCCGGTTTGCAGTTGGGTACAGGGGTGAAAGCGGTTGGCGTCCAGAAAATTCATACCCAGGGTAACATCATCGTGACGGACAATCAGCTGGATATTGCCGTTGAAGGAAAAGGCTTTTTCCAGGTTCTGGATGCTAACGGTGAAATCATGTATACCCGTGACGGTTCATTCCAGATTAACCAGAACGGCGATATTGTGACTTCATCAGGTTATTTGCTGGAACCCAATATCAATATTCCTCAGGATGCGACTGAAATTTCGATTACCCGAGACGGTGCCGTATTTGTTACACAGCCGGGTAATGTAGCGCAAAACCAAGTTGGACAAATCGAGCTGGCTACCTTTATAAACCCAGCCGGTTTGGAATCGATCGGGGGGAATTTTTATAGTGAAACCACTGCCAGTGGTGCGCCGAACATTAACAACCCTCAGACTGCCGAAGCGGGAAGTGTTTTACAGGGCGCTTTGGAAGGGTCTAACGTCAATACGGTGGAAGAATTGATTGGCATGATCGAAGCTCAGCGCACTTACGAGATGAACTCAAAAGCTATCTCGGCTGCGGATGGCATGATGCAATACCTGAATAACAATACTTAATTGGACTTAAGTTGATATAAGTCGTTAAGAGGACAGAACCATGAATGTTTTAAGACATACTTCCAAAATTTCAACAGGCCTGTTCGTTTTTACCGTGGCGTTGTTGAGCGGATGCAGTTCAACACCGGAACGAGTTCAACAAATGAGTTTTGAACCGAATTACCCGTTGAATATTCCGCAACAAACTCAGCCGAATAATGGATCGCTTTATCAAACCGGGGCCATGACGCTGTTCGATGATTCGCGCGCGCACCGTGTTGGAGACATTATTACCATTACCTTGACGGAAAAGTTCGACGCCAAGAAAAAGGATGAAGCGAAGTACAACAAATCTAATTCACAGGATTTTGGAGTCAGCACACCTTTAAACGTATTTGGTCGCAGTGCCGGGCAAGTCGCTTCTGAATTGGGAACCTTGGGGGTTGGCTACGGTTCAACCGGGTCTTTCCAGGGTAAAAGTGATGTGAAACAAAATTCCAGTTTGACAGGGGCCATCGCGGTGACCGTTGTAGAGGTCATTCCAAATGGTAATTTGGTGGTGCGCGGTGAAAAACGCTTGGCCATTCATGAGGGGGATGAAGTGATTCAGTTTGCAGGGATTATTCGCCCCCAGGATATCCGTCCGGATAACAGTATCGATTCGACCAAGGTGGCAGATGTAAGACTGGTTTATAAAGATGTTGGTATGTCGGGCGACACCGGCCGTCCAAGCGCCTTGACGCAGTGGATGAATAAATACTGGCCGATTTAATTGGGTGTCTAAATCAATATTCATTACACTTTTATTACTTGGTATAATACCGCAATCAAATTATTGACTTAGTGTATTTCCGTTGATTCTATGCTAAGTCGCATCGTTTTCTACCGGCCTGTTTTTCAAATCTCCTTTTTGCAGGTCGGTTTTTTCTCTCTTTCCTGTTCCTTCCGAATCCTGTTTTGATTTTAGGAGTGTTTCACTTTCTCTTTGGCACACCTTCTGCTTTTCTAATATCAAAATCCATGTAATTATGTGAAAAGTGTCACTTTTTGCGCATTGCATAAAATACGAATATATAACTAAAACAACAGGTTATTCTGATTAGGAGGAATATCAATGTTGACCAGAAAAGCAGTCATATTTTTGACGTTAATGATATTGTGGAATGGACAAGCCTGGGCAGAGCGTGTCAAAGACCTGGCCAATGTTGCGGGGGTGAGAACCAACCAGTTGGTTGGTTATGGTCTGGTTGTCGGTCTGAATGGGACCGGTGACAAAACGCCGTTCGCCGAGCAAAGTTTGCTGAGCATGCTCAATAAGTTTGGTATCCATGTACCACCAGACGTGAAAACCAACTCCAAAAACATTGCAGCCGTGGCCGTTCATGCCGATTTGCCGGCGTTTGCCAAGCAAGGTTCCAAGATCGATATTACGGTATCGTCTCTAGGAAATGCCAAAAGTTTGCGTGGAGGGACTCTGTTGCTGACACCACTGAAAGGGGTTGACGGCAATGTGTATGCTTTGGCTCAGGGGAATCTGGTTGTCGGTGGTTTGGATGCCAGTGGAGCGGATGGTTCGCGAATTACCATTAATATTCCGAGTGTTGGACGTATTCCTAATGGCGCGACGGTGGAGCGCACGGTGAATACCGGTTTTGACTTGGGCAATACCATTACCCTGAATTTGAAAGATGCTGACTTTACCACCGCCACCAATATGGTCAATTCCATTAACGCCATGTTGGGAGAAGGCACGGCAAGTGCGCGAGATGCCGAGTCGATTGATGTCATGGCGCCGCGTTTGCCAAACCAACGTGTTGCATTCTTGTCGGTTCTGGAAAATATTGAAGTCACGCCTGGAGAGGAAGCCGCTAAGGTGATTGTGAACTCTCGTACAGGTACAGTTGTCATCGGTCAGCATGTTAAGGTCAGCCCAGCCGCCGTTACTCACGGTGGACTGGTGGTTAAAATCAGCGAAGATCCTGCGGTCTCACAACCTAATCCGTTTGCTGGCGGCAATACGGCCGTCACACCACAGACCAATGTTGAGGTTCAAAACCAGGGTGACGGACGCATGTTTGAGTTTCCGCAAGGCGTTTCTTTGAATGATATTGTGCAGGCGGTGAATAAAGTGGGTGCCGCTCCTGGAGACTTGGTCGCCATTTTAGAAGCCTTGAAGCAGGCCGGTTCATTGAAAGCCGAACTGATGATTATCTAAATCTAAAGAGGGCATAATGATGGGGATTCAAAATTCATCCGATTTGCTATCAGGGTCACAAGGTGGCCTGAAAAACTATCAGAATTATGCGGATATCGGTGCGTTAAATGATCTTAAGAAGCAAGCTCGTGAAGACGAGCGTGCCGCTTTGAGACCGGTTGCCGAACAGTTTGAGGCTCTTTTTGTCCAGCAAATTTTAAAAGAAGCGCGCAAGGTCAGTTTTGACGACGGCTGGCTGGATGGCAATCAGGGCGATTTCTATAAAGATTGGTATGACAAACAGTTGGCACAAGATTTAGCCGCTAAAGGAACGTTGGGATTTGCCGATAACATTGTTGAGCAACTTGCTCCGCGGGATCAAGGCGTGTCAAAATGGCCTACAGAAGCTAAAGCGGATGCGGTTGACTCTACTCAACAGGTATTGGCACTCAGAAAGATTAAATAACAGCCATGCGCTAAACGTAACCTGTTTGCTTGACCAGAAAAGGAATACATTATGTCAGATCTTCTGATTATTGGCTCAAATGCGACTAACGCGTACAAGACGGCGCTTGATGTCACCAGTCATAACGTTGCCAATGTCGGTACCGAAGGGTACTCACGCCAAAGAGCGGAAATAGCCGCGAATACTCCATCTGTTGCTGGTCAAGGTTTCCTCGGAAGCGGGTCGCGGGTCGATACGGTAACTCGAATTCAGGCTGATTACATTCAAAAGCAGCTTAACAGCAGCAACTCTCTAGTCGAACGTTATGATCAGCAGTTGCAATTGTCTCAACAGGTTGAAGGGATTGTGGCCAGTAACGACGAAGGCGTGCAAGAGTTTATGCAACGCTTTTTCGATAGCTTACAAGAGGTTGCCGATAACCCGACTTCAACATCCACGCGTCAAATGGTTTTGGATGAAGCCAATAATATGGAAAGCCAGATCCGCAATATGACCGCGGTGCTTGGTGAGGTTCATGAACAGGTAAACGATCAAATTAATACCTTGGCGGTCGAAGTAAATGATCGTTTAAACACGATTCAAAGAATTAATGAAGAAGTCTCGCGGGCTTTGACGGTTGGAACGCAACCTCCCAACGACCTCCTGGATCAGCGAGATCAGGCGATTCTTGAGCTCAGTGGTTATATCGATGTACAGGTCTTTCAGCAAAATGACGGGCGCATAGATATTCATACGGCCAATGGGCGCTTACCTTTGTTAAGTGACGGTACCGTTACTTACTTGGAGACAGATTTCAGTCCTTACCGTGATGAAAACCGCGTTGAAGTCTATATGAGTATTGGTGGCCAAAGAACCGTCATCAGCGATTATCTGACGGGGGGGCAGATGGGGGGTGTTTTAGACTTCAGAAACAACATGTTGGATCAGGCGCAAAACGATCTTGGTTTAACGCTAAATGGTTTTGTGGCCTCAATGAACTGGCAGCATTACCAGGGCTACGATATTAATGGTGATGCGGGAGCTGAATTGTTTCAACCGCTTACTTCAAATGTAATTAAAAACATCAATAACGATCCTGCATCAGGCAGTGGGAGCGGGTTGACGGTAACCTTTAATCCTCTGCAACCGGCCGCTGGCTTTAATGGTGAACCACCATATACGCCGGCGACACAGCCCACAACCTATGGGGACAAAGAAGAGTATCTCAATAATGCTTTCACGGCCATTGGTGAAATGCAGCCCAGAGAGTATGAAATGGTTTTTAATGCGGGTACCAACTCTTTTGATGTATATGAAAAGGGAGAATCGACGTTACTCGGTTCGTTTGCGAATGATCCGCTCACTCCGGCTATTATTGATGGACTGGAGTTTAAAGCGGATGGCGGCGTTTATGCTGATAATGATCGTTTCTTAGTGAAACCGCATCAAGATATTTTGGATCAGTTTGAATCGGTGATTGCCGATTCGGACTTATTGGCTACGCGAGGCCAAAGTCCCGTTGATTCTGATAACGACGGTTCTTTAGCCGATGAGATACCCGCGCCAGGTGCCTATGGCGATAACGTCAATGTGGCGAATATGGCCAGCTTGCAATCCAAAAAACTGCTGTTGGCAGACAATAATGGAATTGCGTCAGAAACCCTTTTAGGCGGCTATTCGACTATGTCCAGTAAAGTGGGGATGTATGTTCGCGGATCGGAGATACAGCTTACCGCTCAGACGAATGTGTACAATCAGATTATGAATCAAAGAGAATCCTTGTCGGGAGTCAGTCTGGATGAAGAAGCGGCTAATTTGATGCGTTTTCAGCAGGCCTATGAGGCTTCCGCACAAATTATTTCTACCTCACAAAGTATATTTCAAACCCTGTTAGGCGTGGTGAGAGGATAAGAGAATGAGAATTTCAACCAACATGTTCCAAAGTCAGGGAATTGGGTCCATTCAGAAGCATCAAAGTGAACTGATGGATATCCAGGAAAAAATGAGTTCTGGAAAGCGAGTGAATGGGCCTGGAGATGACCCGGTGGCGATTACTCAAATTCACTCTCTAAACCGTATTATGGATACGATTGATCAGTATGCAAAAAACGGTGATTATGCGCAAATTCAATTAGTGCAAGAGGAAACCGCGATTAACGATACGGTTGAGTCTGTTCAGCGAGCTCGAGAACTTGCTATTCAGATGATGAACGATACTTACAATTCAGCTGATCGCCAAGCCGCAGCAGAAGAGGTGGGCCAGATTGTCAAACAGGTTTTCAATATGATGAACTATACCAATTCTGATGGTGAAAAACTGTTTGCGGGAAGTAATGTGGATGCAGAGTTGGCGTTTGTTGAAGACCCGAACAATCCGGGTTACTACGCCTATATTGGAAGTACCAATGCCATTGGACAGGTAGACTCAGCGGGCAACCCGGTTTATGAACCTTTGGCGAATTATGGTTCCCGTTTTGTTCAAATCAGTTTTGATGCAGATAACAAGCTGGATCCGGATGATTTGGGTGATCCGAGCCGTGTACGTGTTACGGATAATGGCGATAAGGTGTTCCAAGTGCCGGGTGCCACCACGCCCTTTACCTATAATACCGGTACCGGTACACCGGACAGTAACCTCCTGAATGTATTGGTTGAGCTTCAGAATGCATTGGCTGCTGGGGATTCGCCACCGGATGAGGTGGTCAGCGATATGGATGCATCCATCGGACAATTGACACGTGTGCGCGCTGAAATTGGTGGGAGACAAAACCGTATCGAATCCCAATATGATGCCGGTGAAGCCTTTAAATTGGCGCTTGAGGAGCGACGCTCGAAGTTGGAAGACATGGACGTTGTCGAAGGGATTACCGACTTGACTAAAAATGAAAATGCTCTGCAGATGGCGCAACAGATTTTCACCCGAGTCCAGGGGTTATCACTGTTTGAGTACCTAAGATAGGTTTAATTGGCCTTGCTTTTGCTAAAGCCTCCTATATGGAGGCTTTTTTGTGAAATTATCGAATTCTCTTTTTTCAATTTTGATTGCATCAGGCCTGTTGCTCTTTGCCGCGGGAAGTGCCTTGTCAGGTTTTCAAAACTGGGTTCAATACCAAGCTGTAAAGCCCCAGAAAGCTTTGGTTGAGGCTTATGAGGTCACAGGTATACGCCTTATCAGCAGCACTTCACTGCCTGCGGATGAGAGAAAGAGCGGATCTTCGATTCAAGTTGCAGTTAGTGATGTCAAAAAGCCCACACCCGTTGTGGTGGAGCCATTGACTGAGAACGATTCGACATCGCAAGCCACTGTCCAGCATGAGTCTCTGTCTGCAGAGACCACAGAAAGCAGCTCTGTTAATGCTTCACCCTTAACGGAAGTTGCTCCGCTTCAGCCTACAGTGGTGATGTATGAAAATGAACTGGTGGTTGAGTTTCCGGAATCAATTGCCACTAAAGCTCTGATGAAGCGTGCCATTGCACGCCTCTTGCTCAGTGATGATCCGTTTTCTGAAGACTTGCTTGGCCGAGGTAGCCTTACTTTTCAAAATCGCCCTCACTTTTATCGCCAGGTATTGGATCAAAACCGGAAGCCGATTAAATATCCAGTCAATGCGTTTGAGTACGCCGACTACCTTTTAAAATCGGAGCATCTTGAAAAACTGCAAGATGAGGAAGGAAGTTTCGTTGCCGTTTCCATTCCGTTAGTGTCTCCAAGTTACCCAAAGCCCGTTGAACAATATCAGCACTGGGTGTCGGAGTACGCACAGACCTTCAAGGTCGATCCCGCTCTGGTCTTCGCCGTTATGGAAACGGAAAGCCGTTTCAAGCCCGATGCGGTCAGCCGTTCCAATGCGTTAGGGTTGATGCAATTGAAAGCGGCAACGGCGGGACGTGATATTTATCAGTACATCGATCAAAAACCGGGCATGCCCAAGCCCGAAGAGCTGTTTGACGAGCAGAATAATATTCGCATGGGGACGGCCTACTTAGGGCTTTTGAAGCACGAGTATCTGGCCGATGTGCGAAACCCGCAAAACAAAGAGCTGCTGTCGATCGCATCCTATAATGGCGGTTTGTCAACGGTACTGAAACTGTTTGGTCAAACCCCGGAGCAGGCCGTAAAGAGCATCAATCAGTTGCACCCGCGCCAGGTTTATCGTAAGTTACGTTTTGAGCACGCGTCGAAAGAGACGCGCGAGTATCTGGATAAGGTGTTAAAAGCCAAAGATCGTTATCAGCAGATACTTTCGGCTTAATAAAAAATTTTAAAAAAATACGTTATTAAGCCGTTAATAATAAAAAAATCAGCATAAAACACGGACACTGGGAATGAGTCACTGGCAAGGGAAGCAGGTATTGGTAACGGGCGCGGACGGCTTTATCGGTTCGCATCTGGTTGAAACACTGGTGGAAGCAGGGGCGAAAGTTAGGGCCTTATGTCTTTATAACTCCTTTAACGACTGGGGGTGGCTGGAGCAGAGTCCGCTATTGAGTGAAGTAGAGATTGTCAGTGGCGATGTCCGCGATCCATTTCTGTGTAAAAAAATCACCCAAGACTGCCATACCGTGTTTCATCTGGCGGCGTTGATCGCCATTCCTTACTCGTATATTGCGCCCAACTCCTATGTGGAAACCAATGTCAATGGCACCCTGAATATGGCCCAGGCCTGTCTGGAAAACGGCGTACAGCGCTTTATGCATACCTCCACCTCGGAAGTCTACGGCACCGCGCAATATGTGCCGATTGACGAAAAGCATCCCACCCAGCCGCAATCACCGTACAGTGCCAGTAAAATCGGCGCGGATGCGATGGCGATGTCCTATTTCAACGCCTTTGAAATGCCGGTGTGCATTGCGCGTCCATTCAATACTTACGGACCGAGACAGTCGGCAAGGGCGGTCATTCCCACCATCATCACCCAAATTGCCAACGGCCAAAAAGAGATTCAATTGGGTGACACCTCGCCGACCCGCGATTTCAATTATGTCACCGACACCTGTCGGGGGATGATGGCGATTGCCGCCTGTGATGAAGCCATTGGCCAAACGGTCAATATCGGTTCCAACTATGAAATTTCCGTGCAGGATACGCTGGAACTGATTAAGGAGTTGATGGGCAGTGACGTGGTGTTTGTTCAGGATGAACAGCGTATGCGTCCTAAAGATTCCGAGGTGTTCCGCCTGTGGTGTGATAACCGTTTGATCCATGAGTTGACTGGGTTTGAACCGCAACACGATATTCGATCAGGCCTGTCTAAAACCATTGAGTGGTTTACTCAGGATGACAACCTCAAGCGTTATAAAGCGGGTATTTATAATGTGTGACCAACCGTTGGAAATGGCTCTGAATCAATGACAACGCACGCGCAGGATTACACCGATTCTTTGATTGCGCAAATTCGTGCGCATTATCAGACCGATCATTTTATTCCATTGCACGCCCCCTGTTTTGGTGGCGAAGAAAAACGCCTGGTCACCGACTGCATTGACAGCACCTTTGTCTCCTCGGTCGGGGAATATGTCAGCCAATTTGAGGAAGCGTTTGTCCACTACACCGGCGCCAAACATGCGGTGGCGGTGGTCAACGGAACCATGGGTCTGTTTTTAGCGTTAAAAGTGGCGGGCGTGCAGCCCGGTGACCTGGTATTGACACAATCGTTGACCTTTGTCGCGACGGCCAATGCTATCAAAATGCTGGGCGCCGAGCCGGTGTTTCTGGATATCGATGCTGCGTCCTACGGCTTGTCTGCCGACGTATTACAAGCGTTCTTGCATGAGCAGACCGTTGTAAAGGATGGCCTTTGCATTCATGAGAGCAGCGGACGAGTCGTTAGGGCTTGCGTGCCGATGCACACCCTGGGCTTCCCGGCGGAGATTGATCGTCTTGTGGATGTGTGTGACGGGTTCAAGATAAAACTGGTTGAAGATGCGGCGGAGAGTTTAGGCAGTTTTTATCGAGGCAAACATACCGGTACGTTCGGTGATCTGGGCGTGTTCAGTTTCAACGGTAATAAGATTCTGACCACCGGTGGTGGTGGCATGTTAATTACCAATGATGACGCATTGGCGCGGCATGCCAAGCACTTGAGCACCACCGCCAAAGTGCCGCATGCCTGGCGGTTTGAACACGATGAGATTGCCTATAACCTGCGACTGCCCAATCTCAATGCGGCATTAGGGGTGGCGCAAATGGCGCAGCTGGACGCTTTTCTCGCCGAGAAACACGCTTTGGCTCAACATTATCAAAACGAAATCGCCAAACACCCAGGCCTGTTGAGTTTGCAGGGATTGGCACCGAGCCAACCCAACTATTGGTTAAATGGTCTGATTGTCAAACAGGCGGTAGAGCGAGATGCGTTTTTACAAAGGACGAATGAGGCCGGCATTCAAACGCGTCCTTTATGGACGCCGATGCATCAACTCGATATTTATGCCGATTGCTTACACAGTGAGATGCCGAATACCGAGTGGTTAGCGGAACGCGTCGTCAATTTACCCAGCGGAGTGAGGTGTCATGGCTGAGATGGCAAAAACACCATTACTTCTGATTGGCGGCGGAGGGCACTGTCGAGCCTGCATTGATGTGGTCGAAAGCACTGGGCTTTACGACATCGTCGGCATTGTCGAAGCAAAAGGAGCGGTGCCGGATGCAAAAATGCCTTATCCGATCATCGGTGACGACGCTGACTTGCCCGATCTGATTCAACACACACCACACTGTCTGATTACGGTGGGCCAGCTAAAAAATGCGTCGGTTCGCAGCCGATTGTTTCAAGAGTTAAAACATCTCGGCGCGGTTTTGCCAACGATTATTTCCCCCTTGGCTTACGTTTCTGCAACCGCACGGCTGGGCGAGGGCACGATTGTCATGCACCAGGCCTTAGTCAATGCGTATGCGCAGATTGGTGAAAACGGCATCGTTAATTCTCAGACACTGGTCGAGCACGATGCGGTTGTCGGTGCGCACACTCATCTTTCTACCGGTTGTAAAATCAACGGCGGCGTCACGCTCGGCCACGCATGTTTTGTCGGCAGTGGCGCGGTCATCAAACAGGGCGTGACGATTGCGGATAAGGTGGTCATTGGCGCCAACAGCACGGTGTTGTCCGACATCACCGAAGCAGGCGTGTTTTCGGGAGTGGTGAAATGACAGTGTTTGTGATTGCCGAAGCCGGGGTGAATCATAATGGCTCTTTGGAATTGGCAAAACAACTGGTGGATGCCGCGGTTGAGGCCGGGGCGGATGCGGTCAAATTTCAGACCTTCAAGACCGAAAACCTGGTAACCGAAAGTGCGCAACAGGCCGACTACCAAAGCGAAAATACCGGGGTGAAGGAAAGTCAGTTCGCCATGCTCAAGCGCTTGGAACTCAGCGAGCAGGATCATCAGGTTTTGTTTGATTGCTGCGCAGAGCGCGGCATTGAATTCATGTCCACGCCGTTTGACGACGACAGTATTGTTTTTCTGCATCAACTGGGCATGCAACGCTGGAAAATTCCTTCCGGCGAGTTGTTGTCGATTCCCTATTTGCGCAAGATCGCCGCTTTCAATCAACCCACCATTCTGTCGACCGGTATGGGCAATCTCGAAGAGGTGGCGCTGGCGATTGAGACGTTGTTTCAGGCAGGCCTGTCCAAATCCAATTTAACCGTTTTACATGCCAATACCGCTTACCCGACGCCCTATGAAGATGTGAACTTACGTGCCATGAATACGCTGCAGCAGCGTTTTCAAGTCTCAACAGGCCTGTCCGACCACTCCCCGGGCATAGAGGTGCCGATCGCCGCCGCTGCATTGGGTGCGAGTGTGATTGAAAAGCACTTTACCTTGGATCGAAATATGCCCGGCCCGGATCATAAAGCGAGTCTGGAACCGCACGAGCTGAAGCAGATGGTCCAAGCCATTCGCCATATTGAATTGGCGATGGGCAGCGGCGACAAGGTCGCTTCCGCTTCTGAGCAGGGCAACCGCAGTGTCGCGCGTAAGCGTATTGTGGCGGCTCGTGACATTTCCGCTGGCGAGGTGTTTAGAGAAAGTAATTTAACCCTTAAACGCAGTGATCAAGGGTGTTTTGCGCAGCAGTGGGATCAATTGATTGGCAAGGTGGCCAGCAAGGATTATCAGTTGGGGGAGGGGATTGATGTCTGAAACCAGCCCGACTGCATCCGGTAAAAAGGTCTGTGTGGTCACCGGTACCCGCGCGGAATATGGCTTGCTGAGCCGAATCATGAAACAGATTGGTCTGCATCCGGCGCTGACATTGCAGGTGGTGGCTTGTGCCGCGCACCTGTCTGAGAAACACGGCATGACCATCCATCAAATTTTGGCGGACGGTTTTACCGTGGATGCACGGGTTCCGATGCTGGCAGTCGGAGATGATGAACATGCAGTGGCCCAGTCGGTGGGGCAGGGCGTGATCGGATTTGCAGACGTATTTCGAGATTTGAAGCCGGAACTGTTGTTGATTTTGGGGGATCGCTATGAGATTCTCGCTGCCGCGCAAACGGCGCTGCTGATGAATATTCCGATTGCGCACATTCATGGCGGTGAGGTTACCGAAGGTGCGGTGGATGAAGCGATCCGCCATGCGATCACCAAAATGGCAACTTTGCATTTTGCCGCCGCCGAACCCTACCGTCAGCGTATGATCCAAATGGGGGAACAGCCGGATCGTGTCTTTAATGTCGGGGCGCCGGGTTTGGATGTGATTCATCACACCACATTAATGGATAAAGAAACCCTGCAAGCCGATCTGGATTTTACCTGGAACGGCCCCCTTTTTTTGGTAACCTATCATCCGGTCACTTGGGGGGAAGCCGCAGGCATTGAGGCGGTTCACCAACTGTTTGCCGCGATCGAAGCCTTTCCGCAGGCGGCGATTATCTGGACGGCACCCAATGCCGACGCACAGGGTGAGGCGCTGCATCAGGAGATTAAACTCTGGTCACAAAACACCACGGCCAAGGTCAAGCTGGTGACGTCGCTGGGATCGTTGCGCTATCTGAGCGTCATGCAGCAGGCCTCTCTGGTTCTGGGCAACTCCTCCAGCGGCATTATCGAAGCGCCGGCAATGGGGGTGGCCACGGTCAATATCGGTTCCCGCCAGCAAGGGCGCTTAAGAGCGCCATCCATTATCGATTGCGGTGAAAGTCGTGAAGAGATCATCGCCGCGATCCAGCAGGCGACGAGTGAAGCGCATCAGGCTTTGAGTCAGACCAAGCCCAGTGTTTACGGGCAGGGCGAATCGGCGGAGCTGATTGTCGAACAATTGGCAAAAACCGATTTTTCAGCACTGAAAAACAAGCCGTTTTATGATTTGGACATGGAAGATAGGCCTTAAGATTGAACGGTTTTAGCCGATATAACAAACATTAAAGACCCATTTACAAGACGACTTGCCAACAGAAGCGGTCGCCTAAAAAGCAAAAAATAACAACAAGGATATCCATGAGCTTTCTAATCCCGAAACCCCAACCGGTCGATTTATCCAAATTTGAACTTCCTGAAGATCAGCTTGAAACCAAATACGGCCTCCCCAGGGAAGTGAAGTTCTGTAAAAAATGTACCATTTCCAACCAGCGCCCAAATTCGGCGGTGGAGTACAAGCACACCAAGGACTCCAAAAAGGCCACCATTCACTTTGATGAAGAGGGGGTGTGTGACGCCTGCCGTGTCGCCGAAGAAAAAGAGCACACCATCGATTGGGGGATGCGTGAAGAAGAGTTGATGGCGCTGTGTGACCAACACCGCTCCAAGGATGGCTCCTATGATTGCCTGCTGCCCGGTTCCGGCGGGAAAGACAGTTTTTATGCGTCGCACATTCTCAAAGAAAAATACGGCATGCACCCGTTTACCGTGACCTGGGCGCCGCACATTTATACCGAATGGGGCTGGCGCAATTTCCAGCGCTGGATTCACGCCGGGTTCGATAATCAGTTGATGACACCGAACGGTCGCGTGCACCGTCTGTTGACGCGTCTGTCGGTCGAGAAACTGTTTCACCCGTTCCAGGCGTTTATGATCGGTCAGAAAGCTTTGGCACCGAAAATGGCGGCGATGATGAATATTCCGTTGGTGTTCTTTGGTGAAAACGAGGCTGAATATGGTAACCCGAAAGGCGATACCGAAAAAGCGCAGCGCGACTGGCAGTATTTCACCATGACCGACGAAGCCGACATCAATATCGGCGGGGTATCGATTAAATCTTTGAAAGAGGATTTTGGACTGACCAAAGCGGATTTGGACCCTTATATGCCCGCCGATCCGGAAAAATTGAAAGAGACCGGCGTGGAAGTGCACTATTTGGGTTACTACCTGAAATGGCACCCGCAAAGCTGTTACTACTACGCGCATGAGCATGGCGGTTTCGAGGCTTCACCGGAACGTACTCCGGGCACCTATTCCAAATACAACTCCATCGACGACAAGATCGACGACTTCCACTACTACACCACCGGTGTCAAGTTCGGAATCGGGCGTGCCACCTACGATGCGGCGCAAGAGATCCGTTCCGGCGATATTGAACGTGAAGAGGGCGTAGCCCTGGTGAAACGTTTTGATATGGAATTTCCGGAACGCTTCGCCGAAGAGATTTTCCAATACCTGTCGATCCCGGAAAAAGAGTTCCCGATTGCCTCAAAAATGTTTGAACAGCCGATTATGGATCGCGAGTATTTCGATACTCTGACCGACACCTTCCGTTCACCCCATCTATGGAAAAAAGAGAACGGTATTTGGGTACAGCGTCATACGGTTTGGAAGTAGTAAAGGTTAGTTGATGAAACAATTAGTTGAGGAACTGGAAAGTCAGGTTAGCTTATCGCCAAACAAAGATGTACTGGAAGAACGAGGAGCGTTAGCTTATTTTAACTTATGGCTGGGTATTCTTTATTTTCCAGCTATTATTGGATTAAGTATTGACTGGTCGCTTACAAATGATGTGTATAACCTAAACTTTTTCACTGCTTCAGTAGTGATTTCAATAGTGGCATTGTTAGTTATTGAACTGATTACGTGGTTCACTGATCGTAATATTCTTTTTCTAAAAAGTTATGTAAATACAGAGGCAGTAGATAGGCATTTACAAGACAAATTGATGGATTGTTTTCAAACGAAAAATGTTGATTTTAAGATAGCTTATGATTTTTACAAAGAAAGGCATGAGCTTAAGTTTAAGCAAGCAAAGTACAATATGTCTAAATTGTTTTCTTTGGAGCTTCTGATTGCGATAGTTAGCTTATATATGGCGTACCAAGGACTCAATATGCCTGAAAGTGGAAATAACGAGGAAGTTAGACTAAAAATTATTGAAGGTAGTGTAAATATTATTTTATCCTTTTTTATATTAAGAATTTCGTTATTTCTGATTTCAGATATTTACAAATTCTATTCCGGCTATGTTCGTAGTGAAGCAATTTTAAGGTTTATGTTTAATAACATAAAATAAGAAAAAATGATCCGTCTAATTCCCCGTCTTGATATTAAAGGCCCCAATCTGATTAAAGGCGTGAAGCTGGAAGGCTTGCGCAAGATCGGCAATCCGAATGAGTATGCGCGAAAGTATTACGAGCAGGGCGCCGACGAGCTGCTGTATATGGACGCGGTGGCGTCGCTTTATGGGCGCAATAATCTGACCGAAATCGTCAAGGAAACCGTCAAGTCGGTGTTTATTCCGATTACGGTAGGCGGCGGCATTCGCTCGGTGGACGATGCGCGTGAAATTCTGCGTTCCGGAGCCGATAAGGTGGCGATCAATACCGCGGCGGTCGCGCGGCCCGAACTGATTACCGAGATGGCGAATACTTTCGGTTCGCAATGTGTGGTGCTGTCGGTCGAGGCGATTAAGCAGAGTGAAGGCAAGTGGCTGGCGTTTACCGATAACGGGCGCGAACACACCGGTTTGGACGTGGTTGAATGGGTCAAACAGGCCGTGGAACTGGGCGCTGGGGAGGTGTTGTTGACGTCGGTGGACCGTGAAGGCGGCCGCAAAGGTTATGATTTGGAGCTGATTGAGGCGGTTTCCAGTCAGGTGAACGTACCGGTGATCGCTTCCGGCGGCATGGGGCAGGCGATGGATGGCGTTGACGCGGTAGACGCCGGAGCGGACGCGATTGCCATGGCCGATATTCTGCATTATGAACGCGATACGGTCGCGGGGATTCGAGAAGCGTGCCGCCAAAACGGCTTGAATGTCCGGGCCGAGGAGGCGATCGCATGAGCGGCAAAGTCACATTAATCGATTACGGTGCCGGCAATTTGCTCAATGTGCAGCGCGCGTTTGAGCACCAAGGCGCGCAAGTAGAGATTGCCACTACGCCGGAGGTGGTGTTGCAGTCCGACCGTTTGGTGTTCCCAGGCGTCGGGGCGTTTCCCGAAGCCATGGCGCAGTTACAGAAACAGGAGTTGGTGGAAGCGATTCAGCAAGCGGCTCAGAACAAGCCGTTTCTGGGAATTTGTCTGGGCATGCAGATGATGCTGGAAGCGGGTGAAGAGTTTGTGGAAACCGAAGGTTTGAAACTTCTTCCCGGGCGCGTCAAGCAACTGCCACAACTGGGCGTTAACGATGAAGCCATGACCATACCGCACATGGGTTGGGCCAAGGTGGAACCCAATCAGGTAGCGTGGGACGGCACCCTGTTCGATCAGGTCGCGGAAAACAATGCGTTTTATTTTGTGCATTCCTATTTTGCCGATGTGTCCGATCCCCAGGATCAATTGGCGGTATTTGATTTTGGCGGCCACAGAATTAGCGCTGCGGTGCAGCGCGATAATCTGTTCGGCTGCCAGTTTCATCCCGAAAAATCGGGTGAACCGGGCTTGCGCTTGATCGAAGCCTTTTTAAAGATTTAAGCGTTCGAAAACTGAACAGGCCTGGTGTAAGGAGCAGCTATGAGTGAAACAACTTGCGGTTATTGGCAACAGATTCAAACCTCCGGCCGTCCGCTGTTTTTGCCCGATATTGGCACCTATTTCAATCAGGATATGCAGCAGGCCGAGGCGTTGGTGGACTCTTTGGCCGAGGCCGGAGTGACCACGATCAAAGGCGAAATTCTGCAAACGGCGGAAATTTGCCTGGATGCCCACCTGTCCGGAAACGAACGTTATTGGGGCCACAAAGATGGCCAAGTCGTCGAAGAAAATTACCGCGCACTGATTGAACGCAAAGTCTTGCCGCTTTCGGCCTACGAGACGCTTTTCCGTTATGCGCAACGTAAAGGTATGGATGTCGTGGTGTCGGTATACGATTTTGAAGGCGCCGATTTTGCCAAGCAGATCGGCTGCAAGGCGATCAAAATAGCGTCATCGAACGTGACGCATCAGCCATTGATTGAATACATCGCGACGCTGGGATTGCCGACGATTTTCGACACCGGTCATACCTCGCTGGAAGAGGCGGCGCGGGCAGTGAACTGGGCGACGGATCAAGGGGCGACCGATATTTTAGTCGAGCACAGCCCACCGGGGCCGCCGAATCCGCCGCAGATGCATAATCTCAAGTTTATGCAGACTTTGGGGCACAGTTTGGGCGTGCCTTACGGCCTGTCGGATCATCACGGTGGCGAAGAGATGCTCTATGCGGCCACCGCGATGGGCGCACTGGTATTGGAAAAAGGGGTGTGCCCCGATGACATGGGCAACGAACAGGACGGCGGCCATGCGATGCCGGTGAGTCAGGTGAAATCCGTATTGGGCAAAATCCATAATATCGCTGACGCGTTGGGTAACGGAATACGTCACCTGGATCGCAAGCGTGAAAAATATGTCTCGCGGATGGGGCTGGTGGCCAAACAGGATTTGCAGCCCGGCGATATTGTTTCGGTCGAGACGGTCCATTTCGCTTTCCCGGCCAAAGGCATTAAAACCGAATATTGGTCGGAGGTGGTCGGGCATTGCATGACGCGTCCGGTCAAGGCGGGCGAAGTGATCGACTGGCCGGATATCCAGTTTAACGGAAGCTAACATGGCGACAGACTTTTGGTTGCCGGATGCGCCTGCCTTTTTGGGATTTCATCCTCCCGAGCTTGACTGGCAAGCGTTCGACTTGGATCAAGAAGCAAAAACTGAACAGGCCTGGTCAGATTTGTTTGCCGTGTTGCACGATCACTATTCACAACCGTTTCAACTGCTGAAATTGCAGACTCATCATCCAATACCCTATGGTTTTTTTCGTGTGGTAGGTGAAGGCTTTGACCATTTTCTTAAAGTGGTGACAGCGCAACAGGCCGATAGATTGATTCAAGCCAACGAGGTGGCAGGCTGGCTGAATCAGCAGGGAATGGGGGTCAGCCTACTGCAGAATGCGCCGGGCTGGCAACTGAATTCCGAGGCCCACCTTCTTAGCTACCGCTATCTGAACGGACGTTTCGGTTCGGCATCGATCACCGATATGCAACAACTCGGTGAAGCTTTAGCCAAACTGCATTTGGCGTTGGCCGACTATCCCGATCAACACGCAGTCGAACAGTCAGGCACGTGCCGACATAATGGATTGAAAGCGCGTTTAAAGGAGGTAAGGCACGATAACGCTGATCTGCCTGAGGAAGTTAAGGAAATTTTATATCGATATCCCGAAGACAGTTTGGACGTCTTGGTGGAAGATGCCCAGATGGTTCACGGCGATCTGAATATGGGGAATGTGTGGTTTACCGAGCGGGAGTGCGTGTTTCTGGATTTGGAAGACAGTTTGACCGCCTGGTTTTCCCCGATGAAAGATTTGGCGTTTGTCTTGGAGCGTTTTGTCCTGACTCATAACCATCGGGAGCATCAGGTTTTGGGCGAAGCCTTTCTTCAGGCCTACTACCGGATGCATCACAATCGTTTTAATCATCCTGAGCATGCTGCCGACTTGTTACAGGCGCTTGCGGTGCGGGCGTTGTTGATTTTGATCGAATCGGCGCGGCATCAGCAAATCCCCTTAGCGAATGAGTGGAAAAAGTTCGTGTTTTTGTATAAGCTAGCTGACCATAAGCGAACTCTTTTACAAAGCATTTTATGTCGAGCTGCCGAAAGCGCATCAAGCTGTTAATTACTGCACGGGATCCTGCGACGGCAGTCTCTTTTCAAATTCTGATTCCGCAACTTATCAAACATCACGGTTTTGAGATCAAAGTTCTGGCGCAAGCGCCTGCCTCTGACATGCTCATGGCCGTTTATCCGCAGTTGGATGAATTTTTCCCTCAATCGAGCCTTGAGCTGAAACAGCAAAAAGTCAAAGCCGTCATTGACGCTTTCAAACCCGATGCGGTGTTATGTGGCATTTCCGGGCCCGATATCGGTGTGGATGAAGCGACCCTGAAAGTGGCGCAGGATCAAGGCATAGAAAGTTATGCGCTGCAAAGTTTCTGGGGTGATATCAACCAGCTTTCAGGTGCGGTGCCAAAACATGCTTTCGTATTGGATGACGAGGCGGTTCGACTCACCGAACAGCGTTATCCGCAAATTCGTTCCATTGCGATCGGTTCGATCAAACATGCCGACTTCAAAGGGTATGACGTTCTTAAACTCCGCGATCAAAAACGAACAGGCCTGCTCAAGAAGGATGAAATTCTGGTCAGCTTTTACGGTCAGCCAATTTTAGAGGTAGAAGGCTATTTCACCACCTTGGAAGCAATGGTTCGCCAGCTTACAAAGTGGTCGAGACCGTTTAAACTGATGTATCGACCGCACCCAAAAGAATCTCAGGAACTGTTTGATAAAACCTGGCAGTTGTTCAGTGATGCGTTTTCGGAGCGATTATTGCTTGATCAATCCGCAGACATTGTTGAAAGTTTATGCATGAGTGACCTGGTGGTCAGTGTGTTCTCAACCTGCGGGTTTGACAATCTTTATCTCAATGAGATGTCGGCTCAGCCGTTTAACAGCAGTGTTTATCTATGGTTTGACCCCAACATGATTGAATGGTGGCAGAGATACAGCGGATTAACGGAAATGCCGTTGATCAGTGAAGGTTTACTGCTTTCGGCCGATACAGAAGATGAAATTCTGACGGTTTTTGACGAAGGCTTGAATCCGGACGTGCAAAAACGGCTGTGGATCAAAGCAAAACAGCATTTGCCGGATCCTTCACTAGCGGTGAAGACCATTATTGATACCTTACTGGATGATTTAGATGCAGCTATTTGATTGGCGTGAAGTCGCGGTTAAAGAGAGCGACGATATTCGTACGGCGTTGAGTGTTTTGGATCGCGCATCACTGCAAATTGTATTGGTGGTGGCGGATGACCAGACTCTGGTTGGAACCCTCACCGATGGTGATGTGCGTCGTGCGCTGTTGCGAGGCGAAACCCTTCACAGCCCGGTCAGTTTGGCCATGAACAAGCAGCCGGTGGCTGGTTTGAATACCGACAGCGAAACCGCCTGGCGCAAAATCCTCCTTGAGAAAGCCTTGCGCCATCTGCCGATTTTGGATGCCAACCGTAAAATCGTTGGTCTCTATTATGGCAAGCAGGCTCTACAGAAATGTCAAAACCCGGTGGTATTGATGTTGGGCGGGATGGGGATGCGTTTGCGCCCGCTGACGGAAACGGTACCCAAGCCGATGCTGAAGGTCGGCGACCGTCCGATTTTGGAAACCATTGTCAGCCACATTGCCGAGCAGGGATTTACCGAATTTTATTTTTGCATTAATTATCTGGGTGAACAGATACGCGCCTATTTTGGCAATGGCGAGCGTTGGGGGATTCGGATTCACTATATTGAAGAGAACGAACGCTTGGGCACGGCCGGTGCTTTGAGCTTGATTGAAGATCAGCCCCGACATCCGTTTATTGTGATGAATGGTGATCTGTTGACTAAAGTTGATTTGCGATCGCTGTTGAATTTTCATGAGGAACACGAAAATTTAGCCACCGCCTGTGTGCGCGAGTATTCGCAGCAGGTGCCTTATGGTGTGGTAGAGCTTGAAGGCGCGGCCGTTTCGCAAATTGTTGAGAAACCGGTTTACCGCTATTTTGTCAATGCGGGTATTTATGCTTTGTCGCCAGAAGCGCTTAAAAAGGTGCCAAACAACACCTTTTACGATATGCCGACGTTGATCGATGAATTATTGGCTGATCAAGAAAATGTGGGTGGTTTCCCGATTACCGAATATTGGATGGATATTGGGCAGATGCCCGACTTTGAGCAGGCCCAGGCCGATTATGATGTGCATTTTACCAAGCGTTAAAGGAGCTTTTTACTGAGTATGAAAAGCGCAAAGAAGATATTAGGGCTGGTGCCAGCGCGTGGGGGGTCAAAAGGCATTCCCAAAAAAAATCTGTATCCGATCATGGGCAAGCCGTTGCTGCAATATACGTTTGATGCCGCCAAAAAAAGTGACTTTATCACAGACATAATGATGTCAACGGAAGACAGCGAAATTCTCAATTATGCACACCGTAGTGGGGTGGATACCCGTTATGTGCGCCCGCAACATTTGGCAACCGATGAGGCGACGACCATTGATGTGGTTTTGGATGCATTGGACTGGCTAGAAGAGCAAGGGGAGCTGCCGGATATTTTGGTGTTATTGCAGCCGACCTCGCCATTGAGAACCGAGCAAGAGATTGATGACGCTCTGATTCAGTTTATGGAACGCCAGAGTGTTTCCATGGTCAGTGTGCACGAGATGATTGAGCACCCTTATAAGTGTCTGCATCAACAAGGCGATGGTTGGCAGTTCTTGGCCAAACCCGATCAATATGTGTCACGCCGTCAAGATTATCAGAACCACTATTATGCGATTAACGGCGCGCTGTATATCGTCACTCCGCAATGGCTGAGAGAAAAAGGCAACTTTGTCATTGAAGGGGAAACGGAACTTTACAAAATGAGTTCGGTATCGGGTACGGATGTGGATGAACTGGCCGATATTTTTCAGGTGGAAGCCTACTTGAAAATGGCCGCGAAAAATTAAATAACGAGATGATGAGAGAAAGGGGAAGCATGGAATTCGATTTTGGACAGTTAACGACAAACCAGTTTGGAGAAGCCTATTTTCAAGCGATTAACCATGACACCTTTGCAGACCACTCGGCGGAATCCGTTTATCAGCGTTACTATCCAGAGATTCTAGAAGAAGAGGATCGCCTTAATATTATCGTCGGTTCCGACTCCGGGCTTTTTTACCGTTATTTGACTTCTCTGGATACGCTTCCGAAAAACAGCTTTTTTATCTTCATTGATTACGCCAATGCCTTTGAGCATTTGGAGCTTGAACCTTCATCAATCAGTGATCAGGTGCAGATTTACGCGGACCCGTTTGATTTCGATCAGTTGGCGGTCCATTTCATGCCTTATGTGATCCGCCAAAAAGTCTCTTTGATTCGTTCCCTGGCCGTACAGGATGCGCAGCAGCCAGCGTATAAGACGTTAGCCAACTATTACGAAGAACGCTATGGCCATTTCATTCGCCAGGAACTGATCTCATTAAACTCAAAGCCCTTTATTGATGCGCAATTGGATAACATTGCCGATAACTTGGTGCCTTTAAGTGTGGTAAGAAACCAGTTGGAAGGGGCGACCGCTTTGATTCTAGGCGGTGGGCCGACACTCGATCAAGCGATTGAGTGGATTAAGGAAAATCAGCAGAAAGTGGTGATCTTTGCCGCTGCGCGTATTGCGAAACGCCTTTTAAAAGAAGGGATTAAGGTCGATATTTTTGTTTCAGTGGATCCGCATGATGTCAGTTTTGACAACTCTAAAGGCATCTTCAGTTTTGCTGAAGAAAGTCTGCTGATACACAGTCATCATATTAATCCTCGCTTGTTGTCACAATGGACGGGAGTCAGCACCTATCTCAAAGACCGTTACCCGTGGAGTGCAGGAGAAGAACCGAATGTTTCCTCACCGGGTCCGAATGTGATGAATACCGCAACCAACATCGCGGTCGAACTGGGCTGTAACACCATTATTTTTTCCGGTGTCGATTTATGTTTCGTGGGAACGCAGGCCTTCGAGTCTGGCAGTGCGGAAGCGAAAGTGGGTGGAAAGTATGTGTTTGCCGACGCGCAGAAAGTGGAAACCAATGCCGGCACTGTGAGCGAGACCCAGCCAATGTACGCGGCGAGTAGAGAGATGCTGGAACAGCAAGTCTCTTTGTATTTGCAACAAAAGCCGTCACTTCAGTTTGTGACTTTAGGTTTGGATTCGGCCAGAATTCAAAATGTTCAATATGTAGCGCCCTCCGAGTTAGTTCTCTCGGGAGAGAGTATTGCGTTTGAAATTGAGTTGATGCGACAGAACTTGTCGATTGAACCGGCCGAGCGTCTTAAAAAGCTGAATGAAACCAAGAAAGAGCTGCAAAAGCAGCAGAAGCGCTTCCATGAGTTGTCTAAAGTCGGTAAAGAGTCGTTGAAAACCATATCGAAGTTGTATGACGATAACGGCCAAGAAAACCTGAAGGCGTCTAAGAAAATCCATAAAAGCAAAAACCAAGTGTTCAAGTTGATCGGCGATGACGGGGATATGCTGTTCCACTATGAGCAAAGTACCCTGACCAATAACTTCAAGCCCATTGAAAATGAACTTGAGATGGCGCAGTCCGATATTACGGAACAGCTCGAAAGCTTTTTCAATGGTATCAGCAGAGCCTCCGAACTCTTTTTGGAAGCGCTGAAAAAAGCGGTCGATCGAGTAGATCTTAGAGTGCGTGAGCTTAAAGGCGATTCGCCTATGGATTTGCACGAACAGTGGGAGGCCTGTGCAGAATATGGCAGAGCTCTGTTGTGGGAGAAATGGAATCCAAGTCGTTTAGCGACCTTATCTGAAGCGGAACAAGCTGTTTTGGAAAAAGAAAAATCGCTCTTTCAGCAGGAAGTTGAGCAAGAGCAGACTCAGCAACTGGCTTCTCTTAAGGAAAGTAGTGAAAACCTGCCTCTCTTATTGCGAAGAGCAGATAAAGCCTTTGAGGATAAGGATTTTCAGGAGCTGGAATCTATTCTGGGGCATCTGGAGTCGATTACAGGCCTGACAGGGCTGGATGACCTAAAGCAATATGTGTCTGCGATGCAGTTGACCTTAAAAGCAGAAGGGCAGGCCGCCTTGACTCAGTTTGAAGCGATTGAGTTTCTGCCGATTCGTCACCAGGCCCTAAAAAGAGCGCTGGATATTGCCACTCAGGCAAGAATGAACGAGAAGGCTTTAGAGCTACTAGAGGCATTGTGTCGTTTTTCACTCGACTATATGCTTCCTTATGCCAGCCTCTTGGAGATATTGGGCCACCCGCAAGTGGCGATCGAAGTGATTAAACTCTATTTACAGAATCATCCCAAAAATGAGGCGGTAAAAGTTCAGCTGGCTCAACGATATATTCGTCTTCAAGCGTTAGACGAAGCAAAAGAAATATTGCACCAAGTGTTGGTGGATTCGCCAAACAACCAGACGGCACGGGCATTGTTAGAGCAATTGAGTTGAAAACACTAGAAGTGAATCCCTTGAAAAGCCGCTATTTAAGCGGCTTTTTTTATGTTTGCTAAAAAAAATAAAAAAAATGTGTCAAGAAAAATTTTTTGTGTCGATAACTTAATTGAAGGCAGGAAACACTGCCACCAAAACAAAAACATAGACACACTTAGATGCTTATATAAAGCAAGGGAGAAATATCATGGCAATGGTAATTAACACAAATATTGGTGCGCTTAACGCAGTTCGTCTTTTGGATCGTTCGGCCAGTGAACAAAGCACAAGTATGGAACGTTTGACTTCTGGTCTACGTATTAACAAATCAGCTGATGATGCAGCTGGACAAGCGGTAGCAACCAAAATGACCACGCAGATCCGCGGTACGGATCAAGCGATTAGAAATGTAAACGATGGTATTGGATTTGTGCAAACACAAGACGGTGCCATGGAAGAAGTGGTTACCATGATGCAGCGCATGCGTGAGTTGGGTGTTCAATCACTTAACGGAACCTACACTGCAGAAAACCGCAACCAAATGGATGCTGAATTCCAGGAGTTGGCCGCTGAAATTCAACGTATCGGTCAAACGACTACTTTTAACGGTGTGAACATCATGAACGGTTCTCTTAATGCGATGAGTATTCACGCCGGGTGGGATATCGGAGCAAACAATAAGATCCAGATTTCCACTTTTGACGTCAGTGCCCTTGGGGTGAGTTTGGATGCCCGTGATGTCACTACGGTAGCTAACGCATCGGCCGCGATCTCGGTTATCGATGCCAAGCTGAGTGATGTGAACACCATCCGCGCTAAATGGGGTGCGTTGCAAAATCGTTTGGAATCAACGGTCTCTAACCTGTCCAACGTAAATGAAAATATGAACGCGGCGCGTTCGCGAATTCAAGATGCCGATTTCGCTAAAGAATCAGCAAACTTAGCCAGAACACAAGTATTGCAACAGGCTGGAATGAGCATGCTCTCGCAAGCTAACCAGCAGTCACAAAATGTGATGCAGTTGTTGCAATAAAAAATTTGAGGGTTAGGTCAATTGTCCTGACCCTTAAATATATTAGAGCCCTGCTCTAAATAAGCTGCCAATTATAGGTAGTGCAATATAGTTAGAAACCCACAAGGGTTCAAGCTAACAACTCAAAAAGGAGATTTATCATGGCAATGGTAATCAATACAAACATGGGCGCAATTAACGCAAACCGCACCCTTGAAATGACTTCTCGTGACCAGGCGACTGCAATGGAACGTTTGACGTCCGGGTTGCGTATCAACAAGTCGGCTGACGATGCAGCTGGGATGGCGATCACCAATAAGATGACTTCCCAGATCATGGGTACCGATCAGGCCGTACGAAATGCGAACGACGGGATCAGCTTTGTGCAGACCCAAGATGGAGCCATGGATGAAGTGGTAAACATGATGCAGCGTATGCGTGAGTTGAGTGTCCAGGCACTTAACGGAACCTATACGGCTGAAAACCGTAGTCAAATGGATGCGGAATTCCAGCAGTTGGCGGCGGAAGTCACGCGTGTTGGTCAAACGACGACCTTTAACGGTGTAAATATCATGAATGGTTCGGTTGCAAAAGTGAGCCTTCATGTTGGTTGGGATAAAGGTGCCAACAACCGTATCGAAGTGTCTACATTTGACGTGAGTGCTCTAGGTGGAAGTTTGGACGCACGTGATGTTACAACAGTGGCCAATGCGTCTGCCGCGATTTCGGTGATCGATGCCAAGTTGAGTGATGTGAACACCATCCGCGCTAAGTGGGGTGCGTTGCAAAACCGTTTGGAATCAACTGTATCTAACCTCACGAACGTTAACGAAAACATGAATGCCGCTCGTTCAGCGATTCAAGATGCAGACTTTGCTAAAGAAAGTGCTGAATTGGCTCGAACTCAAGTTCTGCAGCAGGCAGGTATGAGTATGTTGAGTCAGGCTAACCAGTCTGGGCAAAACGTTCTTTCCCTGTTGCGTTAAAATAAGCTCGCTCTTTAAAATTAAGCGCAGTTTAGGAGAGCAGGTATGGAAATTAATTCATTAACATCACCTGCTGCGATCGATCGCTCCTTACAGTCGTCTTCTAAATCGACCGGGGGGAGCGAGACCAATCGGCAACAGGCTGAAGTATCCGTTAAAGCTTCTTCATCTAAAACAACGATGGAAGAGGTGGTTGCTCAGAGTCAAAAATTAAACCAGCAGTTGACCCAAATGGGACAGTCGTTGGCTTTTTCAATTGATGAGAGCACCAGTTCTTCGGTCGTTAAGGTGATTGATAAAACGACGGATGAAGTGATTAGACAATTTCCGACGGAAGGTTCTTTGAAGATTATGCATAATATTCAAAATTACCTGAACTCGGTGCAACAGAGTGGATCTTCCGCTAAAGAGAGTTTGACAGGCACCTTGTTCAATGAAATCATATAGATATCGATTGTTCAAGGAGTGGTTATGGCAGACTTTAGTATTATGCCGCCACAAGGCGTGGAAAACTTTCAAGCGGGAGCCTCTCGGAAATTGGCAGGTTCAGAAGCTGAGCGAATAAATGTTTCAGGAAAATCGATTCAAAATAAGGTTGATCGAAATGGTGAAACACCCGTTCAAACAGCTTCTGAGACCTCTCAATCTGCAGGACCAAAAGCTGAGTTTTTCAATTCTGCTGAGTCGAAGTCGGTTTCTCAAGGTATGGAAAACTTGCTTGAGAACTTAAATCAACAGCTTGAAAAGCTTAACAATTATCTACGTTTTGAAAAAGATGAAGAGTCGGATCGGATGGTGATCTTCATCAAAAATAGCGAAACGGGCGAAGTGATTCGTCAAATTCCATCTGAAGAATTTTTGGCCATTTCAAAAAACATCAAACAATTTTTAGAAATGCGCCAGCAGCCATTGGAACAAATGGCTACTCCTGTGGGCCTGATTACCGATGAAAAGGCCTGATATTTAGTTTCCCTTGTGTGTTTAGCGGTCTTTGACCGCTTTTTTTATGTCTGCTATTTTTTTATTATTAAAGTTATCTGTGTCATGGCCGCTAAAAAGGTTAGATGGCATTTATTATGCTGGTTAAACACAGATTCACTAAAATAAGTGAACAGCTTAAATCTTATCGACCAGGAGCCCCGTTATGGCAAATGAAATTGGAAATGCGTTACTTACAAGCTTAACAAACAGTTCTTTTGATATTGGTAATATGTCTAAAGTATTGGCTGAAGCTGAAGTGGCGGGGCCTAGAGCAATTCTGGAAAAAAATCAGGAAAAGGTTTCTACAGAATTGGATGCTTTAAAGTATCTGAAAACAAACCTGGAAGCGTTTAATACCTATTTAACGGATTTATCCTCTCCCGATACATTTGGACAGAAAAATGTCACATCGTCGAATGATGGTATTGTATCGGTATCTGCATCGAGTACAGCGGCCTTAGCCTCGTATCAAATTGAGTCAAAACAGCTTGCTCAAGCTCATACCTTGGTGGCTAACCAGGGTTATAGCTCGCCGTCGGATACAATTTCCGCCGGGACGCTCTCCATTCAAGTCGGTGGACAGTCTCATTCGATCACCGTCGATGCCTCAAATAATACTTTAGAGGGACTGCAAAAAGTGATTAATAATGGGGATTACGGTGTCACCGCCTCCATTATTAATAACGGCGGCAGCTATCAAATGATGTTTACCTCTAAGGAAACCGGTGCAGCTGGCGAGGTTAGCATTTCTGGTCTAGCCGATTTTGATACGGCTGGATTCACCACAACGGCAGAGGCACAAGATGCCGTGATGGTTCTAAATGGGTTGACAGTGACCAGTTCTACCAATACCTTCGATTCGGTCATTGAAGGGGTTAGTTTTCAGCTTAACTCGGCTTCTCCTGGGGTGATGAATGCCGTTTCGGTAGGTCAAGACTCGGAAGGGGTTAAAGAGGCCATTACCAGCTTTGTTGATGTCTATAACCAACTTGATACGATCTTGGACGAATTGGGAAGTTACAGTACCGATGAACTTACCGCCGAAGAGCTTGAGTCTGAAGAGTATCAATACTATGGCGATTTGGCCGGAAGCAGTTTGCTTCGATCGGTCAAATACCAGGTGCGTGAATCTCTGTCTGGGGCCATGGAAATGTTGAGTGGCAGCAGTTATCAGTCCTTAACAGATATAGGTATTAGCTTTGATCGTGAAGGGAAGTTGGTACTCGATAGTGCTAAATTGGATTCGGCTATTTCAAGTGATATGCAAGCCGTTTCCAGTTTGTTCTCTAAAGGAGGTTCCAGCAGCGATCCCCTTATCAATGTCATTTCCGGTGGAGACAATACACAAACAGGAAATTACGACCTGAACATTACCCAATTGGCGGAGCGCGCAGCCGTTACCGGTGGGGCGGCAATATTTTCCACAGATCAGCGTCTTTCTGGTGATCGGGTCATTGACAGTACCGCGGCATTAACCATTGATGCCGGTGCTTCTTTTACTTTAGATGTCGTGGGGGGGCCTAACGCCGGTACCTTTAATGTCGATTTGACTGCGGTAGCAGGAACCTATGCCAGTAAGGATGAGGTGGCTGCAGCGATCCAGTCACAGCTTGGTGGTGCGCCTGTCACGGTGGCTTATGATAGCGCCCAGTCACGGTTTGAAATTACCGCTAACGCCGGGGAAGGTTCTGTCACCTTGTCTAATATTGTCGGCTTAAATAATCAGGGCTTTTCACAAGCCTCTTATGCAGGTGAAAACCTGATTGATTTGAGTGGTGCAGATGCTACATTTAATGTCAAAATTGATGACGCAACGGCTTCGGCGGTGACCATTCAGGCCGGGCGCTATACATTAGATGAGTTGTCTCAAACCATGGCGACGAGCATTAATAACAACGCCGATGTTAAAGCGGCGGGTGCTCAAGTGAGTGTGACTAACGATGGTAATGCGATGACGATTACCTCATCTCGTTTTGGCGCATTCTCTACGGTTGAATTAACAGGGTTTACAGGGTTTGCTTCAGCAGGGTTTACTGCCGATTTGACTGATGTTGGTCAAAATGTGGATGGCACCATCACCACGGCAAGCGGAACACTTAATATCGGTGCTTATGCGGATGCTGAGGATGGGCGTTTGGTTAAAATCAGTGATTATGCGGTCATCGCAGGTAACCCGGCTGAAGTTCAAGGTTTGCAGTTTGAAGTGCTCGGCGGTTTGACCGGAGCGCGCGGCACGATCACCTATGAGCAAGGTTTTGCCAGTAAGCTTGAAGAGACTATTGGCAACCTGTTTGATTCCGATTACGGCTTGATTGGGCAAAGAATTGATAGCTTGAACAACAAAATGGATAAGTATTCAGAGAAGTCGGATGATATTGACGCTCGTTATGAGCGTTTATTGATGAAATATCAACTTCAGTTTTCTGCTTTGCAGTCGATAATATCCAGTACAGAGCAGACAAGAAATTATCTGTCGGCGACATTCAGCAACAACAATAACAATAATTAATTAGAATCAGACTCAGCAGGCCTGGTTAAAGGTTAAAAAGCTAAGCGAGGGAAAAATAATGAATATGGCGATGAGAAACAAGTTTGTACAGCAGTATGCAAACAACTATGTTGAAACAGCCGTGACTGAAGCTACGCCCCACAAACTGGTGGAAATGCTGTATGACGGCGCTATCAAAAATTTGACCTTGATGAAAGTGTTTATGGAAAAAGGCGATTTTGCTAAGAAAGCGGAGTTTTCCAATAAAAGTTTAGCTATTATCAATTCCTTGCGCGCGGGTGTGGATATGGAAAAAGGCGGTGAAGTCGGGGAAAACCTATTTGCATTGTACGACTATTGTTACCGCCGCGTATTGGAAGCGTCATCCCAAAACAGTCTGGAAATGATCGATGAAGTGATCGGTCATCTCAAGGGGCTGAAAGAGGCTTGGGCTGAGATGCCGGAAAATATTAAGCGTGCGTCTAAAGAGCAAATTGAAAAGATGAGTGCATAATGGACGCTTTAGAAAAAGCAAAGTTAGTGTTGCTGGCACATTCAAAAAACATGCTTAATTCGGCCCTGTCTCATGATTGGGAGGCGTTTGAAGTTTTGGATAAGCAGTGGCAGCCTAAGCTAGAAGCGGCGGTTGAACAATTTGGCGATCAGTTGACGCCAATCAGTGAGCAGTTAATGCAGGATAATCAAAAAATATTATCCTGCATTAAACAGGCTCAGCAGCATTTAGCCGCTGAGCTCCAAAAAAACACTCAAGCCACTTCAGCGCTTAAAAAGTATCTTAAATAAAACGGGTGAATAAACCCCGTTAAAAACAATGCCAAATTTTTGACATTCTGCAAAAACCCGTATATAAAGTTACTTAATCTCAACGAACAGATGACGGGTACATGTCTCAAGAACTCTTCTCTTCTCTGGTTGGCAACGGGCCGGCCATGCAAAAAGTCAAAAAACTCATTCAACAGGTTGCTCAAACCGATGCGACCGTCTTGATATTAGGAGAGTCGGGAACCGGTAAGGAAGTGGTCGCCCAAACTCTGCATAACGCCTCTTCACGCGCAGGCCGCGCTTTTGTTCCGATTAACTGCGGTGCCATTCCAGGCGAGCTTTTGGAAAGTGAGCTGTTTGGACATGAAAAGGGCGCGTTTACCGGGGCGATTACTGCGCGTAAAGGGCGTTTTGAAATGGCGGAAAAAGGCACCATTTTCTTGGATGAAATTGGTGACATGCCGTTGCCAATGCAAGTCAAATTGTTACGCGTGCTGCAAGAGCGCACCTTTGAGCGTGTTGGTGGGAATAAGAGCTTTGAATGTGATGTCCGTGTGGTGGCGGCGACGCATCGAAATCTAGAAGATAATATTGCGGAAGGGTCCTTCCGTGAAGACCTGTTTTATCGTTTGAATGTCTTTCCTATTGAAATGCCGGCACTCCGAGAGCGCCCGGAAGATATACCTGGCCTGCTTGAATTTATGTTTAACAAGATTCAGGAAAGTGGCCGTCAGGTGCCTCAGCTGACTGAAAAAGCGCTGATCGCCCTTCAACACTATCAATGGCCGGGTAATGTAAGGGAGTTGGGGAATCTGGCGGAACGCCTTTCTATTTTATTCCCGGATTTACCCGTCGATTATGATGATTTGCCGCAGCGTTACCAGGTGGAGTTGCCTGAGTCGGCGGCGCTCATTCAAACCGATCCAAACGACATTGTACTAAGTGAGACAGAGCCGAATCGCGAGGCCGCTTCCGACGAGACTATTGACGTCGCCAGGCCGGTTGAATCGGGTGTTTTGGACAGTTCTACTCCTATGGGGTCAGAACAAAACACGGCCTTTGGTGTTCCAAGTTTGGAAGAGGGGTTAGATCTGAAATCCTACCTGGTCGAGATGGAAGTTCAGCTTATCCAGAAAGCGCTCTCGCAAACGGACGGCAATGTCTCTCAGGCGGCTAAACTGTTGCAAACCAACCGAACCACCCTGGTTGAAAAAATCCGTAAATACGAGTTGAATTAGGTCAAGAGGCCATTGGGGAGCATTGTTGTGCTGAATGAAGTTGAAAAAAGCAGGTTGGCAGAGCTTGAACAGGCGTTTGAACTGTTCAATGAAACTTCATTGCAACTCACTCAGGCTTATGAATCGCTTCAGCAACAAGTCGCTGATTTACAGAGGCAGCTGGCGCAAAGTGATCGTGAAAAACGCAAAGTGGCCGACCGCTTAGGTCGGTTGCTTAAATTATTGCCTGCCGGTGTCATAGTGTTGAATCAGAATGGTCAGGTTATTGAAGTGAATGCCAGCGCAGAGGCGATTCTCGGTCAAGATGTGATGGGCCGAAGCTGGGACGTGGTGATCAAAAACGCTTTTTTAACGACCAACGATGCTGGCGAACTCATTACTCACGATGGAAAAATCTTTCAGCTATCGGAAACGCGACTGGATGAAACCTTAGGTAAAATTCTCTTGATTCAAGATGTTACCTCAGCGCGCCATTTGCAAGATCATATAAACCGTCATCAGCGCCTGCATTCTATGGGTGAGATGGCCGCTTCTCTCGCCCACCAAATTCGAACCCCATTAGCATCGGCACTGCTTTATGTGTCGCAGATGAATTCTGAACAGCTTGATGAAGCAAAACGCACCAAGTTTGTCGATAAAGCCTTACATAGCCTAAAACACCTGGAAGGCCTGGTGAAGGATATGTTGCAATATGCTAAGGGTGGAAAAGGCAGTGTGCACCGTATTGAAATCGCTGATTTATTCGAGCGAGTCAAGCAGGCGGTTGAGACCCAAGTTAAAGTAACCGATAGTGAGTTAACCTTTGCTTCAAATGCATCCGGGGTAGCGATTAACGGTGACCTGGACGGGATGGCGACTGCGTTGCAGAACCTGATTAGCAATGCGATTGATGTTGTTGGTAAAGACGCGAAAATTGAAGTGCATTTAGAAAAAGCTGCGGACGATCAAATCGATATTATTGTCAGTGACCAAGGTCCCGGCATAGAGGCCGATAAGCTGGAAAAAGTATTTGAACCTTTTTATACGTCGCGTGCAAAAGGAACGGGCTTAGGTTTGGCGGTTGTAAGAGCCATTGCTGAAGCGCATAATGGGCAGGCCTGGGTAAAATCGATTCCAGGGTATGGTTCTAAATTTGGTATTCGTTTGCCGCTCGCTGAAACGAAGGAGATTCAATGAGTATCGCTAAGATATTGATTGTAGAAGATGATCAAGAGTTACAAGAAGCTCTAGTCGATACGTTGACTCTCAATGAATTTGAGGTGATTAGCGTTAGCAGTGCAGAAGAGGCGCTGGTGGCTTTGGACGATGATATTGGTATGGTGTTCAGTGATATCCGCATGGATGGAATGGATGGGTATACGCTGATGACCCGCATTCGGGCGATTAAGCCCTATCTGCCTATTGTTCTAATGACGGCCTACGGTACGATTGAACAGGCGGTTGAAGCGATGAAACTGGGAGCGGTAGATTACATTGTCAAGCCATTCGAAGCCTCCGTATTGGTCGAGAAAGCCAAGTCCTATTTCAACCGTGATGCATCCAGTGAGGACGATTTTGTGGCTGCCGATCCGGTGACGCAAAAAGTAAAAGCCATGGCTCAGAAAGTCGCCAATAGCGACGCAAGCGTCTTTATTAGCGGAGAGAGCGGGACCGGAAAAGAAGTACTGGCGCGCTATATTCATGCGCATTCCGAGCGTAGAGATAAACCGTTTGTTGCCATTAACTGCGCAGCGATTCCGGAAAACATGTTGGAAGCGATGCTGTTTGGGTACGAGAAGGGAGCGTTTACCGGAGCAGCCAAATCAATGCCTGGTAAATTTGAGCAGGCCCAGTATGGCACGATTTTTCTTGATGAAATCGGAGAAATGAAGCCGGATTTGCAAGCCAAATTGCTCCGTGTGCTGCAAGAAAGGGAGGTCGAGCGTATTGGTAGCCACAAAGTGGTGAATCTTGATGTACGGGTTTTGAGCGCCTCAAACGTGAATATGCAACAAGCGATTCAAAACGGCGTTTTCCGTGAAGACTTGTTTTACCGTCTGAATGTGTTTCCAATGCGTTTACCGCCTTTGAAAGAGCGGCCTAAGGATATAGCGTCGATTGCCGAACGCTTGCTGCAACGTCATTGTGGCCGGACCCGAATTGAACCGATGATCTCGGCACCCGCCATGAAGCGGCTGATTGAATACTCATGGCCCGGCAACATCCGTGAATTGGATAATGTCATTCAACGGGCTTTAGTGATGATGTCGGGAGATACGATTCAGCCGCAAGATATTTTACTGGATGGCATGGAAATGCAATCGACGATGACAGACGGTTTTTCCAGCGTTGGGATATCGTTGAATGATCAGCAAAATGATTTGCCGACAGACCTTAAAGCCAGAGAAGTGGCATTGATTCTGGAAACGCTTAAACAGCATAATGGACACCGTCAAAAAACGGCGGAAACGTTAAATATCAGTCCGCGCACGTTACGTTACAAATTGGCTAAATTAAAGGAACAGGGGGTGGATGTTCCTTAGCCTTTTAGGTGCTTGGTTGCTTATTATCGTTAACTCAATTTAATGTTAACGGCAGGATGCACTATAATTAAACCGAATATCAAAAAAATGACGCTTTTTATGTAAAGTATTGGCATATCAATTGCTGTTGCAATGAAAGCGAAAAACCTAAACGAGAAATAACGAAATCCCCTACAAGGGGTGGTTGGAGTTCAAAAGCGAATGAGCACAATTGATACACAGAGCTTGATGTTACAAATGCGTTCCCTGGCAGCGCAGGCTGCCTCTCAGCCTGGTAAAGTTGATAACTCTGTGGCTGAAAGCGGAGAAACCCAGACGGACAAATTTGCCGATTTGTTGAGTCAATCCGTGAATGCGGTCAATACCGAACAACATAAATCTGCCGATATGAAAGCGGCATTTGAACGTGGTGACTTGGATGTCGAGCTGTCTGAAGTCATGCTTCAAGCTCAGAAGGCCAGCCTCTCTTTTCAGGCGATGACCCAGGTGCGTAACAAACTGACAGAAGCCTATAAAGATATTATGAATATGCCAATTTGATTTTTAATATCCAATCTTTCACCAACTCTCTATTTCTTAATCATAAAGAAGATAATCTATGGCTGATCAGCAAGCGTCAATGGATCCAACCTTAACTCCCCAGCAGCCGACGGGGTTTGGTTCGACGCTTTTGAATAATCTGATGGCGCTTTCCGTTGCTAAACAGGTCAGTCTCGTAATTGCGTTAGCAGCGGCTGTAGCTCTTGTTGTCGGTATCCTGCTCTGGTCACAAGATAAGCCTTATACACTGTTATTTGGTAGCCTGGATGCTAAAGATGTCAACGAAGTCGTTCAAACCCTTGAACAAGAGCAGGTGGATTATCGTATTGACCAGACCAGCGGAGGCATTTTGGTGCCTTCGGATCAAGTCTATTCACTCCGTTTAAAGCTGGCAGCAGCCGGTTACCCTAAGCAAGCCGCTACCGGCTACCAGCTTCTTGACGTTGAACAGGGCTTTGGTATTTCTCAGTTTAAAGAAACCACACAATACCATCGTGCACTTGAAGGTGAGTTGGCAAAATCGGTTGCATCCATCAATGCGGTGAAATCCGCTCGAGTCATGCTGGGGATGCCCAAACGTTCTGTATTTGTGCGCAAGCAGCAAAAGCCGTCTGCATCAGTCGTGGTTAAGCTTTACCCAGGACGAAGCTTAAATGATGAGCAGGTCAGTTCAATTGTCTACTTGGTCTCTTCTAGTATTCCCAATATGGACGTCAAAGATGTCACTGTCGTCGATCAGAACGGTAATTTATTGACGGGTGATGCGCATGCAAGCGGTACTTTGAATATGAGTATTAAGCAGCTTGACTATACGCGTATGGTTGAAGAAACCCTATCGAATCGAATTATTAAACTGTTAGCACCTATTGTTGGTGGGGAAAACAAGGTTCGAGCGCAAGTCACAGCGGAGTTGGATTTTACGCAGCAAGAGCAGACGCGTGAAAATTATGAACCGGATCCAGAAGCAATCCGCTCTGAGCAAAAGATCAAGGAAATCAACCGTAATGAAGGTCCAACCGGCATCCCGGGAGCCTTAACTAATCAACCTCCTCGGGCGGGTATTGCGCCTGAAGAGGGGTATAGTGGACAAAACGCCGACCCTAATTTGCGTAATTCTTCAGAAAAGACCACTAAGAACTATGAGCTAGATCGAACGGTCAGTCATATTAAAAATTCCGTAGGAAATATTCACCGCCTTTCCGTTGCGGTGGTGTTGGATGATAAAACTTCTTTGGATGCCGAACAAAATTTGGTGCGTACCCCTTTAACGGAAGATGAATTGCTGCGTTATCGCCGTCTGGTGAGTGATACGGTTGGCTTGGATGAAGCCCGAGGAGACACCTTAACGGTGGTCAATGCTTCATTTGTCGTCGCTCCTCAAGAGGAAGAAGAACCTGCGCCGATCTGGCAGCAAAACTGGTTCTGGGATTTGGTCAAGCAATTGCTGGCAGGCCTGGCGGTATTGATTATTATCTTTGGCGTGATTCGACCCATGTTGAAAGAGTTGTCGAAGAAAGAAGAAGTGGTTACTTATCTGGAAGAGGTGCCTGAGGAAGAAGAGGAAATTGAAAATGTCGATGAAATTTCCAAGGCACTCGAACAGATGAATGAAGAAGTTGAGCAAACCGCTGCTGAGGCCGAGGCTGAGTCGGATGAGGAGCATGACATGATTGAGAAAGTGCGTACGCTTGTGGCTTCTGATCCTAAGGTCGCAGCCCATATTATCAAGCAATGGATGTCAGGGAGTAAGTGATGCCGGACGCAAGAGGTGAAATTGAAGAGGTTAAAGAATTAAGTGGCTTGGATCGTTCGGCCATTTTTCTTCTCGCGTTGGGTAAAGAGAATGCCGCTCAAGTGCTTAAGCACCTCAATCCAAGAGAAGTCCAGCAGCTCGGTTCGGCGATGACATCGGTTGAGAACGTGACGCGTCATGATATTCATCAAGTGATGCAAGCGTTTCTGGATGAAATGGGCGAGGATGCGCTGGGTGTGGATCCTAACGAATATGCACAGGCTTTGATGGCGGATGCCTTGGGCGAAGGCGGCGGCCACCTGATGGATGCCGCTTTGTTGGGTGATCAAGTGAAAGGGCTTGAAGCGCTCAAATGGATGCATCCGTCAACCATCTCCAATATGCTCAGAAATGAGCACCCTCAGGTGGTGGCCATTGTGCTTTCTTATTTTGATCCAGACCAAGCCGCTGAAGTGTTAAGAGGGATTCCGGAACGCTTTCAGGCTGAAGTTATTTATCGTATTGCCACTTTGACGACGATTCAGCCCCGTGCGTTATTTGATTTGAATGATGTGCTTGAAAAGGCGTCGAGTGATGGTGAAGGCGGCAAGCTGGCCACGATTGGTGGAGAGAAGCGGGCGGCTGAGATTCTCAACTTGGTTGGTAGCGGCGTGGACTCACGAATTTTGGATGATATCGCGATCGAACACGAAGATGTCAGTAAAGCGATTCAGGACAAAATGTTTGTCTTTGATGATATTGAAGGCATTGACGATCGTGGTATTCAAACGATTGTTGCCGAAGTGCCCAATGAGGTCTTGTTGTTGGCTCTCAAAGGTGCGGACAATAAGCTCAAAGAGAAGTTCTTGGCGAACGTCTCCAAGCGTCAAGCGGATATTATGCGTGATGATTTGGAATCAGGCGGTCCAGTTAAACTCAGTGCTGTTGAAGAGGCGCAGCGTACGATTGTCCAAACTGTACGTCGCTTAGCAGATGAAGAGAAGTTGATGATGCCTGGTTCTGGTGAGGAGTTTGTGTAAGTGGATGAGGCCCAATCAACAAAGGCTCCTTCACTTGACGAAGAGGAGATCGAACTGGCTACGGTCATTCCGGCCGAGCAGGTGGCTGCACCTGAAATCCGTCCCTGGACATTGAATAATCTCGAAGAAGAAGAGCGGTTTAAGGCCTTAGAAACCGAACAAAAGGTCTATGAAGAAATTCAAGAACGCTTAAAGCCAGAGATTCAACGCCAAACAGAAGTTTTGAAAAAAGAAACCTACGAATTGGCTAAACGCGAAGGTTTCGATGCGGGGTACGAAGAGGGCAAGAAGCTTGGGCAGCAGGAAGCCAAAGAGATTGCCTTGGCTGAAGCAGAAAAGCAGCTGGCCAATGAGTTAGAGCGTATGGATGGGGTAATATCATCATTAAATGCCCCATATAGGCTGTTGGAGAATAAGGTTTATGAAAGTCTGACTCACTTGGCGTTACAGGTCGCTGAAGAGGTCATACAACAAGAAATTAAAGGGCGCTCTGATTGGGTCTTTAAAATCATCCATGAAGCGGTTAATACGCTCAATGACAGTCTGGCGCCGATTGATGTCTTTTTACATCCTAACGACCTGAAGTTGATTGAAAGCCACTCTGATGACGTTGCCAAAAACTGGCGTTTACATGCGGATGAGGCGGTTTCAGAAGGGACGTGCCGAGTTAAGCAAGATTTTTCTTCCATCGATCATAATTGGAAAAACCGGTTTCAAACTATGGCGGTAAAGCTACAGGCACAAGCCGTGGCTGAAGACCAGCAGCGCTCTCAAGCTCATGTTGATGTTCATGATTAGGCCCCACCTCTCTTCTATTCGTTTTACGATACCGTTTATTTCTGGCGTTATTGAGCCTTAATAAAGGAGTGAAGATGAGTTTTTCTCAAGACTTAAATCAATCCTTGTTGGATAAGCTTGATCGCCTTTCTCAACAAATTTCCCTGCCTTCCTCATTAATGGTTTCCGGTCGTTTAGTGCGCATGGTCGGAATGACCTTGGAGGTTGTGGGTACCTATGCCCCTGTTGGATCAAGGTGCCAAATTGAGAGCAAGCATGGCGAACCAATCGAGGCGGAAGTGGTTGGTTTCCATGATGACCGCCTATACCTGATGCCGATTGGGGATACCCAGGGGTTATCTCCGAATGCCAAAGTGACTCCGGTTCAAGGTGGGGTAAAAGTCCGAGTAGGCCATGCTATGTTAGGTAGAATCGTTGATGGGTCAGGTCAGCCTTTAGATAATAAAGGGAGCATTGAAACCGAGCAAGAAGTGCCTTTATCAGGAAGGCGGATAAATCCGTTGAAACGCGCGCCGATTTCCGAACCTCTGGATGTCGGGATCAAAGCGATTAATGGCTTGCTGACACTGGGCAGAGGTCAGCGTATTGGTTTGATGGCTGGAACCGGGGTGGGTAAAAGTGTGTTGCTGGGCATGATGACTCGCTACACGAATGCGGATGTTGTGGTGGTTGGTCTTGTTGGAGAACGTGGCCGTGAAGTGAATGATTTTGTTCGCAATAACCTGGGCGAAGAGGGGTTGAAGCGTTCAGTCGTCGTCGCTACGCCAGCGGATGACCCTCCATTGATGCGGCTGCATGGCGCCATGATGGCAACGGCTATCGCTGAATATTTTCGTGATCAAGGTTTGAATGTCTTGCTCTTAATGGATTCCTTGACGCGTTTTGCACAAGCTCAGCGTGAAATCGCGCTGGCTGTAGGCGAGCCCCCAGCCAGCAAAGGCTATCCCCCGTCGGTTTTTTCGAAGTTGCCGCAACTGGTTGAAAGGGCGGGTAATGGCCAAGAGGGGGCAGGGTCGATTACCGCTATTTATACTGTCTTGGCAGAAGGTGACGATCAATCTGATCCGGTAGTGGATTCTGCACGGGGAGTTTTGGATGGCCACATTGTCCTGTCTCGTGAGATTGCGGATTCTGGGCGTTACCCCGCCATCGATATCGAATCGTCGATCAGTCGTGTGATGGTAGAAATTGTTTCTAAAGAGCAGTTGGGCCTGGCTAGACGTTTCAAGCAGCTTTATTCGACTTACCAGCAAAACCAAGATCTCATTAATGTTGGAGCGTACCGTAAAGGAACGGATCCGCAAATTGATGCGGCTATCCAGAAATATCCGCTGCTTAACCAGTTTCTTTCCCAGGAAATTGGGGAATGTTTTGATGTTAAGCACAGTACGCTTGAACTGCAGAAAACGCTTGGTGAATAGCGTTTGATTTCCATTCATTAACTAAAAGTTATTCTTGGGGTTTTTGTGAGTTCTCGCATTCAAAAAATTCAGACATTAGTCGGTTTAGCCGAATCAGAAGAGGATAAGGCTGTCAAAACGTTGGCTGAATTGCAGGGACAGTATCAATTGCACGCCCAGCAGTTGGAAATGCTGCGTTCCTATGTTTCAGATTACTCCCCTTGTTCTACCGCTAATGGTTCTACGATCCAGCCGATTCAGGTGCTTTCAACTCAGGCATTCATTAATAAGCTTCAAGATGCCATTACCGCGGAAAGTCAAAAAGTTGATGATTTAGCTCACACCGTAGAGCGCGCCCGAGACATGTGGTTGGAAAAGAGAAGTCGCCTGAAAGCATTGCAGAAATTGCTGTTACGTCTTGAGAAAGATGAGCAGGCCCGTATTAACCGGGCTGAACAGCGCTTTT
This sequence comes from Thiomicrorhabdus sp. zzn3, assembly GCF_029767755.1. GTDB lineage: Bacteria > Pseudomonadota > Gammaproteobacteria > Thiomicrospirales > Thiomicrospiraceae > Thiomicrorhabdus. Next base: position 629,609 of record NZ_JARUQS010000001.1, read on the forward strand.
TGGATGAACTATCCAGTCAGTCTTCTTATCGAAACAGCTAATAATATTCATTTTATATGTTAAGTCTGAGCTTTAGGCACATAGATTGCTTTGTGGATGATGCAGATAAATATCTATGTGGTAAAACGCAATGTTAGAACAAGTACTATTAACCTCAAAAGGCTATGAATCAGCGGCTGCGGATGCCTCTCTACGGCAAAATTTGCCCTCTCGAGGGGGCTTTGCCGAAGTCTTTGGAAGTGCCGTTAATGATCAGGAAGGCGGCGCGCCGGGATTTTTAGCAGGCCTGGTCAAAAAAACATGGTCGGAAAGCGGGAGCCCCGTTGGGCTTTCGGCGGCGTCGCTCGCCCATGTAAATGTCGGTGCACTCGCCGAAGACAGTGGGGTTGATGGAAAAGTAGCGACGTCCGGGGAGGCTGCACAAAAAGAAGCAGGTATTTTTCCGTTCTTAGCGTTTAAGGAGGGGCTGCCTTCGGAATCGGAAGTGGTTGCACCGATTGATGCGGATGCCACTTTCCCCTCCCTAGGCGTGCAAGAGGCTTTATCTGAAGGGGGAGAGTCCGCATTATCTGATGAAGCCGTTTCGCTAAGTGGGGTTGCTCAAGCAGCGCAAAAAGTGGCGGATGTGACGCCGGAGTCTGCAAAAGAACGCGCTCAAGGATTTGTGTTTCATCCTGAGGAACACGAACTGTCTCTCCATGAATCCGGGCGATCAAGCGATGGGGCAACCTTGAAAGCAGGAGAGCACAGTACGAGTGAAGCAGCTGTCCCTGCATCGTCGATCATGAAAGAGCATGCAGTGTCTGCGATTGAGCACGCTAGCAGGGTACAACAAGCCTCTAAGAATGATGGATTGAGTGCAGTAAAACAAGAGCAGCCTAATCACGTGGATATATTGCGCTCACCGAAACGAAATATAGGAACGGTTGCGGAACAGTCAAAAGTAGCACATCTTTATGCAGATGATGAAGTGACGCAATTTGTAAGAGCTCGTTCTGATATTGAAGATTTGAAAGGGTTGCAAGACGCTTCTGCTTCTGAAGAGGCGTCAACACTTCGATCGACCGTGACAGGTTTGCCATTGAATCATTGCCGTGCTGACGATCAGACTGGTGAAAACACCGTTGCTTCTGAGAATGCGCCACAATGGTTCCGCAGTGAAAATCAAAAGCATGCTTTTCTCAATAAGAGTGAATTGCCGTCTATAGAAAAGTCCGCAGCAATCCAAGCCCTTGCTTCAGGGGAAGAGGAGATGGGTGAAGCGGCACTTGCTGAAGTCAAAATGCTGGGGCAGGTAACCCCGATGCCTGCTGGTAGAGTCGGGGCTGCTCTGGTAGAATCCGACGGCTCTGAAAATGCAGATGGCTTGGGGATTGTCGCTAAAGACGAGCTGGAGGGTAGTCTCGAGACTACCGAAGTGACTTTGCAAGCAGATGCCGCCGGTAGCCCTGAGCTGGTGAAGACAGAGTTGGATGCTTCTGCCGAGCAAAGACGTGAGGTGGTTGGCGAGTTCATGGAAAACGCTCCACAGGATGATGCGGTCCTTGCCTCTGCTTTTGGCGCGTCTGAGCACACGGCTGTTAAACAGGAAGCGAAGCCGGATATGACTTCAATGCGTATTAATCTATCTCAGGATGGTGCGGGGAATTCTCACCAGGCCAATAATAGAAGCGCATTAGGTGGCGATTCTGGGCAAAGTGGAATGAATTCGTCCGGGCAGGGACAGCAGCAGTCAGGACAGCAAAATCAAGGACAAGCCACTCAGCAGCAGTTTATGCAGATGGCACAGACGATGGCTCAAAATGTACAAACGGTGCGCCAGCAGAATCTACAACAGAATATTGAGCGAATTGCTACCCAAAACCCGAACGTAGACATGACCGTCTTAGCCTCCGATACAGAGACGACTTCTGATTTAGATATGCTGCATACCACTGTGTCATCGGACAGACGAGGCCAATTGCCTCAAGGGTTGCAGAGTATCGGTTTGCCGGTCAACCATGCTCGGTGGGGTAACTCATTTGGTCAAAGAGTGGTCTATATGGCCAATAACCAAATTCAGCAGGCGCAAATTACCTTGAACCCTGAAAAGTTGGGGCCTGTGCAGATTAAACTACATGTCGACAGAGATCAGCAGGTCCATGTGGTAATGAGTGCTCATCACGGTTCTACGCGAGAAGCGATTGAGCTCGCAATGCCGAGGCTGCGTGAAATGATGGAGCAGGCAGGCGTTGATCTTGGATCCGTGGATGTGAGTGATCAAAGAGAATTTGCTGAAAATATGAATGGAGAGGATGAGACGTCCCAACAACAAGGAAGCAACCCTTCTACTGCAGAATTGGGGATGGAGGCCTCTAATGAAGCCGACGTTACGACTCATACTACCGATAATCTCGTCGACTTTTACGCCTAGGAGCATAAGATGAAAAGTTTTCACAAAACAGCAATGGCTATGGTTCTGTTTTTGCCCACAATGGTGTTGGCCGGTGAAGGCCAAAATACAGGGGTGCCGACTGCAGGCTTTATTGCAATTGCGGTTGGGATTACAACGGTAATAGTGGCTTCGTTGGTTTATTTATTATGGTGTAATAAGTCATCAATTTGTGAGCAAACAGAGCTGCTTGAAGACCTACAAAAGTTATTGAAAACAGGGGAGTTGAGTGCTTCTCTGAAATCGGAAAACACTAATCCCAAACTGTTGAAGAAAATTAATCAGTTGCTCTCAACGGCCCAGGAAAAAATAGACTATGCTGAGCAATCCAAGCAGCAGTTGGAACGACAGGTTTCAGAAATGGAAAGTCAAATTCAAGAGCTTAATCAAACTTTAGAGGCTTGCTATCACCAACAGAATGAAATGGCGGCGAGTGCATCAGGTGTTGAGAATGAGCACGAGAGTTTTGAACTTAAAAATACTTCGGAAAAATTAGCCACTGTGGTTGAGTTATTAAACGAAGGTTCGGTGCAAGGTAAAGAGTCTGTTGACCATGTCATTGAAGAAGTGATTGGTTTGAATGAAGAGGTGACTCACGCCTCTGAGGTTATTAAGCGTTTAGAAGAAGACAGCAGTAATATTGGAACGGTGTTAGTGTTGATTCGAGATATTGCAGAGCAAACCAATTTACTTGCATTGAATGCGGCTATTGAAGCTGCACGTGCCGGCGAGCACGGCCGTGGATTTGCTGTGGTTGCCGATGAAGTGCGGATTTTAGCCGGAAAAACTCAGCAGGCCACGACAGAAATTCAAACGATTATTGAAGAGCTTCAACAGCGCGCTCGTAATGCGGTAGAGGTTATGGAGCATGGCCAACAGCGTGTGGAAGCGACCCAAACTCAAGCGGGTAGAGTTGGGGATGTTTTGGGCCAGATTAATGATAATTTGACTCAGTTGTTAGATGCACAAAAAGCATTGGCTTCAATTGTTCAAAAACATTAAATAAACTCTGAGTGAAAAAGATTAAAACAAGGTAACTCTGGTATGAAAGCAATTGTTGGTACTCTGGTTGTGATAGGAACGCTTTTAGGTGGGTATCTGCCTCATGGTAGCGTTGGGATATTGATCCAGCCGCTGGAAGTGCTGATTATTTGTGGTGGCGCACTAGGCGCCTATGTCATCGCTAATCCTGGATGGGTGATCAAAGCCGGATTTAGCCAGGGCTTAGGGCTTGCCAAACCCTCTCCTTACACCAAAGAGTTACATATGGAGTTGTTGGGGCTGATGTTCAGTCTTTTTAATAAGGCTCGTCGTGAAGGTTTGATGTCAATCGAAGCCGATGTCGAGGAACCTCACTCTAGTGAGTTATTCAATCGATATCCTTTGGTAGCGAAGGATCATCATGCGATTGATTTTATCTGTGATTATTTGCGCTTAATGATCAGTGGCGCTTCGAACCCTTACCAGCTGGAAGATCTGATGATTTTAGAATTGGATCAGCATCATCACGAAGCTTTGATGCCTTCAGAAGCCGTGGGCAAAGTGGCAGAGGGGCTGCCTGCCTTTGGTATTGTGGCCGCGGTATTAGGGATTGTTATCACCATGTCTTATTTGGATGCCGGACCGATGGAAATTGCTCACCATATGTCGGTTGCATTGGTCGGAACCTTTTTAGGGATCTTGGTGGCTTATGGATTTGTTGCGCCTATCTCTAACGACTTGGCTAATAGAGCCAATGCGGGGAGCGCGTTTTACAGTGTGATTAAAACTTGTTTAATGGCGAATTTGAATGGTTACGCGCCTCAGGTGGCGGTTGAATTTGGTCGAAAAGCCATACCAGGCGACATCCGTCCCAACTTTCAAGAACTGGATGAGTATCTTCAAAGCCAAAAATAAGTAGGCTTAACAAGATAAGAGAGTCGCAATGAGTGATGAACAATCCATAATAATTAAGCGGATAAAAAAGTGTCCACATGGTGCACACGGTGGTGCGTGGAAAATTGCATTCGCCGATTTTATGACCGCTACGATGGCGTTTTTCCTATTGCTTTGGGTGTTGAGCGGCGTTAATGATGAAGAGATGAAAGCGATTGCTGAATATTTCCGGGATCCAACGGTGATCGAAGCAACGCCAATGAAGTTGATCGAGTCTGAGAGTAACAGTCCTTCTGACTCCATGATCGATATGGGTGGCTTTCAGGATGCCCCTAAAGGCGAAATTGAAAACTTAGACGGGGCCAAAGAAAAAGAACAGCTTGAATCAACAAAGCGCGCTTTGGAGCAAAAGTTAAATGAGAATCCAACCCTAAATCAGTTAAAAGAGCAGTTAAAAATCGATATTACTCCAAATGGTTTGGAGGTGCAGATTTTGGATGATCGTAAAAAACCGATGTTTGAATCTGGAGTGGACTTGCCTAGGGATTATGCTGCAAATCTGTTAAAAGAAGTTGGAAAAGTGCTTGCTAAAACCGGAAATAAAATCAGCATTACCGGGCATACCGATTCTTCTGCGTATCATCGTAATGCTGAGTATACAAACTGGGAATTGTCGGCAGATCGAGCCAATGCGGCGCGTCGTTTGCTTCTGGATGGCGGGGTAAAAGGGGATCGCATTGCCCAAGTGGTGGGTCTGTCTGATACCGTTCCTTTTGATAAGGAAAACCCTTATAACCCAAGAAACCGTCGAATCAGTATTGTTGTTCTGACCAAAGAAGCGGAAGCGCGCCTGAAAAGTTTAAGTGAAGCCCCGGTGCTAGAGGATTTAAATAAACAATTGGCAAACCCCGGCGGTTAGCTATAATTGGATGGATTTTTAGGTTTATGTGTCTAACTATGTGGACGAAATAGAGTTAAAGGACAAAGAATGGCGGAAGAAGAAGTAAAAGAGAAAAGTGGCGGTGGTAAAGGCCTGATTATTATTTTACTGGTTGTAATGATTCTATTGGTTATCGGTATAGGGGTTTTGGTCTTCTTGCTGATGAGCGGTGGCGACAAGTCAGATGGTAATGGTGCCGCGGATACCGAAATGCATGCTGATGCGAATCATGGTGGAGCAATTGACCCTGAAAATCCAAATGCCATCAGCTACTCACCTAAATACAAACAATTTGATCCGCCAACGCCGGAAACGCCGCCGATGTATTTCACCATGGATAAGTTTGTGGTGAATTTTAACGGTGATGGCCAAGCTAAATTTTTAGCGGTCGATCTTAAGTTTCTTTCATATTATGCCCAGTTGGTTGGGCCGGATGGCGAAATGGAGCACCTGCGTCCTATTCTGAAAAATGATATTCAGCGCCTTCTAAGAAACCAGCATTACAACGATTTAAATACTCCTGATGGGCCCGATAAGCTAAGAGAAGAAATTTTGGCAACGGCCAGAGGCATTTTGGAAAAACATAAAATCTATCCGGATTTATTAGTAGATGTTTATATGACACGTTTTGTCATGCAGTAGGATAGAAAAACAAGGCGCTATAAATGGATGATATTCTAAGTCAAGACGAAGTCGATGCTCTGCTCCGAGGTATGGGGGGCGGTGATATTGATACCGAGGACGATGATTCCGGTGAGAATACATCTGCAAAGGTGTATGACTTTACTAATCAGGAACGCATTGTACGTGGGCGTTTGCCGGCACTGGATATCATTAACGAGCGTTTTGCAAGAGGGTTTCAAAGGCATTTTAATGAGATGGTGATGGCCAGTGTCGAGGTCACTCCTGGCGAAGTCAAAATCATTAAAATGATTGATTACCTGCGAAATCTATTTGTACCGACCAGCTTGAATATTTATCGCATTAACCCTTTGAATGGGGTCTCGCTATTCACTTTGGATTCAAAGCTTATTTTTACAGCGGTAGATATCTATTTTGGCGGTACTGGATTGCTTCCTTTCAAAATTGAAGGCCGCGAATATACGCCTGTAGAAATGAGCATGGTTCGCAGTATTCTGGATATTTCATCTGATAACTTGCGTAAAGCTTGGGGTCCGGTTATGGACATCGAAGTCGAGTATATGCATTCGGAGATGAATCCTAAGTTTGCGGGAATTGTCGATCCAACCGACATGATTGTCGTTAGCCCGATTAATGTTCGTTTTGAGGGGGTTGAAGGGCGTGTTGATATTGTCATGCCCTATGCGATGCTTGAACCGATTCGTGATAAGCTTGAAGAGGGCATGCAGAACTTACAAGGTGAAAGTGATAATCGATGGTCGCGTACCCTGAAAGAAGAAGCTAAGAATATTGAAATAGGCCTGTCCGCGAATTTACTGGAATTGCAGATGAGTATGGACGACCTGGTGAAGATGGAAAAAGGCGATATTATTCCGATTGAAATGCCGAAACAGGTGACGGTGAAAGCGGAAGGAATTGCCATCATGCGTGGCAAGCTTGGTGAAAGCCATAATAAGAAAGCCATAAAGATAGAAAGTATTTTACATCACCCGGCATATCAAGAACGCCGTGTGGACAATGTGAAGGAGTGGTATGATGAGTGATGAAGAAGATTTGAGTGCATGGGGTGATGCTTTGGCTGAACAAGCCGAAGCGGAGGCGGATTCTGACGAATCTGCATCTGCTGAAGATCCTTGGGGTGCGGCTTTAAATGAGCAAGCCGCAGCAGAATCAGACGCTCAGACTTCAACTTTGGATGAGCTGTCTGCAAGCCGTGGTGACAGTTCTGAAAAAGTGGATTTAGATGTTCTATTGGATATTCCGGTCACTTTACAGCTGGAGATAGGGCGAACTAAAGTTTCGATTCGCAATCTGCTTTCTTATACGCAAGGTTCGGTGATTGAAATGGATCGTCTAGCCGGTGAACCACTCGATTTATTGGTTAATGGGACGTTGATTGCTCATGGTGAAGTTGTGGTGATAAATGATAAGTTTGGCGTGCGTCTCACCGATGTTATCAGCCCGCAAGATCGAATAAAGAAGCTTAAATAGCTATGACGGTTTTTCCAATTACAGTAATGTGTACGTGTCTAAAAGTAAGAGGTTCTTTGCAACCTCTTTTTGCGTTTATAGTCACCGTGTTTTCGTCTTCGAGTTTTGCTCAAGAAACGGCTAAAATTGGCGATTCTGTGACTCAGCCGAGCGATTACTTTGTTCAAATTCTCTTTTCTCTGCTACTGGTTCTATTGATCATTTTTGTCGCGGCTTGGCTCTTGCGTCGATATGGTCGTTTCCCCGGAGTTGCTGATGGGAATTTGAAAGTTCTTGGAGCCCTTTCTGTCGGGCAAAGAGAGCGCATTTTGCTGCTGCAGGTGGGTAAGGAGCAGGTGTTGGTAGGAGTAACCAGCAGTAAGATCAGTACCCTCCATCAGTTGCAAGAGCCCGTTTCTATGCCACAATCCGAAAGCAACAACATTTCATTTTCTCAAAGGTTTCAAGAGGCTTTAACGCCGAAGCGGGCGGTTAACTCGGGCGCTTTACAAGAGGTGGAGTCTGCAGTGGCGGAACAAAAGAGTAAGGGATGACGTAACCACAGTGAAAGTCTTTAATTCGATTCTATTTGCACTTCTTGCGTTATTTCCTGTGTTAAGTTGGGCCATGCCAGGAATCCCGGCATTTACGGTTGAAACGGATGCGGCAGGTAACCAAGATTATACTTTAACCATCCAGATACTGTTGCTCATGACCGGGTTAACGCTGCTCCCAGCAGCGTTAATTGCCATGACCTCTTTTTTAAGGATTATTGTTGTGCTAGCCCTGCTGAGACAGGCGTTAGGTACAATGCAAACCCCTTCAACCAAAGTACTCATTGCTTTAGCCTTGTTTTTGTCTCTTTTCATTATGTCGCCGGTGCTAGACAAGGTATATGATACGGCGGTAGCCCCATACCTGGATGAACAGATTCAGTTTAAGGAAGCTGTCGAGAATGGCGCCAAGCCGATGTATCAGTTTATGTTGCAACAGACGCGAGAAGACGACTTGGGGATGTTTGCAGAGATGGCAGGTGTCACGCTTGAGGATCCACAAAATATTCCTTTTAAGGTTTTGATTCCTGCTTTTATGACCAGTGAACTGAAAACAGCTTTTCAGATCGGGTTTATGCTGTTTATTCCGTTTCTGATTATCGATCTTGTGGTTGCCAGTTTGCTTATGTCAATGGGGATGATGATGCTTTCCCCAATGATCATTTCATTACCCTTTAAACTGATGCTGTTTGTCTTAATTGATGGCTGGGCACTGGTTATGGGAACATTGGCGAACAGCTTTGTTGTGCCGGGAGGTGTCTGATGCAACAGGATATGGTTTTGAGTCTTGGCCAAAAAATGCTTGAAGTCACAGCGATGCTGGCTGGACCACTATTAATACCAGCCTTGATCATTGGTCTTCTGGTGGGAATGTTTCAGGCAGCGACCCAGATTAACGAGATGACTCTAAGTTTCATTCCCAAGTTGGCTATTGTTGGGATAGCCTTGGTTATCTTTGGGCCTTGGATGCTGACGACGTTGATCTCTTTTACTCGGGAACTGTATGAAAATATTCCCGCATTGATTGGGTAACTATGACCTTTAGCTATACCGAATTTTTGCAACTGCTGGGATTGTATTTCTGGCCGTTTGTCAGAATCGGTGCCATGCTTTCCATTCTCCCTCTATACAGTGTTTCTGTGGTTACCCCGCAAACCCGTATTATTCTGACGTTATTGATTACTCTTGTGGTTGCCCCGAATTTAACCCTGCCGCCTCCGGTAGACCCCTTTACTTGGATGGGAGTGTTGTATCTTGTTCAGCAAATTTTGATCGGCCTGGTAATGGGAACAGTCTTCTTGATTGTATTTCAGGCATTTGTGATGGCGGGGCATTTGATCGCGACGGCGATGGGGCTGGCATTTGCACAGATGGTAGACCCAGCTACAGGGGTAAACTCTCCTATTGTTTCTCAATACTTTACCATTATTGTGACCTTGTTGTTTTTAGCGCTAAACGGTCATCTTCTGGTGATTCAAGTGGTTGTAGACAGCTTTGAATATTTGCCCATCGGAACTAATTTTTTAACCCAGCAGAGCCTGCGAGAGGTGGTCGAGTTTGGCGGTTATATGTTTTCAGCAGGTGTTTTGGTGGCCTTACCTGCGGTGACGGCATTATTATTGATTAATGTGGCTTTTGGTGTGGTAACGCGTGCCGCACCAGCGCTGAATATTTTTGCTGTCGGTTTTCCGGTTACATTGTTAGCAGGCCTGGTCATGTTATCCTTGACGACGCCGTTGATTCTGCCTCATCTTCAGGAAATGATCCATCGTTCATTGGATCTGATTTCCGGTCTTCAGTTAAACACAGGTAACTAAGATGGCTGAAAACGAAGACGGTACAGAAAAATCCGAAGAACCCACCGAGAAAAAGCGGCGAGAGGCCAGGGAAAAAGGCCAGATACCGCGTTCTAGGGAGTTGACAACCTTACTGTTAACGCTCTCTGCGGCCTTCTTTTTACTGTTTTATGGTGGGCAAATGCTATTGGAGGTTCAGGCGATCGCGATCAAAGGGTTGAGCTTTGATCGTGATCATGCGTTTGATCTACTAAAAATGTGGGAGCTGATTCAAAGCATGTTGCTCGCTTCCATTTATATGGTATTGCCATTTATGCTGTTGATGGCGTTTATCGCTATTGTTTCTCCTTTGTTGCTTGGTGGCTGGGCCTTCAGTGCTAAAGCAATGGCTCCCAAGCTCAGTAAGTTGAATCCAGTTTCTGGCATCAAGCGAATGTTTTCGTTTAAAGCGTTGTTGGAACTGGTGAAAGCATTGGCCAAATTTACGTTGGTGATTGCGATTGCAACTGTGTTCTTATATATGGTGTTTGCCGAGCTTTTGGGCTTGGGGGCAGAACCTCTTAAACAAGCCTTGGCACATGCCGGTACCTTGATTATTCAAGCGTTTATTTTTGTAAGCCTTTCCTTAATTATTGTTGCAATGATTGATGTGCCATTTCAGTTATGGGACCACAATCGACAATTAAAAATGACTAAGCAAGAAGTCAAAGAGGAGTTTAAACAACAGGAAGGTAATCCGGAGGTTAAAGGCCGTATTCGCCAGGTTCAGCGCGAGATGTCACAAAGCCGTATGATGCAAAATGTTCCACAAGCGGATGTGATTGTCACCAATCCGACCCATTTTGCAGTGGCTTTGAAATACGATGCGGAAAGCATGCAAGAACCGGTTGTATTGGCGATGGGAGCCGATTTTATGGCCAGTCAGATTCGCACCATCGCTCGGGAGCATGATATTCCGATTATTGAAGCACCACCACTGGCCCGTGCGTTATACTATAATGCGGAAGTGGAAAGACCAATTCCGTACGAGTTATTTAAAGCGGTCGCAGCTGTACTGGCTTACGTCTATCAATTAAAATCTGGCGGCCGAGTAACGGATACAAACTTTAAAGATTTACCGATTCCGGAAGAGATGCAAGCCGAGTCGAGTGAATAAGGTACAGTGATATAAACACATAATGGATTTTCAACAGCTTCTGGCCACTATCAGGCATAATTTGACTCGCGGATTGGGCGTGCCCATCGCTGTCCTTGCATTGTTAGGGATGGTAACGATTCCGCTTCCTCCAATGCTGTTGGATGTTTTCTTTACCTTCAATATTGCGCTTTCTCTAGTGGTACTGATGGTAACGCTTTATGCAAAGCGCCCGTTAGACTTCGCGATTTTTCCGACCATTATTTTACTGGCTACTCTGTTTCGCCTAGCGCTGAATATTGCCTCTACCCGTGTCATTCTGTTGGAGGGGCATCAAGGTGGCGCTTCAGCCGGCCACGTCATTGAGGCGTTTGGTGAGTTCGTGATCGGTGGTAACTTTGCCGTTGGTTTGGTTGTCTTTGCTATTTTGGTTGTCATCAATTTTGTGGTGATTACCAAAGGGGCTGGCCGTGTCGCCGAAGTGAGTGCACGTTTTACATTGGATTCCATGCCTGGTAAGCAGATGGCGATTGATGCCGATTTGAATGCAGGGTTGATTACTCAAGAGCAAGCGCAAGAAAGACGTCGGGAAATCGCTTCAGAAGCCGATTTTTATGGCTCGATGGATGGGGCGAGCAAGTTTGTTCGCGGTGATGCCGTCGCCGGGATTATCATTCTTTTTATTAACTTGATCGGTGGTTTTTCCATAGGGATGGGGCAGCACGGTCTTGGCTTTGGTGAGGCGATCCAGGTTTATACTATTTTGACCCTGGGGGATGGGTTGGTCGCACAAATTCCCGCTTTACTCCTGTCAACGGCAACCGCGATTATTGTCACCCGGGTCTCGGGTGATCAGAAAGAGATGGGCGAGCAGATGCAGATGCAGATGTTCGCCAACCCACGCTCTCTTGGGATGACGGCGGGTATTGTCGGTGTTCTGGGGTTGATTCCTGGGATGCCAAATTTAGCGTTCCTTTCGTTTGCCAGTGTGGCCGGGGCCGGTGCTTACTTGATTCACCGTAAACAGCAGCAGGCGCCTACGGAAACAGCCCAACCAACAGAAGAAGCCGTTGAGGAGAGCAAACCACCTGAACTGAGTTGGGAGGATGTCCAAGCGGTTGATATTTTAGGTTTAGAAGTCGGATACCGTTTGATCCCAATGGTGGATCAAAGTCAAAACGGACAGCTTCTGGATCGGGTAAAAGGGGTGCGGCGCAAAGTTTCTCAAGAGCTTGGGTTTTTGGTTCCCCCTGTACATATTCGCGATAACTTGGACCTAAAACCAAACCAATATAGAATTATGCTCATGGGGGTAAACCTCGGTGAAGGAGAGGTCTTTCCTGATAAGGAATTGGCGATAAACCCCGGACAGGTTTTGAGTGAGGTTCCGGGAATTACCACTACCGATCCGACGTTTGGATTGGAAGCGGTTTGGATTGATGTCAAAGATCGCGAGCAAGCGCAGGCATTCGGTTATACCGTGGTGGATGCGAGTACGGTGGTCGCCACACATATTAGTCAGATTGTTCAGGATTATGCTTTCGAGCTGTTGGGGCATGATGAAACGCAGCAGCTGTTGGATAAGTTAAAGCAGTCATCGCCTAAGTTGGTGGATGAACTGGTACCGGATCGCTTGTCATTGGCTACGTTGGTTAAAGTGTTGCAGAATCTCCTGCAGGAAAAAGTGTCTATTCGCGATATGCGCACCATTCTGGAAGCATTGACGGTTAAAGCGCCGATGACTCAAGATGCGAGTGAACTCACTCAGCATGTCCGTTCGGCTTTAGGTCGTTCCATCGTGCAGGATATTGTCGGTAACGCTTCTGAGTTAAAAGTGATTACGTTAGAGCCAGGGTTGGAACAGTTGTTGCTGCAAGCTACCCAAGGGGCGCCAGAAGGACAATTGGCAATTGAACCCGGTTTGGCAGAGCGCTTGCATGCAACGCTGAAAGAAGAGTCTCAGAAGCTTGAGATGGAAGGGCAGGCAGCGGTTCTGTTAGTCGCTCCGCAAATTCGTGCGCAGTTGGCAAGGCTGTTCCGTTACAGTTTGCCGACATTACATATTTTGGCGTATTCTGAGGTGCCAGAAAACCGACAGATCAGTGTGGTGGCAAATGTGGGACAGGGAGGCTAAGTGAAAATTAAACGTTACTTTGCTCCGTCTATGCGGCAAGCCATGCTGTTGGTTAAAGATGAGTGCGGTGAAGATGCCGTCATTCTTTCAAGCCGGACCACGGATGATGGGGTTGAGGTGGTTGCAGCCGCAGATCCGGAAGCGCAGGATTACCAGCAAAAACAAGCGGAACAAAAATTTGGAAGTAGCTTTGTCTCGCCAGAGATGCCTTTGATGCCTAATGCCGAAACGGTGAGTTCAACATCGCCTAACTCGGCAGAGCTGTCAAGTATGGCCCAGGAGTTGAAGCAGGTCCGAGCCATGCTGGAGAATCAGCTCTCAGGACTGGCGTGGGGGCATAACGAACGCGTCAACCCAGAGAAAGTCGCGTTGATAAAGAAATTAGTGAAACTGGGTGTTGGCTGGTCGCTAAGCGAAAAGCTTGTCGACTCAGGTTTGCAATATGGTCACCAGGCCTGGTCAGAAATTCTTGCGGACATTGAGCAAAGAATTCCTGTGGAAGAAAGAGATGTTATTGAGCGTGGCGGAATCGTCGCTTTAGTTGGGCCAACGGGGGTTGGGAAAACCACAACGATTGCTAAAATGGCCAGTCGTTTTGTCATGCGAAACAGTCCATCTGAGCTCGCTTTGATCACGACCGATTGCTATAAGATTGGTGCTCAAGCACAGTTAAAAACGTTTGCCGACCTGATCGGTGTGCCAGTGCATGTTGTTAACTCCCAAGGTGAGCTTTACGCATTATTGGCTTCGATGAGTAGCAAAAAACTGGTTTTGATCGATACCGCCGGGATGAGTCAAAGAGATTTGCAGCTGTCGCAACAGTTGACTTCTGAACACGAAGGGGTCAGTAGTGTCCGCAATTATTTGGTGATGTCGGCGGCCACGCAGTTAAATGTAATGAAAGACATTGTCAAGTCGTTCGGAGCCGTGGGCTTGAGCGGTTGTATTTTAACTAAAGTCGATGAGGCTTTGCAGTTAGGCAATATTTTAACGGTGTTGATCGAGCACAAATTGCCTTTGGCTTTTCTGTCCGAGGGGCAGCGTGTTCCTGAAGATTTAAACCCGGTAAATCCACGACAGCTGATTGATCGCGCGATCGTATTAGGTCAACAGAATTCGCAGATTGATAATGATGAGAGTGCATTCCTGATGGGAATGGGAAAGGAGATAAGTGATGCTCAATGACCAAGCAGCCGGCTTGCGAGCAATGCAATCAAACCAAGTGCAAAGTGCTACACCAGCCGCTAAGCCCGTGCGAGTGTTGGCGGTTGCGAGTGGTAAGGGGGGAGTTGGGAAAACCAATGTGTCCGTTAATCTTGGGATCTCATTAAGTAAATTGGGCAACCGAGTCTTGTTAATGGATGCGGATATGGGGCTAGCCAATGTCGACATTATGCTCGGCTTACAGACTCGTTATAATTTGTCTCATGTGCTTGATGGTGAAAAAACACTTAAGCAGGTTATTGTTGAAGGGCCAGCAGGTTTGAAAATCATTCCGGCCGCTTCTGGGGTCAAGCGTATGGCTCAATTGACCGCTATGGAAAATGCTGGAATAATTAACGCGTTTTCGGAGCTGAGCGACGAATTAGACGTGCTTATCGTGGATACGGCTGCGGGAATCGCCGACAGTGTCGTAAGTTTCTGTCGAGCTGCGCAGGAAGTGATCGTGGTTGTGACTGATGAACCGGCTTCTATTACCGATGCCTATGCACTTATTAAAGTCTTAAGTCGGGACTATCAGGTGACGCGTTTTCGTTTGTTGGCCAATATGAGCCGATCTGAGAAGCACGGGCGCCAGCTGTACGAGAAATTAGCAAAAGTCAGCGAACAGTTTTTGAATGTATCATTGGACTATTTGGGGTCCGTCCCTTTTGATAATGATTTACGAGAAGCCGTTCAAAAGCAGGTTCCGGTGACGGTGGGTAAACCCCATAGTTCGGCTGCACAGGCGTTTAAAGAAATGGCATATGAGATTGATTCATGGCCGATACCTCAAGGCGCTACAGGCTACTTGCAGTTTTTTGTCGAAAACCTATTTCAATCAGGTCATTAGGAAACAGGCATGAGCGCAACGGATCTATATAGTGCGGTTCAAAGACAGGGAGCACAACGCTCCCATAATGATTTAGAGCAGTATCTACCGTTGGTCAAGCGTATTGCGTACCACATGAAAGGGCGTTTGCCGGAAAGCGTCTTTGTTGATGACCTGGTTCAGTCAGGCATTATTGGTCTAATGGAAGCGATGCAGAAATTTGATGCCAGCCAGGGGGCCAGTTTTGAAACCTATGCCGGAATTCGTATTCGCGGAGCCATGTTGGATGAGATTCGCAAGGGCGATTGGACGCCTCGGTCTGTACATCGAAAATCCCGAGAGGTCAGCGATGCGATTAATCGTATTGAGTCTCGCAATGGCCGTGAAGCCAAAGACGATGAAATTGCTCAGGAATTAGGGGTTTCGATTACCGAGTACCATGCCATTTTGCAGGATACGACGGGAGCGCAGTTACTGTCGATTGATGAACCGGACCATGATGAGTTGTCAGAAGATCGAATCACAAGTTCGTCTTTGACGCCGTTTGCTGAATTGACGGAGTCGGGTTTTCAAGAATCTCTGGCGGAGCAAATTGGCCAGTTGCCTGAAAAAGAGAAACTGGTTATGGCTCTCTACTATGATGAAGAATTAAATCTTAAAGAAATTGGGGAAGTGCTTGGGGTGAGTGAATCACGAGTGAGTCAGATTCACAGTCAGGCCATTAAGCGCTTACGATCCAGATTAGCGGACTGGATGTAAAGGATTAGAAAAAGGACGTTAAGGGAAACGATATGCAAATTAACAGAGATATGAATATTTTGGTTGTAGATGATTTTTCAACCATGCGTCGTATTGTTAAAAACTTATTAAAAGAGTTAGGGTTTAGTAAGTTTGACGAAGCAGATGATGGCGCAACGGCTTGGCCAATGGTGCAGTCAGGCAAATACGACTTTATCGTCAGCGATTGGAATATGCCGCAGATGACAGGAATTGACCTGTTGCGTCACGTGCGTGCCGATGAGAAACTGAAAGACACGCCTTTTCTGTTAATTACGGCTGAAGCCAAGCGTAGTCAGATCCTGGAAGCGGCTCAGGCAGGTGTTGATGGTTATATTGTTAAACCATTTACAGCCGCGACGCTAAATGAAAAAATTCAGAAGATTTTTGAACGCGTAGCCGAAAAACAAAATAAATGATTCGTTTCGGTTTTCGTTAATTCAAGATAAAGAAACCCCGTCTGCAAGTGTTTGCAGAAGGGGTTTTTTTTTGACCAGAGGAAGGAACTCATGACATTTTCTACAGATATTCACGTTGATAAGGTTCGTGCTTTGTTGCAAGCAATGGAAGCGGGTGATGAACGCTGTACCGTTGAAATATTGGATGACATTACTCAGATTCGCAAGAGTGAATTGCACCAGCAGCTCAGCGAGTTGACAAAAAACTTGCATCAAACCTTGGATGATCTGGATGTTGATACACCGGTGTTGCTTCACGCCAAGCATGACCTTCCTGATATTACCGAGCGTCTTCAATATGTGCTAAATGAAACTCAGAAAGCCAGTGATAAAACCCTGGGCTCATCTGAGAATACCTTAGGACTGCTGGAAGAGGTTGGCACAATGCTCGAAGGTTCAGATGAAGTGTCAAAAATCCAACCTCTGCTCGATCAGGCGAGCCAGGAATTAACCAATATTATGTTGGCACAGTCATTTCAGGATTTAACGGGACAGGTTTTGAATCGCGTTATTTTGATTGTGACGGAGCTGGAAGAAAGTCTGAAGGCCCTTATTGAGCGTTCACGTCATGATTACGACGCCATTCCGCAGAAAACACAGAGTGAAGCCGAGCAGAGTGCCGAGCACGAAAAAGGAGTCGGCCCGAATGTCACGGCAAAATCAAAGTTGGATGCTGTCGAGTCGCAAGCAGATGTGGATGATCTGTTAAGTGATTTAGGAATTTGAGATCTCGATTTTCATGTATACGGTGAATTCGTGGCATGAGTTTTGCTGTAAGAGCCCTATAGATCAGAGTAACAATCCAATCACAGCTTTGAATAGCTGATGAGAGATGAGGTATAGGTTGTGGATGAGGATATTTTACAGGATTTTTTGGTAGAAGCGACCGAACTGGTTGATCAACTGAATGAGCAGTTGGTTGATCTGGAGCAGGCGCCAAGTGATCGAGATTTATTGAACGCGGTTTTTCGTGGTTTTCACACCATTAAGGGGGGGGCTGGATTCCTCGGTATTACTCCCTTGATTGAGGTCTGCCATCGAGCGGAAAACGTGTTTGATAAAATCCGTAATGGCGACGTGGAATATGATGCCGTTGTGGCCGATGTAATTTTGAGAGCATTTGATGTGATTAGTGATTCCATCGAACAACTGAACAGCGGAGCCAGAGACCTGCCTGAAAATGACCAGGGCTTGTTGCAGGAGCTGGATGCGATTACCAAAGGTCAGGCGGTACAAGAAGTTGAAACACAAGCAGATAATGCAGCCACAATGACAACGGATATTAAACTGGAACTTCCAGAGGGGGTTGATCCTGATGGTGAGATTTCGGATGACGAATTTGAAGCGTTGTTGAATCAAAGAGATATGCTTTCTGAAGCATCGTCCTCTTCCCCGCAAATTCCTGAAGAACCTAAATTAGAGTTGCCGGAAGGGGTCGATCCAGATGGAGAGATTACCGATGATGAGTTCGAGGCCTTACTTAATCAAAGAGATTTAATGGATTTTGCACAGGTTGATGAAACGCTTTCAATGCCTGAGCCTGCTTCTGAACCGGTGCCACAGGCAAAACCTGCCGATACAAAACCTGCCGCTCCTAAGGAGTCTGCACCGAAGCCCTCGGTCGCTCCTGCGGGTCCTGCTAAAGCGTCCAGTAAAAATACAGCCGAATCAACGGTTCGTGTCGATACTCGTCGTCTTGATGAAATTATGAACCTGGTAGGTGAGCTGGTGCTGGTGCGCAACCGCTTGCTCACGTTGAGAACCACTCAGGGAAGCAGTGAAGAGTTATCGAATGCGGTAGCCAATTTGGATCATGTTACTACAGACCTGCAAACTTCTGTCATGAAAACCCGGATGCAACCGGTTAAAAAGGTATTCGGGCGTTTTCCACGGGTGGTACGTGATTTGGCACGTAAGCTTGGTAAGGAAATTGATCTTGAGCTGGTCGGTGAAGATACTGATTTAGACAAAAACCTGGTGGAAGCTCTAGCCGATCCTTTGGTGCATTTGGTCCGTAACTCGGTTGACCATGGTATTGAGATGCCACAAGATCGAATTGCTGCCGGCAAGCCAGAAAAAGGCACGGTCATTTTAGCGGCTCAGCAAGAAGGGGATCATATTCTGTTGTCGATTACTGATGACGGTAAGGGGATGGATCCTGATGTACTGCGTCGCAAGGCGGTGGAAAAAGGCTTAATGGATGAGATGACGGCGAATCAGCTGGATGATAAAGCCGCCTTTGAATTGATTATGTCGGCCGGTTTTTCTACAGCGGAGCAGATCAGTGATATCTCAGGGCGTGGCGTTGGGATGGACGTGGTCAAAAGCATGATTACCAAGCTGAACGGCAGTATTGATATCCACTCCGTGTTGGGAGAGGGGACTCGCATGAGTATTCGAGTTCCTTTGACATTGGCGATTTTGCCAACCTTAATGGTGGCTTTTGATGAAGATAATTACGCCATTCCTTTAACCAGTGTCCAGGAAATCTTTGATTACGAATCCGATAAGATCAATATGATTGACGGGCAAATGATGGTCAGATTAAGAGAGAAAAGTATTCCACTGTACTTTTTATCAGAGTGGTTAGCGCCTGAAAAAGTCAAAGAGGATTATGATGGCGACAAGGTCGTCATCGTATCGATTGGCAATCAGCGTGCTGGTTTAGTGGTTGAACAGGTAAACGGTCAGGAAGAAGTGGTTATTAAGCCTCTGGGCATGATGCTTAAGAAAATTTCTGGCTATGCTGGTGCCACGATTACCGGCAACGGCAGTATTGCGTTGATTTTAGATTTACCTGGTGTTATCCAGCGTTTTCAGTATTAATGGAGAGGTTTATAAACGATGGAATTACAAACAGCCTTACCTGAAAATAGCGGCTTAGCAACCGGGTTGGAAGAGGATTCAACCTATATCGGGCCGAGTGCGCGTTGTGTGCTCTTTACCTTGCAAGATGAAATTTACGGCATTTATGTTAAAAAAATTCGTGAAGTGCTGCGTGTAGGAACGATTCGTAAGGTAGCCGGGACGCCGCCACATGTGTTGGGAGTTATTAATGTCCGTGGTGTGATTGTCACGGTGGTTGATACACGCACCATTTATGGAATGCCGAGCAAGCCGGTAACGGATCTATCGCGCATTATTATTGTTGAGTTGGATGATGAACAGACCGTGGGCATGATGGTGGATTTCGTGATGGAGGTAAAAGACATTCCAGAAAGTAAATTTGAACCGCTGTCATCGACAAAAGAGAATGCATCCCGCTACATTCAGGGAATTGCGCACTATCAGGATAATGTGATCATTTTGATCGACGTGGACAATATGCTTATGAACTTTGAGTAGTCGTTGAAAACAGTTCTTACTGGTGATGAAAAAGCCCCGTTTAACGGGGCTTTTTCATATACTGATTTGCAGTCCATAGAGACTCAAAGTCTCAGAATAGAGGGGAATTAATCTGGCTTTTCAACAGGCCACTTTTCGCTTATTTGGAATGCAAAAGCAAGTACCTGGGCGACCGCTTCATACAGCACTTCAGGAATTTCCTGGTTCAATTCAACTTGGCTTAACAGTTCGGTTAGCTGGGGGTCTTGCTTAATAGGGATTTGATACTCTTCTGCCAGAGCAAGGATTTGTTCAGCGATGTGGCCGGAGCCTTTCGCAGTCACAATCGGCGCGCCTTCCCCTTCGTATTGGAGGGAAACGGCAACCTTTTCATCAAGACGAGGCATGTTTCATGCAGGTTGAAAGTAATTAAGCTAATTTTAGCGCTTCACTCAGCCCAATATTGTTGGCCGACGTCATAAACAGCTCATTGGTGTTTTGCCAGCTGATAGAGCGCTGGTTGCTTTCTGCTGTGCGAATCAGCATGAGCAATGACTGCAATCCACTAGTATCAATGGTTTCCACTGCACCGGCGTCGAAGACGATCTCTTCTCCCGTCTCCTGAATTTTTTGGTTAAGTTCGGCATAGGAGTCGTTGATGGTATGAATGGTAAGATTTTCAGGAAGGTTGATGATATCTGCCATGAGGATTACCTTTGAGAAGATCGAGTTTCAGCCTAGCCAATAGCAATGTGACCAGGCCTGTTAGAAACGGGTTAAAGGACTCGGTTGATGACCGAAAGCAGTTTTTCCGGGCTGAATGGTTTAACAATCCAGCCGGTCGCACCCGCTTCTTTCCCTTTCGTTTTCATGTCGCCAGACGATTCAGTTGTCAAACATAAAATCGGTGTGAATTTATAATTCGGCAAAGCACGCAGCGCTGTAATCAACTCTATACCATTCATGTTCGGCATGTTGATATCTGTGACGATTAAATCAAATTGAGCCTGTTTGGCGATGTTCAATGCTTCTGCACCGTCTTCCGCTTCCGTGACATCATGTCCCGCTGATTTTAGAGACATACTTACCATTTGACGCATCGACTTAGAGTCGTCTACAGCTAGAATTTTTGACATTGTTACTCTCTCACACTTTTAAATAACTAAAAATGAAATACTAAAAAATTTAAAAAGGATTGATCTTCAGTGACCAAGATTATTCTGCATTTAAGCTTTTCTTAATGGAGGCCAAGATGCCTTCGTTGATCAGTTGATTTACATTAAGAACGACCAACATTTTGTCTCCTACTGTGGCGAGGCCATTGACGTAATCGGTATGAATGGTACCGTTCATGTCTGGAGAACCTTGGATTTCAGTCGCGTTGATAGAATAGACGTCGGACACGCCATCTACCACTAGGCCGATGATTTTTTGACTGCCCGATTCATCCTCCGCGCGCAGAATGATGACAACGGTGGATTCATTATAGGTAATGTTATCCAGTCCAAAACGAACACGTAGATCGATAATAGGAACAACCGCTCCACGTAGGTTGATGACGCCCATCACATATTCCGGCGTGTTCGGAATAGCCGTGGTTTTTTCCCAGCCTTTAATTTCTTGAACCGTAAGAATATCAACGCCATACTCTTCGCGGCCTAAAATAAAGCTTAGTACTTGGTCATCGTGGTCATTCTTTTGGTTGATCTGTTCTTGAATGTTCTCAAGATTGGTGTCCATTATTTACTCGCTCGAGTTCATTAAACTATAAGGGGTAAAGTACATGATTCGAGCTTAAAGGTCTAGTCTTAAAGAAGGGGAATTTTCATTTTCTGAATAGGTATCCCCCTATTTTAAAGGAAGATAAGGGAGGTGGTGATTCAGACGCTAATGTCAATGAGGGCGACCTGAGTGGATGTTGTCGATGGGGAAGGTTTGAGTTTGGTTGTCTGAACGGTATTGACGCGCAGTCCGAGTTCTTGGAGGCGCTGTGTTAGGCTTGGAATAAAAGGAGCAATCTGGCTTTCAATTTCCTCTGTTTCATACCAAATGACGCATGTTAGATCACTCATATTCGATTGAAGGCTGAGTTTAAACGCGAGTTCTTGATGGTTTAAGTGCAGGTTCATCAGTACTTCCCAGACCTCTTCAGAGGAAGATCTGTTTTTATAGAACTTAAGTTGTACCGCGTCTAACCGACTTTCTGGGGGCAGGGGGAGTTCTAGGTTAAGCATCTGCGGGTTTTCGTATTGCTGCAGCTGCTGAATGGTGATTCGGTTGAGCGCTTGTGAAATAGCTTGCAAAGCCTTTTTCGCAGGGGAGGACTCGCCTTTTTCGGCTATTTCGGCGAGTGCCATTTGTTGCAGTTTAAATAGGATCGCTTTCATATCCTTGGTCAGCGAGTTGTTTGTTGCCGTTTGTTGGGATGAGTTTACACGATGTTCAAAAAACAAGCCGCTGTTAAGCAGAGCGTGTTTAAGCTCTCTGCCGCTTAGACTTGTGGACGGTTTTAATAGCTGTTCCACCAGTTGGTTAAGCAGGGATTGGATGGAGGCGGATAGATTCGGTAATTGGTTTAACGTTTGTACCGCCTGATGAATTGGAATTTGTTGTGCAATGTTAAGTTTATAGGCTGTTTGCAAGATGGGCTGCTGATTGGGTATTGGGCTTTGGTTTGTTTGAGTGGGGGGGCGTAAAGTCAGTACTAATGTGGGTTCAAGTTGTTTCACCAGTGCCTTAAACGTGCCGGTCAAAGCCGGTGATAATTTATGTTCCGCTACTAGGGTTTGAGTGCCTAGGGTAATTTGTGCCAGATTGCCTTTAAAGGCATGAATCTGCAAAGTCACTGTCTGACCGACTTGGAGTTTCAGCTCTCCAAGGGTTGGATTGGCTTTTATTTGTAGGCTGTCGAAGTTCAATTGCGGTATATTATTCATTGCGGTTTTTCGCCTAAATAGGCCAGCTCGATCGGAGAAGGATGACGGTAGCCAAGTTTCTTTCTTACAAACTAACATAACATTCCTTCTTTCATTGTGCCATTGGCAAAAGAAGAATAGCAACGCTGAGCGCTTGACAAATAGGTAGACGACATTAATGAACGAACGAGAGTTTACTTTTACAGACCAGGATTTTTCCCGGATTAAGAAAATAGTCTATGACTTTGCAGGAATTGATCTAAACGATTCCAAAAAAAACTTGGTTTACAATCGCTTGGCAAAACGCATTCGTTTTCTGGAGCTGCAGAGCTTCAAAGAGTACCTGAATTATGTACAGGAGCAAGGTGAAACCGAGTTTGTTAATTTGATTAATGCGGTCACGACAAATTTGACGTTTTTCTTTAGAGAAAACCACCATTTTGACTATTTAGCCAACACGGTCATCCCTCTGCTTCTCGAAACGAACAAGGCAAGCAAAAAGATTCGTATTTGGTCCGCCGGGTGTTCCACAGGGGAAGAACCGTACTCATTAGCGATTGTTCTCAAAGAATCTGTACCGCAAGGCTGGGACGCTAAGGTCATTGCAACGGACCTAGATACGAATGTGGTTGATACGGCAAGAACGGGTATCTATCCTATTGAACGTTTAAAAGGGGTTGATGAAACGCGTAAAAAGCGTTGGTTTTTGAAGGGAAGTGGAAAGCAAGCAGGCCTGGTCAAAGTCAAGTCTGAGTTACAAACCTGTATTGAGTTTGGTCAAATTAATTTGATGCACGATTGGCCCATAAACGATCCGATCGATGTGATTTTTTGTCGTAATGTTGTGATCTATTTTGATAAGCCGACTCAGGCAAGGTTATTTGATCGTTACGCAGACCTCTTGCCTGAGCATGGACACCTGTTTATTGGTCATTCTGAATCTTTGTACAAAGTGTGTGATCGTTTTGAATTGATTGGACAGACAATTTACCGCAAGGTGCGTTAAAGAGGATGAACAAGGCAAGTTATAAAGAGTTGAGCATTTTATGAAAAAAATTAAAGTCTTGATCGTCGACGATTCCGCTTTAGTTCGCAAAATGTTGCAAGAGATGTTGTCGTCAGATCCGGAATTAGAGGTCGTCGGTACCGCTTCGGATCCTTATATGGCGAGAGAAAAAATTAAAGAGCTCCACCCTGATGTGCTGACCTTGGATATTGAAATGCCGAGGATGGACGGGGTGACCTTCTTAAAAAATCTGATGCGATTGCATCCACTTCCAGTGGTCATGGTATCGACCTTGACCGAACGTGGTGCGGACATCACTTTTGAAGCGCTGGAACTGGGGGCCGTGGACTTTGTGACCAAGCCTAAAATTGATTTGGTCAATACCTTCGAGCAATATCAGGCAGAGATTTGTCGCAAGGTTAAAACGGCGGCGCGGGTTAGTAAAATAATGCTTGAACGCAAATATGCGCGGTATATACAAAATGCGCAAAAGCCTAAAGCCGCGCAGTCCATCTCAGTGACGGAAAAGTTAAGCGTAGACGCCGTTATTGAGAAAAAGAGTTTTAACCGGCGTCATTTTAAGACCACGGATAAAATTGTGGCATTGGGCGCTTCCACCGGAGGGACAGAAGCGATCAAGGAAGTGTTGATGAAATTGCCTGCCAGTGCGCCAGGTATCGTGATTACTCAGCATATTCCAGCGGCATTCAGCCAGCCGTTTGCACAACGTATGGATTCATTATCCGCAATGACAGTGCTGCAAGCAGAAGATGGACAACAGATATTGCCGGGGCATGTCTATATTGCCCCAGGAGATCGTCATTTATTGGTTGAGCGCGATGGTGCAAGATATGTCTGCCGCTTAAATGACGGCCCGCCGGTTAATAGGCATAAACCTTCGGTAGATGTGATGTTCCGTTCTGTTGTGCAGAATGTCGGTCCGAATGCGATTGGCGTTTTGCTGACGGGGATGGGAGATGACGGTGCGCGAGGGTTGAAGGAATTGCAAGGGGTAGACGCGCCTACCATTGCCCAAGATGAGAAGACGAGTGTGGTGTGGGGGATGCCTGGAGAGGCGGTTAAGTTAGGCGCCGCGGATTCCATTTTGCCATTGGAGAGTATCGCTCAGAGAATTTTGGACTATGCTGCAAAGTAAACGGAGTTAGATCAAACTGGCACATAGCCTGCTTCTGCCTTAGGGCGGGGCAGGCTTTTTTGTAACGGCCTTTTACTCGGTCAAAAAAACTTATCATTAACCAAGTTTTTTAAATGGCTTATAATCCCCCAGTTGAATGACTGCTGGATCGCTTGTGGTTCCTCAGTTAACTCGTTGATATTTAGTGCATTATTAGGTAAGGACAGTGCCTCATGCTTCAAGTAATAAAGACGTATTGGATTGCGTGGCTATTCACCATTCTAGGGGGGATTCTTAGTTTTATCGAGATTCCCTATATTGAACTTCTGAGTATGTTGATCATTTCATTGGTCTGGACACTTCAGGTGGCAAGAGTTGCCATGCCTGAGCCAAGCGATCAAGAATCCCCTGTTTCGCCTATGCCGCAAGCTGCAGCCAGTCATGCCCTGATTCCTATCACTAAAGTTGATGAGTCGTTGAAAAGTGTTGCTGAAGATTTTGACCAGGCTATTGATCATGAATCGGAAGTCATTAAAGAGGAACTGGTTCAGGTTAAAGAATTGATTGCCGAAGCGATTGAAACTTTGAATAACAGTTTTTCAGATTTGCACGACCAGACGAATGCCGAGTATAAACTGGTACTTTCACTGCTTGAAAACTTGGGCGGTGACGCAAGTTCCAAGCACATGAGTGTGCAGCGCTTCTCATCTGAAATCAAAGTGGTCTTGCAATATCTGATTGACCTGTTAACGGCAGCCAGTCAGCGTAGCACTCAGACTGTCGATAAAATCGATGATATGGTTGGACAGATCGAAGCGATCTTTACCCTGTTAGAAGATGTAAAAGGCATTGCCGATCAAACCAATTTGCTTGCTCTGAATGCGGCGATTGAAGCGGCGCGTGCCGGAGAAGCCGGTCGAGGGTTTGCCGTGGTCGCGGATGAAGTTCGTAAACTGTCATTGAATTCGAACCAATTGAATGAGCAGATTCGCAAACAAGCTGAAAAAGCGCGAGGCACGGTGGATCAGGTAAGAAGTATTGTCAGTGAAACCGCCAATAAAGACATGGAGCACGCCGTCTCTTCACAAACAAAAGTGGACGGCATGCTCCATGACTTGGAAGAGATGAATAACGGCATTTCAGAAAACCTTGGAGATGTCTCCGGGATTATCTCCGAAATCGAAGTCAGTGTTTCCAACGCCATGCGTTCTTTGCAGTTTGAGGATATTGTCCGTCAGTTGGTGGATCAAGTCATTCATCATCTGGAAAACCTGAATGAGTTTTCAGATAAGATTAATGCATTTCTTGACGAGAGTCGGACTATTCCGGTCTCTTCCGAAAGTGAGCACCAGGAACGTATCGATCAGTTAAAAATGGTGGTCGCTCAGCAGCGCCAACATATGGAAGAGTTCCGTATGAAGCGTGTACAAGCGGATAGCATGGAAGAGGGGGATGTCGATCTATTTTAAAATCGATTTGTAATCCAGTCCTTACTAAAACAAAAAGCCCTCTAGGTGATCCACTTAAAGGGCTTTTTTAATGCTTGAATAGAGCGCTGTTTTTAGGACGGCGCCATTCCCCCCATTTGGTCGTTCCAAAGACTGCCGAAAATTAAGCTGAAAAACAGTCCGGTTGCGAAAACGATATACCAGTAGCGACGTTGTTTTTTCTGCCACTCATTCTCTTCTTCGGGTCTGTCTTTAAAAAAGATAAACAGAAATCCGATTGCTGAAATAAAGCCGGCAATATTGGCAAAATAATGAATCTGAGTCAGCATGGAAGTAATGCCAAGCAGTAGAATAACAGCATAGGTGATGAGTATCGGTCTCATATCAATCCTTTTTATTTTTCATTGAAAGGTGAGCGTGCCTTTTTAGGCAATTCGCTTATTGTATTGAATTTATCCTCGTAGGGTAAAATTTTGGTCGGAGAGGGAGAGGTTAGGTGTTTAAGTTAAATGTGTTCATTCCTGAAACCCATTTGGAGGTGGTAAAGCAAGCACTGTTTGATGCGGGGGCCGGTAAGATCGGCAACTATGACGCTTGCAGCTGGCAGGTGAAAGGCGAGGGACAATTTCGTCCTCTTGAGGGGAGCCAGCCATTTATTGGTCATCAACATCAGATTGAAACCGTTACTGAATATAAAGTGGAAATGGTATGTGATGCAACGCGGATTGCCGAAGTCATTCGCGCCTTAATTCAAGCGCATCCATATGAAGAGCCGGCGTATGAAGTTTATCAGCTGGTTGATGTAAATGCCTTGAGCATGACTTCTTAAGAAGGGCGCTTATTCGATTAGTTGATGGAGTTTTATAAAAATTATTTATTTTTGAGCAAAAATAAAAATATAAGAAAAGTTTGATATAGGCAAATGATTATATTAGTATGGCTCCGTTGTTTTAACCAACACTCCTCTTGAAGAGCAACTTCATATTGACCGTATAGGTAAGCCCAGTTAATTGATTTAACTGGGTTTTTCTTTTTATAAATGCTTATTCCGATTTGTCGAATTTAATCAATTCAATCGTAAAGATTAATGTTGAGTTCGGGCCAATACGATCACCAGCACCTTTTTCTCCATACGCGAGCTCCGCAGGGATATAGACTTCCCATTTTGATCCTGCTTTCATCATCTTTAAGGCTTCCTGCCAGCCTTTAATTACGTTGCTGACCGGGAATTCGATCGGTGTTCCGCGTTCGTAAGAGCTGTCGAAGACGGTGCCATCAATCAGGCTTCCTTTGTAATGTGCGGTGATGACGTCACCGTCTTGAGGAGAAGGACCATTACCGGTTTCAATGACTTTGTATTGAAGGCCGCTGTCGGTGGTTTTAACGCCAGGTTTTTTCTTATTTTCAGCTAAAAAGTCAGCCCCGGCTTTCGCATTGGCTTCAGCCTGTTTTTTGCGAGCCTCCAGTTGCTTCTGCATCATCGCTTGTTTGACTTCATTGACCGCTGTTTGCATCTCTTCTTGGGTCAAACGAAGCGGTTTCTGGTTCAGTGCATCTTGCATCCCTGAAGTGAATGCCTCTACATCAATATTCAAGCCTTGTTTGGTAAAGTTCTTTGCCAAGTCGACGCCCAAAGTGTAGCTGGCTTTCTGTTCATTGGTTTTCAGTTGTGAATCTGCTGCCAGGGCATGATGAGTCAGGCCGAGCAACGTGGCAACCAAGAGAGTTTTTTTCATAAGAGATTTCCGTTTTTAATTAAGGTTGAACTGTGTATAAAAAAACCACCTTGGAAGGTGGTTTTTTAATTTTGCGAGATTAGCTTCCCAAGTTGTCCAGATATTTTTCAGCATCCAGAGCCGCCATGCAGCCTGCACCTGCTGACGTGATGGCTTGCTTGTAGTGTTGATCCATGACGTCACCGGCTGCAAAAACGCCAGGAATGGAGGTTTGGGTTGCATTCCCCTGTAGGCCGCTTTGCACTTTGAGGTAACCGTTTTCCATTTCCAATTGGCCTTCAAAGATGCTGGTGTTAGGCGTATGACCAATGGCAATGAATACACCGGCCACGTCGATTTCTTTGCTTTCACCGGTTTGATTGTTTTTCAAGCGAAGCCCTGTGACCCCCATGTTATCGCCCAGAACTTCTTCCAACTGACTGTTGAATTCAATCTTGATGTTGCCGTTTTCAGCTTTTTCCATTAGGTGTTTAGCCAGGATTTTTTCAGAGGTGAAGTGGTCGCGACGGTGAACAATCGTGACTTCAGCCGCAATATTCGAAAGGTAAAGCGCTTCTTCGACGGCGGTATTACCGCCACCAATCACCGCGACTTTTTGGTTGCGGTAGAAGAAACCATCACAGGTTGCACAGGCTGAAACTCCTTTCCCTTTAAAGGCTTCTTCGGATTCCAGTCCTAAATACTTAGCAGACGCTCCCGTTGCAATGATTAAGGCATCGCAGGTGTATTCACCTGCATCACCGATCAAGCGGAAAGGTTTTTGAGTGAGTTCAGCGGTGTGGATATGATCAAAAATGATTTCCGTACCAAAGCGTTCCGCATGCTTTTGCATACGTACCATTAAGTCTGGTCCCGTCAAGCCTTCCGGATCTCCGGGCCAGTTGTCTACTTCTGTGGTCGTCGTCAGCTGGCCGCCTTGCTGCATTCCAGTGACCATAACGGGTTCAAGGTTTGCTCGTGCAGCATAAACCGCAGACGTGTAACCGGCCGGACCAGAACCTAAAATCAGTAGTTTGCAATGTTTTGCAGCCATGCAGGACTCCTTTTTTATCTCTTTTTTGTGTTAAATTCTTTTCGTTTAAACCCAGTGCTTAACAACCCTAAAAAAGCGCGGCCTTGATTATGCTAAGCAGCGAAACAGCTGAGTTTGTCTGTTACGGATGTGCTAAAATTTTAGCAGTTTTTAGGGGATAAACCAGACCTTAGCGCAGACCTTAGCATGAAAAAGGTCAATCTGGCTATTATTTGCTGTTGTAGTATTTGAGCTTATTGCGAAGTTTGAAATGATTGATCCCAGCCATCAAATAGAGAAACAGATTCTTTTATGACTTTTAAGCCTGTTAAAACGTCTTCTTCTGCCGTTGAAAAAATCGATGAACATGTCGAGCCTAACCGTCTTCATTGGCTCATTAAAGACACCCTGGTATTAAGTTGCATCGGCCTGGCTTTCTTCTTGTTTATTGTGTTATTCAGCTATGAACCGGCCGATCCGGGATTTGATACCGCCGGCAATACGCATCAAATCCAAAACTATGGCGGCAAGACCGGCGCTTGGATTTCATCGATGATCCTGTATGTCTTTGGAATTTTCGGTTTTCTGATTCCATTTGGTATTTTATTGGCCGGTTGGGTGACCTTAAAAATTCGTTCCGGCAGCGATATGGATTACCTGCGCTTTGGTTTGAGCCTTATCGGTTTATTGCTGTTAATTACCGCCGGTTCCGGGCTGTCCAATCTTTATATGGATCCGAATGGCGGTTTGATTCAGCTACCCTATTCGGCCGGCGGCGTGCTCGGCTATGAATTGAGCCAAGCTTTGGTCGATTCCATTGATTTGCTTGGCGCAACGCTGTTTTTATTGGTGCTGTTTGCCATTGCATTCAGCTTGCTCACCAGTTATTCGTGGTTAACCATTATTGAGGTAACTGGGCAGTTGGCCTGGCAATTGGCTGAATGGAGCCGTGATCTCTGGGAGAACAAAGTTCAGGCGTCAGAAAAAATGAAAGGCCTTTCTTCTAATAAGGCCTCCGCTGCGGAAAACGCAACAGGCCTGTCCATTTCCAGGCGACAGGATGTTCACGCCCAACCTACGGATGAAAAGCCGTGGCAGAAATGGGTGGCGGCGATTAAGCGCAAAAATGAAAAAAGAGGTTCCTCTGCCTTGGGCGTGGAAACGACTGAAGGCGCCTTTGAGAGCACGGTGGAGCCACAGCTGCAGAGCGTCGAACAGGCTCAAGTAGAGCCTGAGCCGGAACCTGCTACAGCGGCAAAACCAGCCATTGAGGTCCCTAAGTCAAACGAGCCTAAAGTCGGCAGTCTTTCCCATGTCAAGGTGGAGAGCAAGCAGAAACCGACTTCCACCGTACCGATTGTGCAGTCCGGCGATTTACCCGGTTTAGATTTGCTGAATCCTCCGCCGGACTATGAAGAAGGCTTCTCCGAGGAGGAACTCAAGTCGCTTTCCAATCAGTTAGAGCAGCGTTTATTGGAATTTGGGGTCACCGTTAAGGTGGAATCGGTCCAGCCGGGCCCAGTGGTCACGCGTTTTGAAATCTTGCCGGCGCCTGGAGTAAAGGTCAGTCAGATCAATAATTTGGCGAAAGACTTGGCGCGCGTGCTGTCCGTTAAGTCGGTACGCGTGGTAGACGTGATTCCGGGTAAAGCGTTTGTCGGAATCGAAATTCCTAATGAGCAGCGTGAACTGGTCAGCTTCCGTGAAGTTCTGGCATCGGACGAGTTTCAGCGTTCCAAATCGCCATTGACCGTGGCGCTCGGTAAAGACATTGCCGGTAAGCCGGTGGTGGCCGATATCGCGAAGATGCCGCACTTATTGGTGGCGGGGACCACGGGTGCCGGGAAATCGGTTGGCGTCAACAGTATGATTTTGAGTCTGCTGTATAAGAGCCGTCCGGATGAAGTGCGCCTGATCATGGTGGACCCTAAAATGTTGGAACTGTCGATCTACGAAGACATTCCGCATCTGTTGACTCCCGTGGTGACGGATATGAGCGATGCCGCCAATGCGTTGCGGTGGTGTGTCTTTGAAATGGATCGCCGCTATCAGCTGATGGCCAAATTGGGCGTGCGTAATATCGCCGGATTTAACCTCAAGGTGCAAGAAGCGATTGATAAAGGCGAGCCTTTAATCGATCCGCTCTATCAGCAAGCGGCCAACTTTGGCCACGAGTTGGGCGAACAACCGCCGACCTTGGAACCATTGCCGTATATTGTGGTGGTGGTGGACGAGTTTGCCGACATGATTATGGTGGTCGGTAAAGAGGTCGAACAGCTGATTGCGCGTATTGCACAAAAAGCACGTGCGGCCGGGATTCACTTGATTCTGGCAACCCAGCGTCCCTCGGTGAATGTCATTACCGGTCTGATCAAAGCCAATATTCCGACGCGCATCTCGTTTATGGTCAACACCAAAATCGATTCGCGTACCATTCTCGATCAAGGCGGTGCGGAACAGCTTCTAGGAATGGGGGATATGCTGTTCCTACCGCCCGGTTCCGGGTCGCCGCGACGAGTGCATGGGGCCTTTATGACGGATGAAGAGGTGCATCGAGTGGCCGAGTTCATCAAGTCGCAAGGCGAACCTCAATATTTGGAAAGCATTACTCAGTCGCCAGCGGCGGAAAGTGGAGGTAATGGCGGTGATATGGGCGATGCCGAGCAGGATGCGCTGTATGACGAGGCGGCCGAATTTGTCATTCAGGGTGGACGCGTCTCTATCTCTTCGATTCAGCGCCGTTTTAAAATCGGCTACAACCGCGCTGCGCGCATTGTTGAAGCGATGGAGGCGGCCGGCTTGGTGTCTCCAATGCAGGCGAACGGTAACCGTGAAGTATTGGTGCCAAAGCCGCAAGATTAGCTTTAAAACCTGTAAACGAATGAACTAAAACTGAACAGGCCTGGTGGGATTGTGTATCGATTCAGGCCCGTAGCGGGAACAGAGAATGCAAAACAGACAAACACGATCTTGGAAAAATTTTGGTTTGAGTGTGCTGACCTCCGGCCTGGTGCTGTGGGGGACAGCCGCGCTGGCCCAGTCGGAACTGCAAACCTATGTCAACCAGCTTAAAACGTTCTCCGCCACGTTTGAGCAAATTCAACCGGATGAAGAGCGTTTCCAGCTCAACCAGTCGAGCGGCTACTTTCAGTTGCAGCGCCCGGGTAAATTGGTGTGGCATTATGAAAAACCGGAATCGCAGAAAATCGTCGTCGACGGTGTGAATCTATGGGTTCAGGACGATGATCTGGAACAGGTCACGGTGCGCCCGATAGACGAGGTCCGCTCGGAAATTCCGCTGAGCTGGTTGCTGTATGACGAGCCGATTGAAGAGCGTTTTACCATTATCGAATCCGGCAGCAAAGAAAGCATGCACTGGTTCAACCTGCAGCCTAAGGAAGCGACCTATTTTCAGAGTATTGAAATCGGCCTGAAAGACGGGCAGATGCGGGAAGTGTGGATGTATCAAAGTTCGGACAACGTCACCAAGGTGCGATTCGAAAACATTCAGTCCAACCAGCCATTGAATCCGGATGCGTTTGTTTACCGCCTTCCCGGACATTTCGATTTGATAGGTCAGCCGCAGTAAATGTCGCTCTATCAACCGTTATCGGACCGCTTGCGTCCGCAGTCGCTGGATGACTATGTCGGGCAAACGCATCTGCTGGGCCCTAACCGTGCCTTGTCGCGTATGTTCGCCAGCGGCAAACTGCATTCCATGGTGTTTTGGGGCCCGCCGGGGACCGGTAAAACCACCTTGGCACGGCTGATCGCCCAGCATTCGGATTTGCAGTTTATCAGCTTGTCGGCGGTGCTGGACGGAGTCAAAGAGGTGCGTGCCGCAGTGGAGCAGGCCAAATTGCATCGCGAGCAATTCAAGCAGGGCACGCTATTGTTTGTCGATGAAGTGCACCGTTTTAATAAAGCGCAGCAGGACGCGTTTTTACCGTTTGTCGAGGACGGTACTTTTATCTTTATCGGTGCCACCACCGAGAATCCGTCCTTTGAACTCAATAACGCCTTGCTGTCTCGGGCGCGTGTCTATGTACTTAGAAGTCTGGATGAGTCCGAGTTGCAGGAGGTGCTGCTCAGAGCGCAACAGTTGCTGTCGGACGATTTGCAGGCCTCCACCGGACAGCGTTTGCAAATTGAAGAAGGCGCACAACAGCTATTAATTCAGGCGGCCGATGGCGACGCCAGGCGAATGTTGAACCTGCTTGAACAGGCGGTGGATTTTGCCGAACCGCTAGAGCAGGAAGGGGGGGAGTCAACAGGCCTGCTCAGTTTGTCTGTGGCACATTGCCGTGAAGTGGTCCAAGGCGGCGTGCGCCGTTTCGACAAAGGCGGGGAAGCGTTTTACGACCAGATTTCGGCACTGCATAAATCGGTACGCGGTTCTGATCCGAATGCGGCACTCTATTGGCTTGTGCGCATGCTCGATGGCGGGGTGGATCCGCGTTATCTGGCACGCCGCCTGATTCGCATGGCCAGTGAAGAGATCGGCAATGCGGATAATCGTGCGTTGCAGCTCACAATTAATGCCGCCGAAGCTTACGAGCGACTGGGTTCTCCTGAAGGCGATTTGGCGCTGGCGCACGCGGCCACCTATCTGGCGGTGGCGCCAAAATCGAATGCGGTCTACATGGCGTATAAGGCGGCGTTAGCAGACGTCAAAGAACATGGCTCCTACGAAGTGCCACTGCATCTGCGCAATGCGCCGACGAAGTTGATGGCGGAACTGGATTACGGCAAAGGGTATCGTTACGCGCACGACGAACCGGAAGCCTTTGCCGCCGGTGAATGTTATTTCCCGGACGAAATGGAAGAACGCCGTTATTACCAGCCGGTGGAGCGCGGTTTGGAAATTAAAGTGGCTGCAAAGATGGCGCATCTGCGTCAGTTGAACGAGCAGGCCATTCACAAACGCCGGGATGCAAATTGGGGAAAACTGGATGAATCGTAACGGGAGTGGAGTATGACGGGGTTAAGTTGGTTAGCTGTAGCCGCGGGTGGGGCCTTGGGCGCGGTTTCACGCTTTGCCATGTCGCATCAGGTCTACCAATGGTTCGGGCGCGAGTTCGCGTGGGGAACCCTGTCGGTCAATGTGCTCGGTTCCTTTATAATGGGCTTGGTTGCGGTACTGCTGGTCGATAAATTAGGCGCTTCCAATGAATGGCGTGCCTTTATTATGGTGGGATTTCTTGGCGCCTTTACCACCTTTTCCACCTTCTCCTACGAGACTCTGCAATATATTCAGATTGGTGAATTAAGCAAAGCGGTGATGAATATCGGTGTAAGTGTCGTGGTGTGCCTGTTGGCCGTGCTGTTGGGAATGTTGATCGCTCGTCAGTTCTAAAAAATGCCGAGATGGCGTATGTTGCATGAAAGCCGTTGGCTTTACTTTTATTGCCCGCCAATGTCATGAAATCACCTGTTTAGATAGGGCATTTATTGTAGAATAAGCCACATTTAAAACGCCCATTTGTGGCAACAAGAATTCGAATTAATCAATACGAGAACCAGAATGTTAGACGCAAAGTTACTGAGAACCGAACTGGACACCGTCGCGGCCAAACTGAAGACCCGAGGTTTTGAACTGGATACCGCGCAGATCGAAGCGTTGGAAGCACAGCGTAAAGAGTGGCAAGTCAAAGCGCAAGATCTTCAGGCCGAGCGCAACAGCCGTTCCAAGGAGATCGGTAAGGCCAAGGCACAGGGTGAGGATATCGCGCCGTTGTTGGCCGAGGTTGCCAATTTGGGTGACCAGTTGGAAGCGGCTAAAACGGCGTCGGAAGAGGTTCAAGCACAGTTGGAAGAAATTTATGCTGGGATTCCAAATCTTCCGCATGAATCAACCCCAGTGGGCAGCAATGAAGACGATAACGTCGAAGTGCGCAAGTGGGGCGAGCCGATCCAGTTTGATTTTGAAATTAAAGACCACGTCGATCTGATGGAGGCACGCGGTTGGTATGACAATGACGCTGCGGTGAAAATCGCCTCTTCACGTTTCTCGGTACTGAAAGGACCGGTTGCCAAGCTACAGCGTGCGTTAACTCAATTTATGCTCGATACCCATGCCGAAAACGGTTACGAAGAAGTGTATGTGCCCTACATCGTCAATCAGCACAGCTTGCGCGGCACGGGACAGTTGCCAAAATTCGAGCAAGACCTGTACAAGCTTGGCAAACACGAAGAACACGACACCAACGACCGGGATCTTTATCTGATTCCAACCGCTGAAGTGCCGATTACCAACCTGTTCCGCGATGAAATCATCGATGAAGAGCAGTTACCGATCAAGCTGGCCGGACACACGCCTTGTTTCCGTTCCGAAGCCGGTTCTTACGGGCGCGATACCAAAGGATTGATCCGTCAGCACCAGTTTGAAAAAGTTGAGATGGTTCAGTTGGTTCATCCGGAAAAATCGTATGAAGCCCTGGAAGAGTTGACGGCACAGGCTGAACTGATTTTACAGAAATTGAATCTGCCATACCGAGTCATGACTTTGTGTACCGGAGATATCGGTTTCTCATCTGCCAAAACCTATGATTTAGAAGTTTGGTTGCCGGGGCAGAACGCGTATCGCGAGATTTCTTCTTGTTCAAACTTTGAAGACTTTCAGGCGCGTCGCTTAATGGCCCGTTTCCGTTCTGGACAAGAAAAACCGCAACTGGTGCATACGCTTAACGGTTCCGGTTTGGCGGTAGGGCGTACCTTGGTCGCGGTATTGGAAAACTATCAGAACGCGGATGGCACGATTACCGTACCGGAAGCATTGCGTCCTTATCTGGGCGGTATCGAAACTCTGTAACTCTATCTTAAAACGGACAGGCCTGTTCAAACTCAACAGGCCTGTTGAGTTTTTCTTAGCTTGTTGTTTTTAGTTATCGGTAAACACAAAACAGATCTCATCTAAATTGACGATACGTCCGTCTGTTACCTCAACGCCTTCCTGTTTTAATAAGGCCTCTTTCCTTTCTTGTCCTAAGGCATAGCCGCCTAATTCCCCATTGCTTTTCACCACTCGATGACACGGCACTTCAATCAGATTAGGATTGGCTGACAACGCTTGACCCACCGCTTGGTAAGATCGGCAGTGCAACGCCTCAGCCAGTGCTTTATAGGTCGTCACCTGACCGCACGGAATTTTCATTAACAACGCGTAACAGTGCTTCTGAAACAGGCTGATGGAAGGGGGGTTGGTAGCAGTTTTAGATTTCATGAGTAGCTGATTTGCGGAAAATGGGCACGGTTAAAGGTTTTTGAATTATTCGCTCAAAATTTTACAAAAATATGACTTAAATGCCTTGCAAAAAACTCTGAGCCCTCTATAATACGCCCCATCAAACAAAGGTGGACTGGCTGAGTGGTTGAAGGCGGCGGTCTTGAAAACCGTTGTAGGTTAATAGCCTACCTGGGGTTCGAATCCCTAGTCCACCGCCATATTCTTAAATTAACCCGCATTACGCGGGTTTTTTTATGCCTCTAGAAACGTAAAATCAATAACTTAGCTGTATTTTGCGCTATTATCGGGTATTATTTGTATTACCACTGCTTATAAAAATGGGGTTAAGATTGGGGTTAATGCTCTGAGTTAACCCCAATGCATGTAAAGCGTTAACCCCAGGAGGTGTTCTAATGCTTACCGATACAGCGCTAAAAGCTCTCAAACCTAAAGAGAAAATTTACCGCAAGGCCGACAGCGAAGGACTGCAGATTGAGGTACGAACTACCGGCCGTAAATACTGGCGGTTCAAATATCGCTTCAATGGAAAACAAACGCTCTTAGCTTTGGGAGAATATCCCGCAGTAGGGTTAAGGCAGGCCAGAGACCTGAGAGACCAGGCAAAAGCACTTCTGGCTCAAGGCATAGACCCCAATCAACATAAGAAAGAACAAAAGCAAGCGAACAAAGCTGCTGAAGTCGATAGGATTATAGAAGAGAGCCGGCTTAACTTTACGCAACTGTTTGAACAGTGGCACTCACATAATAGTGAGAGTTGGAGTTATGCTCATTCAAAAGACATTCACGAACGGATCGAAAAACATCTGCTGCCAACACTTGGCAATTTATCCGCAGATGACATTAAACCGAAAGACCTGATTAGAACACTCAAGCGATTAGAGGAAGCCGGTACTCTGGAAACCCTGAAAAGGGTTAAACAATATGCCAGCCGTATTTTTCGTTACGGTGTCGGAATGGGGCTTTGTGATCGAGATCCAACTCGCGACCTCCCAAACGACATTTTCAAAAAACAGGAAAAAGGCAATTACCCGCATTTAACGGGCAGGGCTGATCTCCACCAGCTTTTAAACGCCATTGATTCCTATGTTGGTGACTACAGCACCCAAATTGCTCTTAAACTCGCACCACATCTGTTTTTAAGGCCCAATGAACTAGCTGGCCTGCGTTGGGATGAGGTGGATTTAAAACACAGTTTAATTACTATCACTGCACAAAGAATGAAGATGAAGCGTCCACATCTGGTACCGCTATCTAAACAATCCCTGGAAATGATTAAACAAATGCGTAATTTCAGCACCGGGGATTTTGTTTTTCCCAGTCCGCGAACCCAAAGCCGCCCGATCAATGAACAGAGTTTAAATGCTGGGCTGCACCGGATCGGATTTAAGGGACGGCAAACAGCCCACGGTTTTCGACATACTGCCAGCACCCTTTTAAATGAAATGGGGTTTAATTCCGATCATATCGAAAAACAGCTAGCTCATGAGCAGGTAAACAAAATACGCGGAACCTATAACAAAGCTGAATATTTACCGGAAAGGGTCAAGATGATGCAGGTTTGGAGTGATCATTTGGATGCCATTAAATCCGGTGGTGATGTGGTTTCTATTTACAAAAAAGACTCGTCCCGCCATTAGTACGTTTAATTTTTACAGGGACGGACGGGACGAGAGGGACGGTCCCCGTGGTTACAGGGTTTTAGCCGTCCCGTTTTAGGTTTTTACCAAAGGGACAATAGGGACGGGCTCCCAAAAAGACAAAATTGGCACGGTCTAGAACAGTCGGCTTATTCATCCCTAGCCATGCCATGCTTTTTTCATGTGGATATATTTAGAGGGGGATACGAAGTGTTATTACCATTACCTGAAAAACCCAACATTCCAATAATTCTGAACGAGTTTTCGAAACTTGGTGATGATGTGTTTGACTCGCAGTCTGCCAGGATATGTCAGTATGTCAATGAAGGTCTTTTGGAACTTTATTTTGATTACTCTGGCATGTCTTTTTATCGTTCAATTTACCTTGTTGAAGCCCTTGCTAATTTGGTTGATTTCAAATTTGATTCTAAGAAGGAATTGGATTCGTTTGTTGATGAGTTTAGACAATTTGAAGAATTACTGAATGAAAGAAATTTAGATATTAATGTCCATGACTTTGAGTTGTCGGAATTTATACATAAACGATTGCCTCTAGATTATGGGTTTTTCAATACAAAGCCCTTAACAAACCAGGTGGGTACTATTGGCAATCTTGGTAATGGAAGAATCAGTTTGGTTAATCTTGATAGAGTCTTAAGAGTTGGAGTTTCTATAAGAGTTGGGCAAATAGAAGAAATAACTCAAGACCATATTTTATTTGGCATAGATTTTAGTGCGATTAGATTTACACCATATCAAGATCGAGAAAATGGGGGGCTTGAAGTACTAATGAATTTTAAAATGCCATTGTCAGAAGTTTATACCAACAAACTAAGTTTGGAACTTCTTTTAGGAATAAAAAGTCCAATAATTGAACAAGTCAAACCAGAGTTTCAAGACATTGAAAACAAATATTATTCCAGAGAGTTAGATATTTCAGTGAAAGCCCATCAGGCTGTTTTTAAAGGCGGCTATGGTAATCAAAGACATGCATTAACCACCAGAATTAGGACATGGTTAGAAGAAAATTATCCAGATGAATCCGACGCTTTTTATAGAAGGGTTGTTACAGTAGTGAATCCTAAAAAATAGGGGTGTGTGGGTATTACTGGTCAAAATAACATAGTGTTGCTGTAACAATTTCCCCAGTAATTGCTGTTTTACCCTTCCCATAAATTGCTATTTATTTGGATCCACTTTGAACTAAATTAGCTCCCACCGGTAAATAAAAATATAATATTTGAGGAAAAAAATAATCTTTTGAACGAGGTGTTATATGAAATTTCATTTATTTCACGAATTAATGAGAGAAGCATCAGACCTTTCAATCAAATTTATATTGCCTGATGGACGTGCGATTCCTACACAATTTCATATAACTGATATTGGAGTGATCAGCCGTAATTTGATTGATTGTGGTGGTGTTACGCGACATGAACAGGCTGTTCATTTTCAACTATGGTTAGGTGATGATTTAGATCACAAACTGACTAGCTCAAGGGTATTGAAAATTATAGAACAGAGTCAGAGTGTATTGAACTCTGGTGAAAGTGAATCGGTAGTCATAATTGAATATCAAGTAGAAGTTGGTGAAATGTCATTGTTTGCACTATTTGAGATTATTGATTATAAAAAGACAGGTACACAACTGGTATTTTATCTGGATAGTGTGAAAACCAATTGCCTTGCTGCAGATAGAGCGAGACAAACCAGCTCATCTTGTTGTAATGCAACTAGCTTAGATACGGGGAAACAGACTTGTTGTGCAACTTCAAAAGATACAAATGGTTGCTGCTAGTTGGCTGAAAAATATTATAAATTTATGACCTTGTCGCTACTTGTCACCCAGTTAGATAGGTCTTTCATAGTAGATTTGTCAACGCCGAGAATATATGGCTTGTTTTTATATATGCCGCAACGCGACATACAGGTTCCACAAGCTTTTATTTTAACTCCTTTTTCAATAAGATTATTCAGAATGGAGACCAGGTCTTGATCATAGGTTTGATTGTCAAGATTTATGTCTCGGACTAAATCAACCGCATCATTCATAATAAATATTCTGACTTCATGATTATCTTCATGTAATTGGTTAGCTAACCTCAGACCATTCCAAGTGACATCAGTACCATCATAAGGCTCTTTATTGAAAATCAAGAGTACTTTCATATAGCCTCCATTTGCTGAAAACAAGTAAGAACACTTTCCTCCCACCTTTGATAAGAAAGGGCGGGAGGATTGAAAAAGTTAAAGTCAGTTAGCTTGAATAAATTCCACAACGGCTGTCGCCATATCTTCATTCGCAAAATCAAGAAAAAGGTGGTCAGCATCTTCTAGCATCAAGCTCTTTACCTTCCCCGAATCCACAAGAGGTGTGATTTTTTCTGGAAGGTCAGGCACGACAGTATCTGCACTTCCCATAATCACCAATGTCGGCTTTTTAATATTTTGCAAAACTGTAGGTGTGTCAAACTGTGGTTTTGGATCATAGTAATCAACAAATGATGCCGCAGTTACCTGAGCTTTTTTCAAAATTGGGCTAAGCGGCTTACCGTATTTATGTTCATACTCATTAGCAGACTGCTGCTTACCGGTAGCCGGTGCAATCAATACCACATCTTTAATTGCATCACTGTCATGCTCGGCCGCATACCACGCAGTCTGATTACCACCACGCGAATGTCCCATGAGAGTGACTTGTTTAGTGCCTTGCTTCTTTAACCAATTTAGCCAAAAATCAATCTCTTTAAGCGCATCAGTATGTTTATGAGTGTGTGGCACCGCACAATCGTACTCGCCGTGTCGATCATTCACACCTAGGAAAGGTTAATCGCAAGCGAGCTAACACCTTGTGAAGCTAGATTTTTTTGTAGTTGTGCATAGGTGGAACGGTCTTTATGCGTTAATGTGCCATGTGTTAGCAATACCATTTCATCGCCATAGCCTTTTCCGTCCGCCATCATTAAGTTCGCGTTGACCATTAGGTCATTGTAAGTTTGCTTAATCTCTTTCATTTCTGTCGCATGGGCTGAGAATGCAGACAGCAGTAGCTGCATACCTAACAAGAATGAAAGAAAAGATGTCGATGTCTTTTTCATAACCTATCTCCTTTGATTGGGATAAAAACCATGCCTTATCAACGATAAGGGCTTTATGTTAAAAATTATACATATAAGTATTCAAAAATCTTTATCAGCCTAAGTTTATAAACTGTTACGCCTCATTAGGTTTTAACGCAAGTTTGACCCACAGGCCGGACAATAACATCATTACGCCCACGAAATAGAAAGGCCAAATAACGGATTCGGTATAGTAGGCCAAGGCTCCCATGAGTAAAGCACCAGCCGCATAACCAAAATCACGCCAAAAACGATAAATTCCCAAAATGCTGGCTCGCCATTTAGGCTCGCTCACATCCGCCACGGCTGCCCCCAGTGTTGGGTAGAGCATGGCCATTCCAAAGCCCATTACAGCCGCCAATAATGACCATGCCCAAACGCTTTCAACCCAAACAAATAAGATACTGCTGATTCCGCAGAGCCAAAAGCCTCCTACGATTAACCCGCGGCGTCCCCATTTGTCTGATAGAGGTCCGGTAATCAACTGTGATGCACCCCATACCACACCATAAACAGCTATAATTGCGCTGGCTTGAATTAGAGTTTGAGCTTGACTCATTAAGAATACCGGCATAAAAACCCATACCAGTGCATCAATGAACTTCTCTACAAGCCCTGCCTGATTGAGTGCTACAAGTTCTCTTTGTTTAAATGTGGCATAAATCATCATACTTTTCAGTGAAACCGACTCATTACTGACAGTTTCGCCTTTAGCTGCCAAGGCCTCTCGGTGAACTTCTTGATGCAATTTTGACCATGGGTGAGTATCGATTACTTTCCACAATGCCAGAAATAACCCAAGACCGATGACAACTAATCCGAATCCGAGTAATGCTTCGCGAGCGCCATATTGTTCCGCTAAATAGGCCGTAATCCATCCAGCAATACCCACTGCTGCGTAACCTGAGAATTCGTTAAATCCGTTGATCAAACCTTTCTGGCTTGCTTTTGCCAAATCCAGTTTGCTGTTAAGAGACATTGACCAACACAAACCTTGGTTAAGCCCGAGAAAAACCATCGCCCACAATATCCATTCCCACGATTGTGCGTAAAAAATTAGAAGTGGGACTGGTATAGCTAGAAGCCAACCCGCAATCAATAAACGGCGACGGCCAAAACGGTCACTAAGATGACCGGCCAGCAAATTCATAATGGCTTTAACAAGCCCAAAGATCACGACAAACAAAGCCAGACTCATAAAAGCTTGTGCTGCAAGTCCAAACTCACTTTCCGCAAGTCCCGGCACAACAGTCCGGGTCATTCCAATGGTTAGGCCAACAAGAAATACTTGTATTAACTGCTGAATGACTTGTTGTAGGTTCACATGGATACCATGCTGGACGTTTGAAGTAAGGGACATGTGTTACTCCTGAGAGAAATATAATTCAACTGAATGGTTGAATAATAAAGTTATTTATTAAATAAAGCAAACCAAGAGACTTTTTTTCTCCCTAAAAGAATTGATGAAGAGCAAAAAACTTTAATCAACCATTTAGTTGAATAATGGTGTGAAGATGGGTATAGTGACTAAAATTCAACTAAATGGTTGAATACAAGTATTTAACTAAGCAGTGCGCATTCAACATGCATTTAAAACTTTTGAAAGTCATAGAGGAATATACTCATGTTTTTATTTCAACATACACCGGTATCAGAACCTGGTTCTTTGTCTTATCTGTTAGGCTGTGTTGGCCAAGGCTTGGGGATTGCTGTAGATGTTCACCAAGATGAAATTGATTTGTATTTGGATGTAGCAGAGAAAAAAGGCATCAAAATTGCCTACGTTATTGATACACACGTTCATGCAGATCACTACTCTGGTGGTTATGAGCTTGCACAAAGAAGCGGTGGGCAGTATGCACTTCACAAAGATTCTCCTGCACAGTGTGATTTTATGCCACTGGATGACCGTCAAATCGTGAAAGCCGGAAACGTAGAGGTAGAAGTCATGTATACACCAGGGCATACCGATGACAGCATCATCTTAATGGTTACAGACCGTTCCCGAGCAGATGAACCTTGGTTTCTGGTAACAGGTCACACCTTATTTGTAGGCAGTGTCGGGCGTCCGGATCTTCACGGAAGAGAAGAGGAAATGGCGAATAAGCTATACGACTCTATTCACGGACGTATCTTGCCGCTACCCGACACCATGGAAATTTTGCCAGGGGCTCAAGCAGGAAGTGTATGCGGTGCAGGCATTAGCGGGAAACCCATGTCTACCCTTGGTTTTGAAAAACGTTACAACGC
Organism: Thiomicrorhabdus sp. zzn3; assembly: GCF_029767755.1. Classification (GTDB taxonomy): domain Bacteria; phylum Pseudomonadota; class Gammaproteobacteria; order Thiomicrospirales; family Thiomicrospiraceae; genus Thiomicrorhabdus. The sequence goes on from NZ_JARUQS010000001.1 coordinate 672,681, forward strand.
TACGCTAAAGCTGGATCGTGAAGCGTTTGTAAAACAGGTCGCAGGAACAGTTTTACCAGAGCCGGACTCGATGAAAGGCATTGTGGCCTTCAATCTTAACCCTACCCAAAAATCATAACCTTTAAAAAAGAAATAAAAAGTAATAGACATCCTTGAGTCTCATAAGCGAGATTTGTTGGATGCACCGAGGAAAACAAATATGGAATTATTAACGGCTTTCTGGCCTTATTACATTGGTATATTGGCATTAGCGGTGATCTTTGGATTTACCGCTCAACGCAGTGCGTTTTGTCCTGTCGGTGGTATGCGTGATTGGATGAGTCAAAAACAATTTGCCCGTTTAGGCACTTATTTCGGTGCAATAGCAGCGGCCATGATTTTTACATCGATTGTTGAGGGCACCAACTGGGTTGACCTTTCACAGACGATGCCTCCGTATCGCAGTGCTGAATTTAGTTGGGGACGCTATATCATTGGCGGGTTCATTTTCGGCTTCGGGATGGTTTTAGCGGCTGGATGCGGGATGCGCAACCTAGTACGTGTTGGACAAGGAAGCTTTAAAGCAATATGGCTGGTGGCATTGATGTCTCTGATGGCCTACTTGATGACACGCACGGACTTTTATGCAAATTGGGTTTTGCCAATCGTATCTCCGCTGAGCGTAACTTTTGAACAAAGCGGCGCGCAAGATCTTGCCAGCATCATCAGCGGTAAAAGTGAGTATACAGCTACATTGCGTTGGATTTTAGGTGTACTAATCGGCCTTGGCGTATTCTTCTGGTTGCTGAAATCCTCTGCATTTAAGCAGGCCAAGCCAATCGCAACGGCTTTGATTATTGGTGGTGTCATTACAGCAGGATACAGCCTTACAGGTGGTTCTTATGCTGAGTATATTCAAGGTGAGGCGTCTTTTATGGATATTCCACCAGCTGGACTAGGCACTCAATCATTTACGTTTGCCGCACCTATGGGCGATGTCGTTTACTGGTTATCTGAACCGAATTGGGCGTTGGTAAGTTTTGGCGTACTGGCTGTATTAGGCATGGTCATTGGCGCGGCTATCAGCTCGCTACTTCAAGGAAGCTTTAAATTGGAAGGGTTTTCATCCGGCAAAGACTTTATCATTTCAAGCCTTGGAGCCTTGTTGGTCGGGTTTGGCGCCGTATTGGCAATGGGATGCTCAATCGGTCACGGTCTTTCCGGCGCAGCGACGCTTGCGCTAGGATCATTTGTCGCCTTAGCATCAATTTTGGCCGGTGCTTACACCGGTATTCGCTTAGAGTCACGTTGGCAATAACATTGATTGCCGCAATTTAACTCAATGGATTGCTAATAAATGAAAGTTCCGCAAAGCGACATGCCAGAACAAGAGCTATGGGAAAGCTTTTTTAACCCTACTGGACTAATGCAAACTTTTCTGCCAGATGCACCTCTGGCAGGAGATGTAGCTGAACTCGGTGTGGGTTATGGCACCTTTACCAAGGCTTTGATGGCATCGGTTAAAGGAAAAATACATGCCTATGATATTGAGCCTGAAATATGTTCAGCTTTGCAAGCGCGCTTTAATGATTTCACACCAGATAGATTTGAGATTTATTGTAAGGATGTGTTATCTGAGGGGACTGGACTCCCTTCAAACTCGCTTAGTTTGGTAACGGCATTTAACTTGTTACACTTTGGTAATCCTCAGCGTTTATTAAGCCATGTTTATGACATCTTAGAGCCAAGAGGACATCTTCTGATTATTCATTGGCGTAGTGATATTGAAACGCCCCGTGGGCCAGATTTAGAATTACGACCAACTCCTGAAACGGTGAATCAGTGGTGTCAGGAAGCTGGATTCAATCTGCTTCGAAACCCAGATATTAGTGATAGCTGTCCGTGGCACTTTGCGGTCATCGCAACTAAATAGATTCGACTTACAGCAAACCGGCATTACACATCATCATTTAGATGATGTTACTGTCGTTTTTTCATATAGAATGAATTTTCTATTTATAGAAGAATGTTAACCAATGTCATCTCAACCACTTAAACGCAATTTATTTGAGCAGCTTGCACAGGTAAGTAAATCCTTGGGCCAAGCTAATCGTCTGATGATTCTGGACATACTGACACAGGGTGAGTGCGATGTGGATACTCTCCATCAAAAACTGGGATTGAGTGTTGCCAATGTTTCGAAGCATTTACAGAATCTCAAGCAGGCTGGATTGGTAAGAAACCGTCGTGAAGGTCTGCGCGTTATTTACGCCTTAAGTGACGACTCTGTGTTTCGCTTAATTGTAAGCCTTCGAGAAGTCGCCGAAACCCAACTTGAAGAAATGCAGTCATTGTTAGCCGAACACATCAGGCCAAATACGCCATTAGAGCCGATTTCGTTGCAAGCGTTAAAGAAAATGCAACTCAATGACGAGCCTTTCACATTACTTGATGTGCGTCCACAAGATGAGTTTTCAGCAGGTCATCTTCCCAGCGCCATTAATATACCTATTAATGAATTGCCAAAAAGCCTTGGAAAACTTAATAACCAGAAACCAGTAATCATTTACTGTCGTGGACCTTATTGCATGTGGTCACATGAAGCCGTTCAAACTCTTCGTGCAAAAGGGTATGAAGCGAAACGTTTGAATGAAGGTTATCCTGAGTGGCAAGCACAAGTCTACAATAGCAATGTGTGAACCGGTTAATTTCGGTAAACCTTTTAACACTTCTGTCAGATTCGCGTCTGATGCTTTTTGCCTTTGTACATGAAGGCGGATTTCAGTCTGTCTTTTATGTTCCTTAAAAGCTTGTCTGGCTTTGAGCAGTTGTTCTTCTTCCTTTTTCTTTTCCTCGATATACCGTCTTTCAAAAGCTATACGTTCATTTTCAAACTCTGGTAAAAGGGAATTTGAATAATGTAACCAAGAAGATGATGAGTTAGGTTGAGTCAAGAATGTACGCATTGCGCCATAAGTGATTTCTGGCAAATCTTTTACATTGATTTCAATTGTAGGAATATCTAGTTTTATAATTTTTTCAAGCTTACTTTCATCGACAAAATGGGTATTGGCAATTTCCACTAAATGTTCCCTGTCCTCAATTTTCACAATTAGATCAGGACGTATGCCCCCTAACCATTTCTCAACTCTAACGGAGTTAACGGTGGTCAAATCGTAAGGAATTTTTTTCTTCAGGGTGTGAATACCTGAGTGATGTAGCATATTATCTGTAAGCCATGCGGCTTCAATTGGTAAATAATTTATTTGATAAAGCTTTATTTTTTTTCCACATAAATGTGAGTCTAGGCCTTTGGCGTGGGAGGGAGTTCGGCTGAAAAATTCATAAGAATTTTCAGGTTTTCTTATTGGAAGCAAAAAAGTATAGACCGGTATACACATCGGCAACCAGATTTCCTGTTCGTTCTCGATCACCTCTTTGGCAAGTAGATGCAACGTGCTTTCTAAGCCACCACCAGAACATTCCTGACCAAGATGATAAAAGTGATAAGTGCCGTTTTTGCTAATTCTACGTCTCAGTTTACCGTTACAATCTGGACAGAAGTAATCCTGTCTTTTTTTTGCTCTTGCTGCTGGGATTAATTCATTGTATCTGGTCACTGGAACGAGACTGGGTTTGGCATATGGCGTCTTTATAATACTTTTGGTCAATCAAAATCCCCTTTTCCAAGAAAATTACATAAAGTGGGAATGCAAGGTTTCGTAATATCTCAATTGTGAATTTGAATCAAAGGACTGAGAAAATTCATTAAATTGTATTTTAAGCTCATACACTGGATGTCCTTTTTTAACAGGTATATGGTCAGTATAGGTATTTGTGAATTTGTAATCAAAACCATTCAAAAATTCAGACTAAATCGTCCAAAACAAAAAGTTACCTAACCCTAATTGAATTCTGTTTTAAAAGGATTTCAGTTTGTTTATCTGTTCAAATTCAACCCTACCTTACCCTATGGGGTAATCTTACCTTTTTACTGATAGTCATTAAGCTAGCACCTGAATTCTATTAAGGCAAACCACTAAATATTAAAGGGTGCAGTTATGAATGAAAACACAACCAAACTAATAAGGATTGGTGAGGTATCTAATCTCACCACCATTTCTAAATCCCATTTATATTATTTGATTAGAAATAATAGGTTCCCGCGTCCAATAAAAATTTCTGAACACACTAGTGTTTGGGATATTAAAGAAGTTAACGATTGGATTCTCTCTAAAAAATCAGCTAGGGGAGAAGAACAATGACAAGTCAATATACAGCATTGAAGGATCTGATTGGTGAGGTTACTGGCTTTGAACTTCCTGATCACATTCCGGAAATTGGAAAGCAGTATGATACGGCTATTCCAAACCCTGACGTTTACAAAACAGCAAATCGAGGCGCTTACTTTGTTTATTTTGGGGATGGAAATTTACTTTTGCACTCCAGGGTCACGGGTGAACAGTACCGTTTTGATGGTATTGAAAAGGACTATGCCGATTTTGAGAAAAAAGCACGGGGCTGGCGTAAACAAGAAGAAAAGATTTTGTGCAAGAAACTTTACCAAAATGCGGATAAAGTCGATTTAAAAGGGCATCCAGTAGCCAGTAAATGGAATGTAGATGACCTGATTCAGATGGGGGTAGTAAGTCATGAAGACTTTGCTCCTGATGGTATTTCGTTTGGTGAGTTGCGTTGTCATGATGATGATTTGGTTCAGGCGTTCTGGGCATTTGAAAAAGAAGATGGACGGTATCGTGTTGAGTCCGGCCATGCAAATTTGGTTGCGGTACGTATGCATGGTGCGAATGGGATTCATGATCCCTTTTCTACCGAAGATATTGAACCTTGTTTACACATTCACCAGATGGTTTTCCAGTCAGAGCCGACGTTGCCATTCAAACGTTATGCGACAGAGCGGCCTGGCACACCGGTTTTCTGGACATGCGGGATTGAGAATGCTTTGAGGGCTCGACGTGACTATCCAGATTTCACCATTGTAGAGGCTTTTAATGTTGAGCACCTGAATAGTCTGGTCGATAGAAAGCTGTTCGGTAATGGTGATGAGTATGTTGGTTTAAGTTCAAACGATCTGCGCGCGTTTATGTCGACTTATAGGGTGCATCCAAGGGAGGCCATGCGGTGTACCGGTGGTGTCACTGTTGTACCGATGAGGGCCGCTTGATGAAAACGGATGATAAGTTAGAGCCGGTTGATCTGGCCACTCTTTGCAGTATGCTGGATTTTATTTCGGCAGACCAGCCGCGTGAAGAGTGGACGCGGCTTTTGATGGCGGCTAAGTCTGAATTTGGTGACGGTGCCAAAAGTGTGATGCAGGCCTGGAGCGCTACCGCACCGAGTTACGATAAAAACGCCTTTCTAAGTACCTGGAAGAGCATTAAGGCTTCTGGTGGTGTGAGTATCGGCACCTTGATTCACGAAGCCAAACAGAACGGCTTTAGGTTTGCACCTATCAGCAAAGAAGAAAGGAAAAGGTTAAAAGCCGAACAGCGAAAACGAGAGGCGCAGCGTAAGCAGTCAGAAGCCAAGGAACGACAGGAGCGCGAGAAGTTACAAAGTGATGCTAAAGAACGCGCTCAAAAGTTGTTATCGGAGCGTGCATTCCTAGCTAATCCTGAACATCCGTATTTTGTGAAAAAGGGCATTAATGGAGAGGTAAACCGGTTGAGTCGTGTTTATCAGTTTGCTGAAACATTAATGATACCGGTGTATCAGCTAGATAAGCGTGGCGAATTTGAACTCTGCAGTTTGCAATTTATCGGGCCAGATGGCGAAAAATTTTTTCTGAAAGGAGGCCTGACCAAAGGCGGGTTTTACCCGCTGCGTTTTAGTGGGCAGATTGTCACGATTGTGGTTTGTGAGGGCTTTGCCACCGGTGTGACGGTGGCGCTTCACTATGAGCCATTAGCGGAGGTAATTTGTGCTTTTAATGCGCGTAATCTGGCTCCGGTTGCCAGAGCGTTTAAACGGCGTTATCCGCTGGCCAGAATTATTATTGCCGGTGACAATGACCGGAAAACCGAGAAAAAGACCGGTGTTAATGTTGGGGTGGTCAAGGCCTCTGAAGCGGCGCGCCTGGTAGACGGCGCCTTATTGATACCGGAGTTTGCAGAGCATGAAGCCGGTACTGATTGGAATGACCGATATTTGTTAGACCTGGCAAATCACACGGCAGCGAATGAAGCGGCGGGAGGTGCGGCTTATGGGTGAACTGCAAGCATCCAACCGCGAAATTGATTTGACCGAAGCCGATCGGGCCAGTGAGAAAGTGAGCATCGTGGCCCAGAGAAAGGTTAATGAGCTTCCGGAAGGGTATTCCTTTGGTGAGAATGGCTTGAGCTATCTGGATCCGCACAATGATAACGCCAACCCTGTTTTAATTTGTTCAAAATTAGAAGTGACGGCGATGACGTGTGACACTTCCGGAAATAACTGGGGTAGGGTGTTGGAGTTTTCCGATCCGCAAGGGCGTTCTAAAAAGTGGGTTATGCCTATGGAAATGCTGGCCGGTCGTGGCGATCTCCTGCACAGTACGCTTCTGAATATGGGGTTAAGACTTTCCACCAGCAGTAAGGCTAAATCACTGCTGGCTCACTATATTCAGTCATGTACGGGTAATGGGATCTCAATTTGTGTTAACCGCATCGGCTGGTTTAAGAATTGCTATGTATTGCCTGACCGAACTATTGGCGATCGTGACGGTGAAGAAATATTGTTTCAAACGGACCACCCAACCAGTTTAGGTTTTAGTGTTTCAGGTACTCCGGAAGAGTGGCGGGATAATGTGGCTGTTTTTGGTATTGGAAACAGTCGTATAGCTTTTGCGATTAGCGCGGCGTTTACAGCACCATTGCTTTCTATGCTGGGCATTGAGGGCGGTGGTTTCCATTTTCGCGGTGAATCGTCAAAAGGTAAGACCATTACGCTGTATGCTGGCGGTTCGGTTTGGGGTGGGCATGATCGAAAGAATACCTGGCGTGCGACTTCTAATGGGCTGGAAATGACTGCCTACCAGCACAATGACAGTTTGCTGCTGCTGGATGAAATGGGTGAGATGAATCCCAGAGACATTGGAAATACGGTTTATATGTTGGCAAATGGCCAAGCAAAGCAGCGCATGAATGACGCTACCCCAAAGCAGTGGCGGCTGTTTTTTCTTTCTACCGGAGAGATCGATTTAAAAAGCGCAATGAGTGAAGTCGGAAACATCACACGTGCCGGTCAAGAGGTACGCCTGGTGGATATTGAGGCGGTGGCTGGTGAATACGGTGTATTTGATCGGTTGGCCGAAGGGTTTGCGTGCAGTAGAAGCCAGGCAGAACACCTGCAGGAAATGACCGGGAAATTCTATGGGGCTGTCGGCCAGGTGTTTTTGGAGAGGTTTACCCTGCTTAAACAAGAATCGCTGGATTATTTTAAAGAGGCACGGGAAACGTTTAATCGAGAAAATGCGCCCGACCAGGCTAACAGCCAGGTACAGCGGGTGCTTAACCGTTTTGCGATTGTGGCCGCCGGTGGCGAGCTGGCGACCAGTTACGGTTTGACAGGCTGGGAGCAAGGAGAAGCATATAGCGCTGCCAAGGCGTGTTTTAACAGCTGGCTTTCAAATTTGCAAAGCGCAAAAGACTCACAAGAAGAAATCCAAGCGATTGACCAGATCCGGCTGTTTATTGAACAGCATGGAGAGAGCCGATTTACCGATCTTGACCATTACAGCGAGAGCAGGCCGATTAAAACCATTGATAAAGTCGGCTACCGGGCGGGTGAGAATGATGGTGGGCCAATTATGGTTTATTACTTCTCTCCCAGTGCATTTAAACAGGTTGTATGTAAAGGAATAAGCTGGAAACTTGCGCTCAATGCCTTAAAAAATAGAGGATTCTTAAAACACGAACAAGGTAAATTACAATGCCGTACCCCCAAAGAGACGGAAAAGGGAAAAAGAGAGGGGTGTTATGCGGTTAAAGATTTAATTCTTCAGGATTTGTAAGAGAGTTAAGCAAGTATTAAGGTTGGTTTAATGTGTATTTCGTGTTATTTCTTTGTTAAGATGTGAATAAATATCTTTATTTGACATATTTTGTCATATTTACTCTTAAATTCTTATATGGGTTCCCTATGTTAATTGAATTCTCTGTTTCGAACTTTCGTTCGTTTAACTCAACCCAAACATTTTCAATGTCTGCTGGTAATTTAAAAGAAGAATCTGCAGATCGCTCCTTTAATTTGTCTAATAGTGAGTACTTAGAAAATCTTACGCTATTAAAAAGTGCTGTTGTTTATGGGGCAAATGCAGCAGGGAAGTCGAATTTTATTAAAGCTATTGGGGCCATGAAGCGCATTGTTACAAGGTCAGCTAAGTCTGGACAAAGGGGCGACTTATTACCTGTAAGTCCATTTAAGTTGAACTCCAAAACAGTTGGTAATCCATCTGAGTTCGAGGTTATTTTCGTTTCGAATGGTGTTCGATATCAATATGGTTTTTCAGCTACATCTGAACAAGTCTATGATGAATGGTTGTTTGCATACCCTAAAGGGAGAGCGCAAAGATGGTTTTCTCGTGTGTGGGATAAAAGTTCAAATGATTATGACTGGGAATTTGGAACTAGCTTACTGGGAGAAAAACAGGTTTGGAAGAAGGCAACTCGAAAGAATGCACTATTTTTATCGACGGCAGTGCAGCTCAATAGTGAGCAGTTAAAACCGGTTTTTGATTGGTTTAGTGATACATGCCGTTTAATAGGTGTTAACGGCTTTCCGACTGAATTTAGCGCAAAATATTGCCATAAAGGTGAGAGTGAAGAGGTATTACGGTTTCTAAAAGAAGCTGATTTAGGTATTGACCACATTGATATTACACCTAATAAATTCGACGTTAATGAAGTTTTACCTGACGATATGCCTGATGCGTTACGTGAAGCTCTTGTGAATGAAATGAAGGACATTGATCAAGAAATTTATGAGGTAACAACCTATCACAATAATGAAAAGGGTGAAGCTGTGCCTTTTGAAATTGATGAAGAATCCACAGGAACACAAAAACTGTTTGCATATTCAGGGCCATGGTTGGATGTACTTAAAAACGGTTATGTTTTAGTAGTTGATGAATTGCATGATAACCTTCATCCTAGATTAGTTCAGTACTTAGTCGAATTATTCCATCAACCAAAAACAAATCCTAAAAACGCGCAGTTAATTTTCACAACTCATGAAACATCAATTTTAAATCAAGCTGTTTTTCGCCGTGACCAAGTCTGGTTTACCGAAAAAAATGATCTTTCAGAAACAGAGATTTATCCTTTAACTGATTTTAAACCAAGGAAAGGAAGAGAAAACTTAGAGGCAGCCTATTTGGCTGGACGTTACGGTGCTGTACCTTATGTAAAAAGCTCGGTGAAATAGGTGCGTTTATGGGATCGGATAACATGCATCACAAGAGAAAAGCAAGAAATGCGAGAACTCTTCATCGTAGAACGTCGAAAAGGTCTCCTTATGATAAGGTTTTAATTGTATGTGAAGGAGAAAAAACCGAACCATACTATTTTCAAGAGTTGATTGATCACTATCAAATTAATACCGCAAATGTCGTTGTGGATAGCAAATCTGGCTCTAGTCCAGACCGAGTTTTGAAAAGAGCAGAAGACTTATACAAAGAGTCCGTAAAAACTGGAGATAATTACGATAAAGTTTTTTGTGTCTTTGATAAAGACTCTCATAAGCATTTTATATCCACAAAAAAAGCTATAGAAATAAAAAAACCAAAGGGTGTCTTTGTATCTATTACGTCAGTTCCTTGTTTTGAATATTGGGTGCTACTTCACTATAAGTATTCAGATGCCCCTTTTGTTAGAGGTGGTTCAAAATCGATTTGTGATAATGTTGCAAAAGAGGTCAAAATCTTTGACAAAGACTATAAAAAAGGAGCTAGAGGTTTATTTTTTAAATTAGAAAAAAATTTATCGATAGCTAAAAAGCATGCTGATATGTCATTAAAAGCAGCATTATCAACTGGAACTGATAATCCAACGACTAATATTCATGAATTAGTTGATTATCTGCAAAACTTGAAAAAGTAATCTTAATAAGGGAAAAAACTTCTTTAAGAAATCGAGTTCTCTTTTCCCAAAAGAAGAATACCGCGCGCAAAATCTGTATTTTTCAGAGGGTCCCTGTTGCATAAAGTCCTGTACGGGTGCGTAGAGGCGCGGTTTTCCGCTAGATTTTCACTTGAACGTATAGGCAACTTACCCGCCTCTGCAACAATTCACCAGCCTGGTGCAAGTTTAAACGGTATAAATCATTAAAAGAATTTCGTCCCTTTCGTCCCTGTCTTGTCCCTTAAAAGGGACGGCTTCAAATCCTTTATAAAAGCGGTTCGTCCCTATTGTCCCTATTGTCCCTTTAAAAAATATAACTGTTTACAAAAAAGCCTTGTTTAATGAGAATGATCGGCGCGTGAATTTGGTTGTGATCGGATAAATGACTAAAATCTGCGCGCGGTATTTTCCTTTTGGAAAAAAACAAAAAACGGCTTTTTAATTATCCAGCGCAAAATATAGAGTGGCGAAATGAAATGGGGTTAAGATTGGGGTTAAAGTTTGCTGATTGGCTTTTAACCTTATGTTTTAAAAGGGATGTTTTATCCCTAGTCCACCGCCATATTTCAAAAGAACCCGCATAATCTCAAGGTTATGCGGGTTTTTTTATGCCCAAAATAAGTTGTTGACTGGTTTAAGCTTTAGAGATTGCCTTGGTTTACCACCACGCGATCTTTACCGCTGTTTTTAGCTTGATAGAGTGCTTTGTCCGCTTCGTGCCAGAATTCTTCAAGGCTGCCTTCGGTAAGTGCGATTCCCGCGCTGGCGGTGATAGAGAATTGACTGTCCATACTTGGACATTGAACGGTGGTGTTACGCACCTCTTTTAGAATGTTTTGGGCAATATCGGTGGCGTCGTTTAGATTACAGCCGACTAACAGCATGGCAAACTCTTCCCCGCCTATTCTGGCGACTAAGTCATGCTTTTTGCGATGATGGGTGAGGATTTGCGCAAATGAGATCAGGGCCGCATCACCCGCACAGTGTCCGTATCGGTCGTTAATCTCTTTAAAGTTATCGATGTCAAACATCACAAAACAGCAGGGGGTGATGTTTCTTTGAGCTTGACTGAGCAGGCCTTGTGCTTGTTCAACCAGGCCATGCCGATTCTGTACTTTGGTCAATTGATCGAGCGTGGCAAGTTCTGAAAGCAGGCGATTGCTTTTTTTGAGCTCCACTGAGAGTCTGCGGAATTTGACAATGATTAGACCGGCAATCAAAAGCAGGGCTGCCGCGCCAACGGTTATCTGGAATGCGAGCTTATAATCTCGCTCTTGAGGTGCTTCAAAGAGAAAACCGTTCAAGTTAGCGTCAACAGGGGCCATGTTGAGTTGTTGGTAACTCTCTGCGATAAACTGCCAGCGTTCGGGGTTCATATGTCCGACTTGAACCAGTTCCGGCATGATGAGTTTTTTGAGGGTTCTCGCTTCATAGCGCAGATGGTCAAGGGTTTTTTTGGGGGCGTATTTCTGGTGGAGAAGCTGTACCGTCTCTTCCAGATGTTTTAAGGCGTACTCCCAACCTTTTAGGGTGGCCTGTTTAAAACGCATGGCGAGTTCAGGGCGTTTGCGGGCGATTTGTTCACTGGTAATCAGTACGTCACTGTAAAAATTGATGCCGTAGTCTCTGGGGTTAATCAGGTTGTACTCAATGCCTTGCTGCTTGAGATAGTAAGGCTCGTTGGAGAGATAACCGTCGTAGGCATCGGCTTGACCATCAATCAGGTCTTCGATGCGATAGCTGGTCGGTTTGATATTGATCTGCTCCATACTGATGCCTTCCCGTGTCAACATGGTCAGCAATTCGGCGCTTTCAGGCGGCGGCATAATCAGCAGTTTTTTGTCTGCCAAATCGAGTGGGCCGCGAATATTGGACGACTTTAAGGTGATCCAAACGATGGGTGAGGTCTGCATAATGGCCGCCAAAGCCACGACCGGCTTGCCATTCATTCTATCGATGACCACGCCGGAACCGGTGACGGCAAAATCCACCTTGCCGCTGAGGACATCATCAATCGGTTTTAAAGCGTGAGGGCCTCCGGGAATCAGTTCAACATTCAAGCCTTGTTGTTGGTAAAACCCTTTTTCTTGCGCGATGTAGTAGCCGGCAAATTGGAACTGATGCAGCCAGCGCAGTTGAACTTTTACGTTTTCAAGTGCAGAAACCGCAGGGCTCAGAGCCAGTAGGGTTGTTAGGATGAAGAAATGTCGGGTTAGGGAATGAATCATAAAGGATTGTCTTATAGGCTGTGGGTTAAAAACCGAATCTTTCAAATTAGGGCTCTATGACTGAGGGGGCAAAATGGATTTGGTTTTTACCACTTTGTTTGGCCAGATACATGGCCGAATCTGCACTGTCGAGCATCTGTTCAAGCGAGAGAGGGGCGTCTTCGGTGGAGATGGCGATGCCAATACTGGCACTCATGCTGATTTGGACAGACTCGATATGCATAGGGGCACAAATGGCTTCCAGTAGCTTTTTGCCCAGATGACGGGCGCTGTTCTGTTCATTCAGATCCGGCGTGATAATCACAAATTCATCTCCTCCCATGCGGATCACAATATCGCTGGAACGGACGATATTTTGCAACCGTTTAGCAATGATTTTGAGCACTTCATCGCCGATATGGTGGCCGTATTCATCGTTAATGGGCTTAAAACCGTCAAGGTCAATAAAGAACAGGGTGAGCGGCGGGTCTAGATTGATTCCCAACAGGCCTGTGTGCTCTTTGTCATGAAACAGAGCGTGACGGTTATAAGCCCCGGTCAGCTCGTCGTGATACGCCATGAACTGGGTACGGTTTTGGTAATAGCTTTTATCTGAACGATAGCTCGCTAAAATAAAGGCGATGAACGCCATGACGATTAAAGAGATGATGATAAAAAATCGTGCTTCTTTGAGTTGCTGATCGGTGTTGTAGGCGAAGTTGGTTTTCGGTAAAAAAGAAACCAGTATCCATTCGTAATGTTCAATTTGGCTATTAGTGACGAAATGGTGTTGTTTAAAGTCATAACCACTGAAGTTTGGAAAGGTACTGGGCTCAAGGGGGGAGAGGGTTTTAAAAGTGTAAAGCCCTTCCTTGGTTAAGATTTGTCCGGCTTTTAACTGCTTAAGCTTTTGCCACAGATGAGGCTTTTGTTTAGCCAGGGTCATGTGCTGTTTTTCTTCAAACATGAATCCCCACTCTTTTTCAGGTTCTACATTTTTTAGCCAATAGCCGTTCTGATCCAGAAGCGAAAGTTCCGAGTGTCCGTCCTGAGAATGAATCGGTGGCTTGAGTGCTTGGCGCATGTGTTCCGCCAGGTAGTTCAGTACCACCATCCCCATAGGCGAGCCATCGGGTGAAAAGAGTTTTACGCCCACTCTAATCATGGGTTTGAAAGGTCGTTCGACGAGGTTGTGCTCGATATTGAGGTCCATTCTGGAAACATAAATCTGATTTAAGCCCAGTTGGCTAATGTCCTGAACATAGTAGCGGTGCGATTTATTTTGTAGATGGTTCTCTGGAACGATACTGGGCTGGCCGTTATTGTAGTTGATGCGAATGATTTCCTGGCCGTCGTTGTTTAAAAAGCGTATTTGATCATAACGGGCGCGGGTTCTGGATATGTTCAAATAGGCTTTGGCCAGTTGTCTTTGGATTCGTTTTAATGGTGTTTGATTACTTGTTAAAGCCTCGCAGGCAGGCAAGGCGGTAATGGTTAACAAGTCGGACAAAACCTCTTCATATTCGCGCATAACGGCCTTTTCATAGGCGGCGATCAGCTGCCTTTCCTGGGCTTCGTGCAATTCATATTCGTGCTGCGCTTCAAATTGATACCAGAAGGCGATCAAGAGGACGAAAAGCAGAATCAGAATGGAGTACGAGATGAGGAAGGATCTAAAAATAGGTGGATGATTGCGCTGCTTCGAAGAGTGATTCATAGCTTACTCGGCAGTGGGAGAAAGGAATGCGGAGTTGGTCAACGCCGTTGAGGTTGTTGAGTAATAACTGTCTAACATTCCATTGCCTTTCAGTATGACTTAATTAGGATTATAGGCAAAGGTGAAACGGAGTGGTATAAGTAATTATTCTTATATTTTATATAAGGAGGCGGGGTGAGTGAAGAAATGGAGTTATTTTCGGGACTGAATGCGCTCACGGACGGCGCTAAAAGCTTCTAGCCAGTGAAAATAAGCGATTAGGGTATAGAGGACGCCACCAATCATGAGACCTAGCATGATATTGCCGAAATAGAAGGCTTGCCAAATATGTGGAAACACCTCTTCAAACCACTGTTCAGAAGCGATGGGAATATTCGAAGAGAGGTGATACAGATCCGGTGTGCCTAGCACCCAGACCCCGAATTTGTAGCCCCCATACCAGATCGGCCACATGGTCAGCGGATTGGTTACCCAAGCTAAGGCTGTCGCTAACGGAATGTTGGCGCGAAGGTAATAGGCAAATACCGACCCCAATACCATCTGGAAAGGGATGGGCAACATCATGCAAAAGGAGCCGATAAATCCTGCACGTGCAAACGATTTACGATCTCCCGCCCAATAGACGCGATCTTTGAAGCGTGGAAAGTATTTGTTCAGAAAGGCCGACTGTTTGGTTTTACGACCTATCTGATGAATTTTTAAACGCAGGTATCGCAGCATATCAATCAATAGAACTCAAAATACGGCTGAAAGTCACCTCAACAGGCCTGTTGAGATTTACCGAAAAGTATTAGAAAAACATTATTTTAACGCAATCTAAACAGGACTGCTGAGGTTCTATTGATCTGCTTGAAATGGGATTCACTCACAATGGGAATCCCCCACGGTCACTTGACTGCGGTGTAGCGAGCCAATTGTTTAGGGATACGCCCGAACTGGAGCGGTTTTAATGCCGGCAGGCCGTTTTCAAAGGGTAACGGGCGCTCCCCTTGAATTAAGGGTAAGAGGTAATCCAATCCGGCCTCGCTGATATCCATACCGTCTGCACTTAAAAACGCATCCGGCACGCGGTATTCCAGATCGGCGACCGCAAACAGCTCAATGTTTTTAAAACGCCATGTAAACGGACTGTCACCGGTTTTTTCCACTACCGGCAGGACACCGTGTTCATGGTTTAAAGCGGCTTGAACCGCAGCTTGTCCGGCTTCGTAAGCGATCTGCCAGTCTGTTTGCGAGACAATATGGCTTGCGGCTCGTTGCAGGTAATCGGGCACGGCACTGTGAGTTTTGCAGCCGAATTCGTTGGCGACGATTTTGGCAATACTGTGCGCTACGCCGCCTAACTGGGTGTAGTCTTTGAGATGTGTATGCTCGACGTTTTCGATTGAAATGTAATCGCCGTTTTCGTCGGTCAATCCTTCGGAAACAATACAGGTGCAGTAGCCATGAGTTGCAAAATAACTGCGCACTTTTTGCAGGAAGGCCTCGCGTATAAACGGGCGTTCCGCCGGAAGAATAATCAAAGGCACGTCCGGCATTTGGGTTTTGATCAGGCCTCCTGCCAGAGCCAGCCAACCGGCATTGCGTCCCATGGCTTCCAAAGCAAAAAAGCGCGTGGAAGTATTGTGCATCGAGTAGAGATCCAGGGTGGCCTCAAGCAGACTGGTGGCCAGGTATTTGGCCGCGCTGCCAAAGCCTGGGCTGCAGTGTGACAGGGCCAGGTCGTTGTCGATGGTTTTGGCGATGCCAATGCAGATGACCGGATGGCCGTGTTCCGAACAGTAATCGGAAACTTTTTGCGCGGTGACCATTGAGCCGTTACCGCCGTTATAAAAGAAATAGCCGATGTCGTAGGTTTTAAACACTTCCAGCACGCGTTGGTACTGCTGAGGATTATCTTCCACCGGGTCCAGATCAAAGCGGCAGGCTTCAAAGGCGGCTCCGGGCTGTGACTTAAGACAATCGAGCGTGGCTTGAGACAAGTTGCTGACATCCACCAGCTCCTCTTCCAATACCCCTTTAATGCCGTTAATGGCCGCAAACACTTGGCCGAACGTTTGTGGGTTCTGTTGACACCGTTCGATCACGCCGGCGGCACTGGCGTTAATGACGGCGGTCGGTCCACCGGCTTGGGCATAAAGGACGTTTTTGGAAACGGAAATATGAGCAAAGGTGGCGTTCATTGGCGTTCTCTTACATGTGCCTGTTCGATTAACGGGGTTACTTTTTGATCGGAATTATAAACGATTGCCTGCCGCGCTTAATGGCAATTTAATGACGATGCTATGCCGGATGCTTCAGTAGGGTTTAAAGATTAATCGCCCTTGCTCTATCTGTAAGCTGGCCTGGGATTGCAATAGCCTTTGCAGCGGTTGCAGCACCAGCAGTGCCCGCCAACCGGTCAGGGAAGAGTGTTGCGGTGAGCGGATTAATTCCAGCAGTTCCGCTTTATGAATCAGGTTGTGGGGATTGAGACGGTAATCAAGCGCAATCTGTTGGCAAAAGCTTAAGCACAGACTGACCAACACGTCTTCCTGAGGTGAGGACGGGGCTGGCTTGGCTTCGGGGTGAGGCCAACTTTCCGGTTCCGCGGCAAACACCTCATCGATGCATTGAATCCACTGCTCACCATGAAGTTTGACCGACGAGGCTTTGATGTTCGGTACCTTGTACAGCGCTTCCGCCACTTTAGGCGGGCGTTTGGCAATGGCGGTAATGACTTCGTCGCTCATCACCCATTTCTTAGGTTGGTTGTGTTCTATGGCGAAGCGTTCTCGCCATTCGGCGAGCGCATAAACGATCGCCAACTGTTTGGGTTTGAAGTTGCGTGTACCTTTGATTTTTTCCCCGGCCTTTGCCGGGTTCGCCTTATATAAGGATTCGTCCAGAAGGGCATCGCAATCCTGTTTGACCGCTTTGAGTTGTTCGTCAGTCAGCTTGGCCATAAGGGTTTCATAGAGCGGAGCGAGATAGCGTACATCGTCAATCGCGTACTGAATCTGTTCTTCACTCAGGGGGCGGGCATGCCAATTGGTGCGGGTTTGGCTTTTTGGCAGCTTGTGCCCCAGTTCGGCTTCGACCACCCGGGCAAAGCCGGCGATGTCGCCGTGTTTGAAAAACAGCGCCGCCAGTTGCGTGTCAAAAATTGACACCGGCATTTTTTGGCCGACTTGATACAATACTTCGATATCCTGGCGCGCGGAGTGAAACACTTTGAGCAGGCCTGGATCGGTTAGAATGGATACCAGACCTTCGAGCGGATTGGAATCAGGTGAATCGGAGGCGCTCTGTTTGATCGCCAGCGGGTCGATAATGGCCACCTCGCCAAGGCAATCCTGAATTTGCACCAGACTGAGTTCAGGGAAATAGGTGTCGGTGCGGACAAACTCCGTATCCAATGCAATCCAAGAGATGGCGTCAGTGGTGATGAGGTGCTCGGCATAGCGTTGCAGAGTCACTTCATCCTCGATCGCCAGATAGGGGGTTTTCGCGTTAACAATCTTTTGGGTTTGCGGGCGTGAGTCGGCGTTTGAAATCGAATTGGACATGGGGCGCGGCGCTGTATTCATTATTTTAGTGACTATATGCCTCAAATTATAAAGTAACCGATTCCTGAGCGTACAATGGATTTGACGGTTTTTGTCCCGCCCTGACGAATAAAATCGTCATAATAAAAAAACAACATTTGTATTTTAGAAACGGCATCAGAGCAAGGACATCTGTGTGAAACAACAAACTATTCATATTCTTGGCATCGCCGGCACCTTTATGGGCGGCATCGCGCAGCTGGCGAAAGCGATGGGGCACCATGTCAGCGGTTCCGATAAAGCCATCTATCCGCCGATGAGTACCCAGCTGGAAGCCGCAGGGATTGCCGTGGCCGACGACCAGGATGTGAGTTTTCTCAAGAGTGAACCGGACGCAGTGGTGGTAGGCAATGCACTGAGTCGAGGCCATTCTGCGGTGGAAGCCACACTGAATGCGCAGCAATTCTATACTTCGGGGCCGCAATGGTTAGCCGAACAGATTTTGAAAGATCGCTGGGTGGTCGCGGTTGCCGGCACCCACGGCAAAACTACGACCGCTTCGATGGTGACCTGGGTTCTGGAATATGCCGGTTTGAATCCGGGCTTCCTGATTGGCGGCGTACCCGAAAACTTCGGCGTTTCCGCCAGATTGGGGGCGTCACCGTTTTTTGTGGTGGAAGCCGACGAGTATGACACCGCCTTTTTTGATAAGCGTTCCAAGTTTGTTCACTATCGTCCTCGCACCTGTGTATTGAACAATCTGGAGTTTGACCATGCCGATATTTTTGATTCGGTTGCCGATATTCAAAAACAGTTCCATCATCTGGTGCGCACGGTGCCGGGCAATGGTTTGATTGTGATGCCAAATGACGAAGCTAATTTGAACGAAGTGATTGAAAAAGGCTGTTGGACGCCGATTGAAAAGCAGGGTTCGTCCGCCGAATGGAGTTATCATTTGTATGAAGCCGATGGTTCGGAATTTGAGGTGCGATTTCAGGGCAGCTGTTTAGGGCGTGTACAGTGGGATTTAACCGGTTTGCACAATGTGCGCAACGCCTTGAGTGCGGTCGCGGCTGCGGTACATTGCGGCGTGCCGGCGCGCACTGCGGTGGAAGCATTGTCGGAGTTTAAAGGCATTCGTCGCCGAATGACCTTGATTGGCGAGGCCAAAGAGATTCAGATTTTTGACGATTTTGCCCATCATCCTACCGCCATCGCCACCACGCTTGAAGGGGTTAAAAACCGGCTGCATAAACTCAGCAGGCCTGGCCGGTTAGTCGCGGTATTTGAACCCCGTTCCAATACGATGCGGATGGGGGTGCATGCACAAACGTTACCCGCTGCGTTTGACCAGGCGGATGCGGTGTTTGCCTTTATTGACCCGGACTGGAATTGGCAATTGCCAACCGATGCATTCAAAGCGCCACTGACGATCTCGGACAGTTATGACGCCTTGTTAGCCGATTTGTTGGCGCAGCTGCAACCGAATGACACCGTGGTGATTATGAGCAACGGCGGCTTTGGCGGCATTCATCAGAAGCTATTGGCCGCTTTGCAGGACGCCTAACAATGTGGGCGTTGTTAGAAATTGTTCTGCTGATGCTTCTGGTCGGTTGGATTATATGGATGATTAAGCCGCCAAAACGAACCTCCCAAAGAAAAAAATGAATTAACACAAAGGAAACGCTGTGTCTCAAAACCCTCTGCCACCCATTTCACCGCAGCTTGAAGACAGTTTGTGGCAACTGTTAGGGTCCGGTAGGCGCTGGACAGAATACCAGTTAATGAAGGTTTTAAGTGGGCAGGATGAAGAGCAGGTAGTTGCAGATAGGATCTTTCCTGAGTTTACTCCCAATTTGGATTCTCTGGAGATGTTTCGTTCCCACTTCTTGTTGTTTCATGTACTTTACCGTTTGCAGGATCAGTGGCTGAAAGCGGGACAAGGCCGATTGCACATTCATACTTTGGGTATTTATTTGCAATCTGAAACCGATAAGAGGGAGGGGGCAGAAAGCGAAGCGAATGCAGAGGCATCCCAACACACGGCAGGCCTGATCCAACAAGATCCGTTAAAAAGCTATTATCTGGATTATGATGAGTTTTTAAACACTCAGCAAGCGGATGTGATTGCGCTTTTGGATGCGTTTTGGGAACGTATGGATGACAAAGGACGTTTTGAGGTGAACGGGCGAAGCCGTGAACAATCGATTCAGCAAGCCTTGAATACCCTCGATCTGTCACAAGAGGAAGCGGTTAGCGCTGAAAGCGTCAATGTGCGATTCCGCCACCTCTGTCAGCGTCACCACCCCGATAAAGGGGGAGATGCGCAACGTTTCCGAGCCATTTGTGAGGCAAGGGAAGTGCTGATCGCTGCCTTGCCTTAGTTCGGTTAGATGCGATTATTTGCGAGTTGCACGCAACATCCATGCGGTCTTTTCATGGACGCGCATGCGATCCGAAACCAGGGCCGTGGTCGATTCGTCTTCACCTTCTTGGGCCAGTTTTAGCACTTCACGGCAAGTGCGAATCACCTGTTCATGTGCTTCGGTCAGCAGGTCCACCATTTCAGTAGCGGGAGGAACCCCTTCGGCCTGTTTGATCGCACTTAAACGTTCAAATTCCTTAAAAGTACCGGGTGCGGCGACATCCAATGTGCGAATGCGCTCGGCAATATCATCCACTGCAACGGCCAGTTCGGTATAGTGCTCTTCAAACATCAGATGGAGCTCACGGAATTGCGGACCGGTCACATTCCAATGAAAGTTATGGGTTTGTACGTAAAGGGTATAGGAATCGGCCAATAGACGCTTAAGTCCTTCGGCGATTTTGAGACGGTGCTCTTCGGTGATGCCAATATTGATGCTTGTCATGACACTCTTCTCCATGGTTCGATCATTCCAAAAACCGCAAGGCCGGCAAAGACCATTGCTGCGTTGCAAGTGGCTAGGAAATGGAATTGCCGTTTCCGTATGGAAACCATTCGCGAATTCTTCGGATTTAGCTTAGCAGGGATGAAATTCAAATACCACCCTAATCGCTTAGGATTTGGAGTGTGATGGCCGAGCCATTCGGCTTAAGGTTCTAGGCAGGGGTACTAATCAGGAAGCTGGTTAAATTCTTGAATTTTAAGCGGTTTTTGAGGGCGGTAATGGGCAATCAGAGCCTCTGACCACATTTGGGCGCGTTTGGGCAGGCCGGTGGTCAGGTAATCGTGCACCTGTTCTAAGACCGCCTGTTTAAAGTGTGCAGATGGCTGGTTATTCAGCGCCAGATTGTCGGCGCTGAAATGAAAGCGGAAGTTGGCGGATTGAGAGAAGATCCACTCCAGAGCCTGTGGTTTGACCTCAACCCTTTCAAATTCTGCCTGACGTTCGGCGCTGCGTCCGTCCGGTTCATACCAATAGCCGAAATCTTCCAGCAGACGCCGTTCTTTGCCGGCGACGCACCAGTGAGCGATTTCGTGCAGCGCACTGGCAAAAAAGCCGTGGGCAAAGATAATGCGGTGGTGTGGATGGGAGGCATCCGCTGGGCGATAAATCGGTTCTTCCTCGCAACAAATCAGTTCGGTGTTGTAAGTGGGGAGGAATAGGTTGTTGAAAAGGCAGACGATTTGTTCAGGTGTGTGTTTCATATAACAGCGGGTCGGAAAAGCAGTCAGACAATACCAATTAAAAAGGCGCTTAGAAAGCGCCTTGTTCCTTACTCTGTCAGTTACAAGCGATCAGAGCTTGGCCATGACACGACGTGCGGCTTCGATGGTGGCATCGATATCGGCATCGGTATGCGCAGCGGAGACAAAGCCGGCTTCAAAAGCCGAAGGCGCTAGATAAACCCCTTCATCCAACATTCCATGGTAGAAGGCCTTAAAGCGCTCCATATCTCCTTTTGCCACTTGTGCGTAACGACGGATGTTTTTCTCTTCACTGAAGAAAAAGCCGAACATGGCGCCGACCTGGTTGGTGGTGAATGGAATGCCGGCTTCGTCTGCCGCCGCCTGTAAGCCTTCAACCAGGCGTGTGGTTTTGGCTTCCAGCGCTTCAAAGAAACCGGGTTCGCTGATCAGTTCCAACGTTTTCAGTCCCGCCGCCATCGCAATCGGGTTCCCCGACAAAGTCCCCGCCTGATAGACTGGACCCAGTGGGGCGATGTGTTCCATGACTTCGCGTTTTCCGCCGAAGGCCCCCACCGGCATGCCGCCGCCGATGACCTTACCGAAGGTGGTCAGGTCCGGGGTGACCTGGTAACGGCCTTGCGCGCCCTGCAGACCCACACGAAAACCGCACATCACTTCATCGAAAATGAGGACGCTGCCATGCTCATCGCATACTTCACGCAGGGTTTGCAGGAAACCGTCTTCCGGCGGAATGCAGTTCATGTTGCCAGCAACCGGTTCGACGATGATGCAGGCGATTTGATCGCCGATTTCAGCAAATACTTTGCGTACTTCGTCGGCATCGTTGTGAGTCAGAGTCAGGGTTTCTTCGGCCAGTGCGGCCGGTACACCCGGTGAAGAAGGCACGCCCAATGTCAGTGCACCGGAACCGGCTTTAACCAGCAACGAATCAGAGTGACCGTGGTAACATCCCTCGAACTTCACGATTTTGTCGCGTCCGGTATAGCCGCGTGCCAAACGAATCGCGGTCATGGTCGCCTCGGTACCCGAGCTTACCATACGTACCATATCCATGGATGGAATCAAGTCGCAAACCAAATCTGCCATGGTGGTTTCGATTTGAGTTGGCGCCCCGAAAGAAAGCCCGGATTCCGCTTTTTCCTGTACCGCTTTAATCACTTCAGGATGAGCGTGACCTAAAATGGCCGGACCCCAAGACGCGACATAGTCGATATAACTGTTGTCGTCCTCATCAACCAGATAGGCGCCTTTGGCGGATTTGAAAAAGACCGGATCGCCGCCGACGCCTTTAAAAGCACGCACTGGCGAATTTACGCCGCCCGGAATGTGTTGCTGGGCGGCTTGGAATAGGTCGTGGGATCTGCTCATTGGGATTCCTTTATGCTTTTATCGGGATAAGAGGCAACGCCTAAAGTTGCGGGCTCATTTGTTTGATGCGCTCGGTCACCAGGTCAAACTGAACTTCACCCACCTGGCGGTAGACGATATTGCCGTTGGGAGCGATCAGGAAACTGGTTGGAGTCAACAATACTTCGCCAAATGCCTGGGCAATTTTACCGTCACTGTCTTTGACAAAAATAAACGGATAAGGGTTGGTTTCAATAAACTTTTGTACCTGGTCGGCCGGGTCATATTGCATGGAAACGGCCACCAGTTCGAAACGGTCACCAAGGGCGTTTTTCATTTGTGCCAGGTGGGGCATTTCTGCAATGCAGCCGGGACAGGAGGTGGCCCAAAAATTAACCAATACCGGTTTTTTCGGTTGGCTCAGATTGATGCTTTGTCCTTGGGGGTTCTTGACGGTAACATCCGGGGCTTTACCGAGGCCGTCAGAGAAGACGGTAAAGTAAAGCAGGGCGCCCAGAAGGACAATGACCAATAAGCCAAAAAGTTTGCTGCCGAGATTATTCATGAGTGGTATTCGCTTATTTATTAGGTTTGAATAAACCGAATCGAATAAATAGAAAAACGGGTAAAAAAGACCGCGCTTTAGCATCCTGGAATGCGGCCAATGTAACAGGCCGCTTACCAGGCCTGTTCACTTTTTGTGGGGGATTCCCCCGAAATTACTCTGCGGTAATCGTTTCCACGCCATTAAGTGTGCCGCATAGGAATACATCGGCTTTGCGGGCCGCGAACAAACCGTTAGTCACCACGCCGACAATGCTGTTCAATTCCGTTTCCATCGCAACCGGGTCGGTGATTTCCAAACCATGAATATCCAAGATGACATTGCCGTTGTCGGTCGTAAACCCTTCACGTAATACCGGCTCACCACCGAAACGCTTAACCACTTCACGTGCGACATAGCTACGGGCCATAGGAATGACTTCGATCGGCAGAGGGAATTTCCCCAATACGTCGACTTTTTTACTTTCGTCGGCAATGCAGACGAACTTTTTCGCGACGGCTAATACGATTTTTTCACGCGTTAGCGCACCACCACCGCCTTTGACTAAGTGCAGGCCCGGATCCGCTTCGTCAGCGCCGTCAATGTAAACCGATATTTCCGCGACACTGTTCAGATCCAAAACCGGGATACCATGACCTTTCAGACGTTCTGCCGTCGCTTCTGAGCTTGCAACCGCGCCTTCGATCGATCCTTTGATTTTGGCCAGTTCATCAATAAAGAAGTTGGCGGTTGAACCTGTGCCGACACCGATAATGGTATCTGGAACCACGTATTCGATCGCAGCTTGGGCAACTTTTTGTTTCAATTCATCTTGTGTCATGACATTCTCTTCTCTGTCTTATTATTTGGTATTGATTTTTTTCTGACCGGTAATTGTAATCAATCTACGGTCCGTTGTATAGCGCCGGAGGGAGACAATGAATTCAGGCCGCTCACCAAGGCGAACAGGCCTGTTAATCAGGTAGGAAACGAATCGAGATTATTTAGGGTGGCTATATAAAACCGGTGGGGCTTCCACTTGCGGCTTGTCTGCCACCAGTTTTGGCGGCATCGTGCCTTCTTTGCGTTCGTAAGCGGCGACAATCATGCCGGACTGTGATACATAGTACATATCCGGATAGACGTGAACGGCCTTAAAGGTCATCGGGCGGATCTGACGAGATTGTTCCGCCAGGGGTTTGCCCAGTGCCATATACATGCCGCACATGGTCGAGCTGGTGCCGACTTCTTTTTTCGCCAAACGTGCGTGGTCTTGATGGCTGAGCTGGCCACGTTGATCAAGTTCTTTAAAATAGGCCTGTTTGTCCGCTTCCGTTTCTAGGGTGGAGTAGGCGACACACAGATCCAAGCTGTTCATTTTGTGCAGATCGGTTTCGCTTGCTTGAACACTGCCAAAACAGAGGGCGGAAATCATTACGCCCAAACCAGTATGATGTACGAACTTTTTCATCTAACTACCTATTTTTATTATGGTTTTCGGTTATGTGAAGCCGAAAAGGCCTCATAGTCTAACGCGTTTTGGAGGCAAAAATCCAGTTTTTGCCGCCAGGGGCGAAAATGCCTAAGAAAGAGTCAAGGGTTTGCTGGAAAAATTGGCGTGTTTTTCCCTTAAACTCCGATTAATGCATATGTTGCATCGTGCCCATGCCTTTTAGAGATTTTACCGGCATCGAGACCGTTTTATGGCTACCATCTTCGAATTTCAAGTCCACGCTGACGGTTTGTCCGTTTTTCAACGGTTGTTTTGGGCCGATCAACATAATGTGCAGTCCACCTGGCTTTAATACGGTTTGGCCGTTAGCGGGAATGCTGATCGCTGGAATCTGACGCATGCGCATCACCCCGTTGTCGTTAGTGTGGGTATGCAATTCGACTACTTTGGCCACGTCTGAATCGGCGGCAACAATCTTAATTTCTTCGTCACTGAGGTTGTCCAGTGTCATAAAGCTCGCGCTGGCTGGAGCGCCTGGAGGCACTTCGCGAGCATAAGCGTTGCTGACATCAATGTGTTCTGCCTGATCGGCTTGTGCACTAAAAGCAGACAAGGCGGTCAGGCCGCCAAAAATAAGAGCGCTCAAATGAGTTTTTAGAGACATTATCGATTCCTTTTGGGTTTGAAAATTAAAAAAGTAACCAGGCCTGGTTGTTTAACGATTATTCATTCGTGTTGGGTGCAACCTTGTTTAAATAGTGACGAATGGTTTTTACAAACTGATCAGGGCGGGTGGCATGCGGCAACTGAGTTTGTAAGCGTCCTTGTTGATCCACCACGTAGGTAAAGGCGGAATGGTCCACTGCATAATTGGTGCCGTTATTGGGATCGTCAACCTTGGCGTAGACCACACCATAGCGTTGGGCGATTTCAGCTAACTGTTCCGGTTTGCCGGTTAAGCCCAGAATGTTGGCCTCAAAATAGTCGGCATACTGCTTGAGTCTGGCCGGAGTATCTCGTTCCGGATCAACGGAAATAAACAGGATTTGCAGTTGCTGTTTTTCGGAAGGTGTTAGCTGACGATACGCAACCGATAGGTTTCCAAGGTTGGTCGGGCAAATATCCGGACAATAGGTGTAACCGAAATAGATCAGTACCAGTTTGCTCTTAAAGTCGCTTAGTGAGTGTTGACCATCTACAGCGGTCAAGGTGAAGTCACCGCCTTGCGGTTCATTCTCACTAATCAGTTTGGCCCGCTGTTCCGCATGATGATTCAGTTTGCCTGGAATCAGAAACAAGGCCGCACCGATCAAGGCACCAAGCAGGACTATGCCGAGAATGGTTTTGGTTTTCATAAGTCACCTTTAGTGGACGTGATCTTCGTCCGTTTTACCCGAATTTTAAACTCAAAAACCGCCGTAGGAAAATTCCACAGGCGGTGTTGAGGTTAACCGGGTCGCTTTAGATTAAAACTGTGCTGAGACACGGGCCCAGACATTACGACCGGGTTCGTAGGTTTTGTAAATATCACCTTGGGTTGGGTCGTAACGGTTAATGTGGCTGTAGTAAGCATGGTCAAACAGATTATCGACACCGGCCGACAGTGTAAAGGTTTTATTGACATGGTAGCCCGCATACAGATCCACGGTGCTCCAGGCTGGCGTTTCGGTTTCGCCAATCACGTCGTAAACCGAATCCTGCTCTGTCGCAAAGTTAAAACGACCACCTGCGTACAGGTTGGCGGTGTAGTACTCGGCAAACACATTACCCGATAAAGGGGTCATGCCCGCAAGGTTGTCTTTGTCAGTGGTGTTGTCGCCACGCGTCAACGCAACATTAAGACCGGTTCTGACATGGTCGTTGGCAAAATAAGTGGCCGCCATTTCCAGTCCGTAGAGCGCGGCGTCCTTGTTAAGGTAAATCACTTTCGTACCGCTGGCGTCTTTGGTTCTTAGAATATAGTCATCCACCTGGTCGTAGAAGGCGCTCACGCTCCATTGATAGTTTTGTGTGCTTTGGCTGATTCCGGCATCCAATTGTTTGTGAACTTCAGGGTTCAGGTCTGGGTTACCGATCCAATTGCCTTTGTTGATAAAGCGTTCGGTTGCGTCGGCAGTACGCGTAGTACGGCTGATACCGATATGACTGTTAAGCCCGTTATCGTAACCTCGTTCATAACGGGCCAATAGGTTCCAATTGCCTTCTTGCACTTTCGTATCGCCAGAGTAGTCGGCGTAATTCATGGTGTAAAGTGCAATGGCTGTCGGAGAATCCGGGTTGTCGGGTTTAACGTCCGCTTTACGCGCCTCTGCGGTGACTTGGTCATAGCGTAGGCCAAGAATCACTTTCTGGTTATCTTTGAATAACGAAGTGCTTTCAGCAAACACACTGTTCTGTTCGGTCAATACATCCGGCCACATCAAGTGGGCTGAAAGATCGTTGTTGCGGTTGTAAAGGGTCGCATTCTTAACTTCCGACTGCAGAATCACACCATAGTCCAAAGAGGTATGACCAAACTGACTGGTCAATTTGATTTTGCCTCCCGTGGTTTCCGTATCCGACAGGGTTTCCATGCGCATTGGCATTCCCATTTTAATCGGCGGTTCCCTGAGTTCGAAGTTGTTCATGACGTGCTCAACCGTGGATTGATAGATTTCCACTTCAAGCGCTTGAAGGTTTTTCGCCAGGTTTTTGCCTTGATAGCTTAGGCGCTTGATTTCGCCGTCAGACAGCGGGGCATCCATCATCGCATCTTCATACAGTGCGTCTTCAGTACGGCTGGTCTCGTAAGAGAATTTGAATTCGTTATTGGCATCCGGGCGCCAGCCTAAATCGATATGACCTTGTTGGCTTTCGTAACTGGAGCGCACTTCGTCTCCATTGCCGTCTTCATAGTTTTCGGCCGATTTTTTTGAACCCTGCAGGACGACATAGAACTTGTCGCTGCCAGCCTCTACCTTAGCGTTAAGGTCTTGTGTTAAGCCGTTTGATGCCGTTGCGGCACTGATCTCACCATTCAAAGGTTTGCCGTCTTCGAAAGTAGGAGAGGAACGCTCAAAAATGACCGTCCCGCCGGTTCCGCCAGCTCCGTGCTCCAGGGTTTGCACTCCCTTGATCACCGTCACTTCATCATAGCTGTTGATGTCAGCGTAAGAGGTCGGAGGGTCCATGCGATTTGGGCAGCCTCCGGCGATTTCGGCACCGTCCAGAATCACATTGATTTGCGTGTTTTGCTGGCCGCGAATCACCACGTCAAGCCCATGTCCCCCCATGCGCACTGCATCAACGCCATTGAGTTGACGTAGTACTTGTCCGGTTTCGGTATTACCGGTTTGGATCAGTTCTTCTTTTTCTACCGTTTCCGAAGCGGTTAAGCGCTCTTCGCTTACTGTGATCGGGGCAATTTCGGTTGCCAGTGCAAGGGAAGGGGCTCCAAAAGAAGTTAAAATGGCCACAGCCAGTTTTTTACGAGGGAACATAGGGGAAATCCTTTAGCCTTAAAATATCTTTGTATTGTTGTTATTTGCTGCGTATTTTACGGAATCCTTTTGAATACAATCCTTGAGATAGATTGAATGGAAAAACGACAAAATTGAGGGAGTCTATATAAAGTATTGAGAAAGTATGGTTACTTAATGGCGCTCAATTTTTTGATCGAAAATAAAATTTCCCTGCCAAAGCTTTACTGGGTTATTTCAGTAACTCTTGAGATGGGTGAGCAGGGTTGAATAGCAGTGTTATAATGGCCCGCAGTTTCCAATAATTATTGCCGTTAACCCCTTTGTATTAAGGGGGCACAAGATGGATAGAGAAGAATTGATGCCAGAAGAAATTTTGCGCCGTGTGCTCACCGTTCCCGTTTATGATGTGGCGGAACAGACGCCTTTAGAGAAAGCCCCTTTGCTGTCAAAACGCTTACAGAATCAGGTTTGGTTAAAGCGTGAAGATCTGCAACCGGTTTTCTCATTTAAGTTGCGCGGCGCCTATAACCGGATGGTGCATTTGAGCGAAGAGCAGAAGGCGGCCGGAGTGATTGCTGCTTCAGCGGGTAATCATGCCCAGGGTGTGGCGTTGGCGGCCAGTAAAATGGGCATTAAGGCCACGATTGTCATGCCTAGAACCACGCCACCGATTAAAGTCAATGCGGTGCGTAACCTGGGCGGTCATGTTGAACTGCACGGCGACACCTATGACGAAGCTTCGGCCTTTGCCAAAAAATTGTCTGAAGAGCAGCGTCTGACTTTTGTGCATCCTTATGATGATTTGGATGTGATTGCCGGGCAAGGAACGATCGCGTTGGAAATGTTGCGTCAGCACTCCCACCCATTTGATGTCATTTTTATTGCTGTTGGCGGCGGCGGACTCATTTCCGGGATCGCGTCGGTGATTAAACAGGTCTCTCCGCAGACACGTATTATCGGCGTGGAACCGGAAGATGCGGCCTGTATGACGCGAGCTTTGGAAGCGGGTGAGCGTGTCGTGCTTGATCAGGTTGGGATTTTCGCCGATGGCGTGGCCGTTGCTCAGGTAGGTGAGATCCCGTTCCGTATCGCGCAGAGTTGTGTGGATGAGATGATCACGGTCAAGACCGATGAAATCTGTGCTGCGGTCAAAGACATTTTTGAAGACACCCGTGCGATCGCCGAACCGGCCGGTGCGGTCGCTTTGGCCGGAATGAAGAGGTTTGTTGAGAAGTACGGGGTTTCCGGCTTGGAAATGGCGGCAATTGTCAGCGGCGCCAACATGAATTTTGACCGTTTGCGTCATATTTCCGAGCGTACGGAACTCGGTGAAAAGCGTGAAGCGATTTTTGCAGTGACCATTTCCGAGCAGCCGGGAAGCTTCAAACAGTTTTGCGAGTTGTTGGGCGGTCGTCGCGCCATTACCGAATTCAACTACCGATACTCCGATCCAAACAGTGCGGTGGTGTTTGTCGGGGTGCGTACCGAAGGCGGACAGGCGGAACGTCAGGCAATCAAGACGCAGTTGGTTGAGCATGGCTATGCGGTTGAAGACATGACTGACAATGAAATGGCCAAGCTACACTTACGCTATATGGTCGGTGGGCACGCTAAAGGGGTTCACAATGAATTGCTGTACCGTTTTGAATTTCCGGAAAGACCGGGGGCCTTGTTGCAATTTTTGACGCAAATGAGCGAAGAGTGGAATATCAGCTTGTTCCATTACCGGAACCACGGCGCCGCTTACGGACGCGTCTTGGTGGGAGTACAGGTTCCGCCTGAACAGAGTGCCGACTTTGAAGTTTATCTGAAGAATCTAGGTTACCGCTACGCTAACGAGCAGGATAACCCGGGCTATCAATTGTTTTTGAGACCGACCGAATAGGGCGCTGATTATTCACCACCGGGCCGGTTGAAAACTAAGCAGGCCTGGTGATGTCAATGCCACGCCTGTTCAGCGGTAGTGACGACAAATGGGGTCGTCTTGATCCTGAGCGATGTTTTCCAACGTCAGAGGGGCCGGCGGCATAAAACCGCTGTGGCGCATTTCCGCACTGCATGCCTCAATTTGTTGAAAGGTTTGCGACGCATCCAGTTCATGTGCAAATGCCATCGCTTTCTGTTGCGCTTGAGCTTCTTTACCCGCTTTACAGAGTTGGCGCAGCTCACTTTCTAATGCATTAATCTTTTCTTCATATCGATGCAGCGCCATTTCATCCACTTCTTGTAGGCATTGCTGCATTTTGTGCATCTGATGAATCATTTGTTGCATCTGCGGCGTCTTCATCGGTGCCATATTTTCGGCCTGTGCCGTCTGGATGAATAAGCCGATTAACAGCGGGGTCAAGACTGAAACAGCCTGGTTCTTGAAGTTCATGCAAGGGGTCCTAAATGGTGTGAATGGACGAGTGGAATCGGTCTCCACTCGTCAAAAAGGTGGGTAGAGTTTTACAGTTCGGATTGGCGGAAATCGCTTAAACGTTTCAGTAAATATTCCAGTTCCGCGCGTTTTTCTTCTTTTTCGTGAACCTTTTCTTCAATAAAATCGACCACCGGAATTTGCAGTTTCTTTTTATCCAGTTTGTTGATATTGCTGATGCCGCCCGGGTTAAGGACGTTTACTTCCAGAATCTTGTCACCGATCATGTCGACGCCGACAAAGTAGAGACCGTCGGCAGCGAGGCGAGGGCCGATTTTTCGACACACCGCCATTTGAGAATCGGTCATTTTGTATTTATGCGCGGTGCCCCCAACTTGGATATTGGCGCGCACATCGCCTTCAGGCGGTTTGCGATTGTAGGCGCCAATGAACTTGCCGTTTAGCATCAAGACGCGCACATCGCCATGTTCGGCCCCTTCAATATACTCTTGAATGATGATGTAGTTGTCGTCACCTTGACCGTGGATATAAAAATCGAGAATCGAGTTGATGTTCGACTGGGCATTTTTCTCCAAAACGATCACGCCGTGGCCGCCGGAGCCGACCAGCGGTTTTAGAATGACTTTGTCGCCAGGCATTTCATCGATGATCTGGCGGATAAATTCCTTGTTTTTAGAGACATAGGTGATCGGCAGGAAGCTGTTGTTCGGATCGTTGAAAGTCGTGGTGTAAAGCTTGTTATTGGCTTTACGGATCCCGTCGATATCGTTCAGAATCACACACTCATCCTTGATGGAATCCAAAAAGTTGAACGTGATCGGATCAATTGGCGGATCTCGGCGAATCATCAAACTGTCCAATCCGTGCAGCGGCGACAATGCCTGCTTGAATTTGACCTTCTTGTAAAAATGCACGATGTTGTCAGGTACTTTATCCATCGGCTCAATGCGTTTCACGTAACCGTATGCGACGTTGTTGCGTACCGTCAAATTTCGCGGGCTCAAGATGGATACCTTGTGGCCGCGCTTAATGCATTCGCGAATAATTAGGATGGTGGAGTTTTTGGTCGGATCGATCTGATCCCAGTCAGCAATCATAAAGCCAATGTTCATATCGGATTACCTATTAGATTCCCTAAAACTTGAGGGTGAAGAGGGTTTTTAGGCCACTTTTTTCGCCCGGTTTGAACGGGCTTTTGAACCGTCAAACGGCATTAGTGCAATTAAGGGCAATTATCGGACAAAAACGTAAAATGTAAAGTAAAAAGAGAATTGGGCGGGTAAAAATGAGCCGGATATATTTTGAAGAGAGCTGTGAGCAATAAGGGAAGCAGGCCGGTTCGCGTTAAGTGAACAGGCCTGTTCAATTCAAGCTGGGTTACTCGCCCAGCAGGTCGAGCTGAGCTTCGTCTTTCTGGTCTTGGTTGATCCGGCTGGCAATCGGGCCTTGCTGATCACGGTATTTCGCGTCGGCGCGTTTGTTGTACGGTTTGACCGAGGCGCTGGAAAGGGTTTCGAAGTTAATCGCGCAGATATCCATGCCCGGACGCAGTGCTAAAGGCAGCTTCCCACTGTTAAAAATTTCCAGCACAATTTGGCCGTTCCAGCCTGGGTCAATACGATGCGCCGTTACATGAACCATAAGCCCCAAACGCGCCAAGCTGGAACGCCCGTCTAGCCAGCCGACTAAATCATCCGGAATCGTCACCGATTCATAGGTCGCGGCCAAGGCTAACTCGCCGGGGTGCAGGAAGAAGGCTTCCCCTTCCGGAATCAAAATCTCTTCTCCCATGACGGTGTCCATGATTTTTTGCACTTCGTCACGCGGTCCGCTCAAATCGATAAATGGGGCGGTGTGGTCATTGAACACGCGAAAACGATTATCCAGGCGTAAATCAACACTGATGCCTTTGATTTTTTCCGGTTTGGGTTGGGGGTCAATGGTTATTTTGCCTACCTTAAGGTGCTGGATAATGTCGCGATCGCTCAGTTTCATAATGTTTTCGGAGGTTCTTCTAGTAATAAAGTGATGGTTTTGTCTTTTTCAATATTATAAACCTCAATCCGTCCCGGGAAGTAGTCATATGCAGGTAACAGCCAGATTTTTATTTTGGCTTTTGGAGTTTCAAAAGCCAACCCCTGGGCTTCCACGGTGGTTTCCATGTCGGCCAGATCGATGCGGCTTTTGCCGTTCAACGCCTGGATGGTGACAGCGTCCTGGCTGCCGGTATCTTGCAGGTGAAAGCCAGTGAGTGGTTTTTGGTTCAGTAGATAAAATTGCAGGGCATACGCAATGGAGACCATGTCAAATACATTGGGATTGTGCGGCCAGAAACGGTCTTTCTCGACGTAGTGAACCTGGTTGTCGTCAGTGGCAATAAAACGTACGGTTTTGCTGACGTTGCCTTTCTTGAATGTGGTTTTCTGATAGCTTTGCCAAATAAAATCGGTATCCGATTGCTGCAGATGAATGATTTCTTCGGTTTGTTCGTTGACAAACAGACTCGCCAAACCACTGGGTTTGGCGGTAGCCGTCAAAGTGCAGTGGGCTTCTATACATTTCAGTTCCTGCTCCGAGGTGCCGAGCTTGATGCCAAAGGCATCGACTTCAAATCGAGCTTGGAACTGGGGCAGCGGTTTGGCGAAAGCATAATCGGGTAGAGCCAGAATGGATACAGCCATTAAAGTGAGTTGAATGTGCCGAAAGAGGGAAGGAAGGTGCATATTAAACTCCGTTAAGCTAACCTAAGCCCGTTGGCTTTCAATTTGCCGATTGTTTCGGCGGGGCGTTATTGAACCGTGGCCTCTTCAGGAAGTGATTCCAGCTGTAGTGGTTCGTTAAGCGGTTGGTTTTGATACCAGGCCTGGCCGTTTTTAAAACGCAATTTTTCTTCTGCAAACCATTGTATAACCAAAGGATAAGCAAGGTGTTCCTTTTGATGCACTTTCTGCTGCAGGGTGTCAGCCCCTTCTTGCGCTTCGATCGCCACTTTGGCTTGCAAAATAACCGGTCCGCCATCCAGTTCCGGTGTGACGAAATGGACGCTTAAACCATGGTAGCGGTCTCCCGCGTCAATGGCTTTTTGATGTGTGTTCAATCCCGGGTGTTTAGGCAGTAGCGAAGGATGGATATTGAGCATTCTGCCCAAATAGTGCTCGGTAAAGCCATCGCTGAGAATACGCATAAACCCAGCCAACACCACAAGGTCGACCTGTCTTTGGTCAATTTGTTTTTGCAGTTCAGAATCAAAGCTGACGCGGTCTTCGTAGAGCTGGTGCTCTACAACACAACATTCAATTCCGGCGTTTTGCGCGCGTTGCAGACCATAGGCATCCGCACGGTTCGAAAGCACCAACACAATCTCATACAGATCCGCATGCCGCTGCTGATGATCAATGATGGCTTGTAAATTGGAACCGTTGCCGGAAATCAGTACGGCAATGCGTAGAGGGTGTTTCATATCTGGGTGTTCGAATGTTGCTGGAAAGCCGGGTTGTAAAAGTGAGGCTTGAATGATTCTTTGCCGATAGAGGAGAGGTTCAAGCCTTTTCTTGCCTCGGCCACTGGTTTTTAACCGATGGCCGATTGAGTCTGAAAATCTTAGCCCTTATAAAGCACGACCGTTGGTTCAGCCTGCTCTGAAGATTCGATTTCGCCGATGACGGAAACGGTTTCACCCGCTTGGGTGAGCAGGTCAATCGCCTTTTTCTGGTCGTTTTGGTCGACAACCAACACCATGCCGATACCGCAGTTAAAGGTACGATGCATCTCTTCATATTCCACATTACCGGCTTTTTCCAGCCAGTCGAATACCGCCGGACGTTGCCAGCTGTTGGTGTCGATTTTTGCCATGGTGTTTTGCGGCATGACGCGTGGCAGGTTTTCTAACAGGCCTCCTCCGGTAATGTGAGAAAGCGCATGAATTTCGACCGACTTCATTAACTCTAATAGTGGCTTAACGTAAATACGGGTTGGTGCCATCAGAGCATCAATCAGAGGCTGACCGTCGATTTCGGTATTCAGGTCGGTACCGGATACTTCCAGAATCTTACGGATCAGTGAGTAACCGTTGGAGTGAGGGCCGCTGGAAGCCAAGCCAAGCATGACATCGCCGGCTTTGACTTTGGTACCGTCAATCAGTTCGGATTTTTCCACAATACCGACACAGAACCCGGCTAGGTCGTAATCGCCTTTTGGATACATGCCTGGCATTTCTGCGGTTTCACCACCAATTAGGGCACAACCTGACTGCAAACAGCCTTCACCAATGCCTTTGACAACGTCGGTGGCGACATTGACATCCAAATGGCCAGTCGCATAGTAATCCAAGAAGAATAATGGCTCAGCACCCTGAACAATCAAATCATTAACGCACATCGCTACCAGGTCAATTCCCACCTGATCGTGCTTGCCGCTATCAATCGCCAAACGCAATTTCGTGCCCACACCATCGGTACCCGATACCAAAACAGGGTTTTTGTACTTGTCCATTGGCAGCTCAAACAGGGCTCCAAACCCACCTAACGATGCACTGACTTCTGGTCGCGCGGTGGCTTTGGCAATCGGTTTAATGGCATCTACCAGGGCATTTCCCGCATCGATATCGACACCGGCGTCTTTGTAGCTGATTGATTGGGTGTTTGCAGTCATAGTGTTGTTAACTTCCGTTGCTATGGCTCATTTAGCCGTGTTAATTTTGAGCGGTGTTTGACTTAATATTGAAGCCTCATCAGGCTACCGGTTACTTTTAATGCAGATTTAAAAGCCCAAATAATAGCCGTTTATTGTGGTTAACTCAGTGAAAAAAACGAGTTAAAAGAATGTTTCAGAGTTTCCTAATAAAAGTCTCTACCGACTACACAAAAAATATTATGATATTGTATCGAAAATTTAAGAGTCAGATATGAGAAGTTTCATTCAAATTCTTTTAATTCTGGGAGTGAGTGTCATTGCTGGCACTGCAAATGCACAAGGGGCGATCAATGCTGAACAGGGGGGAGCGCTGTTCACCTTGACCGAGGCGTTTGACCCCGAGGTGGATGATCAAGGCCAAATTGTCGGTAATCCCGATCTCAACCAACGGATGCGCCAAGGGATGCGCAATTTGCTCTTGCGCCTGACCGGCGATGACGCGGTGGTGCATAGTCCTGAAGGTCAAGATTTGATTGCAGAGGCCAAAAAATGGTTGAGCAGTTATCATTTCGAACCTCGCAAAGAAGAGGGGGTGACGGTTGGACAGAATTTGGTGCTTGAGTTTGACCGGCAACGTTTGTTGTCACGTTTTCAGTCCCAAAATATTATTATTTGGCCTCGTTCCGAGCGTCCTAAAACCTTGGTGATGGGCTCCTATCTGGAAGCGGGAACGATCCTGAAGCTCACGCCTGAAAATCTGGGGTATCGTCCGGATATTGAGTTTCGCAGCTACCCGCAGCTGCTGGCTTTGCCAATGCGATTTCCGCACCGTGAGTCCTCCTGGGTGTATCCGATAGAAGGCGGTCTTTCAGCGGAGCAGGCTCAGGAGCGGCTACTGGCGAATGACAGCCAGTATCTTTTGACCTTTCAGCTTAAGCGTCTTGCACCTAATCAATACGATTTACAATGGCGTGTTTATGACCAAAAAGGCTCTGATGTGCTAAGTGGTTCGAGTCAGGGCGCGCGCAATGCGGCTATGCTTGAAGCGATGTTCGATCGTGTGATGGCGCTTTATTCTTATGGCTATCGGCAAAGTGCTAGCGTGCTGGGCAGCGCGACCGTTAAAGTCGATCAATTGTTGAGTGCCGAACAAATTGTAGCGATTGAATCCTTTCTGAAATCACAAAAACCGACTGTTCACCAAGTGTTTTTGCAGGCGGTTGAGGGCAGCCGTGCAGATTTTGATGTGGTGTATCAGGGGCGTTATGAACAGTTGTTAGCGCTATGTCGCCGTATTGACGGCAGTGAGCTGGTTTCTGAAAGTGCGCTCACCGGCGAAATTCATCTGAAGCTTTTTGGGTTGAATCAACGCCCAGAAACTCAGTTGATTGATTTGTCAAAAGAGTACGAGGCGACAATGCAGGAAGAGGGACGTTGAATGTTTGTGCAGATGCCGTTAAAAATCGGTTTACGGGACGATGCGTGTTTTGAAACCTTTGTCACCGAACAGGAGTCGGTTGCCGTGGCTCTGAACGCATTGCAGTCCGCCTTGAAAGCCCCCAAGGGAAGTGCGTTTTATCTGTATGCCGAAAGCGGTGCCGGGAAAACACATTTACTGCAGGCGGCTTGCCGCTATGTGACCGAAAAAGGTCAGGCCAGCGTCTACTTGCCGATGCAGGACAGTGCCTTACCCCTGATTCCTGACGTTTTGATCGGACTCGAGCAGACGCCGCTGGTATGCCTTGATGATATGGAGTTGATTATCGGTCAGCCGAAATGGGAATTGGCGTTAGCCAATCTGCTGACCAAATCCAGTGTGCAGGGACACAATGTGATTCTGGCAGGTGAGCACTCTGTGGTCGATTGGTCGTTAGCGACGCCGGAATTGACGAAAGCGTTAATGACCGTGTTGCCGATCAAACTCTCCAGTTTGAATGAAAAAGACGAAGTCATTATGGCACTGCAACGTCATGCAAAACGGCTGGGTTTTGAATTGCCGATAGAGGTTGGTAATTATCTGATTAAACAGTTTTCCAATGATCTTCAAGAGTTGCTGGCGGTTCTGAAGATGCTCGAACAAGCAACCCTGGTTGAAAAACGCCGTCTTACGCTGCCTTTCGTTAAAAAAGTGTTGGGGCATGCCTGAGGGAATGAACGGACCCGAATCCGTTCAGTAAAATCGAATAAACGAAATTAAGTGAGAAAGAATGCAACTAACGAACATGACTAAACGATTAACTTTACTTTCTAATTGTCTATTTCATAACGTCAAGCAGCGAATGAAAGTCCTATTTTCTCTGGCTTTACTGAGCGTTGCCACGGCTGCCATGGCGGAACCGCCAAGCAAACCGATTGAACTGGTTGACCTGGATGGCAAGCCATCCCTGCTTTCAGACTACAAAGGCAAATGGGTGGTATTGAATCTGTGGGCGACTTGGTGTCCTCCTTGTCTGGTTGAAATTCCCGATCTGATCATGTTCCATGAGGCGCACAAGGATAAAGACGCTATTGTGATTGGGGTAAATTACGAAGATAATGATCCGCAAAAGGTCAAAGCGTTTGCAGAATCGCAAATGATCAATTACCCCGTTGTTCGTTTTAAGCAGAAAATAGATGGCAAGACGACCCCTCTTGGAAATCTGAATGGGCTGCCGACCACCTATATGGTGGCACCGGACGGTACGGTAGTGGCTGCACGTACGGGTATGGTGGATCAAAAAATGCTTGAAACCTTTATGCAGCGTTATGAACAGATGCAAAAAGAGAAACCATAAAGAGCGGTTTTAAAGGATCGCCTTACCGGTTTTGAATTGGTTCCAAAAGGATATTCGCTATGAAAAAATGGTTGTTGAGTTTTATCCTGGCAGGCCTGTCGGCCTTTAGCGGCAGCGCCTGGTCGCAGGCAGGCAGTTTTTTCGATGAGTCTTTCGGTAATTATCAGGAAGAGCTTGAAGTTGCCAGAGAAAACGGCAAGAAAGGCATCTTTATTTTTTTCCATATGGAAGAGTGTCCTTTTTGTCACCGCATGCGCAGCACCATCATGACCGAACCGGATGTGATTAAACTGTTTAAAGACAACTTTATGACGTTCGAGGTGGATATTGAAGGCAGTAATGAGGTGACGGACTTTGATGGCACGGTTTCGACCGCACAAGATATGTCGGAGAAAAAGTATCGTGTGCGCGCCACCCCCGTGATGATGATCTTTGACCTCGACGGTAAGCCGATTCTGAAATACACCGGTCCGACGCGTACCAAAGAAGAGTTTAAATGGTTGGCGCAGTATGTGATTGATGGTGCCTACAATGAGATGCCGTTCACCAAATACAAGCGTCAGCAGAAACAAGCTGCGCGCCAACCGTAATCCAAGCCGGGAATTGAGTATGAAAAACCTCGTTAGATCCATGCGTTTGGTACTGATTTCGGCCGGGTGTATTTGCTGTTTGGCGACTTCTGCACAAGCACAAGCACAAGCGGAACCGTCTCAGGCCGAAGCGATTCAAAATCCGAGCTTGCCAAATCCGTTGACCTTGGAATATGTCTTGTCCCTGCCTTTGGCCGAGCATCCGGCGTTGATGTTGCAACAGGCCAGACAAGCGAAGCTGCAATCCCAGCTGACGCAACAGCAGGCACAGGATCGACCGCAATTGGATTTGGTCGGCCGCTTGGCGTGGCGTGAATACGCGGAAAAGGACGAAGATTTTCACCTTGCAGCGGTGCACGCCAATCAAAAACTCTATGATTTCGGACGCAACCAACATCTGATTGAATCCGTTCAGGCAAAACAAGCGGCTCAAGCAGAGCTGTTCAGGGAAGCGGAGCAGCAGCTTAAATTAAAGCTCATGCAGAGTTATTTCAATGCACTGTTGTCCGATTTCCAGTACCGTATCGATAACGAAGCGATGGCCGTTGCCTATATCAGTTTTGATAAGGCAAAAGATCGTCTGGAACTAAAACGCATTTCCGACGTCGATTATCTGGAAATGGAAAATGAGTATCAAAAGATTTTGGTGAAACGCTCACGTTCTGAATTCAACCAACTGCAAACACGGCTGAATTTGGCGAATTTAATGGGCATGCCGAAAGCGCGTCCGGATGAGTTAAGCTTCCCGAATTTGGATCGATACGCCAAGCGTGATGTGAAGGCATTGCAGTTGGAGGTATTGCAACAACAGGTGTTGGAGAGCAATCCTCAAATCTTGGCCATGCAGCAAAAGCACAAGGCGCTGGAATCGGAACTCCAAAGTTATCAGGCCTCTAAAATGCCGGAGTTTGATGTGGATGCCTGGGCGGGTAAATTGTCCAGTTATCCCGAGATCCGTGAAGGCAGCTGGTTGATTGGACTCAATATGAAGGTACCACTGTATGACGGCGGTAGCCGCTCATCGAAAATCAGTGAAACCAAAGCGCAAATGCAGGTGTTGCAGTCAAACATGCGTTTGCTGGAGCAGCAGTTACGAGACCAAGTCGCGGATCTCTATTTTCAGCTCAAATTGTTGCCGACGGAGCGTCAACAACATCAGATTTTTGGAGATTATGCGGATCTGTACCTCGACTACAGTCGTGCTCTCTATGAGAATGAAACCGCGACCGATTTAGGTGATTCCATGGTGCGTCTGTCGCAAGCCAATTACAACCACGTCGCTTGGCAGTTTAAGCAGGCATTGTTATGGGCGGAGTTGGACTTCTTAATGGGAAAAGAAGTGTTCCCCGATACGAGTTCCACCGCCAAGCTAAATTCTGAAACCTCTGCATCAGATTCCGCTCAATCAGTTCAAGGAAACCCATCATGAAAGTATTTGAGTTTAAAGCTACTAAACCGTTTCGCCGCATTGCCGGGCAATGGCTTGCCGTTGGCGTTTTCAGTGTTTTTCCCGTGTGGGCGATGGCTCAGAATGTCACGATCGGAGCCTTGGTTAGCGGTCAAGTGGTCAAGGTCAATGCCAAGGAGGGGGATTCGGTCAAGGCCGGTGCCTTGTTGATGGAAATTGATCAACAGGTGTATCGTGCAAAAATCGAGGCGATGCAAGCTGAAGTCAAACTGAGAAAGTTGCAGTTGGATGACGCCAAAATCGAATTGGAACAGGCGTTGGATCTGTTTGATCGTACGGTGACCGCGCGGCGTACTCTGGATGCAGCGCAATTGGCTCATGATGTCGCCGAAGCCTCGCTGCTTAAGGCAAAAGCACAGTTGAAAACGCAACAGGCCTGGGGCAAGTACTACCGCATTACGGCACCGTTTGCGGCTACAGTGGTGAAGGTATATGCTCCGCAGGGTTCGACGGTGTTTAAAGAGAACAATCCCCTGATCGAACTGCAACCGCAATAATTTTTTCATCTAGAGTGTCTTGGAGACGGAGAACACATATGTTATCCACACGAATTCGTTATGCCCTGAAATATTGGCGTTTAGCCATTCATTTGCTGTTTAAAACGAAGCATTTTGGGGTCAATAATGTGTGGTGGGCATCACAGCCTTCTGCGATTGGCTGGCACTGGTATCAAATTCTCTGGGGGGTGTTAACGATTATGCCGATCGTGCGCAACTATCAGTCACTTAAGGTGCGCAGTTGTTTGGGATGGATTCCCGAAGCGGAGTGCCTGGCTTTAGGGTTTAAACCCAAATCGTAATTAGGTAGTGCAGGTGTCCGAATCGATTCAAGACAATGAGCAGAGACAATCTTCCCGGTTTCGTCGCCGCTTCTGGGTAACGGATCATGAAGATAGCGCTTTTACCGAACCCTTTGAAGGTTATGACGTTAATTTAACCGGCTTAAGCTTCTGTGTGAACGAAGCCGATCTGTTTTTTCCAGAACAGCCGCTGAGTTTGCGCATCAAAAATCTGGAGACAGATGAGGTATATTGCTTGGAAGGGGCCGAGGTGGTGCATCTATATGAAACGCCTGCCGGTTTTATCTGTGGTTGCCACATTACCCATGTGACCAGTTCTCAATTGTTAGCGCACCACCGTTTGGTGATGACCGACGAAAACAGCGCCGCGCTTTCTATGCGTGACAGTGATATTGCGGAATTCCATTTTGTTGAAGAGGGCTCCCCGCTTTCCCGGGATCGAGCGGACTATCAGCAGGCCAGCATGGCGTTGAATCTGGCCGTTTCTCAGTTGCTTGACGGTAAAGAGGAGGGGTTGGCGCGTTTGACGGAGCTGCGGAATAAAATCTCAGCGTTGCAGAGTGTTCCTCAAGCGGATGAGATTCAATCGCTTATCGAGCAGTTAATTGCTTCATATCGCTCCATGTCGGAGACGACCTTAGCACTGAGTATGTTGGCCAGACTCCTGGTACACACACCCGATCGTGAAGAAGATAAGCAGGCGTGGCAGACGATGATTGCCGACTTTGAAAATC
The DNA here is from genome assembly GCF_029767755.1 of Thiomicrorhabdus sp. zzn3. Taxonomy (GTDB): domain Bacteria; phylum Pseudomonadota; class Gammaproteobacteria; order Thiomicrospirales; family Thiomicrospiraceae; genus Thiomicrorhabdus. The sequence goes on from NZ_JARUQS010000001.1 coordinate 714,045, forward strand.
GTTTTCTGAATGAACGGCAGCAGGTCGCTTATGATTTTATGCACCAAGGTCTGAGTGCTGAGGAAGCCTTGATTGCAGCGGAGCAGTATTTAAGCGAAGCGGACAATTCATGAGCACAGCCAAAAAATGGCGTTTTTTCAGCGTTTCTATTGAAGGTGTTTTATAAACCAGTTTTTAGCGGTTTCTGCCGCGGCTGGCAGAGTTCCCGGTTCCTCAAATAGATGGGTCGCACCCTCGATTGTCACCAGTTCGCAGTGCGCACGCATCGCTTCCTGTGCCTGTTTATTCAACTCCAGCACCTCCCAATCCAAGCTGCCGACAATTAGAAGCGTAGGGGCGAGCACATCCGGTAATGAGGGCATGGCCAGATCCGGTCGGCCACCGCGAGACACCACGCATTCCACTTCATTCGGGCGGGCTTTAGCCGTGTTGAGTGCGGCCGCGGCTCCGGTACTGGCCCCGAAAAGACCAATTGAGAGTTGGCTCAGAGTGGGGTGTTCGCTCAACCAATCTACAGTCGCGATGGTCCGGCGGCTCAGCAGGTCAATATCAAAACGGAATTCACGCGTCATGGTGTCAATACGGTTCTCCTCCTGCGTCAGGAGATCAAACAGCAAAGTCGCCAGGCCTGCCTGGTTTAAGAGGTCGGCTACATAGTGATTACGCGGGCTGAAACGACTACTGCCACTGCCGTGAACAAACACGACTAATCCCTTGGCTTGTTCTGTTGGTGAGGGGACGTTTAGAATTCCTTCTAACTGCACATCTCCGGCTTCAATCAGCACTGTTTGCTCGGCTTCAAAAGGCTGGTGGTTTGACATTGCTGCGACTCTTAGTAAACGGTTCATGATCAGGTTCGCTTTCGTGACGTGTATTTTTCGTTTTCCCAAGCTTGAGCCAATTGGTTCATGACTTCAGCATCACTGACTTGGCTGAAGTCTGTATACCACTGTCCAATGGAGGAAAACCCGCTCGGTTGTATCGGACAGATGACCTGATCGACCATTTTTTCCAGTGCAAGGACGGTATCCGGTGGAGCAACCGGGACGGCCACTACGATAGTTGAAGCTCCATGGGCTTTTACGGCATTAATCGCGGCTTTCATGGTAGAGCCGGTTGCGAGTCCGTCATCCACTAGAATAATGGTTTTTTCTTTCAATTCAGGATAGGGACGTTGGCCACGATATAAGCCTTCGCGGCGTTGGAGTTCTTGTTGTTCATTTTGTTCAACCGCATCAATCGCATCGTCGTCAATGCCATAGGCACGAATCACCTGTTCATTCAGTACGCGAACGCCCCCGCTGGCAATCGCACCCATAGCCAGTTCAGGAAAATGAGGCGTGCCCAGCTTTCGCACCAGCATGAGATCCATTGGCAGTTTGAGTTGATCAGCTACTTCAAAAGCAACCGGAACGCCTCCGCGTGGGAGAGCAAGAATCAAGGTGTCAGGCCGTTGTTGGTAGTCAGATAGAAGCGAAGCCAGAGTTTGCCCGGCCTCAACTCGGTTAGTGATAGGAACCTGCATCTCCAACTCCCATGCTTTGTAATTTGGAAACAGTGGCTTCAGCTTAGAAAATCGTTAGCGCCTTTTCAATGTGAAATACGTTGTTTGGGCAGGAATCGTATAAATACTTGTTTTAAATCAAAATATGACCAGAGAATATTCAGTTTGGTCATCTTGATGCATTCTATTCGTGACGGAGTGCCACGATGGGATCCAGTCTTGCGGCTTTGCGTGCCGGAAAATAGCCGAAAAAGACGCCAATAACCGCTGAGAACAGGAATGCAAGAAGGATAATCCACAGGTTGAGTACAAATGGAATGGCCATGGCGATGGACAAGCCATAGGAGACCACAATCGCCAAAAAGATTCCGAACAGGCCTCCAAAGGTAGAGAGTACCACCGACTCTACCAAGAACTGCAACAGCACCTCTTTTTCGAGCGCGCCGATGGCCAGACGGATACCGATTTCTCGCGTGCGTTCGGTCACCGACACCAACATGATATTCATAATCCCGATACCGCCGACCAAAAGACTCACCGCCGCCACGGAACCGAGCAACATGGTCAGGACTTCGGTGATATTGCTGAGCATGCTGGCGATCTCTTTCATGTCCATCACCGAAAAATCATTCTCTTCGTTGTCAGAGAGACGGCGACGTTCACGCATCAGGTTTTCTATTTTGGTTTTATACTGTGCCGTATCTAAACCGTGTTGAATCGCCACCTGAATACGATTGATGTCGGTATTACCACTAATACGTCTTTGAAAAGTCTTTAATGGCATGATGATCAAATCGTCCTGATCGGAACCAAACGTACTTTGTCCCTTGGCCTCAAGGATGCCGATGACTTGGCAAGCCATGTTTTTAAAACGAATTTTATTTCCCAGCGCGGTGCCGGCAGCAAACAGCTCTTTTTTGATGGTTTCCCCGATGACGCACAGCGCACGACCGGAGCGTTCTTCTGAGGCCGTAAAGATGCGCCCAGAACGGATTTTCCATTCCCGTACGGTGAAGTATTCAACCGTGGTGCCTGAGACCGTGGTGGACCAGTTTTGATTACCATAAACGGCGGTAATCCCTTCACTGGATATGGGAGCTGCGGCTTTCACGCCGCGAATATCGCGTTGCAATGCGGTGGCGTCATCGCGTTTAAACAGAGGGGCGGTGTTGCGCGCTCCCATGCTCATGCGTTGGCCGGGTCTTATATTAATGAGGTTTGACCCCAGACTAGCCACATCCTGGGTCACCTGTTGGGTTGCGCCACTGCCTAAAGTGACCATGGTAATGACTGAAGCCACACCGATGACGATGCCTAATACGGTCAAGAAGGAACGCAGTAGGTTGCGGCGTATTTCGCGCAAGGCAAGAAGAAAAGCGTCCCAAATCATGGTGCGTTGTCCTCCATTGAGGTGGAGCTTGCCCTTGACGGCGTGATCTGATGTTGATCCGTTGACGTCTGGTGGTCATAGCCCTGTTGGCTAACGATTTGCCCATCCTTGAAAAGAATGCGTCGGTCAGCGTAGGCGGCCATCTCTTCTTCGTGGGTCACCATGATAATGGTAATGCCTTGTTCCTGGTTAAGTTGACTGAGAATCTGCATGATTTCATGGGAATGGCGGCTGTCCAGGTTTCCGGTGGGTTCATCGGCCAAGAGCACTTTGGGTTGGGTGACAATCGCTCGTGCAATGGCCACACGTTGTTGCTGGCCTCCTGACAATTCTCCGGGAGTGTGATCGGTAAAGGTTTCCAGGCCCACACTTTGTAATGCCTGTAGAGCTAGATTACGGCGTTCTTTAATCGATAATCCCCGGTAGATGAGAGGCAGTTCGACATTTTCCAGTGCGGAGGTGCGATTAAGCAGATTGAACCCCTGAAAAACAAAGCCCAAGTAGTAACGACGCAGCAAGGCACGCTGGCGGGTGGTCATGCTTTCGACGTGCAAGCCGTCAAATTGATAGGCTCCCGACGTCGGGGTGTCGAGACAGCCGAGGATATTCAAAGTGGTGGATTTGCCTGAACCGGAATGGCCCATAATGGCGACAAACTCACCTTGCTGGATAGTGAGATCAATGTTCTTGAGTACGGTTGAACGTGCGGCGCCACTCCCATAGCATTTAGTGACGGATTGCAGCTGGATCAGAGGGGGTGGATTGGGCGCACGTTGAGAGGTCATGGCGTACGGCCTTCCAGGGTATCGATAATGACCGCTTGACCAAGCTCTAGCCCACTGGTAATTTCGGTATGGAGGCCATCGGTGAGGCCGGTTTGCACTGAGATTTGCTTGGGCACGCCGTTTTCCAAAACCCAGACATGATCGGCTTTTTGATTTGAGTGTGCGGTTTTTTCTTCTCTTGGTCGTCGTGGCAGCAGTTGGCTGACTACGCTGCTAGAGCCCGATTTTGACGCTTTAGGCAATTCAAAGCGTAGCGCGCTGTTGGGCACAAGCAGAGCATTGTGAATGTGTGCCACCGTAATGTCCGCAGTCGACGTCATTCCCGGTTTTAACTTAAGTTCGGGGTTGTCGACTTTTAATCTGGCGGGGTAGGTGACCACGCCATCCACCGTTTCAGAGGCCAGATGAACTTTGGTGATGGTAGCGGGAAACGTCTCTTCGGGAAAGGCATCCACGGTAAAAGTGGCGGTCTGGCCTTCTTTAACCTGGCCGATGTCGGCCTCATCGATATTTAACAGCAGTTCCATTTGCGTCAGTGTGCGCGCGAGCGTAAACAGAACCGGAGCCTGGAGGGATGCGGCCACGGTCTGCCCGGGATCTATTTTCCGGGAAAGCACCACGCCGTCAAGCGGGGAAACGATGATCGCTTTGCGCAACTTGTCTTGCTGTAATGCAAGTGTTGCCTGCATCTGTTCGAGTTGCGCTTGCGCTGACTCCAGGTTCGCTTGGGCTTGTCGGAAAGCCGAGCGTGCGGTATTCACCTCTTCTTTGGAGATAAACTCTTTAGGTTCCAATTCGGCTTTGCGCTGGAACGTGGTGTGAGCTTCGTCATGCTGAACTTGAGCCTGTTTAAGCTGGGCTTGGGCGGCGTTGACGTTAGCTCGTGCTTGTTCGACTTGGGCTTCCAACGTGGTGGTGTCCAGTTTCAGCAGGACTTGCCCCTGTTTGACCTGATCGTTTTCATCCACCAAAACGGCTTTAACCGTTCCTGACGTTTCCGAGCTGATATCCACTTGATCAAGCGGGTTGAGCGTTCCGGTGGCGGTAACCTGAATTGTGAGATCTCCTTTCGTGACCTGTTCCAGGTCATAGCGGTATTGCGTGCGTTCTTGCGTGCTGTACTCCCAGGCCAACCACAGACCGATTGCGAGCAGCAAAATGAGCAGGCCTGATACCCAGATGGCTTTGTTTCGGCCACGAACTGGCGAGGCACCCAAAATTTCGTCTTTGAAGTTTTGTTCAGGTGATGGATTCCGTGTTTCAGGTTTCGAATCGGTACTAGGAGAGTGGGGCATGGCGAACTCCAAAAAAGGCCGTGTTTGAATTTATGATAGCACGCCATTTTGCAGAGCATGGTACTTTAAGTGCAATGAGTGTAATGATAATTACATTTTTTGATTTGGATCAAATTTGGACGGTTTGGAGCGATTTAGGGAAATAAGCAGGCCTGTCATAAATTGAGATGAATGTGACTCTTAAGCGAGAGGCCTGTGATCTTGTTATGTCGATTAAAGGGTCATCTTGGTCAGGATAGAAATTAACGATTGCGTTTACGTTTGCTGCGTCTGGCCGCTTTTTCGGCTTCACGCGCTTTTTTCTTCTCTTCTTTCTGTCGGCGAATACGTTCCACCTCTTTGAGCTCGGTTTCCATCATTTGCGGCGTTTCCAAAGTGATCGGGCCGAGTTTGTTGTCACGGTATTCCATAATCAGAATGCGAGAAATCTTATCCAGATCGACCATGCCGCCGGAACGCAGACAGCCGCGTTTTCGGCCGATGGTTTCCAAAAAGTCGATGTCGCTGAGCGGCAATTCGTCCAAATCAAAACGCGACTTCAACGCATCCGGATAGGCTTCAAGCAGGTATTCCGCGGCATAGGAGGCGATATCGGGCAATTCAAAGGCGGTTTCCTTGATTCCTCCAGTGATCGCCAGGCGGTAGCCGCTATTCTCATTTTCAATATTCGGCCAGAGCATGCCCGGGGTGTCGATCAGAGTGATTTTCTCTTCCAGCTTGATGCGCTGCTGATTTTTAGTGACGGCCGGTTCGTTGCCCGTTTTGGCAATGGTGCGTCCGGTAATGCTGTTGATCAGAGTGGATTTGCCGACATTGGGAATGCCGATAATCAGGGCATGAATGGTTTTAACACTGTCGGCTTTTTCCGGTGCCATTTTTTTGATCAGGCTGATGATCTGTTCACGTTTGTCGGTTTGTTGGGCGTTGAAAGCGAGGGTTTTCACGCTTTTTTCACGTTCAAGATAGTCCTGCCAAGCCACTGTTTTCTCTGGGTCTGCCAAGTCGGTTTTGTTGAGGATTTTGATGGTGGGCTTGTCTTTACGAATCTGGGCAATCAACGGATTTTCACTGCTGAAGGGAATGCGCGCATCCAGCACTTCGATAAAAACATCGACCTGATTGAAGATTTCACGCACTTCCTTTTGCGCCTTGTGCATGTGTCCCGGATACCATTGAATGCCCATTTCTGTGTCCTTTGTCTTAGGTTATGCTCATTATAGCGTTTTACGCGGGGTTTATCTGTTAGCGGATTTGTCAGAGCTTTAAAAACTCAACGGGCCTGGTCTAAAAAGAGGAGATGATAAGTTGATCGAGTCATCAAAAAAAGTAATTTCCTAGTGGTTTACTTGGTTTATACTGGAACACAGAGGTAAGGTCTTTACGGCGCTGTTAGTCAGCGTTGAATCCACGTTTCTGCGAAAGGAGAAAGGCATGCCGACGGTGCGAAAACTGCAACCTAAGATGTTACCTCAAAAACCTTCTGTTCATTCAACAGCTTCATCTGAAACGCCGTGCGCGGTGTACGACTTTCAGGCCAAACAAAGGGATCAGGAAGTCGATATGATGCCGGGCGATTGGGCAGAAGCCGGCAATCCCACCCCTTATGAACTGCGTGTCACCATTCATACCTGTAAACGGCTGTGGCAGCTTAATCAAGAGGCGTTGAATCATCCAGATTGTGATCGGGAAGTCACCGAGCAAAACATTAAAGTGCTGGAGAAGCTCTATCTGGTTTTAATGGACTATCTGGTGGAATGAACGGGGTTGGATCGGCTGAAGAAAATCAACCTAGCGGATCTTGGCGATAAAACAGCGCCAATTGTTTATAGATCGCCGGAAAAGCGTGTTGTAGATGGCGGGGCGTGGTAAAAAAGTACTCGCTGCACACCGCAAAAAATTCGGCAGGAGCCGTGGCGGCATAGGCGTTGATGGCCGGTCGCTGCCGATGCTCAATTTGCCGCTGCAGGCTTTCATACCCCTCACTAAACGCCCGTGTCCACTCGGAACGCACCATGTCAGCCGGCAGGGGGGGCATACCGTTGGCTTTGCCGTTGAGCATATCCAGTTTGTGCGCAAATTCGTGGATCACGAGGTTATGTCCCGATCTAGGTGTTGTTAAATCGGTTTTGACGGTCTCCCAGGAGAGAATGACCGGACCGTTTGACCAGGCCTCTCCTCCCAGAAAAGAGTCTTCATGCGAAACCAGTCCGATGCTGTCGGTAACCTCGCGATTGACTTTGAAAGCCGCTGGATACACCACAATATCCGACCAGCCTCCGTAGTCATCCAGAGAGCGCTTGAGAGTGAGAAGGCAGGCCTGTGCGGCGATCGCCACGGTCATCTCTTTGGTCACGGCCAGTTCTTGGGTGCCGATAAAGTTTTTCCTCTGCAGGAACAGGGTACATAATTCGCGCAGGTGCGCTTTTTCAACCGCGCTCAGCCCATGAAACAGAGGGGCCTGATGTATCAGCATCCGCCAGATGTGATGCGGAACAGGGTGGTGGTGGAGCTGATAACGCGTCAGCCAATTCTGGAGCCATTTCATAACGAGCTCAGCACCGCTTCAGCTGGCATAAAGTCCAGTTTTAGACTCTCGGCCACGCTTTGATTGGTCACTTGTCCGCAACACACATTGAGTCCTTGCATAAATCCGCTGTCTTCCAACAGGGCTTTTGGGTAGCCCAGATTAGCCAGTTTGAGAATATAGGGCAGGGTGGCGTGATTGAGCGCAAGCGCGCTGGTTCTCGGCACGGTACCGGGCATATTGGTGACACAGTAATGCACGACCTCGTCGACCATATAGATCGGCTGTTCGTGCGTCGTTGGATGGGCGGTTTCAATGCAGCCGCCTTGATCAATGGCGACATCGATAATGACCGAACCCGCTTTCATCTGTTTCACCTGCTGCGCAGTGACCAGTTTGGGCGCGGCCGCCCCGGGAACCAATACCGCTCCCACCACCAGATCGGCTTCAAGCAGGTGGTTGTTTAGTGCATCGGCAGTGGAAAACACCGTTTTGATGCGGTTGCCAAACTGCATTTCAATACGGCGCAGTGCATCAAGGTTACGGTCGAGCACGGTGACATCGGCGCCTAGGCCAATCGCCATTTGTACGGCATTGCGACCGACGGTTCCGCCGCCGAGGATCACGACTTTGGCGGCTTCCACTCCGGTGACCCCGGCGAGGAGAATGCCACGGCCGCCGTCCATTTTTTGCAGATAGTGGGCGCCGACCTGAATCGAGAGACGTCCGGCCACTTCGGACATGGGGGCCAGCAAAGGCAAACGGCCATAGGCGTCTGCAACGGTTTCATAGGCGATGCAGATCGCGTTGCTTTCGATCAGCGCGTTGGTCTGTTGAGGATCTGGCGCGAGGTGCAGATAGGTAAACAGAATTTGGTTTTCGCGTAACCAGGCATATTCGCAGGGTTGAGGTTCTTTGACCTTAACGATCATCTCGGCGTCATCATAGATTTCTTTGGCGGTGGTAAGAATCTTTGCGCCGGCTTGACGGTAATCGTCGTCGCTGAAGCCGATGCCATTGGCCGCTTGGGTTTCCACCCAGACCTGGTGACCCTGTTTGACCAGTTCATGCACATTAGCGGGAATCAGGCCGACGCGGAATTCGTTGTTTTTGATCTCTTTCGGGACGCCGATCAGCATGGTGTTGCCCCTCATTTTGGTTCACGTGAAGTTTAGTGTATACCAATTGCAACGCGAAAGTGGCACCTAGGCGATAAACCACGGGTAAGCTAGGAGAAAAACCGCATCAGCCAGGGACGCAATACAGTCCGCTGTGAATGGATTGTGTGCCCGACGGCTGCTTTGGGTGATATCATTTTTGTTTTCAATGCTGTCATTTAGGATAAACAGGTTATGGCACCCCCTTCGGCATTATTGTTGATTATTGTTGTCTCTCTAGTGAGTATGATGGCGCCGTTTTCGATTGATACTTACCTGCCGTCGTTTCCAGCCATAGAGCAGGAATTGCAGGTATCGCGCGAACTGATGACGCAGACATTGGCGATCTACCTGGGCTCTTTTGCGGTGGCGACCTTAGTTTGGGGCCGATGTCGGATCGTTGGGGACGGCGCAAGATCGTACTTTGGAGCCTGCTTGGGTATTTGCTGGCTACCGTCATCTGTGCCTTGGCACCCTTCTACGAGACGCTATTGTTCGGGCGTGCTTTGCAAGGGGTTATGGCGGCCGGTAGCCTGGTGGCGAGCCGGGCGATGATCCGAGATGCTTTCCCGCCTCAGGAGGCGCAAAAAGCGATGGCGATGGTGATGATGCTGTTTGCGGTGGCCCCGGCATTGGCACCGATTATTGGCGGTTGGCTTGAAGTGCACAGTGGCTGGCGTTCGGTTTTCTATTTTCTCGCCATTTATGCCGGCCTGATTTTAATTCTGTTCTATTTACGTATTGGCGAGACCCAGCAGGTGGAGCACGTTCAGTCCATCCATCCGCTGAGTATCACCCGATCTTATTGGCACAGTCTGATGCATCCGCACTTTTTACGTTTGGTCGTTGCCCAAGGGTTGCTGGTTGGCGGGTTTTTTGTCTATGTCGTCGGTTCGACCAGTTTGATCTTTGATCATCTGCACCTTCAGGAGCAGGATTTCTGGGTGTTTTTCGTGCCGGTGGTGGCGGGGATCTTGATCGGTTCTTTCGGATCGCACCGTCTAGCGCATAAGCTATCGGCGCCCCGGGTGATTTCGTTGGCCTTGCTGTTCGGTTTATTTAGCGTGGTGAGCAATATGGCACTGGAAAGTTGGTTTGATCAACCCAGGGTTTGGTGGGTAGTAGGGCCTTTGGTATTTTATGCCATTGGGTTTGCATTGGCCAATCCGGCGCTGAGTATTGTGGCCTTGGATTGTCTGCCGAGTAAGCGCGGCCTGGCGGCTTCAGTGCAAAGTTTGATGCAGATGGGAACGGCTGCGCTGGTGGCCTCTTTTGTGGTGCCGTTGGTCCACCACAGTTTATGGCTGATGGCGTGTTCGCAAGCGCTTATGCTCTTGATTGCAGGTGCTCTCTGGTTGAGTGTTCGTCACCAGCTCAGCGATTAAAAGTGAACAGGCCTGTCTAAAACTGGAACTTTGGTTTCAAAATAGCGATCATATTTGATTTTATTTATTGATTTTATTTAGAAATTTTTTTCTAAGAGGAGTAGAGTAGAAAAAGGCGTTTCAAATCAGTTCAAAGTTGTTGCATGCGATAGCGCAACTTAAGGAGCAGAGATGACGAAGCAGAAAATCCTGAAGCAAAGGCGCTTGCAAACGGTCTGGTTTGTTGTGCTGGCTACGCTGGCCGCACTGGTGGTGCAAAGTGCTTTGGCCAAAAGTATTCAGGAAGATGCGTTTAACGCAGGCGATATTGCGCTTTTACGCATTGAGGGCATTATTGGTCCGGCAACGGAGGATTATGTTTCACGTGCTCTGCAAACGGTCTCCTCTCAAAAGTCCCAGATGGTGGTGATTCAAATGGACACGCCTGGCGGACTCGATTCTTCCATGCGCGGCATCATCAAAAATATCGTTAATGCCAACCTTCCGGTCATCACTTATGTGGCGCCCAGTGGGGCCAGAGCGGCCAGCGCCGGAACCTATATCCTCTATGCCAGTCATATTGCCGCCATGGCCCCTGCGACCAATTTAGGCGCGGCGACCCCGGTTTCTCTGCCGTCTATGCCCAATCCGGCTAAAGCCATTCAAGAAAAAGTGTTCGACTCGCAGCCCGCTGATCCCCATGAGTCTGAGGCCAAGCAGAGGTTTGCGCCTGCCGCCGCAGAACCGAGTCAATTGAAGGCGGTTAATGATGCAGTCGCGTATATTCAGGGGTTGGCTGAATTGCGCGGTCGCAATGCGCAGTGGGCCGAAAAAGCGGTGCGGGAGGCCGCGAGTCTAACGGCGCAAGAGGCGCTGAAACTCAATGTCATTGATGTGGTGGCCGAGAATCTGCACGATCTGTTGCGTCAATTGGATGGGCGTATTATCACACTGAACGATCGAGTGGTGATGTTAAAAACACAAGGGGTGCCGGTGCATGCGTTTACACCCGATTGGCGCAGCCGTCTGTTGAGTGTGATTACCAATCCGAATGTCGCCTATATTTTGATGCTGATCGGTATCTACGGCCTGATTCTGGAGTTTTACAATCCAGGATCCGTTCTGCCCGGTACCATTGGCGGGATTTCCCTGTTGCTGGCACTGTATGCGTTTCAACTGTTGCCGATCAATTATGCCGGTATGGGGCTGATTCTTTTGGGCGCTATTTTAATGATTGCGGAGGCCTTTGAACCCAGTTTCGGGGTGCTTGGAATAGGCGGTGTCACCGCCTTTGTCATCGGTTCGGTGATTTTAATGGACACTAAAGCCCCCGGATTCGGCATTGATTGGGCGGTGATAGCGACCTTTTCGGTGATTAGCTTGGCGGTATTGGTGGTGATTGTCGGTTTGGCATTGAAATCACGCTCAAGGCCAGTGGTCAGCGGAGCGGAGGAGATGGTCGGCAGTGAAGGCGAAGCGGTCAATGAATTCGTTGCTAAAGGGATCGAAGGCGCAATAGGCTTTCAGGGACATGTATTGATCCATGGTGAACATTGGCAGGCACGGAGCGATGTGCCGCTGCATAAAAACCAGCCAGTCAGAGTGGTCGAGATTCACAATCTGACATTAAAGGTGGAACCGGTTTAAATCAGAGGGGAAATGGTTATGAATGAATATGCGCTTTATATTGTCGTCACGCTGGCGATTCTGTTTTTCGCCAGTGCCATTAAGATCCTGCGCGAGTACGAACGCGGGGTTATTTTTCTATTGGGACGTTTCTGGAAGGTGAAGGGCCCCGGCTTCATTATCGTCATTCCGATTATTCAGCAGATGGAACGGGTGGATCTGCGCACCATCGTCATGGATGTGCCGAGTCAGGATGTGATTTCCCGTGACAATGTGTCGGTGCATGTGAATGCGGTGGTCTATTTTCGGGTGATTCATCCGGATAAGGCGATCATTCAGGTGGAAAACTTTTTCGAAGCGACCAGTCAGTTGGCGCAGACGACCTTGCGTTCGGTGCTGGGGCAGCATGAACTGGACGAGATGCTGGCCGAGCGCGACCGTTTGAACGCCGATATTCAAAGTGTGCTCGATCAGCAGACCGATGCCTGGGGGATCAAGGTCAGTAATGTGGAAATTAAGCACGTCGATTTGGATGAGAGTATGATCCGGGCGATTGCCAAACAGGCGGAAGCGGAACGAACCCGCCGCGCCAAAGTCATCCACGCGGAAGGGGAGATGCAGGCATCGGAAAAACTGTTTGAAGCGGCACAGATTCTGGCCCAGCAGCCGCAGGCTCTACAGTTGCGTTACCTGCAAACCCTAACGGAAATCGCCAATGAGCGTTCCAATACCATCGTCTTCCCATTGCCGATGGAATTGATCGATTCGTTATTGAAGAAATAGAAATAGTCCAGCAGGTGGAGGATAGGAAAAATCGTGTTATATCAACTGGCGGCCGATCTGATCGTATTGCTGCATTTTGCGTTCATTCTGTTTGTACTTTTTGGAGGCTTTCTCGTATTCAGATGGCCTTGGCTGCTCTGGTTGCAAGTACCTGCTGCCGTGTGGGGTGCTTTGATTGCCTTGATCGGTTGGACGTGCCCTTTGACAACGATGGAGAGCCGTTTTCGACAAGCGGCGGGATCGGAAAACGTCTATGACGGAGGTTTTATTGACCGTTATCTGGTGACACGTATCTTTTCACAAGGTTCTACTCGTGAAATGGACATCGCTATGGGCATTATCGTCATTGTGATTAATGTCTTGGCGTATCGATTAATCTGGTTGCGCAGTCAAAAGGCACAAGGTTAATAGATCGGTTTTTGACCTTTTCCTTAACTTGTTTGACAGCATTACATACCCCATGAATGTATCGCTTCAAGTGGCAATATCGGAAACGATAGTGAATTTCTGTTTGCCGCTTCGATCCGTCGCTTTAGTGTATATTACCAAATATAGGCACTGGCTTTTTTACCCAGAACACGAAGTTCGAATACTTGGGAACAGGCGCGCTGGGAGACGCCGTAACAGACATGTAGTGGCAGCAAGTGCTCCTCTCTGGGGTGACAGTAGCGTGCAAACGGAGCCTGTTGCCAGTTTTCGAATCGATGGGTACGTTCCTGTTCGTCAATGTCTCTGTTGGAACAGGTGTCGATGAGCCAGGCTTCAAACGATTCGTTCATGTTCTGAACTTCCACATCGGGTGGACTGAAAAAAGCGCGCATATTATGGAATGTGAAACCGGATCCGACGATCAACAGGTTTTCATGCCGGAGTTCCGACAGTGCCTGACCGATTCGAATGTGCTGCCTGGGATCCAAAGTATTGACCAAGGACACTTGGACGCAGGGAATATCTGCTTTAGGGTACATAATCTTCAGTGGAACGAACAGGCCGTGGTCGAAACCGCGTTGGCCATCCAGCTCGGCACCCAGTCCGTATTTATTCAGTAACGCATGGATTTTCGAGGCCAACAGTGGATTGCCTGGAGCGGGGTATTCGATTTGGTAGGATTCGGGCGGAAAGCCCCTGAAATCGTAAACAAGCGTTGGCTGCGCTGCGCTGGTGATGATTGGACAGTTAGCTTCCCAGTGGGCACTGATCACGATCATGGCCGACGGTTTTCCTATCCTTTCTGACATGGTTTTCAGGTTTGCGACCAGCTCTTTATGCCCGACGTCGCCAAGCAACGGCATGGGGCCGCCGCCGTGAGAGAGGAACAGCACTTTGGGGGCGTTTGAAATGTTTGAATTGTTCATGATGGCTTCGAGGCGTTATCGCTTTCTTGAATTCAGTTTAAACCGTTTGAGTCTTTGAATGTAGGTTGATCATGAATAGATCGTTGCCATAATGAGAACGCTCCAAGTGATCTTTACAATACTATTGTTTTTCCTTTGCCTAATGGGGTTAGTACAGTTTTTTAAAAAATAGTTGATATTAATAGGGTCAAGTTTGATGAATGTTTGCCGATTAATAGCGTAACAAAAGAGCTATTAAATGATATTTAATGCAAATTAGTAACTCACAATCTCTAAATATCCAGAGAATGATGCATCATAACTCTCTTTCGATAAATGGAAGTCAGGAGAAGTTGACAAGCGGTGTTCGTATTAATCAAGCTGCAGATGATGCGGCTGGTTTGGCGATCAGTACCAAGCTAAATTCACAGTTGATCGGCGATGAACAGGCCTTACGAAACCTGAATGACGGCATTGCTGTTCTACAAACCCTTGATGGTGCTGCAGATGACGTAGTGTCGATGTTACAGAGAATGAGAGAGTTGTCGTTACAGGCGATGACGGGTACGTACAGTGATACGAATAGAGTCCAAATGCAAGAAGAGGTTACTCAGCTGGCTGAAGAAATAAAGCGTGTGGGCGATACCTTGAAATTTAATGGTCAAGCTTTAAGTGAATTAAATGGAGCTGGTAAATTAACCATTCATGGTGGGGCTGATATTGGTGACGAAAATAAAATTGAGGTGCCGTTGGCCGATTTTAAGATCATTGGTGCCGACTTTGTAATAGATGGAATTGCAGGAGCATTTTTTATAACAACGCAGGTTGAGGCTGAAGCTACTCTGGACAGAATTGACGTTCACCTGGATACATTAAGTAATAATAGGGCTGTTTGGGGGGGCGATTCAGAACAGAGTTGAATCTTCGATTCAAAACCTTACCAACAAGTCGATTGCACAACATGGCACATTCAGTCAGATTACAGATACGAATTACGCTAAGGAAAGTGCCAATTTGGCGAGCCGGCAAGTTTTAAATCAAGCTGCAACCAGTATGCTTAGTCAAGTCAATCAATCACACGAGAGGGTGTTAAGTTTGATCCAATAGCGTTTATTGGAGAGTCAATGAAATTTTGAAAACAGGGGGCAATTCCCTGTTTTCAAAAAGATTAGCAGAGACTAACCATTTAGTTTTTCCATTAAGAAGTTGATAAAGCCCTCTTGAGCAACATCTTGAGATTTTTCATCGCGACGGTGTTTATATTCCAACATGCCGTTGTCCAGTCCACGCTCACCGATGACGATACGGTGCGGAATACCGATCAGATCCATGTCGGAGAACATAACGCCTGGACGTTCCGCACGATCATCCAACAACACCTCAACCCCTTTGGCCATCAGCTCTTGATAAAGTTGTTCGGCGACTTCGGCCACGCGCGGTGATTTATGCATCTGCATTGGAACGATACAGACCTGGAACGGGGCAATGGCTTCCGGCCAGATAATCCCTTTATCATCGTAGTTCTGCTCAATGGCCGCGGCCACCACACGGGTGACACCAATGCCGTAACACCCCATCTCTAAAATTTGCGAACGGCTGTTTTCGTTTTGCACTGTGGCGTTGAGAGCCTGAGAATATTTGTTACCCAGCTGGAAGATATGACCGACTTCGATACCGCGACGGATTTCCAGTTTACCTTGTCCATCTGGGCTCGGATCGCCTTTGACCACATTACGGATGTCGGCGATGGCGGTTGGCGTTGCGTCGCGCTCCCAGTTGGCACCTGTATAGTGA
This sequence comes from Thiomicrorhabdus sp. zzn3, assembly GCF_029767755.1. Classification (GTDB taxonomy): domain Bacteria; phylum Pseudomonadota; class Gammaproteobacteria; order Thiomicrospirales; family Thiomicrospiraceae; genus Thiomicrorhabdus. Next base: position 729,601 of record NZ_JARUQS010000001.1, read on the forward strand.
TAGCCATCTTCATTCGCACCGCAGACAAAATCAGCCGAGTGCGCAGCGGTACGATCCACAATCACGGGAATAGTCAAACCAACCGGGCCGATGGAGCCGGCACCGCAGCCAGCGGCCTCTTTAACCTCCTCGTCACTGGCCATTTCCAAAGGTGACGCAACCAAGTCCAGTTTTTCGGCTTTGATTTCGTTCAATTCATGGTCGCCGCGCACCACCAGTGCAACCACCGGTGCCTGTTCCGTTGCTCCTTTAACTAACAGGGTTTTGAGAACCTTCTTTTTCTTCAGTTGCAGGAAGTCACAGACTTCTTCAATGCTGTGTTTGCCTGGTGTCGCCACTTTAGCCAGCTCTTCACTCGCTGCAGGGCGATCACCGCGTGGCGCCAATGCTTCGGCCAATTCCACATTCGCTGCATAATCGGATTCGGTAGAGAAGGCGATGTCATCTTCACCCGAGTCGGCGAGCACATGAAATTCGTGTGATCCTTCGCCACCGATCGAACCGGTATCAGCCTGCACTGGACGGAAGTCCAAGCCCAAACGGGTAAAGATGCGGTTATAGGTGTCATACATGTCGCTGTAAGTTTCTTGCAGACTTTCGCGATCCATATGGAACGAGTAGGCGTCTTTCATAATGAATTCACGCGACCGCATGACGCCGAAACGAGGACGGATTTCGTCACGGAACTTGGTCTGAATCTGATAGAAATTGGCTGGTAGCTGTTTGTAGCTGCGGATTTCACGGCGGATCAGGTCGGTAATGATCTCTTCGTGTGTTGGCCCCAATGCAAAATCACGCTGATGACGATCTTTAAAGCGCAGCAGTTCCGGGCCGTAGTCTTCCGCACGACCGGACTCTTCCCAAAGCTCTAATGGTTGCACTACCGGCATGAGTACTTCCTGAGCTCCTGATCGGTTCATTTCTTCACGGATAATAGCCTCAACTTTGCGAAGTACACGAACCCCGAGTGGTAACCAGTTATACAGGCCGCCTGCTAAAGAGCGGATGATACCGGCTCTAATCATCAATTGGTGACTGATGACGACTGCGTCGGCGGGAGTTTCACGGGTAGTGGATAGCAATAAATTGGATGTTTTCATTATGCGGCAATACCTTAACAGCAACTAAAGGATTAAATAGGCGGTATTTTAACATAGGGGGGGATTTATCTGCGCAGCAAAACCTCTGTAATGAAGGGAAAAATTTAGAGGTCAGTGGCAGAATTTTTCAGCAATGCGTTCACGAATAAACGTCTCAAACTTTTTCGCCGGGAGCGGCGCGGAGCAGTAATAACCTTGATAGCTGTCACAGCCTATGCGCTTGAGGTATTCAAGTTGGTCATGGGTTTCGACACCTTCCGCGACCACTTGCAGTTTAAGGGTTTGTGCAATCTTAACAATGGTTTCGATAAAGGCGGCCCCGGTTTCCGAAGCGTAGTCGTCCATAAAGGATTTATCGATTTTCAGTGTATTGAGTGGGAAACTTTTTAAATAGGCCAGAGATGAGTAGCCGGTTCCGAAATCATCCAGCGAGATAGTCGCGCCCAGTCTGGAGATGCGTTCCAGCGAGTTTAAATTACCTTGGGAACGTTCAATAAACACCGATTCAGTAATCTCGATATCGAGTTTGGATGGCGCAAAATCACGCGTTTGAATGAGCTCTTTAAAGGTCTGGTCAAAGTGATGATCCAAGAATTGGACGGCCGACAGGTTGACCGAAATCGACAGATCGATCAAGCCCTGTTTTTTCCAATCCATCTGCTGGCGAATCGCTTCTTTGAGGATCCACCAGCCGAGTTCGACCATCAAGCCATTTTTCTCAGCAGCCGGAATGAATTTGTCAGGAGGGATGAGCCCTTTTTCGGGGTGGTTCCAGCGTACCAGGGCTTCTGCACCAATGATGCTGTAATCACGCAAAGAAATTTTAGGTTGGTAGTAGAGTTGGAATTCACCATGATCAAGGCCGTGGCGAATGTCGTGTTCCAATTCGATTTCAGACAAGACCTGTTGGTGCAGTTCTTCGGTAAAGAATTTAAATTGGTTTTTACCGGAGTTTTTTGCCTCGTACATGGCGATATCCGCGTTTTTCATCAGGTCGGTGATATCTACGCCGTCCTTAGGATAAAAAGACACCCCGACACTGGCCGACACCTTAACCGGATGGCCATCCACGATGTGGACCTCTTTGACGCGCTCCAGTACTCGTTGAATGATATGAATCAGTTCCAGATTGTTATTGTAATGGCTTAATACCACCACGAATTCATCCCCGCCGACACGGGCAATAATGTCGTATTTTCTTAAGACATCCTGAATCAGGCCGGCGACATTTTTTAAGAGTTTATCGCCGACTTCGTGGCCTAGAGAGTCATTCACTTTTTTAAAGTCATCCAGGTCCAAGAACATCAGGGCGAATTCAGAATGATTATGTGAGGCTTCGGAGATGAGCCAGCCCAACCGCTCATTGAGTTGGTTACGGTTAGCCAAACCGCTTAGATCATCAGTACGTGCCAGGCGATAGAGCTCATCCCGCTCTTGTTCTAGTCGATCAAACGTTTGCACCATGGAAGATCGGACATATTCGAGTTCACGAATCTTAAACTTGGAAGGAATTTCCGACTGATAATAAGCATACTGGCGCAACAGTTCGAGAGGATTGGTCACGAAATATCTCAGTGCGAGCCACAGCAAACCAAATACAATCAGAGGGATCAGGCCAAAAACAATTAAGAAGTTAAGCTGATGTTGAGAGAAGTAGTTGACGAGGTAGGCCTGGTCGGGATAGATAAACAGGCTTAAGTCGTGTGGCTTATCCTGTATAAAAAAGTGGATATGGGTTTCAAAAATTTGTTTCTCTACCAGCTGGGAGGCTTTAAGGTCATAGATTTTAGAAATGGTCACCTGTCTCGGTGGCGGTGTGGTAATGCCGGCATCCGTCGTGAGAATGATTTGGTTGCCGTAAGCGACCGCCATGGCTTCGATAAGCGGGTTGTTGGCCACTTTGCGATTTAGAAAAGAGGTGAAGTTTTTAATCCTTTCAATACTGTCCATTTCCGAAGAGATGACGTAGGCACTTTCCGACAGATCGTGACGGATATTCTCCAAAATCAGGTCTGTTTTACGTTGTTGGTCTTCCAGAAAATAGTAAAAGAACACGCTGTAAAAGACCGTGATGATAAATAGGATGGAAGAGAGTAAAAAGGATTGAATGCCGAACATTTATAAGAGATCCCTGATCGGAAACTGTGCTTCATTTAGCCTGTTGATCAATGGTTCAGACAGCTCTTCATTGAGCCAGAGAATATCGTTCAAACTTGCTTCAAAGTCTTCATAAGAACCATTTTCAAGATAGGGCTTAACCGTTTGATAATATTTTTTAGGATCAGTTTTCAGTACCTTAACGGCATCATCGATGGCTTTTTTCAGTCCTTTGAATTGTGCTCTATGCTTCAGTAACACATCCTTTGGCGTGTACAGGGCGTCAACCACCAGCAGGTTGAGATTGTCGGCGGTTGAGGTAATGACATTAAAGCCTTTTTTTTGCAGTTCATAGTTGTAAGGGATATAGGTGACGATAATGGCCGGCTTGTCACTGTGATCTTCCTCTATGGAAGAGACGATTTTGACCTGATCTTTATTGATGAAATTAAACTGGCGGCTATTTAGGTTATTTTGCTTGACAAAGTCCTTAAAAACCAAATGATTGACGGTATCGAGTTCCAGGTAGACGTCAATCGTCTCGGTCGTTGCTTGAAGTTCCGCAATTGAGCGGTTGCTCATCACCATGTCGCCGCCATTGGAGCGGTCAAACATAATAATTGGCACCAAATCAGGCTGGGATTTTAAAACGCGCTGAAATTCATACTGGGTTCCGGTAAAAGCGTGTTTTTGCGCGGTTTGATAAATATGCACGTTTTCGCCAAGCGAGACAACATTGGAGAGTTTGATATTCAGCGGGTCAAGCCAACCTTGCTCTTTGGCGTAAAACAACGGCGAGAAGCCAATCCAGGAGTTGGTCATGATTTCCAAACGCTCGGATTGTTTGGAACTACAGGCTGAAAACAGTGAAGCAACTAAAAAAAAGAAGAGAGCATAATGCAATAAAGGGCGCTTTTTACCTGTTTGTTTCATAGCTGACTGTATCTTCAAATTGGCTGTATTGGTTTAGTTTCAAATTTACCACAACTTTTGTCATTGTGTACAAACTATCGATACCTATAAGTCCGAATTTAATTTGTATTTAATAATGGTGTTTTTGCAACTGTGGGGCCTCCTGGCGCCTGATGCACCGGCATTATTTCAATGCGATTAATGTTTACATGGGCGGGTTGCTGCAAGATCCAGCGCACGGTTTCAGCCACGTCCGCCGCCTTGAGAGGTTGCAAGCCTTCATAGACTTTATCGGCCCGCTGGGCATCGCCTTTAAAGCGTACCAGTGAAAATTCACTGTCGTTGAGCAGGCCGGGTTCAAGATTGGTGACGCGTACCGCCGTGCCCAATAAATCGCTTCTCAAATTGACTGAGAACTGTTCAACAAACGCTTTGGTGGCGCCATATACATTGGCTCCTTTGTAATGATAGGTGCCGGCAATGGAGCCAACATTGATGATGTGACCGTGATTGGCTTTGACCAGGCCTGGTAGGATTTGGCGAGTCAAAAAGGCCAGTGAGAGACAGTTGGTTTCAATCATGGTTTGCCAGTCGTTCCAGTCCGTTTCGTGAGCTGGATTCAAGCCCAGAGCCAATCCTGCATTGTTGATGAGCACGTCGACGGGTTTAAAAGCATTGGGAAGAGCGTCGAGTTCCGCTTTAAGCTGAATATGGTCGTTAATGTCACAGGCGATAAGATGACATTGCGTATTGCAGTCGATTTCCAGTTGTGACTTTAAAGCTTCTAACCGGTCTTGGCGGCGGGCAAGCAGAATCAATTTATAACCTTCAGCCGCCAATACTTCAGCTGTGGCTTTACCGATGCCTGAAGAGGCACCGGTAATGAGGGCGGTTTGGTAGACCGGAGCATGAGGGTGAGGTGACATTAACTTTGTTATTTCCTTTTTAGCCGATGTCCGAGAAGGTTTTAGAATTTGAACCCTTTCAACAGATTGCTTTTCAGGTCCTCTTCCAATTTTTTCTGGACTTCTTCTTTTTTCTCTTCGATTTTCTTTTCGACTTCTTGCTTGGCCTTAGCTTCAAGCAGTGATTCAAGATCCAGTGAGACTTTAGGACCCGTCAGAGCCCCTTTAAGCTTGACCGGAATGGTCAATCCATTAAGTTCCGTGAGTTCTTCTCCACCTTGCCCTTTGTCACTGCCGACAATTTTGGCTTTGACCAGATAATCCAGATTTTCCTTGACCAAGTTAACCTGGCCGTCACCGGTAATGCGCATAAACGGGGCTTGAGCAAGCAGTTTACGGGTGTCGACGACACCGTTTTTGATATCCACTTCGGCCACCAGAGAGCTGAAGTCGGTTTTTAACTCTTCGGAAGAACCGGCGGCTTTTTCCCCGGCAATTTTGGCTTTGGCCTGACGAATCGACTGCGCCAGATTAAACCCTTTAATTGCGCCGTCTTTAAGGTTAACCGCCGCTTTACCGTTAAGGTTTTGTTTTAATAGTGAGAGTTTTTCTCCGGCAGAAGTGATATCGGCATTCACGGTTCCTTTTCCGCTTAAACGATCATTGCCGGTAAAGGCGATTAATACATCGCCAACCGGAACATTTTTGGCGTCGGTTTTAAAGGCATATTTGGCCATATCACCGCGTACGTCGAGTTTGGCTGATGCAGTAAGCTTGGTTTCAAACATGTCCATTTGCAGCGGGCTGAGTTGAATTAAGCCGTTTTTGCCTTCTACTTTGGCCACAATATTTTTTGGATTCAGTTTGTCATATATTACGCTACCCGCTTTGAAGGTTCCGTTGAGCGTGAGTTTTCTCAACGGCTCTTTAGGAATTTCAAAACGGATATCCTCGGCGGCGGGTTGTTTTTCAGCCTCTTTCTGTTCCTGCTTTGGAGGTAGATAGCGGCTAACATTGATTTTATCGAGTGCCAAATCAAACGCGATATTGGGTTGATCGAAGTTTTTCAAGGAAGCGGAACCTTTGAGTTCGCTGTCGTCCAGCTTGAATCGTATCTGAGTCAGTTTGGCGGATTGTTGAGCTGTATCCGCTTTAAACGCAAGATCGCCAGTGAAGGCGGTAAGCGTTTTTTGATCGGACATATTTTTCAGCGCCTCTTTTTCCATGCCCAGTTGTTTAAGCAGTGTTCTCAGGTTGGTTTGTGCAATGCTTAATTTACCGTCTACAGAGGGCTTGTCCAAAAGTTTTTGAATATTGGCTTCGCCTGTGGCGGATACATTCAGGACTTGTAGCGTGAGTGCTTTTAACGCGGCGGTTTGTGCTTTTAAATCCAGCATCGGCTGAACTTCAAATTGCACTTGTCCTTGGCCGTTTGGCAATTGTGCTCCTTTGAGCTCGGCACTGAGTTGTAAAGGACCGGATTCAAAACGTTGGGCGGTGCCGTCGAATTTGGCGCCTTTAACGATGGCCAGCCCTTGAGCCGATTGGATAGCGAAGTCTTTTTGACTGGTAAATTCATAGGTCAGGTTTACGTCATTAAGGTGCATATCTTGGTTTTCAGTCAAGGTCAAGTTTGGTAATTTAAGTTCGGTATTCAACGTTTTTACCGGCAGGCTGTCCGAAGAGACTAAGGTGGTTTGCACTAAGTTTTTTACTTCGATTTTTCCGCTCTCATTCAGTTTAATGTCCGCTTCCAGTTCGCTTTGGGTCTTAAGGTTCGGATTGGTGATTTCGGTATTGGCCTGAAGGGTCAAATGGAAAAATTCGCCCAAGGTAATGGCGCCACTGGTCAGATTGAACGGGGCGAGTTTGAAGGTCTGATCTGCTTGTTGATCCTGCCAGAAAATTTCACCGTTGCGAATATCCAAGCCACCGATATTCAGTGCGGCGAGTTTTTCCATTGGATCGCCTTCATGGCGTTCTTTTTCGTGTTTTTCTTTTTCAGTTTCAGCGCCACCGGTCAGGTCGTCCCAGTTGGAGTGACCGGTTTTGTCACGCTGAAGGTTTAGGCGGAAATCATGCAGGGTTAAAGTATCGACTTGAAGTTGTTTGCTGAGCAGAGGCAGAATCGCAACCCCGAGGTTGACCTCTTTCACGGCCACAAAAGGCGCATCGCCAAAACCAGGGGCATTGCTTAGTTGGGCATTTTGTAATTTCAATCCCAGGTGCGGGAAAATCGACAATTCCATTTCCCCGAGCCGCAGGTCGCGTCCGGTTTTCTCTTTCACCACCTGGGTGATCTCGTCACGGTAGTCGTTAGGATCAACGGTAGCGATCACCACAGCAATGGCTGCGACCGTTAAGAGAATCAGCGCAACGACCCCCATCACGATTTTTTTGATTAGGCTCATGGTCGGACTCCTGCAAACTTTTTTGATTAACGTTTAAAAACCTGTCATTGTCGGCGATGTGCCCGCTGTTTTCCAACAGGCCTGTTCAGATGAGGTTCGAATTCTCTCTCATCACTGCATTAAAAGCCATTTGTGCGATGGGATCGAGACCCTCTCTTGCTTCAATTTAAACACAAAACGCCACGGAGTGAAACGGCCATTCTATGAAAGAGCGGGAGGTTAGTTAGAAGGGGGAAGAGCGGCAAGTTGACGATTGTGGAGTCGGCTTAAAAAGAGCAAGGCAAAAATGGCGCCGCTCAGTGCCCAAAACATATCCGACTGGGTATCCCACTCATACCCTTGAGTGCCTAGAAATGCTTCGGCGGCCTCTTCGGAAAGTAACGCGGCCGCCCATTCAAGCAATTCATAGGTGGCGCTGACGGCCAGTACAAAGCAGAGGATAAAGAAAGCCTGCCAGGCTTCGCCGCGGATGACCTGGAGGCGAATGATAATTTCTCGGGCAACGATCGCAGGCACAACTCCTTGGGCAAAATGCCCCAATTTATCATAGTCATTGCGTGCGGTCCCCAGCCAGTGTTGCAGTTCGGTAAACAGCGGGACTTCAGCATAGGTGTAATGGGCACCGACAAACAGAATCAAACAGTGGAACAGAATCAATTGGTAAGTCAGTGGTGTGAGTTGAAACTGACGATAGGTGGCGGCCAGCAGCAGGGCTGCAATCAGCGCGGGGGTGGCCTCCAATACCCAAGTTAATCCGTCTTTGGGAGCTATGATTGACCAAATCAGTACCGTGCTGTAAATGGCTATCCATAAGAGGATGGATAGCGGTTTAGGGGAGTGTGCTGTCGCCACCATTAAGAGGCTCCTACGAATTGAAACAGTTTAAACAACACCAAGGCTCCGCTGATTACAAACCCCATGAGCGGTACCCAACGAGGAACACTGAAGTTGCCATAAGGAGCAGGTTGGTGTTTTTTGACTCGCCATAATGCGAGATTGACCAGCGTGAACACACTTAGCATGATGATTGAAGTGGCTTCGGCTAAGGTTGGCAGGTCGCCAATCAATGCCAGCGTCAACACGATTAACCCCGCTAAGCCCGTGGCATGCAGTGGAGTATGGCTCTTAGGGTGAACCGTGCTGAGTATACTAGGAAGCAGTCCACGGCAGCTTAAACCGTAAAGCACCCGCGACGCCATAATGACTTGAATCAACGCCCCGTTAATAATCGCAAACATCCCAATCAGGCTGATGATGGTCGCGGGTTGGCCCGTGTGATGTTCATAGAGGAGTGCCAAGGGAGCGTCGCTCTGAGAGAGCGTCTCGGGCGTAAAGGAGAGCAGGGCGAGAAGCATGATGCTGATGTAGAGAACAGCGGTGATTGCAAGCGTCAAGAGAATCGCCATTGGCAGAGTGCGGCGGACGTTTTTGATCTCCTCGGCCACATCAACCATATCTTCAAAGCCGATAAAGGCAAAAAAAGCGAGCAACACGCCAGCATAGATTAGAGATAAGCTATCCAGTGACAGGCTCGGTGCCAGGTGTGTACCGAGTTCTGGGAGTTGACTAAGACTGGGGGAGCTTACCCCAATGACTAAAACCAGTCCGCCGACTTCGATCAGCGTGATCAGACTGGCAATGAATACGGATTGAGCGATTCCCCAGGCGGCTAAACCGACAATGATCGCCACCAGCAGGAAAATGGTGACAAAGGGTTGCAGCTCGATAAATTGGGCTAAATAACCGATAAAACCGTTCATTAAGGCGGCGGCAGAGACCAATCCGGCGAGTACCACCAAGAGTCCGACGCCGGTGGAGAGGGCATCCGAATTGAACCCTTGTTTGACATAGAGTGCCGCGCCCGCCGCTTGTGGAAATCTTCCGGAAAATTCCGCAAACGACATGGCGGTCATGCCTGCGAGCAAGGCGGCGAAAAGAAAAGCGGTTGGGGCTAGGTAACTGGAAACTGCGGCCAGCTCTCCAATGAGTGCATAGATGCCTGCGCCGATGGTGGTGCCGAGACCGTAAAGCACCATTTGCGGCAGGGATAGGGTACGGTTGAGCTGACTCTGCATTTTTATACTAAGAAACCAGTAGCACTATTTGTATTTTTGTTTACAACGCGCTACGGCTGTCCAGTAGGCGCTGTTCTTTTTAGGGTCGTCTTGGGTACTGTCCCATAAACCGCTTTGGCGATCAATGCAGGCTTCTAGTTCGGGGTTGCCGCACGCACTGAGAAGAACGGAAAATGAAAGCATAAAGAATAACTTGTGCGTTTTGCGGATGATAAGTTGGCACTGATGCTTAGACATTGAAGTACTCCGTTGCTCTTGTTTGCACGTTCGTTTAACGACTGTTGAACTTGAATGCGATAAATAACTTATAAAATTAGTAAAAGCGTAACTCAATCTCTTCCATCCTGTCATAAAATTTATTTTATACCCCCTTAATCCATTCATTTTTCCATGGGGACCTTGGGAGAGGCGGCAAAACGGGGCGAAAACTGAACAGGCCTGGTCCTTTTTTGTTTTGTGATGACGTTATCGGCGAAGATTCGAGAAAAGCAACTCAGATAATAAGCCGTTTACCCCTTAAATAGGTTAAGTTGGTTTGGTGATAACGGTATGAGCTTGCATCGCGGCGGGGTTTGCGTAAGATAGCAAGCTGTTTGCATTTGGTTGTTTTTTAATAAAAAAGCCTTTTTTGTTTCTCTGCAGTGACTGACGGGAGCCTGATATGGAATACCTGCACCATCCGATCTGGACGCAACGCTATACTGATTTTTTAAATGGACAAGATTCCAGACCGGCACGCATTGTCTACCAACGTGATCGTGCGCGTGTCATTCATTCGGCCTCGTTCAGACGTTTGCAAGCCAAAACCCAGATTTTTGGTCTTAGCGAATCGGACTTTTATCGCACTCGTCTGACGCACTCCATGGAGGTGGCCCAGATCGGTTCCGGACTGGTGGAGCAGTTGATGACTGTTGGGTTGGCAAATGATCTTAACGGCGGCAAAGAGGCCGATTACCTGCCGTGGCTGCCTTCAGTCTATTTGATTGAAGCGATCTGCCTGGCTCATGATTTGGGGCATCCGCCTTTCGGACATGGCGGTGAGGTGGCGTTGAATTACATGATGCGCCACTACGGTGGCTTTGAGGGCAATGCGCAGACCCTAAGAATTTTGGCTCGCTTGGGTGAGTATACCCCGGTCAATGGGTTGGATCTGTCACGTCGAACCACCTTGGGGGTGATGAAGTACCCGGCACTTTACAATGAAATGATTGCCACGAATGAAAACTATCAACGTCAGTTGGCGGAGCCGGAAGTCACCGATTTTAGAACCTTGCAAATGGACCGCTGGTCGCCGCCTAAAGGCTTGTATCAAGAGGAAAAGGCGGTCTTTGATTGGGTGTTGGCACCGTTTTCTGAATCGGATCGCCAGCAGTTTACCGAGCTTGCACCATGTGATGGCAGTTGCCATGACCGTACCAAGTACAAGGCATTGGATACGACGATTATGGAGTTGGCAGATGACATTGCTTACGGCATTCACGACCTGGAGGATGCGGTGGCGATGAAGATGGTTTCGCGCGACCGATGGCAGGCCGAGGTTATGGAAAACCCGGTGTTCAAGCATTATGCGTTGTGGGGCGACGAAATGACAGAACGCCTGTTCAGTGACTCTTCGCGCGCACGTAAACACGCCATCAGCAAGATGGTGGGCATTATGGTGGAAAGCATCTATATGGCGGAGAATAGCCGTTTCGAACACCCGTTATTGCGTTATCAGGCAAAATTAGCGGAAGGCGAAGCGGCGGTGTTGGATCTGTTGAAGGCGTTCGTGTTTAAAAACGTTATCACCATTGCCGAGGTCAAAGGAATGGAGTACAAGGGGCAGCAGATTGTACTCGACCTGTTTAAATCGCTACGGGCCAACCCCCATACCTTGCTGCCGGCGAGCTCTTACGCCAAATACCAAGCGGCTGAAGGAGATCAGGCCCAACAGAGGGTGATTTGCGATTATATCGCCGGTATGACCAATACTTATGCGTCGCGCCTGTACGCCAAACTGTTCTTGCCAGCGCAAGGTTCGGTATTCGACATGCTTTAAAAACGGCTGAGCGTGTTATTGGCCGTTTTTAGATTGAGATGATTTGGGTAGATAGTATTTCGGCGCTTTAAACGGCTTTGGAGCGGAGGCGGTTTTTTGTTTCTGCCCCTCCTGCTTATCAGAACTGTCGGGAATTGGATTGACTCTGTTTTGGCTATTTTCTAGCCGCTCTCTTAGAGTATTTTGTGCCCAAACGATATGTTCGTCGACCAATTCATTGATCTGTCCGATTTCCTGCTGAAGTGCGTGTAAAACCTTGGTTAACAGGCTGACTTCTCCGTGAATATTCCCCAGTGCGATGGCCAGATTGCGTTTCCATTGCGCATAACCAATTCGGCGGATCGGAGAGCCGGCAAACTTCTGCGAAAAATCGCTTTCTTGCCATTGCCACAGTGTCAGCAGATCCAAACGGTCAAGTTCGTGGCGCGGTTTAAAATCAGCCTCTTGGGTCGGACGGGTGAATTTATTCCACGGGCAGACCAATTGACAGTCGTCGCAGCCGTAAATGCGGTTGCCAATCCGGCTGCGAAATTCAAGCGGAATCGACCCTGAGTATTCAATGGTCAGATAGGAAATGCAACGGCGTGCATCCACCAAGCCATTATCCAGAATCGCTTGTGTGGGGCATTCCTGAATACAGGCCGTACAAGGGCCGCATCCCTGTTTATCAAAAGGTGGGTCTGCCGGGAGCGGCAGATTGGTATAGAGTTCGCCGAGAAAAAACCACGAACCGGCACGTGGGTGAATTAACAGGCTGTTTTTACCAATAAATCCCAAGCCGGCCTGTTCGGCAATTGGACGCTCCAGGACCGGCGCGCTGTCGCAAAACGCCCGATAAACAAAGCCGTCGATCTGTTGTGCGATTTTTTGTGCCAACTGCTGTAAGCGCTTGCGCATCAGTTTGTGGTAGTCACGCCCCAGCGCATAGCGGGAAACGTAGGCCTGTTCAGATTGGTGTAATTGCTGTAGAGGAGAGCATGCATTCAGGTCGAGATAGTTCAAGCGAACGCTGATAATCGACGTGGTTCCGGGTACCAGCTCCGCGGGGCGGGTGCGTTTGCTGCCATGGGCGGCCATATACGCCATTTCGCCATGAAAGTTGTCACCTATCCAGTTAAAATAATCGGCTTCGTAATGCGAAAGATTGGTGTGGGTAATGCCGATGTCGGCAAATCCGAGCTGTTCTCCCCATTGCTTGATCTGTTCACCAAAGTGAGCGGGCAGACGAGGGATGGCAGGGGCGGTTGCATCAGTCAATTTAACGTCAGCCGTTTGAAAGGGATCGGAAGCTTGCATAATGACAAATTCTAAGACAGTTTGTGAAAAACGGGAACTCTTTTTAAGTGATGAGGCCGAGACCGCGGCGTTTGCACAGCAATTGGCGAGGGCATGTGAGGCGCTGGAAAGCTACCAAAACGGCCTGATGATCTATTTAAAAGGGGATTTGGGCGCTGGAAAATCCTTCCTTTCCAGAGTCTTTATTCAGCATTTTTTACCTGGCCAAAAAGTCAAAAGTCCGACGTATACTATCGTTGAAAGTTATAAATATTATAAATTTTCAATACATCATCTTGATTTATATAGACTTTGCGATCCCGAAGAGTTAGAGTACTTAGCTGTTAGGGATCTTTTATCAGGCAACTATGTCGCTTTGGTAGAGTGGCCGCAAAAAGCAGAGGGGGTTTTACCCAATGCGGATTTGGAGCTGAATCTAAGCCACGAAACGCCCGGTAGAAGGCTCTTGATGCGTGCTTACAGCGAAGCGGGCAAAGCGCTTTTGGAGGCTTTGACGGAACAATGACGTTTTTCTGACGCTTTTTTGGCACGTTGTTTGTTTAAACCTGGGTAAACAAAAAACAACTTAAAAAATAACTTGAGAGATAGGTCATGAAATCACTCAGTTTTGCCAGAAAAATGATTACCACTATTCTTGCACTGACGCTGCTGAGCTACAGTGCGCTTGCTTTGTCTAAAGCGGATTTGGTTAATTTGCGTGTCGGTCAGAAAGTCGATAAAACCCGAGTCGTCTTTGATATTAAGCAGAACCATAACTTCAAAGTTTATAAGCTAAATAATCCTTCTCGGGTTGTGGTGGACTTCTTTAAAACCGATAACCACCTGGATTTCAAAAATAAGTATTTCAAAGATTCCCGTCTGTACCGCGTCCGCGTTTCAGATTCTGCCAAACGGTTACAAGTCGTATTAGATCTGCATAAAAACTTTGATTATGAGTTTTTTACTTTGGGCAAAAATCGCCAAGGGGCGGAGCGTTTGGTGATTGATTTGACGCAACCGGTTGGTGCCAATGCCGGTAAGCCTGCTAGAACAAAAACAGCCAGTGTTAAAAGGAACAAGCCGCAGGGACAAATTGTGGCCAAGACGGCAACAAAAGCAAAACCGTTAATTGATCAATCGGTAAAAAAATCGAATTTAAGCCGAGAGATTGAAGGCAACTCGGCGACGCAAGCCTTGTTGAATCGTGACAGTGCCGTGTTGGTTAAGAAGCAGGAATTGATCGTGGCGATTGATGCCGGACACGGCGGTAAGGATGTTGGCGCTGTAGGCCCTAATCGCGTTTATGAAAAAGTAGCGACTCTGCAAATGGCAAAAGAGTTGAAACGCTTGATTGATCAGCAGCCCGGTATGAGTGCGGTGCTGACTCGTGATCGCGATGTGTTTATTCCCTTGCATGAACGGGTCAAAATTGCCAAAAAACACAACGCCGATATTTTTATCTCCGTCCACGCGGATGCGTTTCATGACCACTCGGTAAGAGGAGGCTCGGTGTATGTCCTTTCGAAAGGCGGAGCCAGCAGTGTGATGGCTCGTCTGTTGGCGAAAAGTGAAAATGCCTCTCTGCAAGATATTCCGTTACAGGGCCGTGATCGTGATGTGGCGTTTGCTTTGAGCGACTTGACTCGTGAAGCGAATATTCGTGCAAGCCGCAAGCTGGCGAGCAGCGTGATCAAAGAAATGCAGAAGTCCGTTAAGATGCACAAGCATACAGTTCAATCGGCCGAGTTTGCGGTGCTTAAATCGATCGATATGCCGTCGCTGTTGGTTGAAACCGCTTTTATTTCCAATCCGCATGAAGCGCGTAGGCTGATGGATCCAAGTTTCCAGACCAAAATGGCGAGTGCGATTGTGCGTGGTTTAAACCGTTTTGTTGAGCACAATGGTGAAAAACCACGTTGGGGTGAAACGTTGTATGTGCACTATAAAGTCCAGCCTGGCGATACGCTTTCTGAAATTGCCAGCAACTACAATATCTCTACTTCGACTCTGAAAAAGCTGAACCGCATTAAAAATGCAAACCAGCTTTATGTCGGAAAAGTGGTTAAAATCCCACTGTCCGAACAGGTGGTGGCCGGCCTTTAATCGAGTATTTATTTTAGGTTTGCACTCTGGCTTGTGTGAATTGATTAATCAGACGTGCAAAACCTAGGTCCTTTCTCTTCTGGCTTCACATTTCTTAATGAGCACTTGGACGAGTGTGTTTCTGAGAAAAATTAAAAACGAATAAAACCTGTTTCGTTGATCAGTCCGTCGAGTGGCACATCCCAAGGCTCACTAGGCAGTTGGCTGACTTGCTGGCAGCTGTGAGCCCAACCGATCAGCGTGGGGGAGTGTTCTGCTGTTGCGGATTTAAGTTTGAAGGCAAAGGTGCGGTCGTAATAACCGCCTCCCATTCCGAGACGATGGCCCTTAAGGTCGTAGCCAACTAACGGCATGATTACTAAATCCATGTCCTTGCCGTTCAGGTGCTGGTTTCTAGGAACGTCCGGTTCCGGAATGCCGAAGCGATTGTTTATAAGTGCAGAATCCGGGGTGTAGCGTGAAAACCCCATATGCCAGTCCGGCTGGGTTTCTAAAGCGGGCAGATAAAGCTCAACCGAATTTAGCCGCCAAAGTCGTTGAATCAGTGTGGAGGTGTTGAGTTCGCCATCTTGGCTGAGAAATGCCGCAACCTTATAGCGTTTATTAGTATTGGTGTCGAGTAGATTGGCGTCAAAAAAATGTTGGCAGGCCTGGTCGGCATGAAGCTGTTGCTGGGTTTCGCTGAGCCCCTGACGTCGTTGTCTGAGCTCGGTTCTGAGAGAGGCGCTGTCAAATTCGGCCATATAGTGCGGGGTCTGTTTTCAGTTTTTTGGATCGTGAGATCGCTTTATCGAATAGAAAGGAGCACGGCACCACTGAACGAAAATCCCTGAACCGAAAAGTTCAGGTGGCAGTCTCGGCTAGAAACTTAGGCTTCTCGGGTTAGCCGGGGCTAACGAGATGCTCACCGCTTAAAGCTTCTGACCCCAAGGTTGTAAGTATCGGAAGGGGGTTTATGCCCAGCAGAACCGTGTCCGAGGCCATTATAACACGTCTGCTTTTTAAGCCTAAAGCAGAATCATTACGTATTGGTATGATTTATTTTATTACTGCGGATAAAAGGAAGTGATTGTTCAGTTTGTGGAAGCTGGGCCAGCAAGATGGCGTTGTTGCTCGGTTAGTTTGATTCACTTGCCAGTTGAGTCACCATGCTGTCTACCTGGTCTTCAAGGCGTAAGGTGTATTGGACGGTTTCGTCTTTCATTTGCAGATAGTCGTAGGCTAAGTTAAGCGCCAGCATTAACACCTTACCTTCACCTTTAAGGCTGGGAAGTTGCTCCAGACGGTCTTCAATCAAGGTTGCCGCTTCGATCAAACGTTCTCGGTCTTCCGGTTCGCAAGGGATTTCAAAAGTGTGATTCATCAAGGTCAGGGTTAGCACAACGGACTCCTTAGCACGCAGATTAATGAGGTTGCTGAGTTATTCAGGGACGCCTTAAATATGGTATTATTCACGAATGTTTTACGTTTAACAAGAGAATGTACCGAATGGATTTTGATCAGCTGAATTCTGCGCTGGAACCTTACCCCGAATTAGAGTCGCCCTCCTTTATTCAAGGGATGTTGATCGGGCTTATTTGTGGGGATAACGATATTGAAGAGAGCGTTTGGATTCGTAAATTACTTGAAGAGGCGCAGGTTAAGTCGGTTAAGGAATCTTTTTTGATCAGCTTGCATGAGCTCTACCTTTCTACCGTAAAAGGACTTAACGGCAGCGGCTTTGAGCTGCAATTGTGCCTGCCGGACGATGAGCAGGATATTATTGCACGTGCCGCCATGTTGGGACAGCTGTGTGAAGGGGTGTTATATGGCCTGGGGCTGATTGGGCGTTTGCAGGATGCGGAAGAGAGTTTTTCCAGAGAAGTGCAAGAGCTGATTCATGACCTGGGTGACATCGCGCGTATTGATGTTGACGGTTTGGCGCAAATGAAAGAGTTGGGTGAGGCCGAAGAAGACGACCTCATGCAATTGGTCGAGTTTGTGCGAGTGGGGGTTCTCATGCTTAATGAAGACCTGAATCCGACACAAGCGCCACCGGTGATGAGTGAAGGGGTTGAACCAACTGAAACCATTCACTGATCGTCATGGTTAACGCTGTGGAGAGTGGAGCTGTTTTGCTCTCTACATTCATCACAAAACGCACTTATTGTTACTGGTTATCTACCGTTTATGAACTCTGAAATTCCCTCTCTTACGTCTCCCGAGTTAACCGGCCTGGATTGGATTAATCTGGCCGTAGAGCACCGTCAGGCCCTGCTCGACAAGCTGCCGGACAACAGTGCGGCTTTGGTCTCTTCCGGACATGAGCAGATACGCAACCGTGATGTAGAATACCCGTTTCGGGCGCAAAGTGATTTTTTCTATCTCACAGGGTTCTCCGAGCCTGATTCGGTTTTATTGTTAATTAAGAAACAGCAGGTGAAATCCATTCTGTTTTTACGTCCGCGTGATCCGGAACAGGAGACCTGGCAGGGACGTCGATTAGGCGTTGAGCGTGCACCGAAGTTGTTAAAAACGGATCAGGCCTGGTCGATTGACGAGCTGGATGAACAGGTTCCACCGGCTTTGGAAAATATTGAACAGCTGTATTTCAGTTTTTCCTTGTTGGACGAATGGATGGCTCCAATTCAGGAGTGGTTGAGCCTGCTTAAAAGTCAGGTTCGAAAAGGTGTGACTGCGCCAAGCAAGCTGTGCGATTTGGATGAGGTGCTGCATGAGATGCGCCTGTTTAAATCGCCACAGGAGGCTGAAGCATTACGTCATGCAGCCCGTATTTCTGTGGAAGGGCATTTGGCGGCGATGCGCCATGTGCGTCCGGAAATGTATGAATACCAGCTGCAATCTGCGTTGGAGTCGACCTTTATGCAGTATGGTTCGCAAAAGGTCGCGTTCAACTCGATTGTCGCCAGTGGCGAGAACGCCTGCATTCTACATTACACCGAAAACAGTGACCGTATTGGCGATCACCAGCTGGTTTTGGTGGATGCCGGTGCGGAACTGAACAGTTATGCGGGCGATATTACGACGACTTTTCCGGCGAATGGGAAGTTTACCGCGGAGCAAAAAGCGCTGTATGAGTTGGTGTTGAAAGCACAGCAGGCAGCGGTGACTTTGATTAAACCGGGAGTGCGTTACGATGTGCCGCATCAAACCGTGATTGAGATTTTGACCGCAGGCCTGCTTGAACTGGGTATTTTGCGGGGTAAGCTAAACAAGTTGATCGAAGAAGAGGCTTATAGGCCCTTTTTTATGCACGGTACTGGCCATTGGTTAGGTATGGATGTGCATGATGTCGGAGCATACAAAATAAATGGTGAGTGGCGCTGTTTGGAGCCGGGGATGTTGTTGACCGTAGAGCCGGGGTTGTATGTCGCGCCGGAATCGCCAGGTGTTGACGAGCGATGGTGGGGGATCGGTATTCGTATTGAAGACGATGTGCTGGTGACCGAAGAAGGGCATGAGGTGTTGACGCAAGGTTTGCCCAGAAGTGTGGCAGAAATTGAGGGTTGGATGGCCGAACATAATGTTCACTTAAAAACGAGTTAATCGAATTTAAGAGGACTGGGATGCGTTGGGTGGAACCATTATGGTCACGGGCATAGCGAGTTAAGCAATGAATGAAGCAGAATCAAAAAGCACTCGATTAGAAACAGATGTCGTCATCAGCGGCGGCGGCCCCGTCGGATTGATGTTGGCGTTGGGCCTGGCTCAAAACGGTTATCAGGTGGTTGTGGCAGAACGTTTTGCACACGACGAAACCGCCGATACACAAAGTCAGACGCAAAAAAGCTCGTTTGACGGGCGTGTTCTGGCGCTTTCTTTCGGCTCGGCGCAGGTGTTGCAAAAGTTACGGCTATGGCAAGATTTGCGTCCGTTTTTAACCGATATCCTGCATGTTCATGTCTCCCAGAAAGGCTATTTGGGCTTAACCAAATTACATGCCGCGGAAAGCGGTGTTCCGGCTCTTGGCTACAGTGTTCAATCCAGTGATTTGGGGAGAGTGCTGTGGCAGCATGTTCAGAAACAGGCGGGCATTACCGTGTTGTGTCCTGCCACCTTGCTTGAGTTTGAAGAGAATGCTCAGGGAGTGGTTGCCAAGATTCAATCAGGCCAACAACAAACGGATATTGTCGAAGTCCAGGCTCGTCTAATGGTTGGCGCAGATGGCACGGACTCCCAAGTGCGTAAGCAACTTAAGCTGCCGATTGAAGAAAAATCCTACGATGCTTTTGGCGTGATTGCGCAGATTGAAACCCGCGATGCCCCTGACGGCTGGTCGTTTGAACGCTTTACCGAAGAAGGGCCGGTGGCGCTATTGCCGATGCAAGGGCATTTTCATAAGGCAGTGCTGGTCTGTCCTCAAGAACAATTGGAACAGGTTATGAGTTTGGATGACGCCGGTTTTATCGAACTGTTTGCCTCCAAAATGGGAGAGCGTTTAGGCGGGTTTGTGTCGGTAAGTCCGCGTATGGCTTACCCGCTTAAAGAGAGTTATGTTCCGCAAATGGTGCAAGGACGAGCGGTATTAATGGGGAATGCGTCGCATACTCAGCATCCAGTCGCTGCGCAAGGACTGAATTTGGGGATTCGCGACATTGACGACTTTATCGAAGCCTTGGCAAAAGCCGGTCTTGATCAGCAGAAGCTTTGTGATCCCGGTAAGAGCGAACTGTTGCAGAACTATGCGCAAAAACGTAGAGAAGATCATGCTCGCGTGATGAATCTAACAGATGGTTTGATTCAAGTCTTTCAACATCGTTCGCCAATCGTCGGTCATTTACGCGGTGTTGGCTTGATGGCGATGCAGGCGATGCCGAAGTTGCGTCGGCGTTTTGCACGTTTTGCCATGGGAGGCCGTCAGGCATGAGTACTCCGCTAAATAAGGTTTCTTATCACTTCCCTGGTCAAGCTGAGTTGGATGGAGTGTGGGACGTCATTGTTGTCGGCGGAGGTATGGTTGGTGCGGCCTTGGCCCTGGGCTTGGGGTTGCGCGGTTTTTCCGTACTGTTAATGGAGCGCGAAGCCGTGCAGACTGATTGGCAGCCGGATCGCGCTTATGAACCCCGAGTGAGCGCTTTGACCAGGGCGTCGGAAAACATTCTGAAAAATCTCGGTGTGTGGCCGGGGATCGAGCAGCGCCGATGTCATGCTTTTACGGCCATGCATATCTGGGATGAAGCGACGCCGACGGAAATCCACTTCTCGGCCGAGGAGGTGGGCGAACCTAATTTAGGGTATACGGTTGAAAATCGAATCATTCAGGAAGCTATCTGGGAACAGATTGCGCAATGCGATGCGATTAAAGTAATGTTGGCTGCACAAATTGAACGGGTTGAATTACAACATGAACAGGCCTGTTTAGTTTTGGACGATGGTCAGCAATTAAAAACACAGTTGTTAGTCGGTGCGGACGGCGCGCGCTCGCAGATTCGCCAAAAGGCCTTTATCGGTTTGGATACGCATGACTATGAGCAGTGTGCTGTGGTCGGCTGTGTGAAGACCGAGTTGTCGCATCAAGATACCTGCTGGCAGCGCTACCGTCAGGACGGTCCGTTTGCTTTTCTGGCAATGGGCGAGAATATCAGTTCCATCGCCTGGTACCTGCCGAGTGAAAAGCGAGAGTGGGCGTTAAGTCTTTCCGATGCAGAGTTTGCGCGTGAAATCACCCATGCGTCAGAAGCTCGTTTAGGGCAGGTGATTGAAGTGGCGCAACGTGTTGCTTTTCCATTGGTGCGTCAGCATGCCGAGCATTATGTCAAACCAAATTTGGCGCTGGTGGGGGATGCGGCGCATACCATTCACCCGCAGGCAGGGCAGGGCGTGAATCTGGGGTTGTTGGATATCGCCGCTTTAATAGATGTGCTTACCGAAGCGCAAGCGCACTCTCGTCCTATAGGGCAGTGGTCGGTATTGAGACGGTATGAACGTTGGCGCCGCGGAGATAATGCGATTGTTCAGCGCTCCATGGAGGGATTTGATTGGCTGTTTAAGCAAGATAATGCTCTTAAGACCCGTTTGCGCTCGCACTTATTGCCTTTGGCCAATCGTCTTGAACCCGTTAAGCGTTGGCTGATAGAACAGGCTTTGCGTGGCCGGGAGCCTTTGCCTGAACTGGCGCGAGAAGTTTGCAGAAAAGGTCTCTAAGATTCTTTAATCCTTTGTTAATGGACATCAGAAGTTTGGCAAAAATTTGGAATAGCTCGTATGGATTTTAAAGCGGTACTGGGGATTGCCGGGGTTAATTATCGAGAAAATGCGCGTGCAAAACGCATCGGTGCACAATTTGAAGTGTTGGTGCTGTTGGCCCTGTTTGCGGTATTTGTACAGCTCTTGATGTTCTATTCCGGCTCGACGGTGGATACCGCTTGGGTGTCGACCCTGATTTGGCTGGTGTTCGCGGCAGAATTGTCGATTAATGTTTATAACGTGACCGATCGTGGACGTTACTTGCGGCAAAACTGGTTGAATGTGGTTATTGTGATCGTTGCATTTCCATGGATTGATTGGGGAAGCGATTGGGCGGTGATTATCCGTTCGCTGCGACTGGTGCTTTTTCTGCGTTTTTTCGCCCACTTTTACAAAGATGCGGTCACCATTCTCAAACGGCACCGTTTAGGGCAGATTCTTATCGGAGCGGCCTTTATGATTGTCGGGGCTGGAGGCCTGTTTGCATACCTGGAGGATCGTGATTTTGTTGATGGTATCTGGTACGCCATCGTCACCGTTACGACCGTCGGTTATGGGGATGTGGTGCCGCAAACCGAAAACGGGCGTCTATTTGGCACTGCGCTAATCTTGTTTGGTGTTGTGCTGTTCTCTCTGGTCACGGCGAATATTTCAGCCTTTCTGATCGGTAGTGGTCAAAGAAAGCAGGAGAAAGAAATTTTGAATTACGTGCGCTTGATGGAAGAGAAATTGGAAAAGCAGACGCTTGAAAACCAGGAGCATGTAGAAAAAATCATTTGTCATATGACAAAAGAGATTCGTGACCTTAAAACACAATTGAATGAAGTAAAGACAAAGTAATTCAATAGGTTATTTCAGGCAAGGGCGTCTAATTGCAATGTGGCTCGTAAAATTAGGTAGTTGACGCCCCTTTGATGGGTTTGACTTTTATGCTTGAAAGGCCTATATTCAACGGGTTAAAAATTATTTTATCTCGACCATAAAGGAAATTTTCGGATGGCAGATAGACGTCTCCAGGTATTCCACACCGTTGCCAAAGTGATGAGTTTCACCAAGGCGGCTGAAACCTTGCATATGACTCAGCCTGCGGTGACCTTTCAGGTTAAGCAGCTTGAAGATTTCTTCAACACTCGTCTTTTTGACCGTACCCACAATAAAATCACCCTGACTGAAGCGGGTAAAGTCGTCTACGACTATGCCGATCAGATTCTGGAACTCTACGAAAAGATGAACAGTGAAGTTCGTGAGTTAACGGGTGAAGTCACCGGCAGTCTGGTGATCGGTGCGAGTACGACGATCGCAGAATATATGTTGCCAAGCTTGCTGGGCGCGTTTAAGAAGCAGTTCGAAGACGTTAATATTCGTTTGCAGGTTGGAAACACCGACGCCATCGTCTCTATGGTTGAAAATAATATGATCGATCTTGGTTTGGTTGAAGCTCCGGTTCACAACAAAAACTTGGAAGTGGATGTTTGTCGTTTGGATGAGATGCAGTTGATTTGTCCAATGGATCACCCGTTAGCCAAGCGTGATAAGGTTTCAATCGAAGACATGAGAAAGTACCCGTATATCTCCCGTGAAGAGGGGTCGGGATCGCGTTCCGTGATCGATAACTACATCCGTGAACAGGGCTTGAGCTACAGTGACTTGAATGTGGTTATGGAGCTGGGAAGTCCTGAAGCGGTCAAGATGGCCGTAGAGTCTGATGTTGGGGTAGCGATTGTGTCTCGTACGACGTTGAGTAAAGAGCTGCGCTTAGATACGTTGAAAGCGATTCCTTTGGATCCGCCAATTATGCGCCCGTTCTCGCATGTTCGTCAGAAGCACAAATTCCGTCACCGTGCGGTCGGTGAGTTGTTGGATTTTGCCATTAACTACTGTCGTGATCGAGCTTTGGAGCAAGGTTTTGCATTGCCTGAAGAGGTGATGAAGGAGCGTGAAAACAGATAGTTTAAATATCTTTGAGCTCGATCACCTAAAACAGAAAAAAGCCGCATTATGCGGCTTTTTTTATTGAGGCTAATTGGTTGCTTAGTGTTGGATAGCGGAAAACAAAATGTTTTAAATCCAAGGCTCGGTTACCAGGCCTGTCGAATTTTACAGAGATTCCGAAGCAAACAGTGCCAAACGTGAACGTTCGCCTTGCTGCAGGGTAATGTGGGCGCCGTGCTCCCAGTTGCGGAAGCGGTCTACCACATAGGTCAGACCGCTGGTGGTTTCGGTCAGATAAGGCGAGTCAATCTGGCCGATATTCCCGATACAGACAATTTTGGTTCCGGCACCGGCGCGGGTGATCAGGGTTTTCATCTGTTTGGATGTCAGGTTTTGCGCTTCATCCAGGATAATGAATTTGTTCTGGAAGGTGCGGCCACGCATAAAGTTGAGCGATTTGATTTTGATGCGTTTGCTCAACAGCTGCTGGGTGCTCTCTTTTTCCCATTCGGTGGTATTGGAGCCGTCGGCTTCGGTCAGTACTTCCAGGTTGTCCATCAGGGCGCCCATCCATGGGGTCATTTTTTCTTCTTCGGTACCTGGTAGAAAACCAATATCTTCGCCGATTGGAATCGTGGCGCGGGTCATGATGATTTCATTGTAGATGTTTTGATCTAGCGTCTGTTCTAATGCGGCTGCCAGGGCAAGCAGGGTTTTACCGGTTCCGGCCATACCCAGTAGTGAGACAAAGTCGATTTCAGGATCCATTAAAAAGTTCATGGCCATGTTTTGTTCCGGATTGCGGGCATGAATTCCCCAAACTCCCTGGCTGTCACGTCCATAATCATGCATGTATTCAAGCGTGGCTTTGTTATCTTTTATGGCGCGCACGATCGCGTTGAAGCCAGCTTCATTTTCGCTGATGAGGCATTGGTTGACGTGCCAGTCGCACTCTTCGTCCACTTCCAGTTCATAGAAGGTGCGACTGCCATCTTGCCAAGACTTCATATGTTTGCCGTGCGTTTCAAAGAAATCCGCAGGCAATTGTTCCCAGCCGGTATAGAGCAGGTCGGCATCTTCCAGTACCTGGTCATTGTAATAATCTTCTGAGTGCAGTCCCACTGCCGAAGATTTGATTCGCATATTGATGTCTTTGGTGACCAGGGTGACATTGCGTTTTGGGTATCGTTCTTTAAGGGCTAGGCCGGTTTGCAGAATATGGTTGTCGGCTTTATGACTGGGTAAGGAGATGGGGAGTTCAACCAGAAGAGGTTCGGTTTCAAAAAAGAGGTTACCTAAGTGAGAGGTGTTCTTTTCCGCATTTGGGTGGATGCGTTCTAGCGGTAATCCTTGCTTAATTTCTTCAAAACTGGCGTCGCTGATGATTTGGTCAATCAGCCGGTTGGTTTCACGCACGTTGCGGGAAACTTCGGATATCCCTTTTTTGGCTGCATCCAGTTCTTCAAGAACGGTCATGGAAATAAAAATATCATGTTCTTCAAAATTGAACAGGGCCATCGGGTCGTGCATCAGGACGTTTGTGTCGAGAATGAATAAGCGTCTTTGTTCGTTGGTCATGCAGCGTTTCCTGTATTGAAGTAATAAGCGTCAGGCGCGGATAACTAGGGTGAGGGGATTAGGTTAGAGTTTTAAGCTTTGCAAGCACCTCTTGGGCGTGTCCCTTAACTTTGACTTGACGCCATTCAGCCACCAGTTCAGCTTGTGGGTTAATTAAAAAAGTACTGCGTACAATCCCCATGTATTCTTTGCCGAAATTTTTCTTAAGTTGGTAGGTACCGAACATCTTGCAGAGTTCCGCGTCTGGATTGGAAATGAGGTCAAAGGCAAAACTCTGCTTGCTCTTGAAATTCTCGTGACGCTTCATGGAATCCATAGATACACCAAAAATTTGCGCATTCATGGCTTCAAACTCAGATTGGAGAGCAGAGAAGTCATTACCTTCAGTTGTACAGCCTGGAGTGCTGTCTTTGGGGTAAAAGTAGAGAACGGTGTAGCGATTCAGAAGGTCTGCGTCAGTGATGGTGCGATCGGAAGTGGCGGAAAGAGAAAAGGGAGAGACTTTTTGTCCTAGGGTTATGCTCATAGGTACGTCCATTTTTCGATGAATTTGATTCAAGTATGCCGCCTTTTAAAAGGCGTTTCAATAAAATATCAGGATTATTTTTTTGACGCTTTTGAAGTGGCTTGAAAGAGGTTTTATCGGGACCTAATTTAAGTTGAAGTGTAGGGGGGGAAAGGGTAATATTACTGTTTTTTGAGTTAGCGTTAATCTATTGGAGAGTTTTGCCGTGTTTAGAGGCAGTATGGTGGCGTTGGTCACACCCATGTTGGACGATGAATCAATTGATTTTGCAGCCCTAGAAAAATTAATTGAATTTCATATTGCATCGGGAACGGATGCCATTGTTGCGGTAGGCACAACCGGTGAATCGGCGACGTTGGATATGCAAGAACACTGTGCTGTGGTTAGATTCGTTGTAGACAAGGTTAATAAACGCATTCCAGTAATTGCGGGGACTGGAGCTAACTCGACTACAGAAGCGATTGAATTAACTCAGTGCGCCAAAGAAGCGGGCGCTGATGCTTGTTTGCTGGTGACGCCATATTACAATAAACCAACCCAGGAAGGCCTCTATCTGCACTATAAAAAAGTGGCAGAAACGGTAGATATTCCGCAAATTCTATACAATGTACCAGGCCGTACGGCATGTGATCTGTTGCCGCAAACAGTGATTCGTCTTGCCCAGGTTCCAAATATTATCGGCATCAAAGAGGCGACAGGTGATCTGTCACGCATCGCCCAGATCAAGGCAGGGGTATCTGACGACTTCGATCTCTATACCGGCGACGACGCAACAGCGGTTGACTTTATTTTGGCCGGTGGCCACGGCGGTATTTCGGTGACTGCCAATGTCGCTCCTAAGCGTGTGCATGATGTTTATATGGCAGCGTTGCAGGGGCAAGCGGATGAAGCGAAAGCATTAGATGCGCCTTTAGCTGCATTGCATCGAGATCTATTTGTTGAAGCCAACCCGATTCCAGTGAAATGGGCTTTGGCGGAAATGGGATTGATTGGCAAGACGATTCGTTTGCCTTTAACCGTGCTTTCAGAAGCGTACCGTCCTACGGTTCGTGCCGCTATGCAAGAAGCGGGGATTGCCTAAGCAGGCTTTTCCTCTTCCGAGCCAAGTTTTATTTATTCAAATTCAAGAGCAAAAGCCAATAAGATGCGTCCAACCAAAAGATTCTTACCTGTTGCACTGACTGCCGTCTCTCTTTCTGTTATGGGACTCAGTGGATGTTCTACTATTTCTAACTTGACCGGTTCGGATGGAGAGACGGATTATCGTGAAAGCGAAAGCCGTTTGGCCAAAAACCTTGAGATGCCGCCAAACCTATTTCATCCTTCTAAGAAGCAGCAAGAGATGGAAGTGGTATTTCAGGATTTTAAAGGACCTGAACAGCAAAATGATTTTATTCCAACCTATAAAACCGATGGGGTAAGCGTTAAGTCGAACCTTTCGGAGCGTTGGCTTGAGTTGGATACTGGCAACAGCGATCACGTGTGGGAAAGCATTAAACATTTCCTCAATACGCTGGGCATGAAAGTCGAGGAAGAGCGTAAAGACATCGGGATTATCAAAACCGAGTTTACTAAACGTACCGAATTGGTTCCTCTTAAAGATGTAGGCGTTCTGACGCGTTTGTTGAACAGTTGGCGTCCAGAACTGGCTGAAGGGATTTATGACCGTCTCGTTGCGCGCATTGAAACCGATCCGGCAACGAGTAAAACACGCGTGTATTTCCATCATCATATGGTGTACTCACCGGATACCAATGCTGAAATCAGTGGGGACGAACGCTGGCGTATTAAGCCTTATAATCCGCTGTTTGAAGCCGAGGCTTTATACCAGGCGATGATTTTCTTCGGTTCTTCAGCCGAGGTCGCGTTGGCTCAAGTGCAGGTAACCGGCAAAATGACCGAAGAATTTAACGGAGAGCAAGAGTTGGCAGGCCTGCTATTGCACGCCAATTTATCGCAAAGCTGGAACTATCTTCAGGCGATGGTTTACCGTGCCGACTGGCAAGTCGACAAGTCTGATCCAGGTGTTCACAAAATGTGGGTAAAAGTTCCTGACAGTGCGCGAAAAGATGATTCTTTGTTAGGCACATTGGCGTTCTGGAAGGACGACAGTGAAAAAATGCAGTTGCCTAAAATTGTCTTGCTGCAGCTGGAACAAGATACAGAACAACCTGACCGAAGCTACCTAACTGCGAAAGCGTTAGAAAATGACACGCCGCTGGATGAAGAGAAACGGAAATATCTCTTTGAAAAGTTGGGGTTACTGGGTCAATAGAATGAATGATTTTTACCCTCGAATTTCGGGGGTTTTTGTTTTTTGAAGGACACATCTATGCAGATTATTTGGGGAAAACCAGCACATTCAGAGTATCGACTGAATCAATTGTTAACGAAGTTACAAACCATCGGTCAAGTCGACGCGTTGCGCTCTCAGTATGTTTACTTTGTTGAAGTTAAGCAGGCCTTGTCTGAAACGGAAGAAAAACACCTTAAAACGCTGTTGAATAACAGTGAAGCGAATTTCGATTCTGAATTAAATGCAGCGAGCTGTATTGTCACGCCTCGTTTGGGCACCATTTCCCCATGGTCTTCCAAAGCAACGGATATTACCCATACATGCGGCATTGATGCCGTACAGCGCATTGAGCGAGGCATTGTTTATTTTATCGAAGGGGCTGATGAAACGGATAGAGCGGCCATGGAAGCGTTACTGCATGACCGTATGATGGAGCAGGTTTCCCATGATTTTGAGGTGCTAGCAGGTTTATTCTCTCATCAAACGCCTAAGCCGATGACCACGGTCGATGTGCTCGGCGGTGGCCGTGAAGCTCTGGTAAAAGCAAATGCCGAAATGGGGTTGGCCCTGAGTGATGATGAAATCGACTATCTGGTAGACGCGTTTACGGGTTTACAGCGTAATCCGGTGGATGCCGAATTGATGATGTTTGCGCAGGCGAACTCAGAGCACTGCCGCCACAAAATTTTCAATGCCGATTGGACGATTGATGGTGAAAACAAGGATCGTTCGCTATTCGGTATGATCCGCAATACTTATCAAAACAACCCTGAAGGGGTGCTTTCGGCGTACAGCGATAATGCCGCTGTTATCGAAGGGGCTAAAGCGACCCGTTTCTTCCCGGATCCTGAAAGCCGTCAATACGGCTACAGTGAAGAGCCTGTCCACTTCCAAATTAAGGTTGAAACACATAATCACCCAACGGCCATTTCACCTTGGCCGGGGGCCGCCACTGGTTCCGGTGGTGAGATTCGTGACGAAGGGGCAACCGGACGTGGTTCGAAGCCAAAGGCTGGATTGACTGGTTTTACGGTTTCTAACTTGAATATCCCGGGTTTTAAGCAGCCTTGGGAGCGTGATTATGGCAAGCCTGGTCGCATTGTTTCACCTTTTGAGATTATGATCGAGGGTCCATTAGGTGCAGCGGGCTTTAATAATGAGTTTGGCCGTCCTGCGATCAACGGTTATTTCCGTACTTACGAAAATGCGCAAATTACCCACGATGGTGAAGAGATTCGAGGTTACCACAAACCAATTATGCTGGCGGGGGGGCTGGGGAGTATTCGTGAAATGCATATCCAGAAAAACGATATTCCTGTCGGTGCCAAATTGGTTGTTTTGGGTGGTCCGGCGATGTTGATCGGTCTCGGTGGTGGAGCGGCTTCTTCCGTGGATAGCGGGGCCGGTGCAGAAGACCTGGATTTTGCCTCAGTACAGCGTGAAAACCCGGAGATGGAACGACGCGCGCAAGAGGTCATTGATCGCTGTACCTATTTGGGAGAAGCGTCGCCAATCGCATCGATCCATGATGTCGGTGCTGGTGGGCTGTCTAATGCGTTTCCTGAATTGGTCAACGATGCCGGCAAAGGGGCGATTTTTGATCTGCGCAAGGTACCAAACGATGAGCCGGGGATGTCGCCAATGGAGATTTGGTGTAACGAATCCCAAGAGCGTTATGTCATCGCCGTTTATCCGGAAAAAATTGCGGAATTTGAAGCCTTGTGTCAACGCGAGCGCTGCCCTTATGCCATTGTCGGGGAGGCGACCAAAGAGCAAAAATTGGTCGTAAACGATACCGTTTTCGATAACAACCCGGTGGATATGCCGTTGAACGTACTGTTAGGTAAGCCGCCTAAAATGCATCGTACGGTCGAGTCGCGCCCTTTGCCACAGCCTGGGTTTGAAACGGCGGTCATTAATTTGGAAGAAGCCACTGAGCGTCTATTGAAGTTGCCGACCATTGCCAGCAAGTCTTTCCTGATTACTATTGGCGATCGCACCATTACCGGTATGGTGACGCGTGATCAGATGGTTGGGCCTTGGCAGGTACCGGTGGCCAATGCCGGGGTGACCTGTTCGGACTATAAGGGCTATACCGGTGAAGCCATGGCTTCCGGTGAGCGCCCACCGGTGGCGTTGATTAACCCTAAAGCTTCGGCGCGTTTGTCCATTGCAGAAGCGATTACCAATATTGCCTGTGCCAAGATCAATAAAATCAGTGATATTAAGATCTCTGCAAACTGGATGGCGGCGGCGGGCCACCCTGGAGAGGATTCCGCACTTTATGATGCGGTTGAGGCCGTGGGGATGGAGTTGTGTCCGCAGTTGGGTATTGCCGTACCGGTGGGGAAAGATTCTATGTCGATGAAGACCGTCTG
This sequence comes from Thiomicrorhabdus sp. zzn3, assembly GCF_029767755.1. Lineage (GTDB taxonomy): Bacteria > Pseudomonadota > Gammaproteobacteria > Thiomicrospirales > Thiomicrospiraceae > Thiomicrorhabdus. The sequence continues at coordinate 759,413 of NZ_JARUQS010000001.1, forward strand.
GAAAGAAGGGGGGCAAGATAAAGCGGTGATTTCGCCGGTTTCCTTGAATATCACCACCTTTGCGCCGGTTGAAGATGTGCGCAAAACGGTGACACCGCAGTTGCGTACCGACCTAGGCGATACAGCACTGCTAGTGATTGATTTGGGGCGCGGTCAGAACCGTATCGGCGCGAGCTGTCTGGCGCAAGTTTATAATCAGATTGGTGATGTCTCTGCCGATTTGGATGATGCACAGGACCTGATTAACTTGTTTGATGCCACGCAAAAAATGATGGCTGAAGCGCTGATGGTTGCATATCATGATCGAGCGGATGGCGGATTGTTGGTCACCTTGCTTGAAATGGCGTTTGCCGGTCACTGCGGTTTGGACGTGGATGTTTCCGCTCTGGGGAGTGAGCCGGTTGCGGCACTGTGTGCTGAAGAGATCGGTGTGGTCGTTCAGGTTAAGGCTGCGGACAAAGAGCGTGTTAATACCATTCTGGCGGAACACGATCTGGATGCGATGTCACACTGGATTGGCCAGCCAGCAAGCAACGACCAGATCACTATCGCTGCTCATGGTCAGACGCTATTAAGCAAGTCGCGTAAAACGTTGCAGGCCTGGTGGTCGGAGACCAGTTACCGCATGCAAGCGTTGCGGGATAACGAAGCCTGCGCACAACAAGAATTTGATGCGATCGAAAATGATCAGAATACCGAACTGACGGTTCATCTGACTTTTGATATTAATGACGACATTACTGCGGAGTTCACCGGTCAACCTCGACCCAAAGTGGCGATTTTGCGCGAGCAGGGCGTCAATGGTCAGCAGGAGATGGCGGCGGCGTTTGATCGTGCCGGTTTTGATGCGGTAGACGTGCATATGTCGGATGTCTTGTCAGGAGCGGTTAAGTTTGATGACTTCCGCGGGCTGGTGGCCTGTGGCGGTTTCTCTTACGGCGACGTTTTAGGCGCCGGTCGCGGTTGGGCTAACTCCATTCTCTTCAATGATACGGCGCGTTCGGAGTTTGAACACTTCTTCCAGCGTGAAGACACTTTTACCTTGGGCGTCTGTAACGGTTGTCAGATGCTGTCTAACTTGAAAGAGATTATTCCGGGTGCGGAAGCTTGGCCGCAGTTTGTGCGTAACCGCTCCGAGCAGTTTGAGGCGCGTTTCTCGTTGGTGGAAATTCAAGAATCCCCTTCTATTTTGTTAAAAGGGATGGAAGGCACGCGCATTCCGGTGGCGGTCGCTCACGGGGAAGGGCGGATGGAGTTTGTTGACGGTTCGTCACAGGATGTGGCAGGCCTGGTTGGCTTGCGCTACGTCGACGCGGCCGGCAACCCAACCGAAACCTATCCGTTTAACCCGAACGGCAGTGAAGGCGGAATGACTGGTCTGACCACCAAGGATGGTCGCGTCACGATTATGATGCCGCATCCAGAGCGCGTCTTCAGAACAGTTCAGAACTCGTGGCATCCAGATGATTGGTTGGAAGATGGGGCCTGGATGCGACTGTTCCGTAATGCACGTAAGTGGGTAGGATAATTCATTAAATAAATGAAAACCGGGTGCTTGATACGTAATTTATATTAGTGTTTTCTTATAAGTCTTTTCTTGGCTAGGATAACTTTAGTTTATTTGACTTTAAAACCCTGATTCTATAAATTTGTTTGACTTTAATTTCAGGCGATCGACCTTAGCGGGTACGGTTGGCAAATCTTAAAACTAAAACGGAGAGAGACCTAATGTCTTTAAATCGTCGTGAATTTTTACATGTAATGTCTATGGCAGCGGCTGCTGGGATGTTACCAGGTACTGCAAGTGCGATGTCTTCAGGGACCGATAAAGCGGCTCTTGCTAAAGCAACAGCAGAAATTTACAACCAGCCAATGAAAGGTAAGGTTCGTCTTCTGCACATTACGGATACACACGCGCAATTAAAGCCAATCTATTTCCGTGAGCCAAACGTAAACTTGGGTACAGGTCCTGCTTTTGGTAAATTGCCACACGTTGTTGGGACTAAGTTGATCAAAGAGTTGGGTATCCAAGAAGGTACGCCTCTTGCGCACGCTTTCACATACCTGAACTTCCAAGATGCTTCTGAGCAATACGGTAAAGTCGGTGGTTTCGCGCACGTTAAAACTCTATTGGACAAGCTGCGTGAGCAAGCCGGTGGTCGCGATAACACTTTGACCATGGATGGTGGAGACTTGTGGCACGGTTCTGGTACGGCCCTATGGACGCGTGGTGCGGACATGGTTGAAGCCTCTAACCTGTTGGGTGTGGATATCATGACTGGTCACTGGGAATTTACCTACACTGAAGAAGAAGTTCTGCGTAACCTGAACAACTTCAAGGGTGAGTTCCTGGCGCAAAACATTCGTATCAAAGAAGACTCTCTGTTTGGTGATGCATACCGTGAAATGGTTGACCGTCATAACGGTACTGGTCTATTTGACGAAGATGAAGCGCGTGCCTTCAAACCATACACGATCAAGATTGTTAACGGTGAGCGTATCGCCGTTGTTGGTCAAGCTTTCCCACGTACGGCTAACGCTAACCCGCAATCGAACTTCCCGGATTGGTCATTCGGTCTTCGTGAAGATGCGTTGCAAGAGTTGGTTGCGGATATCCGTGAAAACGAAAAACCAGCTGCGGTTGTGATGATTTCTCACAACGGTATGGATGTTGATATCAAGATGGCTTCTCGTGTTAGCGGTATCGATGCGATCTTCGGTGGTCACACTCACGATGGTATTCCTAAGACAATCAATGTTAAGACTCCTGAAGGTGGCGTATGTTACGTAACTAACGCTGGTTCTAACGGTAAATTCGTTGGTTGCATGGACTTGGATATCCAGAACGGCAAGTTGAAAGGGGTTGATTACAAGCTATTGCCAGTGTTCTCAAATATTTTGGATGCTGACAAAGAAGTGACTACATTCATCGATCACCTGTATGCACGTAAGTATGACACCAACATCATCGAATCACGTAACCCTGATAACTACTACAGCAAAGAGCGTCTAGGAAAAACTTACGGAGAAATCTTGAGTGAAGAACTGGCGGTAGCTGAAGATACTTTATACCGTCGTGGTAACTTCATGGGTACGTGGGACCAAATCATTGTAAACTCTCTACGTGAAGAGCACGACGCGCAAATCGCCATGTCTGCCGGTGTTCGTTGGGGTACTTCAGTACTAGCGGGCGAAACCATTACGATGGAACGCGTTATGGATGAAACGTCTATGACTTACGGTGAAACTTATAAGTCTGAAGTGACGGGTGCTCAAATGAAGGATATCCTAGAAGGTATCTGTGAGAACTTGTTCCAAAAAGACCCATACCTGCAATCTGGTGGTGATATGGTTCGTCTAGGTGGTATGGACTACACTTGTGAACCTAATGCGACTCTAGGTAACCGTATTTCTGATATGCGTTTGGATGACGGTACACCACTTGAGCCAAACAAAACTTATACTGTTGCTGGCTGGGCGCAAGTTGAAGCGGTCGGTGAAGGTCGCCTGATGTGGGACGTTGCCGCTGATTACCTACGTCGTCATAAAGGTGATATGAAGCTTAAGAAGGTTAACCATCCTAAGCTTAAAGGTGTTAAAAATAACCCTGGTATCGAAGCATACCCAGGTGAAATGGCTTAATTCCCAATTAAGTTTAATGCCTCCAAAAAAGCCGGCTTTATGCCGGCTTTTTTGTTTTTTGTCTTTATGAAATATTCCATAAATCCATTAAGGTTTCTTAAATGCGGATATAAATTTAATTTATTGGTTTTGATGTGGTATTTCTATTGGATGCCTGAGAGTGAATCTTTTATAGTCCGACTGCAACATTAATATAAGGAAAATATAATACTATGATAAAAAGAAAATTAATCGTTGCCGGGCTACTGACAATCGCAGCGCTGCCCGCGTCTGCGGTAGACCGCGGTGAATTGTTGGCAAATAGCTGCTTCTCCTGCCATGGATATGATGGTAAGGCAACCGGAGGGGCCATTCCTCCTTTGGGTGAATACCCAGCGTCTCTCATTGTTTCGCAAATGAAAGCCTATCGCGACGGCACCCGCAATGGGACGATTATGAACCGCCATGCACGCGGCTACACCGATGAGGAGATTGAATTACTTGCAAAATACATTGGCAAGCAAGGCATTTAAGGAGGCAATGGTATGAGTCAAAATAAACATTCAGTTTCACGCCGTAACTTATTACGTTTGAGTGCAGCCGGTCTAGCCGTTCCTTCAGCCTTGTTGAGTGCCGCTTGCAGTCGCGAAATGACGCGTAAAGGTGAGGGGGAAGTGGTGGTTATCGGCGGAGGGTTTGGTGGTGCCGCTGCAGCCAAATATTTAAAGCGTTACAACCCAAAAATTAATGTCACCTTGATCGAACCCAAGAAAGCGTATGTGACCTGTCCGGCCTCCAACTGGGTCATTGGCGGTTTGGTTGAGATGGAAGAAATTACCCATACTTATGACGGCTTAAAGAAACATGGCGTGAATGTGATGCATGAAGTGGTCAGCAGCGTTGATCCTCAGAAGCGAGTGGTAACGCTTTCAGATGGCCAAAAAGTGAATTACGATCGTTTGATTGTTTCACCAGGAATTGATTTCAAATGGGGTGTGCATGAAGGTGTCGATGAAGACGTAGCGAATATCATTCCACACGCATGGAAGGCTGGAGATCAGACGCGTTTGTTACGTGATCAATTACGTTCAATGCGTCAGGGCGGTACTTTTGTCATGGTGGCTCCGCCAAATCCTTTCCGTTGTCCTCCGGGCCCCTATGAGCGTGCTGGTATGGTGGCGCATTACTTGTCAAAGCACAATCCGACCGCGAATATTCTGATTTTGGATCAGAAAAACAAATTCTCGAAACAGGCGCTGTTTATGGAAGGTTGGCGCAATAACTACGGTCAAATGATTGAGTGGGTTGCCGCCATGGACGGTGGTACGGTGTTTGGCATTGATGTCGCGAATAAAATCATCGATGCAGACTATGGAGAGGTTAAGGCGGATGTGATTAACTACATTCCGGCACAAAAAGCCGGCGTTTTGGCCGATCAGATGGGGTTAACGGATGAGTCCGGTTTCTGTCCGGTTAATCAACAGACTTTTGAATCCAAGGTGCATCACAATATTCATGTCATTGGAGATGCCGCTATGGCCGGTCCCATGCCTAAGTCAGGGCATTCCGCAGTCAGTCAGGCCAAAATTTGTGCGGCCAATGTCGTCCAGTCTTTGGCAGAATTAGACCCCATTTCGGCTAAGAACGCTAATACCTGCTATTCGTTGATCACTCCTGATTATGCGATTTCGGTGGCGGCCGTTTACGATGTGAAAGATAAGCAAATTGTCCCAGTAGAGGGGGCCGGTGGTGTTTCTCGAATGAATGCCAGTCTGCAAGAGTATCGTATGGAAGCCAACTATACGCGTGGTTGGTACAAGAGTATTACCGACGAAGTTTGGGGTTAGTCCAAAATAACCATGCTTCAAACCAAAAAGCCCGCATTAATGCGGGCTTTTTGGTTGAACAGGCTTGTTCAGTGTTTGAGGCTTAAATATTACTGAACTTTTAAGTAGGCATAGCCTTCACTTTGCAGTATGGCAATTTTAGCGACGCCGGAAGGTGCGAACTGAATGCCTTTGTACACTTTTTCACGTGGCAGGCCAACTTCATCACGGGTTTTGTCGCAGAGGTGGACTTTTACGCCACGTACATTGATGAGCGCATCCAGGCGGCCTTTCAGTTCCGCACGGCGTTCCACTAATGGCTTGTCAGCTTCATACGGCGTGCCTTTAAGGTCGTCATCTGTTGCAAAGCGCAATCCATAACCGACAAATACCAAATGCACTTCGGGTTCCATCAATTCCGATTCATAAAAGTTGAGAATGTTGTTGATAGAGGTCAGGGTGGCGGAATAACGCGTCGGATCTTTAAAATCGACATGATAAACTACCTTGGCCCCGTCATCCGCCGCTTGAGCCATGGTTGAAAACCCCAGTAGCGTCGCGAAAGTGACTAGGCCTGCCCAGAATAAAGCCTTGACACGCTGTTTGAAAAATTGTGTTTTGGTTTTAAATGACATAGCAGGCCTCCTTTGGCTTTGGATTGGACGATTACAGGATTTTGGTGATTTCACGTGACTTGGCGATAGATTGAATGGCTTCATTCACGCGTTTAAATAGGGCGTGACTGTCTTCTGACGGATCGCGCAATTCGGTAATGCCGGCTTGACTGGTTAGGCAGGTGGAAACATTCTCTTCCAGTTTGATTGTCTGTGCCGAGATCGTTTCCTGGGCCAGCTTGGCGATGCGGAAAGCATCCACCGCTTTGACTTCAGGCAGTACCACCATAAATTGATCGCAACTAAGGCGTCCGACATAGCCTAAATCCTTAACGACGGTTTCAATGGCGTGAGCTGCGGTAAGAATCGCTTTGTCGCCCATTTCGTGACCGTAGCCGTCGGTAATGCGTTTAAAGCAATCCAAGTTGATTTTGATGAATGACAGGGCCTTATTGTTCAGTTTGGCTTTGTTCAGCTCTTCATCCACAATGCCTAGGAAAAAGTCACGGTTATACAGGTTGGTCAACGGATCAGTAGAGGAGAGGTGTTCAATCTGTTCCTCCATGTGCTTGCGGCTGGTGATATTGATCGCCAGCCAGATGACCGCTGGTTGTCCATACGCATCCGAATCGATTGGGTAGATGCGTGCCTCATACCACTGTCCACCGGCAGGACCTTCGGCAACGCCATTGACGTCGGCATTGGCAAGCTGATATTCAATCTCCTGAAGTTGACCCGTTGAGATGGATTTTTGTACTACCTTTAAAAAGCGCTCGGCCATTTTTTCCGGCAATACATCAAAATAAGTTTTACCGATCAAGCTCGAACCGTCCGCATAAAGGCTGCGTTCCTGACCGCCGATGATATCCAGATAAGTGCCGTCCTGGCCCATGACAAAAATCGGGTCGGGCATGGCGTTGGCTATCGCAATCAGATGAGAGTTTACATTGGTTTCTATCATGGCGCTCAGTCCTTGCTAATCGGTTTGTATTTGATACGGTGAGGTTGTGCGGCTTCGGCCCCTTTGCGGCGCTTCAGGTCGTCTTCGTAGTCTGAGAAGTTTCCTTCAAACCACTCGACATGCGAATCCCCTTCAAAAGCAAGAATATGGGTGGCGATACGGTCCAGGAACCAGCGGTCGTGGGAGATGACAACAGCACAGCCGGCAAACTCCAGTAAGGCTTCTTCCAGGGCGCGCAGAGTTTCCACATCCAGATCGTTGGTGGGTTCATCCAGTAGCAGGACGTTTCCACCGCTGCGCAGGGTTTTGGCCAAATGCACACGGTTACGCTCACCACCTGACAGTTGACCAATCTTTTTCTGCTGATCGCCACCACGGAAATTAAAGCGACTGCAATACGCGCGTGAATTGAACTCTGTATTGCCCACCATAAAGACATCATCACCGCCGGAAATCTCTTCCCAAACCGTATTGTTGTCGTTTAATGCATCGCGGCTCTGATCGACATAGGATAGCTGTACGGTTTCACCGAATTCGATGCTTCCGGAATCGGGCTGTTCCTGGCCGGTGAGCATACGGAACAGGGTGGATTTACCCGCCCCGTTAGCCCCGATAATCCCGACAATGCCTCCTTGAGGCAGACGGAAGGTCAGGTCATCAATTAACAATCGGTCGCCAAAGCCTTTTGAAATGTGATTTACTTCAATCACTTTTTCACCCAAACGTTCAGCTACCGGAATGTAGATTTCATTGGTTTCGTTGCGTTTTTGGTGTTCCTGACTGCTCAGTTCCTCAAAGCGTGCCAGACGCGCTTTGGATTTGGCGTGTCGGCCTTTCGGGTTGGAACGTACCCACTCCAACTCGTTTTTCATGGTCTTAATGCGAGCGGCTTCGGTTTTGGCCTCCTGTTCCAGGCGTTTCTCTTTCTGTTCCAGCCAGGATGAGTAGTTGCCTTGATATGGAATCCCTTCGCCGCGATCCAGTTCCAGGATCCATTCCGCCGCATTGTCCAGGAAGTAACGGTCATGGGTGATGGCCACTACGGTACCAGGAAATTCCAGCAAGAAACGTTCTAACCAGGCGATGGATTCGGCATCCAAGTGGTTGGTTGGCTCATCGAGCAGCAGCATGTCCGGTTTTTCAAGCAGCAGTTTACACAGTGCGACGCGACGGCGCTCACCGCCGGAAAGTTTCGTGACATCGGCATCCCATGGTGGCAGGCGCAGTGCGTCGGCGGCAATATCTAGAGTCCGTTCGATGTTGTGGCCGTCTTTGGCTTGGATCAGGTCTTCGATTTCGGCCTGTTTTTTAGCCAGTGCATCAAAGTCCGCATCGGGTTCGGCGTAAGCGGCATAGACTGCATCCAGCTCGGCCAGCGCCTCTTTTACGTCAGCCACGGCTTCCTCAACGTTGCCACGGACGTCTTTACTTTCGTCAAGTTGCGGTTCCTGAGGCAGATAGCCGATTTTAATCCCCGGCTGTGGGCGGGCTTCCCCTTGAATGTCGGTATCGATGCCGGCCATGATTTTGAGCAGAGTCGACTTACCTGCTCCATTCAGACCCAAAACACCGATTTTGGCACCAGGAAAAAAGGAAAGAGAGATGTCTTTTAAGATGTAGCGTGAAGGTGGTACCACCTTGCTGACGCGATTCATGGTGTAAACAAATTGAGCCATGTTGTGTCGTTGTTCCTAATTGGTTCTTTTAATCAAATAAATTTAAGCAACTTTACCGAAAAAACCGTGCTTTATAAAGTGAAAGTGGCCATTGCGTGAATAAGAAATCTAAATCGCTGTATTAGCGTGGTTATTTGCGTTAAAAACAGTTAAAATTCTTTTCTTTGAACTCTTTAAATTCTGAGATGGAGAACCATTCATGTTCACAAAGTCTATGACCATTGCCGGTTTCGATGATTTGATTGCAGACGCGATTCAGAACGAAGAAAAGCGTCAGGAATCCCACATTGAGTTAATTGCTTCGGAAAACTACACCAGTCCGAGAGTAATGGAAGCACAAGGCTCTTGTTTTACCAACAAGTATGCTGAAGGTTATCCTGGCAAGCGTTATTACGGCGGTTGTGAATATGCGGATATCGTCGAACAAGCGGCGATTGACCGTGCTAAAGAGTTGTTTGGTGCCGACTATGCAAACGTTCAGCCTCACTCCGGTTCTCAGGCGAATGCTGCCGTGTATATGGCATTGTGTGAGCCCGGCGATACGGTGTTAGGGATGAGTTTGGCACACGGCGGTCATTTGACGCACGGTTCTCATGTGAGTTTCTCAGGAAAAATTTACAACGCAGTTCAGTACGGAATTGATCCGGTTACCGGTCAAATCGATTATGACGAAGTTCAGCGTTTGGCAGACGAGCACAAGCCAAAAATGATCATTGGTGGCTTCTCTGCCTACTCTCAAGTGATTGATTGGGGTAAATTCCGTGAGATTGCCGATTCGGTCGGTGCTTACCTATTTGTCGATATGGCGCACGTTGCGGGTCTGGTTGCGGGTGGTGTTTATCCCAACCCGGTTCCGTTTGCGGATGTGGTGACGACAACGACACATAAAACGCTTCGCGGTCCCCGTGGTGGCCTGATTTTGGCAAAGTCCAACCCGGAACTGGAGAAGAAATTGAACTCGGCCATTTTCCCAGGTGGACAGGGTGGTCCTTTGGTTCATGTGATGGCGGCCAAAGCGGTGGCGTTCAAAGAGTGTTTGGAGCCAGGTTGGAAAACCTACTGCGAAAACGTCGTCAAGAACGCTAAGGCCATGGCGAAAGTCTTTATGGAGCGTGGTTGTGACGTGGTTTCGGGCGGAACTGAAAACCACTTGTTCCTGGTGAGCCTGATTGAAAAAGGCTTGACCGGTAAGCTGGTGGACGCTGCGTTGGATGCGGCACATATCACGATTAACAAAAACTCCGTGCCTAACGATCCGATGTCTCCGTTTGTCACCAGTGGTATTCGTGTTGGAACCGCTGCCGCAACCACGCGCGGTTTTGATGAAACCGACTGCACCAATCTGGCGACGTGGATGTGCGATGTGATTGATGCTTGTGATCAAGAAAATGAAACTTGGGATGAAGCGGTCATTGCTGAGGTTCGTGAGAAAGTGTCTGCGTTGTGTCAGGCTAAACCGGTTTATAAGTAATTCGGTTTCAGATGGGAAAATGACTTGTACTTATCTGACAAGTCATTCATGCTTAAAAGCCACCAGGCCTGGTGGCTTTTTAGTATGTATAGGTTTATAAATAAATAGTTGTTTTATATGAATGTTTTATCGTTTTCGTTGCGGTTTTTAATTGTTCCTTCTTTAAAAAGCGGAAAACGTTTTTATAAAGTATCTAATTGATAAGGTCTTCCTAGAAGATTGTTTGCAATGACGAGGTTGGGTTATGCATTGTCCGTTTTGTAACGCACCAGATACCAAGGTGGTCGATTCCCGTCTGGCGACAGAAGGCACGCAGGTACGTCGCCGCCGTGAGTGTCTACAATGCGGTGAACGTTTTACAACCTATGAGTCCGCGGAACTTTCTTTACCGCGCGTCGTGAAAAGCGATGGTAACCGTGAACGTTTTGATGAACAGAAGATTCGCCGAGGTTTGATCAAGGCGTTAGAAAAACGTCCGGTCGAAAGTGACGCGATCGATAAGATTATTTCGCAGATGACCAAACGCTTGATGGCGGAAGGGGTGCGAGAAATCCCTTCTTCTCAGCTGGGTGAATGGGTGATGGAGGCGCTGCGTGAATTGGATCAGGTCGCCTATGTGCGTTTTGCCTCGGTGTATCGTTCGTTTCAGGATGTGAACGCCTTCCGTGAAGAGATTGAACGTTTGGTGCAGGCGACCACGGCGCAAAGGGACAATAGCGGATGATGGCCGAACCTTTTTCCGAGCAGGATCAACGCTTCATGGCGCTGGCGATTGAGCTGGCAAAAAAAGGGCTCTATTCCACCAAGCCCAATCCAGCCGTCGGCTGTGTGCTGACTAGAGGTGACAAGATTGTTGGTCAGGGTTGGCACAGACAAGCGGGAGAGCCGCATGCCGAACGTGTCGCTCTGGCGGAAGCCGGTAGTCTGGCTGAAGGGGCGACTGCCTATGTGACATTGGAGCCGTGTTCGCATTACGGGCGGACACCGCCCTGTGCGGACGGTTTGGTGGAGGCTGGTGTGGCGCGTGTGGTGATTGCCATGCAGGACCCCAATCCTTTGGTTGCTGGTGGCGGTATGCAAAAATTGCAGGCGGCCGGCATTCAGGTTGAAGTGGGTCTTATGGAAGATGAGGCCAGAGCATTGAATCCGGGATTTATTCAGATGATGGAAAAAAAACGTCCTTTTGTACGCTTGAAAATGGCCAGCAGCCTGGATGGTCGAACGGCCATGGCGAATGGTGAAAGTCATTGGATTACCGGTGAGTTGGCACGTCAGGAAGTGCATAAACTTAGGGCGCGCAGCGGAGCGATCATTACCGGGATCGGGACGGTGCTGGCGGACGATCCCTGTCTGAATGTCCGTCTTGCCGACGAGCTATTGGCTGAAATGCATCTGACGGCGGACTCATGCCATCCGTTGCGTGTGGTGCTTGACCCGAATTTGAGTATGCCGCTTAATGCCAAAATGTTGGGCTTGCCGGGCAGAACCATTGTCATGACCTCCAAGGAGACGGTGGAACGCGATGGCGAAGCCGCAGAGAGCGTACTCTCTGCTGGAGCAGAATTGGTTGCGGTCTCGGCGGAAGAGGATCGTTTGGATATTGATTCGGTTTTACGTTATTTGGCGGAAGAAGAATCGATTCGAGAAGTGATGGTTGAATCGGGCGCAATTGTGGCCGGGGCCTTTATTCAAGCCGGCGTGGTGGATGAGTTACACAGTTTTGTTGCCCCGATCCTGATGGGAGATCAGGCGCGCCCAATGTTCGTGCTTCCTGGATTGGAACGCATGCAAGATAAGGTGCCGTTTAAAATTGAATCAGTGACGCCGTTCGGGGAAGATGTGCGACTGATTTTAAAACCGAAAACGATTGAAGTAAGTGAATAAAGCAAGCAGGCCTGTTTGTTTTTAGAAGGTGGTAAATGTTTACAGGAATCATTCAAGCGGAAGGTAAGATTGAAAAAATCGAACCGCGTCAAGGCGATTGGCGAGTTACCATTCATACCGGCAAGCTCGATATGAGTGATGTGGCTTTAGGCGACAGTATTGCCGCAAACGGTATCTGTCTGACGGCGATTGAGTATAGCGAGCACAGTTATACTGCAGATGTGTCGGCCGAAACCTTGTCTGTGACCACGGCCGGAGAGTGGAAAAAAGGCACGCCGGTGAACCTGGAAAAAGCGTTACGCTTACAGGATCGACTCGGTGGCCACTTGGTCAGTGGCCATGTGGACGGTGTGGGTGAGGTGAAGTCGATTCAACAGGACGCGCGTTCTTGGCGTTATCAGATTGAGGCCCCTAAGGCGCTTTGCAAATATATTGCGGCCAAGGGTTCCATTTGTATCAATGGCATCAGTCTTACGGTTAACAAGGTCGAAGATTGCACATTTGATGTGAACATTGTACCGCACACGCGCCAAGAAACGACCATCAAGCACTTTAAAGAAGGGACAAAAGTGAACCTTGAAGTGGACCTGTTGGCACGTTATCTGGAAAGAATGCTCTCTGCGAGCCAGCCTGAAAAAGAAACGAAGATTACCGCCAGCTTTTTAGCGGAAAATGGGTTTAAATAACCGCTTTACTCAAGAATCAATGAACAACGGACGATAAGATGCAGCTGAATACCATCGAAGAACTGATTGAAGATTACAAGCAAGGCAAAATGGTCATTTTGATGGATGACGAAGATCGCGAAAACGAAGGTGATCTTTTGGTGCCTGCGGAAACCGTCACCGCTGAAGATATCAATTTCATGGCACGCTATGGACGTGGCCTGATCTGTTTGACGATGACGCGCGAGCGTTGTAATCAGCTGCATCTGCCTTTGATGGTGCGCGACAATACCGATCCGCACGGCACCAACTTCACGGTTTCCATTGAGGCGGCCGAAGGGGTGACCACCGGTATTTCGGCCGCAGACCGCGCGGTGACAGTGCGTACCGCAGTGGCAAAAGACGCAGGGCCGTCGGATATCGTGACCCCAGGCCATATTTTTCCGCTCATGGCCCAGCCCGGTGGCGTATTGACGCGTGCCGGACATACCGAAGCGGGTTGCGATTTGGCGCGTTTAGCCGGTTTTGAAGCGGCTTCGGTGATTGTCGAGATTATGAATGAAGACGGTTCTATGGCGCGTCGTGACGACCTGGAAACCTATGCTCAACAACACGGGTTAAAAATCGGAACCATTGCCGATTTGATCCAGTATCGGTTGCAACATGAAAAAACGATCGAGCGGGTTTCCGAATGCAAATTGCCGACGGAGTTCGGTGAGTTTAAATTAATCGGTTATCAGGATGTTGTTGAGCATAAAGCCCATTTTGCTTTGGTGTATGGGCAGGTTGATCCGCAACAGTCCACCGCGGTGCGGGTGCATATGCTGGATACGCTGTGTGATGTTTTCGGTTCCACCCGCGGAGAATGTGGATGGTCCTTGCAAAAGGCGATGAAACAAATCGTTGAAGAGGGCTGTGGTGCAATTGTCGTTTTACGCAAGCACGAAGAGGCGGGCGAGTTACTGGATAAAATCCAGCAATTCCAAATGAAGGATATGGGGATTAAGGCGCCGGAACGTCACACGGAAGATGATATGAAAACCTATGGGTTGGGCGCACAGATCATCGCTGACCTGAACATCAAAAAGATTAAGGTGATCGGTTCGGCGTGGCGAATGAATGCTTTGAGCGGTTTCGGTTTGGAAATTACGGAAGTCTTGCCTAAAAAGGATGGTTAAGCTAGGTAATTTTCAACTTACCGGACAAATATGGCAAAATAAGCGCTCGTAGATTGTGGTGTATTGCGATCACAATTCGTTGGCGCACATGAGTTACAGATTTAACGTCTATGCATCAAACGATGCATGGCACAAAGAGTAGAAAGAGAAACAGCATGAATACAATCGTTGGAAACTTAACCGCGGCAGATATGAAAATCGGCCTGGTCGTAGGACGTTTTAACAGCTTTATCGTTGACCATTTGGTCGAAGGTGCCATTGACACCATCGTTCGTCACGGTGGCGATAAAGCAAATATTGACAAGGTTTTGGTACCTGGCGCGTTTGAGATTCCATTGGTTGCACAAAAAATGGCTAACTCTGGCAAATATGATGCAATTGTTGCCCTGGGTGCAGTCATTCGTGGTGGTACACCGCACTTTGACTATGTCGCCGGAGAATGTGTAAAAGGTTTGGGACAAGTTCAGCTCACCAGCGGCATTCCGGTCTCTTTCGGGGTTTTAACCGTAGACAGTATTGAACAGGCGATTGAGCGTGCTGGAACCAAAGCCGGAAATAAAGGTGAAGAGTGCACCCTGGCAGCGATTGAAATGGTTAATGTACTAAAACAACTGTAAGAAGAATACTGAATGAAACATCAAGATCAAATTCACCCTGGTCGGGGTGAAGAGATTCCGCAAGAGGAGAAAAAAGTTTCTCCGCGCTCTCAGGCTCGACGTGTCGCTCTGCAAGCGCTTTATCGCTGGTTAATGAATGCTGACGAACCTGTTGTTATCAGTCGCCAGTTTATTGAGGATGGCCTACTCGCCAACGCGGATATGGAACTGTTTAATGAGCTGCTGACCCAAGTTTCTGCTCAGGCTGAAACGCTGGATAGCGTTTATGAGCCGATGCTGGATCGCGCCGTTACAATGATTGACCCGGTAGAGAAAACGGTTCTGCGCATGGGGGTGTATGAACTGCAGAACAAGTTGGAGATTCCGTATAAAGTTATTATCAACGAATGCGTTGAGTTGGCGAAGCGTTTTGGTGCGGAAGAGAGTCACAAATACATTAATGGTATTCTGGATAAGGTAGCGCAGCAGCTACGTGCCCTGGAAGCGAACGCAGCCTCTTCCTAAATCCAATTAATCCATTTCAAATTATTTAAGGCCTCGTAAGCTGAGCTTTCGAGGCCTTTTAGTTTTAAGTGAAAGTAAAGATGGGACAAGAATTCAGTCTGATTGACCGTTATTTCCGGCCTTTGAGTCAAGGGTTATCCCAAGATGAAATCGGAATTGGCGATGATGGCGCAGTGTTGACGCCGCCGCCGAAACATCAGTTGGTGGTAGTGACCGACACCTTGGTAGCCGGCGTGCATTTTCCGGAACATGCCACTGCCGATGATATTGCCTGGAAAGCGGTTGCGGTCAACTTAAGTGATTTGGCCGCTATGGGGGCGAAGCCGAACTCTTTCACTTTGGGATTAACCTTGCCAGAACATAATGAAGCTTGGCTGCACGATTTTGCACAGGGATTGAAGGCGATTTGCCAACGATATCGAGTGCCGTTGGTGGGGGGAGATACGACCAAAGGGCCTTTGACACTGACGGTGACCGCCAATGGCTGGGTACCGACCGGTACGGCGTTGTTAAGAAGTGGTGCCAAAGAGGGTGATAAAATTGCTGTGACCGGTGAGTTAGGGGATGCGGGATTAGGTTTGAAGATCGCCTTAAACCGGCTGTCACATACTGAACAGGCCTGGTTGGATGAGCCGCATAAAAACTATACGGCATTGCTGTTGTCGGCACTGAATCGACCGCAACCGCAGCTGGAGATCGGTCAACGTCTCATAGGGTTAGCGTCCTCGGCAATTGATGTTTCTGACGGGCTGCTGGCAGATTTAGGGCATATCCTCGAGTGCTCTAACCAATTAAATGAGTCTTTAACAGATGAGCTTGCAGCAGAAGTTGAGTTGGGCCAATTGCCGCTTTCGGATGCGATGCAGCATTGGTTTAGACAGCGTCCAGAATGGACACTGCCACTTGCGGCCGGGGATGATTATCAACTCTGTTTTACCGTGCCGCCGAAAAATTGGGATGGGGTGGTGAGACTTGCCGAACAGTTGGGCGTCAAGGTGACAGAAATAGGGCGAATGAAACGTGCTGCACAGGCCAAGCGGGGAATTTATTTTAGTGACCGCAGTCGGGAAGTGTTTGCAGATGACTCGGCCTATGACGCATTTTTACAGACGATTAAACAGTCTGGTTATCAGCATTTTTGATCAGTGTTGTAATGGCATTGAACAGGCCTGTTCATTTTGAAAGAGTGTGTTTGGGCTATTTGAGAATGTGGACAGTTGTAGACGCGCACAAATTAACCTTTGCACGCGCCGGGACAGTGGAAACGTATCCAGCTTAGGCTTGGTGCTGACGGCGTTTTTGTACGCCATCTGCAAGGATATCGAGAATTTTTTCGCTGTCTTCCCAGCCGATGCAGGCATCGGTAATGCTTTGACCGTAAGTCAGCTCTTTGCCTGGTTTCACATCCTGACGACCTTCCAGTAAGTGGCTTTCGATCATGGCACCCATCAAGTGATACGAACCGGAAGCTAACTGTTCGGAGATGGATTCGGCCACCACCAATTGACGCTCATGTTGTTTCTGGCTGTTTGCGTGGCTGCAATCCACCATTAGCTTATCTTCCACTCCGGCATTTTGCAGCAGTTCTACAGCTTCTTTAACATGCGCTTCATCGTAATTCGGTCCAGTATTTCCACCACGTAGGATCACATGACAATCCGGGTTTCCAGAGGTTTCAAAAATGGCCGAATGGCCGGCTTTAGTCAGTGACATAAAGATGTGCGGATTGTTGGCGGCGCGAATGGCATCTACGGCTATCTGGAAGCTGCCGTCGGTACTGTTTTTGAAGCCGACCGGGCAGGAAAGGCCGGAAGCCAATTCACGGTGCCCCTGGCTCTCGGTGGTACGTGCACCGATCGCACCCCAAGAGATCAGGTCGGCAATATACTGCGGTGAAATCAGGTCCAAGAATTCAGTGGCTGCCGGGACGCCCATATCGTTGATGTCCAGCAGCAGCGAGCGTGCGACTTCTAAGCCATAGTTGATCTGGAAGGATTCATCCAGGCCAGGATCGTTGATTAACCCTTTCCAGCCAACGGTGGTACGCGGCTTTTCAAAGTAAACGCGCATCACCACCAGCAGGTCGTCTTTATGTTTGGCTATTTGCGCTTTGAGTTTTTCGGCGTAATCGCGCGCCGCTTGCGGATCATGGATTGAGCAGGGCCCAATAATGACCAGCAGACGGTCGTCACGCCCAGAAAGGATGTTGTGAATTTGCTGACGCGTATCATACACCGTCTTCGCCGCCGACTCGGTAATTGGAAACTGTTCGTGCAGTTCGCAAGGGGGGCGGACTTCGGTAATATTTTTGATACGTAGATCATCGGTTTGATACTGCGTCATAATTTTTCCTAATAAAACTCGATTACAAAAGCTCAAAAGACCTCAGCACGGATCGTTTAAGTTATGATCACGGCTGTTTTGGGAACAAAGTATTATGCCATGTTATACGTTGAAATGCTTGAAGATTTTGTGTTCAATCCGCGGTTCAAGCGCACCTTATTGAAAATGCAGGCTTTTCATTTTGAGCAGGCCTGTTGATTTTTTATCTCATTGAAAAAATTGATCAAAACGATTGAAAAAAATCACTTAAAAAAGCGTGGCTAAGCCGCTGTTAACGGTGGCGATTAGCCGTTTTTATGCTAAACTTACACCCTAATTAATTCTGAGCAAATTTGATTTGTTGAACACATAAAAACAATACGCGGACAAAACATCGTGCACTGCAAATATATCATTCAAGGATACACCGAAGACGGGCGTAAATTTAGACCGAGCGATTGGATCGATCGCATCTCCTCTATGATGGCGAGTTATGGCAGCTCCCATCGTTTGGTGTTTTCTGAATTGCTGCACCCTGAATTGTATGAGGGTGAAAAGTGTTTGATTATCGATACGGAACTGGAAACAGTGAATCCGGTTATGTTTCAGTATGTGATGAACTTCGTGAAAAGCAATAAGCTGAAGATGTTTCAGGTCTGTGAAGAAACCGAAGCGAAGTTGGGAAGCTGATTGAACAATTAAATAGTATTTCTGTCTCACTCTAAAAGCCGCTGAAGAGTTTGTTTTCAGCGGCTTTTTTGTTGATGCGAGGGGGTGTTTTCGGTCGGTTAAATAAGCTGGCTTCCCGCAATCAGTGTCACCCAGCCTCCGAGCGCCAAAAAAGGACCGAATGCTAGGGGATTGTCGTAAGCGCGTTTTTTCAGGAATACTCCGCCAAAACCAATCACTAAGCTGGTCACAGAGGCAATCAGAATGATTTGCGGGAGCGCCGCCACTCCAAACCATGCGCCAAGAGCGGCCAATAGTTTAAAGTCTCCGTAGCCCATGCCTTCTTTGCCGGTAAGCAACTTGAAGCTGTGGAATAAAATCCATAGCAGCAGATAACCTACCGCAGCCCCCCAAACGGCTTCATTGAGAGGCACAAACAGAGATTGTGTATTGATCAGTAAGCCCAGCCAGAGCAAAGGTAGACTCAGGACATCTAAAATCAATTGGTGCTCAATGTCGATGATGCTGATGGTAATCAGGACCCAACTGAATATCAGTGCGGCAAACCCCATCGGTGTTAGGCCATATAGCCAGACAATCAGCACGGTGGTGACGGACGTGGCCAGTTCTATCAGCGGATAACGCACCGATATCTTAGTCTTGCAATGGTGGCAGCGGCCACGACTGGCCAACCAGCTAAATAGGGGAATCAGGCGATACCACGGCAAACGCTCGTCGCAATGTGGGCATTTGGAGCCCCCGACTGAAATGGATTTAAGCAGATTTGGTTCTTCTTCCATAAGCAGGCGAGGTAGACGCCAACTGAGCATGGAAATAAAACTCCCTAAAATAAGTCCGATGAGTGCACTGAAAATCAGAAGTACGCTAGGGTCAATGGCGGTCGTGGATATCATAAAATCGGTTTTTAAAAAAGTTGGGATTAAGAATAACAGCCGATTTTAGCAGGCCTGTTGTGTTTTGACAGGCCTTTTTAAACAAACTCTATTGTTCGGAGTAGGTGACACAGTTGCGATCGTTTTCCCACACGGTCAGACTGTGCATTTTGACTTGATCGGTTGAGATGCGTGACTGGATTTCACGGTAGAGATAGACCGCGATGTTTTCCGCGGTTGGATTGTGCTCTTTGAAGTAAGGGTGGTCATTCAGAAAAGTATGATCCAGTTCTTTAATGACTTCTTTAGCGTGTTTTTTGATCTCTTTAAAATCGATGACCATGCCGATTTCATTCAGCTGATGGCCCGCTACTTGCACTTCAATTTTCCAGTTATGGCCATGCAACTTGGCACAGTCGCCGGGATAGGCGCGCAAACTATGCGCAGAGGCGAAATCCAATAGGGTTTTTAAAACAAATGTCTGGGCCATAACCGCAAAATCTTCTTAAATAACAAGGAGAACGAATTATATCGGAAACCCGACGTGATTCAAAGTAGAGCGATTTTTATATTTATGGATAAATTTGCTTGTTCAGTGATTGCGTTTGGCAATGTAATCAATCAGTTGCGCTAAGAATGGACTGTTGATATTGAGTGCTTCAAACTGCGTTTTGGCCTGAAGAATCAACTTGTCGCGATAGCTTTTTGAAGCCTCGAGCCCCATCAATTTGGGATAAGTCGATTTTCCAGCTTGCAAGTCGCTTCCTTGGGGCTTGCCAAGGGTTTCCGTCTCGCCCTCTATATCGAGAATGTCGTCCTGAACCTGAAACGCCAGACCGATGCTTTCACCTAACAGCCTTAAGCCGGATTCCAGTTCGTTAAATCGTGAGCTTTGAACTGCGCCCATTAACAAGGCCGCCTTGAGCAGGGCACCGGTTTTCATCTGGTGTAAAGTTTGCAGAGTTTCAAGATCCAAATCTTGATTTTCCGATTCGAGATCGATCATTTGTCCGCCGATCATGCCTCTTGCTCCAGAGGCTTGGCTCAAAAGCTGGATCAATTTCACTTTGTGAGTGTCTGATACCGAATGATCTTGGCTAAGAATTTGAAAGGCCAGCGCCTGTTGAGCATCCCCCACCAAAATAGCGGTGGCTTCATCGAATGCAATGTGGCAAGTGGCTTGGCCGCGGCGCAGGTCATCGTCATCCATGGCCGGAAGGTCATCATGAACCAGGGAGTAGCTGTGAATCAATTCAATAGCGCAGGCCGCACTGTCGAGCTTGTTTATGGGGATTTCTAAAGACTCACCGACTGCGTAAATCAAGGCAGGACGAAGGCGTTTTCCGCCGTTTAGAGTGGCATAATGCAAAGCATCGTTTAATTTTGGACTGAATTGATTAAGTGACTCTTGCTGAAGATAGCCGGTAAGTTGAGTATGAATACGTTCCTGATAGAAATTCAGCTGCTGTTGCATTGTTTCTCCCAATAAAAAAGGCTGTCAATTTGACAGCCTTCTATAAGCTCATTGATTGGGGTTATTTTAATGCTGAATGCATGGCAAATAAAACCCTAAGCTTTATTTGGGGCAAATTATAGCTCGTCAGCGTGCTCGCTTAAGTATTTAGCCACTCCTTCAGGAGAGTCTTTCATACCTGCATCCCCTTTGTTCCAACCAGCCGGGCAGACTTCACCCACTTCTTCGTGGAATTGTAAGGCTTCAACCATACGTACCATTTCATCAACGTTACGACCTAGTGGTAGATCATTCACTACTTGATGACGAACAACGCCGTCCTTGTCGATAAGGAAAGCACCACGCAGAGCGACATTACCTGGGTGGGCGACACCATAAGCTTCCATGATCGCACCGCCAAGGTCAGCTACCAATGGGAACTTAACCGGGCCTAAACCACCTTGATCTACAGGCGTGTTACGCCATGCGTTATGGGTAAACTGAGAATCTACAGAGATACCTACTACCTCAGTGTTGAGTTCTTTGAATTTTTCCACACGGTGATCGAACGCCAAAATTTCAGATGGGCAGACGAAGGTGAAGTCTAAAGGATAGAAGAACACCACAGCATACTTGCCGGCAATGTGGCTTTTTAGGTTAAAGTCTTCGACAATTGAACCGTCTGCAAGAACTGCAGCAGAAGTAAAATCAGGGGCTTGCTTCGTGACCAATACGGACATTTTATTTCCTCAGATAATGTTTGATTTATCGATTTCTTTTGAAAGTTTGTTGAAGTTATGCTTATTGAGCATAAACTTACTCGCAAAAAATAATAGTATAGTTAAAAGCAAGGAAATTATTCAAATCGAAGATGGGAAATGTCTTAAATAAAGCTTGTTTTTAGTCTTTTTTACGTATCTTTGATTTAATGTTCTTGCAGTTAAGCCGATAAAAAAGTTATGACACTCTAGTTTGGAGCGAGTTTTAAAGGAGAGGGGAATGTTTGTCGTTTACAGTCCGGAGGGACAAAGTTTTATCGGCGCGGCGCATAATCTCCCAGCGTTAAAAGTTGATCCTGCTAGGCGAGTGACGGAATCTCCTAAAACGGAGTTGGCCGATATGAATATGGAACCGGATCATTCCAACCCGTATTTTCAACGTCAGTTAGCGTTAAAGCAGTATCAGCGCGCCCAGAAACCAGCTGGTGATCGCCATGTTGTGGTCAAGGTGGCGGAGATCATGATTCAGCCAGTAACAACCGTCACACCCGAAGCTACGATTACGGAAGCCTGGAATATCATGCAGCAGCAAGATATTAATCATCTTCCTGTGGTCGGCGAGGCGGGGCTGGTTGGGATTTGTGCGCAGGGCGATCTGTTGAAGAAGGCGATATTGAATGATGCGGGTGAGTTAGAAGACATTCGAGTCAGCCGCATTGCAGAGGTTATGCAAAATCAAGTTGTGACTGCACGTCCTGAGACAGAGATTCGCCAAGTGGCGATGGCCTTGACGCAATATCATATCGGGGCACTGCCAATTGTCAGTGAGAAGGGGGAAGTCGTTGGTATTGTGACGCTTTCTGATCTGGTTCGGCGACTATCTCAGGAACCGCCTGTTGAGATTTATGTTTAGAAAAATAATGGATCGGCACTAAATGGCCGGGCCATCTAATCAAAGAAACGTGATTAGAAAGCTCCAGCCGTGTGCCGCAGGGCAGGGATTACTGCTGCTGCTGAGCTTCAGCCAAATCTTTATGAACCTTTTCCATATCCAGTTCTAGAAGCTGTTTAATGCCTTCCTCCAAAGCACTGCCTGGAATCGCGCCAGGATTGGAGAAGACAACAATTTTTTCTCGCATAAATACCAGTGTAGGAATTGAACGAACTTGGAACATGCCCGCCAACTCTTGTTCTTCTTCAACGTTGACCTTTGCAAAAACAATCTCCGGGTGTTTTTCAGAAATTTCTTCAAATACCGGTGCAAACTGTTTGCAAGGGCCGCACCATTCAGCCCAGAAATCAAAAATGACGATTTCGTTATTGTTAATGGTTTCTTCGAATTCAGCGGCGGTCAGATTAATAGCGGCCATGTAAGACTCCTTATTCTCAGATTAAAATTAAATGCTTGGGTTTCCGCCCTGAGTCAACAAGGCCGGGTTTAGGTATTGTTTTAAAGTGTCTCGATCCAGGTCAGTCATCTCTAAAGCAACGTCCAATACGGGGCGTCCGCTTCGATAAGCTTCTTTGGCGATGGCGGCTCCTTTTTCGTAGCCAACAACGGTATTTAATGCGGTTACCAGGATCGGGTTGATGTCTAATGCTTTTTGAATATTGTCATGATTGACCGTAAAACCATGAATCGCCAAATCCGCAAGCTGGATTGAAGCGTTGGCAGCGATTTCAATGCTTTGTAGCAGGTTAAATGCAATCATTGGCAGGGCGACATTCAGCTGGAAGTTTCCTGTCTGAGCGCCAACGGTAATGGCTGTATGATTCCCCATGATTTGTGCAGCAACCATACAAACCGCTTCCGGAATCACGGGGTTAACTTTACCGGGCATGATTGAACTTCCAGGCTGCAGTGCCGGTAATTGAATTTCTCCCAGACCTGCGAGTGGCCCCGAGTTCATCCAACGTAGATCGTTGGCGATTTTCATTAAAGAGGCGGCGAGCACATTCAGCTGGCCGCTTAACTCCAATGCCGTGTCTTGACAGCTTAGGCCGACATACAGGTTATCCATCTGTTCAAATGGTACCGCGGTGATCGTTGAGAGATTGGCGGCGACCAGACGGCCAAATTCAGCCTCAGCGTTGATGCCGGTTCCTACTGCAGTGCCACCTTGTGGTAATTTGTGCAGACGTTTTTGCGTATCTTCAAGGCGTTGAATGTTGTCGCTGATTTGTGCGCGCCAACCGGAGAGTTCTTGACTCATTTTTACCGGCATCGCGTCCATCAAGTGAGTGCGGCCTGTCTTGACGACATCGGATAGTGTTTTTTCTTTGTCTTCGATGACTTCTGCTAGGTGGCGTAAAGCGGGTAATAGTCGTTCTTCCAGGCTGATAGCGGCCGATACGTGAATGGTTGTTGGGATGACGTCGTTCGAGCTTTGGCTCATATTAACGTCATCGTTAGGGTGAACGTCCACACCGGTTAAGGATTTAGCCAGTGTAGCGATGACCTCGTTTGCATTCATATTGGTACTGGTGCCGGAACCGGTTTGGAATACGTCAATTGGAAATTGGTCCAGGTACTCGCCTTTAATGATACGGTCGGCTGCAGTTTGAATGGCGTGGGCTTTCTCTTCGCTTAACAATCCTAACTCGCGGTTGCTGTCGGAGCAGGCAAATTTGACATAGCATAGCGCTTTAATAAAACTGCTCGGCATCGGAGTGCCGCTGATAGGAAAGTTGTTGATAGCGCGTTGTGTTTGTGCGCCATAAAGGGCGTCAGCTGGAACTTGAAGTTCGCCCATGCTGTCTTTTTCAATGCGGTATTGTTTTTCTGTCATGTTATTGATGTTCTAAGAAATTGCGATGAAATTGATTGTAGGCTGCATGGCAAACCGAGTGACCAGGCCTGTTGAAAGTCATACAGGTCTCTCAAAAGGCATTTTTATCTCGTTAAAATTGTGAATACGACTTTGATCGGTTTTAATAAACAATAACGAGCGATCACGAATTGTTACCTAACTTTTGGTTAAAGAGGGTTTTATGGAAAAAACCGTAAAACCTCCGGAAAACTGGATAGGCAAGAGGGTTCAAGTCGGTTTTATATGCTAAGCAAAATATGGCTCATCATTGTACGCGTCTTTCAGCCAAAATAACAGAACAGTCTTTTTATGAAGTTAGATCAACAGAAATTCAATCAATGGCTTGCCGATGAGGTGGTGTGGTGGTGCTGCGAAATCTCTGCCGATTGTCAGTTTTTTGCCTGTTCTAAAGGAATGAAAAAGCTGTTTTCCCATCCGCTGCGCGGGTTGAAAGACTTGACTGGTGAGGATGAAGAGCATCTGATTCGCCTCAAAATACAAGAGCTGCTCGATTCATCGGAAAATGAAGTTCGTTTTGTTTGCAGTTTTAACACGCGTTTCGGTAAAAGCTCGTTTCAGCACCGTTTGAAGGTTATGACGCTGGGGAGCGAAGAGTGCATCTTTGCCGAATGCGTTGATGTTACCGAGATGGTGCTGTTTGAGCAGGAAATGATAGATGCTCAGGGGCGTTTATCCTTAAGTCAACTCTATGAGCGTCAAGAGATGCTTGAAGAGCAAAACCGGGTGATTCAGGATTCCTATGCCAAGCAGTCCCGTTTCCTGGCGTTACTGAGTCATGAGCTGCGTTCTCCTTTGTTGGGTATCAGCAGCATGGTGGCAAATCTTAAGCAGCATTACCCGGATGATGTTTACCTCAACGAACGTCTAAAAGTGATTAGTCTGACCAGTGAGCAGATGGTGTTTCTGGTTAACGATATCTTGACCTATTCCCAGACCGAGTACGATGCCATTACATTGCACCCACGGCGTTTTTCTCTTAAACAAACTTTTGATTATGTAAAGCAATTGACCAAGTCAATCGCGGCGGAAAAAGGCGTGTTTGTTTCTCTGGTTTATCTTGGAGAGAGTGACTGGGTGTATGGCGATGGCATCCGTTTGTCACAAATTCTGATTAACTTGATCGTTAATGGCATTAAGTTTACGCACGCCGGAGGCGTCTCGGTAGAAGTCCGTCAGCAGAACCGGGATCATTTCAGCTTTATGGTGATGGATTCCGGGGAGGGGATAGAAGCTCAAAAATTACCCCACATTTTTGATCCCTTTGTTCAATTTAAAACAGAGGGGGCTACACGGACATTGGGTTCCGGTTTAGGGCTCTCAGTGGTTAAGCAGTTGATTGATGTGATGGGAGGAGATATTTCTGTTATTTCAACGGTGGGGGTCGGAACGCGATTTAACTTTAGCTTGAGATTGCCCTTAGCAGAGGATGAGCGCGAGTTACCTTCTATTGAAGAGAGTCGCTTGTCCACTCCCCTTGATGGCCAAGCTGATGAAGGTTCTTCAGGCTTTCAATATCGAGTTTTAGTCGTAGACGATTCTCAAATCAATCGCATGGTATTGAGCGGGTTTTTGAAAGAACTGGAATGCCAGGTGGTTGAGGCACAAGATGGCCAGCAGGCTTGGTCACTCTTTCAGCAGCAGTCATTTGATATTGTTTTCTTGGATATTCAGATGCCGGTTATGGATGGTTTTGCGGTAATGGAAAAGATCCAGCAGGCGAAGTTATCTGGCGGTGCCGATGCATTGCAAGCCGTGTTTGCAATTACCGCTGGTGGTGGTGAAGAGTTGATCCCTGATGGTCACAATTTAGAGAGTCTGGGGTTTAAAAAGTGGCTGGTCAAGCCGATCAGTAAAGCCCAGGTTTTTGAGTTGTTAGAATCCGTGCAACGAAAAAACGGAGCGATCAAGTCTTCGGAAGACGAGACATCAGAAACTGAGGATATGGCGAGTTCCCTTGAAAAATCAGTGGATTGGCCTTATAGCATGGAAGAAGGCGATGAGCTGCAAAAAGCTGATCGAATTCCTGAGCAGTTTGAGCACCTGGCTTCGAGTTTTTTTGTTGAGATGCGAGCCAACTTGTCCGAATTGGATGAAAAGCTAAAACAGTCGCAATGGCACGAGATTAAAGCACTGGCGCATTACATGAAAGGCAACTGTATGGTCTTTCAGCTGGAGCGTTGGGTTAAATGGCTACGCGAAATTGAAGCCCAAGCTGAAAATGAGTTGCCTGAGCAGGTGCGCAAACAAAATATTGCACATCTTGTCGGGCTGATTAGGAAGGCGCTAAATTTCCTTGAGAAATCATAGGGAATTAGCCATAATACCCGTTAAATATATGGACTGTATTCGGAATATTCCGAACTGTCTTGCTCCGATCCCTTATTGAGGTATGAGATCCATGACAAATAAAGTAACGATTTTATTAGCAGAAGATCATAGTCTGGTAAGAGCTGGATTTAAATCGATTTTAGAATCGGAAGACGATTTCTCTGTTGTTGGAGAGGCGGAAGATGGTTTGGAATGCCTGGAGTTGGTTAGAACCAAATCACCAATGGTCGTTCTGCTTGATCTGTCTATGCCAAAATTGAGTGGTTTGAATGCGATCACGCACATCAAAAAGCGCTACGCAGAGACTAAAATTATTGTGCTGACTGCAGCCGAAACCCCGAGCGTGTGGATGGAAGTCCTGGATATGGGGGTGAACGGCATTGCGATGAAATCGGTTTCACAGAAAGAGTTAATTTCAGGCGTGCGTAAAGTGGTCGCGGGCGATACGTTTATCCATTCGGAAATTCAACCGATCCTGGATGCCGAACTGGATAAACTGTCTTCGAACAAGAAACTCTCTGTTCGCGAGAAGCAGGTGGTTAAGTTGGTGGCTGAGGGTTATAAGACGAAAGAAATTGCGGAAATTCTGGATATCAGTGACCGTACGGTTTCTAAGCATCGTGAGAACCTAATGACTAAAATGGGTGTGACGTCAACGGCCGAGATCACCAATTATGCCAATGAATCCGGTTTGACTAAGGTTCGTTTGGAAGAAATTGAATAAGTCCAAACTGAACTCTAAACCCAAAAAGGAGCGTTTAGGCTCCTTTTTGGGTTTTAAAGGAACATATTACCCTCAGGAATCACCCTGAGGAATCGCTTGATTTCTCAGGGTTTTCAGAAACTTCTGTAGCTTCCGAAGAGCTTGTCAAGGGTTCTGTTTCTGCCGTTTCGGTTTCAGGGTTCAGATAATTCTCTTTAAAGGCTTGCAATCCCTGCTGGACTAATTGGAAGGTTTGTTCAATGTTGTCGGCAACCTCACCTTCCAGTACATTCAAGTCTCCCAGCACTCCCTTGGCTTGATCAAACCCCTGAGTGATGCCGTTGCCAATCACATCCATAAAACGGTTAATCAGCGCCTCGCCCTCTAAGTTCGGGTTGGCTTTTTGAAAAGCGGCAAGCATTGCGGTGCTCCCGTCTACAATGCGCTTAGCGGTATTTTCCGGGCTCCAATATTCTAAGCCGCCTTGCGCTTGTAGGGCTTCATCGCTGATTGGTTTGAATTCGGTTTGTCCTAACTCTTGAGTCAAAATCTCATTGAGTTTGTCAATCGCTTCTTGAAAGGTGATTTTTAAAGCCTTATGAGACGTTTGTTCAGGGTTGCTAAACAGATGAGCGACTAAATCGGCTTGTTGTGCTTGACGCAATGTTGTTCGGCTTTGATGGACTTCAACCGCTTTCTCCGACGCTTGCACAGGCAATTCCGGATTTCCGTGCGCCCGCTTTCCTTGATTTTCGGGGTTGGCTTGCGCAGGGGTTAATGCGTTGGTTTTTTGATAGGCGTTAATAAGCCCTTTATTGACAGGGTTGATCGCCATGGTCGTTACCTCTTATTAATCTGATTGAAATCCAACTTTTCATGATTCATTTTACGCTTGTTGATAGAGATAAAACAAGCGCTAGTGAAAATGGTATGCAGTAGGAATGGTTTAATTACAATAAGTTATCGGCT
The DNA here is from genome assembly GCF_029767755.1 of Thiomicrorhabdus sp. zzn3. Classification (GTDB taxonomy): domain Bacteria; phylum Pseudomonadota; class Gammaproteobacteria; order Thiomicrospirales; family Thiomicrospiraceae; genus Thiomicrorhabdus. The sequence continues at coordinate 787,317 of NZ_JARUQS010000001.1, forward strand.
AAGTTGTATAAAACTTTAAACTTTATATATATGGATGGGAATCCAATAAGGTCAAGCAAAAAAGTTTAAATACTGGTATGATTCCCGTTTATTTTTTAAGCGGATAATGAAAGGTCTGACGACATGGAATTAAACCCGGTTTATAGCCGATTAAGCGATTATCAGGAACGTACGGAATCGCTTAGGGGGTATCTTTGACTATGAGACAAAATCTGAACGCCTAGTTGAGGTTTTGCGCGAGCTGGAAGATCCGGAGGTTTGGAATCGTCCGGAGCAAGCTCAGGCACTGGGTAAAGAAAAATCCCAGTTGGAAAATATCGTTTCTACCATCGAAGAGTTGGACGGCGGTCTGGAATCCTGCAAGGAACTGCTGGAACTGGCAGAAATGGACGCCGATGAAGAGATGGTTGAGGAGGTGAAATCCGAACTTGACCGTCTAGGCGGCAAGTTGGATCAGCTTGAATTCCAGCGTATGTTTTCCGGTGAATTGGACGCCAATAACTGCTATGTGGAAATCCAGTCTGGTTCCGGCGGTACCGAGGCCCAGGATTGGGCAAACATGCTGTTAAGAATGTATTTGCGCTGGGCGGAAAGTCATGGCTTTAAAGCCGAACTGTTGGAGGTCACAGACGGCGATGTAGCCGGTATCAAGAGTGCTACGATTCACGTACAGGGTGACTACGCCTATGGCTGGCTGCGTACTGAAACCGGTGTGCACCGTTTGGTGCGCAAATCGCCGTTTGATTCGGGGAATCGCCGCCATACCTCGTTTGCATCGGTGTTTATTTCGCCGGAGATTGACGACAGCTTTGAAATTGACATCAATCCCGCGGATTTGCGAATTGACGTTTACCGTGCAAGTGGGGCCGGCGGTCAGCACGTTAACCGAACCGAATCCGCAGTCCGTATCACGCACTTGCCGACCAATACGGTAACTCAGTGTCAGAATGGACGTTCGCAGCATCAGAATAAGGCCGAAGCGATGAAACAGTTGCGTGCCAAGCTGTATGAGCTGGAAATGATGGAGCGCAATGCAGAAAAACAAGCATTGGAAGACTCTAAATCCGATATCGGTTGGGGAAGTCAGATACGTTCTTACGTGTTGGATTCCGGGCGCATTAAAGATTTGCGTACCGGTGTGGAAACTGGAAATACCAACGCCGTGTTGGACGGAGACTTGGATCAGTTTATTGTCGCCAGTCTAAAAGCGGGTATTTAACGCAAGAAATTTAAGCGAAACCGTTGTAAAAGATTTAACGAAACCGGGCAGGGTTGAAAAGCATCAGGCCTGTTGAGAATGTTAAGAGAGTATTAAATGTCAGAAACACAGAATAACGTACCAGAAGTGGATGAGAACAAAATCATTGCGGAGCGTCGCGCCAAGTTGAATGCACTGCGTGAGATCGGTCATTCCTATCCAAATACCTTCCGTCGCGAAAACACCTCGGCGGAGCTGCACGGTAAGTACGACGGCATGAGCAAGGAAGAGTTGGCAGAGGCGGAACCGGTTCGCGTTAAGGTGGCTGGAAGAATGATGTTGCGCCGTATTATGGGTAAGGCCAGCTTTGCCACTTTGCAGGACTATGAAGGACGCATTCAAATTTATGTGACTCGTGATGAATTGCCGGAAGGGTTCTATAACGAACAGTTTAAAAAGTGGGATCTGGGGGATATTGTTGGAGCCGAAGGAACGTTGTTTAAGACCAATACCGGCGAGCTGTCGATTCATGTTGACCATATCGAACTGATCACTAAATCGATCCGCCCGTTGCCGGATAAGTTCCATGGGTTACAAGATCAGGAGGTGAAATACCGCCAGCGTTATGTGGACCTGATTGTGAATGAAGAGAGCCGCGAAACTTTCATTATGCGTTCGAAGATCGTTCAGCATGTGCGAAACTTCCTGATCGAAAAAGGCTTTATGGAAGTGGAAACGCCGATGATGCATGTCATTCCTGGGGGGGCGACGGCCAGACCATTTAATACCCACCATAACGCATTGGATATGCCGTTGTACCTGCGCATCGCACCGGAATTGTACCTGAAGCGCTTGGTTGTCGGCGGGTTCGAGAAAGTGTTTGAAATCAACCGTTCTTTCCGTAATGAGGGACTGTCCACTCGCCACAATCCGGAATTCACCATGGTGGAATTCTATTCGGCTTATACCGATTACCACCAGTTGATGGATTACACCGAAGAGTTATTAAAAGAGCTGGCGGAATTGACAGTCGGTTCGACGACCGTGCCATATCAAGGACAGGAGTTTGATTTTGGTAAGCCGTTTGCGCGTTTGACGATGAAAGATGCGATCTTGCAATACAACCCGGATGTGACAGCTGAGCAGCTTGACGATTTGGAGGCCGCGCGGGAAGTGGCGAAATCACTGCATATCAAAATTGAGGACAGTTACGGTCTTGGAAAAGTGCTGACCGAGATTTTTGAAGAGACGGTTGAAGAGAAGTTGATGGATCCCACTTTCATTACCGAATATCCGGCCGAGGTCTCTCCATTGGCGCGCCGTAACGACAAAAATCCGTTCATTACCGACCGTTTTGAACTGTTTATCGGCGGGCGAGAGTTGGCCAACGGCTTTAACGAGTTGAATGATGCTGAAGATCAGGCGGAACGTTTCCGCGCTCAGGTTGAAGCGAAAGAGGCCGGGGACGACGAGGCGATGCATTATGACGAAGATTACATTACTGCGTTGGAGCACGGTATGCCGCCAACCGCCGGTGAAGGAATCGGGATTGACCGATTGGTGATGCTGTTTACCGATAAACCGAGCATTCGCGATGTGTTGTTGTTCCCGCATATGCGCCCTGCGAGCTGATCTGACGTTTAGATTTGAGTCCGTGAAGAAAACTGAACAGGCCTGCTCAGTTTTCATTCAAAACAAAAAAGCCCTGCCATGCAGGGCTTTTTTTATGATTTACAGTCAGGTCAAACTGCTTATTCTTCGTCGGTAATGCTGTAAGGCATAGGTTCGATAACAGCCGCATGACCGGATTCGGTTTTGAGTTCACCCTGAGCGCTTTCTAGCGACTTTAAGGTGCCAACCGCCAGGCAGCGTGTACCGCTGAGTACGTCCGGATTGGCCAAAATCACTTCCAGTTTGAAGCTCTTGTCCGCATTGTCCTTAAGGGTCAAGGTGTCTCCGGCGTTTAGTTCCACGAGTTCATCCAGGCGGACACGGAGCATGCGTTTGGTCACTTTGCCGCGGTAGTGGATGCGTGCAATGATCTCTTGTCCGGGAAAACAGCCTTTTCTGAAATTGATGGCATCGAGCTTATCCAGATTTAAAAACTGGGCGGTGTATTTGCCACTGGTGGCCGTTGTCACTTCCGGTACGGCCGCAGCAATGTTTAACAGATTCCAGTCCTGAGTGTTGGTGACATCACAGTTTTCACGCAGTTTAATCCATGCCTGCTGAATTTCTTCAGCCGGACCGAACAGGTCGTATTTATGGTAAGGGCCGGGTACCTTAACCACGCAGATGTTCTGCATGCCTTCGGCTTGCACCATGCCGGTTTCGTAGGTCTCTTTAATTTTGGTGCTTAAGCGACGCTGAACATCCAGGTCGGCGAACTCTCCGGCAAATCCGATGTGAATCATTTCTTGAGCGACATCACTGATTTGGACGTCAGAACGCAGCACAAACATTTTCAGACGCTTTTCAATACTCGCTTGTAAAGAACCGTGAAAACTTAAATAGAAGGCCTCACCGATTTTAAAGACGGTAAATACAGCCAGCACGTTTCCTTGAGGATCACAATAAGAGGAGAGTTGTGCACGGTTTTCGTTAACTTCGGTTAAGTCACTGCTCAGTTGCCCTTGTAAAAAATCAAACGCATCGGAACCGGACACCTTGAGCAAAGCATGATGGCTCAAGCTGGTAATGACCGGTCCGTGCTTGATTAAGTAGCGCTCCACTTCGCTATGACCAAAGGTGATAATGCGCTCGCCTGAGTCATCGAATTGAGCCCCTTGTTCTTGCAAAAAACGAGTCCAAACAGGATTGGTTGTGGTACTTTCGCTGTTCATATTCTTTCCTTCGTTTCAGATGTGCACAAATGATACCCGTAGAGCGCTTAAATCGCAAAATTCAGCGTCAAACGAAGGGCTTGAATCAGGTGACAGACAAAGCGGGTAAATTATTTGAATTTTTACGAATCGGCGGTTACTATTGGTGATTATTAATGATTTTTATAAACTCACTCGGCGTGGTCTGAAAGCTCCTTTCAGTACCGATGAATAAATTTGGAGAGCGTTGGTGGCAGAAGCAAAAAAGGATTTTTTAACGTTCCGTCTGGGCCAGGAACAATTTGCAGTTGAAATTTTGCGAGTTCAGGAGATCAGAGGTTGGGAAAAACCTATGCCTCTTCCGAATGTGCCTCCTTTCGTAAAAGGGGTGGTAGACCTGCGTGGCACAGTGGTACCGATTATCGACTTGCGAGAGCGTTTTAACTTAGATGCCAGTTATGATGCGACCACGGTGGTGATTGTGGTGCATGTGATTACCTCGAAAGGGGAGCGCGTAGTTGGCTTGGTTGTGGATGCCGTATCGGATGTGCAGCAGTTTGATGTGGATTCACTGCAGCCAGCGCCAGACATTGCGGCTACGATTGATAATCAGTTTATTCTTGGGTTGGCGACGATTCCGGGAGAGGCGGTTAAAGAAGACGCGACTTCCGAAGAGACAGAGAAAGTGGCCAAAAACAAAATGGTTATTCTGATTGATATCGATAAGTTGGCTTCAGAAGGTTTGATTGAACAGATGTCAAAAAGTGAAGAAGAGTTTATGCCAATGGGGAATGGCTAAGTCCTAAAGTGATCCCCCGCTGTGTATGCAAAAAACCGGCGAATTGAACCTTCAATTCGCCGGTTTTTTTATATCTGTGTTGAGTTAGATCTCTTAACGTTAACGTCGGTGGTTTTTTTTCGGTGATAGAACTGTCGGTCTAGCCTTTGGCAAAGTGTCTGGATAATCCAGGTTATAGTGTAAGCCGCGGCTTTCTTTGCGGCGTTGGGCACTTTTCACCATCAGTTCCGCCACCAGAGCTAGATTTCTCAATTCCAACAGGTCGCTGTGGACAGTGTGTTCGCAGTAGTATTCATCAATCTCTTTTTGCAGATTGCGAATGCGTTGACGGGCACGTTTTAACCGCTTGTTAGTGCGTACTATGCCGACATAGTCCCACATGACGCGTCGCAACTCATCCCAGTCGTGCGCAACCAGAATTTTTTCTTGCGGGTCGGTAACCTTGCTGCTGTCCCAGGGACGTGGGGGGGCTTGATTGCTTAACGGTTTTTGATAGGCCAGCTCAATACTTTGCCGTGCGGTTTCGGCAAACACCAAGCCTTCTACCAGTGAGTTGCTGGCAAGGCGATTAGCCCCGTGCAAGCCGGTATAGGCGGTTTCACCAATGGCGTACAGGCCTTCTAGATCTGTTTTGCCGTGCAGGTCGGTGACGATCCCGCCGCAGGTGTAATGCGCTGCCGGTACCACCGGGATTTGCTGTTTAGTGATGTCAATGCCGACCTTTAAACAGCGTTCGTAGATGGTTGGGAAGTGCTCTTTGATAAATTCTGCTGACTTATGGGTAATGTCCAAATAGACGCAATCCAGGCCATGTTTTTTCATTTCATGGTCAATGGCACGGGCCACGATATCACGCGGTGCCAGGTCTTTGCGCTTGTCGTATTTCTCCATAAACGCAGTGCCGTTAGGTAGGCGTAAAATGCCGCCTTCTCCGCGTACCGCTTCACTGATCAGAAAAGAGCGATCATTGGGATGGTAGAGGCAGGTCGGATGAAATTGGTTGAACTCCATGTTGGCGACCGAGCAGCCTGCGCGCCAGGCCATGGCGATTCCGTCTCCCGTTGAGGTATCCGGATTGCTGGTATAGAGGTAGGCTTTGCTGGCGCCACCGGTGGCAAGAACGGTAAAGTCCGCCCAAATATCGTAGACGCTGTTATCACACTTGTTAAGCACATAGGCACCAATGCAACGATTACGTGGCTTATTCAGAATCAAGTCGATGGAGATATGTTCCGGAAGCAGGGTGATGTTCGGGTGCTTCTGAACATTTCCGATCAGGGTTTCTGTAACCGATTGGCCGGTATGGTCGGCGGCATGGATGACGCGGCGATGGCTATGACCTCCTTCTTTGGTCAGGTGAAATGGGTATGTGCATTGAGCCCCTTCACAGCGGCTAAAAGGCACGCCCAGTTCGATTAATTCGTTGATGGCTTTAGCCGCATGTTTGGCGACCAATTTAACCGTTTTGGCTTTGCACAGGCCTGCCCCGGCTTCCAGTGTATCGTGAATGTGAGAGTCAATGCTGTCAAAAGGATCGAGTACCGCAGCAATGCCGCCTTGTGCATAGTTGGTGCTGCCTTCGGTGAGCGAGGATTTGGCTAGCACCATGACTTTATGATGCTGAGCAAGTTTAAGCGCAATGGATAAACCTGCAATGCCACTGCCAATCACCAAGATATCGGTTTTTAAACTTTTTGAGCTGTTCACTCACATTCCTTTATGATTGCTATCAGAGGTTGGTTTGGGTGACAAAACTGTCGCCAAGAACCGTGTAGTGTGATGAGTTTAATACGATGATGTAAGCGGTCGTATTGAATGAGTATTGAGTCAATATTATAGAGAAACAGCGGGTCGGGGCGAGTTTTTTATGTTAATTTATTTTCTTGTGTCAGGCCTTTGCCGTGTAAGTTCAGGTGAAATATGCAACCAGTCAATGAAAACGATCAAAACCTGCGTTCAGATTCTCTCTTGGTGACCCAAGGGCAAGTGATTGACTTGTCGGGCGAATTTGCCTTGGTGGATGTTCAGCGTCAAACCGGTTGTGGTGGATGCGCCTCACAGTCCGCCTGTGGCACAAGCGCATTGGCAAGTCTGTTTGCCTCCACGACCGCTAAGCCATTAAGGGTGCCCAATCGCATTCAGGCCAAAGTCGGGGATTTGGTTGAGCTGAGTTTGGATGAATCGCGCTTGGTTAAGCATGCGTTTATGGCTTATGGCTGGCCTTTGGTGGCGTTGTTTGTCGGGGCGTTGGGCTTGAAATATCTCGCCCAAACCTTATTAGGGGTAAGTGAAACTTCAGCGGATCTGTTTTCCATTGCAGGTGGGGGATTTGGATTGATCTCAGGTTGGGTGGTCACCCGCCGTGTTTATCGGCCGGTTCTCCCTGTTTTAAGCAGAGTTGTGAAAACGGCTGAGTCTCAATCCTTTTGTAAGGATGTATCGCTTTAAAATTGGTTAGGATTGAAGTGTTTCTTATATCAATCGATTCGTTCAACGAATTTAATTGGTTGTATGGTTATGCCCAACTTTTTTTGCAAGGCGTTGACCATACAAAGTGATGACCTGTTTTGACGATAAGGTGATGAAAATGAAAAGACGTTCTTTTGCAGGAACTTTAGCCGCTTGCGTAATGACTGGTATCTTATTTATGTCGCAAGCGCCTTATGCGATGTCTAGTAATGAGTCGGAAATCAGGGCACAGCCAAGTGCTCAAGCCTACGGGCTCCCAGATTTTACCCAACTGGCTGAAGAGAATAGTCCGGTTGTAGTGAATATCAGTACCAGCAAAAAAATTAAGCGTCCTAATGTCCCGCAATTTCAGGGGATGCCTGAAGAGCTGCTGCGTTATTTCTTTGGTATTCCTGGTTTTCAAGGACAGCCTGATCGCAATGCGCCGCAGATGCAGCAGGAAGTCCACTCTTTGGGTTCTGGATTTATTATCAGTAAAGACGGTTATATCTTGACGAATAATCACGTGATCGATGGCGCGGACGACATTATGGTGCGTATGCGCAATCGTAAAGAGTTAAAAGCGGAAGTGGTGGGTGCAGATCCGCGTACAGATGTAGCCCTATTGAAAATTGAAGCTAAGGATTTACCGGTTGCTAAGATCGGAACCTCGAGCACGCTAAAAGTAGGGCAGTGGGTATTGGCGATCGGGGAACCTTTTGGTTTGGATTATACGGTAACCCACGGGATTGTCAGTGCGATTGGCCGCTCTTTGCCGGATGATACCTATGTGCCGTTTATTCAAACGGATGTGTCAATTAACCCAGGTAATTCGGGTGGACCTTTATTTAATTTGGCCGGTGAAGTCGTTGGGATTAACTCCCAGATTTACAGCAAGCATGGCGGTTCCATGGGGCTATCGTTCTCGATTCCCATCGATATTGCGATGAATGTGGCTGAGCAGCTTAAAGACAGCGGTAAGGTTGCACGTGGGTTCCTGGGGGTACAGGTTCAGGAGGTCACCAGCGATCTGTCCAAATCATTCGGTTTGGAGGCCCCAACAGGTGCGCTGGTCGGCCAAACATTCCCGGATACACCTGCTGAACGTGCCGGGATCCGTGCCGGTGATATTATTCTCGAATTTAACGGCCATAAAATCAAAAAATCGGCTGATCTACCTCCATTGGTCGGTGTAGCCAAAATCAACAAGCCGCTTAAGGTGGTGTTGCTTCGTCAGGGCAAAGAGATGACTGTGACCGTGAAGTTGACTGAGCTCGATAAAGCCCAGCAAGTTGCTTCCGGCGACGGCGGTGCCATGAAAAACAATCGTTTAGGCGCAACGGTAGAAGCCTTGGATAAAGACACTTTAGAGGCTTTGAATTTGCCATTCGGTGTCCGAGTGACCGATATTGAGGAGGGTGCGGCAAGTAAAGCCGGTATCCGTCCTGGCGATATTATCGTGACGATTGATTTTCAGCCAGTCAAGAATGTACAGGTGTTGAGTCAGATTCTGCAACAGGCTCCGGCTGGACGTTCGCTACCGGTGCGTGTCGTGCGCAACAAACGTTCTCTGTTCTTGCCACTGGTGTTGGAAAAATAATTAGCGGAGTTGTCGCACAGTGTGGTCGTGGTTATAGACCGTGAAATTGCAGTTGGTATGCTAATTTGTCGGTGCGTTAGCGCTTGAATTATCGTAAAATAATCGCAATTTCATTTTAGACCATACCCTGTTCTTGAATACTTTTGCAGATGCAAGAAAATTGAACGGGAGTAAAGGGGCCATTCGCCCCTTTTTTTGTAGCGTACGTTAACAGCATTAAGTTGGGTAGCGTGATTGTTGGAGCATAGATGTCAGACGCACTGAAATTCATTCGTAACTTTTCCATTATTGCCCATATTGACCATGGTAAATCCACCATCGCAGACCGTTTTATTCAGGTTTGTGGCGGATTGACCGAGCGTGAAATGGCCAACCAGGTTCTTGATTCAATGGATTTGGAGCGGGAACGCGGTATCACCATTAAAGCGCAGAGTGTGACGCTCAACTATAAGGCTCAAGACGGAAACACCTATCAACTGAATTTCATTGATACACCGGGTCACGTTGATTTTTCTTATGAAGTTTCCCGTTCACTGGCCGCTTGTGAGGGTGCGCTGCTAGTCGTTGACGCTTCTCAAGGGGTAGAGGCCCAGACCGTAGCCAACTGTTACACTGCGGTTGAACAGGGACTGGAAGTGTTGGCGGTACTGAATAAGATCGATTTGCCGGCCGCAGAACCGGAACGGGTGATCGAAGAGATTGAAGAGATTATTGGTATTGAAGCCCAGGATGCGGTTCGTGCCAGTGCCAAGGCAGGAATCGGTATTGAAGAGACGCTCGAAGAGATCGTCAGCAAGATTCCGGCGCCGCAGGGGGATCCGGATGCGCCTTTGAAAGCACTGATTATTGATTCATGGTTTGACAACTATCTCGGCGTCGTCTCTTTGGTGCGTGTAATTGACGGTAAAATCGGCAAGAAGACCAAAATGAAGGTCCTTTCGACCAAAGAAGAATACTTGGTGGATGATGTCGGAATCTTCACTCCCAAACGGACCTCGAAACCCTACCTGTCAGCCGGTGAAGTAGGTTATGTGATTGCCGGAATCAAAGACATTGATGGCGCTCCGGTGGGGGATACGCTCGCCGATGCCAGCAAGCCCGATGTCGAACCTTTACCCGGATTTAAGCCGGCGCAGCCGCGCGTTTTTGCGGGGCTCTTTCCGGTCACTTCAGAGCAGTATGAAGATTTGCGCGAGGCTTTGCGTAAACTGCGTTTGAATGATGCGGCACTGCACTTTGAACCGGAAACCTCCGAAGCCCTTGGTTTCGGTTTCCGATGCGGCTTCCTGGGCATGCTGCATATGGAAATCATTCAGGAGCGTTTGGAACGCGAATACAACCTGGATTTGATTACCACGGCACCAACGGTTGTCTATGAAGTAGAAACCAAGGCGGGGGACGTTATTAAGGTTGATAACCCTTCTGAGCTGCCTGATCCAAGTAAAATCAATGAAATTCGTGAACCGATCATTCAGGCCAATATCCTGGTGCCGCAAGAGTATGTCGGCGCGGTGATGAAGCTCTGTATTGAAAAGCGTGGGGTGCAAAAAGACATGCAGTACTCCGGTGGACAGGTTTCGATGCATTATGAAATGCCGCTGAATGAAGTGGTGCTGGATTTCTTTGATCGCTTGAAATCATGCAGTCGTGGCTATGCCTCGATGGATTATGAATTCAAACGTTTTCAGGCAGGCGACCTGGTGCGTATGGACTTCCTGATTAACGGTGAGCCGGTTGATGCCTTGGCGGTGATTGTGCACCGCAGCTTTGCGGTGCAGCGCGGTAAGGTGATTATTGAAAAACTGCGTGAAGTGATTCCACGTCAAATGTTTGATGTTGCGATTCAGGCGGCGATTGGTTCAAAGGTCATCGGGCGTACCAACGTTAAAGCCTTGCGTAAAAACGTCACCGCCAAGTGTTACGGTGGTGACGTATCACGTAAGAAGAAGCTGCTGCAGAAGCAGAAAGAAGGTAAAAAACGCATGAAATCCATCGGCAGTGTAGAATTGCCGCAAGAGGCCTTCTTGGCCATTCTCGATACAGGAGGGGAGGCCTGATGAGCTTTGAACTGATTTTAGTGATTGTCACCGCGGTGACCGGAGTGATTGCCTATGTCGACCGTCTGGTCTGGCGCCCTAAACGTGAAAAGTCCATCACCACCGAAAGAGAGCCGGTGATTATCGAATACGCGCGTTCCCTGTTTCCGGTGTTTATTGTGGTGTTGATCCTACGTTCATTTGTGGTTGAGCCTTTTCGCATTCCTTCCGGTTCCATGTATCCGACGTTGGAAATTGGTGACTTCATCGCAGTCAGCAAGTTCTCTTATGGCATTAAACTGCCGGTGACGCAGACCAAAATCATTCCAGTTGGTGAGCCTGAGCGTGGCGATGTCGTGGTGTTCAGTTACCCGAAAGATCCCCAAGTCGATTACATCAAACGTATTATCGGCCTGCCAGGTGACGAACTGACTTATGTTGATCGCACCCTGTTTATTAACGGCAAGCCGGTTAAGCATGAAATTAAAGGCAAATACTTAGGAAACGATTCCGGTGCGATGATGAATGGTGCGCAAATCGTTAGCGAAACCCTGGATAACGGCCATCAGTACAATATCCTTTGGGATTTGGATAAAATCAGCCGTAATACCGACGTCATTCGTGTGCCTGAAGGCCATTATTTTGTGATGGGCGACAATCGTGATCACAGTAATGACAGCCGTTTCTGGGGCTTTGTGCCGGAGAAAAACCTCAAAGGCAAGGCGTTCGGTATTTGGATGAACTGGGATAACGGCATCCATTTGAACCGATTGGGCATGGGAATCGATTGAGCATGAAAAACAACCGCTCCGCACTGCTGTCAACCGAACGTCAGGCCAAGTTGCAACAACTGTCAAAAAAGCTCGGTTACGAGTTTAATGACATTAGCTACCTGCAACGTGCGCTGACTCATCGCAGCATGGGCGCCACCAATAACGAGCGCCTGGAATTTCTTGGAGACAGCCTGGTGAATTTCATTATTGCGGATATGCTGTTTCACCAGTTTACCAAGCTCCCGGAAGGCGACATGAGCCGAGTGCGCGCGCATCTGGTCAAAGGAGATACACTGGCCGTGATCGGTAAGGAGTATAACCTGAGCGACTATTTGGTACTGGGGCCGGGCGAACTCAAAAGTGGCGGTTTTCGGCGTAATTCGATCATCGCCGATTCGGTTGAAGCGATTATTGCTGCCGTCTATGAAGATGGCGGTTTGGAGGCCTGTCGCGATTTGGTGAACCGTTTTTATGAGAAGCGGTTGCAGGAACTGGATCCGAAAAAAATCGGTAAAGACCCCAAAACCCGTTTGCAAGAATATTTGCAATCTCAGCAACAGCCGCTTCCGGAATACAGCATTATCAGCGTCAATGGGGCCGCCCACGCTCAGGAGTTTACCGTTTCCTGCTATGTTGAAAAACTGAATACCAAATTTGAAGCCACGGCTTCGAGCCGCCGCAAGGCGGAACAGAAGGCGGCAGAAACCGCACTGGAAGCTCTGGATCAACTGTAGCCCTGGCGGAGCTCGATGTTATGACGGCTTGCTACGTTAGAGCCAAATACTACTGAGCAGGCCTGTTCAAATTAAGCAGGCCTGCTCAAACTCAACCATCATTCTGATAAAAGGGATTGAATGCAACATTCAGATACCTCTTCCAAGACCTCAAGCCTCCCTTCCGGAGAAAACAAGGGGACTTACCAAGCCGGATTCGCTGCGGTGATCGGCCGTCCCAATGTCGGAAAATCGACCTTGATGAACGAGTTACTGGGGCAAAAACTCAGTATCACGTCCCACAAACCGCAAACGACGCGGCACCGCATTCATGGCATTCACACCACAGATCAGCATCAAATCGTGTATGTGGATACGCCGGGCATGCACCTGGGCGGACAAAAAAGCATTAACCAATACATGAATCGCACCGCTAAAAGCGCGTTTGCGGATGTGGATGTGATCTTGTTTGTGTTGGAAGCCGGGCGCTGGACCGATGAAGATCAGGCCGTGGCCAGTCAGCTTAAAGGCCTGGATATTCCTGTGGTGGTGCTGGTTAACAAGATCGATAAATTCAAGAACAAAGAAGAGCTGATGCCGTTTTTGCAGACGGTGTCCGAAAAGGTCGAGTTCGATACTCTGATTCCGGTGTCGGCTTACCAGAAAAACGGCCTTGAACAGATTGTGGAAACCGTACTGAAGCACTTGCCGCATCAGGAAGCGATCTTTCCGGAAGATTACATTACCGACCGTTCCAGCCGCTTTTTGGCATCGGAAATTATTCGCGAAAAACTCATGCGTACTTTGGGCGAGGAGGTCCCTTACGGTACCACCGTGGAAATTGAACAGTTCCAGTACGACGAAGAAGAAGGGCGCTGGGTGATCCATGCGTTGATTTTGGTGGAACGCCCGGGACAGAAAAAGATCGTGATCGGAAAAAAAGGCGAAATGATCAAGAAGGTGGGCACTCAGGCGCGCAAAGATCTGGTGGCCATGCTCGACAGCCGTGTCCACCTGGAATTATGGGTCAAGGTTAAAGAAAACTGGTCGGATGACGCGCGGGCGCTGGCCAGCTTGGGCTATAACGACGATTATACGACCTAATCGCACCAGTTAAGTGACACAATCTGTGGACGGCTTGAATAGCCAAGAGACTCAATCTAGAGCAGGCAACCGATGGAAATCACTCAACAGGCCTATATTTTGCACGCCCGACCCTACCGGGAAACGAGCCTGTTGGCGACCTTGCTGACAGCGGAGCAAGGCAAAATCAATGCGGTGATTCGGGGCGCCAGAGGTAAGGGGCGTGCAGCGATGCACAAAAGCGCCTTGTTGCAACCTTTCCAAAAGCTGTTGCTACAGTGGCGCGGCAAGCAGCATGCCTCTTCCGATCTGGTTACCGTGCGTGCATTGGAGGCGGAGCCACTGCGCTTTCCTCTGGAAGGCGAAGCCAGTTTCTGCGGTCTCTATATTAATGAGTTGCTCTACCGTCTGTTGTATCCAGGGGTTTCGGTTGAAACGCTGTTTGGGCGTTATGAAACCGCTCTCTATGAACTGTTGAAAACCCAAAATCGAAATCAACAGGCCTGGGTGTTGCGTCGTTTTGAATTGCAAATCCTGACGGCACTGGGGGTGGAAATTCAATGTAGGGAAGACGCGCACCAACAACCGGTTCAGCCGCAACGGCTCTACCACTATTACGCAGAGATGGGGGCTTATCCTTTGAGTGATGCGGGGAGCGAAGAGATTTGGCTGCAAGAGAGCCAACAGCCAGTCGGGCAGGGGGTAGCCATCCAAGGGGAGTGTTTGCTGAAATTGGCCGATGAGGCCTATTGCGAAATCTGTTTGCCGCAGTGGAAAGCGTTGCTTAGACAGATCTTAAAGACCTATTTGGGCCCTAAACCGATTTTGGCCCGCCAACTGTTTAGATAAGTTTGTTTGGCGTTTTTCTTTGTTGCTGTATTTATCTCAAGTGCAACGAAAATGCGCCGTAATTCTATTGGGATGACCTTTTAAATTTTCGGGAGAGTAAGTATGTCGCCAATTTATTTAGGATTGAATATTGATCACGTCGCCACTTTGAGGCAGGCACGCGGCACGCGTTATCCCGATCCGATCAAGGCGGCGTTGGATGCCGAAATGGCCGGAGCGGACAGCATCACGCTGCATCTGCGCGAAGATCGTCGCCACATTCAGGACGAGGACGTTGCCCGGATTTCGATGATGCGTCAGACCAAAGTGAATTTGGAAATGGCCGCCACCGAGGAGATGGTACAGATTGCCTGCCGTTATCACCCTGAAGATATTTGTCTGGTACCGGAAAAACGGGAAGAGCTGACCACCGAAGGCGGTTTGGATGTGGCGGGACAAAAAGCCTGGCTGACCGAAGTGTGTGCCCGTCTGGCCGAAGCCGGTTGCCGGGTGTCGCTGTTTATCGACCCGGACGAAGCGCAGATCGAAGCGGCCAAAGAAGTCGGAGCGCCGGTGATCGAACTGCATACTGGAACCTATGCCGAACTGGAAAAACCGGCGGAAGTGGCGGCCGAGTTGGAGCGTATCCGTCATGCGGCCGAATACGCCCATCGTTTAGGGCTGGTGGTCAATGCCGGACATGGTTTGCACTATCATAATGTGCAGCCGATCGCGGCGATCAAAGTGATCGAAGAGTTGAACATCGGACACGCCATCATTGCCCAGGCGGTGTTCTCCGGTCTGCCGGACGCGGTGCATGAAATGAAGCGTTTAATGGTTGAAGCGCGTCAACAGGCCTATTTAAACGACTGATGAACCCGCTTCATCTTAAGGCCGGCATTATAGGCAGTTCGATATGATTATTGGCATTGGAACCGATATTGTCGATGTGGCGCGCATCGCTGAAGTCTATCGCCGCCAAGGCGAAGCGTTTGCTCGCCGCATACTCGCCGATGCGGAATGGGCGCGCTTTTGTGAACACCGCTTCCCCGAACGTTATCTGGCCAAACGCTGGGCGATTAAAGAGGCGGTCTCCAAAGCCTTGGGGACCGGCATTGCCCAAGGCGTGTCCTTTCACGATATGGTCATTGAAAACCGCTCGAGTGGTCAGCCGGTGTTGCGCTTGTCTGGTGGAGCCCGGCAGAAATCTGATGAACTTGGCGTCGACAACTGGCAGATCAGCGTGAGTGATGAAAAGACCCATGCGGTGGCGTTTGTGGTTGCCGAAAAGTGTGACTGACGGCCTTTTTCAATTCTAATCTTGCATTCGATGAGGTTTAAATTGTATGAATAAAAGTTTGTTGACTAATTTTCTGGCCGGTTTGATTTTGCTCAGTGGGGCGGTCATGGCCGAACCGATTCTGTTTTGGACAGGCCTGTTCGCTCTGTCCGGTGCCTTGACCAACTGGCTGGCGATTTATATGCTGTTTGAGAAGGTGCCCGGCTTGTATGGCTCGGGCGTGATTCCCAATCGGTTCGAGGCGTTTAAAGCGGCGATTCGTCAGTTGATGATGGAGCAGTTTTTTAATCAGCAGAACATTGACCGTTTTGTCAGCGGCCAAAAAGAGTTGCACAGTCATTTGAATCTCTCCCCGGTGATTGAAAAGGTCGATCTGACCCCGGCGTACGATAAGCTGGTACAGGTGATTATGAACTCCTCCTTTGGCAGCATGCTGGGGATGTTTGGCGGGGCCGACGCCCTCAACCCGCTAAAAGAACCGTTTATCACCAATATGAAAAGCGCATTGATCGAGATGACGCAGGAAGAGCGCTTTTTGCAATTATTGCAGGAAGAGATCGATCAGCCGGATGTGATGGGGGAGATCCAGGCAAAAATCGAAGCAATTATCGAAGCCCGTTTGGCGGAACTGACACCGCAGTTGGTGAAGCAGATGGTGCAAAACATGATTCAAGAACACCTTGGCTGGTTGGTCGTGTGGGGCGGCGTATTCGGAAGTGTGATTGGACTGATTTCCGCGTTATTGGCGAATGCGCTGCCGTTTTAAGGTCGCGCTTAGATAATGAATGGATACTGACTTTTCTGTGTCGTTTTTAGCCAATTAAAACTGAACAGGCCTGTTCAAAATGCAACGTTTGAGTTTTTTATTCACTTTTCCAATGTGGGCGCTGTTTGCTGCGTTACTGGGGTTCTATTGGCCGCATTATTTTGTAGGGCTTAAAGAGTGGATTGTGCCTCTGTTGATGGTGATTGTATTTTGTACCGGTTTAAATCTTCGCTTAAGCGACTTTGAACGCGTTTGGTACAAAAAGGAGGTGGTGGCGATCGGAGCCGCCGCGCAGTTTGGCGTTATGCCTTTAGCCGCGTTTTTATTGTCGTTGGCGTTTGGCTTGTCTGACGAGTGGACCATCGGCATGATGCTGGTTGGGGCGACTGCGGGCGGTACCGCCTCCAGTGTCATGACCTATCTGGCCCGTGGGGATGTGGCACTATCGGTGAGTATGACTTTGGTATCAACCGTGTTGGCCGTTGGTTTGATGCCGTTGTTGACCTGGATTTACCTCGACAAGAGCTTTGATGTACCGGTGTCAGGGATGTTCTTGAGTCTGCTCAAATTGATCCTATTGCCGCTGAGTTTGGGGATGTTGGTCAACCACTTTATGAGTCACTGGGTGAAACCGGTACGCTTTTTACTGCCACTCTATTCGATGGGGGCAATTGCATTGATCATTGCGACGGTGGTGGCCTTGAATCATATGGAATTGGCACATGTCGGCGCGATGTTAATTGTTGCGGTGATGCTGCATAACCTAATCGGTCTGTTCAGCGGCTATTGGATTACGCGAAAGTTGGGCTACGATTCCGTCATTGCGCGGACGGTAGCGTTGGAAGTGGGGATGCAGAATTCCGGACTCAGCGTGGCTTTGGCCTTGCAGTATTTTTCGGCCGCCAGTGCTCTGCCCGGGGCCTTGTTCAGCATCTGGCACAATTTGTCCGGCGCGTTCTTTGCTTCTTATTGGCAAAGCAAATCCAAATAAAACCTTTGCTACCATGCCTCTTTGTTGCCCCTCTTCAATTAGCAAATTGAATTTTTCCCCAAAGTATATGTAAACATCAGTAATAAATTTGAAAAAATACTTGACTAAAATTAAAGGTTAATTTAAAGTGCCTCGCCATAAATTTGTTGTGCCAAACTTGTTGTGAAGCAAGGACGGAAAGCTAGGGGTCTTAGGGATCAATTCAGTTTAAATCCTAAGATAGCCCGGTTGCCAAATGATCAAGCAGATGCCTGTTTTCGTGGCATTGTGTCTCTGAGTGTAGACAATTTCTAGCTCGTTCACCTTCACTTCATTCTTGTTTGCGCCTTCAACTTTAATTGAGACTGCAAACAGACTCATCGGTTTAAATATGCCGAATACCTCTTTTTAGATTTAACCGGATTTTAATGTCGGCGGACTTAAGTTTCGCATCCATTCCTGCTGTCTGTAATCCAACCGATTTACGGTTTACTTCTAAGGGCCGGTCTGCCCATGTTGCAGTAGACGTAGGTCAGCACAATTGCCTAGGGACGTTGTGATCGTTTGTAAATTCACTGATTGTTCAGTAATAGGTTGAAAATTAATTGGTTTTTAAGTTTTTAATTGCCTTTGGCAATGCAATAAGGAGAAATGTATGACGGTGAAACTCAGGCTGATACTGGCCTTTTCAGTATTAATCTTGATGACGGTTATTTTGGGTGTGGTGTCGTTGATGAAAATCGATAGCATCAATAATTCATTGGATTTGGTGGTGGATGATCGTGTCCCTAAGGTAGTGACACTATTGGGAATCGATCAGCGCCGGGTATCCGTTGAACGGGATATCGGCCAGCTGATTCAGGCACGAGAACAGGTAGAGCGTGACGAAGCACTTCGCCGAATCGGTGACCGCAGAGCTTTGAATGAAGAGGCCTATCAGTATCTGGATGAATCTATTCAGTCAAAAGAGGGACGGGCACTCTTGGCAAAAACGAGTGAAGCCCGAAAGGCGCAAAGTGAAAATTTAAATCGCATGATTGAGTTGGCCAAGTCAGGGAAAACTCAAGAGGCACTGGATATTTATCTTTCAAAAGAAACACGTGACTTGAGCCGAGCCTATCGAAATGCAGTTCGTGAGTTTGTAGATTTTCAGAAAGAGTTAAGTAAACAAGCTTCGGATGAAGGGAGTGCCGCTGGCGAGTTTGCCATGAAAATCACGCTGGTTATTTTAGTGATTTCATTAATCGTCGGTGGTGGATTTTTTGCGTGGATTATGCGTGTGGTGGTGCGTCCGGTGGTGGCCATGCAGGAAGCGATGCAGGAAGTGGTTAAAACTGGACAGTTTGACAAGCAGGTTGAAGTGTTGAACCGTGATGAAATCGGCCTATCAGTGGAAGCGCTGAATGCTCTGTTAAAAAGCATGGAATATGCGATTGCTGATGCTAACAACACGATTGGCGCATTGGCCCAAGGAGATTTCTCTCAACGCATTACCCGTAACTATGTTGGTGATCTGGACAAACTTAAACTAGGTATTAACAACAGTGCCGACAATGTCACCAATATTATGAACGAGCTAGGTCGTGTAATGAAGTCGCTTTATGAGGGTGAATTTGATGTTGACGTCAATACTGATGCGCAGGGCGAATACCGTAGCATGCTGGTGAATACCTCTGAAGCGATGAATGACATCAACAACGTAATTTCCAACATTAACAGTGTCATGGAAGCGTTGCAAGATGGCCGTTTCCAGGAACGTGTTAACGTTGAGGCGCGCGGTGAACTGAATTTGATGAAACAGCGCATCAACAGCTCTATGCAGGATTTGGACAGTGCGATGACAGAGATTATCCGTGTAGTGGTGGCGCAGTCGGAAGGGGATTTGACCAATACAATCAATGCGCAATATCGTGGCGATTTGGAAACCCTGAAGCTGGCTGTGAATACCTCGGCGCAGAAACTGATTGAAGTAGTTTCAAAAGCGGTTACCGCATCTAATATCGTTAATGGCGCAGCCGAAGAGGTTTCCCGTGGATCGTCTGACTTGAGCCAGCGTGTTCAGGAACAAGCCGCTGCGTTGGAAGAAACCTCTGCAACCATGAACGAAATGAGTTCGGCGGTTGAGGCGAATACCAAAAACGCACAGGAAGCTGCCGGCGTGGCCAATGGCGTGCAGGCGCAAGCCAATGAAGGCAGCGAAGTCATGAGCAAAACCATCGAAGCGATGAACGCGATTCAGGAATCGAGTCACAAGATTGCGGATATTGTAACCCTGATCGACGGCATTGCTTTCCAAACCAACCTGTTGGCGTTGAATGCAGCGGTTGAGGCGGCTCGTGCGGGTGATCACGGACGCGGTTTTGCGGTGGTTGCCGGTGAGGTTCGTGCTTTGGCTCAAAAATCGGCCGAAGCCGCCAAGGATATCAAAAACCTGATTGACGAAAGCGTTACCCGTATCAGTCAGGGAACGGAGTTGGCTTCGCAATCCGGAGAGATGTTGAATACTATCAACGAATCGATTGATTCGGTTACGCAAATGGTTCAGCAGATTGCAGAGGCCTCTTCGGAACAGGCAAACGGCGTGGCTCAGGTGCATGTGGCCATTACCCAGATTGACCAAGTAACGCAGCAGAATGCGGCGCTGGTTGAAGAAACCACTGCTGCGGCAGAGAGCATGAGTGAACAGTCGAATGCATTGCGTGATGATATGGCATTTTTTAAAACAGGAGCGCCTGCCGTACCTGCTCGAGTGGAAGCCCGTAAGATCGCGCCGCAGATTGTGAATAAGCCTGTCGATGGTAATTCACCAAAGATGAACTCGAGCATTGAATCCAAGCCGGTTCACAAAGGCGATGACTCTGACGAATGGAGTAGCTTCTAATGGATATGGAAACTCAAAGAACTCAACAAGTGCCGGATACTGACGTTTTGAAAAAAGACAGGCGATCAGGCCAGTATCTGACATTTTTACTTGCCTCAGAGACTTATGGCATTGATATTTTACGGGTTCAGGAGATTCGCGGTTGGGAAAAAACTACCCAACTGCCTAGCGTACCAGATTATGTCAAAGGGGTGATCAATATGCGTGGGGCGGTGGTACCCATTGTGGATTTGCGTGAACGTTTTCACATAGGGCAAGCAACCTACGATGAGAGCACTGTTGTGATTATCACAAAGATGGAAAGCGGATCTGTTGAGAATTTGCACAAAACTATCGGTTTGGTGGTTGATGGGGTCAGTGATGTTGAGGATATAGATCTTGCAAGTTTGCATGAGGCCCCATCATTTCAATCGGACGAGCGAGTCAGTGATGAGTATATTCAGGGGCTGGCCTCTATTGGTGATAAGATGGCCATTGTTTTAAATGTCGATCATTTACTGAAAAAAGGGGTTTTTCAGAAGCTCGCTAAAGCATAAAAACGCCAATTTATCTTCTAAACGGATCTGCAAAATTCTCTCTAAAGATCCGTTTTTCAACTTAGCTATTAGCTTATATTTTTCTAGTTGATTATCACTAAGTAAATTTTTTGCGATTGTCCTTCTTTAAAGTTATATTGTCGTATAATTACTTATCACTTTGTTTGTGAAACGATTTATAAAGTGAGTTATAGGTGCATTTTTGACCTGTTTTTGTAAAAACAAAATTGATTTTCTTTCCATCCGGAAGCTTTAAAAATGAATCAACCTAGACATAGTGCACAACAACACAGTTTTTCTCTATTAAAACATATTCTAGAAGCTTTTCCCGATGGCGTTTTTACCCTCGATCATAACATGTGTTTTACTTACGTGAACCCTGCTTTTTGCAAGATGATGGGCTTTAGCGAGCAGGAGTTGCTCGAAAGCAAGATTACCGACTATCTCAGCGATTTAAATATTTTGTCTGCCTGTCAAGCTGAAGTTATGGAGAAGGGGGCTTGTCGTGACCAGGAAACTGTGTTTAAGCGTAAAGACGGGACCCTGATTAATATTTCCAAAAATGTGCAGATGTTACTGGATGACGAGGGAAAACCTGGAGTCATTGTCAGTATCCGTGATATGACGGAGCTCCATGAACTTAACAAGCAACTGGTTAAGACGAGCAGAACACTGGAAGGCTATAACCAGAATCTTGAAGCGATGGTTGAGGAACGCACTCATGACCTGAACCAGAAAATGGCCTTTTTAAGCGGTTACAAAAAGGCGTTGGATGTAAGCAGTCTTGTCAGTAAATGTAGCTTGGATAAAGAGATTACCCATGTTAATCCCGCTTTTTGTCATTTAACCGGCTATTTTGAAGCAGAGCTGTTGGGGCAGCCGTGTACCCTGTTATGGAGCGAAGCCTCGAAAAAGAAACTTCCTGAAATCATGAATTTGATCGGTAAAGGACACTCTTGGAAAGGGCGCCTTGTGTTCCATACCAAGTTTGGCGAAGCGGTGTATCTGGAAATGTGCATTGTTCCAATCAATGATGAAAACAATCATTTGAGAGAGGTGGTCAATATCGGCTATGACGTGACGCCTTTGGTGGAGTCATCCAATGCATTGTGTCATCGTCTGCATCATGATGCACTAACCGAGTTGCCCAATCGTTTGAAGCTGTTAGACGATACGGAAAACAATGCCAACGGTATTTTGATCGCTTTATTCAATATTGATAGTTTTAATGAAATTAACGCGTTTTACGGGATGGATGTTGCAGACAAGTTACTCAAACTTGTGGCCGAATGCCTGCAAAGCTGGGTAAAGGAGTTGCCAGCCAATGTTTACAAACTGCCTGTAGACGAATACGCACTGGTGTTGCATGCGGATTGGCCGCCGGCTCAATTTGAGCGCTATATTCAGGGATTTCTGGAAAAACTCTCTTCCCAGTGTTTTGTGGTGGAAGGGGCAGAAATTAATATTACCTCTACTGCTGGGTTGGCCTCTTCGGCCGAGTTTGACGGCAATACATCTGAGGTTCTGATCGCTGCGGATATGGCGCTGAAACGTGCTAAAAGAGAGCGCAAGCCCTGTTTGCTTTATGACCCGGAACTGAACATTAAGCAGGGGTATAAGGAAAATCAGCGCTCCATTAAACGTTTGCGCAGTGCGATGGAAGAGGATCGTTTGCAGCCATTCTATCAGCCGATTGTTAACAGGCTGACCTTGGAGGTTGAACGCTATGAGTGTCTGGTACGCATTGTAGAAGAGAGCGGAGAGGTCATTTCGCCGTATTACTTTTTGGATGTGTCTAAAAAGTTGAAACTCTATTCGCAATTGACGATGCGTGTGATTGAAAAATCCTTGGCGCGGTTTGCCAACGAATCTTATGAATTTTCCATCAATTTGTCGATAGAGGATATTACCGATCCCGTCATCAGTAGCTGGATTCTTAACAAGGTGCAAAATTGCCGGTTTGCGGAACGCATCATTTTTGAGATTGTGGAATCTGAAGGGATTCAAAATTATGACGATGTGAACCATTTTATTCAGAAGGTAAAGCGATATGGGGTAAAGATCGCAATTGATGATTTTGGAGCCGGGTATTCCAATTTTGCCTACATTATGCAGCTGGATGTGGATTACATTAAAATCGACGGTTCTATCATTCGCGACATTCATCGTAATCCCTCTTCTCAGGTGATTACGCAAACCATTTTGGATTTTGCCCGTAAACTGAATATAAAAACCGTTGCCGAATTTGTCTCTGACGAAGAGGTCTACCAGTACGTCAAAGAATTGCCGGTTGACAGTTTGCAAGGCTATCTTTTCGGCGAGCCAAGAGACGACATACTGGATTCGGTTTCTTAAAGTTTCAAGAGGGATGGGGCAGTCGTGAGAGTGTGAAAGTGCTAAGGAATTAGGTAAGAGGGTGAAAATAGTTGGGTTAAGTCTTTATTGTCCTTTTTGATTGATTTCATTATTTTTGTTACACATACTCCTTAGCCCACGAGACAGTGAATAAGGTGAATACGTTTCTATCGACTTCAACTGTCGTCGAAATTAGACAATATTCCGTATATCGTAGAAATCTTAAAGAGTGCGTGGTTTGCCTGCAAACAGTTTGTTTTTATGAGGATATACGTTCTTTAATGGCTACGCCGTCATCAACGGCATCGCTCGGATGACTAATGATCTTCTGGTTTTCCGAGAGGCCGGTCAAAATTTGAGCGGTAAGGCCATTGCGTTCTCCAATGGTCACCGTTTGACGCTTCGCATAGCCGTTTTCAACAGTAAAGACCGCCCAGCCTCCCTGATAGCGGAAGAGCGCGTTGGAGGGAATCTGTAATACATCGTCTTCATGCCAGAGGATGAACTTGGCTTCTACACGGTAGCCGTCACCGAGGCGTTGCCATTTTTCAGTCGGAGAGGTGAAATCAGAAATGACCAGAACGCGCTGTTCTTCTACGCCCAAAGCAGACACTTTGGTAAAGCCGACCGGCTCGACTCTGCGTACCATGCCCTCAAGTGGCTCAGGCCCGCCCCAGCGGTCAAATAGCACGGTCATGCCCGGTTTGATTTTGACGGCATCGGCGGAGAGCACGTCCACTTCGACCTCCAAAGCGGAAGGGTCTCCCACCTCGAGAAGCGACTCGCCGATCGTGACCGGGCCTTCGCATTCACGGGACACTTTTAAAATTTTACCGTCGATTGGAGAAGTCACCGGGACCCGTTCAGAGGGCGGCTCGTCTGATAGCGAAGGATTGCCAGCGGAGTACTCAAGTGCGGTTTGAGCCGCTTTTAACTCGTATTTCGCCACCTCAACCGCGAAGTCGGCTGAACGTTTGGCCGCTGTTGCGGTCATGGCTTCGGTTTTAGCTTGATCAAAGGTTTCTTGAGAGACCAGGCCTTTTTTAATTAACGGCTGATAACGCTTATATTTGTCATCGGCCAGTTGTGCCGATGCCGAGGCAGCAAGGGCCTGCTCTTTCGCGGCTTGCAGGGCAGAACGCGCGGCTAGCACTTGTGCTTCCGCCTGAGCGCGGCTGCGAGCGTCCAGCACCGGTGAATCCAAAGGGGTAATCCCGAGCAGTTCTTGTCCGCGGCTCACCGGATCGCCCACCTTAAGATGCATGCGACAGGTCATACCGTTAACGGGAGAGGAGATCACGTAGCGATCGATTACGCGGGTGCGTCCTTCTTCTTCAATCGTTACGGTGAGTGGCCCACGTTTGACTACGGTGGTTTCTACCATCACGGGTTGTGGCCAAAATCCCCATGCCAGCAGCGCCATGATGACTGCGCTGACAATCAGAATGCCGGGATGGTTGCGCAGGGGCATCTGCATGAATTACTCCTTGGTTTTTAATACCGCTACCATATCAAGATGCGCTAAATTGCGCCAGATCATCATAGCGGAAAGAATCGAAGAGACAATAACGACGGTGGCGGCAAAGGCATAGACATCCGTTTCCAGCACCAATGGAATTCGGTAGAGTTCGCTTTCAAACTTTTTAGCCAGATAAGCGCATAACCCAATCCCAAATGCGAAACCTAACGGAATTGCCGCCAGAGTCAACAGTGCCATTTCACCTAGTAGAATATAAGCGACTTCCGCGCGGGTAAAACCAAGTACCCTGAGACTGGCCAGCTCCCGATTTCTTTCCGAGAGGGCGATGCGCATACTGTTATAGACCACCCCAAATGCAATGCTTCCGCCTAAGAGAGTGCTGATAAAGGTAAAAAACAGGATGGTGTCATCCATCATTTCGTAGAAGCCCTCAATGGAGGATTTTTGTTCCACCGCGCCGACAATGCGCGGCATCTCCTTGAGTTTGGTAAAGATCTGTTTACGGTATTTTTCGTCAACCTGGAGGTAAGCGCCGGAAATCACATCGCCTTCTTTGAGCAGACGGTTAAGCGTTTGACGCTGCAGATAGACATTCATCCCTAAATATTCTTTGGCTGTCCCTATTACCGGCACCTGGAAAGTTGGGCGATTACCTTCCAAGACTTCAACGGTTAATAGGTCACCGGGCTGGATATGCATGTGCTTAGCCAAGTAATCGGTGATGATCGCACCTTCCTCTGGGATTTTGATTTCCTTGAGATCCTTATCCAATAAGCGAACTAACTGGCTGCCAGATTCGATTCCTCTGATCGAGGTACGGTAACTACGATGCTCGAAGGTAAGCCGTACGTTGGCGCTACGGAAACCTTCAGCATGTTCGACACCTTGCAGGTGTTCAAGCGAGTAGAGGGATTTATGAGCGGTCGGTTCGGAAAACAGCGCCATAAAGTCTTCACGCTGACTCATGTTATATTGCACTTCAACCATTTCGTTGATGGCACTCTCCTGAAAACTGCCCACCATCATAATGCCGCATGACATGCCGATACCGAGCGTGGTCAGCAACGATTTCAGTGGGCGGCGTTCAATATGGCGCAGAATCATGCGCGACGGCTGTGAAAAATGTTTTTGCAGTCCCAGGCGTTCGACCAGCGTGGCACGGTAGGCCGTCGGCAGCTCCGGACGCATGCCTTGGGCGGGAGGCAGTTTAATCGCTTTTTGCACTGCATACAGCGTGCCGACCAATGCCACGAAAATGCTGATCAGAGCGCCTGAAGCAATCACATGGGGGTTGAGCGTGTAATGCATAAACGGAAAGCTGTAGACTTCCATATAGAGTTTACTTAATCCTGTGCCCATCCAGATGCCGACGCCGGTACCGGCAATGATCCCGACGGTCACGATCATGAGCACCAGCTTGCTGTAGTGCAGACCCACATCAAAATTGCTGTAGCCAAATGCTTTGAGGACGGATATCTGTTCGCGCTCCAGGGAAATCAGGCGGCTAATAACCACATTCAATAAAAAAGCCGCCACTCCGAAAAAAATAATCGGAAACATGGTTGCCATATTTTGCAGGCCTTTGAGCTCTTCAGATATAAAACGGTTGGACAGTTGATCTTTACGCTCATAGGCTCCGGTACCGCCATAAGGTTTGAGAATGTCATCCACCCGGTCAATGACATCCTGTTCATTGATGCCTTTGCTGAGCGTCAGGCTCACATCGTTAAACGCGCCGGCCATGTCGTAGGCACTGGCTAACGGTTTGCGTGCCATCCACATGACACCGTAGCTTTTATAGTCGGGAAACATCGCGCCAGGCGCGATTTGAGAGATGTATTCGGGGGAATAACCGCTGCCGACGATCGTGAGGGTTTTACTGCGCCCATTGATGATTGCACGGATTTTATCGCCGGGTTTGAGGTGATGAGCATTGGCAAATTCCTGGCTGATAATGATTTCATTGTCGCGGCCGGATTCCGGAATGCGCCCGTCACGTAAAAAAAGCTGGTTAAGCAGTCCCAGACTGTTATCCGGCAGGGAAATGAGGTGGCCGCTGACCGGATCGTCGTATCCCTCAATATCCAAGTTAACATAGGTGACTACGCGGGTTTCTACCTTGTCGACTCCAGGAATGGCTTCAATGCGCTTGGCTACGGAAAGGGGCGCGCGCTTTAATGACGAAAAGATTTCAGCAAAATGGTGCTCCCGATAATAGTCTTCACGCGTTTCATAGAGCGAATCATAAGTACTCAGCGACATAATGAAAATGGCCACACCGCTTACAATGACCAGTGCGATGGCAATCGCCTGCATACGCATATTCCACAGTTCTCGCCAGAGTTTGATATCAATGGCTAACATCGCTTCTTACCAGCTCAGTTCGCGCGGCGAAACGCGGGTTTCATTTTGGTAGATCTGGGTGATTCGGCCGTCAGCCAGATGGATGACGCGGTCTGCCATTTGTGCGATCCCGGCATTGTGAGTAATCACCGCGGTGGTCGTGCCCAGTTCTTTATTGACCTGCTGCAACGCTTCTAAGACAAGAATCCCGGTTTGCGAGTCAAGCGCTCCGGTGGGTTCATCGCACAGCAGAACATCCGGATTTTTGGCAATGGCGCGGGCAATGGCCACCCGTTGCTGTTCCCCGCCGGAGAGTTGCGCGGGAAAGTGGTCCAATCGTTCGCTCAAGCCGACGAGTTCCAGTGCTTCTTCCGGCGTCATGGGGTGATGAGCAATTTCCGTGACGACAGCGACATTTTCGCGTGCGGTCAGACTGGGGATGAGGTTGTAAAATTGGAAGACGAAGCCGACATGGTAACGACGGTATTCGGTCAACTGGCTTTCGTTTGCGCGCGTCAAGTCGTGATCGGCATAGAGTACCTGCCCGTCGGTTGGCGTATCCAAGCCGCCGAGAATATTAAGCAGGGTGGATTTGCCACTCCCAGAGGCACCGAGCAGGACGGCGAGCTCGCCGCGATACAGGTCGAGATCGATGCCGCGCAGAGCTTGAACCTGGACTTCGCCCATCTGGTAAATTTTGGTGACACCGTGGACATGAAACACCGCTTCTTTTGTGGTTGGTGTATGTAATCCATTGTGCTGTTCGGACATGGGGACTCTCTTGCAGATATTGTCCCTAAAAGTATAGCAGTTCAAAGACAGTAATTCAGACGCAATAAGCAGATTATAGAAAGAAGATTCTAGGCGCGTGAAAAGAGGCCTCAAAGGATTGAAACCGGAATGACGGAAACGCAACAGGCCTGGAGGGGAACCAATCAGGCCTGTTGCGTTTTTGGAGAGTGATGAATGGACTTATACCGCCAAATCGATCTGTTGCACACTGCCGGCGCCGGAGCCGTCTTCAAACAAGAACAGGCCGGAACTGACGACCTGGCCTTGAAGTTGATTCTGCGCGTCTCTATGGCTGAATGGCGTATCGATGTTCTGCAAGGCAATGGCGCCGATGTTTAACTCTAAAATACCCTGCAACTGTTCCATGCCATTCGCGTCTTTATGCCAAATTTGCAGTTGAGAAAAAATGGCATCGTTTTCGTCAATCCAGCCGTTTTGATCTTCATCATACTGGCTTAAATCGGCAAAGCCATTACCGCTCTGGGTACCGAACAGTTCGAGACCATCATTGATCTGGCCGTCCTGATTGCGGTCCAGAGCCAAAAAACCTGAGCCGCTGCTCACAAAAGAGATGGAATCCTGGACACCATCGGCATCGAGATCGAATGCGGTTTTCTCAATGGCTAAACTGGCCGGACTGCCGCCGAAATTGACCACCAACGGGTCTTTAAGCACAAAACCTTGCTCTTTCTGCATGGCCATGTTCTGGCTAAAGCTGCGGCTCATCTGCAGTTTCATATCAAAGGAAATTTCCTGTCCGTCAGCCGTCGTAACGCGTCCAGCCGCCTCAAACTGCATCTGTTCCTGTTCGCGATAGGCACTTTGCAGTGTCCAACGTTCACCCGCTTGGTCTAAATTTAGGGATCGAGTCGGGTGTCCGAAACCTGAGGATAGGTTTAAAGCCAGTTCGGTTTCTGCATCGTGTACGGAAGACTCCGTTTTTACTTCGGTTGAGGTTTGCTTTACAGTTGGTTCATAGCCATAGACTTTGAGGTGGTAGGGTTTGCCAGTCATCTTTTCCATCAGCGATTCGATCGCTTCAATCATTTTCATCAGCTGAGGTGGTAGCGTGGCTTTAGGTTCCGCAGCGTTTTCGCTCACTGCTCTGTTGTCTAGCGCAAATTGCTGGAATCCTCTTTTGGGATGATCAGCAGTTATTTGTGGTTTGAACGGCTGGCTTTCCAAATGATGGCGATGCTGATTCTGTTGCGTTTCATTGGAAGCGAACTGCAGTGCATTTTTGGAAAAATTGAGAGAAGCTTCCGATTGCGTAAAGGAGGATTCCGACAGTTTTTCACTGCTTCTGGATGTCAGCATCCCTCCCGAATAGGTTTCGTGAGTACGCTGCATGCGACTTTCGCTCAGCGCACTATGACGTGAGGAAAGTTGCAGATTCTGGTCTAAAATGATCATGGTACAGTCCCATTTATTATTGTTTAGTGAACTTCCCTTGGGCGGTCTGTACTTGGTTATTATTTTTTGTTTCAATTCGTTAACGGCCAAAACCAGAGAAACTTGAGTTCAAATTTGTGTTTAAGCCGGTGGGTGTAATGAGTGGATGTAATGGGTGAAGAGGTGTGAGGATGAGAATCCTAGCCTGCAACGGTGTCGGAATGGTCTCTATACGATTCTCCAAAATGATTCGCTGGTGGCAAATTGGGCTGCTTGTCAGCCTGTTGACCGGATTAGGAGGTTGTAGCGACGTCCGGCTGACGCCGCTTGCTGAAGATGCGACTATTCTCGCCTTTGGCGACAGTTTAACCGCCGGCGTGGGCGTCAGGCCCGAATTCAGCTACCCGTCGATTCTGGCACAATTGAGTGGCCGCACGGTGGTGAATGCCGGTGTTTCCGGAGAAACCACCGGGCAGGGGGTAAAACGCTTTGCCAAGCTGATTGTCGAGCATCAGCCACAATTGGTGATTATTCTGGAAGGGGGGAATGATCTGCTGCGTAACGAACCAGAGTCTAAGATTGCAACGAATCTGGGGAAAATGATTCAACTGGCTCAGTCGCAGGGTATCCAGGTGCTTTTAGTCGGGGTACCGGAAAAGAAACTGTTCTCCGGCGCCGCCGACTTTTACGAGGAGCTGGCGGAAACCTATGAGGTGCCACTGGAAGAGGAGATCGTGCCGGACCTGATGGGGCGGTTGTCGATGAAATCGGACTATGTGCATTTCAACCAGAACGGCTACCGAGCGCTGGCGGAAGCGATTTATGAAAAATTGCGCAACAGCGGCGCCTTTCCAGATCAATAACCTGTCTAAAAACGTCTAAAAAACCGAACAGGCCTGGTCCGTTAGGTGTGTTTGAAGCTCAATCAGTGTGAAAAGGC
This sequence comes from Thiomicrorhabdus sp. zzn3, assembly GCF_029767755.1. GTDB lineage: Bacteria > Pseudomonadota > Gammaproteobacteria > Thiomicrospirales > Thiomicrospiraceae > Thiomicrorhabdus. The sequence continues at coordinate 817,372 of NZ_JARUQS010000001.1, forward strand.
TGATATTGAATGGCATTGATATACCAGATTTTTTTGCCTTCCGGCGTCTGTACCGTAACTTCGTCGTCGACCTCTTTGCCGATCAGCGCGCGCGCCATGGGGGAGTTGACACTGATGGCGTTTTTCTGCGGATCGAATTCGTCGGTGCCGACGATGCGGTAACGCGCAGTCTGGCCGTTTTCATTTTCCAGTTCCACCCAAGCACCAAAAAACACCTTGCCATTTTGTGCCGGGTCGTATTCGACCACTTTGACCACATCCAACCGTTTTCTGAGAAAACGAATGCGGCGATCGATTTCACGCAGGCGGCGTTTACCTTCTTTGTATTCGGCATTCTCTGAGCGGTCGCCGTGTGCGGCGGCTTCGGTCACCGCTTGAGTCACTTGACGGCGTTCCACGCGCCATAAATGATCCAACTCTTTTTCCAGTGCGATGCGTCCTTCTTGGGTAATCAGGTGAGAACGTGAATGCATAGAGCTCGATACTTCCTTTTAGCTAACTTTAAATAACCGTGATGTTGTAAACAGCCTTAAACCGTTTAAGACTTTTGTTATTTTATGAGGTGTTACTGGGTTTAGGCTATGACTCTAAGGGAAACCAGGTGGATTTATCGGCCTGGTCATACAAGAACTGAAAACGCTCTTGAAAGTTTTCCAACAGGCCTTTGTCTTTAGCCAGGTTGCAACCACCGAGTTCATTCAGTTTTTGGTAGAGAGATTGTTTGAGCTGTTCTTGGTGAGTACGCGGATTACGATTGATGTGTTGTTTGACAAAGTTATTCACGGTCAGCCCGTATTTTTGCAAGAACAGCCGGTTCACCTGATTGACTTCCTTGGAAACGCTAATGCCTCGGCAGCGTTTATTGTATAGGTCGTACTGTAAAGCGGTATTGACCAGTTCAATATGCAGCGCTTCACCATGCAGTTGCGTCAGGCTGGCTTTGGCTGAAAGCGGTTCCAGGGTCACTTCCGTTTGAGCCTGTGCATTCATAGCTAAGGCTGTCAGCAAAAGGAGAACCGTAGAGCGTGAAAACAATGTGATAAACCGAATGATCATAAAAACGATGATTTTATTTATTGTGGATTACAAATGGATTATAGCGTACCGCATAGAGTATAGCGTTAATCGGCGGCGGCAAAAAGCTTTAGTCGTATTAAGAACGCACCGCCTCATTAGTCATCTAAATAAAAGAATCAGGTTGAATTAAAAAATACAAGCGGATTTTAAATCTGAGCCGGCTTGATAAAGGTTGGCTGTGTATAAGGTTGGCTGTGTATAAAGAGAGGGGGGACAAAAAAGCCCTCTTTATGAGGGCGTTTAAAAAGCAGCCTAAGGAGTGGTTTATTTAACCAGCGCGTTTACCCAAGCTTCCATCGTTTCTTGAGCAACCGGGTTGGGTGCTTCCATAAAGTTGACCACAAAAGCGTCGCCTAAATCGGTGGCACCGATCGCACGTGGTCGTACTGCAACAGGGTCTGCGCCTGGAATTTGAAAGCCAAAACAGAAAATGATGTTCTGTGCGTCTTGGATTTGCGGGTTGATTTCGCCGTCAATGCTTTTAGTGTGGCTGAAATGGTCGAAACGCGAGATGTACACCGCTTTTGGGTGGGCATCGATTTGCGCTTGCAACTCATCCAGGATGGCGGGCACCGAATCAAACTTACAGTCGGTTTTGGCGATTTTCAGTTCATAGATCGGATATTTATCCTGGAACATTTTTTTTTGCATGGTGTGTTTCCTTAGTTGGTTACTTTCAATGAGGTTTAAATAAAACGTTAACGGTACTGGCGCAGGTAGAGCCATTCAAAAGCACGTTTGGCGATGTGCAACAAGCGGCACGGTGGCAGCAGGGTGGTGCCTTTTTCGGTGCGCTTGATCAGGATGCCGTGTTTAAGGGTATCGACAATACAGATCAGTTCGTGCTTAAAGTGTTCAAAGTCTGTTTCGCCGTTCAGTGACTTCACCAGGTTTTTGGCTGCCACCGTCGCTTGAAGATCGGCGGCATGTGCTTGTTTAGCTTGCCAGTCAGGGCCTGGGAAGCTTCCAGCATCTCCGGCTACAAACGTGTGCTGATAACCTTCCACTTGACAGGTCTGGCCGGCGACGATCATGCCGCCGGCTGATTTGGGCAGGTCACTGTTTGGCAACCAGGCCGGGCCGGTCATGCCCGGCATAAACAGGATCAGATCTGCATGGAATTCGCCACCTTCGGTTTTGACGGTGTTTTCATCAAAGCCGACCATTTTGTGGCCAAGGTGGGTTTCAATGCCTTTTTTGCGCATCATCTTAACCAGGTTTTCAGGCACTTTGGGCCCTAAACGTTTGCCTGGCTCTGGCGCCGGATTGAAAAATACCAGTTTGAATTTGTCGCGACGTCCCTGTTTTCGCAGTAAGTTGTCGATACCGAATAAAAACTCGAACATCGGACCACCACGCATTGCAGAGGGTTCGTTCGGGTTGGCGCCGAAGCCAATGGCAATGGTGCCGCCTGACATGGATTCCAAACGCTGCTTGATTTTTTCCGCAGCCGGAATGCCTTCACAAGGGGTAATCGCATGTTCGATCCCCGGTAGTTTTTTAATAAAGCGACCGCCGGAGGCGATGATTAAGCCATCGTTGTGAAATTCGCCTTCGTTAGTGACCACGGTGCGGCCGCCATGAGTGACGTTTTCGACCGTGGCTTCGATAAATTGAACGCGCTGACGGTTGAAGAAATTGTGCAAATTGATACGCAAATCACTGCCTTTGCGCAGGCCTGAGGGAATCCAGATTAAGCTGGGAAGATAAATAAACTCTTCCTTCGGAGCGATGACAGTGATCTCTGCGTTTGGTGCCTGTTTGCGTGCTTGTTTAACAGCCGTCAGGGCGGCAAACCCCGTTCCCAGGATGGTGATGTTCATAATGAATGGCTCCCAGCTTAATTCATTAAATAATTTTAGTCTATTATAAGGCCTGTTTATTTGTATATGGGCGTAAAGTTACTTAAAAACTTTTGATCCATCATACCAAAATAAATTTATAGAGTGGTAGAGTCCGTACCTTGTTGCAGGGCGTTTCCTTGAAGGCCTCCGGTGTGTAATAAAATCACTTTAGAGTGTGGGGGGATTTCTCCTCGTTGCAGCTGATCGTAGAAAGCGGCCACCATTTTTATGCTGTAAACCGGATCAAGCGGAATCGAGAATTGCGCTTCAAAGCGTTGTTTCAATTGCTGAAGTTCAGGTGTGATTTTGCCGTAGCCGCCGGCGTGATAGTCGGTCAGCATTTGCCACGCTACGGCTGGAGGGATTCCGACCCATTTACGGATGGAGGGCAGCAGGTAGTCCGCCTGTTTCAACACCGCCACCCCGTTAATTTTTCGGTTTGCGCGTGCAAGTGCATAGCGTACCAATCCGGCAAATGTAGCGCCTGTTCCCACTGGCGTGAACAGAGTATCCCATTGCGGGCACTGCTGTTCGATTTCGGTCATGAGACTCTCAAATCCTTGAATAGCGAGTTCATTACTGCCGCCTTCGGGGAGGAGATAGGCGTCGGGGTAACGCTGTTGTAGGTCGAGAAGAAAATCGGGATCGTCTCTGAGACGATAGACTTGTCGGGTTAGAAACTCTAATGCCATGCCGTTATCAACGGCTTGCTTGAGAGTATGGCTCCACGTATGGGGGGAGGCGGCCAATTCCTCCCCGCGAATCAGGCCGATGCTTTTAAGGCCTGCTTCCTTGGCGGCGTAAGCCGTTGCCGCAATGTGATTGGAGTAGGCGCCGCCAAAAGTGATCAAGGTGGTTTTACGCTGCAGTTTTGCCGCATCTAGATTGAATTTCAGCTTATGCCATTTGTTACCCTGGATGTGCGGATGGTTGAGATCATCTCGTTTTACCCATACTTTGACCCGGTAGCGATCGAATAAGGGATCGCTAATAGCCATGAGCGGTGTTGGAATTTCCATTATTTTTACAGGCATTTTTGATAAAATTCGAACTGCTTTTTAGATAAGAACAGATAATAAAATCGATAAAAAACCGTTTTGGAGCCTACTGTGGAGCAGTTAACTACAAGTATTGACGTTTTATTTATATTACTGGGTGCTATTTTAGTGCTCTTTATGCATGCCGGTTTTGCTTTTTTAGAAGTAGGAACGGTCCAGCATAAAAACCAGGTAAATGCGCTGGTTAAGATCATGAGTGATCTGGGGGTGTCGACAGTCGCCTACTTTTTTGTTGGGTATGGTATCGCTTATGGCGTTTTCCTTGGTTTTAACCTGGATGGTGCCTTGACGCAAGCGATGACGGAACGTTCTGGTTATGATTTGGTGAAGTTTTTCTTTTTGATGACCTTTGCCGCTGCGATTCCGGCGATTGTTTCCGGAGGGATTGCTGAACGTGCCAAGTTTTATCCGCAGTTGGCGGCGACCTTTTTTATTGTGGCGCTGATTTACCCGTTTTTTGAGGGCATTGCTTGGAATGGCAATTTTGGTATTCAAGCGTTGTTGGAGCAGAATTACGGGGCTGGCTTCCACGATTTTGCCGGTTCGATCGTCGTGCATGGTGTCGGTGGCTGGATCGCTTTGGTTGCGGTGATGTTATTGGGTGCGCGTAGCGGACGCTATACCAAAGATGGCGAAATCAAGCAGGCACATCCGCCTTCCAGTATTCCATTTTTGGCCTTGGGAGCGTGGATTCTGACTGTGGGATGGTTCGGTTTCAATGTCATGTCTGCTCAACAGATCGAAGGGATTCAAGGTTTGGTGGCTGTCAACTCGCTGATGGCCATGGTCGGCGGCATTCTGGCTGCCACGTTTATTGGCGATAAAGACCCTGGTTTTGTGCATAACGGACCTTTGGCCGGTTTGGTTGCGATCTGCGCCGGTTCCGACGTGGTCAGTCCGCTGGGAGCTTTAGTCATCGGTGCCATTGCAGGGGCGCTGTTTGTAAAAGCCTTTGTTTGGACACAAAAGAACCTGAAAGTGGACGATGTTTTAGGGGTGTGGGCGCTGCACGGTTTGTGTGGCGTTTGGGGTGCGATTGCCGTGGGTATTTTCGGTACTACTGCTTTTGGCGGCTTGGGCGGCGTGGCGATTGAGTCGCAAATTGTAGGGACTCTGATGGGGGTTTCTGTTGCCGTGGTCGGGGCCGCAATCGTTTACGGTCTGATCAAAAAAGTCGTTGGATTGCGTCTCAGCGAAGAGCAAGAATACAATGGTGCGGATTTGAGCCTGCATCGCATTCATGCCAACCCTCCGAGAGAAGATTATTAAACAGGGGTTATCTGTCTGTCTAAGCTGACGGAGCAGAGTGACTCGGGTAAGATAGAGGGAATGGTTTTTTTCAACCATTCCCTTTTTTTATGCCGCTCAAAACCCGTGGTTGGGGTGTTTGAGTAAAGGTAAATGAAAACAACAAGTTGGAACATCAATGCGAAAATTAACGGCAGATCAACTCTATCGACAAACCCATTTGGATTCAGAACGTTTTGCACCGGATAAGGTGACGATTGAAGAGCGGGATGTCATCGAGTTTATGAAGCGGTTCCATCCACGTGCCTATCAATCGTTGAATTTCGGTCTGCATATGAAGCGCAACCAGAACCATATTTTTATTATGGGGGAACCGGGTGTCGGGCGCATTGGCATGACCAAAGCGATGCTGAATCAAGCGGCAGCCTCTAAGCCGATGCCGAAGGATGTGGTGTTGGTCTCGGATTTTGCCGACAGCGATAAGACCAAATACCTTTACTTTAAAGCCGGTCACGGCCATGAATTTAAACTGGCGATGGAGTCGTTGGTGACTCAGTTGAAATCTCAGTTACCGATTGTATTTGATGGTCATGCTTATCAACAGCGCAGTCAGCAGCTGGAAAACGAACTTTTAGCCAAACAGCAGGCGATTCTGGAACCGGCATTTGAGTTGGCGGAAAACCTCAGCATCGAGATCATTCAGACCGAAAATAATTTTGTCCTCTCGGCGATTATTGATGATCAGCGTTATAAACTGAGCGATCTGAAGCAATTCGACGAACCGACTCAGAAATACTTTACCGAAGGGCTGGAGACCGTTGAAGATGCGTTAAATCAGGCGTTAACCCATTTTCCTTATCTGCAGCATGAATACCTCGATGCCGGCAAGAAACTCAATACTGAAGTGGCAACGGAGAACATTCGTCCCTTGATTGACGGTCTTAAAATGGAATTTGGCGAGACTGAAGAGATCAAGCAGTATTTGGATGATTTGCAGAACAGCCTGGTGTCCAAACTGCATCTTTTCTGGGATTCCAGTGCCGATCAGGTGACAACGTCAAGTACGCAAATCAGCATGGAAGAACTGCTTTCTGAGCAGCAAGGGCTGTCAATTTTTGAAGTCAATCTATTGGTCGATCATCGAGGTCTGAAGCACGCGCCGGTGATCTATGAGCAAAATGCGAGCATGCCCAAGCTGTTTGGTTATGCGATCAACTCAGCGACGGTTTCTACCGCCGATCCGCTGACCTTGGCGATGAGCCATCAGGCTGGTTTGTTGCAACAGGCGAATGGCGGCTTTCTGGTGTTGGGAATTCAGTCGGTATTAAAAGACCCGGATATTTGGTCGCACCTGAAAGCCGCGCTGATGAGCAAGAAAATCAGTTTTGAGATTCCGACCTCACGTAATGTGGTGCCGTATCATTTGCCGGACTTTCCATTGAATATCACTTTAGTGCTGGTCGGGCAAGCGGTGCATTTTTATGCGCTGCTGGAGATTGACCCGGAATTTAGCCGTCTGTTTAAGGTTCAGGTGGAATTTGAAGTCGAGTTGGAGCGTACTGAAGAGCACGAGCTGACGATGGCTAACCAGCTCGCGTACGAGGTGGGGCTGTGGGAAGATCTGCCGGTTGAGAGCAGCGCCTATGAGCGGCTGATTGAATACGCTTCGCGTATGGCCGAAGATGCCAGTCGACTGTATACCAATAAGGCCATTTTGCGTGATGTTCTGGCAGAAGCCAATGCCTATGCACGGGCCAACGGTGAAGAGAGGGTAACGCGGCAGACGGTGGAGGAGACCATTTTGCAGCGTGACTTCCATACCGGTCTGATGGAAGAGTATTACCACCGCGCCATTATCGAACAGCAGGTTTTGATTTCCGTCGAAGGCACGCAAATCGGTCAAGTGAACGGCTTGACGGTATTAACCGTAGGTAAATTGTCCTTTGGACAGCCGGTGCGCATTACCGCTCAGGCCGCCGCCGGAGATGAGGGGGTTCTGGATATCGAACGTGAAGTCGAGATGGCGGGGCCGATCCACTCGAAAGGCGTTTTGATTCTGAGTGGTTATCTGCGAGGACGTTACATGAATCAGCGTTCTCTAGGCTTTAGTGCTTCGATTGTGATGGAACAATCTTATAGTGGAGTGGAAGGCGATTCGGCATCGTCCGCTGAACTGCTGGCGCTGATCTCATCCATTGCGCGGGTGCCGTTACGTCAGGATCTGGCGGTGACCGGTTCCATCAATCAGTTCGGTGAAATTCAACCGATCGGCGGGGTAAACGAGAAAATTGAAGGTTTCTTCAAAGTCTGTCAGGCACGCGGTTTGACCGGGCACCAAGGAGTGATTATTCCGGAAGCGAATGCGCGCCATCTAATGCTCAGTACCGAAGTGCGCGAAGCAGTTGAAAGAGGCGAATATCACGTTTACACCATGAGTCACATTGATGATGCCTTGGGCTTGTTGACCGATATGGCGGTGGGGCAGGCTAATGAGAAAGGGGAATTTCCGGAAGGCAGTATCAACGCCAAAGTGGTGTCTGCGCTGGAAAGGATGAATGAAAAGCATGATGAGCACGACGACCATCATCACCATAAATAAAGCTTAAAAACCGCACAGGCCTGTTCGGTTTGCCAAATGTGCTTTGCAAGGGCGATTATTTATTGGCTTTCTTAGCCTGTTTTTCTTCGGCGCGGAATTTTTTGCGCCATTTGCGGCTACGGCGGGTTTTCCAGGCTTTAAGCACATGATGGCGCCAGAGCAGGTCGACGGTGAAGTAACCGATGACGCCGAGTACGATGCCAACCACAAAGCTGCCAAGGAACAGGGGTAACCATAATTCACCCAGGGTATTGACCATCCACTCCCAGCTTAATTCAAAGTGCCAGTTTTCACTGAGTGGGTGGCCGAGAATGTAGGCTCCGACCAGGTAGTTGAAATAGAAAATCGGTGGCATGGTAAGGGGGTTGCTGATCCAGACCAAGGCCACACTGATGGGCAGGTTGGCGCGAAACAGAACAGCAGTAATGGCAGACGCCAGCATTTGTGAGGGAATCGGAATCGTCATCCAGAAGAGACCGATTAAAAACGCTTTGGAAACCGAGTGCCGGTGCAGATGCCAGATGCTTGGATTGTGTAGCCAGCTTCCTAACACCCCAATCCCTTTCAGGTTTTTGATTTTGTCCGGGGTGGGCATATAACGTTTAATGAGCTTTTTAGGCATGTTTATCGGTTTTGTAATTGCGTTTGTCTTAAGCGTTTACGGTTTTTACCAGTTTTCAGAACGGCCTGGCTTGTGGCCGCCCTTGCTGGTTTTTCTAGCTTTTGCTGCACTGTCATTGTTGCTGGCGTTACAGCGAAGAGGAGCGAAGTGGCTGGCGCTGGCGCAAAACCGTTATACCCCCTTGCTGCCCGTAGTCGCTAATGTCGTATTGGGAATTATTATAGGCTGGTGTTGGGCGTTTGGGCAGACTTTTTTTAGTGCCGGCCTACCTGAAGAGAATTTAAACCGTCCCATTCTGATCCAGGGTGAAATCGTCGGGTTGCCGGCCGTTTTCCACGATTCGCAGAGAGTGCGCATTCAATTCAATATGGAGGTGCTGAGAATTGCTGAAATTGATTCTGAACAGGCCTGGTCAAGCTTGAAACACTCTGAACGTTCTACACTTTCGACTCCCAACCCAAAACTCCAGTTGAACTGGTACCTCCCTCTAACACAGTTTTCCGATTTAACTGTGCCTTTGAAGCCCGGACAAGTCTGGCAACTCCCGGTTAAGCTGAAAGCCAATCACGCGAGTATGAACCTGGCATCGTTGGATTATGAGAGTTGGCTGTTTCAAAACCGTATCGCGGCGAAAGGTTATGTGTTGAATCGCGCCGAAATGGGTCATCACCTGAAGCGCTTGCAAGCTTCGGATGGCGGCTGGCGCTTTCAAGTATCGCAGCGTTTGCAACAGGCTTTTGCCGGGAGTCCGTTTGCCGGATTATACGAGGCGTTAAGCTATGGCGATCGCAGCCACATCAGCGATGCCCAGTGGCAAGTCTTGCAGAACACGGGCACGATTCACCTGATGGCCATCTCCGGACTGCATATGGGGATTGTCGCCGCCCTGGGGTTTTGGTTGTTTAAAGGGTTATGGTGGCTGGGGCTTTACCGAATAGAGCGACTGAACTTACCGATGCTGGGTGCAAGTGGTGCCTTGCTGTTTGCCAGCTTTTATCTGATGCTGGCCGGATTTTCGATTCCGACGCAACGTGCTTATCTTATGGTGTTGGCGGTGATCCTGTTTTTGCTGGTCAAACGCCGGTTCCGTCCCTGGCCTGCGTTGGCATTGGCGGCCTTGTTGGTGGTGTTGTGGGATTCGCGTTCAGTATTGAGTCACGGTTTCTGGCTCTCGTTTCTCGCGGTCGCGCTCATTTTTGCGGTCATCCAGCGGCCCGGGTTTAGGCAGGCCTCACGCTGGCAGCAGTTGCTGTGGATTCAAGTCGTCTTGACATTGGGATTGGCACCGTATCTGCTCTACGCTTTTCATTTTCTTCCCTTGTATAGTCTGCCGGCGAATCTCATCGCGGTACCACTGGTCAGTTTGGTTTTATTGCCGCTGTTATTGCTGGTGTCTGTGGTCGCACTATTTTCCGTGCCGTCGGCGGCTTGGCTGACTCAGTATATGGACGATCTATGGCAGTGGCTATGGCAGGGTTTGACGCTGTTGGCTCTGCCGGATTCGACGACCCTGCCATTGGGCGGGTTGTCTCTAGAGCTGCTATTGATAGGCTATTTGACCCTGTTTGTTTTGCTGATGGCTCGTAGCAACAGGATTAAAGTGTTTGCAACGGCGGGCTTGCTGGCTATTTTACTCGCAGTGTTCTTTAACCAAACCAGTCAAAGAGCCAAAACCGGACAGGCCTGGGTCCATTTGCTGGATGTGGGGCAGGGGTTGGCGGTGGTGATTGAAACCGCCAATCATGTCATGGTGTACGATACCGGTGCCAAATGGGGCGATAAAATGGACGGCGCCAAACTGGCGATTCTACCGTTGTTGCGTTCTAAAAGCTGGAATCATATCGACCAGGTGATGGTGAGCCACTCCGACTTGGATCACGCCGGAGGCCTGGAGCGTTTGCTCAAGGAAATGCCGGTTAGGCGTGTCACCAGCGGTCAACCTGCCAAGGTGGCCGAGATGATCGCGGCAACGCAAGCCAATAAAGCCATGCCGAAGGTCAATCCGTGTCATAGCGGCCGGCATTGGGAGTGGGACGGGGTGGTGTTTGAGGTGCTTTACCCAGGGCTGTCTGAAGTGAGCGCGATGATTGGCAATGACAATGACCATTCCTGTGTGTTGAAAGTGAGCGCATCCAATCAATCGGTTTTGCTAACCGGGGATTTAAGCCAGAAGGCGGAAGAGCATCTTATTAACCGTTATCGACAACAAGGAGAGGTGGAGCGCTTACAGGCGGATCTCTTGGTCGCCGGGCATCACGGTAGCCGTCACTCAACGGGCGAGCAATGGTTAAAGGTGGTTAACCCCAAAGTGGTACTGTTTTCCTCTGGCTATCGTAACCGCTACGGTTTTCCCAATCAGCAGACGGTGCAGCGGCTTAAGCCGGGAACGAGCTGGTTAAATACGGCATGCTCCGGCGGCATTGGCTATTTATTGGGGGCATCGCAACCAGAGGGCAAGATTGGTGAGAATGGTGTGTCCTCCATTTTATTGCCAGAACCTAACTATGAAGCCAGAAAACAGCGTCAAAAATGGTATCATCACCAATGTTTGCCGCAAGGACAGGGAAAATTTTATCAATGAGGCATGTATGAGTTGGCCGTCATTTTGGATGCACAAAACAGGGATGTGGGCGCGCGTACTGCAACCGTTAGGTCGTCTGGTCTGTGCTGAGGCCAGGCGTCGTTTGCAGCGCTTTCGTAGTCAGGCTTCAGTTCGAGCAACGTCGGCTCCTGTGATTGTGGTGGGGAATGTCGTGGTCGGCGGCAGTGGTAAGACCCCGTTTATTGTTTGGTTGGCAAATCAATTACAGAATCAGGGACTTAGCGTCGGTATTGTCAGTCGAGGCTATGGCGGTAAATCCAAACACTGGCCGCAGGTGGTCACCGCCGACAGTGAACCTGCTTTGGTGGGGGACGAGCCCGTGTTGCTGGCCAAGCAACTGGGTTGCGGCATCGTGGTGTCGCCAAAGCGCAACGAAGCCATTGCAAGGCTTGAAGCGCAATTCCAACCGGATGTGATTATCAGTGACGATGGTTTGCAACACTATGCAATGGCGCGGGATCTGGAGATTGTTATGGTTGATGCGCAGCGCGGTTTTGGTAATGAGCGGTGTCTGCCGGCCGGCCCGTTGCGCGAACCTTTAGAGCGGCTGGAATCGGTCGATTGTATCGTGTTAAACGGCGAACTGGCGAGCAGCGCATTGCAGCAGACACTGAGCGTTTACGACGACAAATGTTTTACCATGCGTTTGGTGCCAGCCTGCTTTTGTCGGGTCGCCGATCCCCTGGAAAAACGGCCCATTGACGCGTTCAGTGGGCAGTCTGTACAGGCTCTAGCGGGGATCGGCAATCCGCAACGCTTTTATGAAACCCTGGAGGGGTTGAATATAGAGGTGGATGGTTGCGATTTCCCTGACCATCACCGTTATACCAACGCTGATTTTGCTGAGTTTGATCCGCAAAAACCTTTGCTCATGACCGAGAAAGATGCGGTAAAATGTCGCCAGATTGCGCAACACCAGCCGGATTTGAATCTCTGGTATTTGCAGGTGACCCCCGAAGCGGATGCGTTGCTGTTTGCAAGGTTGTACCAGCGTTTACAGCCATTGCTCCGGTCTCCGCGTAATAGTCTAAGCCAGAATATTTAAGGGTTTAGACAGGCCTGCTAGAAAAATCCAACGCAACCGAATAAATGAATTAACATGACCTGAGTTTTTCCTTTGCCTTGTGCACAGAAAGTCAGTCTGAGAGAAAATTATGGATCCAAAACTGCTCGAAATTTTAGTGTGTCCGGTCAGCAAGACCAAGCTGATTTACGATAAGAAAAAGCAGGAGCTGGTCTCTACGGCGGCAAATTTAGCCTACCCTGTACGCGACGGTATCCCGATCTTGTTGGAAGATGAAGCCCGCCAGATCAGTGCGGAAGAAGCGGAACATTTTCGGAAGTTAAAAGCGTGATCACGCAAGCGATGACAGGGATGAGAGCGGCACGATGAGCTTTAGTGTGATTATTCCGGCACGTTTTGAATCGAGCCGATTGCCAGGCAAACCTTTGATGGAGATCAACGGTAAGCCGATGATCGAATGGACCTGGCGTCAGGCGAAAAAGTCGGGCGCGGAGCGTATTATTATCGCGACCGAATCCGAGCAAGTGCAGCAAGCCTGCGCAGCATTTGGTGCCGAAGTCTGTTTGACGGCTGCGCACCACCAATCGGGTACGGAGCGCATCGCAGAAGTGATCGAACTTTGCAGTTTGGGCGGTGATGAGATCATTGTAAATGTGCAAGGTGATGAACCGATGTTGCCGCCCGAGCTGATTCACCAGGTGGCCGATGGCTTGCGAGATCATCCGGAGATTTCAATGGCGACTTTATGCGAACCGATTCACGATGTGGAAACGGTGTTCGATCCCAACGCGGTGAAGGTCAGCCGTGATGTGGCGAACCGAGCTATCAATTTCAGTCGCGCACCGCTGCCGTGGTCACGCGATACGTTTTGCGAAGGTTCAAAATCTTTGCCGGAAAACTGGGCTTACAAGCGTCATATCGGTTTGTATGCCTACCGCGCCGGTTTTGTAAAACAGTATGTGGCTTGGCCGGAGTGCGCTTTGGAGCAGGTCGAAAAACTCGAACAGTTGCGAGTACTGTGGCACGGTGAAAAAATTCTTGTATTGGATGCGTTATGTGAAGCGGGAATCGGGGTGGATACCGAGGCGGATCTGGTTAAAGTACGCGGTTTAATGGCCTAACAGAAAGTGAGATCATGCTTAAATACCTGACCTTGGCCGCGATTATTTATTTCTTTTTTTGGCTGATTAAACACAAAATTCGCACGCGCAAATTGGCTCAGCAGGGCATTGTCGTGGAACAAAAAGGGCTGCGTCCGATTACGCTGTTAAGTATCGTTATGCTGGTCATGTACGGCGGTTATATGCTCTATTATTTCTTTACCCGGGCCTGATCAGGCTTTATCTTGATGCCAAGGCCGTGTTACGGCCACTCATTCTCGAGTATTTATCCATTTTCTTAGCCGATTATTGGTATAGAATTTGTTAAATACCAGCCATCACGGATCTCCTTGTCAGCTGAGATCATTATGTAACAGAAGAAACAGGTTTGAAGCAGGTTTAAAGTGCCGGGAACGCATTACGACAACGATCACTCCTTTATCGAAATTCTACCTTTCGAATATAAGAAGATCGCCTATAGAATTCTGCGCAGCAGCTCGTTGGAAATTATGCTTCTGGATCTGAGGAGTCAGTATTCCAAGCATTTTGAAGAGTTCAAAAGCGCCGAGCCGCTCGACACGCAGATGGTCGAGAAAACGATCTGTGCCTGCATCGTTGCCAAAATCACTTCGTTTTCCAAAATGCTGTATATCAATGAGATTGAGTTCCAGTTTTTGGAAGAGACGCTCTATAAAGCGTTGAGTGTTCTACTTGATATTCCCGCTACAGAAACCCCAACCATTCAAACCGCCTTGGTTGAAGATCATCCCAAGACGCTGCACTGGATCACCAAGGAACGGTCCGATCATGGAAAATATTCCTTGGCGATCCGCAGCCGTCGTGAAAACACCCGCCGCTATTTCCGTTATACAGCGGATATGAGTTACCACTTTATTCGAATCGGCAGTCATGAAAAAGTGGAAGAGCTTCAAGGCGATATTTACAGTTCCGGGATCAAGCACTTCAATAAGATCGTCAATGAAAAACTTGACAGTATTGTGGTCAATTACAGTAAAAACATTCGCGCCGCACTCGGAGAAAAATATCCGGAAGCGCTCGACCTGTTCATGGTGGTGCTCGAGAAACTTGAGTATCTACGCGAGGTGTTAAACGGTATTTCTGTAGGGGTGATTAATATTGAAACCGCGTTGCGTTTTTTGAATGAGAACCTCAACAACACGCTGGATTACGCCTCTCTGAATAATAATATCCGTACTGAGAGTATTTTGAGGGATTTCGAGGAAAAGCTTAATCAGATCAATCACCATACGATTGAATTGCTGGAAAAATCCACGCCCCACAAACTGTATGAAGGGCCGGTGCTTGAAAAGTTGAAAATCGATCACGACATTCGCGGTTATATCGAAAAAAACAAGAAGAACGGCTCCAAGTTGCTAAAGGCGTTCATTGACCTCTATCACTACACATTGTTGATGGAGAAGATCTACAACAATATCTCCAGCAGCCATTACATCATTATTTTTCCGGAGTATTGGTCACAAGAGTTTCATGATATCTCGCCAGGCGGTTTTGCTTTCTATAGTGAATTTTTGGTGGAGAAAGGCGATATTCTTGAGCTGTTTTTACGCATCAATGTCGCGACGACTGGAGTCGAGGAATACGAGATTGTGCATCAGCGAGCTAAAGTGGTCAGGGTGGAACCGAAATACGACGAGGGGCGCTACCTGATCGCCTGTGAATTTATGATGTGTCCGGAAGAGACGCTTGAGCTGATTACCCATGCGACTCAGGGACAAGAAGTGAAAGACGCTTACGCTTCGTCGGGGCTGCTTGACGAAGACGACGCTTTTGCCATTTAAATTGGCAATGTCGTTTTTTTAGGGAGGTAAATCATAAGCTTTCCGAGCTTGGTCAAGTAGGTCACAAAGCGGTTCTAAGGCGCGCACAAAGCGAGCCGTTGGTCGTTGGTAGAGATTGTTGTTCAGCAAATAGATCTGCTGCCGCTTGACCGCCTTGAGCGTTGGGTAGCGCCGCCAGGATTGTAGCCAGGCCTGCTGAAAAGATTTTTGCCCGCCTAATAAAATGACATGAGGATTTCTTGCCAGCACCGTTTCCATGGCGACTTCAGCGGTTAAACTGGGCAGATCACTAAAAAGGTTTCGTCCGCCGCATAGCGCAATCCCCTGGCTGATAAATTGTTCTTTTCCCATGGTGATGAGAGGCTGATTCCAAATTTGGTAAAACACACTCACCGGTGTTTTACTGCCATAACGCTGTTGCAGAGAGGTGAGGAGTTGGCGAAGGCTTTGTGCTTCGGCTTTTGCAATGGATTGAGTGCCGGAAAGTTGGCCGATGCGTTCGATCAAGTCGGGGATATCGTTGAGTGTTGTGACTTCCGATTCGAATAGGTTCAGTCCCAGTGCTGCTAAGCGTTCGCTATCCTGCAAACGATTGCCTGACTTCCAGCCTAGAATCAGATCCGGTTTTAACGCAATAATCGCTTCCAAATTGAGTGCGTGGTGATCGCCGACAATCGGCAGTTTTTGCGCCGTTTCAGGGTAATCCGAGTAATTCACTACGCCGACCAATTTATCACCGGCGCCTGCTGAATAGACTATTTCTGTGAGATGCGGTGCCAGGGTAATGATGCGCTTGATTTCAGCGGGTGAGGAGTCGGTTTGTGACCAGGCCTGTTGAGAATAAAAAACGATCCAGACACAGAAAAATATGGCATAGAGTGAATCGATGTTGCAGCTGAATTTGATGCAAGTATTAAGACGCATAATCTAAAGCTCAGAAATAGCCAAGTGGTTGCAATGAAAAATAGAATCGTTTTCGGGAGACTCTAAAAGTCAAATCCGGGCTGCGCTTTGATGCCGCTTTTGTAGGCATGTTTTTCATCCTTGATCTCAGAGACGGTATCGGCCATCTCACGCAGTTCCGCTATGGCGGAACGGCCAGTGACCACCACGTGCTGCATTTCCGGGCGTTCGCTGATGGTGTTGAGTACGAGCTCCTTATCGAGGTAGTCATAGCTCAGTAGATAGGTCAGTTCGTCCAACACCACCAAGTCATAACCCGGATCGGTCAACATCTGCGTCGCGACGTTCCAAGCGTGTTCTGAGGTGGCAATGTCTTGTGCACGGTTTTGCGTTTCCCAAGTAAAGCCGTCACCCAACACATGCCATTCACAGTTTGGCTGAGTCTTGAAAAACGCCTCTTCACCCGTATCGGTCCGGTTTTTAATAAACTGACATACTCCGACCTTTTTGCCATGCCCCAACGCCCGTGCCACCATACCGAATGCGGAGGTGGATTTGCCTTTACCGTTGCCGGTGATCACCAGTAACAGGCCTTTTTCATGATTAGCACGGGCAATCGCCGCGTCAATCTGCGCTTTTTTGCGCTGCATACGGATTTGATGATAGTGGTTTTTTTGTGCTTGATCGACCATTTGAATTCCTGTGTTATGTCGATAGATCAATTTTATGTTTTTGTCGTCGAAAATGATGAAAAAAGGGGCTGAATTTAGCCCCTTGAATCAAATTTACCGATCAGCTCAGAACTGGTAGTTGGCTGACAGATAATAATAGCGTTCATAAACGCTAGGGTGAACATTGATTGTGTTGTCCCATTTTACAACGTAAAGTCCGTTGTTTTCGCCAAACACATTGTTGACTCCAATCTGAATCGACAATTGCTTGTTGGCCAGTTGGTAGCTCAAATCGGTGCTTCTGTAACCCGCAAAGCGCCCGTGTTCGTTGTTGAAATCCGAAATGGCATAACTGTCAGAGCTTTGTTTATGGGCGATGCGCAGACGCTGATTGGGCAGGGCTGCGAACCATGACGAGGTAAATTCATACTGGCCAAACAGCTTGAAGGTATGCTCTGAAGTGCCCGGTAACGCAGTGTTGTGATCCTCATTGCCGTTGAGGCTGTCGATGACGGCCTCAACGTAGCTGTAGTCAAGACCAGCGCTGAATGCCTGCCAGTTACGCGCGATGCTCAGGCTCACTCCCTGCTTGTGGGTCTTATCCAGGTTGGTGTTTATAGCCGAGTCAGGGTCATAATAAATCTCGTCGTTGATGTCCGCATGGAACAGTTCCGCGTTGAGCGACAGATTCTTATTTTTTCGTTTGTATCCCAAGGTATAGGTTTGGGTCTGTTGCGGTTCGATGAACTGATTAAATTCATAGGTGTAAGACCCAAAGTTAAAGCTGAAAAAACGGTCGATATTCGGTGCTAAAAATGCGTGATTAACATTAGCGTAAATGGAAGCAGACGGGGTAACCAGGTAATTGACGCCGAAGTTATAAGCATGCAGATTGTCATTTTGCGTCAGGTTTTGTGTCGCATTTGTAAAACGGTAGTCGAAATTTTGTTTGCGGTAGCCGGCGCTCATGGTAAGTGCTTCTGTTGCTTTCAGGGTCGCCAAGGCGTAGAGAGCGGCGGTGTCGCGCGAGGTGGTGTTATCACTGCCTTTGCGTTTGGCATCCTGCTGAGACAGTCCATACTGTAGCACCAGTCGATCTAACTGTGTTTTCATGTCCAGTTTTTGTTGTGTATGATCTGTGTCATAGCCAAATGCATACGGCCCCCATTCACCGTACCACACAGAATCAGAAGACTTGTCCTGCTGGCTGAGCGTGTAGGTTAATCGGGTGTGTGCCGCTAGTTCGGTGGACAGAATTAGGGTTTTGCTGACAGTTTCATAGGCTTGATGAGTGTTGCCGCTAGTCAGATCGGTGGAGGCGTCGTTGCGGAAGTCAGTCAGCGACATCGCTTCGGGATAATTAACCTTTGAATCATTTTTTTCAAGGGTCAAGGTTGCATAAGTGGTTCTTTTAGCCAACCCGACAGTAGCAGAGAGGTTGGTGTTGTCGACGGTATTTTGCGTGCCGTCTGTATTGATTTGCTTATCACCGTTGCTGTGCAGAGCTTCCGCGTTGATCGCTCCCAGCAGGTTCAGGCCATCCACTACTGTGCTCCTTTTAACATTCAGGGCCTGATGGGTGGTGGCATTGGAACCATAAGAGGTCGAAACCTTAGCGATGTCGTTAGCTCGAAAGTGACGGTTAGTGGTAATGATAATGGCACCCGCGCTGGCCCCGTTACCATAGAGAACGGAACCAGACCCCTTGATAAGAGTAATCTCTTCTACAGAATTGAGTGCAATGCGGCTTAACTGTGGGGTAGCTAAATCGATGTTGTTTATTGAAACACCGTCGACCACAATTTGAATGTTTTCATGGCCTGATTCAATGCCATAGCCGTTCATGTCGAGTAAAGGGGCTAACGGATTGCCATTGGACTGAACGGAAATCGTGGTATTTTGGTTCAGAAATTCACTGAGCGATGTGGCGCCACTGGCTTGAATCTCTTCGCGACTAAAACTGTATGCAGAATAGGGCGTTTGCAGAGCCTCGGGCACAACCGGGGTTTGCGAAACATAAATGGTGTCCAGAATAGAACCTTCCGAGGCATTGGCAAAACCGTAAGAGGTGTATAAAGCTGCGAGCACTGCAGTCGAGAGTCTAGAAAATTTCATTAGTTTCCTTCATTTCATTACTGTATATGAACGAAGGCAAAACGGACAGAACACGCTGGATGACAGCCATCAGGTCTGCTTAGATAAATGAATAGGCAAGATTAATCGGCGTTTGGACGGATTGCAAACGCAACAGGCCTGGTCGCGGCTTAGAATCTTGGATTGACTTATCTTCCGTATTGCCCACCGCAATCGGTTAGTGAACAAGCTGTTTTATGCTTAAGGCTTGTTCTCTTTTCAGGCCGGTATCCGGGCTTAAGAGCATTTTCTCTGGCCTTCCCAATCAAGCCGCTTGCACGAACTTGGTCAGTGGCATTTTCAGAGTCTTCTCTATTACCGTTGCGGGGGCAGCGCAGGAATTGAAGGTCATCAAACATTCGCACCTGACTTCCCGTTTAACGCCTTGTTGTTTCGGTTTGTTTAACCGTCAAAGGCGCACCTGAAAGACTATTTATTTTAGTAATTACTTATGTTTCGCGCAAGGCGCCCCGGTTAATTAAGCGTTTTATTTTTTAAACGTAACGCGTTAGCGATGACGGATACTGAACTGAAGCTCATGGCGGCAGCGGCAATGACCGGGCTAAGCAGCAAGCCAAATGCGGGGTAAAGCACGCCGGCGGCGATAGGAATGCCCAAGGTGTTATAAGCGAAGGCAAAAAACAGGTTTTGTTTGATGTTAGCCAGGGTTAAGTGACTCAGTTTTTTGGCCTTAACCAATCCTTGCAGGTCTCCTTTAACCAGGGTGACATCGGCACTTTCCATGGCAATGTCGGTCCCGGTGCCCATGGCAATACCAACGTCGGCTTGAGCCAGAGCGGGGGCGTCATTAATCCCATCGCCGGCCATGGCGACAACGCGGCCCTGAGACTGCAGGCTTTTGATGACTTGGGCTTTTTGATCAGGTAAAACTTCGGCCCTAACTTCTTTAATATTCAGTTGCTCTGCGACGCTTTGTGCGGTGATGCGGTTGTCTCCGGTCAGCATGACGACATGAACGCCTTGTTCATGCAATTTTCGAATCGCAAGCGGGGTAGTGGGTTTGACCGGGTCGGCGATTCCTAGCAGGCCAATAAACGTTTGGTTGTGAGCGATAAAGAGCGCAGTTTTGCCTTGTTGGCGAAATTGTTTGGCCTGCTCGAGAGCCGCAGTACAATCGATGCCGGATTCTGTTAAGAAGGTGTTGCTGCCAAGCAGCACATTGACGCCTAATAACGAAGCCTTAACCCCTTTACCTGGTATGGCCTTGAATGAATCCACCTCATCCAGATCCAGTGCCTGTTGCTTAGCCTGTCTAACGATGGCCGCCGCAATAGGGTGTTCGCTGTTGCGCTCTACACTGGCCGCAATCGTTAATAGGTTTTTTTCATCATAGCCTTCGCTGGGAATAAGGTCGACCAGTTCTGGGTGACCTTCAGTCAAGGTTCCGGTTTTGTCAATCACCAAGGTGTTTACTTGACGCAGACGCTCAATCGCTTCGGCGTTTTTGAATAAAATACCCAATCCGGCCCCTTTGGCGGTGGCCACCATGATCGAGATGGGGGTGGCTAATCCCAATGCACATGGGCAGGCGATGATCAGTACCGCAATGGCGTTGATCAGGGCGTGCGCCATGCTTGGTTCTGGTCCTAATAAGGCCCACACGATAAAAGTCGTCATGGAGATCAACAGGACACCGGGTACAAAATAAGCGGCAACCCGATCGGCCAGATTCTGAATGGGGGCTCGGCTGCGTTGCGCTTCGGAAACCATCGTGACTATGCGGGCCAACAGAGTGTCTTTACCGACTTTCTCGGCGCGTATTACCAAACTCCCTTCCCCATTTATCGTTGCGCCAATGACCGCTTCTCCTGCTTGACGGTGACTAGGGAGAGGTTCACCGGTCATCATCGATTCGTCGAGTGTGCCGGAACCGGATTCAATGATTCCATCCACCGGAATTTTTTCGCCGGGACGGACACGCAAGCGGTCGCCAACTTGAACATGTTCTACCGGAATGTCTTCTTCACTTCCATCTGCACCTATTCGGTGGGCCTGTTTAATCTGCATCCCCAAGAGAGATTTGAGCGCGTCAGAAGTGCGGCTGCGTGCGCGCAATTCCAGAACTTGCCCAAGCAATATTAAGGTGACGATGACGGCCGAAGACTCAAAGTAGACACCCACTTCGCCCTGTTCACGGAAAGAATCTGGAAACCAGTGCGGGAACAGGGTAGCAATCAGGCTATAGATAAAAGCAACGCTGACGCCCAGTCCTATGAGGGTAAACATATTGAGACTGCGTGACTTAATCGAGTCGATGGCGCGTAGATAAAAAGGCCAAGCAGCCCAAGTTGCGATAGGGGTACACAACAACAATTCTATGATGGTTCGCTGGGAGGGAGGAAACCATTGAGAAATAGGGGTTCCTGGCAACATCTCTCCCATGGAAACGACCAGTAGTGGGATAGAGAGCAAAACGGCAAACCAAAAACGCCGTGTCATGTCTTTAAGTTCGCTGTTTTCAGCGGGTGCACCGGAAAGGTCGAGCGCTTTCGTTTCCAGGGCCATCCCGCAAATCGGACAGTGCCCAGGGTGGTCTTGCACGATTTCGGGGTGCATTGGACAAGTGTACTGCGGTACCGGATTGGATTGGGATTTTGTCGCCATCGTTGACCCTCCCTTCTCCCGAATGAAATAGATTAAGTTCAGGAGTTGATGCCTCAATGCTACCGAAACCGGTGTAAATTCACAAGCTTAGTTTATCTTTCTTGAAAATCATGAATGTCAATTTTAGCAACGGCAAGGGTGTTAAAATATTGCGCTAGGTAAGGGTCAAGTATTTGCTCAATAATTTCAAGGAAAAATGGATGGCGATTTTAATTGAAGGATATTCGGTTGTAATCAATAAATCATTAGCGATGCAAAATGCGGACGCCTTGTCGGCACTCAAGTCTGTTGACGAGACCCTGCATCCATTGGCGATCTGCTCCGATGAGACATTGCTAAGAGTCGGGTTTTTGGACTTGAAGCAGGCGCAAGAGTTTTTGAATGAACTGGAAAAAGCCGGTGTAAAAGTGCCGAACAAAGAAGGTGAAGCTTCTAATGTCGAGGCGGTGATGGTCACGCAATTTGGCGAAATCGAGACGCCGTGCTCATGGTTGGGGGTGCAGTTTACAAAGTTAAAGGATCACACTCTGATCTGTTTAGGCAGTTTGAAAGAGGGCGGCAACGTTGCCCCGGTAAAAGGCGTGGCCTTTCCGAAGGGGTGGGACAAAGAGCGTTCCATCCTGAAACGTTACCATGACGAGCGAATCCATTATATGCATGAACACTATGATTTTGTCCGCAGTGAACCGATGCATGATATTTTCCGTCACCGTGAAACCCAGCGCGAAGTGCGTTTGCTTAAGCTCAATTATGTGGAACCCGACCAAGCTCAATTGCAATAAAAGGGTTTCTGAGTACGGTTTGAATTGGTGCTATAATTACTCGCATTTTAATCCGAACAGGCCTGGTTGTTTTCCGGGCGTAATTTTTTGAATAGCTTTAGCAGAGTCGAATAGGTTTTTGAATTCATGAGCAAACAGGGTAAGTCCGAAGCCGTTGAACGTCCGGTCAATTTTATTCGTAACATCATTAATGACGATTTAGCCAATCACAAGCACACTGAGGTGTGCACGCGTTTTCCACCGGAACCGAATGGCTATTTGCACATCGGGCACGCCAAATCCATCTGTTTGAACTTTGGTCTGGCAGAGGATTACAACGGCCGTTGTAACCTGCGTTTTGACGATACCAACCCTGCCAAAGAGAGTTTGGAATATGTCGAGTCGATTAAACGCGATGTGGCGTGGCTGGGCTTCCATTGGGCGGGTGAGCCGAAGTACTCGTCTAACTATTTCGACCAGTTTTACGACTGTGCGGTGGAGCTGATTCAAAAAGGCTTGGCCTATGTCTGTTTCTTGAACGCTGAAGAAACACGCGAATATCGTGGTTCGTTGAAAGAGCCTGGCAAAAACAGCCCTTATCGAGACACCTCACCGGAAGAGAATCTGGCCCTGTTCGAGAAGATGAAAAACGGTGAATTCAAGGAAGGCGAATGCGTATTGCGCGCCAAGATCGATATGGCGTCGTCGTTCATGTGTATGCGTGATCCCACTTTGTATCGCGTGCGTTTCGAACACCACCATCAGACGGGTGACAAGTGGTGCATCTACCCCATGTACGACTTTGCGCATTGTATTTCCGATGCGATTGAAGGGGTGACGCACTCGCTTTGTACCTTGGAATTCCAGGATAATCGGCGTATTTACGATTGGTTGCTCGAGCACCTGGACGCCTTCAATAAGCCGGATCGTCCTCATCAGTATGAGTTCTCACGTTTAAATCTCGAATATACAGTGATGTCCAAGCGGATGCTGCACAAGCTGGTGAACGATGGGCTGGTGGAAGGCTGGGACGATCCGCGTATGCCGACGATTTCCGGGATGCGCCGTCGCGGTTATACGCCGGCGGCTTTGCGAGACTTTGCCGAACGTATCGGGATTTCCAAAGTCGATAGCATGACCGAAATGGGGATATTGGAAGCCTCGATTCGAGACGACTTGAATAGGGTCGCGCCCCGCAGCATGGCTGTGATTGACCCAATCAAGGTGATTATTGAAAACTATCCGCAAGGTCAGGTTGAAACCCTGCAGGCGCCGGTTCACCCACAAAATGAAGCGATGGGCAAACGCGAAATTCACTTTAGTCGCGAATTGTATATTGACCGCGCTGACTTTATGGAAGTGGCACCCAACGGTAAGTATCAGCGTTTGGCTCTGGATAAGGAAGTGCGCCTGCGTAACGCCTATGTGATTAAGGGAGTGCGTGTGGAGACGGATGAAAACGGTGATTACACAACCATCTACTGTACCTATGACCCTGAAACATTGGGTAAAAACCCGGCCGACGGGCGTAAGGTAAAAGGGGTGATTCATTTCGTGGAAGCCACTCAAGCCTTGCCGGCGGAATTCCGTATTTATGATCGACTGTTCACGGTACCGAATCCGGCTAAGGAAGCCGATTTTGAAAGTGTATTAAACCCGGATTCTTTGGTGGTCAAGCAGGGCTTCGTTGAACCCGGCCTGCTTACGGCCGAAGCGGAAAAAGCCTATCAGTTTGAACGGGAAGGTTATTTTTGTCGCGACAATCGCAGTGGTGACGCATTGATATTCAACCGTACGGTAGCTTTGCGGGATACCTGGAGCCAGTAGTTGATACTGTTAAGCGCCACAGACGCTTAATCATGCCATTAACAAAGGTCGGATAAGCCAAGCTTTCCGGCCTTTTTTATTGTCCGTTATTCAGGGATGTAAAGGAATCCGCTAGAATGGGTGGTTAGGTTTGGCATTCATTTACTATTTTAGAGTACATCGTGTAAAGGGGCTTGTGTGCGCACCCAATCTCGTCAACGCATTTATGTCATTACATTGCTGGTCTTTTTGGCTGGTTTGGTCATCAGTGGCTTACGATATAGCTATTTGGTTGAAAAGGACCAAAAAGCGCTCGAATTGCATTTTAATGATTCGGCAAACAAGTTCTTCCTGGCCGTTGAAAGGGCCATGCGCAGCGAACTCGATCGTGCTAATAGTTTGTCAGCCGTGTTTAAGTTTAGTGAGGAAGTCACTCGTAAAGACTTTGCACATTATGCTCAGGTATTGACCTCTTCCAAACACGCTATTCAGGCGTTAGAGTGGCTGCCTTTGATCCACCATAATGAAAGGGAACCGTACGAAAACAGTCTGCGGCAACAAGGCTATGACGGTTTTAAAATTTCCGCGATGATCGATGGGAAGCTGCAAGCAGCGCCATTAGCCGATTTCTATCTACCGGTTGATTATATCTATCCTTATGCCGGTAATGAAAAGGCGATGGGATTGGATGTTTTAAGCTATCCCAACCAAAAAGAGGCGGTGGAAAAAGCCAGGGAACTCAGGCGAGTGAGCTTGACCGCACCGACGCGCCTTGTTCAAGAGACGGGAATTCAACAGGCCTCTCTCTTGTACAGTCCTGTTTTTGACGAAGCCGGGACCGGAGGTTTGAAAGGCTATGTTCTGTTGATTTTGCGAATGGGCGATTTTTTGGAATTCGTAAAACAGGATTACTTTTTGAACCGTGAAATCAAATATGCCATTTACGATGTCACCGACAGACATAACCCGATTCAGTTCATTGATGAGATTGCTGACGTAAATAGGCAACAGACTGAACAGATGCTTGCCTCTTCAGAACGCTTTTCAATTGGCGGGCGAGAATGGGAGTTGGCCGCAGCGACCTCTCTGCATGAGATCCCGGATTATGAGGTGCATCAAGCCGCAGACACGAATCGGCCATTAATCGGTGGAATGATGGTGAGTTTGTTCGTTGCTTTGTTGGTTTACGGCTACTTGCGTTATCGCCAGGATAATCTTGTTAATATAAGGATGCTTAACGAGGAAAAAGGGCGTTATCAGCAGCTGATTGAACAAAGTTCAGATGCGTTTATTTTGAAGGAGTGTTCGGGCAAGATCTTAAACGTGAATCAAAAAGCGTGTAATCTGCTTGGGTATAGCCGGGAAGAGTTCATGAAACTCGACTTTTTTAATCAAGTGGATGTTAAGTTCCCGCTGGAAGAGTTTTCTCAAGTTTGTCGTTCTTTGCAGCCGGGAGAAAAAATCGGTTTGGAAAGTGTTTATCAGCGAAAGGATGGTTCAACCTTAACGGTAGAAATACACGCTTCGAAGTTTGAAGTGGACGGGGTTCCGATTGTTGCCTCGTTTGTCAGAGACTTGACCGACCGAATTGCTAATCGCAATTTGTCACTGGATAATTTAGTCCTCCAAGAGGAGGTGAAGCAATATACGCAAGCGCTTCAAGAGCAAAAAAATGCCTTTGAAACCCTGTTTGAAAAATCAACAGATGGCATTTTTCTGATGAAGGGGAGGCACGCCATTGATTGTAATGAGGCGACCTTAAAGACGTTTGGTTATTCGTCGAAATCGGTGATTTTAAAACAGCCAATCAAACGTTTTTCTCCAAAATATCAGCCGGATGGCGAGCTTTCAATTTGCAAAGGGAATCGCATGTTGCAAACTTGTTTGCGTCAAGGTACGCATACTTTTGAATGGGTAAATGTGCGTTCCAATGGCGAACCGTTTTGGACGGATGTGGTTCTGACGCGATTGGAGTTGTACGGAGAAACGATTGTGCATGTCGCGTTCCGTGATATTTCAAAACGTAAGCAACTGGAAACCGAGTTGATTCAGGCTAAAATCAGTGCCGAGAAAGCGAATCAGGCCAAATCGGAATTCTTGGCGAGCATGACGCATGAAATTCGTACTCCGCTACATGGGATCCTTAGCTATGCCAACTTGGGTGAGAGTCGAGTTGAGAGTGTGGAACGCGAAAAATTGAAACGCTATTTCTCACTGATTAATGACAGTGCCCAGCGTCTCATGGCATTGTTAAATGATCTGTTGGATTCGGCCAAGTTAGAAACCGGAAAGATGGACTTCTTATTGCGTCAGCAGGACCTCAGCCAAGTGATTAAACAAGTCCTCTCTGAGCAGGCTCCCTTATTGCAGGACAAAAACATGACTGTGGTTTGGTCTGATGTCGCGCAAATGGCATTTTTTGACCAAAAACGTCTCACCCAGGTATTGGCGAATCTGTTGTCAAATGCCATAAAGTTTTCACCGCCATCGGGGCGTATTCAGATTGATTATGTGCCGTATGAGCAACATTACCTGCTGATCAGCATTCAGGATCAGGGAGAGGGCATCCCTGAGAAGGATCTGGAAACGATTTTCGATCGCTTTGTTCAGGCATCTCATAGCGCAGACAATCATGCGGGGACAGGGCTAGGCTTGTCGATTTGTCGGGACATTATTCATGCTCACGGCGGTAAAATTTGGGCTGAAAACGCGCCCAACGGTGGCGCGGTGATAAAGCTGACACTTTTAATGCAGCCTTTAGTCGAGCATGGAGGAGAAGATGACTAAACCCTATCTGATCGCCGTGGATGATGAACCGATTAATCGTTTTATTTTAGAGGATGTGCTCGAAGGGCGTTTTGAACTGACGGTACTGGAAAGTGGACAGGCCTGTTTGGACAGTGTCCAGAAGAGAAAGCCCGATCTGATTCTGTTGGATATTAATATGCCGGGTATCGATGGTTTTGAAGTATGTCAACGTTTACAGCAGACAGCAGCCACGGCAGACATCCCGGTTCTGTTCTTGACGGCACGGCTTGCCGTTGAAGACGAAAAACGGGGGCTGGAAACAGGGGCTGTTGACTACATCACTAAGCCATTTTCAGAGTCGTTATTAATGGCCCGAATAGAGACTCATTTGAGCCTTTCCCAATCAAGACGCTTACTGGCGCAACATAATGCACAATTGAACAATGAGCGCCGTTATATTGAGAGTGTGATCCTTAAGATGCGCGAGGATGAGCACTTTGTGCATGACAACCTTAAGTGTCTGGTGGCACCGTTGGATAAAACCAATGGCGATCTGGTGCTGTCTTCAAGAAGTGCTAATGGAAACCGTTATTTGTTGGTGGGGGACTTTACTGGTCACGGTTTGGCCGCAGCCTTGGGTGGCCCGCTGGTTTCTTCGCTGTTTTACATGCTGAGTGATCAGGGGGCGCCACTTGAACAGATTTTGTATAAGTTAAACGAAGCGCTTTATCGTAAAATGCCGCCTGACATGTTTATGGCGGCCATTCTTTTGGAATGGCAAGAAGACAACGGTTGCGTTGTGGTTTGGAATTTCGGTATGTCGGAATTGCTCCATTTCAGAGAATGTGAGCTGATTGATTCGGTTTCTTCGAGCTGTTTTGCTCTGGGTATTCAGTCTCATCAGTGTCGATTAACCCCAACCGCCGTGCTTCAAGTTGAAAGCGGGGATTCTCTATTCTGTTATTCAGATGGGGTGGTTGAAACACGCTCAGTCGAAGGCGACTTATTTGGAGTGACACGCCTGAAACAACATTTGCAAACGCTTTTGCAAGAAGGGTATGAACTTCATTGGCTGAATCAAAAGCTTGAAGTGTTCTCGGAACAGAATGGGTTAGCGGATGATGTCACTTTAGTACAAGTTTTGGTCTAACGGACTCATGTTTTCAAATTTTGGCCGTAAAATTGCTTTAGATCAGGGTAGATAAGTTCAGAGGTGGGATTTCCTGCCTTAAACTTGATCGAGGATCGCTGCATCAAGTTTGAAATAATAAATAATAGATAGAATAGAAGGCGCTTATGTTCTCTTTTGATTTTAGAAGACCAAGCATTTTAAGGAATATGTTTCTGGCTTTTATGGCTTTCGGGTTCCTAATGGGAGTGGCCTTTCCATTTTTTGCTGATTTATTCGTGGAATGGAAAGATGGCATGCTGCTTTGGTTTAGTCTGTCCTGCATTGTTGCCGGAATCAGTATTGGTTTTTTCAATTTCTGGCTGCTCAATAAGATGCTGCTGCGCCGCTTGCAGAGAATTGGTGAAGTGGCGAATGCGATCAGTAATAACGATATTTCCCAGAAGTGTTCTTTACAAAGTCATGATTTTATTGGGGATATGGCGCAAAGCTTTAATCTGATGTCGCAAAACTTGCGCAATATGGTGCAGCGTATTTCTGGGGTGGCGGATCAGTTGAATGTGGCTTCTTCCGAAATGAATATGATTACGGAAGAAACACAAAGCGGTATCGAGCAGCAAAAACGAGATACCGAAAGCGTGAATGCAGCGATGCAGAATATGAACAGTGCGGTTGAGGCGATGGCGCAGCAGGCACAGAATGCGTTGGATGCGGTGGACGAGGCCAGCAATGCAACGCACAAGGGCTCTCAAGTCGTAGAGCAAACCGTTAATTCCATCAGTGCCTTGGCCGATGAAGTAGAACGCGCGGCCAATGTGATTAAACGTTTGGAGCAGGACAGCGAAACCATCGGCACGGTTCTGGACGTGATTAAGGACATTGCCGAACAAACGAATTTGTTGGCCTTGAATGCGGCAATTGAAGCCGCACGTGCCGGCGAACATGGCCGGGGGTTTGCCGTTGTCGCCGACGAGGTTCGCGTGTTGGCAAGCCGTACGCAGGATTCCACTAAGGAGATTGAAGCTACGATTGAAGGCTTGCAAAATGCAGCGCGTGAAGCGGTAGGAGTGATGAAACATGGACGTGAACAGGCTCATGAAAGTGTGCAGCATGCTCATGAGGCGGGAGATTCATTGAAATCGATCGAAAGTGCAGTCATGACTATTTCGCAAACCAATACCCAAATTGCCAATGCCTCCAAACATCAGAGAGCGCAAGCCATTGAAGTTAACAAGAGTGCGGAACAGATCAGTCATGTCGCTCAGAATGTGGCTTCTGGCGCTGAACGAGTGAATCTGTCGAGTGATAAGGTGGAAGCCTTGTCTAAACAGTTATGCAGTTTAATGGAAGAGTTTAAAACCTGATTAGACTCGTATTGTTTTGGATATTCATTAGAAAAAGGCCGGTTTTGTTACCGGCTTTTTTGTCTGTTAACGTCTTGATAGTCTAGAGGGTATCGGTCTTTTTTGATGAAGTTTCATCATGAAAATCCTATGTTTAAGTGATACCCTTGGCCGCCTGTCTTTCAAGACCAGTTTACCGCAAGCGGATGTGGTTATCTTTGCCGGCGATTGTTGCCACATGGGCAACCTCGAGCAAATACAGCCGTTTTTAGACTGGTTTCGTCTTTTGCCCGTTGCACATAACATTATGGTGGCCGGTAATCACGATTTTGCTTTTCGATCACAGCACCCTATTCAGGGGAAAGCGTTCAAGACTCTTTGAATTTAGCGGGAATTCATTACCTGGCGGACGAGTTCATATGATCGATGGCATACCGTTTTACGGTTCTCCATAACAGCCTGACTTTTGTAATATGACTTTCAATATGCAGGGGATGAGTTTGGGAAGCGTTAATGGCTGTAACCGCTATTTATGTAAATCTGTATTGCGTTCTGTCCGTTTTTCAACGGCACGCGCATCATCTTGATACTTAGCCATAATGTTCGATGTATATCGAAAAGAGAGCCATAGCGCTGGGAAGGTGACGACAAAAGTGAACAGGCCCGTTAGCACACTATCGGTGGCGGTTTTACCCTGATAGACAACCACGGCCGCGACCACCAGACTGATCATAATGCTATTACGCAGTGCACGTTTTAAAGGAGAAATTGGCATTCTGTTAGCCTGTATTTAGTTAAGGTTGATAGCCCAATTTAAGCGGCAATTTTTGATCCACTTCATATTCCTGCATGGAGGCATCGTAAAGTTTCACATTTTCAAATCCTAGGCTTTGCAACATGGTAAAACTGCGTGCTGCTCGGTGACCAGAGTTGCAGTAAATGATAATAGGTTGTTTCGCCTTTGTGATGTCGAGTTCGGCCAGTTTTTTGAGTAAGCTTTCGGAGCTTGCCTGCTTAAAGCCGTTTTCAGTATCGACCGCTTCGGTCCAGTCAAACCATTTTGCGGTTGGGATATGGCCCGAGCGGTTGCGTTTAGGGTGTCCGGAGTATTCATCTTGAGTGCGAATATCCAACAGAATGATATTGGGATCCTTTATCGCGGCTTGTACATCTTTCTTGTCAGCGGTCAACGCATCTGTCAGATCTACTTTCGGCATTGGGTAGCGGCTTTGAGGCTTGCGTGGCGGGATATGCTGGGTCACCGGATAACCTCTCAACACCCATTCGACGCTGCCGCCGTCAAGCAACTGCACTTTAGCATGATTCAGTTTTTTGAGCTCCCAATAGAGGCGGCTGGCATCCAGGTTGCCCATATCGTCGTAAATGACAATGTGATCTTCCGGCTGAATGCCCAGTTCGGAGAGAATGCGAGTCATATAGGAAGTGCCGCCACTTAAAGCGATGCCGTTTTGCGGCTTAATCAGCCAGTTATAGTTAACCCAAATTGCATTAGGAAGGTGGTATTTCTGATAAGCCTGCTGGCTGCTGAGATCAATCAATTTGAGTTCGTTGTGATGCTGATAGACCCACTCTGCAGAGACAAATAGCGGCAGCTTCTTGTTTTGTTTGGCGCTATTTGCCGAGGCCATTGTAAAAGCGCTGGCCCAGAATAGAGCGATCAAGACGAAGAGGGTGCTCGTACGTTTCAGATAAGTGTCATAACCAAACATCAATACCATCCTGGTTAGTTTTTGTGTAACAGACTTTGCAGGCAAGTTAAATAGGCCTGCTCATTCGGTTCCGTTTGCTCGCGCTGTGCCTGCCATAACGATTCCGCCAGGCATTCCATCATGGCATGTTCGGTAGCCATAACGTCTCCCAGTTTTTCCCCTAACTGCTGATAGACGGCTTGAATACCCTGAGGACGATCCAGGGCCACTTGTTCCTGCAGTGCCAAATGCATGCCCATATGCAGAAACGGATTGGTTTCGCCGTCTTCCGGTTTGTATTCATTACCTAAGTGCCGCTCATTGGCGAGCATGGCATGGTATTCGGGATGCATTTCGATGACGCGTGCCACCATCTGTTCCATCGCATCCATGGGCTGACCGGTTCTTGCCTTATTCCAGGTGTCGACGTAAAACTGGCGCAGGCGGTCGCGTTCTGTAGTATAAAACATAGTTGTTGGTTTTGTTATGGGTAATAATTGGGGCTCATTAAGCCGTTTTATCTTTATACTCGCACAGGTCGTAAATGCAGCAGGCCCCACAGCGTGGCTTGCGCGCGGTACAGGTATAGCGCCCATGCAGGATCAAAAGGTGGTGTGCCGGAATAAGGTACTCTTTAGGCACATTTTTCAGTAGTTTTTTTTCGACTTCAAGTACGGTTTTTCCCGGAGCCAGATTGGTGCGATTAGACACTCGGAAAATATGGGTGTCCACCGCCATGGTCGGGTGGCCGAAGGCGGTATTCAATACCACATTGGCGGTTTTGCGACCAACGCCGGGCAGGGCTTCAAGGTCCTTACGATTGTCGGGCACTTCGGAACCGTGCAGCTCGATCAACATCTTGCAGGTTTTGATGATGTTTTCGGCTTTGGTGTTAAACAGACCAATGGTTTTAATGTACTCCTTCAGCCCGTCGACCCCGAGTGCATAAATGGCTTCCGGGGTATTGGCGACCGGAAACAGTTTGTCGGTGGCGATATTGACTCCTTTATCGGTCGCCTGGGCTGACAGGATGACCGCAATCAATAGTTCAAACGGGGTAGAGTAATTCAGTTCCGTTTCCGGTTCCGGAATGGCTTCACTGAGACGTTGAAAAATTTCGAGACGTTTCTGTTTGTTCATTTTTAATCGGGTTGTTTTGTGGGGTTAACAGCGATTTGAATGCCCAAATCATTAGTTTGTTTAGCGACTTTTTTCTGATCCAAATAGTTTTTAAAAGCAATCAACAGGCCCAGGCTGATAAAAGCTCCCGGTGGCAATACGGCCAGTAACACGCCTTGATAATCCTCACCGAAATGAATGGTCCATGCGCGTGCACTCTCACCGAACATCAACCAGGCCTGGTCAAAGAGGGTGCCGTTACCGATCATTTCACGCAATGCGCCAAGAATCACCAAAACCAGCATAAATCCGATGCCCATAAAAAAGCCATCCGCCGTCGCTTTGCTGAGCGGATTTTTCGATGCGTAAGCCTCGGCACGGCCCAAAATCGCACAGTTGGTCACAATCAACGGAATAAAAATACCGAGAATGCCATGCAGGGTATGGAAGTAGGCGTTCATCAGCAGGTCAATAATGGTCACCGCAGTAGCGATAATGGCAATAAAGACCGGAATGCGAATTTCGTCAGACACATGGTGACGGATCAAGGAAACCAGAATATTGGAGGTCATCAGCACCAGAAGGGTGGCCAAACCCAGGCCGAGACCGTTAATGGTATTGTTGGAAACCGCCAGCAGGGGGCAAAGTCCTAACAGCGCCACCAGCGCCTGGTTATTGCTCCACAGACCGTTTTTCGCAATTTTTGTGTATTCCTGCCAGTGAGGGCGCTGTTCAGCCGAGTCAGCCGGTTGCGTGATTTGCCCGCCTGTGTGTTCGATCGCACTACTCATAGAGTTTGTCCCCGTGTTCGTTAACCAGTTGCAAGGTGCGTTTTACCGCTTGCACCACGGCACGCGGTGTAATCGTGGCGCCGGTGAACTGGTCAAAGTCGCCACCGTCCTTTTTAACCGCCCAGCGTGGGTCGTTGTTGTCACGCAAGTTGCGCCCGTCAAATTCCATGATCCATGGGCTTTTCTCCGCTTCGATCTTGTCGCCGAGCCCGGGAGTCTCTTTGTGTTTCAATACCCGCACGCCGGCAATACGCCCATCGCTCAGTACGCCCACTAGAAGATAGATATTTCCGCTGTATCCATTTGGTGCTATGGCCGGCAGTACCAGGCCTGCCGGATTTCCATTTTTACGCGCTCGATAAATGGTCACCGGTGAGGTGGCACCCAAAGACTCCAACCACGGCGTTTGAGTGATGGTCAAGGTATCCTTCATCGGCTGATTGTCGTAGTATTCGGACGGCATAACCTGGTCAAGCAGGGTTTGCAGGGTTTGCTGTTCCGCTTCGGTAATCACCGGATCTGTCAGGGATTTGATGCCCAGCAACAGCAAGATACTGAGCAACACAAACGCACTGAGCTTGCCTGCTGAGCGCAGCATAATCTGTATAAGAGGCGTAGAAGGGGCTGACATACTCAATTCTTCCCTGTTAACCTTTGAGCTTGTGTCCGAAGACGCGCGGTTGGGTATATTGGTCAATTAGGGGGACCGCAATATTCATCAACAGGATCGCAAAAGCGATGCCGTCCGGAAAGGCGCCCCAGTTTCGAATCACGTACACCAGAATGCCGATGCCACAAGCGTAAACCAACTTGCCGCGAGGCGTGGTGCTGGCGGTCACTGGATCGGTGATGATAAAGAAGGCCGCGAGCATGGTGCCGCCGGAAAGCAGGACAAAACTCACCGGCGGATAGAGTGTCGGGTCAACTTGGTGGAAGATAAATGCCATGCCGGCTAGCGCACCCAAAAAAGCCACCGGAAACTGCCAGCTAATGACGCCGGACAAAACCATCCATAATCCGCCCAGTAAAAACGCGAGATTGATCCATGCCCAGGCACTTAAGCCAAACAGTAACCCGTATGGCTCCCTGTTAAGCGTCTCAAGCGCTGTCACCCCTTGGGTAAGGGAGGTTTTAAGTTCACCCAAAGGGGTCGCGCCGGTGAACATGTCCATGGTGTGAGTATGTGCAGCGCCATTGAAAATGATCTGTGCCGACTCAATCAAGCCGAGTGTGGAGCCGGTGATATCCAACGGCATGGTCCACTGGGTCATCTGTACCGGGAAAGAAATCAGCAGGAAGGCATAGCCAAGCATCGCCGGGTTAAAGGGGTTGTAGCCCAGCCCACCGTAGAGATGCTTGCCGAAAATCAGAGCAAAAGCACTGCCCGATACCACCACCCACCAAGGGGCTTCCGGAGGAATGCAGAAAACGAGCCCGGTTACGGTAATCAGCGCACTCAGGTCGCTCATAAATGGCCACACCGGACGGCCACGCAATTTCAACATGCTATATTCAACGACAATAAACGTGGCAACCGCCAGCATCCATTGAATGACGATCCCAAAACCAAACAGATAAATATGCGCCATCAATGCTGGAAAAGCAGCGATTTGCACCTGCATCATGACTTTGCGCACATTTTGATTATTGTGTGCATAGGGTGAGGAGGAGAGCATGGACCGATTCACTTATTTATCTCCCTGTTGCGACTCGTTGGCGGCATTGCGTTTTTGTGCGGCGCGGTTACGTGCCGCTTCAATCGCTTTTTTGCGTTTATCTTCATCCGGCTTCGGCGTTGCTGTATTTTCGGTTTGCTCGGTTTTTGACGGTGAAGCCGCTTTGCGTTTTGCCACTGCCTCTTTGGCCGCTTTAATCGCCGCTCTACGGGCGGTTTCTTTTTCAGAAGCCGGTGTACTTGTGGTGGTTTCGGTTAACTCGGTTGCTGCCGTAGTGTTATCCTTCACATCGGCTTGTTGAGGGAAGGCAGAATCTGAACAGGCCTGCTCAGTTTCCATTTCTGCCATCGGCTGTAACTCTGCTTTTTTGGCTGCGGCACGCTTTTTAGCCGCTTCGATCGCACGTTGACGCGCATCCTTTTTTGCAGATGTAACCTCAGAAGCACTCTCCGTTGAGGCTTGTTTTTTGGCCTGAGTGCGTTTTTGCGCGGCTTTCATGGCCGCAGCCTTGGCAGCCGATTTAGCATCCGGTTTTTTTTCGTCCTGTTCAGATTTGGGCGGCTCACGATTGACTTTTGAGCTTGCCGAAGACTCCTCATTCTTTTGCTGCGCTTTTTGCGCAGCGGCTTTTTTAGCCGCTTCAATCGCTTTCAAGCGTGCAGGTGGAATGGGCGGGTTGTTTGAGTCGTCAGATTTTTGAGACTGCTTCTGTGCGGCCGCTCTTTTGGCTGCAGCTGCACGAGCTGCCTCTGCGGCCGATTTGGCTGTAGCCTCTGGTTTTTTAGCGGATGGGCTTTCTTCGGCAAGCGCCTCTTTTTTGACCGCTTCTTTTTTGGCTTTCAAACGGGCTTCACGTTCCCGTTTTTCGCGCTCGATACGTGCCAATTTGAACTCGTGGCGCTGCTTAGCCAGTTCGGTGGCTTTTTCCTCCGCATGCATGGCCTTGATTTCCGATTTGGCATGACGATAGTACTGTACCAATGGGATGTGGCTTGGGCAGACATAGCTGCAGCAACCACACTCGATACAATCGAAAACATTGAGCTTTTCTACCTTATCGTATTCGTGCGCTTGAGTGTGCCAGTACATTTGTTGCGGGAGCAGATTAACCGGACAGGCCTGCATACATTCGCCGCAGCGAATGCATGGCATTTGCATTGCAACCGGTTCAGGCGGGTTGGCGAGAATGCAGTTGGTGGTTTTGATTACCGGAACATCGTTGTTCTGCACCTGGAATCCCATCATCGGTCCGCCCATCACCAAGGGGTAATCAAGCGTCACTTTCGGCTCAGCCAGTTCGGCCAGTGCTGAAAAGGGGGTGCCGATGAGGGCATGAATATTAAACGGTTTATTCAAGCCGAGTCCGGAAACGGTGACCAAGCGTGAGGTGAGCGGTTCGCCATGCACGACCGCACGATAGATGGCTGCGTAAGTAGCGACATTCATCATCAACAGACCGAGATCGACCGCATGCGCTTTGTGTGGCATTTCCACCCCGGTCAACTCCAGTGTCAGCTGTTTTTGTCCGCCCATTGGGTAAACGGTTTCCACGCTACGGATTTCAACCGGCGTATTGGATGCCGCTTCCTGCATGGCCCGAATCGCTTCGGGTTTATTGGTTTCAATGCCGCAGATGATTTTGCTCGCACCCAGGGCGTGGGCGGTAATCAGAGCACCTTGTACAATCTCTTGCGCCCGGGTTTGCATCAGCAGGTCATCGCAGGTAATGAAAGGTTCACATTCGGCTCCATTGATTAGCAGGGTGTGGATTTTGCCACGCTGATTTGGAATTTTGGCATAAGTCGGAAAGCCGGCTCCGCCCATACCGACAATCCCCGCATGCAGAAGGGTGGATTTGAGTGCTTCGGGGGAACCGGGATGCGAGCCGTCTACTTCCAAAGCGTTCACAATGGCTTCATCAAGGCCGTCCGGCTGCAGAACAATGCATTGATCCTGTAAGCCCGAAGGGTGAGGCAAAGTCATCGGTTGAATGGCCATTACGGTACCGGAAGTCGGCGCATGAACCGGTACGATTAGCGCTTTTTGGGGATCTTTGGAGGCCTGAGCCAACAGCTGGTTTTTTTTGACGCGCTCGCCGACCTTCACCAAGGTTTCTGCCGGTAATCCGACGGGTTGTTCTAATGGCAGAATCAATTTTTCGGGGATAAAGGCTTTGCGAATCGGCTGTGTGGCTGACAGGGATTTATAGTATTGCGGAAAGACGCCACCATGGAAGCGGTGAAGCCAACGCTTGGAAGCCGGGTACAGTTTTGCCAAAAAACGCAAGGCTACGCTCAACAGATTCGATGGGTTCATTTGCCCTCCTGAATCGTTTGGGGTTCGGGCCACTTCCAGTTTTTGGTGGTGACTTCAACCGGGCGCATTTCAATACAATCCACCGGGCACACAGGGACACATTTTTCACAGCCGGTGCACTCTTTCTCGATGACGGTATGCATCTGTTTGGTGGCCCCTAAAATCGCATCAACCGGACACTCTTTGATGCACAATACGCAGCCAATGCAGAGGTCTTCGTCAATAAAAGCGACTTCTTTGGGTTTGGGTTCCGCCGCACCTTCTGCCATCGGCTTCTGTTCCAAGCCGGTGATTTCTGAAATTTCGATCATTACCTCGTTACCGCCCGGAATACACAAATTGACCTCTGCTTCACCATTAGCCAGTGCTTCGGCATAAGGGCGGCATCCCGGGTAGCCGCATTGCCCACACTGCGTTTGCGGCAGAACCTTGTCGATCTGGTCGGCCATCGGGTTGCCTTCCACTTTGAAACGCACCGAGGCATAGCCCAGCAAAATGCCGAACAGTAACGCCAAGCCCAGAAAAATCAGAACCGCTTCGATCATTTAACCAACCCGCCAAAGCCCATAAACGCCATGGACATCAGGCCTGCTGTGATCAAGGCGATCGGTGCGCCTTTAAAGGGGGTGGGCACATCGGAGGCGTCCACACGCTCACGGATGGAAGCGAACAAAATCATCACCAAGGTAAAGCCGACAGCGGCGCCAAAGCCGTAGACGGCGGACTCAATGAAGTCGTTTTTTTCCCCTACGTTCAACAGGGCGACACCGAGCACGGCGCAGTTGGTGGTGATTAACGGGAGATAGATGCCTAACACCTGATAAAGCACCGGGCTGGTTTTGTGAATCGCCATTTCGGTAAAGCCAACCACTGCGGCAATGGCGAGAATAAAGCCGATGGTTTGCAGGTATTCAAGACCGAAGGGGTGCAGCAGGTAGGTGTAGATAATGTAGCTGAGCACGGAAGAGAGTGTCATGACAAAGGTGGTGGCCAATCCCATCCCCAATGCCGCATCGGTTTTCTTGGAGACGCCCATAAAAGGGCATAAGCCAAGAAACTTAACCAGTACAAAGTTGTTTACCAGCACGGTGCTGATCAGAATTAACACATATTCTTGCATAAACACTCGATTCCGTTAATGAGCGTGGGGCTATTTGACTCGCATGCCCGGTTGCGCCCCCTCATCCGGCGAAAGCACAAACAGGTCTTTGCCGCCAGGCCCTGCTGCCAGCACCATGCCTTCGGATAGGCCAAAACGCATTTTACGTGGTTTTAAGTTGGCGACCATAACGGTCATTTTACCGATTAACTGCTCAGGCTCGTAAGCCGATTTGATCCCGGCAAACACCTGACGTTTCTCGAAACCAATATCCAACGTCAGTTTGAGCAGCTTGTTGGCTTCCGGAACGGTCTCTGCATTAATGATTTTGGCGACGCGTAAATCAATTTTAGCAAAGTCGTCAATCGTGATTTCTTCAGCCAACGGGTCAAAATCGGCCGCCGGTTTTGATGCTTGTAGGGCTGCGTCAGAAGATGCGGCAGCCAGCGTCTGTTTGGAATCATCAACCATTTTTTCAATCTGCTCCATTTCGACACGTGTTAACAGCGCTTTAAATTTGTTAATTTCATGTCCCATTAGCGGGGTGGCCACATCAGACCAATGCCACTCGCTTAAGTTTAAGAATTGCTTCGCTTTATTCGCCGTATCCGGAATGACCGGCGCCAAATACGTCATGAGGATACGGAACAGGTTGATGCCAACACTCACGGATTCATGCAGTTCTTTTTCTTTGCCTTCTTCTTTGGCCAACACCCAAGGGGCGGTTTCGGCAATGTACTCATTAGCGCGATCCGCCAAAGCCATGATCTCGCGCATCGCCTGACCGTATTCACGCTTCTCGTAAAGCTCAGCGATCATCTCGGCTTCATTGGCAAAACCGTCATAAATAGATTGCGCTTCAGCCGTCCAGCTCGTGGCCAGTTTGCCATCAAATTTTTTCACAACAAATCCGGCACAGCGGCTGGCGATATTGACCACTTTGCCTACCAGGTCGGAATTCACACGTTGTGCGAAATCCTCCAGATTGAGATCGATGTCATCAATGCGGCTGGTCAGCTTGGCAGCAAAGTAGTAACGCAGATATTCCGGGTTTAAATGGTCCAAATAGGTTTTGGCCATAATAAAAGTACCGCGGGATTTGGACATTTTTTGGCCGTCTACAGTCAGGAAGCCGTGGGCGTAGATCGCATCCGGGGTTCTGAAGCCCGCACCTGCAAGCATAGCCGGCCAGAAGAGGGCGTGGAAGTAGATGATGTCTTTACCGATGAAGTGGTAGAGTTCGGCCTCACTGTCCGCCGCCCAGTAGTCGTCAAAGTGTAATCCGCTTTTTTCGCAGTAAGCTTTAAAGCTGGCCATGTAGCCAACTGGCGCATCCAGCCAGACATAAAAGTATTTGTCTTTTTCCCCTGGAATTTGGAATCCGAAATAGGGCGCGTCACGCGAAATGTCCCAACCCCGCAGACCGGATTCAAACCATTCGTCGAGTTTATTGGCGATCTGTGATTGCAGGTGGCCTTGGTGGGTCCAGTTTTTGAGCATTTCTTCAAAGTGCGCCAGTTCGAAAAACAGGTGGTCAGTTTCTTTTTCAACCGGTGTTGCGCCGGATACGACCGATTTCGGGTTTAGCAGCTCTGTCGGGCTGTAAGTCGCTCCGCACACTTCACAGTTGTCGCCATACTGATCGTCAGCCTTACACTTAGGACAGGTTCCCTTGATAAAACGGTCCGGCAAGAACATCTCTTTTTGAGGATCGTAGAACTGTTTAATGGTTTTACGGCTGATATGGCCTTTTTCTTTTAGTTGGGTGTAGATGTAGCCGGCCAGCTCTTCGTTTTCTGGAGAGTTAGTGCTGTGATAGTGATCAAAACCAATGTGGAATCCGGCAAAGTCAGCCTGGTGTTCTTTCGATGAGCGTTCGATCAATGTCTCGGGCGTAATGCCTTCGGATTGCGCGCGCAACATGATCGGGGTTCCGTGAGCATCATCCGCACAGACATAAGTACACTGGTGCCCGCGCATTTTCTGAAAACGAGCCCAAATATCCGTTTGAATGTATTCAACCAGATGGCCCAGGTGAATCGGCCCGTTAGCATAAGGCAGGGCGCTGGTGATCAGGATTTTTCGAGGCGAAGAATTGGTAGTTTGCTCACGGACTGTGTCAGACATATTTTTTAACGATCCATTCATGTAATCAAAATAATAACGCGGCCTTTCCTTCCTTTTACATAGAGGAAGTTTTGCGGTTACTGAGTTATGTTTTTTAAGACCGGTTCTGTTTGGAATTAACCGGATATTATAGCGGTTTTGACTGGGCGGGTGTGTTTTATCTTTTGTGGTTTTGAGGGCTTTTTCCATCCCAAATGGCGGTGATTAACCTGAATCGTAACAAGTCGTTGTGAGGTATGCGCTCAAAAATAAATCAGCTTATTATGGTTTGCAAGGTTTGGGTGGTCCCATATAATAAGTAATTATATTTAGCTGATAAAAAGAAGTGAGTGCTGTGGGTGTTGAATGTCAGGTTTCCGGAAAATATGTGACGATTTCAGTGGATGGCAGTTTTGATGTGAGTTGTTATGATATGTTCAACAATTCATACAAAAGCTACCTTGATCAAGCTGGTTCAATGTTTATTATCGATATGGCTCGCACCACCTATATGGATAGTTCGGCCTTGGGGATGTTGTTATTGTTACGAGAGCGTACCGGCGGAGATAAGAAAAGGATTAAGATTGTCAATGTCGGAAAACCGGTGATGGAGATACTGAAGGTGGCTCATTTCGACCAGTTGTTCGATATCGAGTAGCTTGGAAAAAATAACCGTTTAAATTGAAAAGCGCTCCTGTGAGCGCTTTTTTGTTTAATAGGTTCAAGTATTGTGAATTTCGATTTTAGGGAACAAGTTGCCGTAATTACGTTTACTGACGCCGATTTTGGCGCTCACTTCATGTGCGATGTGTCGATATTTTTGGGCAATAGCACTATTGGGGTCGGCGGTTACCGTCGGTTTGCCGTTGTCAGCTTCTTCGCGAATACGTTTTTCAAGTGGCAATGAACCTAAGAAATCCACATGATAGGTTTGCGCGAGTGTTTCACCGCCTTTTTCGCCGAAAATAGCCTCTTCGTGCCCGCACTGGCTGCAGATGTGCGTGGACATGTTTTCAATGATTCCAAGGATTGGAATTTCGACCTTTTCGAACATCTTGAGGCCTTTTTTGGCGTCAATCAGCGACACCTGTTGCGGCGTGGTGACAATGATGGAGCCGGTGACCGGGATCTGCTGTGCCAAAGTAAGTTGGACATCCCCGGTGCCAGGCGGCAGGTCGATAATCAGGTAATCCAAATCTTCCCATGCGGTTTCTTTAAGCAGTTGGGTGAGTGTCTGGGTTACAATCGGGCCGCGCCAGATCATTGGAGAATCTTCCTCAATCAATGCACCGATGGACATGACCTGCAGCCCATAGGCCTGTAACGGTTTCATGGTTTTGCCATCTTCGGATTGCGGTTTTTCGTGGATGCCAAGCATGGTGGGAATGCTTGGACCATAGATGTCCGCGTCCAAAAGGCCGACACGAGCGCCTTCCTGTTGCAGAGCCAGCGCCAAGTTCACGCTGGTAGTGGATTTTCCTACTCCGCCCTTGCCAGAGGCGACGGCGATGATGTTTTTAATGTTCGGCAGCGGCGTGGCGCCTTTTTGGACGTCATGAGAGACGATTTTGGTTTGCCAGTTTACACGGACCTGTTTAATCTCGTCAATCTGCTCCAAATGGTGAGACAAGGTTTGCTCGATTGCCGGCCACAGGCTTTTGCAGGGATAAGGCATGCTGACTGATAGAGTGAGTTCGCCTTTTTTAAATTGCATGTCATCGACGGCTTTTAACGACAGCAAATCTTTTTGAGTGATCGGATCCAGAGTTGTTTTTAGTTGGTTTTCAACTGCTTGTTGAAGCGCTTCCGTCAAACCGTTACCAAAAAGTTTGTTAAGTAATCCCACTGAGAATCCTTTTGTTCTTTTTTGAAAGATGCCTATTTTATCAGTTGAAGGCGGTTTAAAAAAACGCCATCTTTAGAAGGGAATCTTTGCGCCTTTTTAGAGTTGTAGATAAATGCGGCTTGAGGCAAAGGCAAGGTTTTTGGATGGTATAATCCATTTATTGTTTTTTTTGTGATTAAACGTTCTGGTTTAAATTAGGTGTTAATAGGAATGCTTTTGAACGCTTCGAATGCTTGTCTGGTATCCCTTTGCGGGGTAAATGATTAGATGTCTGAAACGCAAGAATTATCCATCAACGTGCCTGAGCACGAGCCAGTTATGGAACGATCGGCGATTGAATCTCTTCCTTCGCATCTCGCTGATCAGATTGCCGCGGGTGAGGTGGTCGAACGCCCGGCATCGGTGGTTAAGGAGTTGTTGGAAAATGCGTTGGATTCCGGTGCCACCCAGATCGATATCATTATCGAACAAGGCGGCACTCAGCGAATAGAGGTCATTGATAACGGGTGCGGTATTCCCAAAGCAGAGCTCGTTTTGGCGGTGAGCCGGCACGCGACCAGTAAAATCAAAACCGTAGAAGACCTGTCTGCGGTTGCCACACTTGGGTTTAGGGGGGAGGCCCTGGCCAGTATCAGCTCTGTTTCCCGTTTTGAAATCATCAGTCGGATCGATGGCGACAGTGCTGCTTGGCAACTTAAGGCTGAGGGTGAGGGGCAGTGGGGGCCGTTGACCCCGGTGGCGGGTCGTCAGGGAACCACGGTCAAAGTGGAAGACCTTTTCTTTAACACTCCGGCGCGTAAACGGTTTTTGCGATCGCCACAAACCGAATTTTCACATATCGACCAACTGGCCAAACGCGTGATGCTGAGTCGCCCTCAAGTTGGCTTTAAGTTGGTGCATAATGGACGTACTGTGCGTCAGGTTATGCCGGTGACGGATGAGCGTAGCCGCAATAAACGTCTTGCCCAGTTGTTGGGCCAGTCATTTGTGGAACAGAGTCTGGAGATCG
The DNA here is from genome assembly GCF_029767755.1 of Thiomicrorhabdus sp. zzn3. Classification (GTDB taxonomy): domain Bacteria; phylum Pseudomonadota; class Gammaproteobacteria; order Thiomicrospirales; family Thiomicrospiraceae; genus Thiomicrorhabdus. The sequence goes on from NZ_JARUQS010000001.1 coordinate 860,156, forward strand.
GCTTTGAAGCACAGGATATTCGTTTGCACGGTTGGGCAGGCCTGCCTACTTTTAACCGTAGTCAAGGCGATATGCAGTATCTTTTTGTCAATGGGCGTATTGTGCGTGATCGTACGCTTTCGTATGCAGTGAAACAGGCTTATGCGGACGTGCTCTATCATGGGCGTCATCCTGCGTATCTGCTGTTTTTAGAGATTCCTGCCGCGTTGGTGGATGTGAATGTGCACCCTGCAAAATATGAAGTACGGTTTGCTAATGGGCGTTGGGTGTATGATTTTTTGCGCCGATCGGTAAGGGATGCGGTGGCCAAACCCCTGAATGCTCAGCATGGCAGCGGGCGAAGCTTGGTGTCGGAAAGCGAAAGAAATGTAAGCTTGAAGCCGCAAAATGTACCGGGTTCTGCGAACACTGGTGAAGCTTACCGTCAGGCCAGTATGCAGTTTCAGGCACCGGCAAAAACGGCACAGACCTTCTATCCGGAGTATGCTGTGTCAAAAGGTTCGGACAAAGTGGCGGAAGCATTGAGTCCAGCCTATGAATCGCTGGGCACTGAAGAAGGGGAGCAAGAGCACCGGCTTGGATATGCGAAGATGCAGCTGCATGGTGTGTTTATCTTGGCGGAAAACCGGCAGGGTTTGGTGTTGGTGGATATGCATGCGGCCCACGAGCGCGTGGTTTATGAGCGTCTGAAAGTACAATGGCAGCAGCATAAGTTGGTCAGTCAGCCTCTGTTGGTACCAGTCGTGATCGCTCTGGAACAGGGGCAGATTGCAACCTGGCGAGAGTACGCCGACTGGTTTGAGCGCCTGGGATTTCAGTTGGAGGCGATGGGGCCTGAGCAGCTTAAAGTCACTGCTGTTCCTGCGATTTTAGCCAAAAGCAATGTCGTCGGTTTGGTTGAGGATATTCTCGCCGACCTGGGTGTGGCGGGTGACAGTGAACAGGTTGAACAGCGGATTAATCACATTCTTTCCACCATGGCTTGTCACGGTTCAGTCAGAGCGAATCGCCAGTTGACGATTGAAGAGATGAACGCCTTGCTGCGTGAGATGGAGCGTACCGAACGGTCGGACCAGTGTAATCACGGACGTCCCACTTGGGTGCAGTTATCCATGGAACAGCTGGACGGCCTGTTTATGCGCGGTCAGTAAGTAAAAAAAACAATAGCTTAAAAGAATGGTTTACAAAGGTTGTTAGCTGCATGACCATTGAGAAATGGATTGAAGAAAAAAAGTGTCTGGCGATTATGGGGCCGACCGCTTCCGGCAAAAGTCAGCTTTCGATGGATGTGGCGGCGCATTATCCGGTCGAAATTATTAGTGTCGATTCAGCGTTGATTTATCGCGGCATGGATATCGGTACCGCGAAACCAAGCAGTGAAGAGTTGGCGCGGGTGCCACATCATTTGATCGATACGCATGATCCGGCGGAAAGCTATTCGGCCTCTGAATTTGTAGAAGATGTACATGATCTGGTGGAGGCGATTTTTGCACGGGAGCGGTTACCATTGCTGGTAGGCGGCACCATGATGTATTTCAACGCTTTGCAGCATGGGATGTCCGATCTGCCGTCCGCCAATCCGGAAGTTCGTGAACGCCTGCAATTGCTCTGGAAGACTCAGCCTGATGTTTTGCACGAGCGCTTGAGAGAAGTGGATCCGGAGTCTGCACAGCGTATTCATAAGAACGATCCGCAAAGATTGATTCGGGCTTTGGAAGTGTACGAGATTACCGGTAAAACGCTGACTGAGCATCGCGCTTTGCCAAAACACGGGTTGAACGCTTTTCAATTGGTTAAAGTCGGTTTGATTCCACAAGATCGCGCCCGCTTGCATCAGCAGATAGCCAAGCGCTTTGAGCTGATGTTGGAGAATGGGTTTTTACACGAGGTGAAAGCTTTAATGGCGCGCGGTGATTTAAATCCGGAGATGACGTCGATTCGTAGCGTAGGCTATCGACAGGCCTGGTCATTTTTGAGTGGCGAATACGATTATGAGACGTTTGTGCATAAAGGCGTTGTGGCGACTCGGCAATTGGCTAAGCGTCAACTCACCTGGTTGCGTAAAGAAGAGGAGCTGTTGGTGATGGATCCTTTTGCGTCAACTCGCGATGAACGTCTATCTTTCGTGAGTAAACTCATTGAAACTGCCTAAAAAGGCTATAGAATATAGTTTTTCGTATTTTTGTCTTATTTGTAAATAAAATTGATTGATAAAAAGAAACGAATTCACTGTGGTATGCTTTTATGTCAGGTGAAGTTTTTTCGAGTCCTTTAAGGAAAAAAACTTACAGAGGCTTGAAGAGCAGGGTGATTTGCCAGCATTATGCTAAAACAACCAATAAAAACGATAATAGAAACAAAATAATAATAGGAAATAATCATGGAGAGTAAAAAGGTGGCTAAGGCTTTACCAATTCAGGACCCCTATCTGAATGCGTTGCGTAAGGAAAAAATCAGTGTATCCATTTATCTGGTAAACGGTGTTAAGCTTCAAGGGCGTGTTGACTCGTTTGATCAGTTTGTGGTGCTGCTGCGCAGTAATGTAACGCAAATGGTTTATAAGCATGCCATTTCTACTATCGTGCCTATGCGTGATCCAAAAGGGTATGAGCATGGGGTTGAAGACAGCAACAGTGGTGAATGACTTCTCTAAACGTGTTTCTTTGCAGTCAATTCCGTTTGCATTTTAAAGTGAATTGAACTGTTTGAATGGAATTATTTGATCGTCTCGAACGGCGTGAACTGGATAAAGCAATTCTGGTTCATGTCGATTTTCATAATGAAGCTGACCGTGAAGAATTAGACGAGTTTTATGAGCTGGTAGACTCTGCCGGTGCTGAAATCTGTCAACTTATCACGGCGAAGCGACACACTCCAGATCCCAAGTATTTTGTTGGTAAAGGTAAGGCTGAAGAAATTCAGCAGGCTGTGCAACTGCACGATGCGGATGTGGTGATCGTGAATCATGCCTTAACTCCGGCTCAGGAGCGGAATCTTTCTAACTATCTCGATTGTCAGGTGTTGGACCGTGTCGGTCTGATTTTGGATATCTTCGCGCAAAGAGCACGTTCTCATGAAGGGAAATTGCAGGTAGAGCTGGCTCAGCTTAAACGCATGTCCACGCGTTTGGTACGCGGGTGGTCTCACCTTGACCGACAAGGCGGGATTGGTGCGCGAGGGCCGGGGGAAACCCAGTTGGAAACCGACCGTCGTTTGGTGCAGGCCCGCATTAAGCAGCTGGAGTCCCGGATCGAAAAAGTGCGCAAGCAACGTGATTTGGGGCGCAGGGCGAGAAAGCGTTCCGAGCTGCCTACCATTACCATCGTGGGGTATACCAACGCGGGTAAGTCGACATTGTTTAATCATATGACCGCGGCGGGTGTTTATGCAGAGAACCGTTTGTTCGCGACTTTGGACTCTACCTTGCGACGCGTACATTTGCCCGGAGCGGGTCCGGTGATTTTTGCTGATACAGTCGGTTTCATTCGTCATATTCCGCACGATTTGGTGACTGCATTTCGTTCGACCCTTGAGGAGACTCGAGAAGCGAGTTTGCTGATTCATTTGGTGGATGCGGCCGATCCGCATCGTGATGAAAAAATACAAGATGTGATTGAGGTGATTGACGAGGTGGGGGCGTCAGAGGTTCCGCAATTGATGGTCTTTAATAAGATCGATAAGCTGGAGCCGAAAATGGAGCCCAAGGTCGATTGTGATGATCACGGGGTCCCTCAGCGCGTCTGGGTTTCCGCTGTCAGCGGTGAAGGAATTAATCTGTTGATGGAGGCGGTGGCCTCGTTCTTTAAAGGTCATTTTCATACCGTCGCGCTGACCCTGGATGTGGCAGCGGCAAAGAAACGCGCTCAGCTTTATCAGTTGGGGACCATTCTTGAAGAAGGGTTTGATGAATTTGGCAATAGTCATTTCAAAATGCATTTGACCGATCAAGAGTGGAATGAAGTCAAACAGTGGAAAGAGTTGCTAGAGGCAAAAGAGTTGGTCTAGCACGAGAGTGAGCAATCGCTTTTAGCATTTCTATTTGCCTAATAAAAAGTTTTAATGGGTGACATTTTTGGGTTTTAATTCTAAAATGTACCCTATTTCGTGTCTAAAAAAGACGCTTCTCACACCTCAATGTATGGAGAGAGATTAAATGGCTTGGAACGAACCAGGTAAATCCGGTCAGGATCCTTGGGGAAACTCGGGGAATTCAGGGAATCAAGGAGGCTCCAATCGTCCTCCGAAGAGAAATGACGATTCTGACATTGATGCCTTGTTAAAGAAAGCCCAGAGCATGCTTGGAGGCGCCGGTGATAAATTTGGCGGTGGCGGCAGTGGTTTTGGAAGCATTGGCGGCGGTATCATCGTTGCTGTAGTTGTCGTAATTTGGCTGCTCTCCGGTATTTATATCGTTGATCCTGCCGAACGTGGTGTTGTCACCCGCTTTGGTGCTTTTGTTGAAGAGACTAAAGCCGGACCTCACTGGCATCTTCCATACCCGATTGAAACGGTTCGTATTGTTAATGTAGATCAGATCCGTACCGCTGAAATCGGCTATCGTTCCGATACGCGAAACCGTGCCGGAACCGTGCCGAATGAATCCTTAATGTTGACTAAGGACGAGAATATTGTTGACCTCAAGATCGCGGTTCAATACAAAATCGAGAGTGCCAACCAATATCTGTTTGAAGTGACGGATCCTGATTTGACTTTGAGAGCGGTAGTGGAAAGTGCACTGCGTGAAGTGGTCGGTCAGAACCGAATGGACTTTGTGTTGACGGAAGGTCGAAATGAAGTCGTTTCTAAAGTTCAGCAACTGGCCCAGGCGAATTTGAATGATTATCGAACAGGCCTGGTTATTACCAGTGTGAACCTTCAGGATGCGCAACCGCCCGAGCAGGTTCAAGATGCCTTTGCGGATGTGGTTAAAGCTCGAGAAGACCGCGAACGTTTGATTAATGAAGCGGAAGCTTACGCCAATGATATTTTGCCGAAAGCACGTGGTAAAGCGGCTCGTGAACTGGAAGAAGCCAGTGCTTACCATGATCGCGTCATTGCTCAGGCAAAAGGGGAGGCGGCCCGCTTTACCAGTATCGTGAAAGAGTACCAAAAAGCACCTAAGGTCACGCGTAGCCGTTTGTACATAGATGCGGTTTCCAATGTGATGGAAAACAGCAGTAAAGTCTTTGTCGGTTCAGAAAGTAGTAATAACCTGCTGTACTTGCCTCTGGACAAAATGGTCGGTGGACAAGCAACCGTGCCGTTTAAAGCGGTAGAGCCTGCAACCAGCAGTACGCCGGCTTCAAATGCCAATGCAACACGCACTAATAATAGCGCTTCGCAAAGAACCAGTATTCGTGACTATCTGAAAAACAGGGAGCTACGTTAATGAAATCCGTATTATCCATATTCGTTGCCGCAGTTTTGTTTGTGGGCAGTAGCTCGGTATTTGTGGTTAACCAGTGGGAGACGGCGGTTGTCTTGCGACTGGGGGAAATTGTTAAAGCGGATGTGCCCCCAGGCCTGCATTTTAAGACGCCGTTTATTAACAATGTACGTAAGTTTGATGCGCGTATTCAGACGCTGGACTCCGCTCCAGAGCGTTTCTTAACCAGTGAAAAGAAAAACCTTGAGGTGGATTCGTTTGTTAAGTGGCGCATCAAGGACGTTGAAAAATTCTATACCACTATGAATGGCGATAACCGCTTGGCGGGTATGCGTTTAGGGCAAATCGTTAAGGATGGTTTACGTGCCGAATTCGGTAACCGTACAGTTAAGGAAGTAATTTCCGGTGAGCGTGTCGAAATTGCACAAAAAATTAAAGACACAACGGCTGATGCAGCAAGCTCTTTCGGTATTGAGATTGCCGATGTGCGTATTAAACGTATCGATCTGCCTAAAGATGTGAGTGATTCGGTTTATCGTCGTATGGAAGCGGAACGTAACCGTGTTGCCAAGGACTTGCGCTCCAAAGGGGCGGAAGCGGCTGAGAAAATCCGTGCCGATGCCGATCGCCAGCGTGTCGTTATTTTGGCTGAAGCCTACAGTGAAGCTGAAATTCTTCGCGGTCAAGGGGATGCGAAGGCTGCTGAGATTTACGCAAAAGCCTACAACCAGGATGCGGAGTTCTATGCCTTTTATCACAGCCTGAATGCCTATCAGAAAACCTTTAAAGATAAGTCTGACATTTTGTTGGTAGATCCAAAATCAGACTTTTTCATGTACTTTAATGATGCCGTTAAATAAAACGCTGACAGGATAGGAGTTAAGAAGGTGGGGCAACCCACCTTTTTTATGGAAGCATGTTAGAAAACACTCTTTTTGCTGCAATCGCCTTGGTATTTATTCTGGAGGGCTTGTTACCGTTTGCTTTTCCTGAATTGTGGCGCAGGATGATGAGTGAAGCCGTCACCCTGTCAGAAAAGCAACTTCGGTTAATGGGGCTTTTTAGTGTGGCAATTGGGCTTGGCATGTTATTAATTTTTAATTGAATTTTTTATGGGCGTTAAGGAATTGATTTAAAATAAAACGTTTCTTACCCCCAGTTTCGTTATCCCGCTTTATAGAAATAAGTAGAAAGAAGTCAAAGATGCAACAATCTACGTGGTTTACTCCGGAAGGTTTAGAAGACCTTCTCCCGCCTCAGGCCAATAAGCTTGAATTTTATCGTCGTAAATTGATCGATGGATTTCACCTTTCTGGTTACGATTTGGTTTTGCCGCCTATTGCCGAATTTACCGATTCTCTGTTGACAGGAACAGGGCGGCATATGGCGATTGATACCTGTCGTTTTACCGACCAGGAGAGCGGGCGCATGATGGGAGTCCGCGCGGATATGACACCGCAGGTTGCGCGTATTGTCAGTAATCGCCTTAAGGCGGCTGATAGCATTTCACGTCTATGCTATGTTGGAGAAGTGCTTAAAACGCGTAATAACAAGGCGAAGGGGTCTAGAAGTCCACTTCAGGTGGGAGCCGAACTGTTTGGTCATGCTGGCGTGGAAAGTGATATCGAAGTCATCGAGCTCATGCTCGAAAGTCTGAAGTCACTCGAGTTGCCACAATTGCAGCTCAGTCTGGGGCATGTCGGCATTGTCGATGAGTTGATGCGTCAGGCAAGCCTAAGCGAAACCCAGAGCGCAGACCTTTTGGACATTTTAAAGCGTAAAGCGGTGCCTGAATATAACGATTGGCTTCAAACCGCGAATTTAAATGAACAGCTTAAACCGGCATTCAAGGCGTTGATCAATTTGGCCGGTGAGGCGCAAAACGTCATTGATCAGGCTAAAAACCAATTTGATGGCTTAGGTCCTGTGGTGGATGCTGCATTAGAGCGACTGCAGACCATTGTGTCGCACTTAAACATTACCCAGTCGGTTCAGATTCATTTGGATTTGGCGGATATTCGCGGCTATCACTATCACACCGGGGTCATCTTTGGCTGTTACAGCGGTGGACGCCAACTTCAGTTGATTGCCAAAGGCGGCCGCTACGATGGCATTGGCGCTGATTTTGGTCTGTCCTTGCCGGCTACTGGGTTCAGTATGGATCTGCGTACCGCTTTGGATCTGTTGGCCCCAGTTGAAGATGTGATTAAGGGAACCGTTTATGCGCCAGCTAAGGCCGATCAGGCTTTAAAAGAAAAGATTGCAGAATTAAAAGCACAAGGTTATCAGGTGGTTTTCGTGTATGAAGCGGATACCGCTCCTGAGTCGGGAGCCAGGCTGATCGAAGTGAATGGCGAGTGGACGTTGCAATAACCCCCTTGTGAATGTAGAGATTGTTTTAAGACGTTGAGCGTTAAGAAGTAGTTATGACAAAACGAAATATTGTTGTTGTGGGCACCCAGTGGGGCGATGAAGGTAAAGGTAAGATCGTTGATCTTCTGACTGATCGAGTGGCGGCAGTCGTCCGTTTCCAGGGCGGCCATAATGCAGGCCATACCTTGGTTATTGATGGCAAGAAAACGGTTTTGCATTTGATTCCTTCGGGTATCCTGCGCGAAGAAGTTGAATGTTTTATCGGTAATGGCGTGGTGTTGGCGCCGGATGCGCTTGAAAAAGAAGTGGCCGAACTGGAATCGACCGGCCTGGAAGTAAAAAGCCGGCTAAAAATCAGCGACGCTTGCCCGTTGATTTTGGATTACCACGTCGCTTTAGATCAGGCACGTGAATTGGCGCGAGGAAATAAAGCGATCGGGACGACAGGGCGTGGAATTGGTCCGGCCTACGAAGATAAGGTGGCGCGCCGCGGTTTACGTGCGGGTGATATGAAGAACATGTCTCAGTTTAAAGAGAAGTTGGCGGAGACATTGAGTTATCACAACTACATGCTGGAAAACTTTTATAAGGTCGAACCGGTTTCTTTCGATGAGCTATGGGCAAAGTGTGAACGCTATAGCAAAATGATTGTGCCGATGTTGGCGGATATTCCGAACCTGATCGACAGCTATAATCGTGAAGGTAAGAACTTGATGTTCGAAGGTGCCCAAGGAACGCTGCTGGACATTGATCAAGGAACCTATCCTTATGTTACCTCTTCCAATACCACCGCCGGAGGTGCGGCTTCAGGTGCCGGTATTGGACCAACTCAGTTCGATTATGTATTGGGTATTACCAAAGCCTATGCGACACGTGTGGGGGGAGGGCCTTTCCCGACGGAATTGTGTTATGACGTAGCTTCTGATGAAGGTGATCCAGTCGGTAAAGAACTTGGTACGCGCGGCCATGAATTTGGTGCCACAACCGGCCGCCAACGTCGTTGCGGCTGGTTTGATGCAGTGGCATTGCGTCGTTCGGCACAGATCAACGGGATGACCGGGATGTGTCTGACCAAATTAGATGTCATGGATGAACTGGATGAGGTTAAAGTCTGTGTCTCCTATTCTAAAGAAGGGCAAACCCTGACATTACCGCCATGCAGTGCTGAAGAGTACGAATTGTGTGAACCAAACTATGTGACCTTGCCGGGCTGGAAAACCTCGACGGTGGGTATTGATTCTTGGGACGCGCTTCCTAAGGAAGCAAAAGAATATATCCAATTCCTTGAGAAGGAAGTGGGGGTTCCGGTTTCGATTCTGTCAACCGGTCCGGATCGTGCAGAAACGTTGGTATTACAAGACCCGTTTAAATAACCGCTCATATCCGTTGCGCATGAATCTGAATAAATATCATGCTCAACGGTGATTGGTTATCTAAACCCTAAAGTGGAATAGGCTTTAGGGTTTTTTTATGACCTGAGAAAAGAAAGGGCGAACCTAACGCTCAAAACTGACCAGGCCTGATCAGTTTTGAAATGCTATTGCTGGGGGGTTAAGAGCCGAGAAGAAATTCAATGGTATCGACTAATTTATCGGGATCGAAGGGTTTGGTAATCCAACCATTGGCGCCGAGCGCTTTGCCTTTTTGTTTCATTTCCAGATCGGCTTCAGTGGTCATCATTAAAATGGGAAGTTCTTGATAGGCGGGTTGCAGTCGCACTTGCTGAAGAAACTCGAAACCGTTCATGTTTGGCATATTAATATCGGAGATAATCAGGTCAAACTGAGCTGTTTCCATGGCTTTGAGTCCTGCAATGCCATCTTCTGCCAGCGTTACTGCAAACTGCTTGTTGAGAATCAAGTCCACTAGGCTGCGCATCGAGCGCGCATCATCTACATACAGTATCGACTTCATGACGGTTCTCCGAAGCGCATAGGGTTCATTCCATTCTAGCGCAAACATCAGAACCACTACATTTTTATTTATGGCGTTTTCTGGGAATAAATGATCGACCAGATAATACATAAAACTGCGATAAATCAGATGAAACCCTAAGGGGAGATTGGTATCATAGACGCTATTTTGAAAAGTTTAATCAGTTAAAGGAAAAATCATGCTTCAAGCCATTCGAGATAATGCACAGGGTTGGATTGCCTGGGTAATTGTCGGTCTGATTATCTTAACCTTTGCGCTATTTGGAATTGATCAATACGCGCGCGGTGACAAAGCGGTTGTCGTGGCCGAAGTAAACGGGGAAGATATCACTGCGACTGAGTTTCTAACACTTTACAACCGTCAGAAATCTCGTTTGGAACAGCAGTTTGGTGACATGTATGACCAGGTGGTCAAAGATGAAGATCTTCGTGAGCAGGTGCTGGATGCATTGATCGAATCCGAAGTGATTCGCCAATGGGCTAATCAGAATCATATGATGATCAGCGATCAGCAGTTGGCCGCAACCATCCATGGTGCAGAGGTGTTTCAACAGGACGGAAAATTCTCTGAAAAAGTGTATGAAGACATTTTGATGCGTAACGGCTTAAATGTCGCACGTTTTGAATACGAACAGCGCCAATTCTTGCTGGAAAACCAATACCGTGCCTTGACGCAGTCATCCAGTTTTGCAACCGCTTCAGAAGTGGCCCAGCTGGCCGCGTTGCAAGGCCAGCAACGTGACGTGAACTATTTACGTGTTGACCAGCGCCCGTTCCTGAAAACAGTGACCGTCACCCCGGAAGAGGTGGCGGCTTATTATGAGAAGAATAAGCCTGCGTACATCACGCCTGAACAGGTGACGTTAGAGTATCTAGAGTTGTCTCAGGCAGATCTGGCGAAGCAAGTGCCCGTTACCGATGAGTTGCTAAAAGCCTACTACGACGATAACAAGTTACTGTTTACGTTGCCTGAAAAACGCCATGCCAAGCACATTCTGATCGCAGTCGAAGGCGATAGCGACGAAGCGGAGGCTAAGGCAAAAGAAAAGATTGCCGAGATTCAGAAAAAACTGGCGGCAGGCGAGTCTTTTGAAGAGCTGGCCAAAACGTATTCCCAAGATCCAGGGTCAGCCCCTTCCGGTGGCGATCTAGGCAGTTTCGAACAAGGCATGATGGTGCCGGCGTTTGATGAAGCGGTGTTTTCTATGCAGGTGGGGCAAGTCAGTGAGCCGGTTAAGACCGACTTTGGCTATCACCTGATCAAGCTCGAATCGATCGAAGCCAAGCAGACACAACCTTTTGACGAGGTTAAGGAGCAGGTTACTCAGCAATATCAGATGCAAGAAGCCGAAAAGCAGTATTTCGACGTGCTTGAAAAGCTGAATACCATTGCTTACGAACAGCCTGATTCTTTGGAACCAGCCGCGGAAGCGACCGGTTTAACCATAAAAACCTCTGAGCCGTTCAGTCGTGATGGTGGTTTAGGACCGGTTTTGTCAAACAGCAAGGTGATTAATGCCGCTTTTTCTGATGAGGTGTTAAAGTCGAGATTAAACAGTGCTTCGATTGAGTTGGCGCCTAACCACTCAGTAGTGGTGCGCGTAAAAGACTTTACCGAAGCGCGTCAAAAAACCCTTAAAGAAGTTGAAGCCAGTATTCAAGAGCACTTGAAGCGCCAGGCTGCGATTGCTGAGGCGGCAAAGCTTGCAGAAAGCTTGTTGGCCAAGGTCAATGAAGGTGAAAATCCGGAATCCTTGATGGGTGACGGGGTTGAGTGGCATACGGTTGGCTGGATTGACCGAAATAACCAGCGTATTCTGCCGGAAATGACGGCTGCGGCCTTTAAAGCGCCTAAGCCTCAAGCCGATGGGGCAACCTGGCAGGCACATCAGTTGATGACTGGCGATACGGTTCTGATTCAGGTGAAAGGGGTCAAAGCCGCTGAGATTAGTGAACAGCAGAACGCACAGCTGGCCTCTGCGATGAGCGAGATGATGGCGACCAGCGAACTGGATGCACGCCTTAAAGCCATCGTTGCTCAGGCTGAGATTGTCAAAAAGACAAACTATAAAACGCTTAAGTAACGCTTTAAGAGCGAATCAAAACTCCTGTATAAATCGGGGATTTTAAGAAAACCGTTTCCATAAACTGAACAGGCCTGTTCAGTTTGGAAGCGGTTTTTTTTATGTCTTTAATTTGGGATATTGGGGATGTATGCAAACAGAGAAGCTGCTTGCTTGCAGAGCCGTTTAGCGAAATTGATAATGTTTCTTGACCGCTTGATGAATGTGCCAGCGGCACGCCATGCCTTTGGGGAAAGTGACTAGGTCTCCGGCTTTGATGTCCACGGCTTCCCCGTTTTCAGGAGTGACGGTGACTTTGCCTTCCAATAAAAAGCAGACTTCTTCGGCATCATAAAACCAGGGAAACTCGGAAGCTTGCTTTTCCCAGATGGGCCATTGACGAACTTGCAGCTGTTGCAACGTACTTTCAGAAGGGTTGGATTCGATTGTGATTTTCATCAGTTCACCTTGCTTAAAGACTCTGTCTGGCTAAAAACGAATTATTCGTCGGGGTTGAAAAACTTAGGCGGCTCTTGGTCATCGGGCTGGAATCGCGCTAGAGATTGAGCAGCACGCAGATATTTTTTTCGTGACCAGATCAGAGCCCAGCGCGAACCGCCTACTTGACGCCATAGCGTGGCGGCGCGGATGCCGGCCAGCAGTAGGGCGCGGATTTTATTGGCAACCAGAGGGTTTTGCAGGTGGCCGTGTTTACCGTTTACCATCACACGCGGATGAACGTCACTGACGTTTTCCGTATAGGTTCTTGCCAGGGAAGCTATGACATTTTCATGCAGTTCGCCAAAATGCTGCTGTTGGCTCTTAGCCGTATCCAGCATGGAATAAATGCGCTGCATTTTAGCTTCGTCACGCCCCAGTTTTTTTTCAAGAATGATCATGCTCAATACATAACGCGTGATTTCGACGTTACGATTGAGCACGGCTTGATCGGAACTCATCTGTGCGAGCAGAGTGTTGACGCCGAGCTGGATGTTTTCAACTTTGCCGCCAAACACATCCAAGGTGCTTTCAGGGTTTTCGATAAACAGAGAGCGCAAACTCGATTCAAATGCGGTTTGATTCGTTTTTCCTGTGGTCGCCAGGTCATAGACCATTTTGGCGCATTGGTAGATTCCAATCAGGCCTATCGCACGATCTTGATCCGAGTACTGAGACATGTGTTCTCCCGATAATGGTTTCTATTTAAACAGAAGGGTGTGTGACTTCATCAAGACGATGTAAGCGTTGATCGATGATTCCGCCTCCCAAACAGTCGTCGTCCAGGTAGAAAACAATCGATTGCCCAGGGGCGACGGCGGTTTGTGGCTCGTCAAACAGCACGACGATTCGATCATCATTGTGCTCGACAATTCGGCATGGCTGTTCTGCTTGGCGATAACGAATTTTGGCTTTCAGAGGCTGATTGATCGGAGGACACTCTCCGGAAACCCAGTCCAGCGTATTGGCCACGACCACAGCGTGTTGCAACAAAGGGTGTTGTTTGCCTTGCACGGCAATCAATTGATTGTTTTGCAAGTTTTTATCTGCCGCAAACCACGGGGAATTGTCTTGGCCGTGACCGCCGCCGATGCCGAGTCCTTTACGTTGTCCGATGGTGTAGTACATCAATCCATCGTGACGGCCAATAACCTTGCCCTGATCATCGACGATATCGCCGGGCTGTGCCGGAATAAAGCGCTGTAAAAATTCTTTAAACTTGCGCTCCCCAATAAAACAGATACCGGTGCTGTCCTTTTTATCGTGGGTGATTAAGTCGGCTTTTTCGGCTAATTCACGTACGTAGGGCTTTTCAAGTTCGCCAATCGGAAACATGGATTTTTGCAACTGATGCTGTTGTAACGTGTACAAAAAATAACTCTGGTCTTTATTCTCATCCAATCCTTTTAACAGGTGGCAGGTACCGTCCTCATCACGTTGAATGCGGGCATAGTGTCCGGTGGCGATGAAATCCGCACCCAAATTGAGGGCGTGGTCCAAGAAGGCTTTAAATTTGACTTCTTTGTTGCACAGAATATCCGGATTGGGTGTTCGGCCGGCTTTATATTCGGCCAGAAAGTGTTCGAAAACCCGATCCCAATATTCGTTGGAGAAGTTTTCGATATGCAAAGGAATGTCCAGCTTTTCACAGATAGAGATGACATCCTTCAAATCTTCTGCAGCTGGGCAATAATCTTCGGTGTCATCACCTTCCCAGTTTTTCATAAAAAGGCCTTCAACATCGTACCCTTGCTGCTTGAGCAGCAAGGCGGTGACTGATGAATCGACGCCTCCGGACAGGCCGACAATAACTTTGGTTTTGGAATTATTTTTCATGGGAGTATTTTAGCAAACCAGATATAAAAAGGGGCTAGCAGGCCAGCTTAATTTATGTGTAGTGGATTACACATCGATTAATAATGACTCTCCGGGTTTGAGGTGCTTTAACTGATAATCGCCTATGCGGGTACGGATCAGTCTAAGGGTAGGAAAACCAACCGCAGCTGTCATGCGTCTGACCTGGCGGTTTTTGCCTTCAGTAATCGTAAGTTCTATCCAGCTTGTAGGAATGTGTTTGCGTTCACGAATAGGAGGGTTTCTTGCCCAGATCCATTTGGGTTCGGCGACTTTGCGTGCTTTGGCCGGGCGGGTTTTGCCATCCTTGAGTTCAACGCCATCTTGTAGTTGGCGGATGGCTTGGCGGGAAATATTCCCTTCCACCTGAACCAAATAAGTTTTGGCTTGCTTGTGTTTCGGATCGCTGATGCGGTGTTGCAGCTTGCCGTCATCGGTTAACAAAAGCAACCCTTCCGAATCACGATCTAGACGGCCGGCCGCATAAAAGCCGGGGAGGTCGATGTAGTTGGCCAAGGTTTCCCTCTGCTCCGCATATTGCGGTTCATCGGTAAACTGACAGAGCACATTAAAGGGTTTGTTAAACAGTAAGATTTTACTCATAAGGGGCGGTGTTTGGATCTTTTTGACCACTTAACGCTGAAAAAGCGGTTTTTTTTGGTGTAATTTTGAGACTTCTGTAATGAGTGCGTTAAAATAACCCATATTTTAACATTTTTACGATTTATTACGCGTTTTGATCTGATCCGTTCGCTGTGAATGGTCCCTTTGGAAGGCGTATTACCCAGTTTAATTCAGGATACATCAGGACTCCCTCATGACAGAACAAGCTAAAATCATTTATACCCTGACAGATGAAGCTCCAGCGCTGGCCACTTATTCGTTATTGCCTATTATCCAATCTTTTACAGGCGTGGCAGATGTCAAAGTCGAAACACGCGATATCTCTTTGGCAGGACGGATCATTGCAAACTTTCCGGAGTACCTAAGCGAAGAGCAAAGAATTGGCGATGCTTTGAGTGAATTGGGTGAATTGGCCAAAACGCCAGAAGCCAACATCATTAAATTACCGAATATCAGTGCTTCCATTCCACAGCTAAATGCGGCGATTAAAGAGCTTCAGGCCCATGGATATGCGATACCAGACTATCCGGCTGAGGCGAATACGGATGAGGAAAAGGAGATTCAAGCTCGTTACGCTAAAGTCCTGGGAAGTGCGGTCAATCCGGTATTGCGTGAAGGGAATTCGGACCGTCGCGCGCCGGCTTCGGTGAAAAATTATGCGCGCAACAATCCGCATTCCATGGGAGCCTGGTCGGCCGACTCTAAATCGCATGTGGCGCATATGACCCATGGCGATTTTTACGGTTCTGAAAAATCTATGACGATGCAGCAAGCGGATCAATTCAAGATCGAACTGGTTAAAGAAGATGGTTCGGTAGAAATGTTAAAAGACTACGCACCACTGCAAGAGGGTGAAGTCATTGATGCTGCGGTGATGAGTCAGAAAGCGTTACGTGCCTTTTTGGCAGAAGCGATCTCCGAAGCCAAATACCAGGGTATTTTGTTCTCGATCCATATGAAAGCCACTATGATGAAGGTTTCTGATCCGATCATTTTCGGTCAAGCGGTCGCGGTCTTTTTTGAAGATGTATTCAACAAGCATGCAGAGACCTTTGCCGAGCTGGGGATCAATCCGAATAATGGCCTAGGTGATTTGTACAATAAAATCCAGACTCTGCCGGCTGAAAAACAGGCTGAAATTGAGGCGGATCTGCAAGCGGTTTATGCTAAACAGCCGGACTTGGCCATGGTGGATTCAGACAAAGGAATCACCAATCTGCACGTACCAAGTGATGTGATTATCGACGCTTCCATGCCGGCAATGATCCGTAGCTCTGGGCAAATGTGGAATAAAGAAGGGAAACAGCAGGATACCTTGGCGGTGATTCCAGATCGCTGCTATGCGGGTGTTTATGAAGAAACGATTAAGTTCTGTAAGCATCACGGTGCTTTCGATCCTACTACCATGGGAACGGTTCCAAATGTGGGCTTAATGGCACAGAAAGCCGAAGAGTATGGTTCACATGATAAAACGTTCCAAGTAAAGTCGGCCGGTACGGTGCGCGTGGTTAACGCCGACGGAGAGGCTTTGCTCGAACAGGCTGTGGAAGCAAATGATATTTTCCGTATGTGTCAGACTAAAGATGCGCCCATTCGTGATTGGGTCAAATTGGCGGTGACGCGCGCGCGCGCAACCAACACGCCGGCCGTTTTCTGGCTAGATACCAACCGTGCACATGACCACCAGTTGATTGAAAAGGTCAATCATTATCTTACCGAGCATGATCTGACGGGGCTTGAGTTGCATATAATGTCACCGGAAGAAGCGACGCGTTTTACGCTGCGTCACGTCAAAGAAGGCAAGGATGTGATTTCGGTGACCGGAAATGTGTTGCGTGATTATCTGACGGATCTGTTCCCGATTTTGGAGTTGGGAACCAGTGCGAAAATGCTGTCGATCGTTCCGCTGATGAATGGAGGAGGCCTGTTCGAAACCGGTGCAGGTGGTTCGGCTCCTAAACATGTGCAGCAGTTTATGACTGAAAATCACCTGCGTTGGGATTCGCTGGGAGAGTTTTTGGCTCTGGCGGTTTCATTGGAACACTTGGCGACAAACTTCAACAACCCGAGAGCACAGGTGCTGGCTGATACGTTGGACCGTGCAACCGGTTCGTTCTTGGAAAACAATAAGTCGCCTTCACGTAAGGCGGGTGAGCTTGATAACCGCGGTAGCCATTTTTACCTGGCGATGTATTGGGCGCAAGAATTGGCGCAACAAACTGAGGATGCTGGATTACAAACGCACTTTAAACCGATTGCCGAACAATTGGCGGCTAATGAAGCCAAGATCGTCGAAGAGTTGAACGGTGTTCAAGGTCAGGCCGTGGATATTGGCGGCTATTATCAGCCGGATTCACAGTTGGCTTCGGCTGCAATGCGTCCAAGTGCCACATTAAATCAGATCATTGCTTCGATTTGATTTTAGCTTTCAACTCTTGTGATAGAGAAATGAGTTGATCCCTAACCAAAACAGGAACCCCTGTTTTGGTTTTTTTTTGAGGCGTTAAGACGTTGGTAACTTCATCAAAATGAGTTGGTGAGAGTCAAGTGGATAAACGTCTTAAGTTGAAAAGAGTTTTCTTAAATGGATATTCTGGTAGTTGAACCCTCTGTAAGTTATCGGGCAATCGTCAAAGAGTTAATGAACCATAACGATATTCTGATTCATGAAGCGGCTTCCGGCGAGGAGGCTTTGGCGTATTTGAAACAAAATAAACCAAGCGCGATCAGTCTGGCTCATGAATTAGGCGATATGGACAGCTTTACGTTGTTAGAGAAGTTGCAAGATTTGGAGCATTTAAGTGGTGTTCCTAAGTTTTTGATTACTTCCAACATGACCAAGGATTTTAAGCGCGCGGCTTATGATGCCGGATTTACGGAAATTTTTCAGAAATCCGATATGGCAAATTTAAAACGTGCGATGAAAAGCCTGCTGCTCTACACGACGGTTAGGATTTCAGCCAACATCCTGTACATCGAAGATACCCAAAGCACGGCAGATTACACGCGATATATTATGGAAAATGCCGGTTGGGCCGTGACTCATGTTAAAAGTGGTGAGGAAGCCGCTGAGTTGCTGGAGCAGCAAGAATTTGACCTGGTGGTAACCGATTTGATTTTGGAAGGAAAAATCAGTGGTATCGGTCTGATCCACCTGATTCGTCAGGGGCGTGAAGAGATTCGCAACATGCCGATTCTGGCGGTTTCTGGATGGAATGATTTGTTGCGTCAAGTCTATGTCCTAAAACATGGAGCAGGGGATTTTATTGCCAAGCCGTTTCATGAGACAGATTTTCTGGCACGGGCGATTAATTTGATTTTAAATAAACGCCAGCTTGACGAGTCAATCGCATCTCAACGGGCCTTATATCAAAAAGCCAATCTGGATTCGGTTTCAGGGTTGAATAATCGCCACTATATAGATGAGTACGGTGAACAGTTGGTGCAGTACTCCAAAAAACGCAATGAAGCGATTTCACTGTGTGTGATGGATATTGATTATTTTAAAGAGGTTAATGATCAGCACGGCCATGCGTTAGGAGATGAGGTGCTCAGGCAGATTGGCCAGTTGGTACGTGATCGACTCCACCCACGGGATGTGGCCGTGCGCTATGGTGGAGATGAAATCATTCTCTTAATGCCGGACTGCAATAAGCAGCAAGCTCAGCAGAAAATGGAAATGTTGAGATCACGTGTTGAATCGCTGCATCCGCAAGGAGTTGCTATCACGGCAACCATTGGCGTCGCTTCCCTTGAGCGAGTAACCGGCAGCCATTTGATGGATTTAATCGAAAGCGACTCCATTGAAACCGACGAAGATATGCCGGTTAGTTTTGCGAGCTTATTTGAGGCGGCTGATCAATCTCTCTATTTGGCAAAAAATGCGGGACGTAACCGTGTCTGTGTCAATCGGAAACTGGCTTAAAAGACAGCGATAAAAAAGGTTTTTAGTTGTTTTTTAAGCTTGATTCGCCTCAATTTTCTTTATTAATTTTACTTTTTTGTGCGTAAATCACTGTATTTTTTGATCCTCTTAGGCGTAGAATGGAATTTCAGCCCAAACGTTTTGTGGAGTGAGAGTTTGAACTCCTAACGTTTTGAATAATCTATGAATTTAAGGGGTGGTAATAATGAAATCAGCATGGATTCTAGTCGCAGACAGCAGTCGTGCACGTATTTTTGAAGCTGAAAACTCTGTTGCAGAGTTGATAGAGATCGAAACCTTAGCGCATCCAGCCGGACGTCTTCATGAGCAGGAGTTAGACAGCGACTTGCCTGGAAAGGATATGGGAGGGCAAGGTGCCGGCGGACATGCTTACAGTGATGAAGTAAGCCCAAAAGAGCAAGAAGAAATTGGTTTTGCTAAAAGTGTTGCCAGCCATCTTTGTGACGAGCTGAATCAAAATAAGTTTGATCGATTATTTGTGGTTGCAGCCCCTTCATTTTTGGGGGATTTACGCAATGCTTTCTCGACGCGATTGACGAAACATGTCGTTTTCACCTTAGATAAAAATGTCGTTAGCCTTTCGCCTAAGGAAATTCGTGGCTATCTGCCGCATTCCCTGGCGTTATGAATTAGCTATTAATAGACATAAAAAAACCGCCATCGGGCGGTTTTTTTATGGGGTGCTGCAAGCGATTTAATTGGCTTTTTTCAAGTAAGCGGTCACCAAAACAATTTGCACGCCGTTCACTTTACCTTCAATGTGCTCCGGGTTGTCGGTTAGGTGGATGCCTCTAACCATTGTGCCGCGTTTGGCGGTGAATCCCGCTCCTTTGACATCAAGGTCTTTGATAAGGGTGACATTGTCGCCTTCTTGTAGGATGTTGCCATTACTGTCTCGATGTACGACAGTGTCTTCGTTATCGTTGCTCATACCCGCTTCGGCCCAAGCACGAACATCATCTTCAAGGTACATCATATCAAGCAGGTCTTGAGGCCAACCCTCAGAACGCAAGCGGTTAAGCATTCTGTAGGCCATGACTTGAACCGCCGGAACTGGTGACCACATGCTGTCGTTTAAGCAGCGCCAGTGGTTAGGGTCGGCTTGCTCAGGGTTTTCAATCTGCTGGTGACAAGTTTCGCAGATTAAAATCGCTTGATCCGCACTCCCGTCACTTGGAGCAACGTCATAAACACTTAAATTTTCTTCAGATCCGCAAAGCTCGCATTTTGAGCCGCTGCGTTCGTGCAATGCTTGTTCAATACTCATTGGTCATGTCCTTTTTTCGAGTGGGGTATTATCGCTTATATGGCGCCTTTTTTGGCAGATATTTTGATAAAACACATCAATTGATAATGATTATTTGGGTTTATGAGTGTGGCTGAATGGCTTATTGGTTTGAGTTGGTTTTGATCCTTTGGCTCTATTAGTAAAAGTTGGTCTGAACCAGGGAATTTTTATGCCTTGATCGCTTTTTTTTTGTGGGGCTTGGCGCTAGAATGAATTTCAACAAATTGAACTTAATTGAGTAAATATAATTAGATCCGCAAAGTGTCAACGCGTATTTTCGGATTTGAGTAGACTAAAATTTCTGAATGGCTTCTTATTCTCAATATTTTGATCCCACCATTGATTATTTCTCTGTTCTTGGAGTTCATCAAAACGCATGCTCGAAAACGATCAAAATAGCCTATCGGAAGCTGGCGAGACGCTATCATCCTGACGTATCAAAAATTCATGATGCCACTAAAAAATTTCAGCAAGTTGCGGAAGCTTATGAAATTTTGAGTAAACATCGTGACGCTTATTGGCAAGAGTTTATGTTGCGTAAGCGCAAGCCTACTCACAGCAAGCCGAATAGAACGGCCGCACGCAATGCCAAAGCATCAAACACCCGTTCTCAATCCTCTAATCAAGGTAGCACCGATTTCACCAGAAACTGCGGACATAAGCCGATTAACGGTAAAAATCGTGCTGTCACCTATCCGTTAACGTTACGCTATGCGATCCGCCTGCTTAGAATCGGTTATTTTTATATTCCGGGACTTAAGGTGAAAATGAAATTTACCCGTCAGGCGTTGCAGGGTAAAACCTTTCGCCTCAAGGGCAAGGGGTATAGCGGGCTTTACGGTGGCAAAGCCGGCGATTATCTGGTGCGTTTCGAGATTAAAAACGAAAATCTCCAATGGAAGCTCAAGGACGGGGATATCTATGCCACCTATGAGGTGGCGGGTAGTATGCTGACAGCCGGCAATCAATTGCACCTCTATGCACCCAGCGGCGGGTTTTCACTTAAAGTTCCGCACAACTATTCATCAGAACGTTTTATCTGCATTGAAAATATGGGGCTGCCTCCTGATGAGGAGACTGAGGCGGGCCATCTTTATGCACGCCTAATTGCGGCCTGATCACGGATTACGGTTTTCTAAACGACTTCCTGTATTTTTTACGCTCAAGCTTTTCCAAAGTCCTGGCATTTCGTATTGCCCTTGAAAAGGCTACAATAGAACCTATTAACGAATCATGCGCAAATATTTTTTAAGCAGGCCTGGTTCCATCTGTTTTTTTACGTTTAACCGACAATAATTTTATAGATTTCCACTATGCCACATTCTCAGGATTACGATGACGGAAACCTGCTGTTGGATACAGCTCGCCCTAAAGTCAAACCTCCAAAACGCTATCAGGTTGTACTGTTAAATGACGATTACACACCGATGGATTTTGTGGTGGAAGTGCTAATGAAATTTTTTGCTATGGATGAAGCGCGTGCCAATGCAGTGATGCTGGCTGTACACCATGACGGAAAAGGCATCTGCGGTGTCTACAGTCGAGAGGTGGCGGAGATGAAGGTGCATCAGGTCAATCGTTATTCGCGCCAACATCAACATCCATTAATGTGCCAATTAGAGGTAGCCTGATAGTGCTGAGTAAAGCCTTACAAATGACCTTGAGTAACGCGTTTAGCGTTGCTCACGAATATGAACATGAGTTTGTCACTCTAGAGCATTTGCTGCTGGAGTTGCTTGGCTTGCCTGAAGTTCAGGAGGTGGTGCGCGCTTGCGGTGCGGAAGTGGGTGCGATCGAAGAAGGATTGGAACGTTTTCTCGAGTCGGAAATGGTCACGCATAAGCCGGATGAGCTACAGCCGACGATGGGGTTTCAACGCGTAATTGAGCGCGCTATTTATTTAGTGCAATCAAACGGTTACCCGGAAGTTACAGGTTTGCATGTGCTGGCTTCTCTGTATTCGGAGCAGGATTCGCAAGCGGTTTATCTGCTGGAAAGTCACGGCGTTAATCGAGTCGATGTACTCAGTTATATTTCGCACGGTGTCACCACCGGTGACAATGAGGGCTATTCCGAACCGAATCAAGGGGCTGAGGCCGAAGAAGGTGCAGATGAGGAGCAGTCCGCTTCGTCGCCGTTATTGAAATATGCCACCAATTTGAATCAAGAGGTTGAAGCGGGGCGTATTGACCCGATTATCGGCCGTCAGTGGGAGCTTAACCGGACACTCGAAGTGTTGAGTCGCCGACGTAAAAACAACCCGCTATTGGTAGGCGAGCCAGGTGTGGGGAAAACGGCTGTGGCAGAAGGGTTGGCGTATCAAATCGTTCATCATAAAGTGCCTCAGTCATTGGAAGATGCGGTGGTGTATAGCTTGGATATGGGCGCACTGTTGGCTGGAACCCGCTACCGTGGGGATTTTGAAAAACGGTTTAAGGCGTTGTTGAAGGAGCTCGAACAGCAGCCGCATGCGATCCTGTTTATCGACGAAATTCATACCATTATCGGTGCCGGAGCGGTTCAGGGCGGAGCGATGGATGCGTCCAATCTGATGAAACCGGCACTTTCTTCCGGTAAGTTGCGTTGCATCGGTGCCACCACCTACGAAGAACATCGCGGTATTTTTGAAAAAGACCGAGCTTTGGCGCGTCGCTTCCAGAAAGTGGATGTTAAGGAACCGAGCAATCAGGAAACCTTTGAAATTCTAAAAGGTCTCAAAGATAAATACGAAGCGCATCACAAGGTGAAATATACCCTGCCAGCCTTAAAAGAGGCCGTTGCCTTGTCATCGCGCTATATTACTGACCGTCACCTGCCAGATAAAGCGATTGATGTGATTGATGAAGCCGGCGCCAAGCAAGGGTTGCTGCCGGCCAGTAAACGCCGTAAGCAGATTGGGGTGCATGAAATTCAATCGGTTGTGGCGAGTATTGCGCGCATTCCGGTATCGCAAATCACGCAAAAAGAGAAAGACAAGCTGCAAGATTTGGGTGAAAATCTGAAGCGTGTGGTGTTTGGTCAGGATCATGCCGTGGAACAGCTGGCGGCTGCGATTAAGTTGGCACGTTCGGGTTTGAGTGACCCGAATAAGCCGACCGCCAGTTTCCTGTTTGCCGGTCCGACCGGGGTAGGGAAGACCGAATTGACCCAGCAGTTGGCGAGACATCTTGGTGTAGAGATGGTGCGTTTTGATATGTCGGAATATATGGAACGTCATACCGTTTCACGTTTGATCGGTGCGCCTCCGGGTTATGTTGGTTATGATCAGGGAGGCTTGCTGACCGAAGCGGTCAATCGTCAACCGCATGCAGTGATTTTATTGGATGAGATCGAAAAAGCGCATCCGGATGTGTTTAACCTGCTGTTGCAAGTTATGGATCACGGTACCTTGACCGACAATAATGGCCGCAAAGCCGATTTTCGTAATGTGATTTTGATCATGACTTCCAATGTCGGCGCCGAGCAGATGTCGCGTGCCAGCATGGGCTTTACCGTCCAGGATCACACGATGGATTTTGAAGCTGAGCTGAAAAAAGTCTTTACCCCAGAATTCCGTAACCGGTTGGATGGCATTATTCAGTTTAACCGTCTGTCTGAAGCCTCAATGGAATCGGTGGTGAACAAATTCCTATATGCGCTTGAGCAGACACTGAGTGAGAAAAAGGTTTCGCTGAAAGTAACGGAAGCGGCGCGTCACTGGTTGGCTAAGCGCGGATACGATCCATTAATGGGCGCGCGTCCAATGGGGCGCCTGATCCAGGAAAAAGTTAAACAACCTTTGGCGGAAAAGTTGCTGTTCGGAGAGTTGCAGAATGGCGGTCAATTGGAAATTGATTGCCAGAATGACGAGTTGGTTTTTAATATTAACGCTTAAATTTACCCGCTATTCCCAAAACTGAGCAAACCTGCTCAGTTGAAAACCGAGTTCGCAAAACAAAAAAACCACCTGGTTCTGAAGAAGCAGGTGGTTTTTTTATGCAGACTTAGACAGCCTATTTAGGCTAACGTGCTAGCGAGTCCGCTTACTTTAAATAAGCGACGAGCACACGGTTACAATCGCGCTTATTTTCCGCGGTAAGTGATACGACCTTTAGTGAGGTCGTAAGGCGTTAATTCTACTTTTACAGGGTCGCCAGCCAGGATGCGGATGTAGTTCTTACGCATGCGTCCAGAAATGTGGGCCAACACTTGGTGCCCATTTTCCAGTTCAACACGAAACATCGTGTTAGGCAGGGTTTCGATAACGACACCGTCAAATTCAATAACGTCTTGTTTTGCCATAGGTCTAGGTAAATTCCTTAGAAAAAATTTGCGCGGATTATATCAGTTTATTTTGATGAATTCAAGTAATGGTTGCGGATGGAGTCGATTAAGGCCTGGTAATCGCTCGATGTTTTTAGGGGAGTTGGTGCGAATCGGGATGCGGAATCCGGAAAAAACCAGTTATAGAGGCTCTGGTCATTCTCCCTTAGCAAGCGTTCAAACAGTTGTTGTTGCTGTTTGGATTGCTGAAGTACGAGTGGCAGATAGTTGGTTAGCAGCAGTTCCAGCTCCAGTAAGCCGCGTTTGCATTGAAAGTGCATGCGCTTTAACCAGGCCTGTTCTGCTTGGTAAGCGGATTCAGGTGTTTCATGTGCCATTCGCCAGCTCCTTATTTATCCGTCTTGTGATGCGTGATCATGGATTTCAGTGACTGAATCGCTCGGCTCGGGTTGAGCCCTTTGGGACAGGACGCAGTACAGTTTTGGATATGGCGGCAGCGGAAGGTTTTCAGCGGATCGTCTAATTCTTTAAGGCGTTCAACCGGCTTGATGTCGCGACTGTCAATGATGAAGCGGTGTGCCGCTAACAGGGCAGCAGGCCCGAGAAACTGATCTGGATTCCACCAGAAGGACGGGCAGCTGGTACTGCAACAGGCGCAAAGAATACATTCGTAGCCTCCATCCAGTTGGCTGCGTTGCTCGGGGGCTTGCAGATGTTCTTTTTCCAGATTCAGCTCTTGGGTCTGCAATACGGGGTGAATTTCCCTGTAGTGCTGGTAAAACAGGCTCAGATCCACGATCAGGTCCTTGATTATGGGGAGACCAGGAAGCGGTTGGATCCGAATCGGGGATGTCAAGGTGTTGACGGGGGTGATACAGCTCAATACATTGCGCCCGTTGACATTGATAGCATCAGAGCCGCAGACCCCTTCCTGGCAGGAGAAACGAAAACTCAGACTTGGGTCTTGCGCGCGTACTCTGTGCAAAAGATCCAGCAGCATCAGGTCAGACGCAATTGAACCGTCTTCCAGTTCGAATTCTTGATCGTAAGGCTGATGGTCTTTCTGGGGGTCGTAACGGCTGATAAACAGTTTCATAAAAACTCCGGCATGATATCAGTAAACACGCGGTTTAGGGGGGAAGGGTGGGTGCTGTTTCGGTTGAAGGTTAACCGGCTTGTAGGCAATGCGGTTCTGCTGTTGAAAATAGAGCGTGTGTTTAAGCCAGTTTTCATCATCGCGTTCAGGGTAGTCTACGCGGGAATGGGCTCCACGACTTTCAGTACGGGATAGGGACGAGTGCACAGTGGCGAAGGCGATGGCCATCAGGTTTTCCAACTCGTAAGCCTGCAGACGATCGAGGTTGAAAACGGCGCCGTGATCGTCAAGGGTTACAGTCTGCAGGCGTCGATTGAGCGTCTCTAAGGCCTTCAAGGTCGCTTGCATGCTATCGGCATTGCGGAAAACCCCGCACCCGGTTTCCATGGTTGTTTGCAAATCGTGTTTGATGGACGCAAGCGAATCCTCACTTGGTTGCGGGGTTTGCCAGCGCTGAATGCGCTCGAGAACCGGTTTTAGAATTAAGTCGCTAGGCCTTGATTTAGAAGGAATGTCTGTTTGTAATTGGCGGTGGATGTAATCGGCCGCCTGGCGGCCAAAAACGATAATATCGAGCAGGGAGTTGCCGCCTAAGCGGTTGGCGCCGTGAACGGAAACGCAGGCGCACTCTCCTATGGCATAGAGGCCGTTGACCGGCTGCAGTTGATTGTGGTCGTTGAGCGTGATCACTTGGCCGTTGAGGTCGGTAGGAATGCCGCCCATCATATAGTGGCAGGTTGGAAAGACAGCAATCGGGGCTTCAACCGGATCAATGCCAAGAAACGTTTTGCTGATATCGCGTATTCCCGGAAGGCGTTTTTCAACCGTTTCAGCAGGTAAATGGGTTAAATCGAGCAACACATGATCCTGGTTCGGACCGCAACCCCGGCCTTGCTGTACTTCTATGGCAATCGCTCTCGCCACCACATCACGGGAAGCTAAATCCTTAACATGCGGTGCGTAACGGTGCATAAAAGCCTCACCGTCTGCATTTCTCAGTACGCCGCCTTCACCACGGGCGGCTTCGGATATAAGCATGCCTTTGCCGGCCACCCCGGTCGGATGAAACTGCCAGAACTCCATATCCTGTAAAGGCAAGCCGGCTCGCAACACCATACCTAATCCGTCACCGGTATTAATGCTGGCATTGGTGTTGGTCCGATAGAGTTGGCCGGCGCCTCCGGTGGCAATCAAAATGTGAGGGCTTTGCAGGATTTCATATTCGCCATTATGAATATTCATCACGCACAAGCCGTTGATCTCGCCTTGCTGGTTTTTGATCAGGTCGAGGGCATAGTATTCATCAAACATCTGCACGCCGGTTGCAAGCAGCTGCTGGTAGAGCGAATGGAGGATAGCATGCCCGGTGCGGTCGGCTGCGGCACAGGTGCGATGTGCCTGTTTTTCACCAAAGGATTGACTCTGGCCGCCAAAGGCGCGCTGGTAGATTTTACCGTTGTTGAGACGAGAAAAAGGAACACCAAAATGTTCGAGTTCACGGACAATATGGGCGGCCTCTGAACACATGAACTCAATGGCGTCCTGGTCCCCGAGATAATCACTGCCTTTGATGGTGTCGTACATGTGCCAGTGCCACTGATCGGGCGAGATATTACCCAGTGCAGCGTTGATGCCTCCCTGGGCCGCCACCGTATGCGAGCGGGTTGGAAAGACCTTGGAAACCATCGCTACCTTATGCCCTTTTTTACTCAGAGCCAGGGCTGCGCGCATGCCGGCACCGCCAGCCCCCAATACAATGGCATCAAACGTCTCTATCGGCAGGGAGTCATGGGGCGGGTTGCTGGGTAGTGAAAGTGGGGGTTGGGAAAGGGTCATTATTTATTGTGCCGTCATGAAATCGTTGCTATTCGAAAGCGCTATAAAGTGTCGGTAAGGCGTAAGCATAGCCAAATGACATTTAAAACGGCCAGAGCTAATAACCATTGCAAGCTCAGCAGCCAAAATCGCGTTCGTGTTCTCGGTGTATAGTCAATCAAGATATCGCGAAGCCCGATCCAGCTGTGAATCACGACTAGGCAAAAGGCCGTCAGAATCGGCAGCAGGTAGAATGGGGGTATTAGATACTGGGTCAACTCATACAGGTTGTTGAAGTTAGGGAGTTTAAGTGTGAGCCAAGCCAGGTAGGGGGTGAAAAACAGCAGATACAGTGCGCTGATACGCTGCCAGATATGGGCACGGCGCCCGCTGAGCGCATTGGGCTTGAGCACATTCAGCTTCATGATGACCAGACCTGTCGAATAATGATGATGGAAAGTACCAGCCAGGCACTGAGCATCAACCAAGCGACGCTTTGGTGGTTGATTCGGCGGTAGAGGTTTGGGTCAATAAAGTGTTCTGCCAACAAATGTCGAAGGCCGTTAAGCCAATGATAACTGAGGCTGATCCAGAAAACGGTGTGCAACAGGCGGACAAAACAGTGGTCACGAATATTAGCCAACGAAACGGCATCGTGCCAGATCAATAGATTGGCCAGAGCCAGGTAAGCGATTAGGCTGCAAAATAGGAGTATGCCGCTGAGGCGGTGTGCAATCGAAAGCCAAGCGTTGAGCGGAAAGTGAAATTTCCACAAATTTAAGAATACAGGCCGATTGCCAGGATGTTGATACATGCCGTCACCTTTTCAACCTTTCGGTTAATCGCGTCTCATGATGATTCCATTGTACTGAAAACTCAGTAGAGTGCGACCTTGACGGCAGAAAATGACTTAAAAGTTTTTAATTGCCCGTTAAGTAGCGACGAATAGTCGGTTGCTTCTAGCATTAGGCTAGTGCTTCATGAGTGCTACTCTGCGTTGTCCAGGGCGTTCTGGTAATAGCTGTGCTCAATAGCAGCTTCGAGCCAATCCATTTCCATCTGCCATTTTCTCGGAGGGAACGCATGCTGGGTCTGTTGGGCTATTAGGGATTCAAACACCTTGCGCGAAATCAAGGTCGCGCCCATGCTTTTTAAATGGGCCGTTTCCACTTGGGTATCCAGCAGTTTGAATCCCCAGGCCTTCAGTTGCATGCTTAACGCAACTAAAGCGATTTTAGAGGCGTCGGAAACTTTCGAGAACATGGATTCGCCGTAGAACATCTTGCCAATAGCCACGCCATAGAGGCCCCCGACCAGCTCTCCATCCAGCCATACTTCGACCGAGTGGGCGTGTCCGGATTGGTGTAATTGTAAATAAGCCTGGGCCATCTCCTGGGTAATCCAAGTGCCGTCCTGGTCCTTGCGCTCCATGATTGCGCACTGTTGGATGACGTCTGCAAAAGCCTGATCCAGAGTAACCTCAAAATTGGGGGTGTTATCAAGTTTTTTCAGGGTCTTACGCAGGCTACGGCGAATTTTAAGGTCTTCAATAAACAAGACGCTGCGAGGGTCAGGTGTCCACCATAAAATGGGTTCTCCCGGGTTAAACCAAGGAAAAATGCCTTTGGAGTAGGCAAGCAGTAACCACTCTTGCGTTAATGCTCCTCCCATCGCCAGCAAACCGATCGGTTCTTTGAGTGCGAGTTCGGTAGGGGGAAAGGTAACCGGAGTAGGGTCAAGCCAAAAGGGCATTTCTTGCATAGGAATGAATTTGAATTAATTAACACGGTTGAATTGTTATAAAAAATAATGGCTTATTGACAGGAGTTGAAAGCATTTTGCAGACAGATATTCCAGATTGCCATATCATTTTTGTCACACTCGAGTGCGGAGCCGTTAGAATAACATAATTGAAAATTGTTTCTTGGATTGACGATTGGCTTTTCATCCTCTCAGCAAGCCTGCAGGTGAAAAATGAACAGGCCTGTTTCCATACTGTCAGGGCCAAGGCCATGCACGTTAATCACTTTGTTTTTCGACCCTATTATCGAGTACACCTTAAACCTTTATGACCGCTTTCGTTCATCTACACGTCCATTCTGAATATTCCGTCATTGACAGTACCTTACGGGTCAAGCCGATGGTGTCGCTTGCTCAACAGAGCCAACAGCCCGCTTTGGCCTTAACGGACCATTCAAACCTGTTTGCACTGGTCAAGTTTTATACCGCCGCGATCGGCGCGGGCATCAAGCCGATTATCGGTTCTGAAGTACTGATAGAGGATCCTGATGAATCGGTTTTTAAATGCGTGTTATTGTGTCAGGATGAGCAAGGGTATCTGAATCTTTCCCATTTAATTTCATTGGGTTATTTAAAGAACCAGAAGCTGTTTCAAAACCAGATGATGCCGCTGATCAGACGTGAGTGGCTGGCTGAACATGCAGCAGGCCTGTTGGTTTTATCCGGCGGGAGAGAGGGCGATGTCGGTCAGGCTATTCTGGCCGAAAAACCGAATTTGGTCGCCAAGCGCATGAATTGGTGGCAAGCGCATTTTAAGGATCACTTCTATCTGGAATTGATCAGAACCGGTCGAGAGGGAGAAGAGACTTATATCGCCGGAGCGGTTGAGGTCGCTGCGCGTTACGAAGTGCCGGTCGTCGCTACCAACGACGTGCGTTTTGCCGCACCGGAGGATTTCGAAGCGCATGAGGTTCGAGTCTGTATTCACGACGGTTATGTACTGGAAGATCCGAACCGTCCCAAACGCTATTCGGAACAGCAGTATTTCCGCACCAGCGAGGAGATGATCGAGCTGTTTGACGATCTGCCCGAGGCGATCGAAAACACTCTTGAGGTCGCGAAACGCTGTTCACTTAACCTAACGCTGGGGACCTACTTCCTGCCGGACTTCCCGATTCCGGACGGCATGACCATGGATCAATTCTTCGTTGAAGAGAGTCATAAAGGCTTGGACGAGCGTCTGGATTTTCTATTCGGTCATCTGGATGCCGAAGCCTTTGCAAAAAAACGCGAGGAATATTATGCGCGGATTAAGTTCGAGCTCGACATTATTCTGCAGATGGGATTCCCGGGCTATTTCCTGATCGTTGCCGACTTCATTCAGTGGGCGAAAAACCATCAGATTCCGGTTGGCCCCGGACGGGGGTCGGGGGCGGGCTCCTTAGTGGCCTATGCGCTTAAAATCACCGATCTGGATCCAATCGAATACGACCTGCTGTTTGAGCGTTTCCTCAACCCGGAACGTGTTTCCATGCCTGACTTTGACGTCGACTTCTGTATGGATCGCCGTGATGAGGTGATCGATTATGTTTCCCGACATTACGGTCGTGACCACGTGTCGCAGATTGTAACTTTCGGGACCATGGCGGCGAAAGCGGTGGTACGCGACGTGGGGCGTGTGCTTGGGTTGGGTTACGGTGTGGTGGACGGCATCGCCAAGCTGATTCCGAATGAACTGGGGATTAAGCTTAAAGACGCCATTGAAAAAGAAGAAGACCTGCAGGCCAAACGCGACAATGACGAAGACGCGCGGCAGTTGCTTGAGTTGGCGCTCAAGCTCGAAGGTACCGTGCGTAATACCGGTAAGCACGCCGGTGGGGTAGTAATCGGGCCGAAGCCGTTGGATCACTTCTGTCCGGTGTTGTGTGAACCCGACGGTTCCAGCGTGGTCACTCAGCTCGACAAAAACGACGTGGAAACCGCCGGTCTCGTCAAGTTCGACTTCCTGGGGTTGCGTACCCTCACCATTATCGATTGGGCGCTGCAGTCGATCAACGGTAACAAGCAGCCCGGCGATGAAGGGTTTGTCGACATCGCCCGCATTCCGCTGGACGATGAGCCGACTTTCGATTTGATTAAAACCGGGAAAACCACCGGGGTATTCCAGTTGGAATCAAGCGGGATGCAGAGCTTGATCGTGCGTCTGCGTCCCGACTGTTTTGAAGATATTATCGCTTTGGTGGCGCTGTTCCGTCCCGGTCCGTTGGAATCGGGCATGGTAGACAACTTTATCGCCCGTAAGCACGGTAAGGAAGTGGTTTCTTACCCGGATCCGCAGTATCAGCATGAGTCATTGCAGCCGATTCTCGAGCCGACCTACGGGGTCATTCTTTACCAAGAGCAGGTAATGCAGATTGCCCAGGTGCTGGCCGGCTACACGCTCGGTGGTGCGGATATGCTGCGCCGCGCCATGGGTAAAAAGAAACCGGAAGAGATGGCCAAGCAGCGCTCCGTGTTTGAAGAGGGGGCGATCAAAAACGGCATTGACGGCGATCTGGCGATGAAAATCTTCGATCTGGTGGAAAAGTTCGCCGGCTACGGTTTCAACAAATCCCACTCCGCCGCCTATGCGCTGGTTTCCTATCAGTCCGCTTGGTTGAAAACCCATTATCCGGCCGAATTCATGGCGGCGCAGATCTCCTCTGATATGGACAACACCGACAAGGTGGTGCACATGGTCAACGAGTGTTACGCCATGGGGCTGGAGGTGGAAGCGCCGAATATCAACCAAGGTGAAATTCACTTTAAGCCGAGCGGAGCGCGCAGTATTTACTACGGTCTGGGGGCGATCAAAGGCGTCGGTGAATCGGCGCTGGAAGGTGTGATTGACGACCGCCGCCACAACGGGCCGTTTAAAGATCTGTTCGATTTTACCCTGCGTGTCGGTAAAAAGGTCAACCGCCGTGTCCTGGAGGCGTTGATTCGCAGTGGGGCGTTGGACTGTCTGCACGATAATCGCAATGCCATGCTCGAAAGTGTGCCGATGGCTCTGAAACAGGCCGAGCAGCAGCAGAAAAATGACGAACTGGGACAGAACGATCTGTTTGGCGAGATGCTTTCCGTCGAGGAAAGCGGTTCTACGCAACTGCTGAACGTGGCGGAAATGCCGGAAAAATTGCGCTTAAAAGGCGAAAAAGAGACCTTGGGGCTGTATGTCACCGGTCACCCCATCGATATTTATCGCGCGGAACTGGATGAACTGGTTGGTGTGAACCTCTCCAGCCTCAAGCCGGAGAAATGGCAGAAAAAATGGGCGGCCGGTCTGGTCGTCGGCTTGCGCGCCAAAATCACCAAGCGCGGCGATCGCATGGGCTTTATGGCGATTGACGACAAAACCGCACGTCTGGAAGTGGTGATGCGCCCGGCGGTGTATGAGGCGATTCGCGATACTATCAAGGAAGATATGGTGGTGATGGTGCATGGAGAAGTTAGTGAAGACACCTTTAACGGCGGTATCAAAATCGATGCCGAACAGGTGGTGAGTCTAGCCGAAGCACGGGTGGAAAAAGCGCGTGCGCTTAAATTGACTGTAGAATCCACCGCGCTCACTCCAAATCGCATTCAGGAACTGAAAGTGCTGTTAAGTGCTTATCATGCCGAACAAGGGCTGCCGGTGGTGGTGGACTATGCCAATGACCAAGCGCGTGTGCAAATGAAAACCCCGGAAAGCGATCTTTACTTCCCGGATGACGAACTCATCGAAGTCTTGCAAAGCGAAGGCTGGTCACCGCAGGTGGTCATCTAAGCCCTATCCAACCTCAACCACGGTTTTAACATGCTCAACGGGCCAGGTAAAAATCCTTTCTACCAGGCCTGTTGAGTTTTTATTCGGCGTTTAGCTTCTGTTTTTAGTCGTAGGTTTCCAACTGGCAGTGCGCCAGTGAGGTGTAGATCGGTGAGTTGTCGGTCAGCTCGCTTTCATAGAGTGTAATGCGATCGACTTCAAGCCAGACATCTTGCAAGTGCGCGGCAAACTCGGGCAGGTGAATCGATTCTGGTTCCAGGTCGCCGGGTATGCGCCCCAGGCTGATGTGAGGTCGAAAGGCCTTTTTTGAAGGGGTAAAGCCGAAAGGTTTGATCTGTTCTTCGATTTCCCGTACCAGAGACTGCATTAATAAAGTCGCATCCAATGCGGCGACCAGCGTATGCGGTTTTTGCGGAGTTGGGAAAAGTCGGATTCCGAGTACGTCGGCTTCGAAATGACTCATGCCTTCGGCAAACCAGTTAGGCATGCTGTCGGCAATTTTCTGAATTTTGACAGGATCGACTTTGCCGCCAATAAAATGCAGAGTCAGATGGTAGTTTTGCGGCGGAAACCAGATGATTCGTTTTCCCCATTCGGTCTGTTGAAGCTGTTCGGCTATGTGGCTCAGCGTGTTTGTAGTTTCAGTGTCGACGGGTACGGCTAAAAAAGCGCGCATGGTTACCTCCAATCTGTGTGCGTTCAGTTTAACCAGAGCGCTTGGCAAAACTCAACAGGCCTGTTGAGTTTGTTGGCAAGGTGGTTAAACTTGCTTGGTATGCTTCAGTCGCTAACTCTCTGTGAGACATCAAATTTCTGTGTTTAGGGCCATATCATTGGCTTATTGATTGTCGCGAGCATGATTTCTTTAAGAATTTCCCAAGAAATTTTCTCAGGCGCTTTAACTTTGTAGCTCAGAAGAGTAAACTTTGGGGCATTCAGGCCGACCCGGCCAAAATGCGATGTGATGAGCATTGCAATCATAGAATAATAGATATATTTGTTTGTGTGACTAATTGCTAAATAGAGAGTGTATCCATGTCTAATATCGAGTCGATCTTAACGGAAAATCGAGTATTCCAGCCGAGTGAAGCGACTAAATCCAGTGTTTCGATCAGTGAAGAAAAACTGGCGCAAATGCGAGCTGAAGCGGAACAAGATTATGTTGGTTTCTGGTCTAAACTGGCTAAAGAAAAATTAGAATGGACAAAGCCTTTCACGATTGGCGTGGATGAGTCACAAGCTCCGCATTACAAATGGTTCAGTGATGGTGAGCTAAACGTCTCCTATAACTGTATTGATCGTCATCTAGCGGATAAGAGCGACAAGTTAGCGATTATTTTTGAAGGGGACCAGGGCGATGTGGAACACCACACCTATAAAGAGTTGCACGATCAAGTCTGTCGCTTCGCTAACACTTTAACGGCTCAGGGCGTTCAAAAGGGCGATCGCGTCATTATTTATATGCCGATGATTCCGCAAGCGGTGATTGCGATGCAGGCCTGTGCGCGTATCGGTGCGATTCACTCGGTGGTTTTTGGCGGCTTCTCGGCGGAAGCGTTGCGTGACCGTATCGTCGATGCGGGGGCAAAACTGGTGATTACGACCAACGGCAGCCTGCGTGGCGGTAAATCGATTCCACTGAAATCCGCGGTCGATAAAGCACTGGAGCATGACTGTGAGCATGTTAAAAAGGTGATCGTTTACAAGCGCACCAATGATGAAGTGCCAATGCAGGAAGGGCGTGACATCGATTGGATGGATGCCGAAGCGGGCATGAGCAACTATCATGAACCGGTTGCAGTTAACGCTGAGCACCCCCTGTTTCTTTTATATACGTCCGGTTCAACCGGGAAGCCAAAAGGGGTGCAGCACAGCTCGGGCGGTTACCTGTTGAATGCTCACCTGACCAACGAGTGGATGTTTGACCTCAAAGATGATGATGTCTTCTGGTGTACTGCGGATGTGGGCTGGATTACCGGTCACTCTTATGTGGCTTACGGTCCGCTTTCTGTCGGGGCGACCATGGTGATGTTTGAAGGGGTTCCGACTTATCCGGATGCCGGGCGTTTCTGGCAAGTGTGTCAGGATCATGGGGTGACGGTATTCTATACCGCTCCGACGGCGATTCGCGCTTTGATGAAGTTCGGTGCGGATCTGCCTAAGCAGTATGATCTTTCCAAACTGCGTATTTTGGGGACGGTTGGTGAGCCAATCAACCCTGAGGCTTGGATGTGGTACCACGAAGTGATTGGACGTGGTGAGTGTCCAATTATTGATACCTGGTGGCAAACTGAAACCGGTGCGCATATGATAGCACCGTTCCCGGTTACCCCGCTAAAACCAGGTTCGTGTACTTTGCCTCTGCCGGGAATTGATGCGGCGATTCTGGATGAAGAAGGAAACGAGCTGCAAAACAATGACGGTGGTTTATTGGTGATCAAGAAGCCTTGGCCGTCGATGATTCGTACCATTTGGGGTGACGATCAGCGTTACCGTGATACCTACTTCCCGCTTAACGGCGATCAAAACAAACATTACTATGTAGTAGGGGACAGCGCCCATAAAGACGCTGATGGGTACTTCTGGATTTTAGGTCGTGTGGACGATGTACTAAACGTTTCCGGTCATCGCTTGGGGACGATGGAAATCGAATCCGCGTTGGTGTCACACGCTAAAGTGGCAGAAGCTGCGGTGGTGGGACGTCCTCATGACGTGAAAGGGGAGGCGGTTGCGGCCTTTGTGGTGCTGAATGTGGATATTCCGGAAGGTGATGAGCGTGCCGCACTGATTCAGGAGCTGCGTAACTGGGTGGCTGAGGAAATTGGGCCAATTGCTAAACCGGATGATATTCGCTTTGGGACCAACCTGCCGAAAACCCGTTCCGGTAAGATCATGCGCCGTTTGTTGAGAACCATCGCCAAAGGCGAAGAGATCACCCAAGACACTTCTACGCTGGAAGATCCGTCTATTTTGGAGCAATTCCAAAATAAATAAAGCGTTTAAAACCAAGCTGAAGCGAATACTTGAAACCCGGACTGAACAGGCCTGTTCAGTCCGGGTTTTTTTATGTATGTCATTAAGTATTTGTGACATGCATTGTTATCGGTAAATTTAATCGAAAAATGGTGTTAAAATGCGCGTCCGAAGCGGCTGCTTGTGCCGGTTTCAAGTCTGTCAGTACTCATTTGAGTAACAAAAAGAATGCTGATGAAAGCTCTCATGGCTTCGATAAAGAATTCTTATTGTTAGTTTGAATGGAATACCGACATAATAGGGTGGTTTTTTGCGGCGCCTATTGCTGTAAAACACGTAATCTATAAATACAATTATCTCGAAGAGGAGAATGGTTTTGGATCAGTCTAAGGTCGAGAAGATTAAAAGTCTTCCACAATATCATCAGCTGGTTAAAGAACGTTCCGGGTTAGCTTGGGGGCTGTCGATCGCAATGTTGGTTGTCTATTACGGCTACATTTTGCTGTTGGCATTTGATCCGGCGTTTTTTACGACAATTGTCGGTGGTGAACACATTTCAATCGGTTTCCCTGTCGGGGTTGCGATTATCGTGTTTGCGTTCTTGTTAACGGGTTACTACGTTAGAAAAGCGAATGCAGATTTTGATGAATTAACCGCACAGATCAAGAAAGAGGTTGAATAATGACGACAATGACTAAAACATTATTTGCCCTAATGGGTCTGCTATTTGCACCATTGGCATTTGCCGCTGGAATTGACATGGAAGCGCCTGCTGAGAAGGTGACCAACTGGTCGGCGATCTCAATGTTCATCATTTTCGTTGGTGCGACTTTGTATATTACCTACTGGGCCGCTAAGCGTACTAAGTCTGCTAAAGACTTCTATGCTGCCGGTGGGGGAATCACAGGTTTGCAAAACGGTTTGGCGATTGCGGGTGACTACATGTCAGCGGCTTCTTTCCTGGGAATTACCGGGATGGTTTACCTGAAAGGGTACGATGGTCTGATTTTTGCCATCGGTTTCTTGGTAGGTTGGCCGATCATTCTATTCTTGATGTCTGAACGTCTGCGTAACCTGGGTAAATATACGTTTGCTGATGTTGCCGCTTACCGCTTCCAGCAGAAGCCAATCCGTGTATTGGCGGCTTTCGGTGGGATTGCCGTGGTTATCCTTTACCTGATCGCACAGATGGTAGGTGCCGGTAAACTGATCGAATTGCTGTTTGGTCTGGACTTCAACTATGCGGTTGTATTGGTTGGTGTATTGATCATTGCATATGTGTCTTTCGGTGGAATGTTGGCGACGACCTGGGTACAGATCATCAAGGCCGTTTTGCTTTTGTCAGGTTCTACCTTTATCGCGTTGGCGGTTATGTACCAAATGGGCTTCAGTTTTGAAACGCTGTTCAAAACAGCGGTTGAAAACCGCGGTGGTGATATGAACATTCTGTACTCAGGTGGTTTCGTTTCTGATCCAATCAATGCGATCTCACTGGGTATTGCTCTGATGTTCGGTACTGCTGGTTTGCCACACATCCTGATGAGATTCTTCACGGTTCCAGATGCAAAAGAAGCGCGTAAGTCGGTTTTCTATGCAACTGGTTTCATCGGTTACTTCTATATCCTGGCGTTCATCATCGGGTTCGGTGCAATCGCGCTGGTCGTTGCGTCTGAATATATGGACGGCGCGAAGCTGATCGGTGGTAACAACATGGCGGCGATTCACTTGTCACATGTGATCGGTGGTGACTTCTTCTTAGGATTTATCTCGGCGGTCGCTTTCGCAACGATCTTAGCGGTGGTTTCCGGTCTGACGTTGGCGGGTGCTTCAGCACTGTCGCATGATATTTATGCAAACGTGATCAACCCTAACGCGACTGAACAGCAAGAAACTAAGATTGCGAAAATTGCGACTTTGGTGATTGGTGGCTTGGCGATTCTGTTCGGTATCGGCTTTAAGGATCAGAACATTGCGTTCGTGGTTGCATTGGCCTTTACGATTGCCGCTTCTGCCAACTTCCCTGTGTTGATCATGTCCATGTTCTGGAGCAAGATGACCACACGTGGTGCCGTTATCGGTGGCTGGTTAGGTCTGATCTCTGCCGTAGTCATGGTTATTTTGGGGCCAGTGGTTTGGACTCAAATCCTAGGTATGGGCGATGCAATCGTGCCATATAAGTTCCCTGCGCTATTCACGGTTGTGATTGCATTTGTGGGTATTTGGTTCTTCTCAATTACCGATAAATCTGCTCGTGCGAAAGAGGATATCGATGGCTTTGAAGCCCAGTTTATCCGCTCTCAAACGGGTATTGGTGCAGAAGGTGCAGCTAACCACTAACTGGTTGCGCTAAACCTGACAGGCCTGGTCAAACTATCCGTTTTGATCGGGTCTTCGAGTTAGGAAAAAACACTTAAAGGGGCTATGATGATATAGCCCCTTTTTTGTTTGTTTTATATTGGTTGCTTACCTATTAGTCTTTTAAGGAAAAAGTATGGCCATTCAGCAGCAAGCGGAATTTCTACAACATATCTTGCCGTTTAATGAACTCACGGATGCAGAGCGCAATTATTTGGCTGAGCAAATGGATGTGGTCTATTTTCCTGTCGGTTCTGTGATGACACCGAATCGACAGGAAAGTCATGATCTCTATTTTATTATCAAAGGGCGGGTGGCAGAGTACCAGCAGGAACAGTTGGTCGCTAATTACGGGGTGCGCGGTTTCTTCGGTGAAAAAGCGCTGCTTTCTGAGTCTTCAGAAAACGAGGGGCTGTATTTTAAAGTGGTGGAAGAGGCCATTCTTTACCGACTTTCTGGCGATATCTTTATTCCATTCTTGAACGAGCATGCCGCCTTTCGCCATCATTTTGAAGCGGGTATTGTGGAGAAGTTGAATGCCTGGCATCGATCACAGCAAGTGGCGGCCTCTACCGAGGTGATGATGGATACGGTGTGTTCTGCCCCGATCCGTCCACTGGTTGAAGTGTCGGAGGCCGCGACCCTTCAGGAAGTGGCACAGGCGCTGGTCAGTAATGAAGCCGATGCTTGCGTGGTCAAGCTGGAGACGCCGCAAGCGCAAACGGTAGAATACGGTTTGTTGACCTCGACCGATTTGGTCAAAATCATGGCGCAGCCAGAGATGCACGCCCGCTTTCCGGTTAAAGAGTATGTCAGTCAGCCATTGATTACGGTGCATGAATTTGATTATCTGTTTAATGCCCTGTTAAAGCTGACGCGTTATCAAATTGATCGCTTGGTGGTGCGTTCCGATCACGGTTTAAAAGGGTTTCTTACCCAGAAAGATCTCATGGGACTGTTTGCCAATCAGTCCGGGCTGGCGCTACTGCAAATCGAGCAGGCCTGTTCACAATCCGAGTTGCAACAAGTGGCCGAGCATGTCGATGAACTGGTCAAAAATCTACACCATAAAGGGATTAAAACGCACTACATTGCCAAGTTAGTGAATGAGCTGCACCGCAAGCTGATCAATAAACTTTTTGAATTGGTTATGCCGGAGGCTTTGCTGGATCGTGTTGCCTTGTTGGTTATGGGAAGTGAAGGGCGTTCCGAACAAGTGTTGCGTACTGACCAGGATAACGCGATTTTGTATGATCATTTGCAGCCGGCAGAAATCGGCCAGTTGCAACATGCGGCGGAACGTTTCAGCAGGGCGATGTTGGCCATCGGTTTCCCAGCATGTCCGGGAAACATTATGGTGTCCAATCCGATGTGGCGGGCCTCTTTGCGTGATTTTAAGAACCAGCTAAAAGCGTGGTTTGATCGTCCAAGTGCGGACAGCTTTATGAATTTGGCGATTTTTTATGATGCCCATACTGTTTACGGCCAAGAAGGTTATTTGCAACAGATGCGTCAGCTTCTGTTTTCGCGTTTAGACGACAATGAGATGTTTCTGCGCCATTTTGCCAAGGCTGCTCTGCAGTTTGAAACGCCGATCGGCTTCTTGGGTGGCTTTATTTCCGAGCAACAGGGCGGCAGTGACAAGATTGATCTGAAAAAGGGCGGGATTTTCCCTATCGTTCACGGGGTACGCTGTTACGCTTTGGAGGCTCGTTTGCAGCAAACGAACACCCACTGGCGAATTAAAGCGTTAATGGATTTAAATGTATTTGATGAGGAGTTTGGGATTGAGTTAGGGGAGACCTTAAACTTTTTCAATACCTTGCGCCTGCAATCAATGCTGGAACAAAAGGCACAGGGCCGCGGAGAAGGTCAGCTTGACAATAAGGTCGCTTTGCAGAGTCTGTCTCACCTTCAGCAAGATTTGCTGAAACAGGCGTTTGCTGTGGTTGATCGATTTAAAAAGCGATTGCAACGCCATTTTAAGCTACATGAAGTTGGGTAGTGTTGTGGGGAAGTGGTTGTCAAGTATGTTAGACCGTTGGCGTCGCCGCTATGGGGTAAGACGACTTAAGGAATCGGAATTTGCGTTTCTGTATGAACGGTCAGAAGCAGCCGACGGCTTCGTTTGTTTTGATTGTGAAACCACCGGGCTGGATCCGCAAAAAGATCGGATTATTACGCTGTCCGCCGTCAAGATCAAAGGTAACCAAGTGTTAGCCAGCCAGGCTTTGAATCTGACTATTGAACAGTTTCAACCGATTTCGGCCGAAAGTATTGTGGTGCATCATATTCGTAATCAGGATGTGCAACAGGCCAGTGAGCGAGTGGTTAATGAGCGAGAAGCGATGCGACGCTTTCTTCACTTTATCGGTTCCGCACCATTGGTGGGTTATTATTTGGAGTTTGATGTGGCGATGGTGAACCAAATTATTGAGCCTTGGCTTGGAATTAAACTGCCTAATCCGAAAATAGAAGTGTCTGAGCTCTATTATCAGCGTCGTCTGCAAGAGGTGAAGCATTCGATCACGCAGCCAAACATTGATCTAAGCTTTGATGTTATTTTGGAGCGCTTGGGAATTCCTAATTTTGGCCAGCATGATGCCTATAGCGATGCCATCATGACGGCACTGATTTTTCTTAAATTACAATATCCTAGACAGGATTCAAATACGGTTATTAATCATTTGGATAATGCTCAATAAAACAATGAAATAATTGATAATTTTCTTGACAAAATGGTGTTGTGGCCGTATTATTTGCGCAGATTTTTTAAAAATATTGATTAAACGTCGGCAGAACAGAGTGTCAGCAGGCGTTTAAATTTTAAAAAACCCCGTTTTTACGGGGTTTTTTGTTATTTAAACTGGGTAAATTCCAAGCTCGTTGGAATGCGGGCAGGTTAAATAGAACGGAACATTACGTGGTATTAGAGAAAAAAATAGAAGAGTTGTTAACGCCGACGATCGAAAGTATGGGGTTTGAGTTATGGGCAGTTGAGTTTATCTCGGCAGGTCGTCACTCGACCTTACGCTTGTTTGTCGATAAGGAAGG
This sequence comes from Thiomicrorhabdus sp. zzn3, assembly GCF_029767755.1. Taxonomy (GTDB): domain Bacteria; phylum Pseudomonadota; class Gammaproteobacteria; order Thiomicrospirales; family Thiomicrospiraceae; genus Thiomicrorhabdus. The sequence continues at coordinate 901,223 of NZ_JARUQS010000001.1, forward strand.
CGGGATTACGGTGGATGACTGTGCTGACATCAGTCGTCAGGTGAGTGCCGTACTGGATGTTGAAGACCCGATTGAGAATGCTTATACCCTAGAAGTGTCTTCTCCTGGGTTAGACCGTCCCCTGATGAAACCGGAACACTTTAAACGCTATGAAGGCAAGAGTGTTCGAGTAAGATCCGCGGCCCCGGTTTTGGGTCGGAAAAAATTCAAAGGGCCAATGCTGCACGTATTGGATGATGCGATTGTCGTAGAGGTAGACGGAGAAGAATATGAAATTCCGTTTAACCTGATTGATAAAGCTAACCTTGAAATAGAATTTTAATTAAAGTCTTGCATTTCTTTTGTATCTTATTGAAAAGTAATGGAAGTGCGTTGAAACGGATATCCAAATTATTTAGAGCGAGTGAATAATGAGTAAAGAAGTTTTAGCCGTTGTTGAAATCATGGCAAATGAAAAAGGTGTAGATAAAGAAATCATTTTTGATGCCATCGAAACAGCGTTGGCCACCGCGACTCGTAGAAGCCATGATGATGAACTGGATGCACGTGTTGAAATTGACCGTGTTACAGGAGATTACAAAACTTTCCGTCGTTGGGAAGTGATTGAAGACGATACGCTAATCGAAGATCACGTCGGTTGGTATATCCGTCAGATGGATGCCGTGGATATTGATCCGCACATTGAAGTGGGTGAATACATTGAAGAACCAATGGAGTCGATCGATTTTGGTCGTATCGGCGCACAGACGGCAAAGCAGGTCATTATTCAGAAAGTCCGTGAAGCCGAGCGTAAAAAAGTTGTAGAAGAGTACAGCAAGCGTGTGGGCGAGATCCTTACAGGACAAGTGAAACGCATCGATCGTGGCGATGTGATTTTGGATATGGGCGATAACGTTGATGCCGTGATTCCTCGTTCAGAGTTGATTAACCGTGAGGCGTTCCGTATTGGTGATCGCGTTCGCGCTTACTTGCAAGAAGTCACTTATCGTCCACGTGGTGCGCAGTTATTTATGTCTCGAGCCTGTAAAGAGATGCTGATTGAACTGTTCAAAATCGAAGTGCCTGAAATCAGCGATGACTTGATTGATGTCATGAGTGCGGCACGCGATGTTGGTTTCCGCGCTAAGGTTGCAGTCCGCGCCAATGATCCGCGTTTAGACCCAATCGGTGCCTGCGTGGGGATGCGAGGCGGTCGTGTTCAGGCGGTGACTAATGAATTGAACGGTGAACGCATTGATATCGTGCTGTGGGACGCAAACGATGCGCAATACGTTATCAACGCGATGGCACCGGCCGAAATCACTTCCATCATGGTTGATGAAGATAAGCACGTCATGGATTTGGCGGTAGCGGATGACCAGCTTTCTCAGGCCATCGGTAAGAACGGTCAAAATATCCGCTTGGCGTCAGAACTAACCGGTTGGGAGTTGAATGTCATGACCGAAAGCGACATGGCAGCTAAGCATGAAACCGAGTCGCGTGATCAGATCGATACCTTTATCAACGCTTTGGATGTGGACGAAGAGTTGGCGGAAGTGCTGGTTTCCGAAGGGTTCACCTCTCTGGAAGAAGTGGCCTATGTTCCAGCCGCTGAAATGCTGGAAATTGAAGGGTTTGACGAGGATATCGTTTCAGAATTAAAACAGCGCGCTAAAGATGCGTTGTTGACACAAGCTATTGCAGAAGAAGAACGTGCTGCTTTGGCAGAGCCGGCGGAAGATCTGCTGGCGTTGGAAGGCATGACCGCAGAGATGGCAAAAACATTGGCCTTAAATGGTGTGATCACTCAAGAAGACCTGGCGGAACTGGGCACAGACGAACTGCTTGAGTATTTGGATATTGATGAAGCCGAAGCCGGTGAGTTGATTCTGAAAGCACGTGCACCATGGTTCGAATAAGAAGATTAAAGGGAGAGTTTCAATGGCAGAAGTATCAATTAAAAAGTTTTCGGAAACACTCAACCTTTCTGTAGAAAAATTACTTTCACAACTGGATGCGTCTGGGGTTAAAGGTAAAAATGCAGACGATACCATTACCGAAGAAGAGAAGCGTACGCTGTTAGCGTATTTGAAAAGCTTGCATGGTGAGAGTGCTGAGGAGGCGCCCAAAAAAGTGACGCTTCGTCGTAAGCAGACGTTGAATCTTTCTTCGGGTTCCGGTGCTGGCAAACGCACGGTGAATGTTGAAGTGCGTAAGAAACGCACTTACGTTAAAAAACCAGAAGCCGAACAAGTAGAGGCGGTTGAAGAGGAAGCGGTACCGGTTCATGCTGACGCGGAACCCGCGATTGAAGCCACCAAGCAAGCGCCTAAGGCCGAAGAGACTGCGGTGACCCAAGAGCCGGTGGCGGCTGAAACTGCGCAACCGGTTGAAGAAGAAACCGTTGCCGAAAACCTGGATGTGGTCGCCCCACCGCCGGTTAAGGAAGACCACTCCAAGGCTGCGAAAAAAGGCAAGAAAACCCGCCATAAAGAGGAAGCAAAAGAAGACGACGAGAAGCCAAAAGGCAAAAAAGGACTAAAAGAGAAAAAATCTTCTCTAAGTGAAGACAATCTGCGTCGTCTGAAAAAGCGTAAAAGTCAACAGCCTGCGGCTAAGAAGCCTGTTCAATCTGAGCACGGTTTCCAGAAGCCGACAGCACCGGTTGTACGTGAAGTGAAAGTTCCAGAAAGCATTAAACTTTCTGAATTGGCTGAGCAGATGGCGGTTAAAGCGGGTGAAGTCATCAAGTTCATGATGATGAACTTGGGGACGATGGCTACGATTAACCAGGTGCTTGATCAAGAAACAGCGATGCTGATTGTTGAGGAGATGGGGCATAAGCCGGTTGCCTACAACGAAGTCACGATCGAAGACGAAGTGACCAGCCAAGAGTATCATGGTGAAACGGTACACCGTTCTCCCGTTGTGACCATTATGGGACACGTTGACCACGGTAAAACCTCTTTGTTGGACTACATTCGTGAAGCCAAAGTCGCTCACGGTGAGGCCGGTGGAATTACCCAGCACATCGGTGCTTACCATGTCGATACGGACAAGGGTGGGGTTACCTTTATCGATACTCCGGGTCACGCCGCCTTTACCGCGATGCGTGCCCGTGGTGCGAAAGTCACCGACGTAGTGGTCATAGTGGTGGCCGCCGATGACGGTGTTATGCCGCAAACCAAAGAAGCGATTCAGCACGCCAGAGCCTCTGGCGTTGGCATTGTGGTTGCGGTAAACAAAATGGATAAAGAAACCGCTAACCCAGAACGCGTTAAGCAGGAAATGGTCGCCGAAGAAGTTGTACCAGAAGACTGGGGTGGCGACGTGCAGTTTGTGCCGGTATCTGCCAAGACGGGGATGGGAATCGATGAACTGTTGGATGCGATCTCTCTAGAAGCGGAAATGTTAGAACTGGAAGCACCAACCGAAGGTCACGCCAAAGGGGTCGTGATTGAATCACGTCTGGATAAGGGGCGTGGACCGGTAGCGACGGTTCTGGTACAGAGCGGCACCCTGAAAAAAGGTGATATTGCGCTGTGCGGTATGGAGTACGGCCGTGTCCGTGCTTTGGTCAGTGACTCCGGAGAGCTAGTGGATTCGGCCGGGCCGTCGATTCCGGTTGAGATTCTGGGACTTTCTGGTGTTCCGGCCGCCGGTGACGAGATGATTACGGTCGACAACGAGCGTAAAGCGCGTGAAGCAGCGACTTTCCGACAAGGTAAGTTCAAAGAGCTTAAAATTGCGCGTCAGCAAAAAGCCAAACTGGACAATATGTTCAATAAGATGGCGGAAGGGGATGTTAAGAGTATTAATATCGTCTTGAAAGCCGACGTACAAGGGTCGATAGAAGCGATTGCAGATGCGTTGACTAAGCTGTCTACCGATGAAGTGAAAGTCAATATCGTTTCTACCGGTGTGGGTGGAATTTCTGAAACCGATGCGAACCTGGCGATTGCTTCCGATGCACTGGTGGTTGGTTTCAACGTGCGTGCAGATGCCACGGCAAAACGCTTGATTGACAGCGAAGGCATCGGCTTGAAATATTACAGCGTCATCTATGAGATCGTGGATGAAGTGAAACGTGCGATTGAAGGTAAAATGGCACCGGACTTCAAAGAAGAGATCGTGGGTGTGGCCGAGGTGCGTGATGTGTTCAAGGCGCCTAAGATCGGCATGATCGCTGGTTGTATTGTCAGTGAAGGAACGGTGAAGCGTAATAACCCGATTCGTGTTCTGCGTGACAATGTGGTGATTTACGAAGGTGTTCTGGAGTCGCTGCGTCGCTTCAAAGACGACGTTATGGAGGTTAACAAAGGTATCGAATGTGGTATCGGTGTGAAAGACTATAATGACGTTAAGGTTGGCGACCAGATCGAGTGTTACGAGCGCGTTGAGGTCAAACGTACGCTGGATTAATTGATGACACCTTAACAACCTGCCAGGCCTGACCAGTTTGAAACGCCGATTTTAGGCTTGGGAAATAGTTAGAATGTCACTAAAAATGCTCCAAACGGGGCATTTTTACGTTTAGAGAAAAAGAGATGAGTCAACAAACTGTAAGTCGCCCGACGCGGGTGGCACAAGAGATTAAGAAAACCTTAGCGGAGTTGCTGCTAAGAGAAGCGAAGGATCCGCGTTTTCAGAAAATCAATCTGACCGATTGTAAAGTGACCAAAGATTTGAGCATTGCAAAAGTGCATTTTGCTTTAATCGGTCATAATCAGGAGGATCCTGAGGTGCAAAACGTCCAGCAGGCATTGGACAAAGCCAAGGGCTATCTGCGCAGTGAACTCGGTAATCGTTTGCGCTTGCGCATTGTGCCTGATTTGCGTTTTTACTATGATTCGGTGCCTGAGCACGCCGCGTATATCGAAGATTTGATCAATAAAGCATTAAACAAATAAATGGCGCAGTATCGACGACCACCCCGCGACAATGTCAACGGCATTGTTCTGCTCAATAAGCCGGCAGGCGTGTCTTCCAATGGCATCCTGCAGAAAGTTATTCGGATTTTTAACGCTAAAAAGGGCGGGCATACCGGGGCCTTAGACCCCTTTGCTACGGGATTGCTGCCTGTCTGTTTAGGGGAAGCGACCAAGGTGTCTGGACTGTTGCTGGATGCTGATAAAGGTTATATTGCGACTCTCAAGCTCGGAGAGCAGAGTGATACCGGGGATACCGAAGGCGAGATCATTCAAACGCTTCCGATTCCAGAATTGAACGAAGAGCAAATAGAAACGGTTTTCAGTCAATTTAAGGGAGCGATTGAGCAAGTCCCTCCCATGTATTCCGCGCTCAAGCATCAGGGTAAGCCGCTTTATTACTATGCGCGCCAGGGGATTGAAATCGAGCGCCCGGCAAGACCGATTCAGATCAAGGAATTGGCGCTGATTTCGTTTGCGCCTAATCAAATCGTGTTTCGCGTCCTCTGCTCCAAAGGTACCTATGTGCGTACCTTGGGTGAGGACATTGCTAAGGCCTTGGGAACGGTTGGTCATCTGACGGCGTTGCATCGCATTCAAACCGGCAGCCTGAAAGGCGATGATATGCTGACACTTGAAGAGATTGAACAGCAGAAATTTGCTTGTCTGCAACCTTTAGATATTGCCCTGCAGCATTTGGATCGGATTGATCTGGATGCAGAACAAACCTCTTTGATCAAACATGGGCAGGCGTTGAAATTGAAGCAGCCGCCTACGGAGCTGGTGCGTTTCTACGATGATCAGGGGGTGTTTTTTGCCGTGGGGGAATGGGTTGAAAAATATCAGCTTCTGAAGCCAAAGCGCGTGTTTAATCTCGAAAGCAGCGTGAAGGAGAGCGCATAGTGAAACCGGCAGGCCTGTTTAAAGGGGACGGTATTTTGGATTTGCGCCCGTTTAATGAATTTAAGCAGGCGCATGTTCAAGAGTCCACCTCGATGCCTTGGCAAGAACTTCCGGAAAGACTCAATGAATTGCCGGCGGCGCCAGCGCAACTGTTCCTGGTTGGCGATGAACAGGCCATTGAAGAGGCGTCAGCGTTTTTAGACTATAAAGGCTATGCAATCAGTGGTTCGCTGTTGATTGACTCCTTTGAAAGTCTGCAAAAATGGGAGTCACAACTACCAGGCCTGTTTACTTCTGGCAGTCAGTCCAAACGCCTGTGGAAGCCAAATGAATTAGTCGTGCAGTTTGTGGAAACGGTTTGGTCTGCGCAACGGTCAGGGCCGAATCCGGGTAAACCGACTGCGATTGACCTTGGTTGTGGCGGTGGTCGCGATGCGGTCTATTTGGCCAAATCGGGTTGGCAGGTGATCGGTATCGATCATGAAAATCGTGTCATCAAACGTGCAAAGCAACTGGCGCAAAACAGTGGTGCCAGTGTGAAATGGAAATGTTGCGATCTTAAAAAGGAGGGTTGCCTCCCTGATAGCCAGTTCGATTTGGTGATGGTGATGCGTTTTTTGAACCGTGCGCTGTTTACCCAAATTGATGCGATGATTAAGCCGGGCGGTTTTGTGGTGTTTCAAACCTTTACCGAGGGCGCTGAAGCCTACGGTTCCCCTAAAAACCCCAACTTCCTGCTGAAAGAGGGGGAGCTTAGTGAAGTTTTTGCCGACTATCGAATCATTACTGATAAAATAGAGAAATTGCCTGACGGGCGGCCAGTGGCCTCATTTATTGCGCAGAAGCCTGTAAACAGAGACTAAAATAATTCTAATTTCATAATGACAAATAGCCCGTTGAATTTGCTTGGAGAATAATATGATTAGCATGAGCGCCAAAGAACTATTTAACTTTTTTCAGACCCATTTTATCTGTGAATCTTTAACTAAAGCCGATGTGGAAAAGTTGATCACCTACTTGCAGGAAAAAGATTATGCCGGTGGTGAAGTGATTTCGGATACAGGTGAAATTGGCGATTCGCTAGGCTTTATCATTGAAGGAAAGGTAAGGCTTTCGAGCGGTGAAGGGTCTGAAGAGGCTGAAGTCGGTAAACAGGGCGATGGTACCCTGGTTGGTGAGATGTCTTTCTTTGACCGTAAACCGCGTAATTTGAAAATGAGTGCCTGTAAGAAAGGTGTAAAAATGTTGGTGCTGACACGTCCGATGTATGACCGCTTGAAGGTGGAAGAGCCATACATTGCGGTAAACATTCTGGAAAACGCAATTGTCAGTCTGGACAACCTGATTCGTCATATGGGTGACGATATCAATGCACTGGAAAATTACGTTCACGGTTACGGTAAGCGTTAATCGGATGGTAAGTGCTTAAAACACTTGCAGTTATTGGTTAAATCCGTAAAATACTGCGTTTCAGCCCCTGTCATCGGTTGCGGAGGTTGGAATTTTGATTCAAACCGATCCTATGGAGAAAAAATATGTTTGACGCTGAAGCTAAAGCGAAAATCATTGCCGAATACGCTACGTGTGAAGGTGATACTGGTTCACCAGAAGTTCAAGTTGCTTTGTTGACACACCGCATTAAGCACTTGACTGAACACTTTAAAGAGCACAAGCAAGACAACCATTCACGTACTGGTTTGTTGCGTTTGGTTAGCCGTCGTCGTAAGTTGTTGGATTACCTTCACAAGAAAGACGGTGAGCGTTACTTGAGCCTGATCAAACGTCTTGGTCTGCGTAAGTAATAGCGCGTTCAAGTCTCTAAAAACCCTGCTTTGCAGGGTTTTTTTTTGCCTGAATATTCTTATGAACCGGGATAAACGAATACAAGTCGTTTCTGTATGCAAATTAAGCGTAATTAGCGTCGATTAAGGGTTCGCTAAAACGACAATAAAGAGTAGAATGGAGCGGATTTATGTTATTTTTCTTATCCGGCTCTGTATGGATACGTAAACCAATAGCCTGAATCCCTAAGCAAGTCATTGATTAGAAATGTGTTTAGGGATTCAGGTTTCGATCGATTGGAGCCAATATCAAAGAGGTTTTCATGGCTAAAATTACCCAGTCATTCCAATATGGCCAACATGAAGTTACATTAGAAACCGGTGAAATCGCGCGTCAGGCTGACGCAGCGGTAATGATTGGAATGGGAGATACCCGTATTCTGGTCACGGTTGTGGCATCCAAAACGGTAAAAGAGGGACAAGATTTCTTTCCGTTAACGGTTAACTATCAAGAGAAAGCTTATGCGGCAGGTCGTATTCCAGGTGGTTTTCTGAAGCGTGAAGGGCGCCCATCGGAAAATGAAACGCTGACGTCTCGTCTGATTGACCGTCCGATTCGCCCCCTGTTTCCAAAAGGATTCTTGAACGAAGTGCAGGTTATTGCAACCGTTGTGGCTTTGGACCCGGAAGTGGGGACTGAAGTGCCTGCAATGTTAGGAACCTCTGCGGCACTGTCTATTTCTGGGATTCCGTTTAATGGCCCAATCGGTGCCGCTATTATCGGTTACCGCGATGGAGAATACCTGTTGAATCCTAGCCCGGAAGCCCTGGAAACTTCTGACCTGGAGTTGAGTGTGGCCGGTACTTCCGATGCGGTGTTGATGGTCGAGTCGGAAGCGGCGGAACTGCCTGAAGATGTTATGCTTGGCGCCGTGATGTACGGTCATTTGCAGATGCAGGTGGCGATCAAGGCGATCGAGGAATTCGCCGCCAAAGTCGATAAGCCGATGATGGAATGGCAGGCGCCGGAAGAAAACACCGCTCTGAAAACGGCGGTGTTTGAGTTGATTCGTGCCGATGTTGAGGCGGCTTATCTAATCTCCGATAAAATGGAACGTTACGCGGCGTTGGATGCGGCTAAGAGCAAAGCGCTTGAAAACCTGGCTGTCAGCGATGTGAATCCAGATGGGTTTGATGCCGGCGAAATCGAAGGGATGTTCGGTAAGCTGCAAAAAGAGATTGTACGTGGACGCATTCTGGCTGGTGAACCGCGTATTGACGGTCGAGATACGCAAACGGTTCGTCCGATTGAATGTAAAGTCGGCGTGCTGCCGCAGGTACACGGCTCAGCGCTGTTTACTCGTGGTGAAACACAAGCCTTGGTGGTGACCACTCTGGGTACCGAGAAGGACGCTAAAATCGTTGATGAATTGACGGGGTCTTACCATGACCGCTTTATGCTGCACTATAACTTCCCGCCATTCTCAGTCGGTGAATGTGGTCGTGTTGGTAGCCCGGGGCGCCGCGAAATTGGTCACGGTATGTTGGCGCGTCGCGGAGTAGCGGCACTGTTGCCTACTGAAGACGAATTTCCTTACACCATCCGTGTGGTTTCGGAAATTACCGAATCTAACGGTTCCAGCTCAATGGCGTCTGTCTGTGGTACGTCCATGTCATTGATGCATGCGGGCGTGCCGATTGCTGCACCTGTTGCGGGTATTGCGATGGGGCTGATCAAAGAAGAGAGCGGTTTTGCCGTACTGTCCGATATCTTGGGCGATGAAGATCACCTGGGCGATATGGACTTTAAAGTGGCGGGTACCGACCAAGGGGTCACCGCTTTGCAAATGGATATTAAGATCAACGGAATCACAGAAGAGATTATGCGCATCGCTTTGGATCAAGCGAAAGCAGGACGTTTGCATATCTTGGGCGAAATGGCTAAAGCCATTACCTCTTCAAACGCTGAGGTGGCCGGCACGGCACCGCGCTTCTTCAATGTAAAAGTGAAGCCAGAGAAAGTGCGTGAGATCATCGGTAAAGGTGGTGCGACCATTCGTGCGTTAACCGAAGAAACCGGGTGTACGATTGAAATCGACGATGACGGTAATGTGAAGATTGCCGCGGTGGATGAAGACGCTGCCAATCTTGCGAAAGCGCGTATTGCTGAGATTACGGCAGAACCGGAAATTGGTAAAACCTACGATGCCGTGGTTAAGAAAATCGTCGATTTCGGTGCATTTGTGGCCTACATGCCTGGTCGTGAAGGTTTAGTCCATGTGTCTCAAATCGCCGAAGAGCGGGTTGAGAATGTCGAGGATTACCTGAAAGAGGGGCAAGAGATTCGCGTAAAACTGACGGACATCGACAAGCAAGGTCGTGTGAAGCTGTCTATGAAAGACGCCGATAAATAACAGCTTGGCAACAGCAGGTTGCTTTTGGGCAGGCCTGTTCAAATTGAGGCCGTTCAGTGATTCTGAATGGCCTTTTTTATAGGCTTTTTATTGTCTTTGGCGATTGAAAATTCAGTCGGCATGCCTATAAAAACTGAATACAACCTGACGTTATTCAGGCCCCCTAAACATTCATTCTGAAGAGAACTTTACGGAAAATAAAATTATGTCAAAACATCATCCGGCATTCGAATTTATTGGTCACCACACGATTGAAACCTTGAATTTAACGGTTGAGCACTACCGGCATAAGGTCACCGGCGCCGAACATTATCACATGGCGGCAGACGACCCCCAGAATGTATTTTTAGTGGCATTGAGAACCGTGCCGATGGACTCGACCGGTGTGGCGCATATTCTGGAACATACCGTGTTATGTGGGAGTGAAAAATACCCGGTACGTGATCCTTTCTTTATGATGATTCGCCGTTCGTTGAATACCTTTATGAACGCCTTTACTTCCAGTGATTGGACGGCCTACCCGTTTGCCACGGAAAACAGAAAAGATTTTCAGAACTTGTTGCAAGTCTATATGGATGCAGTATTTTTTCCAAATTTGGATCCATTGGATTTTGCCCAGGAAGGGCACCGTCTGGAATTTGAAGAGATGGATAATCCGGCGTCACCATTGACCTTTAAAGGGGTGGTGTTTAATGAAATGAAAGGGGCGATGAGTTCACCGATTTCACGTCTGTGGCAAACCTTAACCAGAGAGCTTTATCCGACCTCTACTTATCACTATAACAGTGGCGGTGAGCCGGTCGACATTCCCAACCTGAGCTATCAGCAACTGGTCGATTTCCATCAGGCTCACTACCATCCCTCCAACTCGGTGTTTATGACTTACGGGGATATCAGTGCAGAAGCCCATCAAACTCAGTTTGAAGAATTGGCATTGAAGCGTTTTGATTCGCCGGTGCCTCAAGTACATGTTGGGCTGGAAGAGCGCTTCACAGAACCGAAAAACATTGAAGCGCTGTACGCTCTGGATGAAGAAGACACCCAAAGAAAAACCCATATTGAGCTGGCTTGGTTGCTGGGACAGAACCAGGATCCGAAAGAGGTGCTCAAAGGGCAGCTGCTCTCGGCGGTGTTGTTGGATAACAGTGCCTCCCCGCTGCGCAAAGTATTGGAAGGAACCGAACTGGCTTCAGCGCCGTCGCCGTTATGCGGTTTGGAGGAGTCAAACAAAGAGATGGTCTTTGCGGTGGGGGTACAGGGTTCCGATCCGGAACATGCCGATGCGATTGAAGCACTGATTATCAATGAACTGGAACGCGTTGCCAAAGAGGGCGTGGCCCAAAATCAGGTGGAAGCGATGCTGCATCAATTGGAACTTTCCCAGCGTGAAGTGGGAGGAGACAGTTATCCATACGGTCTGCAGCTGATTCTGCATGCGTTGCCGGGAGCCTTGCATGATGGCGATCCGATCGCACTACTGGACATTGATGAGGCTTTACAGGAACTGGAAGAAGCGATTAAAGATCCGGAGTTTATACCCGGCCTGGTCAAACACTGGTTGCTTGATAACCCGCACCGTGTGCGCTTGGTCATGAAGCCAGACAGCGAGCTGGCAAAGCGTGAAGCCGAAGCGGAAAAAGCGCGATTGCAACAGATTCAAGCAGGCCTGTCGGAAGCCGAAAAACAGCAAATCATCGAGCAGGCATTTGCTCTGGAAGCACGCCAGCAACAGGTGGATGATCCAAGCATTTTGCCGGAGGTCACGAAAGAGGATATTCCTGCGGAGCTTAAAACCGTCACCGGCGTAAAAACGGCGATTGGTTCACTTCCGGTCAGCGGTTATCAATGCGGTACCAATGGTTTGGTGTACGAACAGGTATTGATGGAATTGCCGGACCTGAGCGAGCATGAAAAAGCCATTTTACCGCTGTTTAACAGCTGCTTGACCGAAGTGGGCAGTGCCGGGCGTAACTATATTGAAACCCAGGAGCATCAAGCGGCCGTGACTGGTGGGCTTTCAGCACGCTCTGCACTGCACAGTCGCGTGGGCGATAAAGAAGGCTTCCACAGTCACTTTATTTTGTCCTCTAAGGCGCTTGCGCGTAATCAGCATGCCATGGCTGAGCTGATGGAGCAGACCTTGTTTGAGGCGCGCTTTGACGAGTATGCGCGTATTAAAGATCTGATCGGGCAGATCCGCGCCAGCGTCGATCACGGCATTACCGGAAACGGACATGGCCTGGCGATGATGGCGGCGACGCAAACCTTTACCCCGATTGCAAAATGGAAGTTTGATCGCAGCGGCTTCGCCGGTATTCAGTTTGTAAAACAGTTTAACGATAAACTCAAAGAGCCGACGGCTTTGGAAGAGTTTGCATCGCAGCTGCAAACGATCCAGAAAAAACTCCAACAAGCGCCAAAGCAGGCATTGCTGGTGGCGGACGAACACAGTTATGATGAGGCGCTGAGCGGCATGCAACAGCATTGGTCGCGCATTCAGCAAGGCGTGTCGGACGACGCTCTGTTCCGTCTGGAAAGTTCGGCCAAGCAAATCAAGCAGGCCTGGGTCACCAGTACTCAGGTAAACTTCTGCGCGCAAGCCTATCCGGCGGTAGCGGCGGATCATGCCGATGCACCGAAACTGGCGGTATTGGGGGCCTGTCTGCGCAATGGCTTCTTGCATTCTGCCGTGCGCGAAAAAGGCGGGGCTTATGGGGGCGGCGCCACTTTTAATGCCGAAGCGGCAGCGTTTGTGTTCTACTCCTACCGCGATCCGCGTTTGCTGGAAACTTATGCCGACTTTGAAAAAGCCAAAGACTGGCTGATGAGCAGCGAAGCGACCCAAGCCAAGGTGGATGAAGCGATATTGAATGTAATCAGCGCCATGGATAAACCGGGGTCTCCGGCGGGTGAAGCGAAAAAAGCGTTCTATCAGCAGCTGTATGGTCGTACGCATGACGTGCGTATGGCTTATCGTGAAGGCGTTATTTCTACCACTATCGAAGAGTTGCGCGAAGTAGCCGAGCGTTATCTGAAACCGGAAAATGCGTCTTCGGCGGTGCTGACCCACAGCGGTATGAGCGATATTGTTAAAGATAATGGCTTTGAACTGTTGACGCTTTAAGAGTAAGCTTTTGGCTAGGGCTTGTTCGATGTTTCAAACAGAGAGTGCTGCGGACAGGCCGTATACATTGACTCAAAGGACACGTTTATGCCGCATATCATTATTGAGTACAGTCAAACCTCTCTGTGCGAAGAGGAACTGGCCGGTTTTATGGCTGAAGCCTATGAAGCGGTGAACTCGACTCAACTGTTTGAGGAAGAAAACATTAAGCTTCGACTGCACCCAGTGACGCATTTTCAGTTAGGGTTGCCGGATTGCGGCTTTATTCATGCGATGTGTCGCATCCATATCGGTAAAACCGAAGCGGAAAAGAAACACCTCAGCAAAACTTTGCTGGCTGCGATAAAACGCTGTGTGAAAGGGCGGATGGTGATTACCGTAGAGGTGATGGATATGGATCGATTATGTTATGCCAAAACCATTACCGCCGATTAGTAAATGGAAAGCTTACCTGGCGTATAAATAAAAAACCGGCTTGGGAATCATTCTTAGCCGGTTTTTTATCTTATGCTTTAGGTTAAAACATTAAATTTTGTAGTTTTCTGCGGTACTGCATCACCATTTCCGGCTGATCGTCTTTAAGCATCTCAAAGATTTCCAGCAGGGTCTTTTTGGCAACGCCATCCTGAAAATCACGGTCGACCATAAACAGTTTCAGTAAAGTCTGAAGTGCTTTCTCAGGGTGATTGTGTAGCATCAGATAGCCCGATAGAGCATACAGTGAATCCGGATCATTCGGATTCTCTGCCAATGTACTTTGCACCTCTTCAATCGGTGGCGCACTGGCGACAATTTCGGTGAATTTGAACAGGCCGAGCAGACCACGGCCTTCAGCCGATTCTTTGGCTTCATCCGGCAGTTTTTCCAGCAAGGCCTTGGCTTGATCCAAATGCCCACGTTGAAAATACATTTTCGCCAAATCCAAATGCACGCGGAAATTGTTTGGATTCGCTTCCGCCGCTTTTTTTAGCAGTTCCAGTGCCTTCTCATAATCATCCTCGGCAAACGCCTGATGCGCGGCCTGACGCAACTCTTCGGATTCATCCGCAGGCATATACTTTTCCAGTGCGTTCACAAAGGCTGAAGAGGGCTGGGCGCCTTGCAGTTCTTCCACCACCTGGCCCTGATGAAAAATCTTGAAACTGGGGATGCTGCGGATCTGAAACTGGTCTGCCAATTCCTTCTGTTCTTCGGTGTTGACTTTAGCCAGGATAAAACGTCCGGCCAGATCAGCGGCCAGCTTTTCCAGCATCGGCATGACTTGCTTGCACGGCCCGCACCACGGAGCCCAAAAATCCACTAACACTGGAACATGAAACGAGTTCTGGACGACCATTTCCTGAAAATTTTCGGCCGTAATGTCAATAATCATCGGTTGCATCGATTCAATCCTTGTTTTCAAACACTTCAAAATGAGACTGTATTAATTGATAGTGAATTATAGTGTAAGTGACCAATCCAACTGAGCTTATCTAGAGGCAGTGGTACATTTTTTCAAGACTGTCCGTGCCAGATTGGTAAAGAGGGCTAAGATAGGGGGTGCAAAATATCCATGGTTTTCTGGCTGCGTTCAGCGTTGCAGAATTGCTGGATGGCGGAGTTAAACAAGGTTTTGTTTTCGGCAACAGATTCAAACAGGGTCATACAGGCACAAAACTTCTTATTGTCCGGTTTGCCGAAAATCTCCATTAGTGTCGAATCCGGGTGGGCCAATACTGCTTGGGTACATTCGAGTAAACGCGGGCCTAACAATGGATGGTTTAGATAGGCCTGAGCCTCTTTAAGACTTTTGATCGAGTAAAAGCGCGTGGTTTCACTGTGCCCTAAACCGTCGATCTGCGGAAATACAAACCACATCCAGTGGGAACGCTTACGTCCTGCTTTCAGTTCCGAAAGGGCCGTAGCATAGATGTTTTCTTGGGCTTGAACAAAGCGTTCCAGGTGATAGGTCTTCATAAGAGCATACATATTTTCAACGAGAAGAAGTATAAGCAACCTCTATACGATTTAAAAAATAACGAACAGTGTTATATTGGTATTTCATTGCGTTGTAGACAAAAGTGAATTGCTTATGTTTTTCATAGAACCACAAGCTGAAAAGTTTCATATCAAGCACGAAACCCATAAAGAAACGCTTCTCAAGTTTATCGCTCTTGCGTTGATTCTGGTAGCTTATTTTTTATATGTTAGCTGGAAATATGGGAGCTCTGCGGGGTTGGCGGTCACCTTGCTGACCTGGAGTTTTTTTGTTCTATGTACCCCTATTGCCGATGGCGGCTTTATTCTGGCGTTTCCAATTCGCCTTTTGTTCAACATTAAGATGTCAATCACGCAGGTTGTGCTCTGGTTTGTAGCCGTTGGCCTTAATGCATTTATGTTGATTACGACCCCGGATTCCTACGACTTAACCTTTTTAACCCGCTTGCTTAAGCATATTCTGACGTCACCTTATCCCTATTGGAGCATTTTAATTTTAAGCGCGCTAGGCACACTTCTATCAATCTATTTTGGTGATGAAATGATGGATGTCACTTCCCATAAGGACCGGATTCAGCACCATCGTCATGGATTGAAATACCGCACCATTCTGATTGCCGGACTAGGAGTATTAACCGTGGTTGCCTACTATTATTTATTAAGCGGCTTAGGCATCTCATTACCTGCATAATGAGAAATGGCCGAAACCAGACATGCCTCGTTTCGATTGGTTGATCTCTGAAACTCAACAGGCCTGCTCAGTTTTAGAATGGGATGAATTAATGGTTTTATTTATTCAATAAACACCAAATATTGCAGTTTCCACAGATCAAACAGCAACGCTAAATTGCCTTGATGTTGAACGAGGCTGGCGAGTTCATCCTGGGTTAAAAACGACTGATTGGCGAGTTTGCGGGTCATCTCCGGCTGAGCACCGAAATCGTTCCAAATGGCACCGTTAATATACAGTGCCGGTTGGTCAGTTGTTTCAGTGTAAGCAAAGCGGCACACCGGGTCTTTGATCAGGCCGTGTTCAACCAGCAACGCGCCGGCAAAGTCTTCAATGGTTGGCGTTTCCTCTTCGCTCAGGGGTTCCGGCAGTTGCTGTGCCGCGACCTGATCGAGTTGGGTGGCAAAGCGTCCGAACCAGGTTTTGAGCAGGCCTCTGTCTTGCAGAATGGATTGCAACAGTGCCTGGGCCTGATCGACCGCCGCTTCGGTGACTTCGCCCGGATTGAGACCAGCCTGCCACTGAGGATCGACATACAGTTGTTTGAAACGCTCCATTTCCGAAAGATGATCGCCGAAACTGTCCCACAGCTCCTGGCCGCGATAGGTGCGGTAGCCGATGGAGTAGGTCATGCATTCGTCATCTAAGGCGATGCCGTGATGCCCCCATTTGGGCGGCAGGTAGAGAATATCACCGGCTGCAAACTCGTAGTCCTCTTCCACCTTGAAGGTTTTCATTAGACGCAGGTCCACGCCTTCGATGTAGTTGGTTTCGTCGCAGTCTTGAGAGGTCAATTGCCAGCGGCGTTTTCCGGCGGCTTGCAGCAGAAACACGTCGTAATGGTCGAAATGCGGGCCGACATTGCCGCCGGTGGTGGCGTAGCTGACCATAATGTCGTCAATGCGCCAGCGCGGCAGAAAATCGAAGTCGTTGAGAATGTCGGTGACGTCCGGAATCAAACGATCCATGCCTTGAATCAGCAGGGTCCAGTTCTGTTCCGGCAGTTGCGCATAGGTGGCTTCGTCGAACGGGCCTTTTAACAGTTCGTAATCCTGTTCGCCATGCTGAATGACAATTCGGCTTTCCACCTCTTCTTCCAGAGACAGTCCGGCCAATTCTTCGGCGGACACCGGCGCTTCAAACCCGGGCAGGGCATTACGAATCACCAAAGGTTTCTTTTGCCAGTACTCTTTTAAAAAAGTGGGTAAATCAATATCCTGGAACTGAATCATAAACCGGACTCACCTATTTTGATCAAATAAAAAACCCACCAGGCCTGGTGGGTTTAAAGTGGCTTTAGTTGAATCGTTCAATACTAATCACGATACTGGTCGCACTTAAAATGGCGAAGTTTCAAGGCGGAGAAAAGGGAGTGTGCAATTTGCACATGACTGTTCTCCAACACAGAAGCTTCTCATTTAAGGCGTGAACGGTGCGTGATTAGCGGCCCTTGACCATAGTCAATGCCAATTCAATGTTCGCCGCTTGCTGCGCCGCGTTACCAATATAGGTGGCCGGCGTCAGGTTACGCAGATACTCTTTGGCTTCCGCAGGCAGGCCTTCCAAACCGTCAACGAAGTTCTGCATAATCTCTTTGTTTACGCGCTGACCCCGAGTCAGGTCTTTAAGACGCTCGTAAGGTTTTTCAAAACCGTGGCGACGCATGACGGTTTGAATGGCTTCAGCCAACACTTCCCAGTTGCTGTCCAAGTCGTCCGCCATCGCTTGAGCGTTCACTTCCAGTTTGCCCAGACCTTTCATGGTGGCTTGCAATGAGATCAGTGTGTGCGCCACACCGACCCCCAAGTTACGCAATACGGTCGAGTCGGTCAGGTCACGCTGCCAGCGGGAAATGGGCAGTTTTTGGCCCAGGTGGTCAAAGATCGCGTTGGCGATTCCCAGGTTCCCTTCGGAGTTTTCGAAGTCGATTGGGTTCACCTTGTGCGGCATCGCCGAAGAGCCGATTTCACCGGCCACAGTCTTCTGCTTGAAGAAACCAAGCGCAATATAACCCCACACATCACGATCGAAATCGATCAAAATCGTGTTGTAACGCTGGATGGCGTGGAAGTATTCGGCAATGTAGTCGTGCGGTTCAATCTGAATCGTGTAGGGGTTCCAACCCAGTCCCAGGCTTTGCACAAACTGTTCGGACAGTTCGTACCAGTTGACTTGCGGATACGCGGCCAAATGGGCATTGTAGTTACCGGTCGCACCATTGATCTTACCGAGAATCTGCACATTCATGAGCTGCTTGGCCTGACGCTGCAAACGATAGGCGACGTTGGCGAACTCTTTACCGGCGGTGGTCGGTGAGGCTGGCTGACCGTGAGTGCGCGACATCATTGGAATGTCCGCCATTTCCGTAGCCATTTCCGCAATCTTGGCGATCACTTTATCCATTTCAGGAATGATGACGTTTTCACGGGCATCCTTCAGCATTAAGGCGTAAGCCAGATTGTTGATGTCTTCAGAGGTACAGGCAAAGTGGACAAACTCACTGATCGCGCTCAGTTCCGCATTGTCGGCGAAATGTTCTTTAATCAGGTATTCCACCGCCTTCACGTCGTGGTTGGTGGTTTTTTCAATCTCTTTAACGCGTTGCGCCATTTCGAGAGTGAATTCATCCACCATTTTCATTAAATGGGTTTCCGCTTCGCTGCTTAATTTTGGAACCTCGCCGATGCCCGGATGGTTGGCTAACATGCGCAGCCACAGGATTTCTACCTTAACGCGGTTTTTGATCAGGCCGTATTCACTGAAAATCTCTTTGAGGTTACCCAAGCGGGCTCCGTAACGACCGTCAACAGGTGAAATAGCGGTTAATTCCGAAAGTAACATTTTAGCTAACCCTTTTTATCTGAAATTAATGGTGTGGTATTATATCGCAATTCATTTTCTATTTTTGTTTTTAGGAGAGACCCCCTATGTTAGAAGCCTATCGTAGCCATGTCGCCGAACGTGAAGCGGAAGGAATTCCTCCGCTGCCACTGGATGCTGAACAGACTGCACAGCTGGTTGAGTTGATTAAGAATCCACCAGCCGGAGAAGAAGCGTTTGTTTTGGAGCTGTTAAGCAACCGCGTTCCGCCAGGCGTGGACGAAGCTTCTTACGTTAAGGCGAGTTTCTTGGCGGATGTCGCCAAGGGGAATGTCGCGGTGGATCTGATCTCTGCGGAAAAAGCGACCTTCCTTCTGGGAACCATGTTAGGCGGTTATAACGTTCAGCCGTTGATTGAGCTGTTGGACAGCGACAACGCGGCGGTGGCTGAAGAGGCGGTGAAAGCGCTTTCTAAAACGCTATTGGTTTACGATGCGTATCACGATGTGGCGGAAAAATCGAAAACCAATGATTATGCGATGCAGGTCATGAAGTCCTGGGCGGAAGGCGAGTGGTTTACCAATAAACCGAAGATGCCGGAAAGCATCACCGTGACCGTATTTAAAGTAGACGGTGAAACCAATACCGATGACTTGTCTCCGGCCACCGCGGCGTGGTCCCGTCCTGACATTCCATTGCATGCCAAGGAGATGCTGGCGGCACGTATGGACGATGTTCAAGGAACGATTGAGTCTTTGAAAGCCAAAGGCCATCCTGTGGCTTATGTGGGTGACGTGGTCGGAACCGGTTCTTCACGTAAGTCAGCGATGAACTCGGTGATGTGGTATTTCGGTGACGATATTCCGTTTGTGCCTAACAAGCGCCAAGGCGGGGTGGTACTTGGCGGTAAGATTGCGCCGATTTTCTTCAATACGGCCGAAGACTCCGGTTCTTTGCCGATTGAATGTGACGTCTCTGAAATGAATATGGGCGATGTGATTACGATCTACCCCTACGAAGGCAAGATTACCAATGAATCGGGTGACACGATTTCTACCTTTGAATTGGCCCCTGACACCATGCCGGATGAAGTCCGTGCTGGTGGGCGCGTGCCTTTGATTATCGGTCGTGGTTTGACTGATAAAGCGCGCAAAGCATTGGGGATGGATCCTTCTGATCTGTTTATCCGTCCGCAGGACAAGTCTGAAGCGGATCACGGTTATACCCTGGCGCAAAAAATGGTGGGTAAGGCGTGCGGTATTGAGGGTGTTCGACCAGGAATGTTTTGCGAACCGCATATGACCACCGTTGGTTCTCAAGACACCACTGGAGCGATGACGCGTGATGAGATGAAAGAGCTGGCCTGTTTGGGCTTCTCTGCCGATTTGGTGATGCAGTCGTTCTGTCACACCGCCGCTTATCCTAAGCCGGTGGATATCAAGCTGCAGCATACGCTGCCTGACTTTATGACCAGCCGTGGTGGGGTGGCATTGCGTCCGGGAGATGGGGTGATCCACTCGTGGTTAAACCGTCTGTTATTGCCGGATACCGTGGGTACCGGTGGGGACTCACACACGCGTTTCCCGATCGGGATCTCTTTCCCGGCCGGTTCCGGTTTAGTCGCTTTTGCGGCGGCACTAGGGGTCATGCCGTTGAATATGCCGGAATCGGTATTGGTGCGTTTCAAAGGTAAAATGCAGCCGGGCATCACCTTGCGCGATCTGGTCAATGCCATTCCGTATGCCGCGATTCAGCAAGGCCTGTTGACGGTTGAGAAGAAAGGTAAGATCAACTGCTTCAACGGCCGCGTGCTGGAAATTGAAGGTCTTGAGCACTTGAAAGTGGAGCAGGCGTTTGAGCTGTCTGACGCGTCTGCCGAGCGTTCTGCCAACGGCTGTGTGGTCAAGCTTGGCAAAGAACCGATCATCGAGTATTTGAAGTCGAACATGGCGTTGATCGACTGGATGGTCGAGAACGGTTACCAGGATGCGCGTACCTTGTTGCGCCGTCGTGACGAAATGCAGAAGTGGATCGACCATCCAGAGTTGTTGGAAGCGGACGCCGACGCACAATATGCGGAAGTGATTGAAATCGACCTGAACGAAATTAAGGAACCCATTGTAGCCTGCCCGAACGATCCAGACGACGTGAAACTGCTGTCTGAAGTGGCGGGGGAGAAGATCGACGAAGTCTTCATCGGTTCTTGTATGACCAATATCGGTCACTACCGTGCCGCCGGTAAAGTACTGGATGGCATGAGCAATGTGCCGACCCGTCTGTGGATTGCGCCGCCGACCAAAATGGATGAGCGTCAATTGATCGAAGAGGGCTACTACAGCACGTTCGGTAAAGTGGGGGCACGTACCGAAATGCCTGGCTGTTCATTGTGTATGGGGAACCAGGCACGTGTAGCGGATGGCGCAACGGTGTTCTCGACATCAACACGTAACTTCCCGAACCGCTTAGGTAACGGCGCTAACGTTTATCTGGGGTCTGCCGAGCTGGCGGCTGTTTGTGCGGCAAAAGGTAAGCTACCAAATGTTTCAGAGTATATGGAAGCGGTGGCGATGCTGGATACTATGGCAGATGACATTTACCGTTACCTGCAGTTCGATGAGATGGCGGATTATGAAGTCGAATCCCCTAAATCCTTGGCGGATATTGGGGTGGCGGTAGCCTAACGTTACGGTCTGTAATCTGCCACTTGGCAATAAAAACCCGCTTGGAGATCATCTCCAAGCGGGTTTTTTTATGGGCTGAAATTCAGTCACAGGAAGAGGATTAATTTTGAACAGGCCTGGTTGAATGTTAAAACCTAAAACGGATCAGGCCTGATTGTTTTCATCACGCTCAGTGAAGCGTAGTGAAGTAGAGCGCCAGCTTGCTTGAGGTTTCCGAGCTGATGTCGCCCATCAGCTCTTCAATAAAGGATTTTTCGGATTCATACACTCTGCGGTGTTTGACGCCTACGATTTCGCGCTGAACATAGCCGATGTCACCCAAACCATCGATCATGCCGTTTTCAACCGCTTCGTCACCCAACCAAACCAGGCCGGTATAGGTCAGCTCGTTCTCCTTGATGCGATCGCCGCGTCCGGCACGCACAGTTTCAATAAACTGCTGGTGAGTGCGCTCCAGAATACGCTCTTTGAAAAATTTGCGGCCTTCTTCGTCTTTGGGGGCAAACGGGTTGATGAAGGTTTTGTGCTCGCCAGCGTGCATCGAGCGGTTTTCAATCCCCATTTTGTCCATCAATTCGGTGAACCCGAAGCTGTCCATGCGTACGCCGATGGAACCGACCATCGAACCGCGGTTGGCATAGATTTTATCCGCAGCGACCGCGACGTAATAACAGCCTGATGCACACAGATCTTCAACGACAACATACACCGGTTTGTTGTACTGGTTTTTCAAACGGGTGATTTCGTCGTTGATCATGGCGGATTGAACCGGGCTTCCGCCAGGCGAGTTCGCCTGAATAATCACCGCCTTGCTGGTTGGGTTGGCAAAGGCTTTCTGTAAAAGCGGGTTCAATGTCTCGGCACTCATTTTGGAGCCGGGCATGATCGGACCTTCCAACTTGATCACCGCGACGTGCTCTTTGCCGTTAGCCAGTTCTTCCAGCTCTTCAATATTGTTCATATTGTCAATGGCGATGAAAATGAAAAACACAATATAGGCCGCAACGGCAAGTTTGAGCAAGTTGGCAAAACGCCGCGACCACCGTTCTTGCTTGACGAGAGATTCAACGGCTCCGGCGAGACGTTTAAAGCCTTGCGGGTCTTGGTCTGGGTTGTTTTGAGGACCGTATTCCATTCTGTATCCTTTATAATGTATTAATTATTCATTTTCAGGCATTTTAACTCGTTAAAACTCATGACCCAAGTCAATCACAAAGAGAAACGCCTTAATTCCGATGTGCAGGAAACCGATCTGATCAGCGCAGAGAGTCAGCATACGCTGGATGACACTAAGCGTAAAGCGATTGAAGCGTTCGATATTAACGCTTATTTGAAGCAACTGACCGAGCGTCCCGGCGTTTATCGCATGTACAACGCCGAGGGTAAGATCATCTATGTAGGGAAGGCCAAAAACCTTAAGCGCCGGGTATCGAGTTATTTTAAAAAGTCGCATGATGAGATCAAGACGTCGCGTATGGTCACACAGATCGCCTATATCGAGGTAACCATCACCGATACTGAAAGCGAAGCACTGATTCTCGAAAACACCCTGATCAA
Organism: Thiomicrorhabdus sp. zzn3; assembly: GCF_029767755.1. Classification (GTDB taxonomy): domain Bacteria; phylum Pseudomonadota; class Gammaproteobacteria; order Thiomicrospirales; family Thiomicrospiraceae; genus Thiomicrorhabdus. The sequence continues at coordinate 924,117 of NZ_JARUQS010000001.1, forward strand.
GCGTTACAAGCCGAAATACAACATTCTTTTTAGGGATGATAAGTCCTATCCTTATATCTTTGTTTCTACAGCCAAAGCCTTTCCTTCATTAAGTTACCATCGCGGCGCCAAACGTCGGGTAGGCAAATATTATGGGCCGTTTCCCAATGCGGCGGCGGTCCATCAAACCTTGCAGGCCTTGCAGAAAATCTTTCCGGTGCGTCAGTGTGCGGAAAGTGTCTTTAACCATCGCTCGCGCCCCTGTTTGCAGTATCAAATCAAGCGTTGCTCCGGCCCTTGTGTTGACGGACTGGTGACCAAACAGGAATACGACGAGGATGTACGTCATACTCTGATGTTTCTGGAAGGTAAGAGTTTTGATGTGATTGAAGAGTTGGGACATAAAATGGAACAGGCCTCGGAAGCGCTGGAATTTGAACTGGCTGCTGCTTATCGAGACAAGATTTCTGCATTGCGCGCGATTCAGAGCCAGCACCTTATTAATCAGCCCGGCTCCAAAGACATGGATGTGCTGGCGATTTCTGAGCAGGCCTCCCAGGTTTGTGTCTGCTTGATGATGTATCGCGGCGGCAATTTATGGGGAAGTGAGCATTTCTTTCCCAAACAGGTTGAACGTTTGGGCGAGTCGGCGGATGCTGATGCCGTGTTGAGCGCGTTTATTGCTCAGCATTATGAAGCGCATCCGGTACCCGCGATTCTTCTGCTGCCCATGAAATTATCCGAGCACTCGTTGCTACAGAAATGGCTTACCGATAAACGCGGCAGCCAAGTTAAGCTGCAACATCCGGTACAGCAGACCGCCAAAGGTCTGGTTCAGCTGGCCGAAACCAATGCGATTACATCGTTGAAGCAGCATTTAGGGCAAAAAGCGACGCAACAAGAACGTCTTGTCGCATTGCAGGAGGCACTTGCCTTGTCCAGGATGCCGGAACATATGGAGTGTTTCGACATCAGCCATACTCAAGGGGCCCATACGGTTGCCAGCTGCGTGGTGTTTACTGACGGAGTGCCGAATACCCAGCTCTATCGTAAATTCAATATCGAAGGCATTCAGCCGGGGGACGATTACGCTGCAATGCACCAGGCGTTAAGCCGCCGCTATAGTCGAATCAAAAAAGAGGGTGGGGCTTTGCCCGATTTGATTGTGGTGGACGGCGGAAAAGGGCAGCTGAATCAAGCGATTGAGGTATTGAAAACCCTGGAGCTGGAATCGGTACCGTTGGTGTCGGTCGCCAAGGGAGAGGGACGTAAGGCAGGTCTGGAAATTCTCTATACTCCCTACAATGAGGAGGGTATTGACCTTGAAGCGGACGATATCGCGTTGCATTTGATTAACCATATTCGCGATGAAGCACACCGTTTCGCGATCACCTCTCACAGAACGCGTCGCGGCAAGGCACAAACCAAATCAGCCTTGGAGGAGATTGAGGGGATCGGTCCTAAAACGCGTAAAAGTTTACTGCTGCATTTTGGTGGATTGAACGAAGTCAAAGATGCATCGGTGAATGAACTATCAAAGGTTAAGGGGGTCAGCCTGGACAAGGCACAAAAGATCTATGATTTCTTTCACGGCAGTGCGTAAGCCTTTAGGCGTAATCTTTCCTTTAACCGAAATAAACATGGTAGTATTAACGCGCAATTTTACAATTGTTAAAAATGAATATTAATGTCAGTAGGCCTCCAGGCCTGAGAAATCCTATAAATAGAGTAATTCAGTTCGATGAATCTTAAATCCATTCCCATGATCATGACGTGGAGCCGCGTGGTTCTGATTCCGGTTTTTCTAATCTGTTATTATGCCCCGATTGAAGATGCGCGTTTTTGGGCAGGCCTGGCTTTTATGATTGCCGCAATTACCGACTGGCTGGATGGTTATTTGGCGCGCAAGCTAGGATCGGACAGCAAACTCGGAGCCTTTTTGGATCCCGTAGCGGACAAGTTGATTGTCGCGGCAGCATTGATTGTCGTGGCCGCCGAATACCATGATAACTTGTGGGTAGTGCTCTCGGCGATCGTAATCATGATGCGTGAAGTCGGGATTTCCGCACTGCGTGAATGGATGGCTGAGAATAATGCCCGTGAAGTGGTGGCGGTGTCTAAATTGGGTAAAGTGAAGACGGCTTCACAATTAGCGGCGTTAACCTGGCTGCTTTATGGAGGGGAGCTTTGGGGGGTAAATTGGGGCGAACTCGGTTTTCCAATGCTTTATTTTGCGGCGCTATTGACTGTGATTACCTGGGTGCAATACACCAAAGCGGCATTACCCGAGATTGTGCGCTCAACCCAATCCGGTTCGTGATGGAGCCGTTTTTTTTAAGCGTAAAATGACGAAAAAGCAGGGGCTTAGCCATCCTCTAAGCCATCCAATAAATACTTGGGAATTGCGTATTTGTCACAATAAAGCCAATTTTGTAAAATTACTGCAAAATTGCTTGACCTTCAGCGTCAAAGCCCTATAATACGCCCTCATCAAGCGGGAATAGCTCAGTTGGTAGAGCGCAACCTTGCCAAGGTTGAGGTCGCGAGTTCGAGCCTCGTTTCCCGCTCCAAATATGGCGGAATGGCAGAGTGGCTATGCAGCGGATTGCAAATCCGTGGACCTCGGTTCGACTCCGGGTTCCGCCTCCATTTTTATCACCCTTTATAATCCTGTTTGGATAATCCTATTTGGTGATTCGATTTTTTATAAGTGTTTTGCACTTATATCTGTATGCCCAGGTGGCGAAATTGGTAGACGCAGGGGACTTAAAATCCCCCGGTGGAAACACTGTGCCGGTTCGACTCCGGCCCTGGGCACCATTCTTTTTTTACATCATTTATTCTGGTTTGCTGTTTTGATTGGCTCAAAATGAGCTGAGTGCTATTTCATTCTCTAAACTGGAGAAAGTAAGCGTTAAGTTAGGCTATTTGCACGTTATTCCGGTTAAGGTGCTTGGCTTGATAGAGGGCTTTATCGGTTCTTTGAAAAATCTGGTCGTAAGTATCGGTACTTTTATATTCCGTTACCCCAAAACTGCAAGTGATCTTGGCCTGATCCATCAGCGTTTGGTTTTCAATGCCCAGCCTAAGCCGTTCCGCTTTATCGAAAGCCTGCTGCAAGTTAGTATTCGGCATAATGATAATGAATTCTTCACCTCCCCAGCGCGCGATGAGGTCATATTCACGAGTATGCTCATTGAGAAAGAGGGCGAGTGCTTTTAGGATTTGATCTCCGGCACTGTGTCCAAAATCATCGTTAATTAGCTTAAAGTCATCAATATCCAATAACACCACACTCATCGGTTGGGAATAACGTTTAGCTCGGTTGATTTCGGCCTCGAGTTTTTCTTCAAAGCAGCGGCGGTTATAAAGTCCAGTTAAGGGGTCATGTCGCGCACCGTATTCCGCCAGTTTAATTTTTTCTTCAAGCTCATGATTGAGGTGCTCGAGCTCGAGAGTACGTTTTTGAATTACTTTTTCTAAATTGGCATTATCCGAGGCTAAAATCAGGTTTTTTTGCTCGAGTTCTTGTTGCGCAGTTTTGGCTTTATGGATATCGGTATGGGCTCCGATCATGCGCTTTACCTGGCCTGAATCATCGCGCTCGACAATTTTGCCGGAATCTTCAATCCAAAGATAGGAACCGTCTGCTTTTTTGCATCGGTATTGAATCTGATATTGATCCGTTTTGCCCTGGATGTAGTTTTCGAAATGGGCCATTACCGCAGGGTAATCCTCGGGATGGATAGCATCTTCCCAAGTCATCACGTTTTCTTCCAGGCTGTGGACGTCATACCCCAACATCCGATACCAGCCCGGACTCCGCTTTACTTCTCCGGTTTCCGCATTCCAATCCCAAATGCCTTCCGAAACAATATCCAAAATAAAGGAAAGGGTTTTTTCGGCTTCCGGGAGAGAAGGGTGTTTATATCGACTATCCATGTCTCAGCCTTGTAGAGCTACAGGACGCTTGTTTGCACTCCTGTCAGAATTTAATTAAAAATCCACTTGATCGATAAATCAAGTATTTGTTCACAATGTCAATGCCCTGTCTTTATATTGCTAAGTATTTATTCTCATTTTTTAGAGACAGTGCTTGACATGGGAAAAAATACCATTTCTAATATGGTCTGAGTTCTGATAAAGCTTTACTGATTATTTTTAGGAGTAAATCATATGAAAATGATAAAACCATTGGCTGCGTTAATTTTAGGGGTGGCGGGTTATGCCACAGGCGTTCATGCAGCAGATGCCGTTCAAAATCAGACCCAAATTCAATCGCAACAGCGTATTCAGGAAACGATGGGGCCTGCTGTTCCAAAAACAACACAGGCGATACAAAACCAAAACCGTCATGAATATACCTATGAAAAGCGTTATCAAATTAAAGAAAACGCTGATGCAAACGGGCGTTCTGCAATGCAGAACAATCGAACTGAACAGGGAGCTATGCACTCTCAGGGCTTTGGTTCTATGGGAGGGGGTAATAAAGGCGGTGGCAATAAAGGCGGTGGCAAACGTTAATCGCACTGCCTAGAACTTTTTGTCACTAAACAGGCCTGGTTTGACCAGGCCTGTTACTTTATAAGTCTTTAAACGTTGTTATTGATTTTATTGAATAAAGCCAGTTTCGAATTGACATGATATTTGGCAAAAATGTTTTTCATGTGTGTTTTTACCGTATTCAGACTGATATTAAGTTCGTCTGCCGTTGCCTGATAGGTTTTTGCGTGGCTAAGCAGTTTGATAATCCGTTTTTCTGTCTCTGTCAGGAGTGGCATATCGGTACAGACACGGGTGCATTTTGAATAAAAGGTTTTACTATCAATATCATACAGAGGCTGAATTAGGCTCTGAAACAAGGTGTGAATTTGATTTAACTGATCCAGTTTGGGCTGTTGGCCTTTTTGAAAGACAAACATGCTATAACCGATCTTATTTCCTTCATAGCAGAAAATAGGCAAGATATAGGCGGACTCAAATTTAATCTGCTTTTCCAGTGCCTGGCATTGTATGGAGTTAAGTTGACCTTCAAAAAAACCTTGTAAGCTCTCCAGCTTTTTATAGCTTCCCGGTTTTGTCAGAGAATCTTGAAAGCTGGCAGAAAAGTTTTTTAAATCAATGTGGTAGGGTTTTGATTTAAAACGCTTTAACCCTTTTAAAAACGTTTTATTGCTATCGAGGACAAATTCGAAATTGAGATGATTCTGTTGGGTGAGTGCAATCGCCATAATATTGCAATTTGTCACTGCTTTAATGAAAGGCACTTCTGTTTGCAATATTGCCTGCAAACTGTGTCCGTAGATCAAACATGACTGAATATGGGCAAGCTTTTTTAGAATTTCGACTTCATTCAAACTGTCAGAAAAGTCGACAGATTTCGAACAAGGCGAGTTGTGTAATTGCGTTAAGTGCGACGGCATAAAAGTCATGTTCCTAAGTAAGCGTACAATTTAAAACTAAAAACAACATAGCAAAAAAAACCGGTTTTTTCTTGAGATAAGTCAAAATTGCTCTCATCACAATGTAATTATTTTCTAATTTCCCCCAAAAGGGGGATGTTGTTTAATACGCATTATTTTATACTTAAATTGAACGACTAAAAATGAATCCATGAAATCTATTATTTATTGATTAGGTTGTCGTGAATCAATTGACTAAGAGGTACGAGATGAAGAAACAAAAGCTATTTAAATTAAGTATGATCGCGGCAGCCTGCGTGACTGCCATGAGTTCTGCCCAAGCGGATAGGATTAGTGGGATTCAGGAGACGAATGTCGGTACTCAGAGTTCCGTTGTACAGGCTTATGACTTTGATTCTTTAGTTCAATTTGGATTTGGTGGTTGGGATCATTCAAATGTCTCCGTTAAAATTGTAAATGCTGAAACGGGCGAAGAGATCACCACTAAAAGTTTTGATCCTGATACAGGCACTTACTCCGCAATGGTTGAAGGGGAATCTTTTGCCAGCTTTATTCATGACGGTACCAATGTGGATACGTCAACGGCGAAATTGACCGGTAAAGATTGGCCGGTTGGTGAACCTTCCGGGGTTAAGGTTCTTACAGATACGGATACGGTCTATATGGCTAATGGCAAGCCTGCGAGCTGTATTTTAAGCACGTCGTTTCATCCTTTTTCGGATGATGAAAAATATGTTGACGGCACTAAGACCTTGCCAGATGGAGCAACGTTGGATGACGGATTGTTAAATTCAAATGTTGTAAACCCAACCATGTGTGACAGTGCGTTCCAAACCCATAAACGCTTTAAAGTCAGTGCATTGCCAGGTTCTATTGCTGATAACGGCTCAGGTAGTCCTGTCGCTATCGATATGGTTTTCAATGTTGAAGATGCTGCGAACCCCGAGGGGGGCGACGCTACCCGTTATATGGTTTTGCAAAAGCTGAACAACTACACTGATAAACACTTGAAAGGCTTTACCCTGCAGGTGGGCAGCGGTGTCGGTACGAGCTTTGTTGCGAATACAACATCTACAGTAGAATTGTCTGATGGTGTTGGTGAAAAACCTGAAGGTGGCGATATCTGGGATGCAAATGATATGGCTACGTTCTCTGCTGGTCTGTTTGGACCAGGTGACGACAAGCATGATCCGGGCTTCTTTGATAACACAACCAGAGCCGGTTTTTATGCGGCAGAAACAGCAGTCGCGCCCAAAAATGAAATTACATCCGGTGCCGTCCTGTCGGACACCTATGAGAACCTGTTTGGCAGTAAGTGGTTGCCAAGTATTTACGAACCAAAAGGGATTTTCTACGACTTCGATAACAATCCGGCGACCGATGACCGCTTGGTTGCATGGTGGGGGGACAATCCGAATACCGCAGCAGAAGATTATATGTGGCTGAAAGGCGCGGCTGATGATTACGCTCCTGCCACTGCCGAAGAGTTGGAAGCGTGGGCCACCAGCGAGGAGCCCTATTATATTGGCGGCATTGAGGATGTACTGAACCTTGGGTTGAGCTATATCATCGATGTGGGTGATGTCACTGCTGACAATGGAACTTTTACCTTGAGAATGATTCCTTTGGTGGATGAAACCAAAACGGATTATGTACCTGGCTTTACTGAGGATGAAAACCAGCCTCCGGCTGATTTGGAGGGGTACATCTCTGACAGCGACAGTAAAGGCATTTTCAGCGCATATGACAATACCAGTTTACTGGCAACGGTTTTAGGCTTCTTGGGTCTGGGTGCTTTGGTGGCTCGACGCAAACTGTCTAAGTGATTTCTCGCTAGCGCTGCTTAGCAACAATTAAAAGGGCACACCATTCAGATGTTACGGTTTTCAATAAGCTATTTCATCTGGATGGGATTGCTCTTTTTTTTATTCTTTTTTTCCGATATCAGCCCTTTTTTTGTTATCAATGAGCTGCAAACGCAGTTGACTATATCAATTACCCAGAGCTGGGTATCCCTATTTAACCTACCTGTTTTGATTCAAGCAGATACACTGATTCTGCAGAATGGCGTGCATTTGCAAATATTGCATGAATGCAACGGTCTGACACCGTTTTTACTCTATGCGGCTGCAATACTGGCTTATCCTGCTTATACTCGGGCAAAAGTGAAGTGGCTGTTTTTCGGTTACATTTTGCTCGTGGGGATCAATACCTTAAGAATGCTTTTTATTACTTTAGTGGTGATGGATTACCCAGAACAGTTTTATCTGGTGCACGATTGGATCGGTCGTTATGCGGTGGCCATACTTACTGTTGCATTGTTTTTTTGGTTTACTGAACGTGTTCAGGTTAGAGGCGTTAATCACAATAAAAATGAGATCGTAACCTGAACAGGCCTGCTGAAAAGAGTTTTTCCCAGGGCCTTGAAAGTTTGTTTAGCACTTTTGCGTGCCTTGAATTGACAGCCTATACCCCCTCCAGTAAACTGCGTGCATTCCTCTCTTATTTGATGCGTTTCAGGTAATTTACAAAACACTATGAATAAAATTATTGACCTGAAAGGGTCTATCCTTTCCTTAACCGTTCTTAAACTATACAGCAACGATATCGAGCAAACCAAACAAGCGCTCTCCGATAAAATTAATCAGGCTCCAGACTTTTTTGTCGGTATTCCCGTGGTGTTGGAACCCCAAGTTGACAATTTGGATCCGACTTTTTTGGCGTTAATGGTAGAGTTTTTACATCAAAAACAGATGCTGCCAATCGGTATCCGTACACAAGATGAAACCTTAAAAGAGCACGCCAATTACGCCGGTTTAGCGGTGTTCGGGGAAGAGAGCCAGGTCAAGAAACGCCCTCAACAGCAAGAGTCAAAAGAGTGTGCAGAGGCACCAAGCCTTAAAACGGCGCTGGTGGTGCAAAATGCAGTACGTTCCGGCCAACAGGTCTATGCAAAGGATCGAGATTTAATTGTTCTAGGTTCGGTGAATCCGGGGGCAGAAGTTATTGCCGACGGGAACGTTCATGTTTATGGAACCATTCGCGGTAAGGTCTTTGCCGGATCTCAAGGTGAAACCAGCGCCCGTATCTTTGCCCAGAAGTTAGATCCGGAACTGGTCTGTATTGCCGGGCTTTATCAGTTAGCGGAAGATATTGAGCCAGCCCACAAAAACGGTTTTATTGAAGTTTCATTGCGTAACGATCAGTTAAATTTCAAATTGCTCGACTGATCTTACGATTATTTGTTTTATCTTTGGTATATTTGGATTTTGTTTTGAAGGTAAAGCGTGGCTTTACGGTTCAGTCAAAGAGATAAAGGAGTCAGAGTGTCTCGTGTAGTAGTTGTCACCTCCGGGAAAGGGGGCGTAGGAAAAACCACCACCAGTGCTAGTTTTTCAACCGGGTTGGCCCTTAAAGGCTATAAAGTGGCCGTCATCGATTTTGATGTCGGCTTGCGTAACTTGGATTTGATTATGGGGTGCGAACGCCGTGTTGTTTACGATTTTGTCAATGTGGTACAGGGTGAAGCGACCTTGCAGCAGGCTTTAATCAAAGACAAGCGGGTTGATAATTTATATATTCTGGCCGCGTCCCAAACTCGTGATAAAGATGCCTTGACCCAGGAAGGCGTTGAGCGTGTGATTGAAGAATTGAAAGAAGCCGGGTTTGATTACATTGTGTGTGATTCACCCGCGGGCATCGAAAAAGGGGCGCAGCTGGCTCTTTACTTTGCCGATGAAGCCTTGATTGTTACCAACCCGGAAGTCTCATCGGTGCGTGACTCAGACCGTATTCTTGGGATTTTGCAGGCTAAATCCAAGCGTGCTGAAAGCGGCGAAGGTCCCATTGTCGAACATCTGGTGCTGACGCGTTACAACCCGGCGCGTGTGGAAACAGGAGAGATGCTGTCGGTTGAAGACGTGATTGATCTGTTGAGCGTCAATCTGCTCGGGGCGATTCCGGAATCAGAAGATGTGTTGAATGCCTCCAATGCGGGTTCTCCGGTAATCATGGAGGAAAAATCCCAGGCGGCGCAGGCCTATAAAGATATTGTAGATCGTTTCTTGGGTGAGGAAATCGAGCACCGTTTCCTGACAGCTGAGAAGAAAGGGCTGTTCCAAAAGCTCTTCGGCAAGTAAGAAGGAGGGCAGCATGGCTTTACTGAATTACTTACTCGGACAGCGAAAGAAGAAATCGGCAACCGTTGCTAAAGATCGTTTACAGATTTTATTGGCTCATGAACGCTCGGAGCGTAATGCACCGGATTACCTGCCGAAAATGCGTGAAGAAATCTTGGCGGTGATTGCCAAGTATGTCGATATTGATGATGAAAAGTTGCAGATTTCAGTGGATGAAGCGGATGGTTTTGAGGTATTGGAATTAAATCTGGTATTACCTGATCATCACTGATTGAAAACGATTTTCTTATCTTTTTAAAACCCGGCTTTTGCCGGGTTTTTACGTATATAAATGTGACAGCTTCGTTACAATTTCCCTGTAAATAAAATTTACTCTTTCCTTATTGGTTTTGCTCTAGTAGTCTTTCCTCTAATTAAATTTACTTTTTAAGTTTAATAAAGTTTATTTTTAATCATCAATGTATGAGGGGATGCTTAATGCGTTTGAGCAAGAAAATTCTTTGGACATCTATGTTTTCTGCGTCACTGGGACTGACGGCATGCGGTGGCGGTTCTGGTAGTGGTACTATTGAAAATACAGCTACTCCTAGCACTGTGTCGGGTATTGTTGCTGATGGTTATCTTATTGGTGCGGAAGTTTGCCTAGATCTAAACCTTAACAAAAAGTGTGATACAGACGAACCAAGCGCCACAACCGGAGCAGGTGGTGCCTATTCATTTGAAGCGACTCAAGAGCAATTGGCGAGTGCACCGATTATCGCAAAGGTCATTCCTAATGTGACTGTGGATACTGATATTGGAGGTGTTGTAACCAAAGAGTTTATTTTATCTGCTCCAGCCGGAAAACCGGAATTTGTCAGCCCCTTAACCACAATGGTTCAGTCCAAACTGGAACTTAACCCTTCAATGACGCCTGAACAGGCTGAATCTACAGTAAAAACTGAGCTTGGGCTATCCGCCAATAGTACAGTTGATTTGTATGAAGACTTTATCGAAGCAGGCCAAGGTAATGAAGCCGATGCGGATGAATACAAAGTATTACACCAAACCGCGCAAATCGTAGCGCGCGTTTTAGCCACCTTCACTGAAACCCTAACAACTACCTTGCAAGCCGCGAATGTCACTATTAGCGATGATGATGTTAAAGAGATTCAGTTGATTGTAGCCAATGCACTTACAGCTCAACTTCCAACGATCTATTCCTCAGCCAAAACGCAAATTGAAGAAAATGGTGAAGTGGATACGGACTTTGCTGATGCAGCGTCCGCTTATGCTGATGATTCCGAACTCGAAAATATGACTGCAGATGATTTTGAGGATTCTAAAAAAGAATTCAGTTTGCTAGCCGAGTCGGAAACGATCAGTGCTGTTGATGCTTTAACAAGTGGTGGTGCAGTTTTTATGTCTGTGAATACGGATCACGACTACGATGAAACCCTACAGCAAGAAATTACCAAAGAATTTGTTGAAGTGATGGCAATGTTAGAGAGCGGTTTCTATCAAGCTAAAATCGGCTTGGAAGACGCGTTGTCTCTTGAAAGTGAGAGTTATATTGCTACACGTCTAGAGGCTCAGGATCCAGCGGATGAAATCATGCATTCTGTAGTTACGCAAAACGCTGATGGTTCTTTAAGTTTCACAACACCAGATGGTTACAATTTGCAAGTACACACTGTGGCTAAGATGTCTTTAGCCGGCAAAGAGTTTAAACTCGATGACATCATTGACGACTTTGATGGTGATGAGAATGCAACGGTGACCTTTGCAGAAGGAGACTATGCTTATCAGTTTGCATACAGTGAAACGCCACAACTTCACCTAGGCAATATCGAAAGCTTGAGCGGTTTCTCTGCCTTGTGCCCAACGGTTGAAACCAGTTCTGTCGATTCTGATGGAGAATATGCTTGTGAATTGACGTATCAATATGAGTTTGGCGGTTATGACGATGGCCAAGGTGGTTATATTGCAAATACATTCAGTGATTTTTACCTCGACGCTTCGGTGCGTGCGGATGCGGTCAACCAGATGTATTGGAATGAAGATCAGTTGAATTTCTATATCAAGAATACTGAAACCGAACAGGTTGCCGCTTGTAAATATGAAGCAGACTCTTATGGCGAACCAGTTAGAGATATGAATGGTACGATCCAGTGTCAAGCGAATACCGAAGTGTTGCTAGGGAATATTGTTACTGGAACCTTAGGGGATCAAACGCCTTATGTAGCGGTCCCTTTTGGTTTCTACGATGACGGCAAACTGGATATTGAATATCAGGTGTATACCACTGATGGCAGCAATGCATACCGTTTGGATGAAAGTTTTGAAAAAGACGACTCCATCGAAACTGGTGTTTTTAAGCCATTTAACTTGAGTGCAACCAAACGCATTATCGAAGCGAGGAGTGGAATAACTTCATCCTCAACATCTGTTGATGAAGGAACAACGACAGAAGAACCATATATCAGTGGCGCCAGCGGCGGTGAGATGTAAGTTAATTTGTCCAAAATAAAAAAGGGGCCATTATTGGCCCTTTTTTATTTTATATTGTCATATTTGATGTGCCATTTATTTATAAGGGACATGCTGAGAACATTCTTCACAGTATGCTTGAGTAGCTTCTTTCTCAGCGGTTAAAAAGTTTTGCAACGACTTAGTAAACGGATTCACCGTTAGCCAATGTGCTGAGCGAGTTTTAACCGGAACGAATCCTCGTGCGATTTTATGTTCTCCCCCCGCGCCGGGTTCGAACAGCGCTAATCCATGTTTAATGGCGTATTCGATTCCCTGGTAGTAACAGGCCTCGAAATGTAAGTTTTTAACCTCTTTAAAGCAACCCCAGTGGCGCCCGAATAGAGTGTTATCACTTCGATACATCAAGGCTCCAGCAACGGATTGGCCGCTGGTATCCTCTGCCATAATCAAAACTGTTTGATCGGGCAGGGCTTGAGCCACCTCTTTAAAAAATCCTTCGTTCAGTGTTGGGGTGCTCCATTTATCAGTAAAGGTTTTAACATAGAGTTCGCTGAAGATTGTCCAGTCTTCAGCGGTGGCGGTATGGCCATTAAGTGTGCGAATCTGCATACCCGACTGTTGGATACTGCGCCGTTCCTGAAGAATGTTTTTACGCTTTTTCGCGGTCAGTGTGGCCAGGAAGTCATCAAAGTTTCGGTAGTCCTGATTAAACCAATGAAAATGGCAATCGTGACGAACCAGAATATCTGTCTGTGATTCCAACCAGGCCTGTTGATTTTTTTCTGCAAACAAGCAGTGCCAACCACTCATGCCGTGCTGGCTGGCAAAGACTTCAATCTGCTCCAGCATCTCTGTCAGCAAGGTTACACAATCGTTTTCGGATAGATCGGGATGAGTTAAAAATCGCTGGCCAGTGACTGGGCTGTAGGGCACGGAGGTGACCAATTTAGGGTAATAGGGCAAGCCAACCTGTTGCCAGGCTTGCGCCCACGTATGGTCAAAGACGAACTCCCCATAGGAGTTGTATTTAATATACAGCGGTACTGCACCGATCAGTTTATCGTCTTGATAAACGGCTAGGTGGCTGGGGAGCCAGCCAAAGGTTTCGCCGACACACTCATGCACCTCTAATGCATGTAGGAAATGATGATTAAGAAACGGGTCGTTTTCTTTGACCAACTGATTCCACGCGATTGCATCAATCTCACCGATTCGCTGATGGAATTCAAAATGCCAATGATGGGTCGCCATGTGATTACATCATCCCTGTATCCAAAGTCTTAAACAAAACTGCCGTTAAGAATCCGATCAAGGTGACAAACCCTATAATTGATCCGCCTTTAAGATAGGCTTCAGGCAGCATGGTTTCCGCAATTACCGTCAGCATTGCGCCTGCCGCCATTCCGCTAATGACGGCAAAACTGATAAGATTGGCGCCGTTTAACAGCAAACTGCCTAGTGCCGCACCGATGCCGGTCATCAGCATAAGAAAAAACCATGCGCTGAAGACCTTGTTGAACGAGATGCCTTGCTCCCGCATACTGGCGGAGCTGGAAAGAGCCTCGGGATAGTTGGATAAAAACAGTGCAGCAATCAAACTCATGCTGATCATGTGGCCGTCGGTCATATGGGCGCCAATCATAAAGGATTCGGGGATACCGTCGAGCATAATCCCCAACCAAATGGCCAGATAGGCGGCTTTGTGCTGCCTAAAACTATGTGACAAGGCCTCGAGTGAGGGAAGTTGTCCCGGAAGCAGACGGGTAAGTGAACGTTTTAGCCATTCCTGCGCCTGACTTTCCGGAAGCTTCTGCTCCTGAATCAGGTACTGTTTGATATCAGAGGTTTTAAAATAGTTTTTAAGGTGGGTGTAAAGGGGGTCAAGCTGGCGCAAAAGGTATAAAAAATCGCTTTTGTTCAACACCCAGAATCGAACATCGGCTTTAGCGATGGCGCTGTTACTGTGCTTGCCGCCAACCACGAACGCCTTGGCACCGAAAAAATCGCCGGGCTTTAACATCTCAAAACCAAAACGTTGTAGATTGGGATCAATTAATTCAACCTCTCCCGATTCTAAAAGATAGAGGCGGTCAGCCTTGCTGCGATTGCTGAAAATGGTTTGCCCGGCATAAAGTGTTCTGAGTTCAAGCTTGCCGGCAATCAGCTCTTTTAGAGCTGCATCGCAGTGCTCAAAAAGCTCAAAACGTCGGGCGTGCATTAACCGCTTCCAAGCCAGCTCAATATCCATCGCCTCCAACTCAGGTTCGGGCAGACAACGCCTATGGAGCAGGCTGTCACAGATTGTTTGCAGGTGACTATTGGCTTGAACTTCATTCATACGATGACGGCTCAGCAGATAAGTACGCAGTTCACTATTGTACTGGACATAATTTGCAAGGATCTCAGGAAGCGTGTCCGTTTTTGAGAGAATAGTGTTGAAGGTTTGACGATCCAGCCTCCAGACCATCAGATCCGATGCCGCCTGAGCCAGCGTCGCGTTGCGTAAACTGCTAAAGAACGCCATTCGTCCAAAGGCTTCGCCATGAGACAGTGCCCGAAAGGTTTTCAGTCCGAGATCGGGGTCACGAAGTTTTACAGTGCCATGTTCAATGATATAAAACGCATTTTTGCAGTCGCTATGGTGATACAAGATGTCATTTTCAGCATAGTACTCACTTTGCAGGGCTTCTAAGAAGAGTGCTTGTTCGTGATCGGGCAGCTCCTTAAAAAACGGCAGATTATCCAATGAGTTCTGCAGGCGTTGACGTCTTTTTTTGTGGCGGTTGCGGAAATACTGAATCGTAGTGGCGGTTTTTCTTAAAAAGCCGCCTTGTTCGTTCAGTTGGTGGTTCAGAAACAGGTAGAACAGACTGCCGGTAATGGCGCCGATGGCCGATGCAAAGAAGTAGCCGTTATGAATCGCTGGGGCAAACAGATCAATGGTCACAGCCGAAAGTAGCGCCCCGGCACCAAAGGCCATAAGCCAAGCAATCGCCCGGTCACCCGGTCTCCAGATCAGGGTGGTTAAGGCGCCCAAAGGCAGAGAGGCGGCACTCAGGAGGCCGATGAAAAATGCGATGTAGACGAGTTGTTCAACAGACACGCACAGGCCTTTGTATTAATAAGATCGATTTATTGTATGGGTGAGTCGAGTAATGCGTGCCAACGCAATGAAAAGGGGCATACAGAGTATGGCGAGTTTACTTCCAAAAAACAACCAGGCCTGGTCATTTTTTGGAAGTGATTGAGTAAGGGAAAACGGGGAGGAGAGCCTGTTAGTGAGTGCGTGTATATTCAAACAGACTGGTCTGGCCCATTAATTGATCCATTTCCTGCTGACTAATACTCTTCTTTAAAGAATAAGGCGTATTCGATAGGGCTCTAGGCACCTCAAAATCAATGCGTTTAACCGCATTTTGGTTCAAGTTGTTGACAAAATTCTGCAAGGCCGAGATGACCTGAACATTAATATCACGATCAGACTGATCCAGAATCATCTCATGCAACTGAGTTACCCAGTTCATTTGGGTTTGACGCACTCGTTCCAGGTGTTCCTTTAGCTGACCGTTTTTAAGTGCGACCGGATAGGCACGGGTTAATTCTTTAATGTCTTCAATAATCACTTCCGCAATACGAATCGTCTGTTCGGAATGATTTTCCAGGCGGTCGTCGATAAATTCCAGACAACTCTGAACTTTTTGTTGCGTATTCATCTGTGGCATCATCGCCTCCTTTCAATTAAACTGCAAACTGTCACAATATTGACAGTTTACGCGGTAAAACATGTATTCAGCTTCTCTATATCAAGCGGTGTGCCAAACGGATCCGGATTATTAAAGTATTATTTAACTGATTGAAATTATTGAGATATGGCAGAAGAGTTAAAATTGGTGTTTAACCGGGAAAGTGTTGAAAAACTGGCAAGTTGTTTAGCCCAGGCCTGCCCGGATTTTGCGCCTGAACACTTTGTAAGCGCAGTGTTTGATCGTGAATGGCCACGGCGACCTTTAATGAGGAGGGTTCGGCATATCAGCGAGCAAATGCAGGTTCATCTGTCCATGCCATACCTTGAAGCCTTATCCGTCATAAAATCGGTTTCAGTGCACTTTAGTGGCCTGTTTCATTTAGTGTTTCCGGATTACGTCGCGCGTTTCGGACAGGCCTGCTATAAAGAGTCGATACAAGTGCTGGGTATGTTGACGCGCGGCTATACTTCCGAATACGCCATTCGCGTGTTCTTAAAGCAGTCTCCAAAAGAGACGTTAAAACAGATGCAGGTTTGGGCACACAGTGAAGATTTGCATTTACGGCGTTTGGCCAGCGAGGGAATTCGTCCCCGGCTTCCGTGGGCCGAACAGCTTGATTGGATTGCCGAACACCCACAGCAACTGCTGCCGATTATTGAACCGCTAAAAGCGGATGACAGTCTTTATGTTCGTAAAAGTGTTGCCAACCTGCTCAACGATCTCTCTAAAAGCAACCCACGGTGGGTGGTGGATTTGTGCCGTGGTTGGCAGGGGGAGTCCATTCATCCTCACACACAATGGATTATTAAGCACGCTTTACGGACACTTACCAAGCAGGGCAATATTGACGCTCTGGATTTACTTGGACTTAAACCGCTGGCACCAGAATGCCTGACCGAGTGGCAATGTGACTCTGAAGTCAGGTTGAATGAGACGTTGTGCTTTCGCTTCTGTTTACAAAATCTAACCCCATTGGAAAATATTAGGCTAGAGTATGCGATCTCTTTTGTGACGAAACAGTCACGTTGGTCACGTAAAGTCTATAAAATAGCCGACACTCATTGCGCTACAGACCAGCAAGGGTTTGAATGTCATCACATGTTTAAGCCGCTTAAAACTCGCCGTTATTACCCGGGGGCGCATCAGATTGAGTTGATCGTCAATGGCCGAGTGATGATGCAAAGTGAATTCTTGCTGCTGGCGGATAATCGGTAAATTATTTTTATTTCACTCAGCTTTAAGGGAGACGGATCCAAAAGGCATGACAGTTATCAACCTTGGGGCACTCAGTTGATCCCTGTAATTTACCGATGTGATCATTTTCTGGTGATCGACAAACCACCCGGACTAGGTATGCACTCTGAAATTGAAGCGGGCCTGGTGGTGCAACTTCAAAAGCAGTTGCAAGTGGATCAGCTTTATCCTGTACATCGTCTGGACAAAATGACTTCAGGCTTGCTGGTTTTTGCGCTGAACAAACCTACGGCGCAGGCTTTTCAAGCACTGTTTGCTCAGCATAAGATGCAAAAGTTTTATCTGGCAATTTCGGATCATAAGCCAAAGAAGAAACAGGGCTGGGTGAAAGGGGATATGCAACCGGCCCGTCGCGGCAGTTGGAAATTAAGTAAAACGCTGCAAAATCCAGCAGTTACGCGCTTTATTTCGACACCGCTTAATCCGGGAGAACGCCTGTTTCTGCTGATGCCATTGACCGGAAAAACCCATCAATTACGGGTCGCTTTAAAAAGCCTGGCGGCACCGATTTGTGGAGATGCACGCTACGCTCAAGCGGATGAGGCAAAGCAAGAGGATCGTGGTTATCTCCACGCTTATGCGCTGCAATTTTCTCTGTTTGGACAGGACTATGAATTTGTCTGTCCACCGAGTGTGGGGGAACGCTTTTTAACGGCTGTCTGTCAAACAGCGATAGCAACCTGGTCACAACCCTGGAACCAGTTTCGTTAAAATAGAATGAATAATAAGCTCAAATAATCAATATGAAACAAAGCCAAGCCCCGTTTTGGGAAAGTAAAACTTTGGATGAAATGACCCAACAAGAGTGGGAGTCATTATGTGACGGTTGCGGACTGTGCTGCTTGAACAAACTGCAGGACGAGGACACCGAAGAGATCGTTTATACTCGAGTGATCTGTCCTTATTCTGATGTACAAACCGGGCAGTGCAAGGACTATGCAAACCGTTCGGTCAACGTGCCCAGTTGTGTTCAGTTGACGCGTGAGAGAGTAGCCGAATTTGATTGGCTGCCGGATAGCTGTGCCTACCGCTTGCTTTATCGCGGTCAGCCACTACCGGACTGGCATCCCTTGGTTTCCGGTGATGCCGATTCACTCAAAAAAGCCAAAGTTGGGATTACGGCGATACCAGTGGTGGTGGACACAGGGGATTTGGATTACGAAGAGTACTTGATTGAGAAGCCCTAATCGAGCGTTAAAATCTCCTAACCATTTTGGGTTGATTTACCCGAGTATCTGATTCAAAATCCTATAAAGAGTACGTAGTTTTTTATAGGCCTTTCTAAGGGCACGTACTGCAATCACTGACGATTTTCCTGACAACGCCTACTCTAGGGGAATTCCCATGCAGACTCACTCTCCCTGGCTCAATCTTCCGAGCCTATCTCTATCGGTAAAAGCATTATTTACAGGCTATATTTTGGTAGTTGGCCTTGGCCTGCTCATGGCTGGGGCGCAAATCATGCTCACGCACGGTATGGCAGACGGCAAGTTTGGATTGTCGGTCGATGACATTGTTTACAGTTATTACGGCAACCGTAAGGGCTCCAAACTGGAAAGCAAGCTGTACGGCTCCATGAAAGATAAAGCCACTCCTCAGGAGAATCTCATCTTAATCAAATGGGCGCGGGAAGGAGCGCCGGAGTCCGAGTGGGAACCAACGATTAAACCGATTGTTGATGCCAAGTGCGCAATGTGCCATGCGCATATCCCGTCTTTGCCGAATATTACCCAACTGCCAACCATGAAGCAGGTGGCCGAAGTCGATCAAGGGGCAGAGGTAAGCTCATTGACACGTGTTTCGCATATTCACCTGTTTGGCATTGCCTTTATTTTCTTTTTCATCGGCCTGATCTTTTCGATGGCCGTCGGTTTTCATCCGTGGTTAAAGGCGCTGCTGATCTTTACCCCATTTGCGTTTTTGATCGTGGATATCGCCTCTTGGTGGCTGACCAAGCTTAATCCGAATTTTGCCTATTTAGTCATCGTTGGCGGGGTGGGTTACAGCTTAGCGTCAACGGTCATGTTATTTACTTCGCTGTATCAGATGTGGGTGATGCCGTGGCAAGGCAAAAAATCGAGTGAAAATACGTGGCAGGACGAGTAGAAACTATACTGGTTGGTTAGGAAAGAATGGGGGCTTACCGGAAATGCTTTTCCATGCTTCCGCTAAGACCCTGCAAGGTGATCTAAATGGATGTGTTCAGGCCCCATAAAAAGCGCTAAACCACCCAGTTAGATTAATGCTGATGACCACCTTCGCCGTGCGCATGTCCGTGATCCAACTCTTCTTCAGTTGCATCACGGACACCAACGACTTCCACGTCAAATGTTAACGGCATGCCGGCTAGCGGGTGATTGCCGTCAACCGTAATCTGGTCGCCGTCGATCGCGGTGATTTCTACCGAATGCGTACCTTGTTCTGATTGTGCCTGAAAACGCATACCGACTTCCAACTCTTCCACCCCTTGAAACATATCTTTTGATACGGTTTGGGTCAGTTCCGGATGGCGTTCACCATAAGCGTCTGCTGCAGCAATGGTGGTGGTAAATTTATCACCGACCTTTTTGCCTTCCAACTCTTTTTCCAAACCTGGAATCAGGTTGTGGTGACCGTGAAGGTAGGCTAAGGGATTACCGTTTGATGCATCCAGAGTTTCACCAGCTTCATTCGTCAAGGTGTACTCAATTAAGCCAACCTTATCTTTTGCAATAGTCATGATTTATTCCTAAGTTTTACGTTTTAATTGTTTGCAATTCCCGTATCATACAGATTGAAAATAGAAACTGCGAACGATTGCGTTAAATTGAAGGATTTTTTATGGAATTTTTCCCTTGGCTAAAAACACTGCATATCTTATTTATGATGTCGTGGATGGCAGGTATTTTTTATCTGCCACGCATTTTTGTGCACTTTGTCGAAGGTAAAGAAGCGGGTGAGGACGTTCGCCGCTTGGCGGTTATGGCGAAAAAACTGTATGGCTTTATGACCATTATGATGATGCTGGCCATTGGTACCGGGCTTTGGTTGTGGCTCGCCTATTTCCCATTGGCGCAAGGCATGGGCTGGTTGCATGCCAAAATCGTTTTTGTCATTTTATTGCTGGTCTATCACATGTGGACCAAAGCGCGCATGAAAGAGATGCAAGAGGGCCATTTGGATCACAGCGGTGTCTACTACCGTTGGGCGAATGAGATTCCATTGCTGCTGGCGATCGCAATTTTGATTTTCGTTGTGGTTAAGCCATTTTAAATGCCTTGATTATGATTCGTTACGACGAGATTCCACTCAACTTTCAACTGGCACCGAAGACGGAATCTGCGGTATTTCTGCACCCCAAGGTGACGCCGCTCGAAATTGAACCCTTGGGGCCGTTTGCGCGTAATGCAAGCGGCGAATTGGTCGGAATTCATGATGAACAGGCCTGGATTTCCGCCGATGACGGTAAAACCTGGCAGGCCTACCCCATTTTCCGATCATCCAACTTCTCCTGCAGTAATTCGCGCTCGCTGGTATGTTTGCAATCCGGTGTTTTGCTGCTGTCTTTTGCCAATACCGCCCAGTACCATTTTAACTGGCGACGAAAAGTCAATCGTCCGACTAAAAACGCCTATCTGCATCATTGGGTGGTGCGCAGTTTAGATGGAGGCCGCAGTTGGCAGGAACCGATTCCGGTTTTAAAGGGGTATGCCGCGGCGATGACCACAGCCATACAGCTCAGTAGCGGTGAAGTCGTTTTGACCACTCAGAATATGGATTACGATAACGGCCGACACTATGCCTTGTCGCTGGTGTCTCAGGATGAAGGGCTGACGTGGCAGGCCAGCAACCATTTGGATATTGGCGGGAGAGGGCATCATGGCGGCTGTTATGAGGGTACATTGACCGAATTGAAGGACGGACGCCTCTGGTATTGCATTCGCACCAATCACGGCTGGTTTTGGGATGCTTATTCGAGTGACAAGGGGCTGAGTTGGACAACCGTGCAGCCCGGGCTGCCGGCTTCAAGCTCACCGGGGATGCTGACCCGTCTGCAATCGGGCAGGTTGATGTTGACCTATAATCCGCTGACTCCGCTGCTCAGCGATCGAGCCCTGGATGCGAGACACTTTCGTGACGGGCTTTTCTCCGAAGTCAAGGCCTCCTGGTTCCGTGAAGAACTGGCCGTACGTTTCTCCAATGATGACGGACGAAACTGGTCTGACCCGGTAGTGGTGGCTCAATGTGAAGGGGCTTGGTTATCTTATCCCTATGTGTGTGAAGTCCGTCCCGGCGAGCTCTGGATGACCACCATGCAGAGTGAGCTGAAAATTACGTTTAAAGAAGATCAGTTACTTGGGTAGCTTGACTTCAATTTCAATATGCTGCACTTCGGTTTCGTCGTCGCCTTTTTTAATTTGGGTTTTGATCGTCACATCGTCTTTTTGCACTCCTAGCATCAGCTGGTGCTCTTCTTCAGGTGTTTTGCCTTCATAGCCATACAGTAATTTTTGTGAAGCGTCTTTATCTTTTAGCGAAGTGACTGGGTCATTGGGATTGGGGTCATTATTCTCTGGATTTTGAGGTTTGACAGGGCCAATCTCCTGGGAATAAGATGGTTCCGAGAGCTGCAAATTCTCCAGATTGAGAATAAGCGGTTTCTGAAGCGGGGCGTTTTCCTTTGAAGCTTTATCGGTAAGAGTGGCGGCGGATTTATCTGCTTCAGATTCGATCCCATTTTTTAAATCAATTGTTTCTTGTCCAGTTTTCTCTGACGCAGACTGTTTTGAAACGCTGAACCAAGATAACAGCAAGGCTGCGAATAGCAGGCTTAATAGCAGGCCTGTCCAGATTTGAAACGGTTTCATCTTGTTGGGTTACTCACGGTTGTAATGGGCAGTTTACAGAGTGCGTAAAGTGGTTAAAAATCGATTACGCTTATCAATAAAATACTTTAAACTTGCGCTTTTTAAAATGTCAGAAAATGCGCACCAACGCATCCGTTGAGAGAATGGGATTCGCGCAGCATTCTAAGACAGTGTGTACCGACTGCTAACCATTGTAAAGTCATTGGTAGAGTTTGTATGAATGAATTTGAACAGAAGTCGAGTCTCGAGTAACCTTATTGGAAGGGGCGTCTAATTTATGAGTGAATATGTCGGCTGGCGTGAATGGGTGGCATTGCCGGAATTAGGTATCCGGCGCTTAAAGTGCAAAGTGGATACCGGGGCAAAAAATTCGGCGCTGCATGCCTTTGAGCTGGATGCCTTTGATCGTGATGGTCAAGAGTGGGTGCGATTTTCTATTCATATTGATGAGCATGATCTGTCGAAAATCCAAACCTGTGAAGCGTTGGTTCAGGATCGCCGTAATGTAACCGATTCAGGCGGCAATGTGACCCATCGCTATTTCATCGAGACTCTATTGGAAATCGGAGAACATCATTATCGAATTCCCATTTCACTGACAAGCCGGGATACCATGGCTTTTAAAATGTTATTGGGTCGCACGGCACTGCGTAAAGGCCATTTTATTGTCAATCCGCGCAAATCATTTTTACAAGGAAATTCACTATGAAAATTGCGATTCTATCCAGAGGCCCTAATTTGTATTCTACTCGCCGTTTGGTTGAATCGGCGCAGGCGCGCGGACACGAAGTGCAGATCATTGATGTATTACGTTGCTATATGAACATCAATTCGGTCAACCCTGAAATTCACTACAAGGGCAAAATTCTCGAAGGTTTTGATGCCGTTATCCCGAGAATTGGTGCCTCAGTCACTTTTTACGGTACCGCGGTTTTGCGTCAATTTGAAATGATGGATGTATTTCCGTTAAATGAGTCGGTGGCGATCACGCGCTCGCGCGATAAGTTACGCAGTTTGCAACTGTTGTCACGTAAAGGCGTAGGGTTGCCGGTCACCGGTTTTGCACACTCGCCGGATGATGTTGACGACCTGCTGAAAACCGTGGGGGGTGCACCGGTTGTCATCAAGTTGCTGGAAGGGACTCAAGGCGTGGGGGTGGTTCTGGCCGAGACGCATTCGGCGGCCACCAGCGTTATTCAGGCGTTCAATGGACTGAAAGCCAATATTCTGGTGCAGGAATTTATTAAGGAAGCCGGTGGGGCGGATATCCGTTGTTTTGTTGTCGGTGGCAAAGTGATTGCCGCTATGAAGCGTCAGGGCAAAGAAGGGGAGTTCCGTTCCAATCTGCATCAAGGCGGCAGCGCGAGACTGATTAAAATCAGTGCAGCGGAAAGAGCGACAGCGGTTAACGCCGCAAAAATCATGGGCTTGAATGTGTGCGGGGTGGACTTACTCCGCTCCAATCACGGTCCAGTGGTGATGGAAGTGAACTCTTCTCCCGGTTTGGAGGGAATTGAAGGGGCCACTGGAAAAGACATTGCCGGGATGATCATTGATTTCATCGAAAAGAACGCCCATAAAAAACGCAATCGCACCCGCACCCGAGGAACCGGGTGATGCCAAAGCGTAATCAACCCATTACAATCGGCGGCATTGAAGTGGCTCCTGGTGAGCGCAAAACCATCGATCTGGCTATTGGCAAGCTTTACACCCACAGTGAGTTGATTATGCCGGTTCAGGTGTGGTGTGGGCGCCAAAGTGGCCCGACGTTATTCATTAGCGCTGCGATCCATGGCGATGAACTCAATGGGGTCGAAATCATTCGCAGGTTACTTAAGGTCAAGTCATTACAGCGTCTTAAGGGGACTTTGATTACGGTTCCCATCGTCAATTTGCATGGCTTTATTAACCATAGCCGCTATCTTCCTGATCGGCGGGATCTCAATCGCAGCTTTCCCGGTTCGAGTTCAGGCTCCATCGCCGGGCGACTAGCCAATATTTTTCTTAAGGAGATCGTTAAGAAATCGACGCACGGCATTGATCTTCATACCGGTGCGATTAATCGCAGCAATCTTCCGCAAATTCGGGCGGATCTCGATCATCCTGAAACCCGAAAAATGGCAGAAGCTTTTGGTGCGCCACTCATGCTTAACTCTACTCTGCGAGATGGCTCCTTAAGAGCGGCTGCGGTCAAAAAAGGCATCCCGATTTTGTTGTATGAAGCTGGTGAAGCACTGCGTTTTGACGAAGTAGGGATTCGTGCCGGTGTTCGCGGCATTATTAATGTCATGCGAGAGTTGGGTATGTTATCCAAATCGCGTAGAAAACAGGAACGTAAAATTCAACCGGTGCTGGCACGTTCCAGTTTCTGGGTCAGAGCGCCACACAGCGGTATTTTCCGTTCATTGGTGAATGATGGGTCGCGGGTTCATGCCAATAAAACGCTGATTGGCGTCATATCGGATCCGTTTGGTGAGAGTGAAGTGGAAATATACTCTCCTAACAGCGGCATTGTGATCGGTCAGATGAAAATGCCCTTAGTCAATGAAGGGGAAGCGCTCTATCATATTGCGCGTTTTGCGCGCAGTGATATTGCCGAGGGCAAAGTAGAAGAATTTCATGAGGAAATTCTCGATGAATCGATGCTTCCTTATCCGACTGAAGACATCCCTGCACTTTAAAGATCGGCCTTTAGCTGTCTAACAGTACCAGTTGATTGGTACGGATCATGGAAGCAATAGCATTGACGTAATCGTGCTTCATCGCTGAATAGGGCAGCAACCCATGCACCAGCATGAGTCCGTTAGGCAAACGCTGTTCTCTGCGTGCACTTAAACGCGCGTCGCGCAGCGGCTTAAAGGCCGGATGACTGTTTAGCATCAGCATATAGCTTTTGATCGATTCCAGTGCCGATTTAAACTTCTTTACTTCGTGGTTATCTCCCGGTTTTCGGCGTAAAGGTACCAGGCCACAACCTTTGGTAAAACACCACTGACCAAAATAATTGTTGGCCTGACGGGCAAAGCGCGAAGTGCCCCACGATGACTCGTTCGCTGCTTGAGCCAATGCTAGAGAGGGCGGAATAATGTCTACTTTTTTCAGCAATGTTTTCTGCGTTTGCGGGGTGATTTCCGTGTATTTCAGACGGTATTTCTTCACCAGTTGAGCCACATTGAGACGTTGGCGAGCATTAAGGTGTTTAAAGTCTAAACTTTGAATATAGCGGCGCTCTTCCAGAATCGCCTGGTTGGCTTGTTCGACAAACGGCGATAAATACTCGAAAAAAGCCTGTTTTTTCTGTTTAACATCCTTCATGCTGGCAAAGTCAGGAGTGGATTTAGGGTGTGAAGACTCAGCCCACGCATAGGTGATGGCCGCAAGTCCAAACAGTATAGAACCGATTAAACCGAGTTTTTTCCCGATTATTTTCATTTCCTTACATCCCTAAACTAAAGTCGAGCATTATAACTGTTTTAGGCAGGAAATAACGATAAGAGTCGAGTTCTAATGCACGTGTCGTGTTTGAAACCTGGCAGGCCTGTTGATTATTGGTGTGTGAGAAAGGCGATCCGTTATCTAAGTTCATAACGGATGGGCACCTGGATTGGCCAATGACTGCGTGTGACTTCTTTAGGAAACGGTTTAAAACGCGCGTGCATTTTATCGACAATGATTTCTAAAGCGGCTTCGTCAAGAATGACTCTGCCAGATGATTCCAAAACCGCAGCATCACTGATCCGCCCATTGGGAAACAGCGTGAACGAGAGGGTGACAGTGCCTTCCCAGCGGCGACGTTTGGCGCGTTTAGGGTAGGAGTCTTGAGCAAGCTTCGCCAATTGGGTTGCCAGCGCACTCAAATAAGCTTGTTCAGCGGCTTCGATTTGCTGATCCGAATAAGTGGGGTTTGCAGGCTTAACCGGTTCGCTCACCGCTGGTTTTGGTGGCGCCGCTACCGTTTTTGTTTCTGCCTGTTTGACAGGCTCAAGAACAGGCTCTTTTTTAACCTTTTTAGGCTCTACTTTGGGTTCAGTCTTAGGGGTAACTTTTGGCTCGACTTTTTTAGGCTCTTTTTTCGGTACCGGTTTAACTTCTTTTTTTGGCAAAGGCTTCGGCTTCGGTTTTGGTTCGGGAATCGGTTTAGGTTCGACGATCTCTTGCGGAATAGGTCCTTCTATCGGTTGCTTGATTTCGACCGGTGGTTGAGGAGCCGCTTGAACTTCCGGTTGCGGCTTCGGCACTTCAAACATAGATAGGGTAACCGGAACACTTTTGACAGGCGCAACGGTCTTGTCCGGAGTGGAATTCATCAAGAGGAAAATCCCCAATCCCAAGCCGGCATAGATCAAAATGGTTATGAAAAAACTGGTTGCATAGCGCATCATGTCAGAAATGGAGCTCAAGAGTTATTCAGCCTTGGTCAGAATGCTGAGATTATTCAGTTCATGGGCTTTGAGTGCGTCGATCAATTTTACAAAATATTCAAATTGCGCTTTTTTATCGACTTGAATCACAATCGGCTGGTCTTTGTCTAAGGGACTTAATTTCTGAGAAAGGGCGGCATATTCAAAAGGGGTTTCGTCCAAGAAAAGCTGGTTTTGGCCATCAATGTTAAATGTCATTGGCGGCTTGTCTTTTGGCGGCACATAGGTTTGCGTGTTTTGCGTTTCCGGCAGATCAATCTGTAAGTTGTCCTTAACGATGAAACTCGCAGTGGTGAGGACAATCGCCAATAAAACCAGCATGACGTCAATCAGGGGAATGACATTGATGGTGTCAAAACGCTTCATTTGCATGGGTTGGGCTGCCTTTATTGATCCTGCTGTGCTCGGTATTGGGCACTGATAACATCGACTTTACGCATCAATCCGTTATACGCCATAATGCTTGGAATCGCTAAAGCAATCCCGGCCGCCGTGGCTTTCAGCGCCAAGGCTAAACCAGTCATAATCGCACCGGTGTCAATGGTTTCCAACTGGCCTAGCTCGTAAAAAGTGATCAAAATCCCGAGCACCGTTCCCAACAGGCCTATATAAGGCGCATTAGAACCAATGATGGAGATCGGGGTCAGGTTTTTGGTCAAATCCACCTGAAGCAGTTCAAGATGCGCATAGTGTTCAATTTGGACTTTACGATAGAAAAGGATGCGTTCAAGGGTAAACCACAGTGCAATAAAGGCCATCAGCCCCAGCAAACTGAAAACGGTCAGATCTAAATAGGTTTTCAAAAGCTCCACAATCGTAAATCCTGTATAAAAAAACTGGCCACTATTTTAAAGGGTTTGCAGATAGTTTTGCAGGCAAACCCTGACTAAAGCCTTAAGACGATTAAACTGTAAGCTGGGGACAACTGAACTAATGTAAAGTTCAAGATTTAGCCAAGGCATGCTGCCCGCCCAACCGGTGCAGCCAAACGCCAAACGGAAGCATCAAGCCAAGACCGGTGTGAACCATGCCGCTGTAAAACGACCAATCCGGGTCACCAAAATAATAGATCCCTAAGCTGCTGACGATCAGCATAAACCAAAACAGAGTGAAGATCGCCCCATTCATTCGATTTTCATTTCTGCGCCAGTGTGTACGCATATGAATGGTCCAGAGTGTGCCGATGAACCAAACCGTTATCCAACCTGCGATCGCGTGAGTCACGGTTACAGCATGGCGCAAGCCGCCTTGTGCAAGTTGGGATAAAGGACCATCAAACAGCCAGTTGTATTCCATTTCAAGACGGAAAAGCAGTACGGATGGCGTTAATAATATGCCGCTGGCAAACAGTAAAAACGCCAAAAAAATGAGGAGATAAATGAAATGTTTTGGATAGCCGGCCATAGTGTTTCGTGAGTAGTATCTTCTAAATTTGATAAAAAACTGGGACTGGGTTTCTTAATGGTTTTGTTAACTGGGTGTTATTTCACACCTTAAGATAATTCGCGCCAAACTTTTTCGCAATCGCCTCTCTGTCGTTTTCCGGTGTGAGTGCCAGAACCTTAGTTAAAGCGTCGGCGATCCAAGCGCTCGGAGCGGTAACACTGATCGTTCCCGCCTCAGGCGTTTGGCCTTTATGATTGACAATCACTCCTGGAAAACTCGGGTCAGCATAACGGTTTGCCCGTGACGTCGCAAGGGCTTGATCTTTCAGCTTGGTTAAACTTTGATAGCCGTGTTCGTTGCGTTGATGAATAGGCATTTCAAGATTGCCAAAGACTCTCAGGTCGCCGCCCGCATTGACCCAGCCGGATTCAACCTTTTCTTCGATCAAATAATTAATGGCTTGGTCAACGGCGAATCCTTTCGCAATACCGTCCAGAGTAATTAATATCGGTCTGTTTATGCGCGCAGAAAGGCCATTCACTTCAAAATCATCACCGCTGCCGATGGGCTTGTAATCATGACTGAAATGAGTGGGGAGAATGTTTTGATCCACCAAGTGGCCTCCAACCGTGCAATTGAAGAGGCCATTACTTTCAAAATAAAGGGATTGTGCTAAATGAAGCAGATGAATAGTTTCACTGGGCAGATCCACCCATTCACCGGGCGTTTTATTGAGCCTTGAAAGATCGCTGTTCGGGTTGTGAAAACTCATTTGAGATTGAATGTTTTCAATCTCGGAAAAGGCTTGTTCGATTCGCCGCTGATCCATTTCTGAATCGCCAGAAGCGTTAAAGCCGATTTCTACAAAAGTGCCCAAAAGGGGACGCATGCGCTTGATCATAGTGTTATTAAAACGGTTAATTGTCTGCTTGTAGCACAGTATTATGCAAAGCCAGTAGGCGTTTAACGCCATTGGTGACATTGCGGCATGAAAGGGTGGCACCACTGATGTTTTGAATGTCTTGGTTAAGTTTGAGTGGACTCTTCAAATCGACGCCTACAAATTGTTTGCGCCAGTTTTCCTGGCCAACTTCACCGCCATAGGTTTCCCGATAATCCATGATTTCAATGCCGATGACATCGCCATTCATATCGATCGCGGCGGCATAAGTGATAAATTCATGCTTGCCGATCACCTTGTCGACAATAAACCAGCCAACCTGTTGATCAGCCTGCATCGCTTTCCAAACTTTTTGTTTTTTCCAGCGTTGACGAACATCGCTTAATGCTTCGATCTGATCGCGTTGATCATCATTCAATTGCACGAAATTTTCTGCAAATGCGCTGGCTTGTGGAAATAAGGCCTGCTGTGCCTGTTCCACTGTCATATATTGAATCCCATAGGCCGGTGACGTAATGGCGGCTACGGGAATGGCAAATAAAGGAAGATAGGATTTCATAGTCTCTCCAAGTTGGAATGACAGGCCTGATAAACAAACCTGCCACTTGAAAATTCAAGAATGAGTTTTAAAAGTTGTAGCCTACTTTTAAGCGAGCTTCATATTTTTCATGGTCAGCCAAGTGTAGACCGTTTGTGTTGTCATCGCTCTCATCCGTACCGGAAATCTGTTGTGCATAGGTAAGGGTCCACCACCAGTGTTTTGAACCGTAGTGTACGCTTGGTCCAGCAAATACATCCCAATGGTCAAACTCCCAAGAACCGTCAGCAGGATCTAACATTTCCTGATCTACCCAGCCTTCAGCACCGATAGACCAGTTTGGTGCTACGCGATAAGAAACCCCAGTTCTTAATCGTGGAGCAATAGCGTATTCTGTTCCTGATTCACCGTCGGCTTTCCAGCTTTCAGCTTCAAGTTCCAAGTTGGTCATCCATTGCAGTTGGCCGTCCATATAAGGTTTTTGCAAGATGACCTTACCTTCGATAGCCCAGCCGGTTCCATTTTCGCCTGTGATACTGTCAACAGTGTCGTAAGTCACTTCCCCGTATACGGCTACACCAATATCTGCACTGTAAGGGGAGGCGATCATGTGCAGAGCTTCTAGAGAAACCCCGCTGAATTGAATATCAGATTTTTTTCCCGAAATTTCTTCATCCCCGACCGGTCCGGCGCAACCAGCACCACAGTCATAATCATGGCGGTAGCCATTAAGATAGGCAGCAACGGTAGTACGGTCGGTCAACCCATACTCAAATTCCGCACGAATTTGTTGAGCTT
The DNA here is from genome assembly GCF_029767755.1 of Thiomicrorhabdus sp. zzn3. Taxonomy (GTDB): domain Bacteria; phylum Pseudomonadota; class Gammaproteobacteria; order Thiomicrospirales; family Thiomicrospiraceae; genus Thiomicrorhabdus. The sequence goes on from NZ_JARUQS010000001.1 coordinate 954,021, forward strand.
GGTAGTCTCCACGACGTTTATCACCTTTATGCGTAATCCAGAGATAAGCTTCTTTAGCGCCTTTTGGTAAAGATTCCGCTCCAAGGGTGTAGCCTAACAAGCTTTCACCAGCCGCGGCATTGGTAGTCATTGATAGCGCGGCTACGCCTAAGATCGCAGAGGTTAGCAGGGCATTGTTTTTATTCATTTCGTGCAGTCCTTTTAAATTTAAAATCAAAACGTATCTCTAAATACAAATAGAAATAATTAACATTTGCGGTATAATACCTTCTTAAAGGATATTGTCAATGCAAATGGTAATAAATATTATTTAGAATAATGTATGAGGTGGCGGTTATGACAATGAAAGTAGAAATGGATGCACGCGTACTCGAAGTCTTGTTTAAATCTGGTTTGGTTCATCCGAGCGATGTGCGCTGTCTAGATCATGAAACTAAAGATGCCGTAAAGCAGATGTGTCTTGAGTTGTGCCAGCCCAGCCGTTGTCATCAATGTGACCGCAGAATGCAGTGCGCTCACGTTGTATTTGATGGAGTGCAACCGCAGCGAGGCCTATCTTCAAACCAGGTTGAGTATTCAGCTTTGAAATAATCCTTTGAGCCCTTTGGTGCGGTTTGATAATCAGTTAAAATAGTGTGATTTTAATTCTGAGAGTCAAATCATGTCTAAAGAGCAGCCAACGGTCGGTGTTGTCAGTTTAGGGTGTCCTAAAGCAACGGTTGATAGCGAACGCATTCTTACGCAACTGAGAACGGAAGGGTATCACCTGACCAATTCCTACGAAGACGCGGATGCGGTGATCGTTAATACTTGCGGCTTTATCGACAGTGCGGTACAGGAATCGCTGGATACCATTGGCGAAGCACTGGAAGAGAATGGCCGTGTGATCGTCACCGGCTGCTTGGGGGCAAAAGAAGATCAGATTCTTGAAGTTCACCCTAAGGTGATGGCGGTCTCCGGACCGGCTGCTTACGAAGAAGTGGTTAAGGCCGTGCATCAGGCCGTGGCACCGCCACGCCATAATCCTTATGTGGATTTGGTACCGCCCCAAGGCATTAAACTCACCCCGAAACACTACGCTTATCTAAAAATCTCCGAAGGCTGTAACCACCGCTGTACCTTCTGTATTATTCCATCCATGCGCGGCGATCTGGTCAGCCGCCCGGTGTCCGACGTTTTGGCCGAAGCTAAGCGCCTTAAGGACGCCGGTGTTAAGGAATTGCTGGTGGTTTCTCAAGATACGGCCGCTTATGGTGTGGACGTTAAATACAAAATGGAATTTGCCGACGGCCGCCCAACCAAAACCTCTATGATCGGACTTTGCGAAGCCCTGGGAGAGTTAGGTGGCGTGGATGAATTCTGGGTGCGCCTGCATTATGTCTATCCGTATCCGAATGTCGAAGAAGTGATTCCATTAATGGCACAAGGCAAAATTCTGCCGTATCTGGATATGCCACTACAGCATGCCAATCCACGTATCCTCAAGGCAATGAAACGTCCTGGCAACATTGAAAAGACCTTAGAGCGCATTAAGAAGTGGCGCGAGCAGGTGCCGAACCTGACGATCCGCTCGACTTTTATTGTCGGCTTTCCGGGAGAAACCGAAGAGGAGTTCCAGGATTTGTTGGACTTCCTTGAAGAAGCGCAGCTGGATCGTGTCGGCTGCTTCCAGTACTCGCCGGTGGAAGGTGCGGTCGCCAATGAATTGGCGCCGCCGGTTCCCGACGAAATCAAGCAGGATCGCTGGGAACGCTTTATGGAAACCCAACAACGCATCAGTCGCGACAAGATGCAGGCCAAGGTTGGACAGGTCATGCAGGTGTTGGTAGACGAGATTGACGAGCAGGGTGCGGTGGCACGTTCCATGGCCGATGCCCCCGAGATTGACGGTTTGGTGTTCATTGAAGACGGGCATCATCTGGAAGCCGGTCAATTCGTCAAAGTCGAAATTGTGGCCGCAGATGAATACGACCTGTGGGCTCGTCCGGTTGAAGAGTTTGTGGAGCAGGAAACCGCTTATATTGAACTGGGGTGATTGATCCTTAACACAATCATTTTCCAAAGGCCGCAATGCGGCCTTTTGCTTTTTATTAACGCGCCACCCGTTTAGATTTTTTAACCCACATCAACTTTTCCACCTTTAATTTACTTTGTCATCGATTTGTCATTGATACCGATAACGACAAGAGTAAGATCAAATACTTAGTTTAATCGTCAGGTTTAAACGCCAACCGCAGCATTGAATAATAGAAAAAAACTATTGGTTAGTTGAAAATAATCAATTGGATTAAAGAGTCCGTGATCGATATAGTTACACCCAAGCATTAAATATGCTTGTGTATGAACAAATAATATTTATTAATACTCATTAGGAGAATTAAGATGGAAAACCAAGAAGCACAAGTCATCTCTTTACCACGTTTGAATGAACCAGCACCTGCGTTCGATGCCGTGACTACTCACGGTCGTAAGACGCTTGAAGACTACAAAGGTAAGTGGTTGATCCTTTTCTCTCACCCTGCGGACTTTACTCCGGTTTGTACTACTGAGTTTATGGCGTTCCAGGCGCGTAAGCCTCAGTTTGACGAGTTGAACTGTGAGCTTTTGGGGCTTTCTATCGACTCTCACCACTCACACAACGCTTGGGTATTGAACATTAAAGAAAAGTTCGGCGTAGACATCGAATTCCCGATCATCGCTGACCTGGATATGAAAGTGGCGACCACTTACGGTATGGTTCACCCGGGTGCGGCCGATACGTCTGCCGTACGTGCAACGTTCATCATTGATGACAAAGGTGTTCTTCGTGCGATGATGTACTACCCAATGAGCAACGGTCGTTCCATGGATGAGTTCGTCCGTTTGGTGAAAGCGATGCAAACTTCTGACGCACACGCATGTGCCACTCCAGAAGCCTGGCAGCCAGGTGACAAGGTCATCGTTCCACCGCCAGCAGACATCGAAGAAGCCAAACGTCGCATGACTTCTGGTGAATATGAGTGTGTTGATTTCTACTTCTGTAAAAAATCAATCTAATACTCAGCTAAGTTAATGCAAAAAAGCCATTTGAAAAAATGGCTTTTTTTATGCATGCAATTTATTAAATCCCTTAATAGGAGGTGATTAATCATGTTAAAAAAATGGCTGTTATCTGCGTTACTGATGAGCTTCAGTCTGCTGGCTCATGCGCAAACCCTGCAAGCACACACGTTTGAAGACCAATGGAAAAAACCGCAAGTGCTCAATGCACAAACCCAGTGGGTCATTTTTTCCAGCCACAAAGCCGGCGGAGAGTGGGTTAAAAACGCTTTAAGCACTTTGGAAACTACCGATCTCGCACAGAAAAACTGGTTGTATGTGGCGGATATTTCCGCCATGCCAAGCCTGATCAGTAAATTTGTGGCGATTCCAAAGATGCAAGATTACAAATTTGCCATTGCGCTTGAAAAAGAAGGCGAGGCCACGAAAGACTGGCCCAAACAGGATGATAAGGTCAGTGTCTATAAACTGAATGCTTTAGAGGTAGTGGATACCACTTTTCTGGATTCCGAAGAAGCGGTAATCGATTTCTTAAAATCGATTCAATAATCCGCTTCACGTCCTTTCCTACCAGGCCTGTTCATTTTCAACAGGCCTGCTTACTTTAAAAGCAATTCCCTCCAGCTCTGTTAAAATAACGCCATATTTTTCTCTGCCGTGATTATTTATGTCTGTCTGTAGCGGTTTTGCACCGATCGAACCCGAATCTGCGCACCTTTTAATTCTGGGCACCATGCCGAGCGTGGAATCCTTGAACCAAGCGTTTTATTACGCCCATCCGCGCAATGCCTTCTGGCCGATTATGGCAGAGTTGCTGAATCGTCCGCTGCAAACTGTTGAACAGAAAACCCAAGCGCTGCAACAAGCGGGGATTCTGTTGTGGGACGTGCTCGCTGCCTGCCAGCGCGAAGGCAGTCTGGACAGTGCCATTCAATCGCCACAAGCCAATGACTTTACTTGGATTTTTAAAAAACATCCCCATTTAAAAACCGTCGTATTCAATGGCAAATCGGCGGAAGCCTTGTTTAAACGTCATGTGCTCAAACAGCAAGATCTGCCAAAGGATCTCACTTTTTTGAGTCTGCCATCCACCAGTCCGGCCAACGCCCGTTTAAGTCTGCAAGATAAATGCTTGTTATGGCAAGAAAAACTGGCTGATCTGGTGTAAAATAAGCGATTAACTTTTTTTCATCAAACTTATCGAGTCCTTTGCGGACTCTACACTTTAGGAGATTTGCCTTGGAAGCAGATAAGCTAAAGACACCTGTTGTCTCGGAACTTTTGTCCCCGGCGGGGACGCTTAAAAACATGGAATACGCCTTTGCGTACGGTGCCGATGCGGTTTACGCCGGCCAACCTCGTTATAGTCTGCGTGTGCGCAATAATGAGTTTGATGAAGAAAATCTGGCGAAAGGGATTGCCCGCGCCCACGAACTGGGCAAGAAATTCTACGTGGTGTCCAATATTGCCGCGCACAACGCCAAGGTCAACACCTACATGAAGGACATTGCGCCGATCATCGCCATGAAGCCGGACGCCTTGATCATGTCCGATCCCGGCCTGATTGCCATGGTGCATGAGCAATATCCGGAGCAGGAGATTCACCTTTCCGTTCAGTCCAATGCGGTCAACTGGGCCACGGTCAAATTCTGGTACCAGAACGGCGTGCGCCGAGTGGTGTTGTCGCGTGAGCTGTCTATTGCCGAAATCCGTGAAATCCGTGAAAAAGTCCCGGAAATGGAACTGGAAGTCTTTGTTCACGGCGCACTGTGTATCGCCTATTCGGGCCGTTGCCTGTTGTCCGGTTACATCAACAAGCGTGACGCCAACCAGGGTACCTGCACCAACGCCTGCCGCTGGAACTACAACACCTACGCCGCCAAAGAGGACGAATCCGGTGACGTAGTCGGCATTCAGGCGGAAAACATTACCGACCTGACCGGCACCACAAACCGCGCAGCACCGGAGAAGAATATTTATAACCCAACACTGGGCGAAGGCGAAACCACCGATCAGATGATGCTGCTGGAGGAAGAAGGGCGTCCGGGTGAACTGATGCCGGCGTTTGAAGACGAGCACGGCACCTATATTATGAACTCTAAAGACCTGCGTGCGGTTGAGCTGATTCCGGAACTGGTCGATATGGGCGTGCACTCGTTGAAGATCGAAGGGCGCACCAAATCGCACTACTATGTAGCGCGTACCGCTCAGGTTTACCGCAAGGCAATCGACGATGCTTTGGCCGGCAAGCCGTTTGACCGTTCGTTACTGGATGATTTGGAAAGCTTGGCCAGCCGCGGTTATACCGAAGGGTTCCTGCGTCGTCACGTGCATTCCGAATACCAGAACTACGAATACGGCGTGTCCAAATCCGAACGTCAGCGTTTCGTCGGTGAAGTGGTGGATATTGTCGAACGTGACGGCCGTTCCATGCTGGAAATCGACGTTAAAAACAAATTCTGTGTCGGTGATTCCATCGAGATTATGACTCCTGCGGGTAATGTCTCCATGGTGTTGGATCACATGCAAACCCATCACGACGAAGTGGTCGATTGCGCCAAAGGTTCCGGTTGGTTGGTTCGTATTCCGAATCCGTTCAAAGACATTGACGAGTCGGTATTGCAATACGGTTTGATCATGCGTAACGAATCCTGGGGTGGTGACGTCAAACGCGATGCCGCAGCGCGTAAGGTCAAAGAACAGCAAAACGAAATCGATGCGGCTAATCGCGCCAAAGCGAAAGCCACGGCGTAAGCGGGTAAGGAACGCTTATGGCATTAAAAATCGTCAAAGGCTGCATTAACTGCGACATGTGCGAGCCGGAGTGCCCCAACAAGGCAATCTACATGGGTGACAAAATCTATGAGATCAATCCGGACCTGTGTACCGAATGCGTCGGTTACTACGACCAGCCTACCTGCATTAGCGTCTGCCCGTTGGATTGCATTATCACCGATCCGGATCGGGTAGAAGACCAGGAAACCCTTTACGAAAAGTTCAAAGAACTGGTGAAAGCCGACAAGATTTGAACTTTCAATAAATTAAAGCGCCCAAACTTATGTTCGGGCGCTTTTTTTATGCCTGTAAACTGAACAGGTCTGCTAAAACAAAATGGCTAAAGGGGGGGGCTACTGAATTAGTGGTGATATTCAGGATTTCCTTAGAGTCATAACGCCTCAATAACCGGCGCAGCTTTGCTGCGTCCGGCGCCGAAGGCGCGAAGTTGATTGATTTGTTACATGCGGCCTCATGATCTAGTTGATTTTATTAGCTTTACAATTTGTTCTACACCATCGTAAGTTGATGGCAAGTTACCATCTTCGGTTACAATTCCAGAAAATATAATGTTTTCAAACTTCGCCAAGGATTCTGAGTCTTGTTTCTTAATTTCACTAGAGTACTCAGAATAATGCTGAATAAACCTACAAAGAGTCTTTCGTAAATCAATTTGCAATAGCTGCGATTTTACTGATTTATAGTTAAAGAGTAGGACCCTAAAATAGTAAATTGCAATGGCAACCAAGGATAGCGCTGGGAATATTGAAACGATTAAACCATCTTTAATGGCTGATATGTTGTCAATATTTTTATAAATTACCACGAGCTCTGCTAACAAAGGTGAAACTATAAGCACAGACAATACTTTAAGCCAAAAGAGTATATTGTCACGTTCTTTCGATTTTTCCGTAGCTAGATCATCGAACCCTTGAAAAAGACCAACAAAATTGAATCCATTTTCATACTCTGATAAAGATTCCTTTAGTTTATTTACTCTGTCTTCTCTAGCTGATAGATCTTTTTCCCACTCTTCTTTTAACTTCTCTGCCTTTGTTGAAATAGCGTTAAAATCCTTGATACTTTCTATCGAGTCACTGTTGGATATTGCCTTAAATATATTAATTGGCATATCACGTATAGCGTATTCAATCTGTTCTTTAGCATGATGTTCAAAGGAATCAACATTATTAACTACAAAGCGTCTTGCTGCTTCAAACTCCATTGAAAGGTTATTTTTCGTCGACAGGTATAGCTCAAATAAAAATCTAAAGCACATTGAACAAATATCATCGAGGCGTTCTTTATCAAGCTCTTTTTCTTCATCTGAAAGCCTACTTATAAATTGATCGCCAATCCATTCGATATTTATTTGACAGAGGCTATCCCATTCTCCAGGCCTATTTTCCATTGCACCAACAACTAACCGAATCAAACTGTTCCTTTGCTTTTCAAAATCGTCAGAAGGAACTAGTCCATCAATTTTGTGTTTGAATTTGATAAGAACAGTTTTGCTCTGATTTGTATCAAAAAGTACTTTCATTTGATTTCCATGTTGTACGTTTTAGGCATGTAACGGGTTGGCGATAACCTGCTGCCGCTGGTATTTAAAAATTTCAATTTTTGAATATTGGGTAGGTCTGGTTTAGCGCATTGTTAGGCGAATTATATTAACGATCGAATGTTATAACCGCATGCCTTTAGTTCCCTAGAGACTTCATTTTTCCATGCCCCTAATTCATCTAAGGGGACATAAACAACACCACTAATATCATTGGGGGTTTCAATATCTCCTTTGACTAATGAACAGACATTTTCTCTACCCAGTTTAGCCATTAAATAACCATGCTCAAAAATAACGTTTTGCCTAGCTCTGTTTTTTGGAGGTATATTGGATTCGTGAACACCCCGACCATGATCGCATGCTGTATATAAAACCAACGCAAAATCTGCATCATTTGAATAATGTTCAATTTTTTCAATAATCGTCATTCCTGAGCTAGCTTGTTCATGCAATATAATTGCTTCAAGACCAAGGTTTTCGATAAACCGACTTACTTCCTGTTTGGCAGAGTTGTCTCGACCGTGAACGATAAAAACCTTTCTTTTGTTTCGTGTGACTGGGCTATTTGGTGTTTGTATTTGGGGTGGGGGGCCTGATGATATGTGCTGTTGTGGTGTTACGAATGTCTCTTCAAATTCCAACGCGTCTAATGCTGCTGTAAATTCTTCTGAGATGAATGTCCTACGTTCTGCATATGTGGGGAACTTCGGTTGAATAAAGCCCCAGAAAGAATCAAGGCTTCTATGTTGTCGTAACCATTGTGGGAGCATTTGAGCTACTTGCGGGTTGCTAAGCAGTTCTTGTCTCAGTTCAATGAATTCATTGTCATCAGCGACTAAGCCAGTAGCTCGTGCGGTAAGAAGGTTTGCAAGATAATTAACTTTATCAAAGTCTGTTTGAAGAAATTCAGTGCTCAAGTTTGAATCCTTTTGAATAATTTGCCTAACGACCAAGCTAAGCGAGCTGCGCGTGAGCGCAGTCCGCTTGAGTGCTTTGTTAGGCATCATCTTCTAAAATGCAAATATCAAATTTACTTGAATCTAGTAGTTCACAATCTATGCTTTCTAGAGTCAAGTTGCTAGGTATTTCAAAACCTAATTCTTGAAAATAATCTGCATGTCTTTTAGGTATTTCAAAACCTGAGAACCCATCATGACCTGAACCATCAATATTTACTGAATACAATTCCTTACCTTTTCCATGAGGTTTTGCATAAACATGGGCATGTTTTTGTGTTTGTGAATTTGTATTTTGTGAATCAAGGCGATATGAATTTCTTGTACCGGGTATTTGTTTATACGTTTGGTGTTCTAATGCTAAAGATAAAGTTTCTAAATTATCAGTTCGTTTTTTTTCTTTATTAAAAAATGTCTTAAATGAATCCATTATTCAGTTCTTCCAACTTATTAATACCTAACATTTAGTATAAGGCAGTTATGCCTTGGTATCCGCTATCTGTATTTAAAACGGGTATTTTCGCTTGGTTATCGGTTTTATCTGTCAATTTGCACATTTAAACGCTATTACCAAGCACTTCCTGTTAAAAATACGTATCAATTGTTTTCTATGCTACTTTAAAAAAACGGTGAGGGCTAGGTGAAATGAACAAACCGTTCCTTTTGTTTGAAATCAATTTTTTATGAAATAAACGGAGAGGGCGTTGCAGTTGTTTTCTGAGTCAGTATGATGAAATCTTCGTACTAAATCAGAGGAGTTCGCCATGCAGCCTAAACTGGAACTGATCAGCTTTAAACTCTGTCCGTTTGTGCAAAGAGCGGTGATTGTGCTGAAAAAGAAAGCGGTCGATTTCGACATCACTTATATCGACCTCAACAATCCGCCGGAGTGGTTTAAGGAGATTTCCCCGCTTGGACAGGTGCCGGTGTTGAAGGTCACGACCGATCAGGGCACGGAAGTGTTGTTCGAGTCGTCGGTGATTCAGGAATATGTCGATGAAATCACGCCGCCGAGCCTGCAACCGGACGATCCTCTGATCAAGGCCAAAAACCGTGCCTGGATCAGCTTTGGTGCTGACATTCTGTTTGCCATGCACGGCTTTATCACCCATCCCGATCAACTGGTCTGCGAGGAGAAAGAGGGCGTGATTCGCCAGAAGCTGAAACAGCTAGAGTCGGCTCACTCGGGCGGCGACTACTTTAATGGCGAGACCTTTAACCTGATTGATGCGGCCTATGCGCCGATGCTGATGCGTATGAGCTTTATTAAACAGTTGTGCGGTTCCGATCTGCTGTCGGACACGCCCAAACTGGCGCATTGGTCGGAGTGCTTAATGGCGTTGCCTTGCGTCAAAGAATCGGTGGTCGATAACCTGCAACAGATGTATGCCGGTATGGTGAAAAACATGAACGGCCACATGGCTAAACAGTTTAGCGATTCGTGATTCCGCCGTTCAACCGCCTCTTTCACTACCCATTTACACAGGCCTGTCTGTTTTCAGCAGGCCTGTTGCTTTTGCCGTTTCCGGCACCTTCCGCACAGGTGGATTCAGTTTCCGATTCCGGTTCCGGTTCTCTCATTTCAATTGCATCGCTTTCGACGGACGATTATCAATGGATCGGCCAACGCATTTACCAGAACGAATGTGCCGGACAACCGCGTTATCTGACCCACTGGGGCAAGGGCGAGGAATTTCCATCACTGGGAATCGGCCACTTTATCTGGTTGCCCAAAGGCGTTGAAGTGCCGTTTGAGCAAACCTTTCCCAAACTGTTCGATTTTGTTTCCGCATCAAAGCCGGCACCGGCTTGGCTTGAAGTCTTACGTAAACAGAGTGGTTCTTCCGCCGACTTCTACGCGCCTTGGTCGAATCGCCAGCAATTTGAACAGGCCTGGTCAAGTTCCGAGCTCAGTTCTTTACGTGACTGGCTGTTGCAAACCCAAGAGCTGCAGGCGCGTTTTATTGTGCAGAGTTTTGAGGCGCGTTGGGATAAGGCACTGCAATCTCTCGATAGCCATGAGCAACAGATTTTGACTCAAGAATTATCGAAGCTAACCGCTTTTAAACAAGGACAGTTTGCAGTAATTGATTACTTTAATTTCAAAGGGATAGGCGGTAATTCTAAAGAGCAATACCAGGGCGAAGGCTGGGGGTTGATTGAGGTATTACACAACCTCAATCGGAACTATGATTCCGCCAGTTTAAACGAGACACAACGTCTTCAAGCCTTTGTAGACAGCGCCAAACAGCGTCTTGAATTACGGGTTAAATTGGCACCGAAAGAGCGCAAGGAATCACGCTGGATTACCGGCTGGTTTAAACGTCTGGACGGGTATTTGATGAATGAATAAAACCGCACAACACACATTGGAATCGAATATGCAGAGTACCGCGTTGACGGTATTCCACACCATGCGCCCGAATTTTTTACTGTTAACCCTGTCGGTCGTGGTACTGGGCAGTGCCTTGGCGCTGTATGACGGCGCGGCTTGGTCCACCTCTTTGTTTGGATTGATTTTAGTCACCGCTCTGGCCGGGCACGCGTTGGTGAATATGCTCAATGAATATCAGGATTACCATTCCGGTTTGGACGCCATCACCCAGCGCACGCCGTTTAGCGGCGGCAGCGGCGCTTTGGTGAATAACCCGCAAGCGGCTAAAGCGGTGTGGCGCACGCTGATTGTTCTGTTAGGGCTAACGATTGTGCTCGGCAGTTATCTGCTTTATTTAAAAGGGCTTTGGCTGCTATTGCTCGGTGCAGCCGGCCTGCTGTTGGCGCTGTTTTATACTTCGCACATTACCCGCTGGCCGTGGCTCTGTTTGCTGGCACCCGGCACCGCGTTTGGCCCGATTATGGTGTTGGGAACCTATGCGGTTTGGAGCGGTGAACTCACCTGGCAGGCCTGTATGGTTTCACTGGTGCCATTTTTTCTGGTGAATAATCTGTTGTTACTGAATCAGTTTCCGGATGTGCAGGCGGACCGGCAGATCGGGCGAAACAACGTCATTATCCGTTACGGCAAATCCTTTTCAGCAGGCCTGTTCAGCTTGATGGCGTTGGGCGCGTTATTTGTTGCGGCGGTAGCTGTTGTTGTGGCGAACTTGCCGATTCAGACGCTGCTTGGGTTTGTTTTACTGCCGCTGTTTATTAAAATGCTGCTGATTGTTTGGCATCAGTCGGCGGATAGTGAACAAAATGTCGAGAAACTGCTGCCGGCCTTGGCAATGAATGTCATAATTAACCTTTCCATGCCGCTGCTGATTTCAGCAGGCCTGCTGTGGGCGCTGTGGACGGCATGAACCGATTTTTAAAAAAACATAACTAACTAAAGCGGATACTTGCATGTCTTACCCGACTTTAATGGATTTTGTCGGCAATACGCCGTTGGTACGTTTGCAGAGAATGGTCAACCCGAACACCAACAGCGTGGTATTGGCCAAGCTGGAAGGGAATAACCCGGCGGGTTCGGTCAAAGACCGTCCGGCGATCAATATGATCAAGCAGGCCGAAAAACGCGGCGACATTAAACCCGGTGACACTTTGATCGAAGCCACCAGCGGCAATACCGGGATTGCCCTGGCGATGGCCGCAGCACTGATGGGCTATAAAATGAAGCTGATCATGCCGGACAATATGAGCATGGAGCGTAAAGCCTCCATGGCGGCCTATGGCGCGGAACTGGTTACGGTCACGCCGGAACAGGGTATGGAAGGCGCCCGCGATTTGGCGGATGCCATGCAACAAGCCGGTGAAGGCATTGTCTTGGATCAGTTTTCAAATCCGGACAACCCGTTGTCTCATTATTACTCTACCGGCCCGGAAATCTGGCGCGATACCCAAGGGAAGGTGACGCACTTTGTCAGCGCCATGGGCACCACCGGAACCATTATGGGCACCTCGATGTATCTTAAGGAACAGAGTGCCGAGGTGCAGATTGTGGGCGTGCAGCCGGAAGAGGGCGCGTCCATTCCCGGCATTCGCCGCTGGCCGACCGAGTATATGCCGAAAATTTATGAGTCAACCCGCGTCGACCGCATTATCGATATGTCGCAACAGCGCGCCGAAGAAACCATGCGCCAGCTTGCCAAGCAGGAAGGCATTTTCGGCGGCGTCTCCTCGGGCGGTGCCTTAGCGGCCGCGTTACAAGTCGCAGAAGAGAGCGAAAACGCGGTGATTGTCACCATTGTCTGTGACCGCGGTGACCGTTACCTTTCCACCGGTGTTTACAATTAATATTGAACCCCTTCATGGTTGATGAACCAGGCCTAACAGGAAATCGCGATGGCAAGAGAGATTGAACGAAAATTTTTAATGAAAGGCGATGCTTGGAAAGCCTTGGCGTTTCAGCAGACCCATTTTGCCCAAGGTTATCTGAATGACATTTCCGATAAAACCGCCAAAAGTTCGGTGCGCGTGCGTATTGAAGGTGAGCAGGCCAATCTGAATATTAAAAGTCTGGAAATCGGTCTGAGTCGTGACGAATATGAAGTTCACCTGCCGCTTGAAGACGCCAAAAAAATTCTCGCCACGCTGACCGTCGGCCCGGTGATTGAGAAAATCCGTTACCTGGTGCGTTATGCCGATCATATTTGGGAAATCGACGAGTTTCTGGGTGACAATGCCGGCCTGATCATTGGCGAAGTGGAAATGGAAACCGAAGAAGACCATGTGGTTTTACCGGAATGGGCCGGTCGTGAAGTGACAAACGAAGCCCGTTTTTATAATATCAGTTTGAGTAAATATCCGTTTAAGGAGTGGAGTGCCGATGAAAAACAATAAACGCCCAATATTCTCTCCAAGTTCCACTTTGGCTTCAGCTTTATTGGTGGTTTGCGTCGCTTCCGCTTCGGTTGCCAATGCCAGCAGCCCAGGCCTGTTGGATATTTATCAGATGGCGGTACTGCATGATGCCCAGCTCGCGCAGCAGAAAGCGGTATATGAAGCCAGCAAACAGGGAGTCGCTCAAGCTCGCTCGGCTCTGTTACCGCAAATTCAAGCCGATGCCTCATACAGCATTAACGATAGCGATCTTCCTGCCGACAGAGGAGACGTCAAGACTCGTCAACTTTCATTAACACTGAATCAATCACTGTACGACCATGCTTCATGGGCGCGCTACACCCAATCGGAGCAATCGCTGCAACAGGCGGAATACACCTTTAACAGCGCGGAACAAGATCTGATTACCCGCACCGCCGACCAGTACTTTAAAGTGCTGCTGGCGCAGGAAGATGTGGCGCTTTCAGAGGCTCAGGAAGAAGCCGATCGCGTACAGTGGGAACGTGCCAAGGCGTCTGCCGAAGTCGGCTTGGCGAGCATGACCGACGTGCTGCAGGCCAAATCGAGTTACGACCTGTCGAAATCCAACCGTATCAGTGCGGAAAATGCGCTGGATGTCGCTTATGAAGAACTGATGAAATTGACCGGCAAGCCGGTAAAGCAATTAAAGACATTGATGCTGCAGGTGAAACTGCCTGAAGAGTCGCTGGATTTAAGCGAATGGGAACAGCGAGCGCAGAAAAACAACCTCTCCGTTCTCCAACTTGAAATGCAAAGCCAAGTGGCGGCGGAAGAGATTGAAGTGCAAAAATCCGGCCATTGGTTTACCGCTGGCTTGCAGGCCAAAATCGTAGATACCGACTATTCCGATTACGCGGCCGGAAGCATTACCTATAACGACAATCGATCAAATAGCATCGGTGTCAGTGTGAGCCTGCCTCTGTATTCCGGTGGCGGCACCTCCGCTAAGGTGACCGAAGCGCGCTATAACTATCAATCCGTGAATGAAGCACTGCGTGACAGCCGAGAACAGGCGCGTCTGAATGCGCGTGTGCAGGTGCGTAGCATTGAACGCGGCCAAAGCTTGATTGCCGCGCTACGCGAAGCGGTCAAATCCAATCGCGCCTTTTTGGAAGCGGCCGAAGAGGGCTACAAAGTCGGTTTGAAAAGCTTGTTGGAAGTGTTGACGGCCCGTTCCAATTTTTACAATGCACGTCGTAATCTGGTCGAAGCCTTACATGCGCAAATTCTCAACCGCTTGGCGTTGGAAGCGACCGCCGGGGACCTGAAAGCGGACGACCTCGTTACTTATGATGCGCTGTTAAGCGAACCTGAAATGAACGATGCAACAAACTCTTAAGTTCTTATCCATTCATTTAGAGCCTTTCATTCTTATGGCTCTAACTACCTGAATCCATGACGATACCCGCTACCAAGTTTACTCCCCGCATCAGTCGGCGCAGACTGTTACAAAGCTCGGCGCTGCTTTCTCTGCCGGTGCTGTCGGCGTGTTCCCCTCAACAAGCCACCGAGACGATTCGGATGGGGGTCAACGGACGCCCGCGCATGTTAGACCCGCGCAAGGCGACCGATGCCCTATCGAGCCGGGTCAACCGCTTGATTTATCGCCAATTGATCGATTTCGATGCGAGTTTCAAGCCCGTCGCAGACCTTGCCAGCTGGGAGCAGATTAATCCAACGCACTATCGTTTTAGCTTGCGCGAGCAGGCTGTGTTTCATCACGGCAAGCCGCTAACGGCAGATGATGTGGCGGCGACCTATCAAAGTGTTTTGGATCCTGCGACCGGCTCTGCACACCGCGGATCACTGAAAGCGATTCAATCGGTAGAAGCGATCAATACTCAGCAAGTGGATTTTAAGCTCTCCGAACCCGACCCGTTATTTGTCGGCCGCTTGGTGATCGGCATTTTGCCCAAAGATTTAATCGAAGACAGCCATCCATTTCATACCCAGCCGATCGGCAGTGGGCCATGCCGTTTTGTCGCTTTAAGTGAACAAAAGCTCACGCTGCAGCGCCCGGATAAAGCGTTAATCGAATTTATACCGGTCAAGGATGCCACAGTGCGGGTTTTGAAACTGCGTAAGGGCGAATTGGATCTGGTGCAGAACGACCTTTCGCCGGAACTGGTGCACTATTGCAGCCAACAGCCTGATCTGCAGGTGGATTGGCATGGAGGCAGTAGCTTTGGTTATATCGGTTTTAACTTTGAAGATTCATTGCTCTCGCAGCTGCCTATGCGTCAGGCGATTGCTTATGGAATTGACCGCCAGGCGGTGATTGATGCGATGTTTGACGGCCATGCGCGTTTGGCAGGCGGCCTGCTGATTCCGGAACATTGGTGTGGGGTGAAAAAGATTGATGGCTATCCTTACGATCCTGAAAAAGCCCGTGAACTGCTCAAATCGGTTGACATCCCATCAGGCCTGCTCAATTCCGAAGGCTTGATTGAGTTGAGCTACAAGACTTCTAACGATCCGACACGGATTCGCTTGGCGACGATCTACCAGTCTCAGCTGAAAAAAATCGGGATTCAGCTCAAGATTCAAAGCTATGACTGGGGAACCTTTTACAGCGACATTAAAAAGGGTCGCTTTCAGCTCTACAGCTTGGCGTGGGTTGGCGTTAAAAGCCCGGACATTTTCCAATATGTGTTTGCCAGCAGTGCGATTCCCCCCAAAGGGGCCAATCGCGGCCGTTATCGGGATGCCACGGCAGATGCATTAATCGAGCAGGCGGCTACAGAAAGCTCATTGGAGGAACAAGCGAGAATTTACCGAGAGTTGCAAATTCATCTACAGAACAGTCTGGCGGCGCTGCCGTTATGGTATGAAGACCAGTATGCGGTGAGTCGTAAAGCGATTTCCCATTACCGACTGTTTGCCGATGGGCGCTATGACGCGCTGGTGAATGTGCAAAAGAGTGCATAGAGTTTCAAAATAAAAAAGCCGGTCTAAAACCGGCTTTTCCATTATGAGACCCTGTGAACCGGATACGACTCAGTTGATATTTCCAGTTTCCATCTCCGAGTTCACAATCGCATCAAACTCTTCCTGTGTGATATGCTTAGGTGTATATTCGAATCCGCCTTCGACCACCAGGCTGTAAAAGCTACGCAAGTGGTTTCTTGAACCTTTCAATAAGTTATTGTATGCGTTAACAATATCTTGCTTGTTAATTACATTAATCTGCTCATTCAGATCAGCGATATCCAACTCTTCAATTTCGGTTCCCACCATCAGGGCCGCTTCGTAACTTTGCGATCCAAGGTTAACCAGTGCCGTAAATAGTTCGCTAAAGGCCGGATCGGTAAAGGCGCCAACTGAATCGTCTTTTACCGGATCTTCAATGCCGTATTTTGCCAGCAGCGCGGCGATGGTATTGGTATGCTGCTGTTCCGATTCAGCAATGTTGGCAAAAATTGGCACTCCCCACCGCTCATACAGAGTCAGATAGACATCTCGCGCCAGCTTTTCTTCTTCACGCATGAATTTAAGGCTGGTGGATTCAAAGACAGTTAACTGACTACTGGTTTCAGTTACCGTCTGAGTTTGTGAGCTATTGCTTCCTGAATTTCCACCATTACCCAATTTACCGCCTTTTCCACCGGCTTCAACCGGCGCAGCGACAGCGAACGAAAATGCAGCAAGTGTAACAGCAGTGGTTTTGAGAATTGTATTGATCATTTTAAACCTTCCTTTTCAAAGCTTGAAACAAACTAAAATGAAGGCACAAAAATGAGCGAAGAGGGCATATTAGAACCGATAAGGTTCTATTATTTGGCAACCGGCTATCTTGTCGATTTGAATCTTCAAGACCCTTGGCTTTCCGTCCTTGCTTCACAACAAGTTTGGCACAACAAATAAACAGTTAAAGAACAAAATTGGAGTAAGCAACCAGAGTGTTTATGCTGTTTGCTTCGTCCTTGGTTTCTATTTTATGGTCCTGATAGATCACTTTCATCACCCGTTAGTGTGATTTTTTACCATTTTGCCCATAAGTTTTTTATGCTTACAAATATGGTATTTTTATTGATTTGAAAATATCAGGTTCAAAAGCTGTTTAATCGCACCGGTAGACGACGATTTCCCCAGGTTCCTGGGCGATCGGCAAAAATTCCGTCAATTTTACAGCCACAGTGTTCGCAATGCCCCTGATGCAGATGCCATTCACTGATTTCATAATGGCGGCGGCCAATCAGTTTACGCTGACAGCATGGGCAATAGGTAGCTTGACCTTCCGGGTCGACGACATTTCCGGTGAAAACGTATTTAAGGCCGGCACTCATGGCGATTTCTCGGGCCTTTTCCAGGGTGGAGGCCGGGGTAGGCGGGTTATTCATCATCCGGTAATCCGGGTGATAGGCGGTAAAATGCAACGGAACTGATTCTCCACAATGCGCCAAAATCCATTCGCTCATTTTGCCAATTTCCGTTTCCGAATCGTTCTCTCCGGGTATAAGCAGTGTGGTCAGCTCCACCCAGCAGTCGGTTTCATTCACCGCATATTCGATCGTCTCCAGCACGGGTTGCAGTTTGGCTCCGGTCAACTTTTCATAGAAGCGTTCATTAAACGCCTTTAAATCAATATTGGCGGCATCCATCGATTTAAAAAAAGCTTCACGCGGCTGCTCACTGATGTAACCGGCGGTCACGGCGACATTTTTAACCCCTTGCTCGCGGCAGGCCTGGGCGGTATCCAGGGCGTATTCGTAAAAAATAACCGGATCGTTGTAGGTGTAGGCCACAGAGGCGCAGCCATTCTGCTTGGCGGCTTGCGCCAACGCTTCCGGAGCCGCCTGATCCAGCAATCGATCCATATCTCGCGCTTTGGACATATCCCAGTTTTGACAGAATTTACAGGCCAGGTTACAGCCGGCGGTGCCGAATGAGAGTACCGAAGAACCGGGAAGGAAATGATTGAGCGGTTTCTTTTCGATCGGATCAATACAAAATCCGCTGGAGCGTCCATAGGAGGTCAGCCACATTTGATTGTCTTTACGTCCACGCACAAAACAGAATCCGCGTTGTCCTTCATGAAGTTTGCACTCCCGGGGACACAGGTCACATTGAATTAGACCATTATCCAGCGCATGCCAGTGCTCCACGGGAATGACTGAATCTTCTTGAAGATTAACGTTTTTCACTTTGGTTACCTTGAAATCTTAATAGGTTATCTCCATATATGGTTGTAACTTAATCCTTTTTCAAGGTTGATCATCATGTTTGAAACCGGCAATAACATCAAGCAGGCGGCCGTAGCCGGTTCGTTTTATCCTGAACAAGCTGAACAACTGCAAGGGATGTTTGCTGAATGGATGAACCATAACCAGACAAACAGAACCGATATTCCCAGAGCGTTGATTGTGCCGCACGCCGGTTATATTTATTCCGGAGAGACCGCCGCGAAAGGTTTTGCTTTGTGGCGCGATGCGATGGGGCCTATCAAAACCATTGTCGTCATCGGTCCGGCGCATCGTGTGCCGTTTAATGGCATGACCACCATTGATCATGATGCGGTGGCTACTCCGCTAGGCAGCTTAAACATCGATACCGATTTACGTGAGCACCTGCTTGAGCAGTTTGATTTTCTAAAAGTATTCAATGCCGCTCAGGCACAGGAACACAGCTTGGAAGTGGAATTTCCCTTTATTAAGCATCTTCTGCCGAAGGTCAAAGTACTGCCGCTGCTGAACGGTCGCATTGATCCCCACGCGGTTAGACAAGTGTTTGAAGCGCTTTGGCACCAGGAAGGGGTTTATTTTGTCATCAGCAGTGATTTAAGCCATTTTCACGATTATGCTACGGCTAATTTCATTGACAATGAAACGGCCCAGATGATCCAGTTGGGTCAATGGCAGTCGTTAAGCGGGGAACGGGCCTGTGGTTATAAAGGCATTCAGGGTCTGTTGGCATGGGCGGAGTCTTATCCATTGCATATTGAACCGATCGAACGCATCAATTCCGGTGACACCGCCGGAGATAAACATCGCGTGGTTGGCTACGGCACCTGGGCGTTTTATGAGGAGAAAGTGCAATGCGTTTAAATGACCAGCAACAAGGGCACCTGCTACAGATTGCGAAACACAGTATCCGATCCGGATTAGCAAATGACTCGGTCAAACAGATCGAATCGACGGATACAAAACTTAATCGGCAAGGGGCGAGCTTTGTCACGATTAATCAAAAGGGACAACTGCGCGGTTGTATTGGCACGCTTGAGGCCCAGCGTCCACTGATCGAAGACGTCGCTGCTAACGCCTATTCTGCGGCCTTTCGTGATCCGCGTTTTTCTCCGCTTAATATCGAGGAAGTCGTTAATGTAGAGCTGCATATATCGGTGCTGTCACAGCCAGAATTAATGCATGGCTGTGAACGTCAAGCCGACTTGCTTGATCAGCTGGTCGCTTATGAAGACGGGCTGATCATTTCACAGGGTATGCGCCGCGCGACCTTCTTGCCTTCGGTTTGGGAGCAGCTTCCGGATAAACAAGCGTTTGTCAGTCATCTGATGCGTAAAGCGGGTATTGTTCACTGGGACAAGGTTGTCTGTGAACGTTATCGTTCGTTTTCATTTGGCGCGCACTGGCAGGCGATTGCAGAAACGCAATGACACTGATTTTCAACAGGCCTGGTCATTCTGAAGGAATTGATGCCAAGCATATACTTGCCCATGAGAAATCGCATGGATAAAACCTGAAATCCTCCGGAAACGGGGTTAGAATAGTGGCTAATTTGATCTGTATTTAATCACTTTATTTAGCACTATTAGCCCCGAATTCATTTTGTCACAGCCAAGCAGCCACACTCTGTCCATTCGTATTTCTGTCGCCGAACAGCGTTTACAGTTGTTAAACGGTTCTGCGCAACTGATGAGCTGTCCGATCAGCACGGCGGCCAATGGCATTGGTAGCGAAAAAAACTCCGGTAAAACCCCGTTGGGAAAACATATCGTCCGCGCCAAAATCGGAACTGGTCTGCCCATTAACGCGGTATTGGTCGGCCGGCGTCCTACCGGTGAAATATACGATGAAAACCTCGCAGCTCAATACCCAAGTCGAGATTGGATCCTAAGTCGCATTCTCTGGCTTTCCGGACTGGAAAGGGGACGCAACCGTCTGGGGAATGTCGATACTATGCAGCGCTATATCTATTTACATGGTACGCCCGACAGCGAACCGATGGGGATTCCTAGATCCCATGGCTGTATCCGTATGCGTAACGCTGATATTATCGAACTGTTTGACCGCGTACCCGTAGGCACACCGGTGGAGATCGTAGCATGATTGGTTATCTGTTGCGGCTGTTAGGATCGGTCCTGTTTGTTTCCTGGATCGTCGGCACTTTGGTATTCTTTCTGATTCATTTGGTACCGGGGGACCCGGTGGCCGTTATGCTTGGTGATTGGGCCAGTCCGGCGGATGAAACCGCACTTCGCCAACAGCTGGGGCTCGATCAGCCTATTTATGTGCAATATTGGCACTATCTGCAAGGTGTTTTTATCGGGGATTTTGGTCAGTCGCTGTTTTTTCAGCAGCCGGTCAGCCAGCTCATCGCCGAACGTTTTCCCATGACCTTACAGCTGGCATTGATGGCACTCGCGGTCGCCGTATTGCTTGCGTTTCCACTCGGACTCTGGGCCGCGTTAAAAAGAGGGCAGTGGCCGGACCAGCTCTCAATGACGGTCTCTCTCATCGGTGTTTCCATTCCCAATTTCTGGCTGGGGCCGATGCTGATTTTGCTGTTTTCACTGACCCTGGGCTGGTTTCCGGTAAGCGGCGCTGAACAGCCGTTTTCTTGGTTCTTGCCCGCCATTACTCTAGGGACGGCACTGGCCGCGATTTTAGCGCGTATGCTGCGCGCTTCGTTACTGGAAGTACTGCATGAAGATTACATTCGCACCGCTCAGGCCAAAGGGTTGTCCGGTTTTAGAGTGTACGGACAGCATGCACTAGCTAACGCCCTGCTGCCGGTGGTGACTATATTGGGGCTGCAACTGGGTACCCTTCTGGGAGGGGCGGTGATTACCGAGGTTGTGTTTGACTGGCCCGGTCTGGGACAGCTGCTGGTGGAATCGATCCAGCGCCGCGATTATCCGGTGGTGCAAGGTTGTATTTTGGTCATCAGTGTCGCCTACATTTCCATTAATGGTCTCACCGAACTGGTGTACGCTTGGCTGGATCCGCGTATCAGGGTGGCCAGCTAATGTTACGTTATTTCAGTTACCTCATCGTCTCGCTGTGGTTGATCATGGCTATCGCCGGGTTTTGGATCGGTCCGCAGGCCAATGAAGTTCAATTGGATCGACTGCTGTCACCGCCAGGCGGAAGCTTGATGTTCGGGGCAGACGAGCTTGGACGCCCGCTTCTGGAAAGGGTGGTGTTAGGAGCGCAAACCTCACTGTTTGTGGCCGTCGGTGTCGTGTTTTTTTCGTTTGTAATCGGTACCGCTATCGGTATCTACAGCGGTTATATGGGTGGTTGGACGGATCGTATTATCACCAAGGTAATCGATGTCTTCCTGGCTTTTCCCGGTTTGCTTCTGGCGATTGCCTTAGCGGCCATATTAGGGCCGGGCATTGAAAACGTTATTTTCGCTTTGGTGGTTGTCGGCTGGGTCGGTTATGCGCGGCTGGCACGAGCACAAACCTTGAGTTTGCGCAGCCGTGAGCATATCTTGGCCGCACGTGCGCTCGCGGTGCCGACCTGGCGTATTTTGCTGCGTCACCTGCTGCCGCTGTCCTTGGCTCCGCTTGGCGTTGAAGCGACCTTTGGCGTTGCCGGCGCGGTGATTTCCGAGGCCGGCCTGTCCTTTTTAGGGCTGGGCGTCCAGCCACCGGATGCGTCTTGGGGGAACATGATCAAAGAGGGGACACGCTATCTGCTGGTCGCGCCTCATTTGGTACTCGTGCCCGGTATGGCACTCATGCTGGTGGTGCTGGCGGTAAATCTTATTGGTGATCAATGGCGCGATTACTTGGATGTGCGTTCACGCCAATCGAATCGCTGAATTTATGCGAGAAGCCTTAATAACGCCTGAAAAGCGTTTTAGAAGCGTTTTAGAAGCTGAACCTTGTCGCCTAGCTGAATTTCGCCTTCGCGTAACACCTTACAACGCGCGCCACCGCGCCAATTTGGAGTCAGGGCGCCTTTCAGACCGGGTTGCAGAGCCTCCATGCGTTTACAAGGATCGGTTTCGCAGGTAATCTCCAACAGCACCGAACCGATTTGGACTTGTTGGCCGATCATGCTCTCGTCAAAATTCATGTCGTCCACCAACAGATTGGCACGGCGCTCTGTCCAATCAATCTCGGCATTCACTTCTGAGCAGGCCTGCTGCCAGCTTTTCTGTGACAGTATCGTCACCTGTTTGCTGCGATTTTTAGCCCCTTGGAAGTCGCCTTGCAAACCGCTTTCACGACTGACCCAGATACGTTCGTGAGTGGTAATAGGGCCTTTGGATTCTTGATGCGTTGCAATTCCAATTAACTTAGCCACGCGCTTTTCTCTCATCTCTGTGTATTCCAGTAAAGTGTAATCGCCAAGTATGACAACTATTTGAAACTGTCACATACCATTTCAGCCTGTTTTTTGGTTATCATAGCGTCAACTTGAAATAAATGCAGAAAAGGAACCGAGCATGAATCAATCGGCTGGCGAAGCCATGTCACTGGGAAGCCTGATGATCGATGTTGAGGGTACAGAGCTTCAGCCCCATGAAATAGAACGACTGATGGATCCTCTCGTTGCCGGTGTCATTCTGTTCTCACGTAACTTCGAATCGGTTGAACAACTTCAGCGCCTAACCAAATCGATTCATGCCTTGCGTCATCCACGCCTGCTGATTGCCGTGGATCATGAAGGGGGCCGGGTTCAACGTTTTAAAAACGGCTTTACCCGTATACCGCCGATGCGTCTGTTTGGCCAGCTCTATCAGGAAGATGCCAAAGCCGCCTTGGATGCCGCAGAAAAAGCCGGATGGCTATTGGCATCGGAACTGCTCTCGGTTGGCGTCGACTTCAGTTTTGCGCCGGTAGTGGATCTGGATTATGGTGGCAGCAAGGTCATCGGCGATCGTGCTTTTGCGATGAATCCGGTCACAGTCAGCAAATTGGCCTTCCAATTAATGAAAGGGATGCGCAGAGCGGGTATGGCATCGGTGGCCAAACACTTTCCAGGCCACGGTTTTATTGAGGCCGACAGCCATTATGAAGTGGCGGTAGACGAGCGTCCTTACGCAGAAATCGAGCAGAAAGACATGCAGCCGTTTATCAGTTTGATCGAAAACGGCGTAGATGCGGTGATGCCTGCCCATGTGATTTATTCAAAAGTCGATTCGTTGCCGGCCGGCTTGTCAAGTCATTGGCTGCAAACCGTTTTGCGTCAGCAATGCCATTTTGAAGGCGCGATTATCAGCGATGATATGAGCATGCAAGCAGCGGCGGCTTACGGCAGTGCTCCAGAGCGCGTTTTGAAAGCCTTACAAGCCGGCTGTGATTTGGTGCTGGTGTGCAATGATCCTGTGGCGGCAGACGAAGTGCTTTCTATAATACAGTGGCATGCCGGGCCTTTATCACATGCCCGTTTGATTCGACTGCACGCGCATGAAAAAGTGGAGTATGCAAAGTTGCCTTATCATCCGTTATGGCAGGCGGCGACAGAGACGCTTAAACGACTTAATCAAAGACACGATCAACAGGAGTTAATTTAATGGCGTGGATCGCTCAAGGTTGGGCCGATTTGGTGGCCCTGTTTGGAGGCAATGTTTGGATATTGATGGTCAGTGGCATTTTACTGGTCACGACTACGATCGATATCATTCAGCGCTGGCTGCTGAGAGCCATTCATGAGCGCTTAATAAAAAGAAACAAAGTCTGGTTGGACAGTTTTGTGGATGCCGCCAGATCACCGGCGTCATTCTTTATCTGGGTCAACGGCTCGGTATTGGCGCTGATTACCGTGATTACCCACTTTGAAGTCTATAGCGGCATGGTGCCGTTTATTCAGTCGTTTAAATCGACCATCCTCACGCTTTCATTCGGTTGGTATGTAATCCGTTTGGTGCAACGTTTGGAATTGCATTTAAAAGAGTACGCCAAAGAGAACGACAACCTGGATGAAGTCACGGTGGAAGCTCTGGCTAAGATCATCAAATTGCTGGCGTTTGTGTTTACCGGCCTGTTCTTCCTGAATGCGTTTGGCGTGAACTTAACAGGCCTGCTCGCTTTCGGTGGTGTCGGCGGGATTGCTGTCGGTTTTGCTGCGAAAGACCTGCTGGGCAACGTATTTGGCGGTTTAATGCTATATATGGACAAGCCGTTTACGGTGGGGGATTGGATTCGTTCACCGGATAAGGACATCGAAGGCACGGTGGAAAACATCGGTTGGCGCATGACCACGGTGCGCACGTTTGACAAGCGTCCGCTCTACATTCCGAACGGTATTTTTTCCAATATCGCCATTGAAAACCCGTCGCGCATGACCAACCGCCGAATTAAGGAGACGATGGGCATTCGCTATGCGGACGTACATCAAATGCGTTCGATCACCGCTGCGGTCAAAGAGATGCTGCGGGCCCACCCGGAGATTGATCAAAACCAGACCATGATTGTGAACTTTAATCAGTTCGGCGCGTCTTCACTGGATTTTTTTATTTATACTTTCACCAAAACTACGGATTGGGTACGCTTCCATGAAATCAAAGAGGATGTGCTGCTGAAGATCAGTGACATTGTCGAAGCACATCAGGCAGAGATGGCCTTCCCAAGCCGTACTCTGTATTTCGATACTCAGGAAGCCCCCATTCAGATTGAACGCCGTTTAAAAAACGACAGCGAGTGATTGGGCTGATAGCAAACTGAACAGGCCTGTTGCGTTTGTCAGCTCGATCATTCAAATGTATTTACGGCGAAGGGTAGATGGATTCAACGCGTGTTTTTAAGCGGGTCAAGCTGTAGTAGGGCATCTCCACAACCATCACATTCGCCAGCCAGCTGGGAATTTGTCCACCCGGTTCGGTGGCTATCTGCAGTATAACCTGAGTTTGCCCCTCTGAGATCGGGCGTAACTGCCAAAAGCCGTCGAGTCTTGGAATCCGAATGCGGTTTGGCTGTTTGGGATACGCATCGGGGCGCGCTTCAAGCTCAATGGTTACAATGCCATCCTCACTTTTGTGTACCGTAGCCAACGTCACCGAATCCCGGTCGCTCACCGGCCAGGGAGCGGAGGTAACGGCATAATTTAACGCCTGGTGTTTGTTTAGGCGTTTGAGTTGACGCGCCTCCAGAGTTCGGTAATACCATTTAGGCACGTTTTGGGTATCGCGAATCACGGAAAGAATTTGATCGATGGAGGCATTAATCACGACTTCACCTTTAAAGGCGTCAAAATCACTTCCGGGAACCTTTTGCGTCCAGACGCGCACCGGTTCCTTCTCTTCGCCGATCCAGACTTCATCCCAAGCGGCCGCCGAGATGGGGTAGAGGACAGCGTTTAGGGTAAGTAGCAGCTCAAACAGCGCCTGAAGCGGCCTGCTTGGTAGATTAAGAATGCGCACCATGCTCCTCCTGCTAGCAGAGGATTTAAAGAATAATCACCTCAGGATCCAGGTGAATGCCGAATTTATGATCAACCGCTTCTTGAACCATATTGGAGAGTTCCACGATGTCTTGGCCGCTGGCACCTCCACGGTTCTCCAGCACCAAAGCATGTTTTTCGGAAACACCGGCACGCCCATGTCTTTGACCCTTCCAGTTAGCCTGTTCAATCAACCAGGCGGCCGGAATTTTATATTGGCCATCCAGAGTACGATGGTGGGGGATATCCGGATATACCGCCTTCATTTCTTCAAAGTACTCTTGATCCACTACCGGGTTCTTAAAGAAACTTCCGGCATTGCCAAATACCGCCGGATCTGGAATACGCGACTTGCGCAAAGCGATCACGGCGTCGTAAATCATTTTTGGAGTAAGTTCAGATTTGTGAATGTCGGATAAGGCGTCTTTAAGCGGTTCGTAAACCAGGTTAGGATTTCCGGCGTGCAATTTTCTTAAGCGAAAGGTGACGCGGTGTACCAAAAGTTTGTCGGCATACTCCTGTTTAAAAATGCTGGTACGATAGCCAAAATTGCATTCTGCATTACGAAACTCGATGCGCTGTCCGGTATAAAGGTTAAGCGCTTGAACTCGAGTGATTGCATCTCGTGCTTCCGCTCCGTAAGCCCCGACATTTTGTACTGGGGCGGCGCCAACCGTGCCTGGAATTAAGGCCAGGTTTTCAAGTCCCCACAGGTCGTTTTCTACCGTATAGGTCACCAGGTCATGCCACTTCATACCGGCACCAACGGAAAGCCAAATGTTATCCGCATCTTCTTTAACCACCTTAAGCGCCTTATAGCTGCAATGTACCATCACACCTTCAAAGTCGTGGGTAAACAACATATTGCTGCCGCCACCGACAATACGCCAAGGTAGAGAGGCCAAAGTCAGATCAGAGCGTAGAATGTTGATATCACTCTGCCGGAAAATCTCCACATAGTATTGCGTTTTGACATCAATCTGAAATGTATTGTGGTCTTTAAGCGAATAGTTGGCCTGAATGTGCATTTTTGTCTTTGCTATAATGAGTCTAAATAACAGTGGAATCGGCTAAATTAGGATACTCATACGGATTACTTATAAACATTACAACCAATCCGTCAGCCGTTCCAAACAAACTGTAAAAAGTAATCAGCATTATATAGGAAGATACAAAGGAAGATACATGAGTCAGTTAAAACTTTCTACTGAAGGTTGGTCAAATCAGTCACTGTTTATTCTGGCTGCTGTCGGTTCCGCTGTAGGATTGGGAAATATTTGGAAGTTTCCCTATATCACTGGAGAAAATGGCGGCGGCGCTTTTGTTTTAGTTTATCTGGCTTGTGTTCTGTTAATCGGCATACCTGTCCTGCTTTCCGAAATTGCACTGGGCAGAGCCGGCAAGGCCAATCCGGTTCAAGCCATGGCCAACCTCTCCCGCGAGCACTCTGCAAGCTCTTTGTGGTTTCTCTTGGGCTTAAACGGGGTTCTGGCCGGAGCACTGATTCTTTCGTTCTATACGGTGATTGCCGGCTGGGGAGTCTCTTACTTTTTTGAAAGTATGAAAGGGGCTTTTATCAACATCGACTCCGCAGGGGCCAGCCAACACTTTAATATGCTGGTATCCAATCCTTATGAGCTGTTGTTTTGGCACAGTGTGGTCTCACTGTTTACGGTAATCGTAGTGGCCAAAGGGGTTAAAAGCGGTATTGAACGTGCCATCAGTTACATGATGCCGGGATTACTGCTGATTCTCCTGATCCTACTCGGCTATGCCACCACAACCGGAGCGTTTGGACAGAGTTTTAGTTTTTTGTTTTCCCCGAATTTTTCTAAACTCAGCTGGGAAGCGGTCTTAATCGCCATGGGGCACGCCTTTTTTACCTTGAGTATCGGTTTGGGAACGATGATGGTTTACGGTTCTTATCTCTCTCAAAAACACTCCATTGTTAAGGCAGGGTTATGGATTGCCGCGGCCGATACGCTGATCGCGCTGTTAGCCGGCCTGGTCATTTTTTCGGTGGTGTTTGCCAATGGCTTAGAGCCGGGGGCTGGCCCTGGGTTGTTATTTCAAACACTTCCGATTGCGTTTGGACAGATGAGTGGCGGCTGGTTTTTTGGCACCTTGTTCTTTGCCTTAGTGGTCATGGCCGCATTGAGTTCGACCATCTCCTTAATTGAACCTGCAGTCAGTTGGTTTGACCAAAACTGGGGGATTAAACGTTTGCATGCAGCCTGGATTTTGGGTGCATTGATTTGGTTAATCGGTATCGGTACGGTGCTTTCTTTTAATGCCTGGTCAGATGTGCACTTTTTAGGTGAGCGAACCTTCTTTGACAGTGTTGACTTTATTACGGCCAATATCATGTTGCCGATGGGTGGATTGCTCATGTCGATGTTCGTTGCTTGGGTGATGACGAAAGAGCAACGCCAACAAGAAATTGAACTGAGTTCAAATTGGATGAAGTGGTATCTGCTTGACTTGAAATGGTTTGCACCGGTAGCGATTTTGATCGTATTTGCGACCAATCTGGTTGAAGCTGACAGTGTTTGGATGATGGTGGCCGTGGCGCTGATCGCCTATGCTGTCTATGTGATTAATGCGATTCGCAATGGTCGCAGCCTATGAACCTGAATCAATAATCTCTGCTACATAAAAAAGAAGGCCATGCCTTCTTTTTTATGTAGCCCATCCACCAACGCGTTTGTTAATATTGAGCGGTATATTGGTTCTGAATCATGCGATGCATCTCGAGGTATTTTGCATTCATTTTACGCTGCAGGGTATGCGAATACCGTAAAATTGAACGCATCACGTGAAAGGTTACTAAAGGGTGGCTCTCAACCAGAGATTCGAATTTATCGCGACGCAACATCAGTACCTCGCTCTGATTTTTTGCAATCAGTCGCAAAGAGTGGGGGACGCCGTCCAAAAAGCTGAGTTCTCCCGTCATGCTTCCGGTTTTCAGGGAGTCGATTGAAATCGATTTGTCCGGTGTTAACATCTTCAGGACTTCCAATTTGCCGGTAATCAGAATGTACAAGGTGTCATCTTGTGATCCTTCATAAAACAGTACCTCGCCTGGTTCAAGTTGGCGGTGTTCAACCGCAGATGCAAGAATTTCACACTCCTCTTCGGTGACATCTTGGCCCAGAACGGAATTGGCAATCTTTTTGGCAACGGACATAGTTAAACCCTTTAGCTGAATGGATAATCTTTACGATAAGGTGAAGGCTTATTCTCAATTCTACGCATTAAGAAAGGGGATTTCTATATGCTTGCGCTATTTGTGCAAGATATCAACTCCACGATCCTTGGCTCGATTGCAATATCGGTTTAGGGGATTGAAGGAGGCTTAGGTCCGTCGATACGCTCTACAGGGAAAAAAGCATCAAAGAAACTGCTTAGGCCGAGAACAAACAATAGGATCAAAACAAACACCACTAAAATAGATAAGGCTTGTTTATTTTCGACAAACTTGGCTTTCCAGCGTTCCCCTTTAATCTGCGGCCAAATAAAGTACAAAAACACGCCAACAGCCACTAACTGCAGTGCAATCAGCAAATATTGAAGAGTAGGGGGTAGGTCGCTCTCAACCATAGATCAGGCCTGCTTATTTTTGTATCAACAAATTAACCAAAATTTGATAGTAAATCTCGGTTAGGTGGTTTAAATCCGTCACACTGACACATTCATTGACTTTATGGATCGTAGCATTGAGCGGACCGAGCTCAATAACTTGTGCTCCGGTGGTTGCGATAAAACGTCCGTCAGAGGTTCCTCCCCCAGTAGAAAGTTTAGGTTCATAGCCCATGACAGATTGTGTTGCCTGCTTCACCGCCTGAATCAACTCACCTTCTGCAGGAGTAATAAACGGCAGTCCGGAGAGATTCCATTGCAAATCATAATTTAAATTGTGATGGTCTAAAATGGCATGTACCCCTTCTTTCAGGGTTTCCGGGGTGTGCTCGGTTGAAAATCTGAAATTAAACTGCACTTCGACATGACCGGGTATCACATTAGTCGCCCCAGTACCGCCATTAATATTAGAAATTTGCAAAGAGGTCGGAGGGAAATACTCATTGCCGTGATCCCACTGTACATGCACTAACTGTTCGAGCGCTGGTGCGAGTGTATGAATTGGATTTTCCGCCAGCTCGGGATAGGCGATATGCCCCTGAATACCTTGGACGGTGAGCGTACCGCTCAACGAGCCTCGGCGTCCGTTTTTGATGGAGTCGCCTAATTTTTGGTCGCTGGACGGTTCCCCAACCAAACAGTAGTCAAATTTTTCTTGGCGTGCTTCCAGCGCTTCGATCACTTTGACGGTCCCGTCAACCGCAGGACCTTCTTCATCACTGGTAATCAAATAACCAATCGAACCAGCGTGATCTGGAAACTTTTCAATAAAACGTTTAGACGCGACCATAAAACAAGCAATGCTGCTTTTCATGTCCGCTGCGCCACGGGCATAGAGCATGTCACCATCTATCTGGGCGGAAAAGGGAGGGTATTTCCACTCGTTTTCAGGGCCAGTTGGCACCACATCGGTATGCCCGGCGAAAACAATAAAAGGACCTTCAGATCCTTTACGCGCCCAGAGGTTGCTAACGTCACCAAAAGGCATATGTTCTATGCTGAACCCAAGCGGTTCAAGGTAGTTGCCAATAAGTTGTTGGCAACCTTTATCGTTTGGTGTCACCGAATCAATCCGAAGCAGTTGTTGGGCAAGCTGAATGGTTTCGCTCATGGGCACGAAATTCCTATTGGTTAAAGAATGACAATGAAAAAATGACCTTACGGTGTTGTTTACTACTCAAGGTAAATGATTTGACAAGCAATTACTCTATCAATGATTGGTACGTTTTCTCGTCAAACCCGACCAGCACGTGGTTATTCACCTCTAAAACCGGACGTTTTATCAGAGTTGGCCTATCCTGCAAAATCGTTAAATCACCGGCGGCCATCAAGGCCTGTTTTTGCCCCTCATCCAACTGCTTCCAGCTGGTACTACGCTTGTTAACGAGTTTTTCGAGTGGTTGTACTTGCAGCCAGGATTCAAGTAATGGCATGTCCAGACCTTGCTTTTTGAAGTCATGGAACTCATAACCGATTTGGTGCGCATCTAAAAATTTTCGGGCTTTTTTAACCGTATCACAATTCGGGATGCCGTACATTTTCATAGATTTTTAATATCCAGTTAGACCTAAGAAGCTTAATTATATCGATAAACTGGATGCATTTGTTCAGAAGAGCTTTAGCCAGCCTAAAAACCACTCAGGAGTTTTGTATCTGCCATGCCAAGAAGGTATACTTCTCGGTTTACTTATTCTTAACACTTTTCAACGAGAATGAAATTATGACGATTAAGCGAATTGGACACCGTTATAGTGATGCTAAAACCGGTGTAACCCTAGATGTATGGTTTCCCCGTTCTAATAAAGAAATTGCCCGTAGCTGCTTGGCTTTAAAAGCAGGCCTGATTAAAAGTGATTTCGTTACGGTAGAAATCGCTTCGGTTGATGATGCGCCGAAATCTGCTGAAGATGCTTATCTTCGACTGCATTTGCTATCTGAATGCGCTTACAAGCCTCATGATGTCAATTTGGACGGTGTATTCGGACTGTTAACCAATGTTGCCTGGACGAGTGCGGGTCCGGTGTTGCCATCAGAGGTTGAGAATCTGCGTGAAGCGATTGCCGGAGAAGATGTTCAGTTTAACGTCACTTCGATTGATAAGTTCCCGCGTATGACGGATTATGTAATTCCTGAAGGCGTGCGTATCGGGGATGCGGATCGTGTAAGACTGGGGGCCCACTTAGCTCCGGGGACAACCGTTATGCATGAAGGCTTTGTCAATTTTAATGCTGGTACGCTTGGTAATTCAATGGTTGAAGGCCGTATCAGTGCCGGTGTGGTCGTCGGAAACAACAGTGACATCGGCGGTGGCGCTTCGATTATGGGCACACTTTCCGGCGGCGGTAAACAGGTCATTTCAATGGGTGAGAGAAACCTGTTGGGTGCCAATGCGGGCCTTGGTATTTCACTAGGGGATGACTGTATTGTTGAGTCAGGCCTCTATTTGACCGCCGGTACAAAAGTCAAAATGCCGGACGGTTCGGTTATTTCTGCACGTGAACTGTCAGGGCAGTCTAAACTATTGTTCAGACGCCACAGTCAAACAGGTCAAGTGGAGGCTATTGTTACAGATGGCTCTGTATGGGGTGGTCTAAACACTATGCTGCATAGCAACGACTGATCACCACCGTTCACGGCTAAATTACCCAGCGTGCCTGGCTGGGTAATCTCATTTCTGATCTTTTCTTCTTTTATGTTTTTATTTAAGGGTTTTCCCCTACGTCCCCTTTATTTACCGTTGATTGCCGTTAAAATATTGGATTTAATTTCGATCACTTTTAGGGCATAAATTCAAATGGGAAAAGTTTTAGGAATGGATCACGTCAGCATTATCGTGAGCGATGCTGAACGTTCTTTAAAGTTTTATCGGACACTTCTTGGTCTTACCGTTTTACCGCGACCGCACTTGGGATTTCCTGGTTATTGGCTAGACCTGCATAACGGTCAAAGCCTACACATCATGCAACTGGACAATCCAAATAAAAACACTCAACGCCCTGAGCACGGCGGCCGCGACTATCATTTTGCGTTACGTATCGATTCAGTTTTGGATTTTGCCAGTAAGCTCGACCGAATGAATATCCGTTATACATTAAGTCGTTCTGGAAGAAAGGCGTTGTTTGTCAGAGACCCAGACCAAAATGCCTTTGAGTTATTTGAATATTCAACGCACCATTGAAAAAGCCTAAATGGCTTTAGTTGCCTACGCAGGGAGAAACTCACGCATCCTTCTCAATTAAAGTGAGTAAGGCCTGGGTTAACTCTTCCTTTTTATGTGAATCGGTAATGGCGTGATTTTCTGTATCACTGATTAGGAAAACATCTTCTGCTTTTTCACCCACCGTATTGATTTTGGCATCGTGCAGACGGATATTGCAGGTTTTCAGCGCATAACCAATTCGTGACAGCAAACCGGGAATATCCCTGGTATGGATAGTCAGTTCCGTCAAGTGTTTATTCAACTTGTGATAAGTAATTTCAGTCGGCGTTTCAAAACAACGAATACGGCGATTTGCAATCATCATCTGCACCTCCGCAGGCTCCATCTCCGGCTGTTTAAGCTGCGCTCGAATTTTTTCAATAATCGCATTAACGATTTGATCGTCGGAAACGCGGTGTAGATCATTATCTAAAATATAAAGCACGACCAGGGTCATCCTTAATGAGGTGGAATAAATGCGCGCTTCCATAACATTGAGATGCAACTTATCTAATGCATGCGTAATATGCGCAAACAGGAAATCACGGTCCGGCATATAGAGCACCAATTCGGTCGCCCCTTTTTGCGGCAGGTTATGCAAATAGATATGCGTCTCTGAGAGGTCGGCTTGATAACACAGCTGGGTAATCCGCGCGACATCTGCCGGGGTTTGACGGCTGAAGAACTCCGTTTTTAACAAACTGTCCCACAAGGGTTGATAGCGGGCCGAATTCAAGCCGTGTTTACTTAACAAGTCTTTAGCACGCTCCTGGGTTTGCAATGCTTTTTTGGCGCGATTTTTCGGCATACTGGATTTTTCATCCAATACCTTGCTGGTTTCGTTGTAGAGCTCCAGGAAGAGCGCATTCTTCCAGTCATTCCAGACATCGTCTGAGGTCGCACAAACATCTGCAACCGTCAACAGATAGAGATAATCAAGATGCTGCTGATTTTTTACCAACTCGGCAAATTGATGAATTACCGCAGGATCACTTAAATCTTTCTTTTGCGCCACTCCGGAAAAATCTAAATGGTGACGTACCAACCAGCTGATCATTTGGACATCGGTTTCCGGTAGATTGTGATTTATACCGAATTCAACCGCATCTTCCGCCCCTAAGACTTCATGATCGCCACCCCGACCTTTGGCGATATCATGAAACAGTCCAGCTAAAAACAGGACTTCGGGTTTGCAGACCTGCTTGGCAATTTGATGTGCCGTTGGGTATTCATAAGCGTACTCTTCAACAAAGAAGCGGCGTAAATTGCGAATAACCAGGATAGTATGGTCGTCCACCGTGTACGCGTGAAAGATATTGAATTGCATCAAACCGGTTATGCTTCTAAATACGGGGAGGTAGGCACTTAAAATGCCATAGCTATGCATGCGACGCAGCGCCGCATTAACCCCTTTAGGCTGTCGGAAAATTTCGATAAACAGCGCCTTGTTGATGGGATCATTGCGAAAATCTTCGTCAATCAAGCCCAAGTTATCACGAATGGAACGAATCGTATTGGAGCGGATTCCTTCGATTTGCGGGTAGTGCTGCAAAATCAGAAAAACCTCGAGCAGAGCCGTCGGAAAAACTTCAAAGACATTGTCTTGTGCAATATCCAGATAATTATCCACGAGTTTGAAACGGCTGTTTAAGCGTTCGATAATCGGCTGATTCGTGTTGAAAATCTCTTCACGAAAATGTTGCAATAAAATCTCATTAAGCTTAACCACGCTTTGAACATTTCGATAGTAGCTGTTCATGAACTGCTCAACCGCCATCTTTTCCGGAGTATCTTGATAGCCAAACTGTTCAGCAAGAAACTGTTGATGATCAAATTGCAGACGGTCTTCACGGCGTTTCTTCATGCGATGCAATGCAAAACGTACGCGATTTAAATACTTGTAAGCGGCTTCCATTTCCCGAAACTCTTCCGGAGTCAAGAAATGTTTTTGCACCAGTTGGTTAATCGAAGAGGCCTTAAAATGGCGCTTAGCCACCCAGTAAATAGTCTGGATGTCACGCAAACCGCCCGGACTTTCTTTGACATTGGGCTCTAATTGATAGGTGGTGTCGTGGAAACGGTGATGACGTGCAACCTGTTCATCGTATTTGGCTTGAAAAAAAGCCTGACTCGGCCAAAACGTTTTATTGTCCCAAAAAAGAGTAAGACGTTGATAAAGTTCATAGTTTCCGGTAATCCAGCGTGCCTCCAGAAGGTTGGTGGCAGTGGAAACATCTTCCAAACCAGCGTCAAAACATTCTTGTACCGTGCGTACCGCGTGACCTACATCAAACCCCAAATCCCACAAAAAAGTAATGAACTGCGAAAAGGCCTCTTCATTCTGATTATTCTCATCAACCAATATCAAAACATCAATATCGGAATAGGGGTGCAGCTCCCCTCGACCGTAGCCGCCAACCGCCAACAAGGCGGCTGAATTAGAGTCGGGAATAAAGCGTTGCCAAATCTTTTTGATGATTTGATCGATAAAGGTCGCGCGTTCTTTTACCAGTTCGGCGACGGCCGTTCCCTGATCAAATTGCTGAAATTGATAGTCACGAAACTGGTTCAGTGTTTCTCGGCCGGCTTTGATTGCGTCCAAAGGTCGCTCGGCATGATCCAGAGCCTCGACAAAGCAAGGAGGGGAAACACTCTCAGAGTTCATATCAATAAGGCCTTTTGTCAAACTGTTTAAAGGGAGGCTTTAGGATTTGGGCAGCATAGGCATTTCATCTTTACGCAATGTAAAGATCTCATAACCGGATTCCGTGACAACCAAGGTATGCTCCCATTGAGCTGAAAGCTTACGGTCTTTTGTTACAACCGTCCAGTTATCGCCCAACAATTTCACCTCTTTTCTACCCAGATTGATCATAGGCTCAATCGTGAACACCATACCTGGCTGTAAAACAATCTCTTTTAACTCCGGAGCAGCATAGTGCAGTACCTGAGGCTCTTCATGAAAATCGGCACCAATGCCATGTCCGCAATATTCCCGAACCACTGAAAAATTATGTTTTTCAGCGTGCTCTTGAATAGCCAAGGCAACATCAAATAAAGTGGCTCCAGGTTTCACCTGTTCAATACCCAGCCACAAACACTCACGCGCCACTTCGCATAGACGGTGGGCAAACGGCTTAACCTCACCAACCTCAAACATCATGCTGGTATCGCCGTGATAGCCATCCTTGATCACCGTTACATCAATATTGACGATGTCGCCTTTCTTCAGTTTTTTGCCGTAATCCGGGATGCCGTGACAAACCACATGGTTAATAGAGATGCAGCTTGAAGCCGGGAAACCGTGGTAATTCAAGGTGGCCGGAATAGTTCCCTGTTGTTCTACCATAAAATTATGCATGCGCTCATTAAGCTCACCAGTGGAAACACCGGGAACAACATAAGGTGTAATCATATCCAGTACTTCAGCCGCCAAACGGCCTGCTACTCTCATTTTCTCGATTTCGTCTGCGGTTTTGATTTTAATTGCCATGTAGAGATCACTTTTTGAAATGCACTTGAAAAGTACGTTTTTTTGCTTTTTTACCGATTTAAATTGTGAAGTTTTATGAAATATGGTATAAATGCGGCGCCTTTCGAATGAGAGGAATTTTAACAGAAAATCCACACGTTTACCGAGACATAAAACGGGGTGCTTGAAACAGTGAACAGTGTTTTAAGTTCGTTTTATATGGGTAAGCGGAGGCTTAACCCAAAATGGAGAAAAAACCATGGCTAAAGTGACTATGCGTCAAATGTTGGAAGCCGGTGTTCACTTCGGACACCAAACTCGCTACTGGAACCCTAAGATGTCTGAGTACATCTTTGGAGCGCGTAACAAAATCCACATCGTTAACTTAGAAAAAACACTACCGATGTTCAATGATGCGTTGAACATGATGGGAAGCATTGCTGCAAACAAGGGAAAAGTAATGTTTGTAGGAACTAAGCGTGCTGCACGTGATATCGTTGCTCAAGAAGCGCAACGTTGCGGTATGCCTTACGTAAATCACCGCTGGTTAGGTGGTATGCTGACCAACTTCAAAACCATCAAACAATCTATCAAGCGCCTAAAAGAGCTTGAAGCAATGGAACAAGATGGAACTTTTGAAAAAATCACTAAAAAAGAAGCGCTAATGCTTAGCCGTCAGAAAGACAAACTGGAGTTGTCTTTGGGCGGTATCAAAGATATGCGTGCCATGCCTGACGCAATCTTTGTGATCGATACTGGAAATGAATCTATTGCAATCCAAGAAGCAAAAAACCTTGGTATTCCAGTGATTGGTGTTGTTGATACCAACAATGATCCACGCAATGTTGACTACGTTATTCCTGGTAACGATGATGCTATCCGTGCTATCAGCCTATACCTGAGCTCTGCTGCTGATGCAATCATCGAAGGTAAAAACACAATTACAACCGCTGTTGAAGGCGATGATTTCGTAGAAGCTGAAGAGAAAGCTGCGGAATAATTTGAACAGGCCTGGTTACAAGCGGGCCTTTTCATTCATCACAGATCAAACAACGTAATTAATTAAGGATTTAAACATGGCAATTACAGCTGGAATGGTAAAAGAACTGCGTGAAATCACTGGCGCAGGGATGATGGATTGTAAAAAAGCATTGTCTGAATCAGATGGTGACATGGATGCAGCGATTGAATTCCTACGTAAAAAAGGGATGGCCGGTGCAGACAAGAAGGCTGGACGTGTCGCAGCAGAAGGTGTGATTGCGATCGCCGTTTCTGATGACAAGAAAAAAGCCGCCATCGCAGAAGTTAACTGTGAAACAGACTTCGTGGCCAAAGGTGACGAATTCAAGGACTTCGCAAATGAAATCGCACAAATTGCTTTGAATACAGGAACCACTGACATTGAAGCATTGATGGGCGAAAAAATGGCAAACGGCCAAACCATCGATGAAAAACGTCGTGAATTGATTGCAAAAATCGGTGAAAACATGGCGGTTCGTCGTTTAGAGCAAATTGAAACGACTGGTCAAATCGGTCAATACCAGCACGGTGAAAAAATCGGTGTGGTTGTTGACATGACAGGTGGTGACGATGCATTGGCTCGTGATGTCGCTATGCACATTGCTGCATTAAAGCCAACTGCGGTTTCTGCCGATGACGTTGACCAAGAAGTCGTTGAAAAAGAGCGCAAGTTCCAAATTGAACAAGCTCAAGAAAGCGGCAAACCAATGGAAATCATCGAGAAGATGATCGAAGGGCGTATGCGTAAATTCTTGCAAGAGATCACTCTTCTAGGGCAATCTTTTGTAAAAGATCCAGACCTGTCTGTTGAAAAACTTCTTAAAAACAATGATGCGACTGTAAGCAACTTCATTCGTTTGGAAGTTGGTGAAGGGATCGAGATCGAAGAAACAAACTTCGCGGATGAAGTAGCGGCGGCAGCTAAAGCTGTAACTGGCTAATCTCACTCTGAGTCCACGAAGCCATAGCCTATTTGGCCTTCCTTGCTTGAAGGTCAATGGCTATGGCTTTTTTGTATGTAAGCGTTAATTGAATAAAAGGGGAAAGAGTATGGCACTGCAATATAAACGTATATTATTAAAATTCAGTGGCGAAGCTCTTATGGGACAAGGTGAGTTTGGCCTCGACGCTGAAACTCTTCGAAATGTGGTTTCTCAAGTTAAATCTCTACGCGATCTAGGGGTTCAGGTTGGTATTGTTGTTGGCGGTGGCAACATTTTACGTGGCGCGCAAATTCAAGGTGCCGGTATTCAACGTACCACGGGTGACCACATGGGTATGATGGCTACGGTGATCAATGCCTTGGCGCTACGAGATGTCATCGAGAGCATGGGAATGCGCTCTCAAGTACTTTCAGCCATGGCGATTGAAGGGATTTCCAGCGGTTTTAACGCCAACCAAGTCAAAAAACAGCTTGAAGAGGGTGAAGTGATTGTCTTTGCCGCCGGAACTGGCAGCCCTTTCTTTACCACGGATACCGCCGCGGCCTTGCGTGGCATAGAAATTGATGCGGATATTGTGCTCAAGGCGACCAAAGTAGACGGTATTTATACAGCCGATCCAGTCAAAGACCCAAGCGCAACACGATACCAGTCTCTTTCTTATGAGGAAGTGATTCAAAAGAACCTGCAAGTCATGGATCAAACTGCGTTTGTATTGTGTCGTGATCACAAAATGCCGATTCGAGTTTTTGATATGTTTAAAGATAATGCCGTTGTTCGCATTGTCCAGGGTGAAGACGAAGGCACCTTGGTAAGTTAAGGAGAAAGAGTATGATTAATGAAATTCGTGCCGACGCTGAACAGCGTATGTTGAAATCTTATGAGAATCTGGAAACCAACTTTGCCAAGATTCGCACCGGGCGTGCACACCCGAGCATTTTGGATTCCATTACTGTTGAGTATTACGGTTCTGAAGTGCCAATCAGCCAGGTGGCCAACATCAATGTGGAAGATGCCCGTACCTTAACCGTTCAGCCTTGGGAGCAGCCTATGGTCGCAGTCGTTGAAAAGGCGATTATGACCTCTGACTTAGGGGTTAATCCGGTGACAACAGGCAATCTAATGCGTATCCCAATGCCTCCTTTGACTGAAGAGCGTCGGCGTGATTTAACTAAAGTCGCACGTTCTGAAGCCGAGCAGGCACGCGTTGCGATCCGAAATATTCGTCGTGACGCCAACGGTGACATTAAAGCATTATTGAAGGATAAAGAGATCACGGAAGACGAATCTCGTCAGGCTGAAGATCAAATTCAAAAAATCACCGATCAGTATGTCTCTAAAGTAGACGCATTGCTTGCTGAGAAAGAAGCGAGCTTAATGGAAATTTAAGTCGATATTTACGCCGTTTTACGGCATAATTTACTGGTTTTTCCAATAAAACGGCCAAAACATAACGGGAAAGCTCTCGTTATTATCGGCCGTTTTTTATATCGCAATTTCCGGGGTTTGGTTTGGTTCAGAAACAAAATCAACAGCTTAAGAGGCCAAAACACATTGCCATTATTATGGACGGCAATGGTCGCTGGGCGAAAAAGCGCCTACTTCCCCGCTTCATTGGTCACCAAAAGGGCTTAAACGCCGTTAAGCGAATTGTCGCTCACTGTGCTGAACAGGGTATAGAGGCATTGACCCTGTTTGCATTTAGTACTGAAAACTGGCGACGTCCGGAAGAAGAAGTGACCAAACTGATGGGGCTGTTTCTTAAGGCCCTGAAAAAAGAGATTCACAAACTTGACGAAAACAATGTTCGTTTACAGATTGTAGGTGAGCGCTCAGCTTTCAGCGAAGAAATTCAGCATTACATCGAGGAGGCAGAGCGCAAAACCGCCTCTAATTCCGGCCTTACGCTAAATATAGCCGCCAATTACGGTGGGCGCTGGGATATCATTCAAGCGGTAAAACAGTGGCAAGCGGACAATCCTCGACTATCAATTTCCGATCTTAATGAAGACGCCATCAATGCTTATATCAGTTTATCGAATCTGCCTGAACCTGATTTATTGATTCGTACTGGTGGTGAACAACGTATCAGCAACTTCCTAATCTGGCAAATGGCGTACACGGAGTTCTATTTTACGGATACCCTATGGCCTGACTTTGACGAAAAAGCCCTAGAACGTGCGCTCGACTCTTTTGGTTCTCGTGAACGCCGTTTTGGACAAACCGGAGATCAAGTCAAGCCATGCTAAAGCAAAGAATTATTACCGCATTCATTCTTGCGATTGGGGCCATTGTGGCTCTTTACGCCGCATCCAACACAGCATGGATGCTTCTCATCATGGGCCTGACGCTACTTGCCGCCTGGGAATGGAGTGGCTTTGCGGAAATCTCAAACCGGGCCATTAAGGGCGGTTACGCTTTGGCCACCGCACTCAGTGTTTATCTTGGCCTGTCTGTTTTAGAAACCTCACACATTATCCTGCTTACACTTGTGGAACTGGCCATCACATTTGGGGTCGTAGGTCGCTATCAAGCCTCACACTCCACTTCAGGAGTTCACTCCAAGTGGCTTATTTTACTGAGCGGCTGGTTGCTCATTGGTCTGTTTGCACTCACGATGATTCGTTTCCGCGAAGAGCTATCAGCCGGTTGGCTATTACTGAGTTTACTAATGGTTTGGGTAATGGACAGTGGCGCCTATTTTAGTGGGCGCCGTTTTGGTAAGCGTAAACTCGCACAGTTTGTCAGTCCGGGAAAAACCTGGGAGGGCGTATGGGGCGGCGCACTTTTTGTATTGATCGCTGCCTTGGTAAGTCTCTCTCTTTTAACGCCAGATTTAAACATGCCATTATGGCTATTTGCTCTGTCACTTTCCGCTATAGCACTCTATTCAGTTGTTGGAGATTTGTTTGAAAGCGTGCTTAAACGCCAAGCGAATTTAAAGGACAGCGGAACAATCCTTCCTGGTCATGGTGGCGTTTTAGATCGTATTGACAGTCTGTTAGTCGCCGTGCCTGTATTTTATTTACTTTGGTGGTTCGGGAGCTTGCACGCGTGACAGTTCTTTGGTCAATTCTCGGTTTTATCATCGCCATTGGGGTACTCGTTACGATTCATGAGTGGGGGCACTATCAAGCCGCACGTTGGTTCAATATTAAAATCACCCACTTTTCAATCGGCTTTGGCCGCCCAATCTGGGTTAAGCAGGGCAAAGAGACGCGCTTTCAAATCGCAATGCTTCCGCTTGGCGGCTACGTTAGGTTTGCCGATGAAGCAGAGGGGCCTGTCGATGAGGCCGACCTGCCCAGAGCTTTTAATCGCCAATCAGTTTACAAGCGTTTTATCGTAGTAGCCGCAGGGCCACTGATTAATATTGTCTTTGCATGGGCACTGTTTAGCCTCATTTACATGATCGGTGTTAGTGGTTTAAAACCGATTTTCGAACACGCACAACCTGATAGTGCACTTGAACAGGTTTTACCGAAAAAGGAACAGGCCTGGTTGATTACCGAAATAGATCACCATCCTGTTCATACCTGGCGTTCAGTACATGAACGTTTGCTAAAGGCTTTAGTTGCCGACCAAACCACTATTCATTTGACACTCGAGAGTCTTCAAAGTGGTGAACACTATCAAATTCGAGAATTGTCACTTAACGCCTTGGATTTAAACAATCACAAGCAAAGCTGGCTTTCCGCTCTTGGGTTTCAACCCTATGCGATTCCTATCGCGCCCGTTATCGGCACCGTGTCCGAGAACAGTCCTGCGCATCAGGCTGGACTCAAAGCCGGCGACAAAATACTCGCTATCAACCAGAGTGCAATTGCCGAGTGGCAGCAACTGGTTGAAATGGTTCGTCAACACCCCGGTCAAACCATCGAACTATCATTTGAACGTAACGGTCAACCATTAACCAAGTCTGTTACCTTAAACCAAATTACGTTGAAAAACGGCCAAACCGTTGGTCAATTAGGGGTTGGCGCTCAACGCGACTCCGAGGCAATGGCCCCTTTTATCTCGACTGAACGCTATGACTTTCTCAGCGCACTTGAGCTTGGCGCTTTAAAAACCCTGGAATTGTCCGAAATGAGCATGGTTATGCTTAAAAAAATTGTGTTCGGTGAGGCGGCACTTGAAAACCTATCAGGCCCGGTCAGTATCGCTCAGTTTTCAGGCCAAGCGTTGCAAACTGGCCTCATCTCATTTTTAAGCTTATTAGCTCTTTTAAGTCTTAGTTTGGGGATTTTGAACTTATTGCCAATTCCTGTTTTGGACGGCGGGCACTTGGTTTATTATATGGTCGAAGCGGTTAAAGGCTCACCGGTCAGTGAGGGCACTATGCTGGTAGGGCAGAAAATCGGGTTATTCCTTATCGTCGGTTTAACGATACTGGCGCTGACAAACGATATTTTAAGAATTGCAAATGGTTAATATGAAAAACAGACAGTCTAAATACGGTGTAATGAGTGGCTTACTTCTAGGTATGGCAATGCACGCCACATCGGCGCACGCTTTCACGGTTGAAAAAATCGAAATCGAGGGCGCTCAACGTATTGGCTTTGAGACCATTAACAGCTACTTACCGGTCAGCGTTGGTCAGGAGATCGATAGAGCTCAGGTTCAGCAAGGGATTCAAAAGCTTTATCAAACCGGTTTCTTTCAGGATGTCTCATTCTATGAGCGTGACTCGGGGACCCTGGTGATTAAAGTTGTCGAACGGCCCTCTATTACCGAGATTGAAATCAAAGGTAACGAACTGATTGATACAGATGATTTCATGCAAGCCTTAGGGTCGCTTGGGATTAAAAAAGGGCGTATCTACAACGAGGTTGAACTGGATCGAGTCATCGTCGACTTAAAACGACGTTATCAAAACCAGGGTTACTATGCCGCAGAAGTAAAAATCATCTCCGAATCGCTGCCAAGAAACCGTGTGATTCTCAAAATTGAAGTAGAAGAAGGGGAACCGGCAACCATCGGTGCCATTAACCTGGTCGGCAACCAAACCTATACCGATGATCGCTTAAAACCCCTGCTTGCACTAAACGAATCCCCGTTATTCGGCTCTGGAGATAAGTATTCCAAGCCCAAGCTTCAGTCCGACCTAGAAACCTTAAAATCTTATTACATGGACCGTGGTTTCGCAGAATTCAAAGTGCGCTCTTCGCAGGTCAGCCTTTCGGCTGATAAAACCAAGGTGTTTATTACGATCAACCTCACAGAAGGGCCCCAGTATACGATTGAGAAGGTGCATTACACAGGGGATAAAAAATTAACCGATGAGGAGTTAGCCCAACTCCAGAAGGTCCAGACAGGCGAACTGTTTTCCAGAGGAGACATCATTGCCACCCTTAATGCGATTCGCGACCGTTTAAGTGAGGAGGGCTATGCCTATGCAGAAGTTAAACCGGATACGGAATTAAACAAACAAGCACGGACTGTTGCGGTTAAATTTGACATTGAGCCCAAAGAACGCGTGTATGTCCGCCGGATTGAAATTGAAGGTAATACACGAACTCGTGATGATGTTATCCGTCGTGAAATGCGTCAATTAGAGAGTGCCCCTTATTCTCTTCAACAGGTTCGCCGTTCGACGACTCGCTTAAACCGACTTGGCTTTTTCACCAAAGTGGATATTGATACCCAAAGAGTGTCTGCTGACGAAGTCGACTTGATCGTTAAAGTGGAAGAACAATCTACCGGCTCCTTTACCGCCGGGGTGGGTTACTCGCAAATTGACGGGGTAAGTTTTAATATCGGGGTTTCGGAAAGAAACTTTATTGGGAGCGGTAATCAGCTTGATTTTAAAGTGAACACCTCAAGTGCACGCAAAACCGCTGATGTTGGACTCACCAACCCTTACTTTACTCCGGACGGGGTAAGCTTTGGTGCCGGTTTTTATCTAAGTGAAATTGACGCTAATGAACTCGGGGTCTCGGACTACACCACCAATAATATGGGGGTTCGTTTATCACTAGGGTATCCTTTGAGTGAATACAGTCGAATCAACTATGGTTTAAAATTTAATAACCAAAAATTGGTTTGTGCGGATACGTTTAATGTCTGTTCTGACTACATAGTCGACAACGAAGAAGAATACAATTCCGCCATTTTAAGCATGGGGTGGAGTTACGACACAAAAAATGCTTTCTATTTCCCG
Organism: Thiomicrorhabdus sp. zzn3; assembly: GCF_029767755.1. GTDB lineage: Bacteria > Pseudomonadota > Gammaproteobacteria > Thiomicrospirales > Thiomicrospiraceae > Thiomicrorhabdus. The sequence continues at coordinate 998,161 of NZ_JARUQS010000001.1, forward strand.
ACCGAAGGCCAACGGTTTTCCGTATCCGGTCAATTGGTCGCACCGATTTCGTCTGATGTCTCTTTTTACAAGCTATTTATGGACGAAAAGTGGTATTATCCGTTATCGGACAACTTTACCTTTAAGTTTAATCTGGGAATGGCATATGGTGATGGACTCGGTTCTAACGATGATCTGCCTTTCTTCGAGAAATTTTATGCAGGCGGTATAAGTTCAGTACGAGGTTATGAACCAAACTCACTGGGTGATAACTATGATTATGTTACTGATGGAAGTGATCGCCCGATTGGTGGTTCAGCCAGATTGCTGACCTCGGGTGAGCTGGTTTTTCCAATGCCATTCATTGAAGACTCAAGCAATATGCGCTTGAGCGTATTCTTTGATGCAGGTAACGTGTTCCCAGACATTGAATCGGTTGAGCTTGGTGAGCTCAGAACCTCAGCGGGCTTAGGACTTTCTTGGATCACGCCAGTTGGTCCTCTATCGTTCAGTTTTGCTAAGCCGATTACTTATACGGATGATGATGAACTGCAAAGCTTCCAGTTCAACTTAGGTATTCCAATGTAAAGGCTTAAACGTTCAATAACAAAAACACCGACAGAATAATACAACTCAGGATAGCTTCATGTTTCGAATGACAAAAATTGTTTTAGCCACTTTTTTAATGTGTTTTACATTGATCAGTTCTGCAGAGGAAACACCGGTTAAATTAGGTGTGGTCAATGTTGGTCTATTGTTAGAACAAGCCCCCCAAGCCAAAGATGCCAGTGCAAATTTAGAAAAAGAATTTGCCCCGCAGCAAAATGAACTAAAGGCACTGGCCAGCAATTTAGAAAAGAAACAAAACGACTATCAAAAAAACAAAGCCGTGATGAGTGAAGCTCAAAAGGTTACCAAAGAGCGTGAGCTGTCGATGATGACCCGAGAGATTCAGCGTCGTCGTAATGATATTCAGGAGCTGTTAAACCTTCGCCGCAATGAAGAGCTGGCTAAATTGCAAACCCTGGTTAACGAGGCGATTAAAACCATTGGTAAGCAGCAGGGATTCGACCTTATCCTATATGAAGGGATTGCTTACACCAACAACCGTGTCGATGTTACCCAAGATGTTTTAAAGTACTTGCAACAGGTAAGCAAAAAGCAACGTTCAGACTTCAATAAATAAGACACCCTGACATGCTGCTTCAAGAAATCATCCAACATTTACGTGAATCGGGTATTGAGGTTACATTTCAAGGGAATGAACAAACCGAAATAGAACAAGTATCGAGTCTGGTAAATGCGACTGATCGGAGTATTAGCTTTTTTTCCGATCGTAAACGCCTGCCTGAGTTGCAAAAAACCCAGGCAGCAGCCGTGATCGTTAATCAGGAGTTTGCAGAGGCCTGTCCTAAAAACGGCTTGATAGTACAAAACCCCTATCACGTGTATGCACTTGTCGCGCAATTACTTAACCCACCGGAGCAATTTCCAGTAGGCATCCATCCTACCGCTATTGTTGACGACAGTGCCCAAATTGGTGAAAACGTCGTGATTATGGGACATGCCGTCATTGGTAAAGAGTGCCAAATCGGTGACAATACGGTGATTATGGCCGGTACAGTGATTGGAGACTACAGCACTATTGGACATGATTGCCGTATCGCACCAAATGTCGTGATCATGCATGATTGTCACCTGGGTAACAACACGACAATTGAAGCGGGGACAGTAATCGGCGGCGATGGCTTTGGTTGGGCAAACCACCAAGGAAAATGGATTAAAATCCCACAAATTGGCCGAGTGATAATTGGCAGTTACGTATCTGTCGGTAATAACTGTGCGATCGACAGGGGAGCCATTGAGGACACAATTATCGAAGATCATTGTATTATCGATAACTTAGTTCAGATTGCCCATAATGTTCATATTGGCCGCGGCAGCGCGATTGCAGGGCAAGCAGGCTTTGCCGGTAGCACGATTTTAGGTAAAAACTGCACAGTAGCAGGGCAAGCAGGTTTTGCCGGGCACCTTACTGTCACAGATAAAACCCATATTATGGCAAAAGCAGGTGTCACTCATGACCTTAACGAGCCAGGTGCCTATGCAGGTTTTCCAGCCATTTCAGCGAGTGAGTGGCACAAGCAAAGTGTTCGCAGCAGACAGCTTGACAAGATGGCTCGAAAAATGAAAGAACTCGAAAGAGAACTGGCAGAAATCAAGGACTTAGCCAATTAATTTAATCAAACATTTAGAATCATAAACCTTGGATAATAATAAAGATGATGGAAGTTAAAGACATTTTTGACTATTTACCGCACCGCTACCCGTTTTTATTGGTAGATCGTGTTACTGACTATGTTCCTGGTGAATCCCTTAAAGCTTACAAAAACGTTACCTTTAATGAACCCCAATTCACCGGTCACTTCCCAAATAATCCTATCATGCCAGGGGTTATGATCATTGAAGCCATGGCTCAATGCACTGGGATATTGGCCTTCCGCAGCCAAGGTGTTAAGCCGGATGGTACCTCCATGTACTATCTTGCGGCTGTCGATAATTGCCGATTCCGTCAACCCGCTGTTCCAGGTGATCGTCTCGATTTCGAAGTCAAAACTATGGGCAATAAACGCGGTATTTGGAAGTTTGAGTGTGTAACGAAAGTAGATGGTAAGGTGATTGCTTCTGCCGACTTATTGTGTGCTGAAAGAAAGGTATAAACATTGATTCATCCAACAGCCATTATTGACCCTGCTGCTAAAATCGCCGAGGGCGTCAAGATTGGACCTTACTGCATTATTGAAGGTGACGTGTCCATTGATGAAGGAACTATTCTGGATTCCCATGTCGTTATTCAAGGGCCGACTCAAATCGGTAAAGGCAACCGTTTTTACCCTTTTGGGAGTATTGGCGCGGCTCCGCAAGATAAGAAATACGCTGGTGAAGAGACCCGTTTAATTATAGGTGACAACAATACCTTCAGAGAAAACGTCACCATTAACCGGGGCACCATTCAGGACTTAAAAGAAACCCGTATCGGTAACGATAACTGGATCATGGCGGGCGTTCATATCGCGCACGACTGTATCGTCGGCAACCACTGCATTTTTGCGAATGCAACCGCCTTGGCGGGGCACGTTACCGTTAATGATTGGGCCATTCTCGGTGGCTATACCCTGGTGCATCAATTTTGCCAGATTGGTGCACATAGCTTTTGCGGTATGGGCAGCGTGATTAACCAGGACGTACCCGACTTTGTCGTAGTCTCGGGTAATTTAGCCATTCCTCGCGGCATCAATTTAGAAGGGTTAAAACGCCGTGGCTTTACCTCAGAACAGATCAACCTAATTAAAAAAGCCTACCGTTCACTTTACAGAACCGGGAATAAATTGTCAGATGCCATTGAGCAACTGCAAGCGTTTAACGACCCTTCCAACACACTCAGCTCACTTATTCAATTTTTGAAAAACTCAAATCGTGGTATCGTTAGATAAGCAATCACCGGTCATCGCTATGGTGGCCGGTGAAGCCTCCGGAGACATTCTAGGAGCAAGCCTGATTTCCAGTCTAAAACAGCGTTATCCCAATGCGCGCTTTATTGGCATAGGCGGCCCAAAAATGCAATCATCGGGCCTTGAAAGCTGGTATCCAATGGAATCACTTTCGGTCATGGGGTTCTTTGAAGTCCTTAAACACCTAAGGGAATTACTTCACTTGCGAAAAGAGCTCATCCGGCGCTTGCTTGAACTCCGTCCCGATGTTTTTATCGGAATCGACGCCCCTGACTTCAACTTTACGGTTGAGCGCACTTTAAAACAGCACAAGATCCCAACCGTGCATTACGTCGGTCCTTCTGTCTGGGCCTGGCGCGAAAAACGTTTAGAAAAAATCAAGAAGTCAACCGACGGCGTTTTAGTATTGTTCCCATTCGAACCACCTTATTATGATCGATATGACATCCCCGTCCGTTTTGTAGGCCATCCGTTAGCGCATCGCTTTCCTGAACAGCCTGACAAGCAAAGTGCTCGCTTACAGTTAAAACTGCCTTTAGATGCCCCGATTACAGCCATTCTTCCCGGTTCGCGTATGAGTGAAATAGAGCGCATGATCGATCCTTATTTACAAGCAGCTGCCATTATGGCTCAGGATTATCCGCAAATGCAGTTCGTTATTCCCTGCGTACATGCAAAAGCGAGACAGCGCATTGAACTGGCCGTAGAGCGATTCGGAGACGCTCTGGCTATTCACCTTATCGATCAACACTCGCAGCAAGTGCTTGAGGCCTGCGATCAGGTCATGGTCACCTCCGGAACCGCCACTCTGGAATGTGCACTCATGAAGAAACCGATGGTGATTTCGATCAAACTACACCCGGTCTCTTACTGGATTATGAAGCGATTGGCCACCACCCAATGGATCGGGTTGCCCAATATTTTAGCCGGCAAGTCTCTTGTCAAAGAGCTCATTCAGGAGGAGGCTTCGCCTGAAAACATTGCGAATGCAATGCTTCAAGTCATTAGCGACAGTAACTTGAGACAGAAACAAATTGCTGCTTTTGAGGAGCAGCACCAACAGCTCAAGCTCAATGCATCTGAATTGGCGGCTGATGCCATTCAAAAATGGGCAGGCCTGTCATGAAGATAAACAGACAATCTTCACTGTTCGAACTTTCTGAGCTAGATGCTTTGCAGCCGGACGGTGCCATCATTGGTGTGGATGAAGTCGGAAGAGGGCCCTTGATCGGAGAAGTCGTGGCGGCCGCAGTTGTGCTGCCGGATTCATGCACATTGCCTCTTGCCGACTCAAAAAAACTCAACGAGTCACGCCGCATAGAACTGGCGGAACAAATCAAAAATGAAGCCATCGCCTATTCCATCGCCAGTGCCACTCCCGAAGAAATTGATCACTTAAATATTCTTAATGCCACGATGCTGGCCATGCAGCGTGCGATACGAGCCGTTGCATGTCAAGTTGAAAGCGTAAAAGAGATTCTTGTGGATGGGAATCGATGCCCCAAAACCACGTCTCCATGCCGTGCCATTGTCAAAGGCGACGATAAGGTCGCTCAAATCAGCGCCGCTTCCATTCTAGCCAAGGTGTATCGTGATCAACAGATGATGGAGATGGATCAACGCTACCCTCAATATGGATTTGCCCAGCATAAAGGCTACCCCACCAGCAAACATCTCGAAGCGATTCAAGAACATGGTCTTATAAGCGGCTATCGCAAATCATTTAAACCGATTAAACGCCTGTTGGAATCGACTCACATAGCCCCACGAAATCGCCCATAAATAAAGTGGGCATCCCTAACATTAGGCTTTATAATCTCAATAATTTCCTTCCTTAGACGGACGCCGACATGAGTACGACCTTAGAACAAGTCGAAAAAACCGCACAACTAAGTAAAAACAACCAACTGAGCTTAATGATCTTTCAAGTCCAGTTCCCATATGACGACTATCAGCCGCCATATTACGGTATTAACGTCTTTAAAGTGCGAGAAGTCCTTGAGGCACGCCTATTCGATATTTCGCCTATTCCTGATGCCAACCCTCTGGTTGAAGGTATGATCGAACTTCGAGGGGAGTATCTTCCCGTCATTGACCTCCCCAAATGGATGGGCTTGGAAATGACAGAGGAGCAACGTGAAAAATCAATCATCATTGTGGCCGATTTCAGCCGTAATTATGTCGGTTTACGCGTTTCACATATTCACGGTGTTGAAGAAAAAAACTGGACCGACATTCATCCGGCTGGAAACTATAAAGTTAACGTCAATACCAATCAGATCGTCAATCATACCTATCTCGACAACAGCGAAACACTCTGCTTTATTTTAGATATCGAAAAACTGCTTATTGAAGCCATGCCCTCTATGGCGCAAAAAATCTTTTCATCGGCCAAATCGATCGATAAGGAAGCTCATGAATTGTCGCCACAAATGTATGCGAAAACCATTCTTTTTGCGGAAGACAGCCAGTCCATTCAAAAATACATGGGCATGGTGTTTGATCAGCTCAATCTGAAGCATATTGGCTTTGACAACGGCCGACTGTTGCTTGACTACATCCAAGGCTTAGATACATTGGATGACGTTGCGATGGTCTTCACTGATTTGGAAATGCCAGTTGCATCGGGCCATACGGTAATCAAAGAACTTAAAGAGGACCCTAGAACACGTACTTTGCCTATCGTGGTTCACACTTCCATGACCAGCGACAATAACAGTCGTGAAGTATTAGCTATGGGTGCGGATTATTTTATTGGTAAAGTGGATACCGATCTGATTTTAGAAACCGTGTGCAAAGTCGATCAAGCACGCTTTTCGGCGGGTGTTTAAGAGATTTTAAAGAAAAAAGGGCACGCCTATTTTTTGGCAATAAAAAAGGCGCATGATCAGTGCGCCTTTTTCACTCCAAACACAAACTCGATTAACGTTGACGAGCTTTGAATTTTGGGTTTGTTTTATTGATTACGTAAACCTTACCGCGACGCTTAACAACCTGACAGTCTTTATGACGCGTTTTAGCAGATTTTAAAGAAGATAAAATTTTCATTTTTTCAATTCCATAATTATGGTGGTATATAAAAGCCAGCTAACGGCTTTAGCTCAAATTTGAAGCGCCGTATGTTACATCTTTATCCGTCTATTGTCTAGGGCTAAATCCACTAAAACCCAATTATTACGCCAATTAAGCCTGTTTTTCTAAGGTTAGATTTAACGATCTTCCCGTCTTACATAAAAAAACCTTAAACGAGCTAATCATAGACATACCGAAGCAGCCTTTATTTTAACGATCAGAAAATTAACAGGCCTGATACCTCCGCAAAACCGATGTGATAAGCCACACTTAAAACAGCCACTTCCAGTATAATCTGACTATTTAATCCGCAGGGAAGCAACCCACTTATGGCAAGCCAAGTTGACGCTAAAACCATTCTGACCATTGACCAAGTAATGGGAGAGAAGGGCAGCTTGTCTGAAGCCGTTGAAGGCTACCACCCTCGACAATCTCAATTGGATATGGCTTATGAAGTCGAAAACCTGATTGAAAGTGATGATACGCTGCTTGCCGAGGCCGGAACAGGGACCGGGAAAACCTTCGCCTATCTCGTTCCTGCACTGCTGTCCGGCAAAAAGGTCATTATTTCTACTGCTACCAAAACCCTGCAAGAGCAACTCATACAGAAAGACCTGCCGATTCTGTTAAAAGCCTGCAATATCAAAGGCAAAGCGCGCCTTCTTAAAGGACGGGATAACTACCTGTGTCCGCAACGTCTGGAATTGACCGAAACCACCGAACAACATAGCAAGGAAGACTGGCAAAAACTGGCACAAATCCGCGACTGGTCAGAAAAAACGCTGCACGGCGACCGAGCCGAATTAGAGCTGATTAGCGAAACCGATCCGATTTGGCGCAAGGTCACGGCTCGACTGGAATTCTGCCAAGCCGCATCGGACTGCACGCGTGAAAACGGTTGCTTCTATCCTCACGTCAAAGAACTCGCAAACGAAGCGCAAGTACTGGTGGTGAACCACCATTTATTCTGCGCCGATCTGGCCCTTAGAGAGCAAGGCTTTGGCGAACTGCTGCCAGAAGCGGAAATTTACGTGTTTGACGAAGCCCACCAGCTACCGGATATTGCCGCCCAATTTCTTGGCTTCTCCATCAGCCGTACTCAACTCGAAGAACTCGCTCGAGATGTTCGCCACGCGCAGAAAATTGAATCACCGGACAGCAAAGAGATCAGTGATGCGGCTCTGCTGTTTGACGAACAGATCAAACAGCTCAACAGTGCTTTGGGAAAATGGGAAAAACGCTGGACTTGGGAACAGCTCGAAAATGAACAAGCTTTCCAAAAATCGATCATTCGCCTGCATAATCAGCTTGAGCAGTTGATCGATAAAATCAAACCGGTTACAGAACGCGGCAAACAGCTCAGTGCCGTGTATAAGCGGGCAAAGGAATACCAGGCTCAATTGAAAGAATGGAGCAGTCATCACCCTGAAAACAAAATTCGCTGGATAGAATCTTCTCAAGCGCGATTTAAATTTAACCTGACGCCGCTCAGCGTAGCCAGTGCTTTTAGCCGGCAACGCGAAGACATCGGCGGTGCCTGGCTGTTTACCTCCGCCACTTTAAGCGTTAGAGGGCAGTTCGACTATTTTGCAAACCGTCTCGGCTTAAACGACGCTAAGACGGTTTGCTGGCCCAGTCCATTTGATTATGCTCAGCAGGGCGTTATATATCATCCAATTGGCTTGCCGGATCCAAAAGATCCCAATTACATTAAAATTTGTCTGCGTGCCGCTTGGCCCCTGCTTCAAGCCAGCCGGGGACGGGCTTTTATGCTGTTCACCAGTCACCGTGCCATGCAGGAAGCCCATGCGATTCTCAAGCAGCACTGGCCAGGGCAACTCTTGCTGCAAGGGGAGAAACCGAAACTCACATTGCTAAATGAATTTAAAGCGGGGAACCAAGTCATTTTGCTTGGGACCAGCAGTTTTTGGGAAGGTGTTGATGTTAAGGGTGAGGCCTTAAAACTGGTCATGATTGATCGAATTCCGTTTGCCCCGCCTGATGATCCAATCGTACGGGCACGAGAGGCCTACTTAAAAGAAAAAGGCTTAAATGGATTTACCCATTTTCAACTGCCTGAAGCGGTTATTGCCATGAAGCAGGGTGCCGGTCGACTGATTCGTGACATTCACGATCATGGTGTGTTGATGCTGTGTGATCCGCGCCTAAGCGGTAAAGCCTACGGCAAGACGATTCGTGACAGCCTTCCAGCCTTTCCATGGGTGTATGAGCCGCAGAGTGCAATTGAAAAATTACAAAGTGAATGAAGCACAATTCAAGCAACGAATCATTTATAGGCTGTAACAGAAGTAGTAAGATATTTTAAAAAAGTATTTAGATTATGAATAAAACCATTTTAGCGGTCGAAACCGCAACGGCAGCCTGCTCTGTGGCCCTGTTGCACCAGGGAACACTTGTTGAGCGCTTTGAAATTCTCCCGCAGAAACATGCGCAACGCATTCTGCCAATGGTGGATGAAGTGCTTAATGAAGCACAAATCCTCCCGCAGCAGATCGATATTTTGGCCTACGCAGAAGGGCCGGGGGCTTTTACCGGTGTTCGTATTGCTTCTGGAGTCATACAAGGGCTTGCTCTTGGCTGGCAAAAACCGGTTATTGGCATCTCATCACTGGAAGCCATGGCTTTTTCTTACTTAAAAAGTCGCCAACACAACGAAGATAAGGCTGTTCACTGGATCGCGTTAATGGATGCGCGCATGGGCGAAATTTATTTTCAAGCCGGATGTTTTCAAAATGATCACTGGCACGTGGACAGCCCTCTGCTCTTATCACCTCAGGAGGTTGAGAAGCGTTATCGAGAAATAACCGAAGAACAGCCAATAATCGTGGTCGGGGATATTGAGAACAGCTACCCAAACCTGATAGAGAAATTTACTATTTGGCAGCCAAGCTTACCCACTGCAGTGGCGGTCGCCAAACTGGCTCAACGTAAAAACGATCAAGCCAAATTGATCAGTGAATCGCTACCACAACCCCTATATTTGAGAAACCATGTGGCGGATACGATTGAAGAACGCAAGGCCAAACAGCGTTAATCGATCGTTAAAACGATCGTCAAGAAGCGCGGTTAAGGACAACTGCTTACAAAATAGGCAAGTTAACAAAAGTTTAAGACTTTATTACATTTTTTTGATTTGAACATGGTTTACACACATTTTTATCCACAGTATTTGTGAATAAAATAACAGGCCGACTTTATCCCAAACTGGTCATTAGGAGCGAACGATGCACAACTACCAAACCATACTGGTTGCCACTGATTTCTCGGCACACAGTGCAGAAGCCTTAGCGAGAGGGTTGCAGTTGTCGCAAGTTTATCATGCCGCATTACATGTGCTCCATGTAGTCGAAATCCCAACCTATCCGGTGCTGGAGGATATCGCCGTGACAGGCCTGCCAGGAATCTGGGATCCGGAACTGAGTGTCCAAATCACGGAAGAATCCAATAAACAGCTGCATCGGTTATTGGAACAGGCTGGATTATCCCAAAAACACGGGCATATCCTTCAGGGCATCGCCAGCGAAGAGATTGTTACTTACGCCAACCACATTCATGCCGAATTGATTGTCATGGGTAAATACGGGGTCAGCGGTTGGAAACGGCTACTCGGCTCCACCACTGACAGCGTTCTGCACCATGCAGACTGTGACGTATTAGCCATTAAACTGGAAAATGAAAAATAAGGATTTATTCATGCTCAAAGCCTTCCTCTGTCGCACCTTAACCAAACAACTCGTCTTGTTGGCTTCGATATTTACCCTCAGTGTATCGACCACCGTGATGGCCTCCCAATTTAGTGTCGGTGAAACGGTCTTTGTTGCTTTTCCAGCAGGCAACATCAAAGACGATGCTTTTATCGTCGGCAAAGTCACCAAACAGACCGAAAAAGGGGACTACCAAATTGCGGTTTTAGATTATGTGGAAGGCCATGATTACGGCTCTTCCTGTGTTCCAATCAGCAAACACACTCAGGATCAGGGACTAGGAAGCGGCTGGGAACTTTGGCAGGACACCACTAAGCTGGACACTCAACAGCTGGAATACATCGTTTCTAAGAAATCGGTGATGCCGCTGGATGTCGGTAAACACTACTTTGTTGAACGCAATAACGTCTATATCGTATTTGGTCGCTGGAAATCAGATGCGCCAATGCTGACCGTCGACCGCATCGACCGCGTCATTCGCGAAGCTAAAAACGCAGGATTAAAGGAGATGATTCCGGCGTTTGAATTGGTTAAGCTTCATCGCGAGAGCTATTATGGCGAGTATGGCCGCCCACTGATGGCATTTGAAACCATTGAACCACTTAATCGCACCTTGGAAGGCGTGCTTAAGGTATTTGCTCAAGATCCTAAACTGGAAACCATCTGGCGTAGCAAGCAACGTGATTGGCAGGCGATCTCCAACTCCACACACGATTATTTTTTAATCGAGGCAATTGATAAAATCGTTGCCGATGCCAAGGATCAACTGTACGAAGACGGAATTGAGAACGCTGACCCTCAAAGTCTCGAAAGCTTTAAGCAAAAAATTGAAAAGCTTCAACGCAGTAACTAATCCCAGCCCAATAAAAAAGGAGGCGAAAGCCTCCTTTTCAAAAGCGTTTAGTCAATTATTTACGGCTTTTCAAACTTGTAATATTGGCTGTTCAGGTAATCTGCAATCTGCTCAACCTCATCCTCCCAATAGCCGGTATTTAAGTTGTCATTGCAAAACTGCACCGCTTTTACCAGTTTTGGATAGCTTGTCGTTTTTTGTGGGTTATAAGGTTTTTCGGCGTGACACTTCATGCAATTTGCTTTATCGTGCAGCACCTTACCTGGATGGGGTTCGGCACTGGCACTAAACGGCGCCAAAAGCATTCCGGCACTTAATGTCCAAGGAACTACGGGTAGACGATTCATATTAAGCCCTCTCGCTGGGTTGAAATAAGTATCAACCATTTCATTTTACTGAGACTAGGCCTGTAGAGAACCTAAAATAATTTATTGAAATATCAGAATTTTATATTCTTAAAGCGATTCATAACTTGCACAATAAGCGCTTTAAGACGACGTGTTTACACTTTAGCAAAAACACGCCACCAACAGGAGACCTATTGAAATGAGTGAATTGACTTTCATCAAGGGCAAGGATGCCTGCCTTGAAACGTCCATCGAGAATATGCAGACCATCCTCAAAAAAGCGGGGTTTGACATAGTTGAGGCCTCCTGGCTCAATCCGGTACCCAATGTGTATTCATTGCATATTTATGACCAAAACTGCCCAGGCCTGTTTACCAACGGTAAAGGAACCAGTCGAAAAGCCACTTTGGCCAGTGCGCTGGGCGAGTTTTTGGAGCGCCTCTCCACCAATTACTTTTTCTCGGATTATTGGCTGGAATCAGACCAGACCAAGTCTGTGGACTGGCTTTACTACCCTGAAGAACAGGCGTTTGAACTGCAGGATTACCAAAACGTACTTTCCGAGTCGCTTTGGCAGCTCTACGATTCAGAGCAGGCCTACCAGCCTGAAGACCTGCTCAGTTTCAACGACAGCTCAATGAAAATCCGCTGCTTACCACTGGAAGAAGTCCGTAGCGGCAAAACCGTCTATTTCCCAATGAACTTGCTCAGCAATCTCTATGCGAGCAATGGCCTTTCAGCGGGCAACACCATGCTGGAAGCCAAGGTGCAAGGGCTATCGGAGGTGTTTGAACGCTGGGCTAAAAACCGAATTATGCGTGAAAACATCTGTCTACCGCAAATTCCTGATGTGGTCGTCGAGCGTTACCACAGCGTTGTTGAAGCGCGTGATGCGTTGATCCAACAAGGCATCGAGCTTTCGATCCGCGATGCATCGTTGGGTGGCCATTTTCCGGTTGTCAATGTTACGCTGTTTGAGCGCAAAACCGGACGCTGTTTTGCCTCATTTGGCGCTCACCCTATTTTTGAGGTCGCTCTGGAGCGCACTCTGACCGAATCACTCCAAGGCAGACAGCTGAATGATCTAGACGGTTTCCAAACCCCGGTATTCGATGAACAAGCCGTCGCAGACGACGAAAACATTGAAAACCACTTTATCGACTCCAGCGGTCTGATTCATGCGCGCTTCATCCGCTATGAGCCGGATTATGAATTTGCTGAATGGGACTTTTCCGGCACGACTGAGTTTCAATGGCAGCAATTGGTTTCTCTGGTTCACCAGCAAGGAACGGATGTGTACGTAGGTCATTATGAGCATTATGGTTTCCCTGCGTGCCGTATCATCGTACCAGGCATGTCAGAAATCTATCCGTGTGACGAATTGGTTGAAAGCAATCAGAATATCGGTCGCGTGCTGCGCGAACTGTTGTTCAGCATCGATACAGAGACCGACTTCGCATCGCTTTTGGAGGAAGTGGAATCCCTAGGTTTAAGTGAACACCAAGGCATTGCCTCTTTGATTGGTTTAATGCCCGATCCGGGAAGTTTTTGGGCACAACAGAAAGTCAGCGACTTGAAATTATGGTTAGCCCTGGCTTCAGGCGATCACGATCTCGCTCTGGAAATGGTACAGGAGGCCCTCTACTTTGTAGATCCACTAAGCGAGTGGGGCACACGCTATCGCGCCATCGATTACTGTTTGCAAATGACGTTGGAAAACCAACTATGCATTAAATCGGCACAACTGCTTTTTGGTGAGCCACTCATCGAGCAAATTATGCGCCATCTAAATGGTACTGAACGCTTCTGGTCTGCGCCGATGGGTCAAGACATTTTCAAGTGTTCTGCCAGACATCAGGCCATGCTTGAAATTTACCGCCAAACCCAAAGGGTAAAGCAGAGCCATGCAAGCCAAGCATAAATTCATTAAGCGAAACAAACAGGCCTGTTCAGATCTGTACCTCCTAATCTGCATCTTTCAGGCGACATAAAAAAACCGGTCCAGAAGTGATTCTAGACCGGTTTTTTTATATGTACGATTTCCATTAGAAGTCGTACATCAAGGTGATAATCGTTTGTGTATCCACTTCTTCAACCCCAGGTGCAGGATCACTGTTGCTACGATACTGGTAAGCGGCTTTCAGGCTTAGGTTCCCATTCATCTTAACCTTAACCCCCGTATTACTTTCCAGCTTGGTCTGCTCGCTACCGCTGTAAACAACGAGGTCCTGAGTGAATTTAACGTTTTCATTAAACTGATAACCGAATTCACCCTTAACGCGTGCGATCACCTGATCCTGATCTTCCGCTTCCACGTAGTTAATGGACTGGTAACCCAAACCGGCTTCGCCTTTCAGAGTTGTTTTGTCATCTTTAATGAAGGTTTTACCCAGACCAACGGTATAGAGAGAGTCCAGATCTAAATCGGCAAAATGATCCTGCTCGAAACGTGCCTGCACGAAGCTGTAATAATTTCTGTCTTTAGCATAAAAGCGATTATATTGAAGATCGCCCACGTAACGTTCTTGGGTTTGATCACCCTCTTCAGACTTGTTGCTGATTTCAAATGCGGATTTAAACTCATCCTTAAGACGCAAGTAATCTACTTTCAAAGCACCGTAAATGGTAGTGCTTTCCGTATTACCGGTAGAATTGCTGTACCCCAATTCACCTGCACCTTGCAACCCGAGCTTATCTTCAGCCCAAGCCGATTGACTTAACAGAACCGCTCCAACTAAGGCACTTGTGCTTAAGATTTTTTTCTTAGAATTCATGTTTCTCTCTCTTTCACTGTTAGTTTTTAACCAGCCAAGCGATACCGCTATCAAACCTAATCAAACCAGGTCCAACTCAATGATCCGAACGTCGCAACCATATCACTTGCTGCCGTCACTCTTGCATAGCCATTTATGACTATCAAATCAGAAACGTCAAAAAGGCCGGATTATAACAGACTCAGAGAGCCAAGTAATTGAATCCAGAAAATCTAAGAAAACCCGATAAAAGCGATTAGATAACGCTTTATAGAAAATAGAACTTTGTTAGAATAGGCGATTATTTATCAGAACATTAACGAGAATTTAAGAATGAAGTTAGATTTTTTAGATTTTGAACAGCCGATTGCCGAACTTGAGGCCAAAATTGACGAATTACGTCATCTTGACAATGGAGACATGGATCTTCTTCAAGAGGTTGCGGCCCTGGAAACCAAAAGTAAAAATCTAACAGAATCTATTTTCAAAAACCTCACTGATGTACAGGTTGCGCAATTGGCACGCCACTCGCAAAGACCTTACACTCTCGATTACATCAAAGAAATCTTCACCGATTTCAAAGAACTGCATGGTGACCGTGCCTTTGCGGATGATCTGGCGATTGTTGCTGGTCTAGCCCGCTTAGACGGTCAACCGGTCATGGTCATCGGCCAAGAGAAGGGGCGCGACACCAAAGAGAAAATCCGCCGCAACTTTGGAATGCCTCGCCCAGAAGGGTATCGTAAAGCATTGCGTCTGATGAAAATGGCAGAACGTTTTAACCTGCCAATCATTACTTTCATTGATACTCCAGGGGCCTACCCGGGAATTGATGCCGAGGAGCGCGGACAAAGTGAAGCGATTGCACGTAACCTGATTGAAATGGCTGAATTGGAAGTGCCTATCATCTGTACCGTCATCGGCGAGGGGGGATCCGGTGGTGCCTTGGCAATTGGTGTTGGCGATGTCACCATGATGATGCAGTACAGTACCTATTCGGTGATCTCTCCGGAAGGGTGCGCGTCGATTCTATGGAAAAATGCCGCTAACGCCAAAGAAGCGGCTGAAGCACTGGGGATTACGGCACCACGTTTGAAATCCTTAGGCCTGATTGATCATATCATCCCGGAACCACTTGGTGGGGCGCATCGTGATCCGAAAACGGCTGCGGCTAATCTCAAACAGGCGTTGAATATCCAGCTATCTCAGCTCACGCAAACCCCAATCAACGAGTTGCTTGAAAAGCGCTACCAGCGCTACATGGACTATGGCAACTTTGAAGTCGCTTAAACGTCAAAACAGACTCCGAGATTAAAATATAGCAATCACTGTCAGGCACTCGTTTGACGGTGATTTTTTATTTTATCCATACCAAAAAGAGGCCTGACAGGGTGGCTGACAGAAAATCACAATCGGATTCGTCTTACCAATCCACTATCGATTCCGCAATCGAAGTCTGTCGTGTGCAATTTGACGCTGCGCCTCGCATCATTGTCGCTTATAGTGGCGGGCTCGATTCTTCTGTGCTCCTCCATCGTTTGGCATCGGAAGTGGCCTGGAAAGCCAAGTTGCTGGCGATTCATATTGACCATCAATTACAGGCCGAATCCACTCAATGGGCCTTGCACTGTGACAAGCAGTGTCAACACCTTAACGTAGCCTTTAAAAGCATTAAGGTTGAGATCCAACCTCAAACTCGAACAGGGACTGAAGCGCTCGCCAGGAATGCGCGTTATAACGCGCTGCACCACAGTTTGGAGAATGGCGATCTGCTCCTGACCGCTCACCACCAGCGGGATCAGGCCGAAACCTTTCTTCTCAACCTCGCGCGTGGCAGCGGGGTTAAGGGTTTGAGCGCCATGCCCGCGAGTAAACACATTCGTCTGCCCATGCAAGTCCAAACTAAACCCCAAAGGGCATTGCACTTAAGACCGTTTCTAAGCGTTCCTTATGCGGATCTCGTCGCCTACGCCCAACAGCACCAATTGCAATGGATCGAAGACCCGTCCAACCAAGACACCAACTTACGCAGAAACTTCATTCGCCATCAAGTGTTGCCCGCATTCAAACAGGCCTGGCCGCATATCGAAAGGCACATCGCACGTTCTGCACACTATATGAGCGAAGCAGAATTACTGTTAAAACGCATGGCGCAGCAACAGCTTAAAACGTATGGTTTTCTCAGTTTTGCGCTTGACCTGAACCGTTATTCTCATCTTGACTGGCTGGAATTAAAGAACGTCCTGCGCCACTGGTCAGAAGATTCAGCACAATTCACACTAGGCCACTCCCGGCTTGAATGGATCAAACAGCACACCCATGAAAAGGAGTGCCCCCAGGCCTGCTTAAAACTGAATCGCGGCGAGATCAGGCTTGATCGTAAAAAAATTTACTACATTCAAGCGCCTTATCTGCCTTATCAAATCGACTACAGCATCCTGCAAGATCGGCTGGCAGAGCTAGCTCAAAATAACTGGGCAAAACGCTACCAACTGGATTTGCCATTCACACTGAACGAACCTGATCTTAATCATTTGCACATCCGCTGTCTGCAACCTCAAGATCCCGTGAACCGTACCAGCTTGAAAAAATGGTTCCAAACGCAGAACATTCCGGCCTGGCAACGAGCCTTCTGGCCGGTAATCAGTCTCAAGCAACAGTTTGTAGGCGTATTAGGGTGGCCCAAAAGTCTTGTAATTCCTGGCGACCTCGTTGAAACCTCAGAGTCGGAAAAAAACGCATCCGCACCAGGCCTGTCTATTTCATTGGACGAAGAAACCATTCATATGCTCGCCAGCGGACAATTTTCAAGCCAAGCCATTGAGGCAAAACAAAAGCCAAGCATGAATTTAAGGAGCATCGAACCTGTAATTAACATTGATGAAAAGCCGCATTTAAGCTAAAATACGGTTCCATTCTGAAATATCAAATTCTTGATTTCCAACCTTTCAAAAAAGTGTGCATAAATGACTAAATTTATTTTTGTGACAGGTGGGGTAGTATCGTCCTTAGGTAAGGGGATTGCCGCTGCTTCATTAGGTGCCTTGTTAGAGGCGCGCGGACTCAAAGTCAGCATGTTAAAAATGGATCCGTATATCAATGTTGACCCAGGAACCATGAGCCCGTTCCAACACGGTGAAGTATTCGTCACCGACGATGGTGCCGAAACGGATTTGGATTTAGGTCATTATGAACGTTTTGTTCAGCGACACTTTACCAAGCGTAACAGTTTTTCTACCGGACAAGTCTATGAGCGCGTGATTCGCAAAGAGCGCCGCGGAGACTATCTTGGCGGAACGGTGCAGGTGATTCCGCATGTTACCGATGAAATTAAAAACCGTATCCAAGCTGCAGCGGCCGGTTATGATGTCGCATTGGTCGAAGTCGGAGGTACCGTCGGTGACATCGAATCCTTGCCGTTTCTGGAGGCGATCCGCCAGTTGAGCATTGAAGTAGGGCGTGACCGCGCGCTGTTTATGCACTTGACGCTGCTGCCGTATATTGCGGTTGCCGGCGAGGTGAAAACCAAGCCAACTCAGCACTCGGTTAAGGAACTGCGCTCTATCGGGATTCAACCCGATATCTTGATCTGCCGTTCCGAAATCCCGCTGGCGGAAACTGAAAAACGCAAAATCGCCTTGTTTACCAATGTGGAAGAGAAGGCGGTTATCAACTCTTTGGATGCACGCACCATCTATGAAGTACCGCGCATGCTCCATGAGCAAGGGTTAGATAATTTGGTGGTCAACCGTTTCCGCCTTGACGTACCGGCGGCCAACCTTTCCGATTGGGATGCCGTCGTAGAAGCGCAATTGAATCCGGAAAAAACGGTTGAAATTGCCATGGTTGGAAAATACGTGGATCTGACCGAAGCTTATAAATCTCTGATCGAGGCTTTGGTTCACGCCGGTATCCATACAAAAACTCAAGTTAATATTCACTACATTGATTCTGAAGAGATTGAAAAGAGCGATACCTCCTGCCTTGAAAAAATGGATGCGGTTTTGGTTCCGGGTGGATTCGGTGAACGCGGTGTAGAAGGAAAGATTGCCGCCATTCAATATGCCCGTGAGAACAAAGTGCCATATCTGGGCATCTGCTTGGGCATGCAAATGGCGGTAGTTGAATACGCACGTCATGTTGCCGGTTTGGAAGGGGCGCACAGTACGGAACTAAACGCACAAACGCCTCATCCGGTTGTGGCGCTGATCACCGAATGGACCGATGAAAACGGCCAGACAATCGAGCGTAACGAAGAGACCGACCTGGGGGGAACCATGCGTCTAGGCGGACAACAATGCCGTCTAAATGCAGGATCTAAAATCGCGGAAATTTACGGAAACACCGTGATCAATGAACGCCATCGCCACCGCTACGAAGTCAACGACGGTTATGTTGCCAAACTGGAAGCGGCCGGGTTGATTTTTGCAGGCCGTTCGGATGATGGAAGCCTGGTGGAAACGATTGAAATCGCCGATCATCCATGGTTTGTAGCCTGTCAGTTCCACCCGGAATTTACTTCAACACCACGTAACGGTCATCCGCTATTCTCCGCTTTTGTAAAAGCAGCGTATGAGCACAAACAAGCTTAATATTGAGAAGACACTGAATGAAACTTTGCCACTTTGAAGCCGGTATCGACCAACCTTTATTTCTGATTGCGGGCCCCTGTGTCATCGAATCAGAGCAGCTGGCGATCGATACCGCGGGACAACTTAAAGAGATGACCTCCGAATTGGGCATCCCTTTTATTTTTAAATCCTCCTATGATAAGGCTAACCGAACCTCTACCAATAGCTTTCGCGGTTTAGGGATTGAAGAAGGGCTGCGCATTCTACAAAAAGTCAAAGACGAAGTGGGCGTACCCGTGCTAACGGATGTCCATGAAGATACACCATTGAATGAGGTCGCCTCGGTGGTTGACGTACTGCAAACCCCGGCCTTTTTAGTCCGTCAAACCAACTTTATTCAGAATGTCTGCCGTCAGGGCTTGCCGGTCAACATTAAAAAGGGCCAATTTCAAGCGCCATGGGACATGGATCAAGTGGTTGCCAAAGCCAAAGAAGTTGGTAACGACAATATTATGGTCTGCGACCGCGGTACCTCTTTCGGTTACAACACGCTGATCTCAGATATGCGTGGACTGGCAAGTATGCGCCGTACCGGCTGTCCGGTGGTATTCGATGCGACCCACTCGGTCCAGCAGCCTGGTGGGCAAGGAAGCTCTTCAGGCGGACAGAGAGAAATGGTTCCCGTCTTGGCGCGCGCCGCTGCGGCCGTAGGGATTTCCGGTCTGTTTATGGAAACCCATCCAGACCCACAAAACGCCTTAAGCGATGGACCCAATATGTGGCCGCTGGCTAAATTAAAACCGCTACTTAGCACATTAAAACAACTGGATGATTTGGTTAAGAAAGAAGGCTTCATTGAGACCTTGGATTAAATGTAAAGTGTCATCCACTTGTTATATAACCGATTTATAATTCAACCGTTTTAAATTTTAAGAGTAAATAGGAAAAACAATGTCATTGATTAAAGATATTAAAGCGCGCCAAGTGATCGATTCACGTGGTAACCCGACTGTTGAAGCCGATGTCTATCTAGAAGACGGTTCATTTGGTCGTGGTATTTCACCTTCTGGAGCCTCTACCGGTTCACGCGAAGCCATTGAGCTTCGCGATGGCGACAAATCAAAGTTTGGTGGAAAGGGCGTTTTAACTGCGGTTAATAACATTAACACTGAAATCAAAGCAAAATTGATCGGCATGGATGCAACGGATCAAGCAGCGATTGATAACGCCATGATCGCTCTTGACGGTACGGATAATAAGGGTCGTTTAGGTGCCAATGCCATCCTTGCGGTCTCTATTGCCACCGCTCAAGCCGCGGCCGCTTCTAAAGGGTTGCCTTTGTATGCCTACTTGAAAACCGATGACTACAAAATGCCGGTGCCGATGATGAACATCATCAACGGTGGTGAGCACGCAGACAACTCTGTGGATTTCCAGGAATTCATGATTATGCCGGTTGGCGCACCTTCTATGTCAGAAGCGATTCGCTACGGTGCGGAAGTCTTCCATGCTCTGAAAAAAGTATTGCACGACAAAGGCTACAACACTGCGGTAGGTGATGAAGGTGGGTTCGCACCAGACCTTAAGTCAAACGAAGAAGCGATTACCGTTATCCTTGAAGCGATTGAAGCGGCAGGTTACAAAGCCGGCGAAGACATTATGATTGCGATGGATGCCGCCTCTTCTGAACTGTACAAGGATGGGAACTACTACCTGGCTTCTGAAGACAAAACTCTGACTTCTGCCGAAATGGTCGACTTCCTAGGGGAGTGGGTCAACAAATACCCAATCATCTCGATTGAAGATGGCTTGGATGAATCTGATTGGGACGGCTTCAAATTGCAAACTGAAAAATACGGTGACCGCCTACAAATCGTCGGGGATGACTTGTTCGTCACCAACCCTAAGATCTTGAAAGAAGGGATTGAAAAAGGCATTGCTAACTCTATCCTGATCAAAATCAACCAGATCGGTACTTTGACAGAAACATTTGAAGCGATCGCTATGGCGAAGAAAGCGGGTTACACGGCCGTCGTTTCTCACCGTTCCGGTGAAACCGAAGATACCGTCATCGCCGACATCGCGGTCGCAACCGGTGCAGGCCAGATCAAAACCGGTTCTCTATCGCGTACCGACCGTATCGCCAAGTACAACCAGTTAATTCGCATTGAAGAAGCTTTGGGGTCTGAAGCGGTATATCCTGGTAAAGACGCGTTCTACAACCTAAAAAAATAATTACTTAAAATAATTACTTTAAGTACGCCGGCTTCATCTCTAGGTGAACCGGCAGTCAACGGGAAATTCAAAAGGGAATCTTGAGCAGTTTATGAAAATCCTTTTTATTATTCTCGGAGTAGTTATTTTTATTTTTCAAGCTCGCTTGCTCTCCTCGGAAGGGGGGATCGGCGAGCTTTTTGCGTTACAGAACAAGCTCGACACCTTGCAATCCGAACTCAGTGAACAGCAGCAGAAAAATGCTCTACTCAAACAGCAGGTTCAGGATCTACAAACCCGTGACAGCGCCGTGGAAACCCTCGCCAGACAAACGCTGGGAATGATCGGCAAAGATGAGGTGTTTATCGAGGTGATTGAGTTAAAACCAACTCGCCAACCTGCTGAGTTTGATGACAATACGCCTTCACCCCCCATCCCGGCCGAGTAGTTTCATCCATTTTAGGTAAATACAAACGCCACTCTTTTAACCGTCGTTTTTTTGAACAGGCCTGCTGTTCCGTTTCAAACTATTCTTAAAACGTTTCTATCGGCTTTTCAGCAACACATAGACACTGCCAGTGCCGCCATCTTTTGGCAGGGTACTACAAAATGCCAGTACGCTCTTGAGTTGGCGCAACCGCCTATTTACCAGGTTTTTCAGTACCGGAGCTGAAGTCTCCGAGTTATACCCTTTGCCATGCACCACAATCAAACAGCGTTTACCGCTCTGATAACTGCGTTCGACAAATAACTGCAACGCTTGATCCGCTTTATCTTCAGTCATGCCATGCAGATCCAGCTGCCCATCAACCGGATATTCGCCTTTTTTCAAGCGGCTTAAATCCTGGAGTCGAATGCCTTTGCGATGATAAAGCATGGACTCAAACGCACCGACTGGAGAAAGCGAGTCGGCTAGGCGTAGTTCAGGCAATTCGAGTTGCGGGTCGTACTGCTTATTACGCAGCTGCCTCAAGGTCTCGCGTGAACGTTTTTTGACCTGTTCCGGCTGGTATGCGGTTACGCGCTCGGTCCCCTTTAAAGGTTTTACGCCCTGCATTGCATCCGCAAATAAGGATTTCTCTTCTTCTGACAGCTTAGACACTATATAATCTTTTGATAACTTTTATTAAAAATGCTTAACCGCTATTTTAACCGATGAAAATCTTACTCTCCAATGATGACGGTTACCTGGCTCCAGGAATCCGCACCCTTTATGCGGCATTGCAGGAACACATCCCGTACCAAACATTAATGATGCTGGCACCGGATCGTAACCGCAGTGCCGCGAGCAATTCACTGACACTGCTGGATCCGTTGAGAATTCAAGACCATACCCCTCAGGACAGCCCTGAAAACGAACGGATTTATGCCATTAACGGCACCCCAACTGACTGTGTGCATTTAGGCGTTAATGGTGCGCTGGACTTCCAGCCTGACATGGTGCTTTCCGGAATTAATGAAGGGGCCAATATGGGCGACGATGTTCTTTACTCCGGCACCGTGGCTGCAGCAACAGAAGGTCGCTT
This sequence comes from Thiomicrorhabdus sp. zzn3, assembly GCF_029767755.1. Classification (GTDB taxonomy): domain Bacteria; phylum Pseudomonadota; class Gammaproteobacteria; order Thiomicrospirales; family Thiomicrospiraceae; genus Thiomicrorhabdus. The sequence goes on from NZ_JARUQS010000001.1 coordinate 1,020,713, forward strand.
TTTGGGCAAACCGTCCATCGCGATCTCCCTCTGCGGCGATACTCACTTTGCAACCGCCGCCCATGTTCTGGTCACCTTTTTAAAAGAACTGCCACCGATTTCTTCCGACACCATCATCAATATCAATGTGCCGGATGTGCCATTAGCGGAATTAAAAGGCCTTAAAATTACTCGACTGGGCAAGCGCCACTGTTCGGAACCGGTGGTCAAGCAGATTGATCCGCGCGGCAAGCCCATTTATTGGATCGGTCCGGCAGGAGAAGCCGCTGATGCAGGCGAAGGTACAGATTTCCATGCGGTAGAACACGGCTACGCTTCGATTACCCCTCTTAAAATCGACTTAAGCCACTATGAAATGATGGCCACGTTAAATGAATGGGTACAGCAACATTGAAATCATTTTTCATCACCTCGCCATTTGATCTTCTGGATACCCCCGCTGAATACCCGAACAATGCGTTTTTTAAAAGCCAGGGGGTCGGCATGACTTCACAACGCACGCGTGACCGTATGATTCGTACACTGATCGAGTCCGGCATTCACGACACCAGGGTATTAAAGGCGATGCGCGTTGTTCCTCGGCACTGCTTTCTTGACGAAGCTATGGGAACTCGTTCTTATGAGAACACCGCGTTACCGATCGGTTACGGACAGACCATCTCCCAACCTTTAGTGGTTGCCACCATGATTCAATGGCTGCTTTCCGGTCAAGACGCCCCCCAACTCAATCGGGTGTTAGAGATTGGCACCGGATCAGGCTATCAGACGGCCATTCTTTCCCTGCTCTCAAAACAGCTGTACAGCGTTGAGCGTATTACGCCATTAATGATACGTGCCCAGTCCGCCATCGAAGCGCTGGAACTGAATAATATCCACTTTGAAATCAGCGACGGTCACTGGGGACTGCAACATCAAGCGCCGTTCGATGCGATTATTTCTGCGGCCGCTCCAGATGAACTCCCTGAAGAACTACTGGGGCAATTAAAGACAGGAGGGCGCCTAATCTTGCCGATCGGAGACCAAAAACAACGGCTTTACGGCTACGAAAAAACGGCCAATGGCATTCAAGAAACCTGTCTAGGAGAAGTCCTGTTTGTCCCCATGAAACAAGGGATTGAACCATGAGCCTATTTTCCTCTTTGTATCAAAAGACCTTGCAATGGGCCCAACACCCCAAAGCGCCATGGTATTTAGGTGGAATCAGCTTTGCGGAATCCTCATTTTTCCCAATTCCTCCTGACGTCATGCTGATGCCAATGGCTTTAGCCAAACCGCAACAAGCATTCCGCTATGCCTGGATTACCACACTGTTTTCACTCTTGGGGGGATTACTGGGTTACGCCATCGGTTATTGGTTGCTTGATGTCATCTGGCCTCTGATTGAATCCCTGAATTACGTCGACAAGTTCCGCCAAGTAGAAGACTTTTTTGCGAAATATGGTGTCTGGATCGTATTTGCGGCCGGTTTCAGCCCCATTCCCTATAAGCTGTTTACCATTAGCGCCGGGGCAACGGGCATGGCGCTATTACCCTTTATCGTTGCCTCTTTCGTGGGGCGTGGGGCGCGGTTCTTCCTGGTCGCCTGGATCATGAAAATCGGCGGCGAACGCTACGAAGACAAAATCCGCCAGTGGATCGATTGGCTAGGCTGGCTTGTGGTGGCTTTGATTGTGATGTATCTCGCGGTTAAACTGTTATAAGCACACTACCGGAGATTGAAAGGGCATTCTGAACAATGAAGACAAGCATCCTATCTCAGATATTCCGTGTTACGCCTTTAGCCGCAGGGCTGACTGCATACATCGTTCTTTCAGGCTGCTCCTCCACACCGCAGAATACGTCCAGCGATTTACAGCTCATCCACGGCGATGATCCGTCAGCCGATTCTCGATCGCAGATAAAGACAGCAGGGCGCTGCCGCAACCCATACCGGGTGCACAGTGGCGATACCTTGAGTGGCATCGCCGTCAAATGCAACGTCAATATGGATCAGCTGGCCTATGCCAACAACCTGTTGCCCCCCTATACAATTTATGCCAAACAAAAGCTTATCCTGCCTGGCAGTCATCAAGCGGCACGGGACGCTTTTGAAAAACAAAACCAAAAACGTAAACAGGCCTCGTGGCAATGGCCGAGTGATCCCAAGCTTCAATATCGTTTTATTACCGACCCTAACGGACTGAATGCGCTGGAAATTTATGGTTTACCAGGTATTGAAATTACTTCGGTCGAAGAGGGTGAGGTTGTCTATGCCGGCAATGGCATCGCCCATTACGGTTTACTGGTGATGATCAAGCACACCAGCGGTTATATCAGCACCTACGCCCACAACAGCCGCCTCTTAGTCAGGGAAGGCCAGAAAGTGAAAGCGGGTGACCCTGTGGCCACCCTAGGGGCGAGCGGCGATACGCCACGCCCTAAGCTCTATCTCGAAGCACGCTACCGTGGCCGTAAAGTCGACGTCAAAAAACTGCTTAAACATCCATAATTAACGCCAAAACAACTTCGCGATCCTCTGTGGTCAGAACATTGTATGTGCGGCATGCCGCTGAGTTGTTCATCACTTCAAGGCCGATCCCTTTTTGAGCGCAATAAGCGAACAGTTTCGGCTCAGGAAACACCTGCTGTTCACCCGTACCTAAAATAATCACTTCAGGATTAAGGGCAAACAAAGCATCCAGGCGTTGGCTATCAAGCTGCCCGATATGATCACAAGGCCAGTGCTCAACCAGTTGTTTCTGGTTGAGAAAGCAACTGTTTTGCAACTGACGATCGTTAATTTTGACCAGGCCTGGTTCATAATGTTTCACCACCAATACGTTGGAATCACGGTGTTCGGTAAATTTCATAAATCACTGTCTCATTTTTCATCGCGGCCATGCCTTGAAAATCTGCCATAAAACGGAAAACATAAACAAGCTGCAAATCGCCAAATAATGGGCTATTAAAGCGGATTTACTCAACTTTTTCAATTGACGAATTTTTTTGTTTCTGTATCATTAGTCGTTTATAAAAAAATTCTATTTTACGCTGTTTTTGCGTGTCTTACAGAAGGCTGAATTTTGTGATCGAAGATTTCCAGAGAATTAAACGACTTCCCCCTTATGTCTTTAATATTGTTGGCGAATTAAAAGCGGAAGCGCGTCGCCTCGGGGAAGATATTATTGATTTTGGGATGGGGAACCCCGACCAGGATACTCCAAAACACATTGTCGACAAACTGATTGAGGTCGTACAGCGTGAGGGGACCCATCGCTACTCCGTTTCCCAGGGGATTCCTCGTTTAAGAAAAGCCATCTGTAACTGGTATAAAACGAACTTTGACGTGGATCTTGATCCGGATACTGAAGCCGTGGTCACCATCGGTTCCAAGGAAGGCTTGGCCCACTTGGCATTAGCGACCGTAGATAAGGGCGATACTGTATTGGTGCCCAACCCGGCTTATCCGATCCACCCCTACGGGTTTGTGATTGCCGGTGCGGACATTCGTCACGTACGCATGACGCCAGACGTCGATTTCTTTGAAGAGCTCGAAAAAGCGATTAAAGATTCCTGGCCGAAACCCAAAATGCTGGTTTTGAACTTCCCTGGCAATCCGACCACACAAACAGTGGAGTTGGACTTCTTCGAAAAAGTCGTTGCCATAGCTAAAGAACACAACATCTGGGTGATTCACGATTTGGCCTATGCCGACATCGTATTTGACGACTATAAGGCTCCGTCCATTATGGAAGTGGAAGGTGCCAAAGACATTGCCGTCGAATTTTACACGCTATCAAAGAGTTACAACATGCCGGGTTGGCGGGTTGGTTTTATGGTTGGCAATCCAACCTTGGTCAATGCACTCAAGCGCATGAAATCTTACCTGGATTACGGCACCTTTACGCCAATCCAGGTGGCAGCGATCGCAGCCCTTGAAGGGCCACAGGAGTGCGTTCAAGAAATTTGCGACATGTACAAATCGCGTCGTGACGTCCTGTGCCAAGGCCTTAACTCGATCGGCTGGAAGGTCACTCCACCTAAAGCCACCATGTTTGTCTGGGCGCCGATTCCTGAAGAGTACAAGGCGATGGGATCGATTGAGTTTTCCAAAAAACTGCTCGCCGACGCTAAAGTCGCGGTTTCACCGGGAATCGGCTTTGGGGACTACGGCGATGACCATGTGCGCTTTGGTTTGATAGAAAACGAGCATCGTACCCGTCAAGCGATCCGCGGTATTCGTGACATGTTCCGCAAAGATGGACTGATTAAACAAGATTAATTAACCAGAGACATTCCGCTATCGCTTTCCGGCAGCCGTCTCTGCATAACCAACAAACAGGATTAACAACCATATGAAAGCAGTCAAAGTAGGTCTATTGGGATTAGGAACCGTCGGCGGGGGCACCGTTGAAATTTTGCAAAACACGCTTCCTGAGATCCAACGCCGCCTGGGACAGACGATTGAAATTTCAATCATTGCGGTTCGTGACTTGAACCGACCTCGCGCAGTGGACACCAATGGCATCGAACTGACCGATCAGCCTGAAAAGGTTGTCAACCATCCGGATGTCGATATCGTGGTCGAACTGATGGGCGGGACCGGACTCGCTAGAGAGTTGCTGGAAACCGCCATCCGCAACGGTAAGCACATCGTCACCGCTAACAAGGCCTTGATCGCAGAACACGGAAACTTCCTGTTTGCTTTGGCGAAAGAGCACAATGTTATTGTCACCTATGAGGCGGCTGTTGCCGGCGGAATTCCCGTAATCAAAGCGTTGCGAGAAGGCTTGGCCGCCAACCGCATTGAATGGGTCGCGGGGATTATTAACGGGACAGGAAACTACATCCTGACCGAAATGAAACAGCCCGGCGCTGACTTTGACAAGGTGCTTAAGGTGGCCCAGGAATTAGGCTACGCGGAAGCCGATCCAACGTTTGATGTTGAAGGCATTGACGCGGCCCATAAACTAACCATTTTGGCCTCGATCGCTTTTGGCATAGAACTGCAATTTAACAAAGTTTATACCGAAGGCATCAGCAAAGTCTCTGCCGATGACATCCGTTTTGCCCAACAACTCGGCTACGAAATCAAACACCTTGGAATTGCCAGCCGCACTGAAAACGGTTTCTCACTGCGTGTTCACCCGACACTTGTCCCTCAATCAGTACTGATTGCCAATGTAAGCGGGGTTATGAATGCAGTCATGGCCTATGGCAATCATGTTGGACCAACTATGTACTACGGACCTGGAGCCGGCGCCGGCCCCACTGCAAGCGCCGTCGTTGCAGACATTATTGACGTGATTCGCTGGCAGAATCAGCCACAAGCTGATCGCGTACCGGAATTGGCTTTCCATACAGATCAATTGCAGAGTGCCCCGGTAGTCTCCATTGATGAAATCGAAAGTGCCTACTATATTCGCTTCTTTGCTCAGGATCATGCCGGTGTTTTAGCCAAGATCACCACCATTCTGGCCGACTGCAATATCAGCGTCGAACATATGCTGCAAGAACCCAGCAAAAACAACAGTGACGATGCCACCTTGGTGATGATCACGAATGTCGTTAAGGAAGTCGATTTGAACAAAGCCCTAAAGGCTCTTCAAGGACTGAACGAAGTAGACGGCGAAATCATGCGCATTCGTGTGGATGCACTCGGCGCCTGATTTTCGAATACTTCCCCTGAAATCAGCCGGCCTGTACCAATGACTGCAAACAGGCCGCGTAATACAGAAATCTAATAAAAATCAAATAGACGCACCATTTTTCTAAAATTTGGAACAGTTATGAACTTTATCGAAACCCGTGGCAACGACGGCCAATATCCACTTGAAATCACCTTTTCCCAGGCTATTTTGAGCCCAATGTCTTCCTTCGGCGGCCTATACTCACCAAAAACACTGCCTAATTTGGGTCAGGCTTTCCTGGACAAGCATCTACACTCTGATTACAAGGCCCTGGCAACAGCTATCCTTGCGGAGTTTGAAGTGGATATCGATCAGTCTATTATTGACGAGGCCTTAAGCCTATACGACCAGTTTGATGATCCGTCTAACCCGGTGCCCGTGGTAAAAGTAAAGGACGATCTGTATGTCAGCGAACTGTATCATGGACCGACTCGTGCTTTTAAAGACATGGCCCTGCAACCCTTTGGAACGGTACTCTCCGCCGTTGCACAGGCTAGAAATGAAAAATATTTGATCTTGGCGGCCACCAGTGGCGATACCGGCCCAGCCGCGCTCGACACTTTCCGCAACAAAGAAAATGTGCAAGTGGCTTGCCTCTATCCTCAAGGCGGCACCTCTGATGTACAACGCCTGCAAATGGTCACGGAAAGCGCTGACAATCTCAAGGTCATTGGCATCAAAGGGGATTTTGATGATGCCCAAAGCGCACTGAAAACCTTGCTAACCTCCGATTCGTTCAAAGCGAAGCTCAAAGAGAACCATATCCAGCTTTCTGCCGCCAACTCGGTGAACTTCGGGCGTATTATTTTCCAAACCATCTATCATGTGCATAGTTACCTGGAACTGGTGCGTCAGGGCGCGATCGAGATGGGAGAAAAGGTTTATCTGAATGTACCAAGCGGTAACTTCGGAAACGCCTTAGGCGGTTACTACGCATACAAAATGGGCTTGCCGGTTGAGCAGATTCTGATCGCCTCCAACCAGAATAATGTCTTAACCAAATTCATCAATACAGGGGAATACGACCTACGCGACTTGGCCGTAACGCCAACGACGTCACCGGCCATGGACATTTTAAAATCCTCCAATATTGAGCGTATTCTGTTTGACCTGTTTGGAGCCGAACGTACCAAGGAATTAATGTTTGCCCTGGATAATGAACGTCATTACGCCCTGAATGCGGAAGAGCTAGCGGAACTGCAAACCATTTTCGCAGCCGACTTCTGTACCGATGAAGAGGGCGAAGCGTATATCAAACAGGCCTTTGAAAGCGGCTATCTGATGGACCCACATACCGCCACCTGTTTTAAAGCCTATGAAACCTGCCGCAAGCATCCGCAATTGAAAACGATTGTTTATTCCACTGCGGAATGGACGAAGTTCTCACCGGTCATTGCTTATGCGATCACAGGTAAAGACGGGCTGCACGACCTGGAAGCGCTGAAAATTATTTCCGAAACGGCAAACACGCCAATTCCAGAAAAAATCAATGCGTTGTTCGAACAGAAGATTGCTCAGGACACCGTGATTGATAAAACCGAAATTGAGCAAGAAATCCTGTCCTTCTTAGGATAAAAACCCTTTAAATCCAACAAGATAAAAATGACAGTAAATAAAACCGGGCCCAGCCCGGTTTTTATTTCCCGCTAAGAGCTATTCATTAGGTCCGAAATAACCAATGCGAGGCAACCATGAGCAAAGCAGTGACTTTCTGGCTACCAGGCCTGCTGAATCCGCAACGTTTAAATGAAGCCGCTGACGCTTTTGAACAAGTTTCGTTACCCAACCTGCAAACCCTGCTTAAAAAGGCCGACCGTTTCCCGCTTATGGAGGTTAACGGTCAAAACAAGCGCGACTTTTATGCTACGGCCAGCCAACTGTTCCACCAAACCGGTACCTTGCCAGTTGCCGCATGCACGGCTGCAACCTGTTTAACCGATTTTGATGCCTCTGCCTTTTGGATTAAACTCGATCCGGTGCAACTGATTCCCGATCGCGATACCTTGGTACTCTTTCCGGCCAATGAGCTGGCGATTGAAGAGTCGGAAGCCAAAGCATTGATCCAGACCTTTAACCACCACTTCGAACAGGATCGAATCGAAATTGAATACGGCACCCCCTCAGACTGGTTCATGCGTATTCGCCAGCCGGTAGACATCCACAGCCATACGATCGATCAAGTCGCTTATCAATCGATAGAGGGTTTTTATCCTAGCGGTCATGCCGCCCAACAATGGCGTCAACTCCTCAATGAAGCTTCCATGCTGTTCTTCAATCATGAAGTCAATGAGAAACGCCGCCTGCAAGGCTTGCCTGAAATCAACGGGCTTTGGCTGTGGGGAGAAGGGCAGTTGCGTTTGAACGAGATCATCCAGCGTCCTCAAGCGGTGATCTGGTCGGAAAACCCCTATCTACAAGGGATGGCAAAGCTTTGTAACTCAACAGCTCAACCATTCCCACACACTGAACAGGCCTGGTCAGAAGCCGGATTAAAAGAATGGCTTGCTAGCGGTGACCACCATCTGTTTATGCCAGAATCTCTGCACCAAACATTACACCAGCAGACCCAGCAAGAGTGGCTTGAAAGCTTGCAGTGGTTAGAGAAATACTGGATGACGGCTTTACTGAATATGGTTAAAAGCGGCGCGATCAGTTCGCTTCTCCTCGAAGTAGGTGATGGGTATCGCTATCATCTGAAGCCTGCCCATCTTAAACGCTTTTGGCGCATTCGCAACCGAATTAAAGCCAACCTTTAAACCGCTCTGCTTACAGTGTGCTAGTAAATAAAAAAGCCTGTCCAATGACAGGCTTTTTTGATCTTATCGGAAGATTTTCAAATCAGTGCTCGGGCGTACATACCTTCTGCGCCATGACCGCTTTCATGGTTTTGAAAAATAGCCACGTAATAAGGATACCCAAGAGAGTAAGAATAGTCATGCCCAACCAGGCGTACCCCATACTGTCCGTCAACTTTGCCATGAGCAGTGACGCGATGGAAATGGCGGCCAACGGGAAGGTATAGGCCCACCACGAAAGCGCAAAGCTAGTTCCACGAAAGCGGTTTATTGAAAACACTAAAAACACGGTAAAAAACAGCGCAAAGAAATACAAAATCTTAGCAAAGGCATCAATTTCACCGTAATTCAACGCCACATAAGAGATAAAGCCGACCGCCGGTGGGGCTATGAAAATAAACAGGGTCGGTACCAGCTTATCGGGTAACGGCGGATGGAAAATAATGCGATAGAGCAAGACGGTTTTAATCATCGGCCAGAAGACAATGCCGATGGCAAAGAAAAACCAGCTGATGTCGGCCGGTGCATGATGCACCCCCGCAATTGGAACGATAATGTTCCCCACAATGGGAATAAACCAAGCCGGATTAGAGTGCTCGATCTTAAAGAAGTCGTGGTGAATCCAGTGATACAGTACCCACAGAGTAAAAATAAATTGCAGAGAAGTTCCTAACAGCCATAAATTAAAGGACGTTTTAACCTGTTCCAACTCCCAGAAGGCAATGCTCAACAGCAGCAAGGAGATAGCAATCGTTGCCATAAAGTTCATCTTTAAAGGATGCCGCATGTCCTCCCAAAAAGCAGACTTGAAACGCACCATTTTATAAAGGTAGCTGGCCAACAGGACAAGAAACATCACAATCACGGCCATCAGCAATCCGCCGCCAATTTGAACCGGCCAGCCAAACAGGGATTCCACTTTCAATAAAGCAATACAAAAACCGAGCATCCCCATAATCATGCCAAAAAAGCCGATTGGGAAATACTGCAGTTTAGCCAACCTAGACTCTGAGTGACTCATCGTTTTTCCTCTCAATAAAAACTTGCAAATACGCGTAATAGGGCAGTAAAGATCATTACTCAGATATTATAGAAGAAGCCCGAATACAACAAACGCTTTTGATTCAAAAAGACCATCAAACCTTTTAATTGTCTAATTGATATTCTGTTTATGCATCCACTGAATTTTCAACTGCAGCTGCGTGCGGCCAGCAAAGTGATTCAATCCTGGCTGATAAACGCAATAGACTCTCTCCCCGGCTTGAAACGGGGTAGGGGCCCCTTCCTGCTTGGCATTGAAATAGATGGCTTGAATCGGTTTACCTCGTAAACTGCGCAGGCGCATAGAAAAATGATTACGCTGTTGCCCCACCTCTTTCAAATGAACGATCTCGAACTCGCCGCTGAACGTGGCCTGGGGCCATTCACGCCCAAACGGCTCCAGCACGGACAAATGCTCAATTAATTCCGGCACTAATTGATGGTCTTCCAGTTCGCCATCTGTTTCTAGAGTGGGAGTCGGCGGCGCGTCTCCCAACTGTAACTGCACGGCCTGCTCAAACAGAGATTCGAAAATTTCAAATTTTCCGATCGGAATCATGCAACCGGCGGCGCCTTTATGTCCTCCCATCGAACGGAAAAGATCCGCATCTTGTTCAGACATCCATTGAAAGGCTTGGCGCAGGTCCACATCCGGCACAATACCACGCCCGCTTCCGGCGAGGAAGCCATCTTCCAGGTCGGTTAAGGCCACCGTGGGCAATCCAAACTTTTCGCCGATACGCGTGGCAATAATGCCTTGAATCCCGGCATTACCCTGTAAAGGAATGGCTAAGCTGAATTTCTGATCATGGTAACGCTGCTTGGCCAATTGCAATGCATCTTGCAGCATCGATTGCTGTTGGGCACGGCGCTCCTGATTATCGGCATCTAATTGATTGAGATAGCCCAGCGCAGTGTCTGGGTCCGCCGCATTCAAAAAATGGAACGCGGTGGTCACATCGCTGACACGGCTGGCGGCATTGATGCGTGTCGCCACTTGAAAGGCGAGGTATTCGGCATTAAACGCCTCCCCCTGATTATCGTTTAACACTTTCATCGCCTGCCATGCCGGGTTATCAAACTGGTTAATTAGCTGCAAACCCGCGCGGACAATGGCGCGGTTATTGGGACTTTGCAGGCTAACACTGTCGGCAATGGTTCCTAAGGCGACATTCAGTGCCAGGGTTTTTAAAGAGGGGCTGTTTGCGTCCAGATAGCCCCGTTCAATTAGAACCTGCCTGACTTGCGTCATAACCAGAAAAATAACGAAGCAGCCGGCCACGGTTTTATCGTATTCGCACCCCGTCTGCTGAGGGTTTACCGTGCATTCCGCGCTTTCTGGTGCGCCTTCAACCGGCATCTGATGGTGGTCGGTGACACACACTTTGATCCCGGCCTCTTTTAAACGACGGATCCGCGGTTCGTCACTCGACCCCTGGTCGGCGGAGATCACCAGAGAGACCGGGTTGGGGATCGCCAAAATGCGCTCACACACCTCATCGGTAATGCCGTAACCGGATTTACGCTCTCCAATCACATGTTCCACACGGGATGACGGCACCTTAAAGAAATCCACCAGGGCGGTCATCGCTACCCACGCCGAGGTCACGCCGTCGGTATCGTAATCGGTTGCCAAGACTAAGACGCCATCCGACTGAATCGCATCGGCAATCAGTTCGGCCGCCTGACGCGAGTTTTTTAAAGCGTCCGGATGCTGAATATGCTTTAATTGAGGGAACACCGTTTCGGTGAGCGATTCCGTTGTCTGCTTGCGTTGTGCAACCAAACGTGCCTGAAGATCGGATAACCCGAGTTGTTTGCAGGCATCAAAAACGGGTTGGGAAAAAGGACGGGGAACAATATTAGGCGTTTTAATCATAAGGGAATTTTAGCAGAATGACGCTCTGGCAGTGCACCTATCTCCACGGCTTTTTAAGCAGTGGCCACAGTGTGAAGGCAAATTGGTTTGAAGACAAATTTACGGCCCTTTCCAAGGATGCACATCCGTTGGAAACCCGCTATGAGTTGCTACGTCCAACCTATCCGCAACTTCATCCGCAACTAAGCATCGATTTTCTCAGACGCTTTCTGGATGAAACCCTGAAGCAAACAGAACAGGCCTGTCTGATCGGCTCATCGCTTGGCGGCTTTTATGCCCGTTTTCTGGCGCAAGAGTATCAGCTGCCTTATATCCTGATTAATCCTGCGCTGGACCCGGTTAGATTGCTGTCTGATTTTCAGGGCGAATACACCAACCCCAATACCGGTGAGACGCTGAATGTCGATATGAGCTACGCAAATGATTTAAAACGACTCTATATCGAGAGTGGTGAAACCGCACCCGGCTTATTGCTACTGGATCGCGGGGACGAAGTCATCTCTTACGAAGAGACATTGACACGGTTTAACACCGATGAGAATCATCCGGTTCGTCTGTTTGACGGTGGGGATCATGCGTTTCAGCATCTTGACCAGGCCTGGTCAGACATTGAGGGGTTTCTGCATCAGCACAGAAAAGATTAATCTCAAAAGAGAGAGCGGCAAAAGAAACAACTAAAAAATAGCTCTGCAAAATCTAAGCTATTGCAATGAGAGTTTATGCGGTCACATCCAGCAGGGTACCGATCATATCGTCATAGGTTTTAAGTGCTTTGGTCGAGGCTTGAACCTGTTTCTCAACCAGAGTATTGTCCACCAAAGCCTGCAGCTGCTCCCCGCTGTTTGGATTGGCAATTTTTTCACTGTTTTGCCCCAAGCGTTCAAACCCTTGGTTAATGCCGTAGAGGGAGGCCGAGACGGCAGAATGAGTGACATTCATGACTTGTTTCCGTTTCCTTTACAGACCACTTCAATCTCAACAGGACTGGTCCGTTTTTTGGGGGGTCTACTTCTAACTAAGGGGCTGCTTGAGCCACATCATACTCAGACTGAGTTTTCACCTGATATTCAACAAAGACGTTACCCAGCAACTCACTGCCTTCACGATCAACTGTTATTTTCATCTTATCATCTTCCCAGATAAAGCTGGAATACGATAAGGTGCCACCCCAGCCCTTACGCATCACTTGATGCGGCTGACCGAGTTCTGCAATCAGCCCTAGCGCGACTTCTCGAGTCGAAATCGCCGTACGCCGGTTGCTGGCCTCAATGGAATAAGGGCGATACAAACGTTTCGCCGAGGTCACTTTCCCAGCATGGTTATAACGAAACTCGACATAATAGCTGTCACGCAGCCGTGACCAGGTAAAAAACTTATCGATATTACGCTGCCGTACCGTAGACCGCGCTTGTTGAAACCCGCCAATATCCCACAGGTGCTGGCGTACTTGATTCAATCCCGCGTCAGAAAGCTTGATTCCAAGCAACTTTACCTCATTCAAATCCAGCGTTTTGCCGGGCGCAGTTTGTCCTTGGGCGTTGAGCGGCAACCACAAGATCAGTAGCCCAGAAAGCGATAACCAGAATTTCAAAAGCGCGTGTACTCGATCCATCATGCGTTAAAACAACACTCAATAAAGTAAAGCCTATCGTCCGAATAAATAAGCATCACTGTGCGATCTGACTCTAGCTCCGCCAAGCGCACCACAATTATTCGTACCCATTAACTGGCTTATCGGCCACAACAGGTGATAACTTTAGAAAAGCTTGCAGTGTTTCTCGCGGAAACACCTTTCGTAACTGATCGGCCTGAAGCGTCAAGGCCGGTTCGTTGTCAAGCGGCGCCTCCAGCCACTGCATCTGATTGCGCATCACCTCGACATCCGCGTCGGAAGGACTGTTGCCATCCAGTAAACGCTGATGAATGGCTCGTTCAGCCGTCTCAAGGTTGGTTTCAACATAGATTAAATACGCATCGACCTTTCTGCGCTCAGCGACCTTCCAGAAGGCTTGACGGTGCTGTGCTTTCAGAAATGTTGCATCCACAATCACTGATTGACGCTGACGCAGTAGCTGCTCGGCCAAATGGCGCAGGTGTTCATAGGTTTTTCGGCTCATTTCGGATGAATAAAGCTGCTGTTTCGCATCCTCATCCACTCGTTCGGTAGGGGCGATACCAAACAGTCTTTTTCGCTCAATATCCGAACTGATGACAATCGCATCCAGTTCATCCAAAAGCTGCTGTGCCAGGTGGCTTTTGCCGGAACCTGAAACGCCTTGAAGCAGAATCAGCTTGGGCACAGAATCTTCATAAGCATAATTTTCAGCCTGTTGAATATAGCTTAAAGTCATTAATCTATATTTTTGATATTCCAGTGAGTTTTTATCCAACTGCTGCAATCTCAGCGCCGAAATTTTGGCACGCACCATCGAGCGGTAAACCTGATAAAAACGCAACAAATCCAGTGCCTCATACTCTGCGGTAATACTGAGGTAGTGATTCAAAATACGACGGCGCAACGCGACTCTTTGCTGATAATCGAGATCAATTAACAAAAAAGCGAGATCGCTGATGACATCAATCCAACGAAACTCGTCATTGAATTCAATACCATCAAACAGGGTCGGAACTTCATCAATCAATGCAATATTATCCAGATGTAAGTCGCCATGACACTCACGCACATGCCCATGTTGTTTGCGCTGAGCCAAGGCCTCATAATGGGTTTCATACTGTAACCAGGTCCATTCCAAGAGTTTGCGTAATCGAGGTTGGTAGGGATGCTGACACCACTTAAACAGAGTAGGGAAGTTATCCAGCATCGGCTGCAAAATGGTTCGAGGCTCCCCAAGATGGCTCTGCTTATCGACCACAGCCGCATTCTGATGCAAATCGGCAATGCGCTCCGCCAAAAGCTGCTCTTGCCGTTGATCAATCATGTGCTCAGCCAGGTAACGCCCCAGTACCTGATTAGGGTCAAACTGGTTCATCCTCAAAAGGTAATCCAGTGGCGATTGATCCTTGTCGGCATGAAAAGTGACTGTGCCGTCTGCAGCGCAGTAAATCGGCACAACTTCAAGATAAAGGCTCGGCGCTGTTCTCCGGTTCAAACGCAGCTCTTGCTCACAAAAGTGCCTTCTGGATTCCCGCTTTGTAAAATCTAAAAATCCGAAATCCACCGGTTTTTTGAGTTTATAGGCATAATGCCCCGTCAAAAATACAACCGAAATATGCGTTTCTATCGTAGTAATCACTTCGACGGGGTGAGGATAGGTGTCCGGCTGACAAAGAAAGTCTATAAGCTGTTCTGTATTCAAAACGACATCCAAAGGGGAAGGGCGGTTAAATAAACGAAACAAAAAAGCCAAGTCGGATAACTTGGCTTTAAAAGGTTGCGGTTTGATGCGCTAAGGTTAAGCCATCAGCCAAACACTCACTTCATCAAATATTGAAAACAAGCGGATTATGCAACTTAAGCTACGCCTTGTTTTTCGCGGATCTCTTGCTTACGCTTCATTTCAACCGTTAAGGTCGCCGTTGGACGCGCTTCCATACGCGCTAAACCAATCTCTTCGCCACTCATTTTGCAGTAACCGTATTCACCGCTTTCAATGTCACGTAATGATTTATCGATTTTGGAAATCAACTTACGCTCACGGTCTCGGGTACGCAACTCTAGAGCAAACTCTTCTTCTTGAGAAGCACGATCATTAGGATCGGCCGGCGTTTCCGAATCCTGCTTAAGATGGCTAACCGTTGAATTAGCCTCTTCCAACAATTGCTTTTTCCATGCCAGCAGCTTGTTTTTAAAATGTTCCAACATACGTGGACTCATGTACTCTTCACCCTCTTCAGGAACATAGGCAGGGTAGTCCTCAATAAAATCAGAATGAATATCCATGATTATTCTCCTAAGACAATGGGCCTTTATTATTAATGTTATCCATTATTGTTTATTGGCCCTTAAAACAACACCGCAAACAGGCGTAGCGCCTATCAACCATGTCAGTAAAAATTTCTTAACCGCAATTTATAGCAGTTTTCATTATGGGCAACAAGCAATTTTTTTTGATCGATCAATCATATAAATTTTTTTAATGGAACAAGGTTGAATTTCTTGCTATTTGCCCCCATATCCATCAGAATTCCCTACTAATTTAATCAAGTAATCAAATTTAATTATAAAAGATAAAAGAGGAAACACCCTATGGCAGAGCTAAAAGCCCTCCTGTTTGATGTTGACGGAACCCTGGCCGATACCGAGAAAGACGGCCATCGTGTCGCGTTTAATTTAGCCTTTGAAAAAGCAGGGCTTGACTGGCACTGGGATGAGGCCTTATACGGCGAACTGCTGGCTGTCACCGGCGGTAAAGAACGCATCAAATACTATTTGGATAAATTCAATACCGATTTTGAAAAACCGGACGGTTTTGATGAGTTTGTTAAAGGTCTGCATGCGTCAAAGACCGAGTTTTACACTAAACTGTTAGCCGAAGGGGCGATTCCATTACGCCCTGGTGTAGAGCGCCTAATCAATGAGGCACGTGAAAAAGGGATGCGTATGGCCGTAGTGACCACGACTACGCCGGCTAACGTCACCGCTTTGCTCGAAAGCACTTTGGGACCCGACTCCGAGAGCTGGTTTGAAGTCATTGCCGCCGGGGATATCGTTCCAGCCAAAAAACCGGCTCCAGACATTTACCACTGGGCGCTTGAACAGATGAACCTAAAACCGGAAGAGACCATTGCGTTCGAAGACTCGTCTAACGGCATTCTGTCTTCAACCGGCGCGAACGTGAAAACCATCATTACCATCAATGATTACACCCAGGAAGACGACTTTTCAGCCGCCGCCCTGGTACTCGATCATCTGGGTGAAGCAGACCAGACTTTCAGCGTGATTGCCGGTAATGATCACGGTCATACCTTCCTTGATCTGGAACTGGTTGAAAAAGTTCACGCCAATTAATCAATACCCAGTTAAAAGCGCACATCCACTTTTAACCTTATAAAAAGCCTTTGTATCTTTTGGATTCAAGGGCTTTTTTATTTTCATAATGCGGTTTTAGCCTTATTACGATTTTGCCGCCAAGGCGTCACGGTCAAACTGAATTCCCTGCCAGCCGTACTGCATGAAGTTGCGGATATTCTGATGATCTTCCGCCTCCGGATGCTGCAAGACATCCACAGTATAAAAATCTCCAAAAGCATTTAAAGTAGCCTGCTCTGAAAGCTGATTAAGCTTGGCAAATGCGAAAATTTTGCACGAACCGTTGTTACTGCCAGCTTCATTCACCGTGTCACCGTTTACAAAACGGGCTGGAGAAAATTCATAATATTGATCAATTACTTGCATCACTTGATCAAAATCGACAGCACCTTGGTTTAAGGCTGTGATCAATTCAGAAACAGACATAACACTCATCACTTTTCCTTCTTATATTTTGCAAAACGAAAAAACCAACCAGGCCTGTTCGGTTTAAATCAGGCCTCAAACAGTCACTACAATAGATGGGCTTGATTGCAACAGCAATCAAGCCACGGATGAATTCTGAAACTCATCAACCAACCGGGTGACGCCGTATGACGCATCCAGCGAGTCCGGCTGCGCCATCTCCACACCTAAATAGAGTTGTCGCAAACTCTGCCAGGCCGGGTTTTGCGTGCCACCGCCAACCGCATAAACTCGACGTAAGCGGGGCGCACCCAACTCTTTCAAACGTTGATAGCCCAACTGTTCGATATGACTCAACCCCTGCAACAAAGCCAGCATCAACGCCTGATTCGCCTCATCTTGATGGCCGCCAGACGGAGGGTTGCTTTGCGGCAATTTAGGCGGGAGATTTGGATCACAAACTGGAAAACGCTCCCCGCTATGCAACAGCGGATAATATTGGTCACTCACCGGGTTTTCTATTTGGCCACTCTGAAGGCGTTCAGCCAAGGCGTTCGCGGATCGCTGCAACACCTCCAGCTCAAAATATTTCAATAACACCGCGCCGCCGGTATTAGAAGCACCGCCTACTAGCCAAAAAGAACCGAGTTTATGACTGTAAATGCCGTATTCGGGACTAAAAAGCGGGGTAGTGGAAATCAACTTAATCGCAATCGTCGAACCGAGTGATGTTACTCCATCTCCCTGCTGACTGGCGCCGGAAGCCAAGAAACCTGCCATACTATCAGTTGTGCCTGCGTGGACCCGGATCTTGGACGATAGCCCCCAGCGCACGGCCAGTTCATTCGCCAAACCACCTAAACAACTACCAGGCCTGACCACTTTTGGCAATTCAATCTCCACGCCAGCGCGATTCGCGGCTTGCTGTAACATCTCCTCAACCCAGCCAGGCCAGTTTTGATTAACACTGTCATATCCCAGTTTGAGGGCATTGTTTTCATCCGTCGGGCAGGGGAGGACAGCGAAATTTCTGGAGCCTCCATGCATAAGCCAATGGTTAACAAAATCGATTTGATGGTAGATTTGAACCCGGCTGTTTGGCGGTTTTATTGTTTGAAGTGTCGACCCTGTTGGCTGTTCATCTCCAGACAACTGCTTTAACATAAACAGAACTTTTGCCAAGGTGCTGCTTGGACCCTGAGCACCGCTATAAAGGCCTTCTTGCTGCAATCGCGAATCAATTTGTTGCGCTTCGACTACGGCCTGACGATCATCGTACATCATCGCATTGGGTAAAATTGACTGACCAGAGGCGTCACACAGTAACACCGTCGAAGAGGTCGCATCCACAATAATGTGCTCTACAGATGCCCAGTCAGCATGTGCAGACAATTTGCCAACCAGAGATTCGATCGCTTCGATCCACAGGGCAGGGGATTGCACACTTTTACCGATCACCGGATCGCGTACCGGCCCCTCTAAGGAGACCTTTTTACTGGCCAACACGACTCGCTGCGGGGCGCTTTCAGGTAACCGTCCTTCTGAAGCAGGCAAACAACAGGGGACCTTCACCAGGGTTCCGCGAACCCCACTGGTACCAACATCAATCCCTAAAATTACTTTTGCATCCATAACCGCAGCCGTTTTATTTTGAATTACTGTGATTCTTTACAGCCGCGTAGTTTAGCAAAATCTCAATAAAACCCCACAAAACCATTCAGAACCCGATTTTTCATTAATAAATAACACGTAAATTTCACGCTCAATGACTGGAAATTTTAAACCTATAAAAGGTACAATCATTCTTATTTTGTCAAACTCCTGCTCAAGCCTAGTTGAGCTGAAAACAGTCTGTTATAAACAAGATATACGCCGTAAAACTGATTCGGTTAAACCAACCGATAACCATAAAAAGACAGGCACGTATATCGCAGATTGTTCTAATCAAGTGCAATTTGGAGCCGTTTCATGAATGAACTACAGCAAGTCTTGCTGGTATTTGCAGTCATCGTTATTGCCGTTCTCTATTTTTTAAGCAAAAAAAGATCCCAAGCAAAATCTAAAACGGATACTTCCAAAGCCTCTGCCGACACGCCAAAAACCGCTCAGGCAAACGGGTCTGAACCCTCAATTTCAAAACAGCATGCTTCAGAAGCGTTAAACAACCTTGGCGACGAACATCAGCCATTGTCCCCCCAAACCCAATCTCGTCTGACCATGGAGCAATCTGACCTCGCCAGCGAGGAAACATTGGAACAACCTCAAATTCCAGAAGGCCAAGCGTCCTTACCGTTCGGTGACGAGTTTGAAATCGCCAAACCAGAAGCAGCGCCGGCCACTTCAACCGTTTCTGAAGGCGACGCCATCAAAGCGCAAAATGGTCCCAAGCACCATATTTTAGAAGTCGAAGAACTGCTCACCATTGAAGAGGTCGGAATGCCGATGGATAAAGAACCGACGGTGAATTTCGGCATTCCAGAAGAAGAGAAGGGAGCCCCTCCTGGAATGACTCAAGGCGAGAAAACCGAACCGCAAATTTTTGCGCTATTGGTGTTGAGCACAGGCGGTTCCGCTCAAGAATTCACGATGGATGCGGTCAATCAGGCGTTATTGGGCGTCGGACTTCGCTATTCGCCTAAAAACATCTATGTCACCACCGATTCTAAAGGCAATGAAATCATTCGCGTTGCCAACATCCTTGAACCGGGCACCTTCCCAAGTGAAAACCTGGCTTCCCACGCAACGCCGGGAATTGCACTCATATTACAACTGCCCACAACCGTGCGCGCGCCGGCAGCCATGCATGATCTGATCATGATGGCGCGTAAGGTGTCTCAGCGTTTAAATGGGCGGTTGTATAACATCGAACGCCACTTGATTAAAGAATCAGACCTTCAGGCGATGCGTGACGCAGCGGTCGAATACGAGTCCAAACCGTTATAGTCACAACAGACGCAAACCGCATAATCGTACCCGGCCTGTTGATTTCACAAGAGAGTCCGTCCTCCAAACTGTTTTTTTGCATGGACTCTATTCGGATAACAAAAATTAAAAACTATGAATTCCGTTGAACAAAAAATCCTGGCGCTGCGCGAAGAAATCGCACGCCATAACTACGCTTATTACGTCCTTGACGATCCACAAATCAGCGATCCGCAATACGATGCGCTCTATTTCGAACTGGTGAAACTTGAGAAAGCGCACCCAGAATTAATTACCCCCGACTCACCGACACAACGGGTAGGTGATCAACCCCTTAGTGGCTTTAAGTCGATCACGCACGCCGTTCCTATGTTTTCTTTGGAAAATGCTTTCAGTCAAGATGACTTGGCAAGTTTTCAAAAACGCATCCAGGAGCGATTGCCCAAGCTGGATCACATCGAATACGCGGCCGAACCCAAAATGGATGGGCTCGCCATCAATTTGCGTTACGAACACGGTCTTTTGGTTCAAGCGGCCACCCGTGGCGATGGCACCGTCGGCGAAGACGTCACTCACAATGTGCGCACGATTCAATCCATTCCTTTAAAACTACTGGGGCAAGGCTGGCCGGCTGTACTCGAAGTGCGCGGCGAAGTGTTTATGTCCAAACAGGCCTTTAACCGTTTAAACCAGCAACAACTTGAGAAGGGCGATAAAGCCTTCGCCAATCCGCGCAATGCCGCCGCCGGCACACTGCGCCAACTGGATCCCAAAATTACCGCCAGCCGCCACTTGAGCTTTTATGTTTATGGCTGGGGAAAAACCAGTACAGAATGGCAACGTCCGAATCAATATGCCGAGGTGATGCATCAGCTCCGTGCGTGGGGCTTGCCGACCAATCCCGATGCGCAAGTGGTCTCAGGCATTAAGGGGATGGAAGAGTACTACGAAACCTTGCTGGCAAAACGCCCTCAACTGCCCTATGAAATAGACGGTATCGTCTACAAGCTCAATGCCATCAACTATTATGAGGAGTTGGGCTTCACAGCAAAATTTCCACGCTGGGCGATTGCACGCAAATTTCCCGCAGAAGAAGTCTGGACCGAGCTGCTCGGCATTGACGTGCAGGTAGGACGCACCGGCGCCTTAACTCCAGTAGCGAGACTCAAGCCGGTTGCGGTTGGTGGCGTCGTGGTTTCCAATGCCACACTGCACAACCAGGATGAAATTGTCCGTAAAGATGTCCGCATTGGCGACACGGTCATTGTCCGTCGTGCAGGGGATGTCATTCCTGAAGTGGTGGGGCCGGTGCTGAGCAAGCGTCCCAACGAAACTCAACTATTCAGCATGCCGACAAACTGTCCCGAATGTGGTTCCGAAGTGATTAAGGAACACGACAAAGCGGTCTACCGTTGCAGTGGCGGTTTATTCTGCCCGGCACAGCGCAAGCGCGCTTTACAGCATTTTGTGTCACGCAAAGCCTTTGACATTCAGGGATTGGGAGACAAGCTGATTGAGCAGTTGACACAAAAGGACTGGGTGAAGCATCCCGACGACCTGTTCCACTTAACAGTCGAACAGTTAGCGGGACTGGAACGCATGGCGGAAAAATCGGCGCAAAACGTAATTGATGCGCTGGACAAAGCCAAACAAACCACCTTACCGCGTTTTATCTACGCCTTGGGCATCCCGGAAGTAGGGGAAGTCACTGCCAAACACCTGGCGCAACATTTTCAATCTCTGGATGCCTTAATGGCTGCGGACGAAACCCAACTGTTAGAAGTATCGGATGTTGGCGAGATTGTTGCAGAACAGATCCAAACCTTTTTTAACCAGCCGCATAACCGGGAAGTCATTCAAGGACTCCTCGATGCCGGCGTGCACTGGCCTCAGCCGGAGGACAAGGATCCGGTTTCTGATTCACCGTTTAATGGTAAAGTAGTCGTGCTAACCGGCACTTTGCAGCAGATGGGACGCAGTGAAGCCAAACAAAAACTCGAAGCCTTGGGCGCTAAAGTCACCGGCAGTGTATCCGCAAAAACGGATTTTGTGATCGCTGGTGAAAAAGCGGGCTCAAAACTGACCAAGGCGGAATCGTTGGGCGTTGCCGTATTGGATGAAGCTCAATGGATTGAAATGATGGGAGAAGACCATGGTTAGACCACGTAATGTCAACCGCACTAAAGCGACACTGGAGGTTCCTGACTGGGAACAGGAAGAGTTTGAAAGCCGCACACAGATCAAAAAGGCGGCTCAAGCGGTGACCGAATTAGGTGAGCAACTCGCTGAATCAACCGAGTCCGAAATTCAAAAGATGCAGCTTCCGGCAGAACTGGAAAAGGCGATCTTGCTGTTGAAAAGTCTCGACAAAGGTCCGGCTATTAAGCGCCAGCGTGCTTTTGTAGGCAAACTGTTGCGCCAGAATGAAGAGTGGATTATCGACATTAAGCAGAAATTGGCGGAAAAAGAAGCCAAAATCAAACAGCAAAATGCCCATTTTCATAAACTGGAACAGTGGCGAGATCGCATGCTGGAAGAGGGCGATGAAGCGATGAATGCATTTATGGTGCAGTTTCCGCACGCCGATCGTCAACAGTTACGCCAATGGATTCGCAATGCGCAAAAGGAGAAAACGGACAACAAACCGCCTAAATCCGCACGCTTGTTGTTTAAGTATCTGCGCAGTCTCGAGTGGTAAGCGCCACGTTCATGAAATCAATACCAAATTGAACAGGCCTGGTCAAAAAAGATGATGAAATCCCTTTCAGGATTTGATTAAAAAGCCGCCCCCGTTTAACAGGCCTGTTCCGCGCTTTTAGCCGCTTTAAAACAGTGGCTTACCGTCGTTTCCCACCCCACAAGGTTTGCAAACGCCATTCAAACAGTACCAATCCAAACAACACCAGTCCAGCTCCAGACCAGATCGCGGCATTTAACGGCTCCTCATTCAGAAAATGCCCTAACAACAACCCAAATACCGGGGTGATCACCGGAATCAGCGATACCTTAACCGCATCAATATTTTTCAACAGATAGAAATAGAGCAAAAAACCTACCACCGAACCGATGCTGGCCGCATACACAATCGCTGCCGCTTCACGAGAAGTAAGTGCCGGCCAAGACAAAAGCGCCGTTGGCGACAACATCAGATGCCCCAGAACCGACACCCATAAAGCACCCACCACGACATGCACCGGCGATACCGAATCGTTCACACGTTTTACCAACACCGAACCATAAGAGTGGAAAAAAACCGAAATCAGCGCCGCACCGATAGCCAGAAGTTGCATTTCAGTCTGCTGTGCCGACATATTAGGCACAAAAATAATCAACAGGCCTGTCAGGCTGATTAACACCCCTAGGATTTTCCTGACACTCAAACGGCTGTTAGGTAAGCAGAAATGCGCCAAAATACCGGTCATAACCGGATTCAAAGCAAACAAAATCGCAATCCACCCCGACGGCAGATATTGCGCCGCCCAGTACATGAAAGTCATGGCCCCCAATATCGGCAGGCTGGCCGCCAAATAGACGCGAACAGCAGGCCAATCCAACGAAAAACGGGCTGCCGTTTGCCTGCGCCAAACCAGCCACCAGGCAACAGGAAGAATGAGCAACGCCCCCAGAGCCGTGCGAGCAGCCACACCAAAAAACCAATCGGTTTCACCACTCCATTTAATCGCCAACGGCGTGGTCGCCCAAATGGCGACCACGCCCAAATAGGCCAGTACGATGTTCATTCAATGATCCATAAAGAGAGAAAAGCGTGCTAAAGAATTTGCAAGAATAGGAAGCTGAAGCGGTTGAATAAAAGTAAATAAAGGTATTATTCCAACGCTTCGAAAACACCCAGCTGGCGGTTCTTGCGCACCGAACCGGCATGAAACAAACGTCCGTTCATGCAGAGATAAACACCAGGAGCGGCCAACTGAACGGCCATGAATGCCGCGCCGACATTAAACGCGGCATCGGAACCGCCTAATCGATAAGGACGCATCGCCCCCACCAAAACAATTTTTTTACCTTTAAGGCCATCACAATTTTGCAGAACCTGCGCCGTTTCCACCATGGTATCGGTGCCGTGGGTGATCACAATGTGATTTTGCCTTGCCTTGAGACAGGCCTGTTCAATCTGCTGACGATCTTGATCCGTCATGTGCAAACTGTCCTTTTGCATCAGCACCTTGTGCTCAATCGGCAGAGTGGAACGTGCCTCATTCAACAAGTCAGGCAGGGCCGACGAAGGAAAACCAAGCTCTCCGCGGATCGGATCATACTCTTTATCGAGCGTACCGCCAGTAATCAGCAAAAGAATCGGAGATAACCCTGCTGAGCTGGAAGCGTCCAATGCGATCGACACACTCATGGCTGACGCAGAATACCGGTAACGATCCCCAGGATCTCAATCTCTTCGTTTTTCAGAAAGATCGGTTCCATCTCGGCATTCGCAGGTTGCAGACGTACACCGCCTTTTTCGATGTAGAACTTTTTCATGGTCACTTCTTCATTATTGATGCGCACCACGACCGACTCCCCGTTTTCAGCGGTAGAGCGGCGCTCAATAATGACGATATCCCCATCCTCAATGTTCTCATCGATCATCGAGTGACCTTTAACACGCAAGGCAAAGGTCTCTTTTTTGACCATTGAGCCCGGCACCGAAACCGTATCGTAATCCAATTCCATCTGAATCGGTTCACCCGCCGAAGTCCAGCCGAGAAGCGGAATCTCTACAAACTCTTCTTCCAAATCCTGTAATGGATCCGTCGGATGAAGATGCAATTTTTGATTGCGTGTTGGGATCAAATAGGCGAGGTTACTCATGATTTACTATCCTTACGCTCAAGACGCCTGACTGAGTTAACCTAAAAGGCACTCAGGCCAGGTTGTAGATACTTATAGGTGTGTTTAAGGTAGCACTTTTTTAAAGGGTTTGACAATCACTTTTTCATACACGCCGGCATGCAGATATGGGTCGTCATTCGCCCAAGCCTGTGCGGCGTCCAAGGAGTCAAACTCGGCAACAATCAAACTGCCGCTGAAGCCGGCTTCTCCGGGCTCATTAGAATCCACGGCCGGATTAGGCCCGGCCAGAACCAGCTTCCCTTGCTCAGCCAAGGCATTCAAACGGGCAATATGGTCAGGGCGGGCTTGGGCGCGCAATGGCAAACTGTTGGCAACATCAAACGCATAAATGGAATAAAGCATATCAACTCCTTTTCAATTATCGTTCTGAGGATCTGGTTGGACTCTCAGCGGCGATCCCTTTGCTATCAGTCATCTTTTGCTCTTCAGCTGAATGGATAATTTCGCCGCCATCCATCAATTTGTCGGCTTCCGCTTCAGAGTCGGACTCTTGGATATAGCGGCTGATATAAACCCCCTGCAGCACAATAAAGACCAACGTCATGCCCATCAAACCGAATAGTTTGAAGTCAACCCAGGTATCCGTGTCATAGTTAAAGGCCACATACAGATTCACAATACCCGAAATGACAAAAAAGGCGATCCACATGGCGCTCAAACGCACCCATACCGGTTCGGGAAGATGGATGGCCTGCGCCATCATACGCTGAATGATCGGCTTGTTGCCAATAAAGTGGCTACCTAAAAAGACCAGGGCAAAGCCCCAGTTAACAATCGTCGGCTTCCACTTAATAAAATCTTCATCTTGCAAAATCAGCGTAAGCCCACCCAATACCAGGATTAAAGCCAATGTAATCAAGTGTATTTTTTCTACACGTTTATGCTTTAAGTAAACATAGCCGACTTGAACCACAGTCGCAGCGATAATCACCGCCGTGGCCACATAGATGTCGTAAAGCTTATAGGCAATAAAAAATAGAACGACTGGAAAAAGATCAAATAGTAATTTCATTAAACTGACTTTAAATTAAATAGGTAATCAATTGTTTTAATTAAATTAAATAGCAAAAAATCAAAAGGCTCGACCGACCAGGCCTGTACAAACACACATGTCATTTAAGCTTCTGCGTTGACGACTTTCTCGCCATTTACTGGAAACGCTGTGAATGCGACTCTTCTGCCGGCTAAAGCCACAGATGGTACAATGTTATTTTCGGATCGGGCATTTCTTTTCTAACGAATCAGGGATTCTAGCCCCGATTGACGAAGATTTAAAGCGTGATTCAGCAAAACCCGGTTAAAACCTTATGACCTCAACACCTAAAGTCGACTTTCATTGCCACACGACAGCCTCAGACGGCGCACTTTCTCCACAGCAACTGATTGAACTGGCCCATACCCACCAAATCACTCACCTGGCAATCACCGACCACGATACCACGGCAGGTTACCAGCAAGCGCTCAAGCATGCGCAACAAAAGGGGATTCGCTTAACCAGTGGCGTAGAAATTTCCTGTGAATGGCAGAAGCAGACGATTCATATAGTGGGCCTCGACTTTGATGCAACGCATCCAAAGCTGCAACAAGGCTTGGCTGACATTCGCGCATTGCGTTGGAAACGGGCTAATGAAATCATCGAAAAACTCTCTGCTCGTCCTAACCTGGCCAAGCTGGATATAAAAACGCGGTTAATGGAACAGGTTGGCGAAGGCGTTGTGGGGCGGGGTCACTTTGCCCAACTATTGATTGAAAGCGGTTATGTGAAAAATACCCAACAAGCATTCGATAAATACCTCAAAAAAGGACGCGTCGGCTTTGTTAAAAGTGAATGGCCGCCGTTAGAGGAAGTGGTTCAATGGATCGTTGAAGCCGGTGGGATCGCCGTTCTTGCGCACCCGGGCTTGTACAAATTGACCAGTGGAAAATTAAACCGGCTGATCGAAGCGTTTATTGAGGCGGGGGGACGCGCAATTGAAGTGGTCAACAAACCGCGTCACAGCGCAGAAATTATTGGCATGGCACAACGTGCCGAACGTTTTGGTCTGCTGGCCTCTATGGGGTCTGACTTTCATCGTCCGGAGCATACTTGGCGAGGTCTCGGCTGGCTCGCCCCCATGCCGGAAGAGTGCCATCCCGTCTGGCAGCATTTCAAAGCGCTCGTGCCAGCTTCCTCCTGACCACACAAAACTCATGTCTACTAGCCTTGTTGCCTGCCAACAAGTGCTATAATTAATTTTATTCAATACAACTCATGTTTTAAACGTTGCAACTGCAGCAAATGAAAAAATTAATTTCTGTTTGAAACTCCTATTGAATGAACCATTATATTAAGCAAATAGAGTTTACAAATCATCGTGCGTAAAGAGTGCCAATACATTTCAGTCCATCCCGACAACCCTCAATCACGCCTGCTAGAACAGGTGGTTGATATCCTGCATAAGGGCGGGGTGATTGCTTACCCGACCGAATCAGGGTATGCGCTTGGCTGTCTGTTAGACAATAGTGAAGGGGCTAAACGCATCCGAGCGATTCGCAAACTGGATGAAACACACAGCCTGACTCTGGTTTGCCGCGATCTGAGCAATCTTTCCGAATATGCCAAGGTCGGCAACACGCAATTCCGATACTTAAAAAGTCATTTACCCGGCCCCTATACCTTTATTTTGCCGGCCAGCCGCGAAGTGCCGCGTCGCTTGCAGAATCCTAAGAAAAAGACCATCGGCTTGCGCGTCACCCCAAATGTGGTTACCAATGCGCTGTTAAGCTATTTTGACAAGCCGTTATTAAGTTCGACACTGATTCTACCCGGTGAAGACCATCCCATGACCGATGGCTGGAGCATTCGTGAGGAGTTAGGTCACGCCCTGGATGCAGTTTTGGATGGCGGATTCAGCGGATTTGAGCCCACGACGATCATTGATTTCACTGACGACGAACCTATTCTTATCCGCCAAGGACAAGGGACATTTGCAGAATGAATGAATTGACTTTGATTCAAAAAATTTCTGTGTGGGCCATTCCGGTCTTGCTCGCCATTACCGTACACGAAGTAGCCCACGGCTGGGCCGCGTCTAAACTGGGCGATCAAACCGCTAAAATGCTGGGGCGCTTGACGCTTAACCCATTAAAGCATATCGACCCGATTGGCACCGTCATTGTACCTCTGGCTCTGCTGTTATTAGGCGGCTTTATTTTTGGATGGGCCAAAGCGGTTCCGGTGACCGCCAAAAACTTTAAAAACCCGCGCCGTGATATGGCATGGGTTGCCATGGCAGGTCCCGCTTCCAATCTGATTATGGCTGTCGGCTGGGCGTTGATTGCGAAACTGGGTGTCATACTGCAAGCCAGCTCACCCGATATCGGCCTGTTTCTGCTTTACAGCGGGCTCGCAGGAATCAGCATCAACTTGATCCTGCTGGTTTTAAACCTGTTGCCAATCCCACCTCTGGACGGTAGCCATGTGCTCTCTGCATTACTACCGCCAGCACTGGCGTGGCAATATAACCGTATTGCGCCATTTGGCTTTGTAATTCTGCTGGTCTTACTGATTTCCGGCTTCTTAACCCCAATACTGATCGGGCCATACAGCTATCTACAACACGGCCTGTATGCGCTGGTCGGCATTCAGTAACACAGCCAGTTTATGAAATACATACAAAACCATTCATCCGTTATACATTCAAAGCGGATCACTAATAAACAACCTAGATAATAGAACAGATACTATGAGCGACACACAGTCACCGCATGGCGAAAAACTTCAAAAAATCCTGGCCCGAGCTGGATTTGGCTCCCGACGTTCCGTCGAATCTTTGATCTCCGAAGGCCGAGTTAAACTGAATGGGCGCACCGCTCAGCTTGGTGACCGCGCCACCGAGAACGATCAAATCAAAGTCAATGACCAACCGGTCAAACAAACCCGACTCTCCAAGCAGCCGACTCAAGTTATTCTTTACAACAAGCCAGAAGGGCGGGTCTGTTCTCGGCGCGATGAAAAGGGGCGCGATACGATCTTTACCCAACTGCCACGTATTTATAATGGTCGTTGGATCAGCATTGGCCGCCTGGATTTGAATACCAGTGGTTTATTGATCTTGACCAATAACGGTGAACTGGCAAATCGCCTGGCCCACCCTTCCTACGAGGTGGAGCGTGAATACTTAGTGCGCGTCTTTGGAGAAGTCTCTGACGAAGTCGTCAATCAATTACGAAAAGGAGTCATGCTCGAAGATGGCCCGGCTAAATTCGACAAAATCAGTCGCATGCCATCGGACGATGAATCCATGAACAGCTGGTTCCGCGTGGTTATTAAAGAGGGGCGCAACCGTGAGGTACGTCGTATCTGGGAATCACAAGGCGTGCAAGTCAGCCGTTTGCAACGGGTGCGTTACGGCGAATTCCAGTTGCCTCGAAATCTCAGAAAAGGCAAAACCCAGCCACTCACCTGGAAACAGGTCAATCAGCTACTTAAAAGTGTCGATTTGCCGGAAGAAGCGCGGCCAGATCAACGTGCCGCACCCGCTGGAAAGAAAGGCTATGTTAAAAACTCCAAAACCGCCCAGCGTGCGCTTTACGGCCGTAAGAAAAAGACGATTCACAATCTAAAAGAAAGATAGTAATCGCTTACGACAACATCAGGTTAAGCCGGCTCCGCTAACAGCGGAGCGGTTTTGATGACATCAAATTCCTCTATCCAGAAAACTTCGGATGAATTATCTCCACTGTCCATCAGAGACATTGATGTTTTCCAGACCCAGCCATCCTCTCCTTTGACATTTACCAGCTTTCCGTGCAAATAAATAATCTCGCCATTGCGTATCGCTTTTAATCGCTCAGCAAGCGCTTCTGTCGAAGGCACCAAATGCAAGTTTTCACTCTGACCGAGTATTTCAATCCGTCTCATAGGCAGCCGGTGACCGGCGCTAGGCCCCCAGGCATACCAACGCAAACTTTGACGAAACTCAAACTGATCCACCACCTCTTGATCTGAAAGGGCTTTCCAACCCAATACGATATCCACTGGCGAAATTTTGGCGCCACGATCAAAATAATAGGGCTCCTGCGCCAACACTTTACCGGTAATCTCCATCTCCGCAACAGGTGTCAATTGATGTTGCTTGAATTCAAACGGTTCGGCATAAGGCGTCACATAAATCTGCGGTGGCGAAAACACTTCCACGCCCGGCTCAAAACGAACCGCTTCCGGCGGATGAAAATAATCCCAGACTAAATAGGCCGCGACGGCGAGTATGACAAGTTTTATCAGCTTTTTCATAATGCCATTCTAGCACCGGAAAACGGGGAAACAAACCGATTTTACGTAAAAATATCCCATTAAAACAGACGCTTCCTTTGATAAAATCAGCAAGACTTTATCTGCTCGGATACTATGACGGACTCATCTTACTTACATATTTACACTGACGGTGGCTATGTCGCAAAAGACGACATGGGCGGCTGGGGTGTCATCATCACTGAATACGTACAAAACTGCAAAACCATCCATCAGTACAGTGGCCGTCAACGCCATACCTCCAGCCTGGAAATGGAATTAATGGCGGCCGTCCAGGGATTAGAACAAATTATTGAAAAGTGGAAGGGACAACAGCCAGCTATAAAAGGTGAACCGTTTAACATCACCTTATATACCGACTCCAAAATTCTTCTTGAAGGATTGGAGGGGAAAATCGAACGCTACCGCCAGCAAAACTGGATGCATAAATCCGGAAGACCTGTGGCCTCTCGTCGCCTCTGGGAACGTCTACAAGAACTGACCCAGACATTGAATGTGCAAGTGAAATGGATCAAAGGCCACAGCCGTCATGAAGGCAATCTACAAGCCGATGCTTTGGCAAGATCGGCCATTCGACAAGCCTGATTAACCCATGGGGCTAACATCAATAATGGGGCGGGGGGACCTCATGACTTGGATCACGTACAAATTCTTCACGCAGTGTTTTCAGGTATTCCGACAATACTTTTAACTGATGACGCAACTCCTGAATTTCTTGATGCTGTTCCACAACAGTTTTTTGCAATGCTTCCAGGGCATCGTCCTGAAAGGCCTGCGTAACTTCAATGGCGTGCAATTTTTCTTCGATATTCATAAATATAATTCTGTCTTTTACGATTTAATTCAGGCCTTCACAGGAGAGTTCAGCGTTAACCATTCTGAACAGGCCTGTCCACTTTGAACAAGCTGAACCCGATCTTTTACCGCAGGATTCAATTGAATAACGGTTTCGCGCAACTCATCACGCCGGAAATAGTGACAGCGCCAAACAACCGTCTCCTCGGCAGCTGGATTCATCCGCTTTAATTGCTTTTCAATGGCTGACGCACTCCCTGTTTTCAGACCGTTGATTGCCACTATTTCATCGCCAGCCGCCAAGCCTGCTTGATACGCTGGCTGACCATGCCAAACATGCGTTAGCTTGACAGTTTGATGTTCACTGTCAGCCAAATTTGCTCCCAAGTGGCTTGCCAATGGCGGCGTTGCGTTTTCTCCACCCAGATCCTTTAAACCGACTGCGGGGCGCAATTCAAATTCAATATTTTCCCCGTCAAACAATTCAGCAAACGGCAGGTCTTCGGTGCCGTACAAATAGCGTTCAAAAAAGTGATCTAATTCAACACCGGTGACCTGAGAACAAAGACGTTCAATTTCGTATTCCTCAAGGCCCTGTCCAGTCTGGCCGTAATGATGCCACAGGTGCAGTAGCACATCATCCAAAGAGTGCTGATGGCCCGTTTGCTGACGAATGGTTAAATCCAAGGCCAAGGCGATCAGGCTTCCCTTGGTGTAATAACTGATAATCGCGTTCGGCGCGTTTTCGTCCTGCTGGTAAAACTTGGTCCACGCCAACCAGCTTGATTCCGCAACCGACTGTTTGAAACGTCCCGGCATGCGATAGACACGCGTCATCTGCTGGGCGAGCAACTGCAAATATTTTTTCTGATCAATCAATCCTGCTCTGAGCAAGATCAACGCGTCATAATAAGAAGTCACCCCCTCAAACCACCACAACTGGTTGCTGTAAGCCGGTTCCCGAAGGTCACTCTGTTGAAATACCTTAGGCTGAATGCGTTTTACATTCCATAAATGGAAATATTCGTGGCTACACAACTCCAAAAACTGAATATACTCATCCGTCGCTTCCGTCATGCCATGATAGGGCAAATCATCACGTGAACAGATCAGCGCAGTTGAGTTTCGGTGTTCCAACCCACCATAATCACTCCCCGTCACCATCACTTGAAACAGGTAATTGTCCATCGGTGCCGGCTCGCCAAACAGCTTGATCTCGGTTTCACAGATTTTGATTAAATCCTGCTTAAGGCGTTCAACATCACACTCAAACTGACCGCTTAACACCATGGTATGGGGCACGCCACACGCATCAAAATGAATCTCTTGATAGGTTCCCATTTCGACCGGATAATCGATTAAAGCGTCATAGTCTTCCGCGCAATAGAGACCGAACCCGAATTCATCCGTATCCACTTTAGGCAGACCCGTCGCCACTTTCCAGGCCTGCTTACGGCAGAACGCATTCGCCTCAATCGACACAAAACAGGGCAGGTCGCGCAGACCATCCACCGCCAGAAAGACCGATGTGCCGTTAAAAAAGCCATGGGTTTCATCAAAGTGCGCCCCGCGCACGGACAGATCCCAGGCGTAAACCTGATAGCACACCTCTACGGGCTGGCCATTACTTTCAAATTCCCACGTCGATTTATCAACCGCATTGACAGGGACCCGCTCTTCAAGCTGCTCACCGTTCAGATTAAACACTTCGACACTAATGACATGTTTGGCGAAATCCCGAATCAAGTAACTTCCGGGAATCCAATTTGGCAGTGACAAGCTTTGTACTGGCTGCTTAGGCTGAGGGATCCGTAAACGAACTTCATAGAGATGCCCTTTAGGATCAGCAGGTGTTAAGGTATAACGAATGGAAGGGGAACTATGCATCATTGAACTCATAAATAACCACTATGATTTGAATTAGATGTAACAACATTTTCTTTTATCAGATTCATTTAATCGGGTATTAAATCACAGCTGTAAGCCGAGTTCACGAACACCGCCGAGCTTTTGTCAGCAACCCGTGTGATTTAAGGCTCGAACGTTTATAATATCCCTCTTTAATGGATGGTGTCTCGAAATCCCAACATAATAGCTGCATATAATGGCTGAATAATGGCTTCGAGTTCATCACCATATTGCTCACATTAATCAGCAACTTGCACAGAACCTAAACGAATAAGGAAACTTTTGTGATTCGTACTCGATTTGCGCCCAGCCCAACAGGCTACCTCCACATTGGTGGCGTTAGAACCGCCTTGTTTTCCTGGCTATACGCTAAAAAACTCGGTGGTGAATTCATTCTCAGAATTGAAGACACTGACCTGGAACGTTCCACCGAAGAATCAGTCAATGCCATTCTGGAAGGCATGAGCTGGCTGGGGCTCGATTACGATGACGGACCGTTTTATCAGACCCATCGCTTCGAACGCTACAAAGAAGTCATCGACCTTCTGTTTGAAAAAGGCCTGGCTTATTACTGCTATGCCACACCGGAAGAACTGGATGCCATGCGCGAGGCGCAAAAAGCCGCCGGCGAAAAACCGCGTTACGACGGACGCTATCGTGATTTTGACGGCGAGCCGCCGGAAGGGGTCAAACCGGTTATTCGCTTTAAAAATCCCACCGATGGTGAAGTTGTGATTGAAGATATGGTCAAAGGCCGTGTTGTCATCGCCAACCGTGAACTGGATGATCTGATCATTGCGCGTTCAGATGGCACCCCGACCTATAACCTAACGGTTGTGGTAGACGACTGGGATATGGGCATTACCCACGTTATCCGTGGTGATGACCACCTCAACAACACCCCGCGTCAAATCAACCTGTATAAAGCTATTGGCGCTGAAGTGCCTAAATTTGCCCACATTCCAATGGTATTGGGAGAAGATGGCAGCCGCCTTTCCAAGCGTCACGGAGCGGTCAGCGTGCTGCAATATAAAGAAGAAGGCTATCTTCCGGAAGCGCTGCTGAACTACCTGGTGCGCCTAGGGTGGTCTTATAAAGATCAGGAAATCTTCAGTATTGACCAAATGATTGAATTCTTCGACTTGGATGCCGTCAACAGCGCGCCATCGACGTTTAACGCGCCTAAGCTGACCTGGATTAACGAACAACACATCAAGTCTGCACCAGCAGAACACCTGTCACGCCACCTTGCGCCGTTTATGACCGAACGAGGCTGCGATCTTTCTCAGGGTCCAGATTTAGCTCTAGTCGCCAACCTGCTGCGTGAACGTGCCAAAACCTTTATCGAGATGGCGGATGCAGCAGGCTATTTCTATCAAGACTTTGAAGAGTTTGAAGCCGGGGCCGCCAAAAAGCATCTGCGTCCAGTGGCAGAAGACCCCCTGAAACTCTTATTAACCAAGCTTGAAGCGCTGGATGAGTGGAATGCCCAGGCGATCCACCATGAAATCAATGCCACCGCTGAAGAACTTGAAGTCGGTATGGGTAAGGTAGGCATGCCGCTACGCGTGGCCATCACTGGAGGTGGGCATTCACCGGCCATTGACGCCACTGCGGAGTTAATCGGCAAACCGCGTTGTCTGAAACGCATTCAGATGGCATTGGACTTTATTGAAACCCGTAAGGAAAATCCGTAAGGCTCGATTAAGTTTTTTACCTGAACGCTATATCAATTCATAAAAGAGGACCTTGCGTCCTCTTTTTTATGTTCAGACTTAAGCCATTTTTAAATTTGTAATCGGTCAAAAATGATTGGCGTGCCGTTTGATTTTTAACCTGGCTTGCCAAAAATCAAATGCTTAGCGAGCAAACACACAAAATGTCAAAAAAGTATCATATTTTTTCATCTAAAGGCTTGACCGCGCCAACCATATCTATATAATACGCATCCATCAGCTCAGGGGGGCTATAGCTCAGCTGGGAGAGCGCAACACTGGCAGTGTTGAGGTCAGCGGTTCGATCCCGCTTAGCTCCACCAAAAGTTGATAAAAAAGTCCTTGAAAAAGGCAACGCATAACAAATGCGTCCCGTTCGTCTAGAGGCCTAGGACACGGCCCTTTCACGGCTGTAACAGGGGTTCGACTCCCCTACGGGACGCCACCGCGGGAATAGCTCAGTTGGTAGAGCGCAACCTTGCCAAGGTTGAGGTCGCGAGTTCGAGCCTCGTTTCCCGCTCCAAATTCCTGTTGGATGATTAGAAACAATCGAGTCATCCAATTAAAGTTAGAAGACAGCTAACTTATAAAACGGATTTCGATTTGATTTTACTTAAGGTCAAGGCGGAGCAAGGGAGTGTATAAACCATACACGACCGAACGACAACGCAGAGATTAAGTCAAAGCAAACGAAAGCGTCTAAAATTTGTCCCGTTCGTCTAGAGGCCTAGGACACGGCCCTTTCACGGCTGTAACAGGGGTTCGACTCCCCTACGGGACGCCATCTACAAAAGCCTGCGACTCTGCAGGCTTTTTTTATTTCTAGCCTTTCTTATTTCTGCTTGGTAAACTGAAAACAGTTTAATTTTATACATTCCTGCCTACAACGAAGTAGCTGGCCGGCTGATGTTTAAAACAACATCTCATTCGTCATCTTACTTATATCCTGACACTTTCCGGTCATAATCATTAGATACAATGCAGTCTCATAGCCTAACTTTAGTCATTCATTCTCAATTTCAGGGGGGAATCATGTCACAAGCGGATATCGGTCTCATCGGCCTGGCAGTCATGGGTCAAAATCTGGTCCTTAATATGGCTGACCATGGATTTACGGTCGCGGTTTACAACCGCTCACCCGACAAAACCAGAGCCTTTTTAAACGGTGAAGCGGCGAGCAAGAGCATTATTGGCACCGAATCACTTGAAGAGCTGGTTAGCAGTCTAAAATCCCCGCGAAAAGTGATGCTGATGGTCAAGGCCGGAGAAGTGGTTGACCATTTTATTGAGCAGTTGATTCCACTGCTGGATGAGGGCGATATCATCATTGATGGCGGCAATTCACTTTACACCGACTCTACGCGTCGCACCCATGAACTGAAAGAAAAGGGGCTGCTGTTTATTGGCACAGGCGTCTCCGGAGGCGAAGAGGGCGCCCGCCACGGCCCGTCCATTATGCCGGGTGGAAATCCACAGGCCTGGCCGGCGGTCAAACCGATCTTCCAGGCAATTTCCGCGAAAGCAGGTGAGGAACCCTGTTGCGACTGGGTTGGCGACGCAGGTGCAGGACACTACGTTAAAATGGTGCACAATGGCATTGAATACGGCGACATGCAGCTGATAGCCGAATCCTATCAGTTGATGCGCGAAGGACTCGGCATGAGCGCCGATGAATGCCATCAAGTCTTTGCCGAATGGAATAAAGGCGTACTGGATTCCTATCTGATCGAAATCACCGCCGATATTCTGACCTTCAAGGATGCAGACGGCGCGCCTCTGATTGATAAGATATTGGATGCCGCAGGACAGAAGGGGACAGGGAAATGGACCGGCATCAGCTCTCTGGAAATGGGAGTGCCTTTAACCCTGATTACTGAATCTGTTTATGCACGTTGCCTGTCTGCACTCAAAGACGAAAGGCTAACCGCCTCCAAGCGCTTTCCAAGGGATGTTGGAACCGCCATGAGCGCAGACAGAGAAACGGTTTTGACCGCCATCCACGACGCACTGTACGCGTCCAAAATCATCTCCTATACCCAAGGCTACATGCTGATGCAGGAAGCGGCCAAGCACTTTTCATGGGATCTCAACTATGGCGGAATCGCCCTGATGTGGCGAGGAGGATGCATTATTCGCAGCACCTTCCTGGGCGAAATCAAACGCGCCTTTGATGAGCAACCGGACCTGAACAATCTGCTCATGGATAACTTTTTTGAACAAGCCATTAAAGCGACCGAAGCAAACTGGCGCAAAGCCATCATCTTCGGGATTGAACAGAAAATTCCAACCCCTGCGCTGAGTTCGGCACTGGCCTTCTTTGACGGTTATCGCAGTGAAACGGTCTCCGCCAATATGTTGCAAGCGCAGCGTGATTACTTTGGCGCCCACACTTATGAACGCGTGGATGCCCCACGGGGCGAACGCTTCCATACCGACTGGATCCAATCCGGAGGTAACATCAGCTCAACCAGTTACGAGGTGTAATGATGTCCAACAGCCACACTCCTTGTACCTATGTTATCTTTGGAGCCACCGGCAATTTGTCACTGACCAAGCTTATGCCGGCGTTTTATCATCTCGAAACAGAAGGCCGCCTTGACGAGGCCGTCAAAATCGTCGCCATCGGACGTCGCGACTGGGATGACGAGCATTGGAAAGGCGTCATTCACGAAGCGATGCAAAAAGCGGCGCGCGGAGGATTATGCGAAGAGACCTTCAGCCACTTCGCCCAACGCCTGTGTTATTTCAGAATGGATATTAACGACAAAAAAGCCTATCCTCAACTAAGGGAAATGATTTCCGAAAAGGGGTGGCCGAGTAACATGGCATTCTACCTCTCCATGAGCCCTTCGGATTTCGGCCCCGTCGTCAAGCATCTCGGCGACAGCGATTTACTGGATGAAAGTCTCGGCTGGAAACGCGTGGTTTTGGAAAAACCCTTTGGCTATGACAGCGAATCCGCCAAGGCATTGCAATATCAATTGAATCACTATCTAAAAGAAGAACAGACCTACCGCATTGATCATTACCTGGGCAAGGGCATGGTGCAGAACCTGATGGTTTTCCGTTTTGCAAACCTCCTCATGGAACCCTTGTGGAATCGAAACTACATCGACCATATTCAAATCTCCCATTCCGAAGACCGTCCAGTTGGCAGCCGCGCAGGGTATTACGACAACAGCGGTGCCATGCGCGACATGATTCAAAGCCACCTATTACAGCTTTTGGCGTTGATTGCCATGGAACCACCTGCCTCAATGGAAGCCGAAGCGTTGCGGGATGAAAAGGTTAAGCTGCTCAAATCAATCCGCCCGATTCATAAAAACAGCATTAATGCCCAAGCCTACCGTGCCCAGTACAGTGAAGGCAGCGTCAACGGCCAGCCGGTTAAATCCTATCTGCAAGAAGAGGGGGTTGCCGAAAACAGCGTCACCGAGACCTATGCGGCCTTAAAACTGTATATCGACAACTGGCGCTGGGAAGGGGTACCTTTCTACTTGCAGACCGGAAAAAACCTGGCTAAAAGCCAGACCTTGATCTCCATCTGCTTCAAACACCCCCCGCAGCAGTTCTTTAAAGACTCTCAAGTCAAAAAAATGGAGCCGAACTGGATTGTCTTCAGCATTCAGCCAGAAGAAGCCATTAAGGTGGAAATGACTGCCAAACAACCCGGATTGGAGATTAAAACCCGCCAAATCAGCCTGGATGCGAGCCTGTGCGATTCTGACGGGGACTACAATGACGCCTATGAAGAATTGCTTTTGGACGTGATTAAAGGCGACCGTTCCCTGTTTTTGCGCTATGACGAGGTCAAGGCTGCCTGGAGCGTGGTGGATCCGGTGATTCAAGCTTGGGCGGCTAATACCAGCTATATCGATACCTACCCATCCGGCAGCTGGGGACCGCACGATTCCAATAAACTGTTTGACCAGCCCGGACAAGAGTGGCGTCACAGCGTCGCGCCTGCGGAGGGCAGTCATCTTGAATAGCGCACCGAAAATACTGAAGAACGGTTGGCTCTGTTTTGATAACCCTTCAGAATTAGCCAGCTATGCTGTGCAAACCATTGTCGACACGGCCAAACTGGCCATTCAATCCCGCCACGCATTTCATTTCGTCACCGCTGGAGGAACGACTCCCCTGCATATATACAAAAAGCTGGCAGAAATCGAAGCAAACGCCGCATGCACGGATATGGCATGGGAAGCCTGGCATGTTTATATGGGAGACGAACGCTGTTTACCCGCAGATGACCCTGAATTGAACCGAACCGCTTTAGAGGAGGCCTGGTTAAACCACAGCGCCATTCCGCTACAGAACCGGCATCTTATGAAAGGGGAGTTAGGCGCC
Source organism: Thiomicrorhabdus sp. zzn3 (assembly GCF_029767755.1). Taxonomy (GTDB): domain Bacteria; phylum Pseudomonadota; class Gammaproteobacteria; order Thiomicrospirales; family Thiomicrospiraceae; genus Thiomicrorhabdus. The sequence goes on from NZ_JARUQS010000001.1 coordinate 1,059,341, forward strand.
ATACAAGCTGCTCAAGATTATGAAAACTGCGTCAAAGACACATGGTTTGACATAACACTCCTTGGCATGGGAGAAGATGGGCATACCGCCAGCCTGTTTCCCGGCCACTCTCATGCCCATGAAGCAGACCGTCTGGTGCAGACAGAGTTTAGCTCTCCTAAACCTCCAGCGGAAAGAATTACCCTTTCAGCAAAGTGTTTAGGGCACAGCCGTCAAGTCATTAAAATCGTCACCGGAAGTGGCAAAAAGGAGGCCGTGAAAGCTTGGCTAAACGGAACCGATTTACCGATCGCACAGATTCACGGGGAAAACACTCAAGTCTGGATCAGCCGTGAAAGCTGGCCCAGTGAAAATGACCTCTAAAAATGGCATTTACATTCTAAACAGGCCTGGTTAAACCTAGCGTAGCGGGGTCAGATTTTAGTGATCGAAGCGGATTCAATATTCTGAATACGCTCAATGTTATCCAAAACCTGGCCCAAATGGGTATCCGCATCCACCTCAAGGGTCAATTTCATGGAGACGGTACGATCTTCGCTGTCGGTATGTGTCTGGGAGTCGATCAGGTTAACATCCAAATCCGTCAAAACCCCCATCACATCACGCAACAAGCCTTTGCGGTCAAAGGCCGTAACCGACAATTCAGCGGTAAAGCTGGCTTTATCCGCTTCTGCATAGTTCCATGAGACCTCAATAATACGCTGCAACTCTTCGTGGGTTAAATTGAGAATATTGGGACAATCGCTTCGATGTACGGTAATCCCGCGTCCACGTGTCACATAACCGACGATGTCATCGCCTTTTTGCGGATGACAGCAGGGCGCCAACTGAGTACGCAGTTTCGGCGCACCCACCACATAAACCGTTTGGTCCTCTGGAACCGTTTCCTGTTTGACAGCACTTTTAAATCCAAAAGACTTCTGCTGAGGTCGCAATTTCTCCTGAATGGCATTAGCCAGCTGGCGTTCGTTGACCTGCCCTTTACCCAAGGCCTCAAACAGTTCGGTATCCGATTCCAACTTGAAGCGTTCGACAATATCCGCCACCTTGACCTGAGCGGCATGCAAACGCCTTATTTCGCGATTGAAAAGGGCTTCACCCGCCTGAATATTTTGTGCCCGATTCTGCTTATTAAACCAACTCTTAATTTTAGTACGTGTGCTACTGCTGTTGATATAACCTAAGTTAGGATTCAACCAATTGCGGCTTGGGGCACCGTTTTTGACCGCCAACACCTCAACCTTGTCTCCGGTTTTAAGTAGTGTTGACAAAGGTTGAATCCGTCCATTGATCTTAGCGCCGCGGCAGCCGTGACCAAGCTCAGTATGAATGTTATAAGCAAAATCCAATGGCGTCGCGCCCTGGCGCAAGGTCACGATCTCATTTTGTGGTGTCAGCACGTAAATATGCTGGCTCAACAGCTCCGTACTGATCTCTTTGAAGATCTCCGGATCATCGCCGTTTTCCAAAAGCTGGCGTACATTGGCGATGCTTTTTTCCAGGTTTTGGTCAATGCCTTTACCACCTTCTTTATATCGCCAGTGTGCGGCCACACCATATTCGGCATGATGATGCATTTCATAGGTTCGAATCTGAATTTCAACCGTTTTACCTTCCGGACCAATAATCACGGTATGAATCGACTGATAACCGTTGTCTTTTGGAGTCGTAATATAGTCGTCAAATTCGTCTTTAATGTAACTCCAGTGGCTGTGAATCAATCCCAGCACCTCATAACAGTCTTTTACCGTATCCACATAAATACGCACGGCACGCAGGTCATACAGCTCATCAATTGGCAGGTTTTTACGCTTCATTTTACGCCATATGCTGTAGATGTGCTTAGGGCGACCGGTGATTTTGCCTTCGATATTCTGCGAAGCCAGTAGCGTTTTTAAAATTTCAATGACCGACTCAATATACGCCTCGCGCTGGCCGCGCTTGGACGCTAACTGACTGGCAATATCTTTATAATCATCCGGATGAAGATATCGGAACGAGAGGTCTTCCAGCTCCCACTTCAATTGAGCAATCCCTAAGCGGTTAGCAAGAGGTGAGAAAATAAGTTGCGTTTCTTCAGCAATCTGCTGACGAACGGAAGGCTCTTCAAATTTGAGATGACGTAAACGAGCCACTCGATAAGCCAACTTGACAATCATGATGCGAATGTCGGAAGTCATCGCCAACAGCATCTGGCGTAAACGTTCGTTTTGCACATCGGAACGATGGCTGAGGTCAAAATCTTTAAATTTGTTTAAACGCCGAATGCCGTCAACCAGTTCTGCCATAGGCGCGCCAAATCGCTCCTCGATAAACGCACGATCGTAAAACTCTTCAATATTGGCATCACTTAACAGGGTGGCCACCAAGGTTTCATGATCCACCTTAATCGCGGCAAGGATCTCGGCCACATCCACACTGCGTATCAAACTCTTTTCTGGTAGATTCAGCGCTTCAAGGGCAATAGTACAGGCCAGCTGGCATTTTTCCAGCTCAGGGCCGTCCAATTCTTCGGAACGAAACAGTTGTTTAAACAATTCTACGGGGGTGGTCATCGGTCTTAGTCAGCTATTTTTCTTACCTCAAGCGACTATTTTATAGTCTTGGTCAGGATAATCCATAGTTTTACGCGCTTTTACTCCATCACCGAAGCAAACATGACCTCAACAAAACAGTAATACAAGGTAAAATAACGCAAAAATGCCACCTTTATAATAAAAAACAATGTCAGAAACAATACAAGCTAGCAAGCACCCCCTATCAAGTGCCTCACAATTCAGTGTCGCTCCTATGCTCGACTGGACGGACAGGCACTGCCGATATTTTCACCGTCAACTTTCCCAACAGGCCTGGTTGTACTCCGAAATGGTTACTACCGGAGCATTGATTTACGGTAACAACTTGCCGCGCTTTCTTGGCCACCATCCGGATGAAGCCCCTGTGGTACTCCAACTGGGCGGCAGTGCACCGAAAGAGCTGGCTCAATGCGCGCAACTTGGCGAAGAGTGGGGGTATACGGAGATCAATTTGAATGTTGGCTGCCCCAGCGATCGGGTACAAAATAACATGATCGGTGCCTGTTTAATGGGGCATCCGGAACTGGTGGCTGAAAACGTCAATGAAATGAAAGCGGCCACCAAACTGCCCGTCACAGTGAAATGCCGTATCGGCATTGATGACCAGGAATCGTTTGATTCCCTCTATCAGTTTTCCGCAGGGCTGGTTGAAGCCGGTGTCGACGGTTTAATCATTCATGCCCGCAAAGCGTGGCTGCAAGGACTTTCACCCAAAGAAAACCGTGAAATCCCACCATTACATTATGACTGGGTGCATCGTATTAAAGCTGAATTTCCGGATCTTCCGATTGCCGTCAATGGCGGTATCACCTCACCGCAAGAAGGTTTGCGCCACCGTCAAACCTATGAAGGCCTTCCGGCCGTCGATGGGGTCATGCTTGGCCGCGCCATCTATGAAAGGCCTTATCTGCTCAGCGAAGTGGATGCGCTCTACTACAACCGCCCCACAACAGTGCCGAGTCGAGAAGAGATCGTTGCCAAAATGCTGCCGTACATTGAGAATCATTTATCCTCTGGTGGTAAGTTGATTCAGGTCACCCGTCATATGTTAGGATTATTTCACGGACTGCCCGGCGGGCGCATGTGGCGCAGACATCTGTCGCAAAACGCCTTTAAAGCCACTGCGGGTATCGATGTAGTAGAGCAAGCCTTAAAACTGGTTGAGGATGAACTTCAACGCATGCAGGAACGACAGGCACAGGAAGAATGACAGCCACCATGACTTTTTTAGACGTTCCCTTTAAAGAGAAAGACCAAGCGAAAGCACTTGGTGCTCGCTGGGATAATATCAGTCGAAAATGGTATGTGCCGTCCGAGCTGCATGAGCAACTTGATCAATTTGCACGCTGGCTGCCACAAAGCCAGACAGGCACTGCACCGCAACCCCTCCCTGCCAATCCAAGCTCATTGAATCTGAACTTGAATCCGGATAATGAAGAAGAGAAGGGGACGCGACTTTCGATTGTGCTCCGACGCATCCAGAATGCTCTGCGTTCACAATTTCCCGGAGCCATTTGGGTCATTGCCGAAATTGCCAATCTCAACCAGAATCGCGGCCATATCTATTTGGAGCTGAGTGAAACCAATGAGCAGGGACAAACCCTAGCGAGCTGTCGTGCCATGATCTGGCAAAGCCAGGTACAACGTTTACTGGAACGTTTCCAACAAGAAACCGGTTCGCAACTGGCTGTAGGACAAAAAGTTCTGCTTTTGGCCGAAGTCAACTTTCACGAACAATACGGCTTCTCGCTGGTCATTCAAGATATTGATCCCAGCTTTACTCTTGGAGAGCTGGAAGCCAATCTGAACGCGATTCGCAAGCAGCTAATTGCAGAGCAACTTTACAATCTCAACAAACAATTTAGCCTGCCGGATGATTTTTTTCGGATTGCGGTCATTGCGCCTCCCGCAGCAGCGGGCCTAGGTGATTTTCGGGCGGATGCAGACGCACTGCAAAAAGCTGGCGTGTGTGAGTTCAAATACTTCTACAGCGCCTTTCAGGGCGAACAGGTTGAAGCCGAATTCCTTGCGGCGTTTGACGCCATTGCTGCATTGCATGCTACCAATCCGTTTGACGCACTGGTGATTATCCGCGGAGGCGGCGCCAAACTGGATTTAAACATGCTCAATCTGTATGCCGTCGCACGCCGGGTTTGTGAAGCTAAACTACCAGTGATGACAGGTATCGGTCATGAGCGAGATCACACTATTTTGGATGAAGTGGCGAGCTGTCGCTACGACACCCCCAGTAAAGTCATCGCCGATATTCGTCATCATATTTTCCAACAAGCGCAGTCTGGCAAACAACACTGGAAACAGATTGAACAGGCCAGTCAGCTTTTGGTCAAACGCTATCTGCATCAACTGGACCAACTGGACCACACCATTCAACAAAACAGCCGCTCCAGCCTTTACCTGTGGAAAGACAAACTCACTTCGCTGAAATACCAGTTACAACAGCAGGGACAACGCAAACTGCAGACCACCGAACAGAAACTGCAACAGCTGCAACAAACCCTAGAAAATCAAATCAGCAATCAGCTTAACCAGTTTAAAAACGTGATTGAACAACAGCAAGAAAGAGTCCATCAGGAAGCAAAGAGGGCGCTAAAACACAATCACAACCAGATCATTCAATGGATCGCCTTTGTGCTCAGCTCAGGCCCTAAAACACAACTTAACCGTGGTTTCGCAATTGTTAAAAACCCTGAGGGCACCCCGATCAAGACCGCCCACGAAGCCAAAAAATCGCAACATCTCGAGCTGCAATTTATTGACGGCAACATACACGCAGTAGTACCTAAAGACGCTGAAGTGCAGCCCAATAAAAACGATCTGAAAAGTTAGATACAATTAAAATTCAAACAGTTAACCATGAAACCTAAAGAGGATTATATGAGCGAAACAAGTCCATCAGCCGAAAGCTTCAAAGCTAATTACGCCAAGCTCCAGGAAATTGCACAAAAACTCTCCAATACTGAAGAGGTCGATATTGACGAACTCGTCCCCATGGTCGATGAAGCAACACGCGCCTATCAACTGTGCAAATCGCGGATCGAAGCGGTTGAAAGCGCACTGAGCAAACGTCTGGAATCCAGTAGCGAGAATTCAGACACCAAAGACTAACGACCCTATATATAAATATTGATATAAGCAAACACATACGAAAACAACAAGAAGCGCAAAGATGACCACTGCAACTATCTACCACAATCCTCGCTGCTCAAAAAGCCGCAACAGCCTAAAACTGCTTCAGGAACACGGAATTGAAGTCAATGAAGTGCGCTATCTGGAGTCGCCGCCAAACAAGAAAGAACTTAAGGAACTGTGCGACATGATGCAAGTCAAACCGCTTGACATCACTCGTAGCGGAGAAAGCCTATTTAAAGAACTCGGCTTAAGCAAAAGTGATGATCGCACTGACGATGAATGGCTGGAGATTCTGGTTCAAAACCCGAAACTGATTGAACGCCCGATCGTGCGCATGGCTGACCGAGCTGTTATGGGCAGACCACCCGAAAACATTTTAAAATTGCTTAAAATTAATTAACCCATATCGTCGACAAACACACCGGATTCTCTCTATATCAGCAGGCCAGCCCAATCCTTCAATTTTCAAATCTGAACAGGCCTGCAAGCAACAATCATAAACTCTCGAAATCGCTCGAACACCAAAACCGACAAAAGCAGTAGAGGTGCTGTGCACACCACATAAACCACACTCAATACAATTTAACATAATATATATTATGCGAACATATATTCAGACTAGCATTTCAAACCAGGGGATATTTTAGGCATAAAAAAACCGGGATCGACGCTCCCGGTTTTGATTAACGCAATCTCTGCTTAACTTAAGCGCCACTGACTGGCAATGCAACGAACAAAATCAGCTCAATCACACCAACTACCACTGGATACCATGCTTTTTCAACATGCTGGCTCATCGCCTTCAACCCTAAAGCGATCCCACCAATCGCCAAAACATAAGCCACCGGCGCCAGTAGAATGGATATAAATAACAATGGTGCCAAGGCAACTAACACCCAGCTTGCAGTCACACTATTATTTGGATTATAGGTTTTGGTATTACGCATATCATCAGGCGTAGAACTTGATGACTGCAAACGGGCAAAGATCGTATTCACGTCCGCATCACTTAATTCATCCTGAACCACTTCAATATCTGTCATCCCAGTAGTAATTTTTTTATTTTTATACAAGGACTTAACCAGATCATCCCACACTGCATCGTCGGGCAATTGATCAACCAGTTGATGCGCTTCTTCTTTAATAGACATTGTGCTCCTCCAAGCGATTTAACTAAGGTTCAGGCAAAAGTTTATGTGCGTTACTACCGGCACAATCTATGCCAGATAGCACTATAATATTCATTAAACAGGTTTTGCATCGACTTTTTCTGATATTAAATATCACAATAAAGCCATTGAAACGCCCGATAACATTACCTTTTAAGCCATTTTCGATTATTATATCTTTATACTTTAAATTTACCAGATGGCGATCATTATGATGCTATAAGTTATAAACTTAGTCATTTTAAATTAATAGTCTCGCCCTCTTTCTCTAACTCAGACGTACCTTAAGGATGTGTGTAATTAGGAGTTTCTCTGCATGGCACTGATGCCGGGTTTACAAATCAATGTTGGCCAACAGCTCAAGCTAACACCACAGCTGCAGCAATCCATTAAAATCCTTCAATACTCTGCGCTTGAAGTTCAGCAGACGATTGAAGCGACGCTGGAAACCAACTATATGCTGGAGGTGGATGAAGACACACTTTCTGAAGATGATTTACTGGGCACAGAAGACAAGCCTGAAACGGAGTCCACAGACACCAGTAGCGATGAACAACCGTTAGATATCAATAATGACAACAACCTTTCTGAAGATTTGGAGATCGATTGCAACTGGGATGAAGTTTACAGTGATTTCAGCTCAGCAAAACCCACCACTTCAAGCGAAGAATTTGTCAGCGCGGAAAACTACACCTCGGAAGAAACCTCTCTTCACGACCACCTTTATTGGCAATCTGACATCTACCCTTGGAATGAACCAGAAGACGTCATCGCAGACTTTATCATCGACGACATTAATGATGAAGGCTACCTGAGCACTCCGCTTCCTGAGTTACTTGAGGCGATTCAAGCACAATACTCAGGCACTGAATTTACGCTTGAAATGCTGGAAAAGGTTCTGCAGGTTATTCAACAATTTGAACCGACCGGCGTTGGTGCGCGTGATGTACAGGAGTCTCTGCTTTTACAACTGGCAAATATGGCACAAACCCCCTATGTTGTGACCGCCAGACAGCTCATTAGAGAGCATTTCGACTGGCTGTCATTCCATGACCACAAACGTATTAAGAAAATGTACGGCCTTAACGATGATGAGCTCACACAACTGCTTAAACTCATCCAGTCGTTAAATCCGCGTCCCGGGCGTGATTTCTCTCCTGAAAGCTCAGAAATCATCATTCCAGATCTGCGCCTTAAACGCACCAAAGAAGGCTGGTTGGTTGAACTGAACAGCGATGCCTTTCCGCGCCTAAAGGTTAACAGCACCTACATTGATTTGACCAATAATTTGGATGACAGCGAGCAATCTAAAAAGATTAAAGAGCAGTTGCTCGAGGCCAAAGGGTTAATTAAAAGTATCCACAGCCGTGGTGAGACCCTGCTTAAAGTGGGCAGTTTCATTGTTGAACGACAGCAGGCGTTTTTTGAAGAAGGCGAACAAGCGATGCAACCGCTGGTGTTACGCGACGTTGCTGAACATCTTAATCTGCACGAATCGACCATTTCACGTGCCACCAACCAAAAATATATTCAAACCCCGCGTGGCACCTTTGAATTGAAATATTTCTTCTCATCCGGTGTCAGCCAATATGGCAGCGCTGATCAATCCGCTACCGCGATTAAAGCGCACATTAAGTCACTGATCGACCAGGAAGACCCTAAAAAACCGTTAAGTGACAGCAAATTAATGCAGCTTTTAGAAAGTGAAAAAGACATCAGTGTCGCGCGTCGCACCATTGCCAAGTACCGAGAAGCATTGGGAATTCCATCCTCAAGCGAACGCAAAAAACTTAATAAGTTCAAGCTCTAATCCCGAGTGTTTTACTTGGAAATAGAGTGAATTTTTCTTACTTTCACTCTATAATCTAGGGCATTCAATCAAGATTAATATTAACAACCAAACTGTTTAGTTTTAAGGGGTTCAGCCGAATGAATCGCATGAATGTAGAACAAATTCAACAAGCCGCTCAACAGCAGTGGGAACAACAAGCCGACTTCAAAGAATACATGTCGGCGGTCAACCCGCCAATGCCAAAGATCGATGTTGTTAGTTACGCGAGCAGCCTGCATGAACAGGGTGACACACGCATTATTCCTTTCGATCTGTCAAAACAGTTAGAGTGCAACTACCCTGCAACCTCTCCCAACCTGTTGGCCAATTTTATCCGTATTTGCGATGGTGATTCCATAAAGACCGCAGCCAAAGCCACCTCGCAAATGTTTTACGTGATTCGCGGCAACGGTAAAACGCAAACCAAATTCGGAACCATTGAATGGAAAACGGGTGACCTCTTTACCCTGCCTGCCGTTCCAGACGCTTTACACCATGCATCAAGTGACACGGCTATCTACTGGGTAACTGACACGCCATTGCTTAGCTATCTGGGTGTTCAACCTACCGAAGAACGTTTTACTCCGGTTCTTTACACCAAAGAACGCTTAGATAATGAGCTGGCAGAAGTTCGTAAAGAAGGCTTGGGGCGTAACCGTACCGGCGTTCTCCTTGCCAACCCAAACTTTCCATTAACGATGACGCTAACTCATACCCTATGGTCTCTCTATAACGCACTCCCGGCCGGCGTAAATCAAAAGCCACACCGCCACAACTCAATCGCTCTGGATTACTGCGTAGCCGCAGGACCAAATACCTATACACTGATAGGTAAAGAATTGGATGAAGACGGCAATATTGTGGATCCGATTAAAGCCATGTGGACCCCAGGCTCTGTTTTTATCACCCCTCCTGGCTGGTGGCACTCTCACCACAACGAGTCTGATGAAGACGCGATTGTATTGCCTATCCAAGATGCGGGGCTTATCATGAACATGCAAGTTCTGGATTTCCAATACGTACGTTAACCCAAACAACGTCAGGCAGGTTGCAAATGCAAAATACCGATTACACTATTGCTGTTATTGAAGACGATGCCATTCAACGTGAAACCTTAGTGACCGCTTTGGAACAGCAAGGTTTTCATGTCCAAGCTTTTGCCGACAGAGTATCGGCTGAAACTTATTTTGACCAAACTCTGCCTGATTTAGTCATTTCAGACATCATTTTGGGACAAGAGATGGACGGTGGGTTTGACCTTGCAAAGCACCTGCTTAGCTTTAATCAACCCATCCCGATTATCTTCCTCTCAGAAAGACAATCTGAATTTGACATCTATACCGGTCACGCATTAGGCGCCATCGACTATCTGCCCAAGCCAATCAGCCTCAATGTGCTGATCGTGAAGGTCAAAAACCTGCTTCGAATCACCACCCCTTCCAAAGACAATGCCGCAAACCATGAAAAATCGGCGATTGAGAATTTGGAAATTGAACCCAATCAGTTCAAAGCCTATTGGCACGGAAAGCAACTCGATCTGACCGCTACCGAATTTGAAATGCTAAAGCAGTTTGCTGTGGCAGGAGAAGGCGGTGTTGTCACTTACGACACCTTACAATCATCAACCCAAGGCGTGGTAGAACGCAACACCATCAACACCCATATCTGCCGAATTCGTAATGCTTTTAAAAAGATCACGCCAGACTTTAATTTGATTCACAACGAATATGGCCGAGGTTATAGCTGGGAAAACAAACAAGAAAATTAAAGCCTTAACTTTATTTTATCTTGCTACTTCTACCAGCTCCGCCACCCTGCTGATTCAAACAAGGGACATGCAATGCCCGATTTAGGCTTAAGACTCTCGATCAGGACACGCTTTTTTCTGCTCCTGCTGATTCTCACCATTCTGCCGTTCTTAGCCTACCGCTTTGCGATTGACCTACACCGCCTGCTGCTCAACAATCAAGCCATAGTTCAAAAACAGACCGTTGAAAACCTCGCATTGATTTTGCAAAATCGTACCGACTTATGGGCATTGCAGATTCAATCTGGCGACCCGACCCGCCTTTCACACCTTAATCTCAAAAACTCAGTACTTTGGATTGTCAATGAATCTGGACGCACTACCTATGTGGTTGGCAACCTGCCCTCTGGAGAAATGCACCTGCCAAACTCGGATGTTTTCACTGGCATTGGACGCACCTTGATTAAAACCCTAGCAACCTTCCTCCCCTACTCTCTGCCATACCCCTACCCGCAGAGCCAGACACCAGAACTGAGTTTAATTCGCGGAGCCTTGGGCGGAGCGACCATCCAGCAATATCGGATGGATGAGAACCAGCAACCGATCTCTCTGATGTCGGCAACCCCACTGGTGTTCAAAAACAATATAATTGGCGGCTTGGTGCTTGAAGAGAAAATGGAAACGCTCTTCAGTGAAGACTTGAATTATTTCTACCGCTTGATCGGGATCGGCGCCATGATTTTCTTGATTGTAACGATTGGCGCCATTGTCCATACCGCCTCTTTATCCAATAGAATCATAAGATTAGATAATGATGTTAAACGCACATTCAACCTTCAAGGTCGCTTAAAGTCGCTCGATTTTCCAGATCGAAAACAGCGCTATTACTATGATGAACTTTCCGATCTACGTCATCACATTCACGAAATGTTGAGCCAACTTTCGGCCTACGAACGCTACCTCAAACAACTGCCCAAAACCCTGCGCCATGAGTTGCACAACCCTCTTAACCGCTTAGCAATGGCGCTGACTCTACTTGAAGAGGAGACTCAACATACCCAGCTTCAATACGCGCAACATGCGGTACAACAGCTGCGGCAAATCATCGCTTCGCTCTCCGAAGCCAATAGCATTGAGGACAGCCTGAACCAGCATGAACCGGAGGCCTTTCCTATCGGCATCATGCTCACTCACTATCTGCAGAACAGTCAAACCCTGCACCCTGATTACCATTTACAATTTGATAACCGCATTCCCGACTCTATTCAGGTATTGGGTGACGGTTTTATGATCGAACAACTCATGGATAAACTGCTAAGCAATGCCAAAGATTTCAGCGACGGTAGAAAACCAATTGAAGTCTTCTGTGAAGTGTTCGGAAACCATGTCAAAATCAGCGTGCAGAACAGCGGCCCACCTCTGCCTGCCGGTCATGAAAAACAGATTTTTGACGGCATGACGTCGATACGAACCCTTAACCAGGATGAGCAAGCCCACTTAGGGTTAGGTCTGTATATTGTCCGCCTGATTACCGACTACCATCATGGAAATGTCAAAGCGGACAATGTCGTCATCGATCCAGTCAACAATATCTCTGGAGTGCGTATCACTGTCGAACTGCCAATCCTTTCTGGAAAAATAACCTGACATACTTAATCGATACAGCAGATTCTTAAACTTAAACGAGAAAAGAACAGGCCTGTTCCGTTTTTTGAACGCCTTATCAAGCGACGGCCTCATAGAGTGAGTCAAAAAGCATGGCAAAAGCACGAAATAAAAAAGCCGAGTTTTATCACTCGGCTTATTTTTAAATTGTTTCACTTTCTTAGAAAAGCTTAAGGAAGCTTAGGCGTTAAATCCTTAGCTTTGCGAATCCAAGGAGAGATTCCGAACTCGTCTTTAATCTGCTTTGCCTTTTGATCCGCCTCTTTGCGACTTGCGTAGCTACCGGTCAATAGCACATAGCGCTGATCATCGCCACGCTTCTGCATGACAATTTTAGTATCTGCCAATCCTTTGCGTTTGACCATATTCATCAAGGCCTGCTGATCCGCCATGCTCGCCAACTGTAAGATATAGTGTTGCGCCGGCTGATCCAATAGCCATTTAGCATCCGCACTAAGTGCAACATGTGGTTCTACTGTGACTTCCGGTTCAATCGGCTTTTTAACCTCTTCTACCAACTTGACCAGTGGCTGCTCAACACGTGGCGCTTCAACCTCAACTACTTCTGGCTCTGCTGGGGTTGCCACTTCGGCTTCCGGCTGTTGCATACCCTTGACAGTTTCCCCGTCGGAATCGCCATTAAGCAAGACTTCTGACTTCAAAGCTTCATCCGCCTTGCCATGCGTCAAATACTGGAGAATTTTTTCCAGCTTCTCATCAATACGTTTTTCAAGCTGTGAGGTATAAGCCTTTAATTTTTCATCTAAAATCGATTCAGTGACCACTTGATCAGCAGAACTTGCCACTGATGCGGAGTGGACCTCTGTTGCTGGCATGTTTTCAGCCGCCTTAACAGCAGATTCTGCCGCCACTTGACCTGAAGCTTGAATAGGAGACTGCTCCAATCGCGCTAACAGGCGTTTTTGCTGCTCCTGAATGGCACTTAACTGACCTTCCAGATCAAGAACACGCTGCTCAAGCTGAGTAAACGCTTCAGGCTGACCACCGGAAGCCAGATTCTTTTGCAGCTCATCCATCGATTGCTGCAACTTAAGCATTTCTTGTTTTGAGCTTTCGCGCACCTCAGCCACTTGCTGAAGTTCTTTATTGATCGTGGTGTAAGCAATATAGAGGACGCCCAGAATGGTAAACAGCAGGGTCAACAGAATGACCACACCAAAAAAGGAGGTTTTATTGGCATTCGGCTTATTGTTTTTATCGCCTGACTGAGGCGCAGATGACGTTGTCTTGGTTTTCTGTGGGGTTGGCATGACTTCCTCAGCGGCATTTAACCAATCTTTTAAAGAGTGTTCTTTTTCTTCACCGTTTCGATTGGCCGACATTTGTTGGGCCTGGGCCTCAATCGCCTTGAGCAGTTCGGCGCGTTCTTTTTCAAGATCTGAAATTGTTTGGGCCATAAATTAAGACAATATCCGGGGCAAAATTAAAAAATATTGTAAAATGCTTTTGCTTAAAAAGATACATCAGATAGAAAAGGATTCGTAAAAAATGCCCGATTTAGACAGTATCAGTTCCGCACTCTTACTCACCTTAGGATTGTTGGGCGCATCGATCCTTATTGTCGCTCTGCTTATGTGGTGGCTCTATCGTGTTTTCCATAATCGCGATGAAAACCAAGGACACGATTCGTAAATGCGTTTCGCCAAAATCTGAAATGGAACAGGCCTGGTCAAAAGCCTTACCCCACCCCTTCAACTAAATAAATTCGCCATCCACATACAGCCAGCGCCCTTGTGCATCTTTTCGGAAACGACTCTTTTCAACGAATTTAAAACGCTGCAAACCGGCCTGGTATTCAGCACAAAAAGTCACCCACCCTTTCTGATCCCTGACACGACCTTTTTTCTTTTCAAGAATCGTGAGTTTTTGCCAGCTCATGGCAGGATCAAACGCCACATCTTGTGGGCGGGTCTCAGGTGCCCAAGTTTGTAACAGATAGCCTTGCAACTGCAGAACAAATGCACTGTAACGGGAACGCATTAACTGCTCGGCCGTTTGTGCAAATTCGACACCTTGATGCAAAGGCTGACAACACAAGCTATAGGGCTTGCCTGAACCGCAGGGACAGGTCTGTTCAGTTTTTCGAGTCGTCTGCTCTGTCACTGAAAGCCTCCTGATTCACTCATACGCACGCGATATTGCTGCTTTAGACGCCATAGCAATAAGATGGCTGCAAGACTTAACCCAAGCACAATCCCCAACCAAAAACCGGCAACCCCCATCGGAGCTTCAGTAAACCAGTCGGTATAAGCCAATGCATAACCACCCGCCAAACCAAACATCCAGTAACTGATAAAGGTCACCACCATAGTGACTCGAGTATCATGAAAGCCTCGTAAAGCACCTGCTGCCGCGACTTGAACTGCATCAAACACCTGGTAATAAGCGGCAAATACCAAGAGTGCCGATGCCAATACCAAGACTTCGGAATCACGGCTATAAAGCGCCACGATGTAATCACGTAACAGAAAGGTGAAAACAGACAGGCCTGCTCCAATTGACAGCGCGATACCGAGTCCTACATACAAGCTTAATTTGACGGCAGCGGCGTCTTGAGCTCCGTAACCACGACTGACCCGAACCGTAATGGCCATCGCCAAACTCAGCGGTAACATAAAAGCCAAAGAGGTAAAACTAATCGCGATCTGATGGCCCGCGATCACCACCGAACCCAATTGAGCGATAAACAGGGCAATAAAACTGAACAGACTGACCTCAAAAAGCAACGCTAAGGAGTTTGGAAAACCGATATGCAAAATATCTGCCATACCCCCATGCCATTGCGGCCATCCCAAACGAGATAGCGCAACAAACGGTCGACTAAGCGGAGAGCGATAGACATACAGCAACCCTAAAACAAACATTAACCACATGACCAGCGCACTGGCCACCCCGCAACCAGCGGCCCCTAATGGCTCAACCCACCCCTCAAAGCCATAGATAAACAGCGCATTTAAAGGCACATTCACCATCAAAGCCACAAAGCTGATCCACATGGTTGGCAAGGTTGTGCCCAACCCCTCCCAGAAAAAACGCAACACCTGATAAAAAGCCACGCCCGGCAAGCCCCAGGCAATATAAAAGAGGTAATCTTCGGTTAATTGATAGACTTGCGGTGACAGCTCCAATTGAACCAGCAAATATTGCAGGTTCATCAGCAAGACCATGGAAAACACGCCTAAAGGCAGTGCTAGCCACATTCCTTGATTCAAATAAAGAGGAAGCTTATCCAGCTGTTTGGCCGCATATTGTTTTGACACGAGAGGGGTCAAGGCCAACAGAATGCCGGTTCCGAAAATAAAGACCGGCAACATAATATTGGAACCGAGGCCGATCGCGGCGAGATCATCCGTACCGACCCAACCGGACATAATTGTATCGATGACGCCCAGAGCTGTCAGCGCCAACTGAGCCAAGAAGATCGGCAGCGCCAACCGAAACAGCTGCCGGATTTCATGGCGTGCAACAGCGGCAGAAGTCATGACCGCTCTGAATCGACCGAAACAGAGCTAGAGGGTTTTTGACTGTCTTCGGAGTTATCTAAGGTGCTATCAGCACTTTGCCGCTGGGCGCCTCCCACTCGACGTGTCACTGAAGAGCGTTTGGAGTCTGGAACATCAGCCTGATCCAAATTTTCCCAATAACGCTCGCCATAAGTCTCCTCCAGCGCTTTATGATTTTCGTCCAACTGGGCATCATGCTCAGACTCTGCTGGAACAATGGCTTGAGGAAGAAACACCACCACGAGCAGTTTCAACAGCCAGTACAGGGTCGCATACACCACGACGGCGAGCATCAAAACCAGTGGCAACCCCAACAGCAAATCAACCAATAAGGCTTCACCACTGAATAACTTGCTCCAAAGGGCCTTCTCGATAAACGCAAAATAGAGCCAAGCGGCTACAGCTAGCCACGATATCACCATCAAATAGCGATTTAAACGGGGGTGAACATGGCTATTTTTAAACAGACACAACATATATAAAAAACTTTAACAAATTGAAAAAACGGGATTTCACCTTTAATGCAGGCAAGATGACAACCGCACCGGCTCTCTCAGCCCTTTACCGCCTTATGCATAAACAGCCACTGCAAAGCGATAATCGTGCTGGCCACATTAAATTGCCCGGCCTGCAGTTTGCGGCTCGCTTCATCAAACGGCAATGGCACGATTTTAATATCTTCACCATCTTCATCCAGCCCCGCATAATCAGGTAAATCTTCGGCATTCACTTCAGCAGCAAACAAATGCAAAATTTCATCACTGCCACCTGGACTGGGATAAAACTGACAGACATATTCCAAAGAGAGCGCTTCTACACCGGCCTCTTCTTTCGCTTCGCGATGAGCGGCCTCTTCAGCGGTTTCACCAGCATCAATCATTCCCGCCACCGGTTCAAGCAACCAGGCCTGTTCAGTTTTGCCGGAATCGAGAGCATGGCGCAAGGCACCCGCTCGACACTGCTCGACCAACACCACAATCTGTTTTTGGAGATCATAAAGCAACACCACCACAGCCTGACCACGACCAAAAAGCTCGCGCTGAATTGAATGTGACCAGCCTCCTTGATACAGGGTGTGCTTAAAATCAAGCAGTTCTATCTTAAAAAAGCCATCATATCCGCTTTCTATGTGATTGATTTTAATGTCTTTGCAACTGCCAGTACTGCCCATAAAGCTCCTTAAAACAAGGTGTCCATCGCATTTCATTTCAAATCTATTGAACTTCAATCATCGGAACCCGCTTAGTGACTCCACAGAGCAGTTCATAACCGATGGTACCGGCAAATTTAGCGACCTCATCAACACTGAGAAGATCCGTTCCCCATAAAATCGCCTCATCACCAATAGCAACCTGATCCGCCAGATCGGTTAAATCGACGCAGACCATATCCATAGAAACGCGACCAATCAGAGGAACGCGTTGGCCACCCACTACCACTGGCGTGCCGCTCGGAGCGTGCCTAGGATAACCGTCTCCATAGCCGATGGCGACCACCCCAACAAAAGTGTCTCTTTGTGCCTGCCAGGTATTGCCGTAGCCGACATACTCGCCCTGTTTGACCCACTTTAAAGAGGTGATTTCCGATGCCAACTTCATCACCGGTTTTAAATCGGCCTTACAACTTGGACAGTGACCGGCTCCGTACAACATAATCCCTGGACGCACCCAGTCGTAATGCGTTTCTGGATAAAGTTGCAGAGCGGCTGAATTCGCCAGGCTGGCTGGAAAAGAGTGTGCCTTCACTATTGGGTCAAAGCACCCGATCTGCTGTTGGGTAAAGGCATCGGATTCATCCGCTGACGCTAAATGCGACATCACATGTATTTGCAAGGCTTTATCGCTACTTTGCAAACGGTTTATAACCTGGGGAACAACTTCCGGGTCAAAGCCAAGACGATGCATACCGCTATCGACTTTAATCCAAACATTCAATGGTCCGGTATAAGGTGACTCCAGCAGCCAGTTCAATTGAAGTTCCGAGTGCACTACCAGATCAAGACGATGCTGATAAACAAGAGGAATTTCCGCTTCGGAAAAAAGTCCTTCCAGTAGAAGGATACGATGCAAAAACCCCTTTTGACGAAGGACAATAGCCTCATCAATACACGCCACACCGAAACCGTCGGCGCAATTCAGCTGGTGTGCCACACGATTGATCCCATGCCCATATCCATTCGCCTTAATCACCGCTAACACCTTACTTTTCGGCGCCAACCTTTTGACTTCCTGCAAATTATGGCGTAGTGCTGGCAAGTGGATAAAGGCTTTGGCAGGTCGGTACATGGATTTTCTCATAAGAAACTTAGTAGTGCGCTTCTTCAGGTGCATAAGCAGCATGGTTTTCAAAACGAGTGTATTCACCGATAAAGGTCAAACGTACCGTCCCTAAAGCCCCGTTACGATGTTTACCAAGTATGATTTCAGCAATCCCTTTATCTTCACTTTCCTTGTTATACACCTCATCACGATAGATAAAGATGATCAAGTCCGCATCCTGCTCAATCGCTCCGGACTCACGCAAATCGGACATGACAGGACGTTTATTCGGACGCTGCTCCAAACTACGGTTAAGCTGAGACAAAGCAATAACAGGGATTTCCAACTCTTTAGCCAAAGCCTTAAGCCCTCGGGAAATTTCTGAAATTTCATTAACCCGGTTTTCGGCTCCGGCAGAACCGCGCATAAGTTGAAGATAATCGACCACAATCAGTCCGAGCCCCGTCACTTTGGAGTCTGGATCTTCCACTCCAGCCTGAATCGCCTCCTTACGTTGCAGGTCACGAATATCTTTATCGATACGTCGCGCACGCGCACGAAGCTCGGTGATCATCAATGCTGGCGTGTCATCAATATAAACCTTGGCTTGAGAAAGAATATTGATGGCTTTATTAAGCTTTGGCCAATCTTCTTGCTGAAGCTTACCGGTACGCATCCGTCCAGCATCAATCCGTCCGATCGAACTGATCATACGCATAGCCAGTGCTTCACCCGGCATCTCCATACTGAAAACGGCTACGGGAGTATTGTTCTTAGTCGCAATATTCTCGGCCATATTCATCGAAAAGGTGGTTTTCCCCATCGACGGACGTCCAGCAACAATGATCAAATCGCCACGTTGCAAGCCGGAAGTAATTTCATCGAATTCAGTCAGGTGTGTCGCTTCACCGGTAATCGTACCCTCGGTATTAAAAAGCTCGTCGATTTTATTGATGGCCGCTTCAAGCAACACATCCATAGTTTTATACTGGCGCTCTTTGCCCTCACCATGTTCCGCAATGGACATGATTTTGGATTCAGCAATATCCAATACTTCACGGATATCCTTTCCTTGTGGAAAATAGGCGGTTTCCACCACCTCGTTTCCGGCTTGAATCAGGCTGCGTAAAATGGATTTGTCACGGACAATTTTAGCGTAATACAGAATATTGGCTGAACCTGGGGTGTTCTTAACCAAATCGGCCAAATACGCCTTGTCACCAGCTTGCTCAAGCTGACCCACCGACGCCAAATGCTCGACAACGGTCACCAGATCAAAAGGCCTGTTATTACGACTCAACTCAACGATACTAGAAAAGATCGAGCGGTGTTGCTGGGTATAAAAATCGCTTTCATTAATGATGACAATCACATCTTCGAGAGCGTCATTCGAGAGCATTAAGCCCCCCAACACCGATTGCTCAGCCTCAATGGAGTGCGGAGGAACTTTAAATAAAGTTTCTACATTTTTTTCTGACATAGAGCTCTTTTGTGATGGGCGTTCAGCTAGGTTCATATAAAGCGTAATAAAGTGACATGATAGAGCAAATTATTATAACGAAATGTAAAACGGTTGTGACTTGAAGTACACAGAGAATCCAAGTTACCTCAGGAACAAAAAAAGCGACGCACCCCTAAATGGAATACGCCGCTTTTGTAAAAGTTAAACGCTTAAGAAATTATTCTTGAGTCGCTTTAACTTCAACAGTAATTGAAGCTACTACATCAGTATGCAACTGAACGTCGATCTCGTAAGTACCTACGAAACGTAGCGCGCCTTCTGGCATACGTACATTACGACGCTCGACTTCAAAGCCAGCTGCAGCCAGTGCATCAGCGATATCTTGTGTTCCAACAGAACCAAACAATTTACCTTCATCACCCGCAACAGATTCAATCGTAATGACCTGACCGTTCAAGTTCTCATAGATACCCTGTGCAACTGCCAATTGTGCAGCCGCCGCTTTTTCAAGCTCAGCGCGCATTGCTTCAAACTCAGCAATATTTTCTTTTGTAGCTGGCTTTGCTTTACCTTGTGGAATCAAGTAGTTACGTGCATAACCTGCTTTCACTGAAACCTGATCACCCAATGTTCCTAAGTTTTGTACTTTTTCAAGCAGAATAACATTCATAGCTTAAACCTCTTGTTTATTCTTGCGACCATCGGTCTCTAAAGTTAGCCCATGCGTCCAACAGACCAATCGTCGCCAGTATCAGCATTGCTTGAGGAAACAGAAATAACATTACATAAAGTGTCACAAGCCATGCTTTATGAAGCTGCTTAATTGCTACAGTCTGGTGCGCAATCGCCAATCCCTGAAACATCAGTCCGGCTACCAATACGCCGGAAAGATCGTAAACAATTCCGGATTCTGTACCGGCTAGTAAACCAGCTATAGCCAATATAATCGCGACATAAGCAGTCGACTTAGGCAATGCCATCTGATAAAAATCAGTCTGGAACTGTCCCGGATGGAATAAAGCTCCCTGCCACCAGCGCGCAATAACCACAATGGAAAACCAAAGTATGACTGCAAACATGGCGAGTAACATGGTGACCATTTTCACCAGTGCTTCAACACCTTCCGCCTGATACTCCACGCCGGAGTTCTCAAGCAAAGGTTTGACCTGTTCATTAAACAGGTGCATCCACCACTCCGCTGGATTAGGTACGGCCAAATGTAATAACACCACACCCAATCCCGCGATCATCATCGCTGTCTGTAACGACAGGGCCAATGAATTAGTATTTCTCAATACCACAGACATCAGCCATACTGGCACCATGTATTCAATAACCGCAATGATCGCTGGCAGATAACTGCCGCTCAACATCATGGTTAGACCGACTTGCGCCAGCACACTCCATACAAGCACTTTCAAGCCTTCGGCTACACCTACTCTTAGGGTAACCAGGCCGATTACCGCTCCGACAACTAAGCCAAAAGGGGCAATCCATACACTTAATGCCGAAAACAGAACCGCGGCTATCAGAGCCTGCATCGGCCCTTTTAGAACATAATTCGCGATTCCCAGCATCGTTCTGTTAATTCTGAATCTTCAAAAATTATTTGTGTTGATCAGTATAAGGCAACAACGCGATGTAACGTGCACGCTTGATCGCAGTTGCCAATTGGCGCTGGTACTTAGCACTTGTTCCCGTAATACGGCTAGGAACGATCTTGCCAGTCTCAGTGATATATGATTTCAAAGTATCCAAATCTTTGTAATCAATCTCTTTAACGCCTTCTACTGTAAAACGACAGAATTTTTTTCTACCAAATCCTCTAGCCATCTCTTACTCCTTAGACTCTTTTTTACCAACCATAACAGAAGGCTCAGTGATTGCTTCTTTACGCTTGATAAACATGCTACGAAGAACCGCATCGTTGTAGTAAAAAGCATTATCCAACTCATCAAGAGCTTCTTGATTACATTCGATATTCATCAGGATATAGTGTGCCTTGTGTACCTTGTTGATGAGGTAAGCAAGTTGACGACGACCCCAGTCTTCTAGACGGTGGATTTGACCACCAGACTGCTCGATGATCGCGCGATAACGTTCTAGCATTGCAGGAACCTGCTCAGATTGATCAGGGTGCACTAGAAACACGACTTCATAATGACGCATTCATATTCTCCTTATGGATGTTTAAACAGTCTCCCAAAACATTTCATGCCTGGTGAGACAAGGAAATTCAAACACTTAGTCTGAAAGGCGCGAATTATAACCGAATAACAGTTCCAATTCAAACTGTTATATCTCCTTGGTAGCACTTGTATTTCAAACCAGTCTGAGTAACAAGCAAATGCTTAAGCCAGGCTTTGATTAATAGCCTGCAAAACACATTTGGGGCTTTCAGCCTGAGTAATAGGGCGCCCCACCACCAAATAACTGGAGCCGGCTTTAATCGCCTCTTGCGGTGTCATAATACGTTTTTGATCATTAACAGCGGCCCCTTCAGGGCGAATACCAGGCGTGACTAAATAAAAGTCTTTACCCACCTCTTGACGCAGCTCACTTGCTTCCTGAGCAGAACACACAACCCCATCCATACCGGAAGACGCTGCCAACTTAGCCAGCCTTATCACATTCTCTTTTGGCGAGCCAGACAAACCCACTTCCTGCAGATCCCCCTGCTCCATACTGGTTAACACGGTCACTGCAATCAGAATCGGTTTTCTTGGCATATCCAATTCTTTCAATGCCTGCTTAGCTGCCTGCATCATTTTTCGGCCACCTAAAGCATGGACATTCACCATCCAAACCCCCATGCGAGCCGCCGCCTGAACGGCTTTTGCGACTGTGTTTGGAATATCGTGATACTTTAAGTCCAAAAAAACATCAAAACCCTTTTCGACCAAGGATTTGACAAATTCAGGCCCAGCTACTGCAAACAGCTCTTTCCCAACCTTCAAGCGACACTCAACAGGTTCTAGCTGAGACACAAACGACAAAGCCGCATCTGCATCCGCATAATCGAGAGCAACTAATACTTTTGGGTCAGGCATATTAATATTATTTTCCATTCATTCAACCTGCTTTATTCGGCATTCTCTTTTTTAATTAATAAGTTACGATTACCTTCCAATGTGGTTAACGAGCTTACATATTGTTTTTTTAACTCCACTACTTCATTGGCCTGCTTTTGAACCTGGCGTTTTTGACGCACGAGCTGCCATTTTAAACGGGTAACCTGCACCAACATAATCGAAGCACCAATTAGCATGCCTGCAATAAAGACAATCGCCATGACAACACTTAGCGCAACATTAAACTGCCACCAGAAAAGATCAATTTGAATCGGCTGGGGATTTAAGACCCCGAGTGTTACTCCCGCTACAAGAAACAGGGCAGTAAACAACAATGAAATGAGCTTCAACATAAGACACGTCTCAAAAGACAATAGAAGAAGAAAATTATAGAAGATAAATAAAAAAGGGGCCAGCATATGCTGGCCCCTTTTCTTGGTTTAACCAATGATATCGGTCGAATCCTTTGATGCGTCTACCCGCTCTCTTAAAGACTTTCCAGGCTTAAAGTGTGGCACACGTTTATCAGATAATTTTACCGTTTCACCTGTTTTAGGATTACGCCCAATACGAGCTTTTCTATGATGCAAACTAAAACTCCCAAAACCGCGTATTTCGATTCGCTCGCCCTGAGAAAGAGTATGAATCATAGAATCCAGAATTTTATTTACTGCAATTTCAACATCCTTCTGACTAAACTGAGTCTGTTTTCTTGCAATAAGTTCAATAAGTTCTGACTTGGTCATAGGAACTAGCTCTATATCTTTTTTATTCTCGAAAAGAGATATTTCAAACAAAAACTGACCGCACCCCCAACCTAACTCAGGCTTGATATAAAACATGTATTCAGGATAAGGACGGGGTCAGAAAGACCAAAATGCGATGCCAAGACAACATCACAAACGCAATGGCCCAATCAACTTTGCTGGGCCATTGCTAGTCAGATTACATTTTGTCTTTGAAAAGATCACCCAAAGTGCTTGAAGCAGATGGCTGCTGATCCGTGTAGTCACGAATAGCATTCGCTTCTTCTTGAGCTTCTTTAGCCTTAACAGACAAAGAAACAGAACGGTTTTTACGATCAATATTCGTAATCTTCGCAGAAACCGTATCACCTTCTTTCAATACTGACGAAGCATCACGGGTATCTTCAAGCAACTCAGAAGCACGCAGGTAACCCTCTACTTCTGGAGCCAACTCAATCACAGCACCTTTTTCGTCTACTGATTTCACAGTTCCTTCAACAATACTGTTTTTACCGTGATCAGCAACATATTGACCGAATGGATCTTGCTCCAACTGCTTCAAACCAAGAGAGATACGCTCGCGCTCTGGATCAATAGAAAGGATAACCGTTTCAAGCTCATCACCTTTTTTGAAGTCACGAATGGCTTCTTCACCAGGCTGATTCCAAGAAATATCGGTTAAGTGAACCAAACCGTCAATACCACCTTCTAGACCGATAAAGATACCGAAGTCAGTAATAGACTTGATGCTACCGCTGATTTTGTCACCTTTCGCGTGAGTCGCAGAGAAGCTTTCCCATGGGTTAACTGTGCACTGCTTGATCGATAGAGAGATACGGCGACGCTCTTGATCAACATCCAGAATCTTAACACGCACTTCTTGACCCAAGTGAACCACTTTAGATGGGTGAATGTTACGGTTTGTCCAATCCAATTCAGAAGTGTGGACCAGACCTTCAATACCATCTTCGATCTCGATGAAGGCACCGTAGTCCGTGATGTTAGCCACTTTACCTGCTGTCTCAGCACCAATTGGGTAACGAGCAACCATATCTGCCCATGGATCTTCTTCCAACTGCTTAAGACCCAGTGATACACGGTTACGCTCTTTGTCGAACTTAAGAACCTTAACTTCGATTTCATCACCAACCTGAACGATTTCAGATGGGTGGTTAACACGACGCCAAGCCATATCCGTGATGTGAAGAAGACCGTCAACACCGCCAAGATCAATAAACGCACCGTAGTCAGTCAAGTTCTTAACAATACCTTTCAGTACAGAACCTTCTTCCATGTTCGCCAATAGTGCTTCACGTTCAGCCGAGCTTTCTTGCTCAATCACCGCACGACGAGAAACAACCACGTTGTTACGCTTACGATCCAGTTTAACTAGCTTAGTCTCAACTTCTTTACCTTCCAAGAAGCCGAAATCACGGATAGGACGTACATCCACAAGTGAACCAGGCAAGAAACCACGAACACCGTCAACATCAACCGTCAGACCACCTTTTACCTTACCGGTAACCATGGCGGTAACCACTTCACCTTTCTCCATAGCCGCTTCCAACTTATCCCAAGTTTTAGCGCGCTTAGCTTTTTCACGAGAAAGACGTGTTTCCCCCATTCCGTCTTCCAAAGACTCAAGGAAAACTTCAACCTCATCACCAACAGAAACCTCTAACTCACCGTTAGCGTTCATAAATTGGCTCTTAGGAATTGCTGACTCAGATTTCATACCTGCGTCAACCAATACAGTCTCTTTGTCGATGCCGACAACAGTCCCGATAATCAGAGAACCTGTGTTAAATTTGTCTTGCTGTAAAGACTCTTCAAATAATTCAGCGAAAGATAATTCACTCATGGATAAAGTACCATTCATCGTTGTACATAGCCGACTGTCACTTTCAAATTGGGATTTCAAACGACAACCGGGTCAGTTAGTAATGTGCCAACCCCCCAAACGGTCAGCAGAAAAAAACAAAATCCCTGCCCCGAATCGCAGGGCAAGGATCAATAATTTTAACTAATTCAACATGTTAGCAAAAACAACTAATTCATTAAAGAAGTTTTTTATGATGAGTTAAGATTACATCAATAATCCTCGCTCCCACAGTAAAGACTCGGCTTTACGACAGACTTGCTCAACATCCAAATCACTGGTGTCAATCACAATAGCGTCATCGGCCGGTTTCAAAGGCGCGGTCGTTCGATTCGAATCCCGCTCATCCCTTTCTTTAATGTCTTGAATAATTTGATCAATATTAGCATTAACCCCTTGGTTTTTCAACTGCTTAACCCGTCTTTCTGCACGAACTTCAGCTGAGGCGGTTAAATACAACTTTAAATTCGCTTGTGGAAATACCACTGTCCCCATATCTCGTCCATCAGCCACCAGTCCTGGTGATTTTGCAAATGCTTTCTGGCGGGCTAATAATGCCGCCCTAACCTCGGGAATCGCCGCTACTTTTGAAGCTACTGCAGCCACCTCTTCGGTACGCACACTCGAGGTCACATCATCACCTTCAAACAAAATACTGGTTGCAACAAATTCAACCGGTAGAGATTCCGCCAATTTAACCAGGCCTGCAACGTCTGACAGATCAACGGCATGCTTAATCGCACCAAACGCCAGAGCACGATAAATAGCACCACTGTCCAACAGGTGAAAACGCGTTTTACAGGTTAAATATTGCGCCAATGTTCCTTTTCCAACGCCGCTCGGCCCATCGATCGTAACCACCGGAACTGTTTGCGAAGTACTCATACTCACTCCTTAACCGATTCAACATTCATCCCAACCGCATTGATCAACTCAATAAAAGTCGGGAAGGAAGTGTTTACGTTCGCACAGTCGTCAATCACCAGTTCGGAAGCCGCATTCAAACCGGCCACGGTCATCGCCATAGAGATACGATGGTCGTGATGACTCTGAATTTCAGCATTTTGCGGCTGCTGCTGCCCCCCATTAATAATCATGCCGTCCTCAGTCGGCTGGGCATCAATTCCAACGGCCTGCAAAGCATCCGCCATTACCTGAATACGATCCGACTCCTTAACACGCAACTCTTCCGCGCCTGTCAATACCGTCTGACCTTCTGCACAGGACGCAGCGACAAACAACACCGGAAACTCATCAATCGCCAATGGCACCAATTCCTCAGGAATCTGGATGCCTTTAAGCGGTGCATAACGCACACGCACATCCGCAACAGGCTCACCGCCAACTTCATGAGGATTTTCCAAGGTAATGTCCGCCCCCATCAGCTTCAGAATATCCACCACACCGGTACGTGTTGGATTCATGCCGACATGTTCAATAACCAGATCGGAGCCTTTGGAAATGGCTGCAGCCACCATAAAAAAGGCCGCTGAAGAAATATCCGAAGGCACATCGATATGACGCGCCGTTAACTTACCGCCACCACGCAAACAGGCTTTAGTGCGCAAAGCATCGAGCTTTTCAGAGTGCACCTCATAACCAAAACCATTTAACATGCGTTCAGTATGATCCCGGGTTGGAGCCGGTTCCAAAGCACAAGTCTGCCCTTCAGCATAAAGCCCTGCCAATAAAACACATGACTTCACCTGTGCGCTGGCCATCGGCAAAACATAATCCATCGCTTTTAACGGCTCACCGGTGCCAAATATTTTCATCGGCAAAGTACCGCCTTCAGCGGTTTCAATCTTAGCCCCCATTAAAGCAAGAGGATCTGTGACTCGCTTCATAGGGCGTTTAGATAAAGAAGCATCACCAACCAGCTCACAATCAAAATTTTGCCCCGCCAAAATCCCCGCCAATAGACGGGTGGACGTTCCGGAATTCCCCATATCCATTGGTTTTTGAGGTTTTTTTAATCCGAGTAGACCTACACCATGAATGGTGACATTGCCGTTTTCAGGCCCCTCAATTTCAACCCCCATGTCTTTAAACGCCTGGAGAGTTGCTAATGCATCGGCCCCTTCCAGAAAACCGGTGACGGTTGTGGTTCCTTCTGCAATCGCACCCAGCATAATACTACGATGAGAAATCGACTTGTCGCCTGGTACACGTACACGACCTTTAATGGTTCCCCCGGGCTGAACTATAAACTTTACATTTGCCATAAACTTAATCTTTAACTTATTGAATTCAATAGAAACTTATCAACTTTGCTTGTTGACAATATGTTTGTCGCGCGCAGTTTTAGCTTCATGAAACAACGCATACAAACCCTCACCATCTTGTTGCTCTACCAAATCGATCAAATGCCCAATCGATTGTTGGTAGTACTTAAGCCACTTCGCAATAGCGATCGAATTATTGACTGCAATATCGCGCCACATGACGGCATCACTGGACGCAATGCGGGTAAAGTCACGGAAACCGCCCGCAGTATACTGAAAGACGTTGCCCAACTCTGGGTGCTCATTCAGCATTTCCACCAGAGTAAATGCCAGCATATGGGGTAAATGACTCGTTGCTGCCAACACTTCATCATGATAATCCGGCGCCATATTGACTACTTCCGCACCAAGCGCTTGCCACAATTCGGTTACTGTCTGCAACGCTTCGCAATCCGTTTCTGCTGTAGGCGTTAAAATCACACGGTGATCGACAAACAGTTTTTCACAAGCCGCAGTGACACCGCTTTGTTCTTTTCCTGCAATTGGATGCCCAGCAACAAAATGTGCAGGCAACTCACCAAAAACCGATTTTACCGCCTCAATCACACTCATTTTAGCGCTGCCACCATCGGTAATGATGGCACCTTCCTTCAAAAACGGACGCATGGCGTGTAAAACTTCTTGCATAGCCCCCAAGGGAACACCCAGCATAATAAGGTCACTGTCAGCCACCGCTTCTGCCATGTCGGTTGTAAAATCGTCCACCACGCCAAGCTCAACGGCTTTTTTAAGATTTGACTCATTGTGGCCATAACCGGTTACTTGATCAACCAAGCCGCTTTGTTTCAACCCTTTGGCAAAAGAGCCTCCAATAAGCCCCACACCAATAACTGTTACTTTTTTTAACTTCATTTTTTTTCATTATTCTATTTAAGTATTAAAGCACCGCCTCGAGTGCTTCAATCAAATGAGTATTCTCTTCCTTGGTGCCGATCGAGATGCGAAGGTATTCAGCCATACCATAATTGGCGACCGGACGGACAATCACTCCTTGCTGCAGCAATGCATGATTCACTTTCGCGGCGAGATCTGCTTGACCGCCACCGCAGCGATCTTCAAAACGCACACAAACAAAATTACCGGCGGAAGGAATGTAACTCAACCCCAGCGCATCTAATGCTGAACAAATTTGCAACATTCCTTTGCGGTTCACCTCAACAGCTTGTTGAACAAACTCTTGATCTTCAATGGCAGCGATCGCTGCCACCTGGGCGTAATAATTGACATTAAAAGGGGCTCTCAACTGATTGATATACTGAATAATTTCTTCACATCCAGCCATATATCCAATCCGTAGCGACGCTAGACCGTAAGCTTTTGAGAAGGTTCTGGACACCAATAAATTTGGGTAATCATCAAGATAGTTCAAACCATTTGGATAATCCGCATCTTCACAAAATTCCAAATAAGCCTCATCCAGTACCACAACCACATTCTGTGGAACTTGCTCAATAAAAGCTTCCCATTCCATCCTGCCAAATACAGTCCCGGTCGGGTTATTCGGATTCGCAATATACACCAGTTTTGTTTTATCGGTAATGGCACCCAACATGGCTTGTAAATCATGACCGAATCCGTCTGCCGGCACTTCCACTCCGGTCGCTCCTACCACCTGGGCCGAAATCGGATAAACTGCAAACCCGTATTGCGAATAGACAATTTCATCACCAGGCCCGGCAAAAACGCGTGCAGCAAGCTCTAATAGCTCATTGGAACCATTACCGATCACCAGTTGCGCCTCTTTTACCCGCAGAAAATTCGCCAACACCTGCTTTAAGGCGTAGGCACTGCCGTCGGGATAACGCGCAATCTCTTTGAGTTCGTTATGAATCGCTTCAGTCACTTTCGGGCTGGCGCCCAACGGATTTTCATTGGAAGCCAGCTTTGAGATTCGGGTCAAGCCAAGCTCACGCTGAAGCTCTGTGATCGGTTTTCCCGGAATATAAGGAGAAATATTGAGTATTTGTGGCTGCACACGGTCACAAAAAAGTTGGGAATGGAATGTCATTATCACACTCACGAAAACATTAAAAACAGCAATCAGCTAGAAAGCATCAAGCATCAAATGGGGAAACAGGGAACGAACCTAACAACTTAAAGAAAGCCGCTTTTTCTTCCACCTCTTGCAAGGCTTCACGCACATTCTCATCCTCCCGGTGCCCTAAAACGTCAATAAAAAAGAGGTAATCCCATTTTTTATCCGTAGCCGGCCGAGAAACAATGCGCGTCATACTGATATCTCGCTTGGAGAAACAAGATAGCAACTCCAATAAAGCACCCGCTTTATTGGCAATCGATACAATCATCGCCGTCTTATCTTGCCCGCTCGGTTGAGTCATCTCACGGCCAATCACCCAGAACTTGGTGGTATTATCACGACGATCTTCGATATTCGATTCCAAAATATTCAAACTATAAAGTTGCGCCGCCTGTTCGGAAGCAATTGCCGCTAAACCGGATTCCTCTTGCGCCATCTTAGCAGCCAGCGCATTGGAATCCACCGCCTCTAATTCTGCCCACGGCATATTGTTTTTCAACCACTGCTGACACTGCCCCAACGCCTGACTATGCGCCACCACCTTGCGCACTGACTCAACTTCCGAACTTTTCGAAAGCAAGCAATGATGAATCGCCAGATCCACTTCACCAGAAACCGTCAGTTTAGTATGAATTAACTCATTTTCAGTGGCTTTCACCACACCTTCGGAAGAGTTTTCAACCGGAACGATGCCGTAATTAGCATCCCCCTTCTCAACTGTCGCAAACACTTCTTCAATCGACGAAACCGCTAATGGATGAGCAGAAGAACCAAATTGTTTAATGACACTGGCATGCGAATAACTGCCCTCGGGACCTAAATAAGCGACAGAAATCGGCTGCTCTAACGCCAGACAGGCGGACATAATTTCTCTAAACAAACGTGCCATTTCATTATCCGGAAGCAAACTGTGATTACGTTCCTTTACCGCACGGAGCACCTGTGCTTCGCGTTCTGGACGATAAAAAACCGCTTCCACTTTTCCGCCTTTAGTTTTAATATCGGCCACTTTCTGTGCGCACGCCGCCCGTTGACCGATCAACTCCTGAATTTGCGCATCAATGGCATCAATCTGGTTACGAATTTCGGTCAACTGCTGCTGTTCGTCTGTCTGTTTCGTGTCTGTCATCAGTTCAATAGTTCTTTTATCGATTAGGTGGCAAAGGAAAGTCGCTTTTAAATTAAGCGTGTTGTGCCTCAAACTTGCGCATAAACTCAATTAACGCATCCACACCGGCTTCTGGCATGGCGTTGTAGATGCTGGCACGCATACCGCCAAAAGCCTTATGCCCTTTCAAACTGAGCAGGCCTGCCGACTTCGTCTCTTCCAAAAATACGCTATCCAATTCGCTTTTTGCCAAACGAAATGTCACATTCATCCAGGAACGGTTTTTTGGCTCAATACGGTTGGAATAAAAATCGGAGGCATCGATAAAATCGTACAGTTTTTGTGCTTTAGACTGGTTGATCTTGGCAATTTCGGACACGCCGCCGATCTCCTTCAACCACTCAAATACCAACCCGGCCAAATACCAGGCAAACGTCGCCGGAGTGTTAAACATCGACTCATTATTAGCGTAAGTTTCCCAATTCAACAGGGTTGGAGTGATCTCGCGCGCTTGACCGATCAAATCTTCTCTAACAATGACGATGGCCAGCCCAGCCGGCCCGATATTTTTCTGTGCACCGGCATAGATCATACCGTATTTACTGACATCAACCGGACGACACATAATATTGGACGACATATCCGCAATGACCGGTTTGCCTTGGGCAAAAATGGGCTCCAGATCTTCTTCTTTAAATTCAAGGCCAGTGATCGTTTCGTTGGAACAGATATGAATGTATTTAGCGTCTTCACTGAAACGCCATTCAGATTGTGGCGGTAATGCGGTTGGATTTGTTTCATCGCCTCCGGCGACTGTATTCACATTCACATATCGACTGGCTTCTTTAATCGCCTTGGTTGACCAGACGCCGGTATTGAAATAATCCACGGTATCTCCGGCCTGAGTCAGGTTAAGCGGAATCGCCGCAAACTGCAAAGAAGCGCCACCGTGAATAAACAGCACTTTATAATTATCCGGAATTTCCATGACATCGCGCAAATCTGCTTCCATTTTTTGGGCAACCTCCATGTACTCTTTACTGCGATGACTCATCTCCATCACCGACATCCCGGTCTGATTCCAATTTAAAAACTCAGCAGACGCTTTACGCATGACGGCCTCAGGCAACATGGCTGGCCCAGCACTGAAATTAAAAGCACGTGTCATTCTTTTCTGGCTTCCTTAAGCTTGTTAATACTTTGCATAAAAAACAGGGCGACCCGATCCATTGACCGCGATCACCCTTGATCATTTCAGGATGTTAAAAACAACTGAACTTATTCAGACTCATCTGCACTCGTTGAGTCAGCAGCCTGTTCAGAATCTTGAACAGTCTCCGGATTAGATGATTCTTCCGACATCTCTGCCGGCTCATCATCTTCCTCTTCGATATCGACCACGGCCAAGCCTACAACCTGCTCGCCTTTGCCGACATTGATCAGTTTTACCCCTTGGGTATTTCGACCGACCACTGAGACTTCTGCGACACGGGTGCGCACCAAAGTCCCCTTATTGGTAATCAACACAATTTCTTGCTCTGGCGTCACCGAAACCGACGAGACCACATCGCCATTTCGTTCAGTGGTTTTAATCGAAATCACACCTTGACCACCACGATTGATCGTTGAATAATCTTCAACCGGCGTACACTTACCGAAACCGTTAGCGGTCGCAGTCAAAATCAACGAGTCAGGCTGAGCGATCTGCATACTGATCACATGCGCGCCTTCCGGTAACTTCATACCACGAACACCACGCGCCGTTCGCCCCATGACTCGGACATCACTTTCTTTGAAACGGATCGCTTTTCCGACATTGCTAAACAGCATCACATCTTGATTACCGTCGGTTAAGGCGGTCCCGACCAGTTCATCATCGTCCAACAGATCCACCGCAATAATCCCATTGGCACGTGGGCGAGAGAAGTCTTTCAGTGCAACACGTTTAACCACTGAATTACGTGTTGCCATAAAGACCACACGCTGTTCATCAAACTCATCGACAGGCAATACCGAAGTAATGTATTCGCCCTCTTCCAAAGGCAGCACATTCACGATCGGTTTACCCCGGCTGCCACGGCTCGCCAGTGGTAACTGCCAGGTTTTTTGCCAATAGAGCTTACCGCGGTTAGAAAAACACAGCAGCATATCGTGCGTACTGGCAACAAAAATTTGCCCGACTTCGTCTTCTTCTTTCATTGCCGTGGCCGACTTACCGCGCCCGCCGCGTTTCTGAGCACGATAATCGCTCAATGGCTGCGTTTTGATGTAACCGTCTTGCGACAGAGTCACAATACGGTCTTCAACTGCAATCAAATCTTCGGCATCCAGGTCCTGGTAACTGTAATCGATCTCAGTGCGACGTCCGTCACCGAACGATTCGATCACTTCCTGTAACTCTTCTTTAACCACTTCAGTCAAACGATCCGGGTTGCGCAGAATTTCCAGGAATTCCGTAATCTTCTCGATCAGACCTTTGTATTCTTCAACAATTTTGTCCTGCTCCAGACCGGTCAAACGGTGTAGACGCATCTCCAGAATCGCTTGCGCCTGTGCCGGCGACAACTTGTAAACATCGCCTTCCGATCCAAAACCTTCCGGCAAATCTTCCGGGCGAATGTCACTCATGTCGACACGTTCCAGATAATCCAGAACGGAACCGATGGTCCAGGATTTCTCCAGCATGCGCTCTTTCGCCACAGCTGGACTTGGAGAAGCTTTAATCAGCTCGATCATTTCGTCGATGTTGTTCAACGCGATGGTCAAACCTTCTAAGATATGTGCTTTCTCGCGAGCCTTACGCAGATCGAAAATCGTGCGCCGCGTCACCACTTCACGACGATGCTTCACAAAAGCTTCAATCACTTCTTTTAAGTTCAGAAGCTTAGGCTGACCATCAATCAACGCCACCATGTTAATACCGAAAACGGTTTGCATCGCAGTCTGCTTGTAAAGGTTATTGATAATGACCTCCGGTACCTCACCTCTGCGCAGTTCAATGACGATGCGCATACCGTCTTTATCCGACTCGTCACGCAGACCGGTAATGCCTTCGATTTTCTTCTCCTTAACCAGTTCGGCAATACGCTCAATCAAGCGGGCCTTATTCACCTGATAAGGAATTTCATTGACGACAATCTGGCTCTTGCCACTTTTATCGGTCTCAACACTGGTTTTAGCGCGAATTTGCACGCGACCGCGCCCGGTTTCGTAGGCTTCGCGAATCCCCTTGGTGCCGTTAATAATACCGTGCGTCGGAAAATCCGGACCAGGAAGATGTTCCATCAACCCAGCAATATCAATTTGAGGATTATCGATATAAGCGAGACAGGCATTAACCGTTTCAGTGAGGTTATGTGGCGGAATATTTGTTGCCATCCCCACCGCAATCCCGGAAGAACCGTTTACCAGAAGATTAGGAATGCGAGTTGGCAGAACAACCGGTTCGCTTTCAGAACCGTCATAGTTCTCAGCAAAGTTAACCGTTTCTTTATCCAAGTCGGCCAATAGATGGTGAGCGATTTTCGCCATACGGATTTCGGTATAACGCATCGCGGCCGGCGAATCTCCGTCCACCGAACCGAAGTTACCCTGTCCATCAACCAACATATAACGCAGCGAGAAAGGCTGTGCCATACGGACGATTGTGTCATAAACGGCCGTGTCACCGTGCGGGTGGTATTTACCGATGACATCCCCGACGATACGCGCCGATTTTTTATACGGTTTATTGTAATCGTTGCTCAATTCGTTCATCGCGTATAAAACACGACGGTGTACCGGCTTTAAACCGTCTCTTACATCGGGAAGTGCCCGCCCCACAATTACGCTCATGGCATAACTGAGATAGGATTGCTCCATTTCCTCTTCTAACGAAATGGGAATAATTTCACGTGCGAACTCAGACATCAATCATCCAATCTATTTTTAACTCATAATAAAGCCAACATTATAACCAAACTCTTCGTTTAAAGCGACATTATTCATCATCCCGCTTAAGGCGCCACAAGCGGTTTACAAGGCTTATTTCCCTCATTCCACCAGTGGATTAATCTGTCTTATAACCACTTAAAAAATATTCGTAAAAAAGCGAAGCCGGAATCTTTTAAAAAACCTGCCCGGCTACATAGAAATTAAGACCACAGAAAACACCTTAAAAAGGTATAATTTCCGACCATATTTGATTGTGCC
Source organism: Thiomicrorhabdus sp. zzn3 (assembly GCF_029767755.1). Taxonomy (GTDB): domain Bacteria; phylum Pseudomonadota; class Gammaproteobacteria; order Thiomicrospirales; family Thiomicrospiraceae; genus Thiomicrorhabdus. The sequence continues at coordinate 1,094,041 of NZ_JARUQS010000001.1, forward strand.
TTCCCTTTTATATAAGGGACTTAGCCTGCGGGATTCCAGTCCTTTGCATTGTGAAACTCGCAACAAACTTAACAGGCCTGCTACGTACTGAAATGCGGATCATCGGGTCTAGGGTTTAGGGCCTAGCTGCACAATACATCCAAACACCTTAAAGAGTTTTCCTATGAGTGAATCCACGTTTAAAGCCGGCAATGCCGATCAGGCTGAATTAGACAACTTCAACCGCCTGTCTAACACCTGGTGGGATATGGAAGGCGATTTTGCCGCCCTGCATAAGATCAATCCATTTCGCTTGGAATTTATTGAGCGCTTTACCGCCATCAAAAACAACAGTTGTTTGGACATCGGTTGTGGCGGTGGCATTCTCTCGGAAGCACTGGCACAAAGTGGTGCAACCGTCACCGGGATCGATCTGGCCGAAGAGGTATTGACGGTGGCCAAATTGCACGGTTTGGATTCCGGTATTAAGGTCGATTACCAGCTGATCTCGGCGGAAGCCTATGCGCATGACCATGCGGAAAAACACGATATTGTGACCTGCATGGAGATGCTTGAACACGTTCCTGACCCCGCCTCGATCGTTCAAGCGGCGGCAGACAGTGTCAAACCCGGTGGCTGGGTCTTTTTCTCGACCTTGAATCGTAATTATAAAGCCTATCTGCTCGCTATCCTCGCTGCAGAAAAGGTGCTAAAAGTGGTACCGGAAGGCACTCATACTTACGACAAATTCATCACTCCGGCCGAACTGGACGCCATGGCGCGCCACGCCAACCTCTATCTTCGTGGCAGTGCGGGAATTGAATTCAACCCTCTGTTAAACCGATATGGTTTATCCGAAGACGTAGAGATTAACTACCTGCTAGCCTACCAAAAGGGACTCTAACGAATGAGTGTACAATGCATTCTGTTTGATCTGGACGGCACTTTGCTGGACACCTCTTATGATTTTGCCTATGCGCTTAACCAAACATTGCAAGACTTCGCTCGGCCGCCGTTACGCTATCAGGATATCCGTAAAACGGTTTCCCAAGGCGGACTAGCCATGACGCAACTGGGCTTTCCGGATTTGAGCGGTGAAGCACTCGAGGAGAAGCGCCAGCATTTCCTTAAAATCTACTTTGAAAATATCGCCAACCACACGCAAATTTTTCCAGGCCTGCTCAATGGCTTGCAGATTTTGGCAGAGCGTCGGATTCCCTGGGGCATCGTCACCAACAAACCGGCCTGGCTAACGGAAAAACTGCTGGAACACATTGTGTTTCCATCCGCGCCATTAAGCGTTGTCAGCGGTGACACGCTAGCGGTTCGTAAACCCAACCCGGAACCGATGCACTTGGCTGCAGAACAGTGTGGCATGAAACCGGAACACTGTCTTTACATCGGTGACCATCCGCGTGACATTGAAGCCGGCATTAATGCCGGCATGCAGACCGGCGCCGCCCTGTTTGGCTATCTTCCGGAACATGAAACGGATCAGGCCTGGCCGGCGGACCTGTTCTTTCATACTCCAGTCGAAATCAGCCGCTATATCAATCAGCTGGAAATACCTTCAGCCAATTAACCCGATCCCCCCCATCATTCAAACGAGTAAAACCATGAGCATCTATCTAATCACCGGAGCCGCCAAAGGACTTGGCAAAGCGTTAAGCACCCAGTTGGTTGCCGCAGGACATGAAGTGATCCTGCTAGACAAGGACCAAAAAGCCCTGAATGCACTCTATGATGAACTCAATTCCGAATTGGTGGCGCTCTACCCTATAGATCTGCTTGGTGCCAACATCGACCACTACAAAGAGATGCAGCGCATTTTGCATGACCAGTATGGTCACCTGGATGGTGTGTTTCTTAACGCCGCACTGCTACCGGCCTTCACCCCCATCGCGCATTTTGACTACCAGCAGTGGTACGAAGTCTTGCACACCAACCTCAACGCCAATTTCCACCTGATTCAAAACACTCTGCCATTACTGGCAGAATCAAAACAGGGGAAACTGGCTGCCATCAGCGATGTCAATTTTGATCAAAACCCGGCTTTCTACGGTGCTTATGGCGTGGCCAAGGCGGGACTGGAACAAATGATGAAAAGCTTGGCGGCGGAAAACCCGGCCGCCTCAACCGAATTTTATTTGGCTAAACTGCCGGCATTTGCCTCTGAAACCCGAGGGCGTCTTTTCCCTGGCGAAAACCCGATGGGTTTGCCACAGCCAGAAACCATAGCCGAACACATTCTGGAAATTGTCTTGCAAGGACTGAATTCCGAGAATGTATTCAAACTGCATTAACAACCGCACTCAGCGGTAAATCCGACCAAGGCTTCGCGAACGAAAACCGATTAAAAATCGGTTAATTTTTTGGCGTCATACTTGCGCTTTAAAACCCTTGCCAAGTTTTCAATATCCCGGTTTTGCTGATCCGAACTCCGGTTCTCCAGCTCATATCGCCATCCGGTAGTCGCCTGAATGGAAACCGAAAACCCTTCGTATTCGTCCTTTCCAGTCACCGTAAACAGCGGCTTTCCTGAAAGCTGGCTGTAGGAAAACTCAAACTGTTTGAGTTCAGGAAACCGAAACACAACCCGTTCGCCTTTTTTATCGTAACGACTCTGCGGGATTTGCTGTAATACACGCTGCCGAATCTGCTCATAGTTAAACGCGTAATAGATTCGATAAATGGTGAGTATCTTGTCTCCCAAACGCTCAGCCACCTGTTCCGCGGCCAATTGAGACTGTAACAACTTAACCTGCTCTTTAAGCTTGATATTTGCTAAGCGCTGCTCTTTGATTTCATTCAACAAATGAACAATCTGTTTCTGCGGCTTTCTTAAAAAACATCCCAACAAATCGGTTAAATAATTAACCACCTACGCTTCCTTTGTTTTCTTTAAGTGATCGTTTACTCGGCCTTGCCTTCGAAGAATCAGAAGAGGTGACCCCGGCCGTGAGCGCAAAACGCATCGCTTCTTCCATACTCATATCCAACGGTGTTAATGCAGAACGCGGCACCAACACTGCGTACCCGCCAATCATATAACTTAACGGCAGGTAAACCAGTACACTATCGTCGTCGTTGAACCCTTCGGGCAATTTTTCCGGCAACGCCTGGGTCACAAACCCGATCGCTTTGATCCCAGCCTGACCTTCGGCGCCGAAATTGACCGCTACGACCTGGGAGTACTCCTGCTCCTCATGCGGCTTAAAATAATCAAAAAAATCACGCATTGCACGATAAATGGGTTTCACAACCGGCAAACGCGCCAACAGGGCTTCCAGCTTATTGAACAGAACACGCACTACATAGGCATGCATCAACACCCCGATCAAAAACAGAACAATCAGGCCTGCTATTACTCCCATGCCCGGCCAGTAATGCGCCTCCGGAAAAAAGGCGCGCAGGCTCTCGCCCAACCAGGACTCTGCCGACACCGCCAGCCAATAAAACAGATAGACGGTCAACACTACCGGTAGCACGGTAATCAAGCCGGTCAAAATATTACGACTGATAAAACCAAACATGCGTTTCATTTCCTTTCCCAAGCTGAGCAGACCTGTTCCGTTTCAACTTGAAATCTTTAAAGGTTAAAGCCCTTGATAGACCGCATAAGGCAGTAGCAGAACCGCCAACAAAACCAACGGCCAGACCCGCCCCTGGAACAGGTTGTAGTCATGCAACAGGGTTTGCCAACTGTGCTTGACTACCCAGTGACCGAATCCAAACTCAAACACTAGCGTCATCACCAACCACATCGCCCCGATTTGCCAGGCCTGACCAATCGATCCAATCGGCCAGGACTGGTGCAACCAGTGCGTATAAACATAAAACAGAAACACCCCCGTCAAGGATGAAATCTGATGGGCTCGTAATGGTGCAAACCGTTTTTCCAGCACCGACTGGCGCAGTATGCCATTCGCAATCGCCATCAACACCATGGGAAACCAGGCAAAAAAATAGGTCCACATATCCTCCTCCAGTGTACCGGCGACCTGTATCAAGCCGTGAGCATCTGTTTTACCAACTTCGGTGCCGAATTCAGCAGCTTTTGCGTATAGGGATGTTGCGGCCGTTGCATCACCTCATCCACACGCCCCTGTTCGACGATTTTGCCCTGTTGCATCACCGCGACCTGGTGGGCAATTCCCGGAATAATCGACAGGTCATGAGTGATGAACAGATACGACATCTGATAGGTTTGCTGCAACTCTTCCAGCAGTGCCAACACCTGAGCACGGACCGAAACGTCCAAGGCACTGGTCGGTTCGTCACAAATAATCAATTCCGGTTCCACCGCCAAGGCACGTGCAATGCCGATACGTTGGCGCTGGCCGCCGGAAAATTCGTGCGGATAGCGGTGTTTATGCTCCGCCGCAAGGCCAACCTGCTCCAACAGGGATTCAATGCGTTTTTCTTGCTCCGCTCTGTCTTGCGGACCAACCTTCAAACTCGTCATCCCCTCGCGGATAATGTCACAGACCGTCATCCGCGGATTCAAAGCGGAAAACGGATCCTGAAAAATCACCTGCACTTTTTTGCGCAATGGGCGCATATGACGTTCGTTCAGTTTGGTCAGATCGATCGATTCATCGCCGTTCTGCAATAAAGCAACCTGCCCGGCGGTGGCATCCACCAACTTCAAAATGGCTTGGCCGATCGTGCTTTTGCCGCTGCCCGATTCGCCTACCAACGCCAGGGTTTGTCCTTTAGGAATGCTTAAAGTCACACCGTCAACCGCTTTGACATAACCGACGGTACGCTGAAAAAGGCCTTTTTTAATCGGAAAATGCACTTTCAAATCCGCCACTTGTAACAGAGGGGCGTTGGGCTGTTCAAATTTGCGCGCCCCTTTAGGCACCGCATCGGCTAGAAGCTTTTGGGTATAGGGATGTTGCGGATGAGCAAAAAAGGCGTTTTTTTCGGCTTGCTCGACAATTTTACCGTGCTGCATCACCGCAATACGATCCGCCATCTCATTCACCACACCCATATCATGCGTGATAAACAAAATGGACAGACCTCGCTTCGCCCTTAACTGCTTAAGCAGTTCCAATACCTGAGCCTGAATGGTCACATCCAAGGCCGTCGTCGGTTCATCGGCAATCAACAGGTCCGGTTCGCAAGCCAGCGCCATGGCGATCATCACCCGTTGCTTCTGACCACCGGAAAGCTGGTGCGGATACCAGTCATAGCGACTTGTTGCTTCCGGAATGCCCACCTCTTCAAACAGCTCGACAACGCGATTACGCGCAGCCTTACGATCCAGGTTCAAGTGAACACGCAATACTTCAGCCACCTGCTCCCCCACCTTCATCACCGGATTCAGTGAGGTCATCGGTTCCTGAAAAATCATCGCCACCTGACGCCCTCTGACCCTCTGCATCTCAAATTCCGGCAACGGAAACAATGCTCGGCCGTTAAGATGGATCTCCCCGCCACTCACCTGCAAAGCTTCCGGCAGCAAGCGCATAATCGCCAGACTGGTCAAGGATTTGCCACTGCCAGACTCTCCCACCAGTGCAAAAATTTCACCGCCTTTAATTTCAAAATCAATGCCTTTGATCAGAGAGGTCTCCCCTACCTTAACCTGAAGGTTGCGAACCTCTAAAACGGTTTGCGATGTCTGCATCTTGGATTTCATGATTCTGTTTTACCTTAAACGAAATTTTTAACCACCAACCGAGGCCTTCTATTTATGACTTTTCGGATTCAGTACCCATTGCACCCGGTCGGAAAACAGGTTGGCCGCCAACACCAAAACAAACATAAACAGAAACGCCGCCAGCAGTGACCACCACACCATCGGTTCGCGCGCCATTTCTAATCGTGCCTGGTTGATCATATTCCCCCAGCTGTGCATCGTCGGATCCACCCCGACGCCAACATACGACAGTACCGCTTCAGCCAGAACCAGACCGCTGAAATCAAGCACCACGGCAATCAATACAATATGCATCACATTAGGTAGAATGTGGCGGCCGATAATACGCATGCGGCTGACGCCGAACGCACGCGCTGAGGTGACGTACTCCACCTGACTGATCTTCAAGGTTTCCGCACGCAGCAGACGGCACAAACCGGTCCAGCTGGTCATCCCTAAAATCAACACCAGGAACAGCAGACGCACGTCAGCACGCTCCTCAGTGGTCGCAAACCACTCAGGATGATTGCTCATCAACACCTGCATCATCAAAACGGCGGCTGCAATCAACAGCACGCCCGGAATTGAATTCAACGTGGTATAGAGGTACTGAATCACGTCATCCACCCAGCCTTTGAACAGGCCTGCCGAAATTCCCAGCAGCAAGGCCACCGGCAGCATCACCAGAGTGGTCAATACCCCAATCAGCACTCCGGTGCGGATACTTTTCAAAGATTCATACAGCACATCTCCGCCGACCTTGTCGGTTCCAAGTACATGATAGTGATGGCTGAGCCAGTAAAACCAGACAAGCACCCCCAGCACCAGCCACACGGCAAAATAAGCAGTTTTCCAGGGCAAAACAGTTTCACCGCGCCACACCTGGCTCGCATAAGAGAATAGTGGCTGGCGATGATGCTTGGCTCGCCAGATCAAGTGGCCAGCAACCAACACCGCTGTCATCGCGCTACTGGCCAGCCAGGACCATAAAGAGTGCAAAGCAATCGAGACCTCTCCATTGACATGCATCAACGGCAGCTGCTGCATCACCACTTCGCCACTCTCCAACACCTGCATTGAGCGGTTGTACTCCACCAGTGCAAACGGTGCCGAATAGGTACGTTCCGCATTTTGCGCCAAGTGCACCAGTAACAGATCGAGCAGGCTATGCGTGCCACTTGCATCGTCTAAAATAAAGTGCAGTGAATCCAACAGTGCAATCAGCACATAAAACACCAAGACGATGGCGGACACCATCGCCACTTTGGAGGCGAACACCTGCACCCACTGCTTTTTGACCTGCGGGGATTGACTGATCACCCGGCCCCAGATCGCCAAAGCGATCACCAGACCCCAAATCATGATATCCGTCCAGAGCCACGTTAAACTCATGCGTTCAACCTCACTCTCGGATCAAAATAGGTGTAGGATAGATCGGTGAGAATCAGGCCGATGATGTACAGCACCGATCCCAGAAACACCATCGCTTTGACAATCGAAAAGTCCTGGGCGTTGATCGCATCGATGGTGTAGCTGCCCAGGCCGGGAATGCCGAAAAACGACTCCATGATCAGGCTGCCCATAAACAGCGTTGGAATCACCACAACCACCCCGGTTAAAATCGGCAACAGCCCGTTTTGCAAAACGTGGCCGAACAGCACTTTGATTTCCGACAGCCCTTTGGCGCGTGCAGTACGCACATAGTCCTTGTGAATCTCTTCCAAAAACAGGCTGCGATACCAGCGCATGCCGCTGCCTAAACCAGCAAAAACCCCGATCAGGATCGGCAGAATCAGAAATTTAAGCCCGTCCCAACCGCTCTCAAAACCGGAAATCGGCACCCAGTGCCAGACTTTACTGAACAACACCTGCCCGGCAATGATGTAAAACAGACCGGAAATTGACATAATGGCCACCGCCACCATCATGGTGACACTGTCGAGTACTGAACCGCGGAACAAGACAATCAGCAGCGCCAAGGCAATATTCGTAACCAGCCCGATGATGAACGTGGGCAAAGCCAGCGCCAGACTCGGCCACATACGCTCATAAATATCCGCCGATATCTGCCGCCCGGAATCGGACTGACCAAAATCGAATACAAACAGCTTCAGCGACTGCTCAACAAACAAGGTCTCGGTCAAACTCGACAGGCCTGGTGATTCGGCATTGTAAAACAACGGCTTGTCATAACCGTGGTCCACTTTCCAGGCCTCAATCATCTCCGGCGTGGTCTGTTTGGCTCCCAGTTGCGCCCGCGCCATATCATCAGGTGTATTCACCATAAAAAACAAGGCAAACGTAATCAAATTCACTCCGATCAGAATCGGAATCGCGAACAGCAAACGACGCACAATATAGGCAAACATCAACGCTTCCCTCCGTCAGAATGCCTAACGGTTGCACTTTGACGATTGCGATAGGCACGCAGCAGAGGATAAATACTGCCCACCAATACCATAACAAACAGTGCCAGTGGCCAGACCACCGGCTGATTCCACTGTTTTTGCATTTCAAAACGGCTTTCAGGATCAATCCGCTTGTATTTGAGCGTATTATTAGCCAAAGGGTTGGCCCACACATTGTGGTACCAGCCGTGATAAAGCGCCAATGATTTTGGATGGAACCCCCACACCCATGGCGCATCCTGCTGAGCAATTTTGACCATTTGCTCGATCAGTTGCATCCGTTCTTCAGACGGCGGCATGGTTTTAATGCGCTCAAACAAGGCATTGAATTCGGGATTATCATAGTTGGCACTGTTAATCCCAGCACCATTGGTGTGAATCGCCGCATTACCGCCATACAACAGGAACAAAAAGTTCTCCGGATCCGGGTAATCTGCGTTCCATCCCCACATAAAAATCTGCGCCTTGGCGCCACGAACTTTATCCTGGAAGCGATTATAGTCGGTAGCCCGAATCACTAACTCGACACCCAACTTGGCAAACTGCTTACGGAACCAGTTCAGCATCGCTTTACTGTCCGGTCCGGTGGCCGGCGTATCAAAATAGAGGGTTAATGGCGTGCCGTCAGCATTGCGTCCATCTTTATATCCCGCTTCGGCCAACAAGCGTTTTGCCTCTTCCAGTGTCTTACGCTGCATTTGCCCATTGTGCCAGTCGTAAACATAAGAATTCATGCCCGCATGTCCACTTTGATAACCGCTTACCCCCGGTGGAATCGGACCTTGCGCCGGAATACCTCGCCCATTAAGGAAAATCGAAATATACTCCTCATAGTTCAACGCAATGCTTAACGCCTGTCTCAGTTTCTGCTGTTTTGACGTATAACCACCGACCACCGGATCAGCCATATTAAAGCCGACATACATAATCGTCGGCTGCACCATGCTCAAAAACTGAATCCCTTTTTCCTGCATCTCTGAAGTCAATTCCATAGCGCCTCCGACGGTCACGGAAACCGCCTGATCAAAACTGTCGGAACTGACGCCGGAGGCGTCATAGTAGCCCTGCAGAAACTTATTCCATAACGGCACATTCTCTTTTTCCAGTGAATACACTACCTCTTTAATCAGTGGCAGACGTTTTCCAGCATCGTTCAGCAAGCTTGGATCCGCGCCTTCCGCCAAACCGTCTGTTGGATAAAAGTCCTCATGATAGTTGGGATTAGCGGCAAGACGCATGCGTTTGTTGGGATTATTTTCCACCAGCCAATAGGGGCCGGTGCCGACAGGGGCCGTATCCAAAGTAATGTTTTTTTCGATCAGGCCGGGTTGCTTGTAAAACTGCACCGCTTCCCAGGGGATCGGGGCAAAGAAATTCATGCTTAGCCAATATAAAAACTGCGGGTACTTGCCGTGAATACGAATCACCAAATGATCGGGAGCAACAGCTTGAACACCACTAATGGAATAGCCTCGCAGATCAAAAAAGCGATTTTTGGCTGTCGCATCCTGCTTAATGCGGGCCTGATAATCCGCATTGACGGTTTCGGAATACTCATGCAAACCAACAATGTAGTGTGCCATCGAGTCCAAGATCGGTGAATGGTTGGCGCGCAACCCCATACGCTTGATGGCATAAACATAGTCTTCAGCCTGTAGTTCACGCGTAGCGGTCTGCTCAAAATCAGTCAAAGAAGAAATTTCTTCCAGTTCTTCTGCTGTTAACCCTAGGTACTTTAAAGAACCATCAGGATTTTTCACAAACGCCGGATGCGGTTGATAGCGGATATTAGGTTTAATGAACAAATGATACTCACTGTAAACGACTTCGCCCTCTTCAGTGACTTCTTCACCTTGAGCGTCCAAATAGCGAATTTGCGGCATGGCTTTAAGAGTAAGAGGCTCCAGCGTATAAGGCTGTTTTAGATAGTGATACTGTAATGGCGGCTCATAGATCTGTCCTAAGATCGCCCACTCGTTTGAACTGTACGAAACCACCGGATCCAGATGTTTTGGAGGTTCGGAAAAGGAACTAAACAGGGTGGATGAACGAATCTGCTCAGTCGGATAAGGCTGATTCCACAACCCTCTCTCGCAGCCTGCAAGCAAAGTAGCAAAACAAGAGAACAGTACAACCGTTAAAAAACGCACCTGCCAGGAATGGGTAAAAACATGAACGGATTGGGTACGCCATGAAAAACGTGTCACACCAAACTCTGCTTTCGTCACCCTCAGCTGCTCCAGTTCCCGTAATCTTTCAAATCAAGAACTGCCATTATAGCGAATAATTTCAATTTATTTAGCGTTATAATGCCCCTACAAAAATCGAAAAACGTCATACAACAATGGAGAACAAAATGGGATTTCTGAGTGGAAAAAGAGCTCTGATTATTGGGGTAGCCAACAATAAATCCATCGCCTACGGCATCGCCAAACAAATGCACGAACAAGGGGCTGAAATCGCCTTAACCTATCAAAACGAGAAGCTCAAAGGGCGTGTAGAAAAAATCGCCGAAGAACTAGGCTCCTCCATTGTGCTGCCACTGGATGTGGCCAAAGACGACGAAATTGAAACGGTATTTGCCGAACTGGGCAAAACCTGGACAGACGGTCTGGATATTTTGGTCCACTCGGTTGCCTTTGCCCCGCGTGAAGAACTGGAAGGTCGCATGATTGACGCCTCGACACGTGAAGGCTTCAAGATTGCCCACGACATTTCCGCTTACAGCCTGACCGCATGCACCAAAGCCGCTTACGAAATGTTAAAAGCTCGCAACGGATCGGTTCTGACGGTTTCTTACTTGGGCGCGGAACGTGCCGTGCCAAATTACAACGTCATGGGGATCGCCAAAGCTTCTCTGGAAGCGACAGTACGTTACTTGGCAGCAGACCTCGGACAGGATGGTATTCGCGTTAACGCCGTCTCAGCCGGCCCAATCCGTACCCTGGCCGCTGCAGGTATTAAAGACTTCCGTACCATGCTGGACAAAGCGGCCGCCTCTACACCGTTACGCCGCAATGTCACCATTGAAGAAGTTGGAAATACCTCAGCTTTCCTATGCTCGGATCTGGCTTCAGGAATTACCGGTGAAATCACTTACGTAGACGGTGGATACAACATTACCGCTTCCAACTAAGAGTGAGACGGCTTAATAATAAAAAAAACCGCACCAAGTGCGGTTTTTTTATATCGACTAAAAGTCAACAGGCCTATTCAAGTGCATAACTCAAGTACATAACAAAGGGGTTAGGCTTGTAGAACAGAAATAAAAAAGCCGCGAACGAAAACGTTAGCGGCTTTTTAAATAATGGCGGAGCGGACGGGATTCGAACCCGCGACCCCCTGCGTGACAGGCAGGTATTCTAACCAGCTGAACTACCGCTCCGAATTGTATGGTGGGTGATACTGGGCTCGAACCAGTGACCCTCGCCTTGTAAGGGCGATGCTCTCCCAACTGAGCTAATCACCCAGGATAACAACCGGAATGTCTTACAGATTGCATCCGGTTTATCTATTGCAAACTCCTGATGATTTGCAATAAAAAAGGCAGTTATAAACTACCTTTTAAATATGGCGGAGCGGACGGGATTCGAACCCGCGACCCCCTGCGTGACAGGCAGGTATTCTAACCAGCTGAACTACCGCTCCGTGGTGGGTGATACTGGGCTCGAACCAGTGACCCTCGCCTTGTAAGGGCGATGCTCTCCCAACTGAGCTAATCACCCAATTAAACATCTGATTGCCTACTTGCAACCCGCGTGGTTAAGCCGTTTGGCGTGTCTCACGCTGCGTTCAATTGATGTGGCGTATTATAGGGCGTTGGGAGAACTTGTCAATTAAATTTGTCTGTTTTTTTACAAATTTTTGACGAATCTTAGTTCACAGCGTCTTTTAGGGCTTTACCTGCTGAGAACTTAGGTACTTTAGCCGCAGGAATCTGCATTTCAGCACCAGTTTGAGGGTTACGACCAGTACGTGCAGAACGCTCACCAACTTTGAAAGTACCAAAACCGATGATCGCTACAGAATCACCTTTGCTTAGCGCACCAGTGATAGCTGATACAGTGGCATCCAATGCACGAGCGGCATCCGCTTTAGTTAGACCAGCTTCTTCTGCAATTGCACTTACTAATTCAGTTTTATTCATTGTGTTATCTCCATGAGTACCATTTTTTTGTTTGATTCTAGCGCCAGTAAAGGGCTAGAACCATTTATAGCAATCCTTAGTTTGCAGTGTCAAGTAAAAATCAGGGAAATTACCAAGTTAATGGCGTTTAGAGCCCTTTTCTGTGGTTTTTACCTTATCCTGCGCCGATAAAGAGGCAATTTCACCGGTTTCTTTCAAAGGCACCGGTTGACTCTCCAAAGCGACCTCTAAAACCTCTTCCACCCATTTTACTGGACGAATATCCAACTGTTTTTTGATCTCATCAGGAACATCTGCGAGATCACGCACGTTCTCATGCGGAATCAAAACGGTTTTAATTCCACCACGCAAAGCGGCCAAAAGCTTCTCTTTTAAGCCACCAATGGGTAACACTTCACCACGTAATGTAATCTCGCCCGTCATCGCCACATCGGCACGCACCGGAATTTGCGTCAAAACAGAAGTAATTGCTGTACAAATCGCAATCCCTGCACTCGGACCATCTTTTTTGATCGCCCCTTCCGGGAAGTGAAGATGGAGATCCAGGTTTTCATAGAAATCCGCTTGCAAACCTAACTGAGCTGAACGGCTGCGAATCACACTCATCGCCGTATCTACCGATTCTTTCATCACGCTGCCTAACTGCCCGGTGCTTGAAAGCTTGCCTTTACCCGGCATCGCTGTCGCTTCGATACGCAACAAGTCACCACCGACACGCGTCCACGCCAAACCGGCGACCTGACCGATTCGATTCATCTCATCCGCCAGACCGATGCGATAACGCGCTACCCCCAAGTACTCTTCCAAGTCAGCAGGAGTGACAACGATCTTGCCTTTAACCTCTTCTGTAACCAATTTTTTGACCGCTTTACGGCAAATTTTGGCCAACTCTCGTGCGAGAAGACGCACACCCGCTTCACGGGTATAGGTTTCGATGATCGCTTTCAGCGCATCCTCGCTAATTTCCAACTCATCTTTTTTAATCCCGTGATCTTTGCGCGCCCTTGGCAATAAGTGCTCACGTGCGATATTGAGTTTTTCCATCTCGGTATAACCGGAAAGATTGATCACCTCCATGCGATCCAGCAACGCTTCCGGGATATCCATGGAATTGGACGTCGCAACAAACATCACGTCAGAAAGATCATAGTCTACTTCCAGGTAGTGATCATTGAAGGTGCTGTTTTGTTCTGGATCCAACACCTCAAGCAAGGCACTAGCCGGGTCACCACGCATGTCGCTAGACATCTTATCGATCTCATCCAACAGGAACAGCGGATTCTTGGTTCCGGCCGTACTCATTTTCTGAATGATCTTTCCGGGCAAGGCACCAATATAGGTTTTACGGTGTCCGCGAATCTCAGCCTCATCACGCACCCCTCCTAATGACATACGCACGTACTTCCGATTGGTGGCTTCAGCAATCGAACGTGCCAGTGACGTTTTCCCCACACCAGGAGGCCCAACAAGACACAAAATAGGCCCTTTCAACTTGCGCACGCGTTTCTGCACGGCCAAATATTCAACAATACGCTCTTTAACCTTTTCCAAACCGTAGTGTTGACTGTCGAGAATCTGTTCAGCTTTATTCAGGTCATTCGAGACACGACTGCGCTTTTTCCAGGGAATCTGCAACAACCAGTCGAGATAATTACGTACCACAGTCGCCTCAGAAGATTGCGCCGGCATCATTTTGAGTTTTTTCAACTCGGCATTCGCCTTCTCTTTCGCCTCTTGGCTTAACCCGACGTTTTCGATTTTTTCGGCGAGTTGATCAAATTCATTCAGCGCTTCTTCATCCCCACCAGCCAATTCAGTATGAATGGCTTTAATTTTCTCGTTCAAATAGTACTCGCGTTGCGTTTTATCCATCTGCTTTTTGATGCGCGTAGTAATGCGCTTTTCAGATTCCAGCAATTCACGCTCGGTTTCCACCACCGTCAACAAACGTTCCAAACGCTGATTGACTGCAGACATTTCCAGCAACTCTTGCTTATCGCTGACCTTTAGATTAACGTTGGCAGACACAAGATCCACTAAACGATCTGCATTCTCTTCTTTCTTAACCGACGTCTGCACTTCAGACGGGACTTTCTTTTTCAATTCAGCGTATTTAGAGAAACTGTCTTTAAGAGCGCGAATCAGTACTGTCGTTTCACTCGGATTCTCCTCTTCAGAGACAAATTCACTGATATCCCCCATTAATACATTGGTTTCGTTATTCAGTGCCAACAATTGGAAACGTTGCACTCCTTCTACCAATACCTTAACGGTGCCATCCGGCAATTTAAGCAACTGCAGAATATTGGCCATAGTGCCCACTGAATAAAGATCTTCTAGCGTCGGGACATCCTGCTCCGCTTTCTTCTGCGTGACCAAAAAGATCTGCTTATCGCCCTCCATCGCCTCATTCAGCGCCTGGATCGATTTTTCTCTACCGACAAACAGCGGCATAACATTGCCCGGAAAGACAACAACATCTCTCAATGGCAATACTAAAACATTCATTTTCATTGTTACTTGGTCAAGTTCCATGTTATTCCTTCACTTAAGGGGCAAGAAGCCACTTTAACGCCTAAAAAAATACCCAGCCGGGCTGGGTATTTTGATAAGACAAGTCAACCGCACTATCCTCTGTTATTCACTGGAGGCTTTTTTGGGTTCGTCTTCTTCGTACACCATCATAGGTGGCTTCTTACCTTGAACGACTGCTTTATTAATAACGACTTTATCGATATTTTTCAAGCTTGGCAGATCATACATTGTGTCAAGCAGCAACTGTTCCATGATGGATCTTAGTCCACGCGCACCCGTTTTACGTTCAATCGCCATATGCGCGATCTCATGCAGCGCGTCTTTACGGAATTGCAGTTCAGCCCCTTCCAACTCAAACATTTTCTGGAACTGTTTCACCAAGGCATTTTTTGGCTCGGTCAAAATCTTAACTAAAGCTTCCTCATCCAACTCTTCCAAAACAGAGATCATCGGCAAACGCCCGACAAATTCCGGAATCAAGCCAAACTTAATCAAATCTTCCGGCTCAATGCTCAGGAATTTTTCAGAGAGTGTCTTTTTCTTATCCGCCGATTTCACTTCGGCAGAGAAACCGATGCCAAGATTGGTTTCAGTACGCTGATCGATAATCTTATCCAGGCCTTCAAAAGCCCCCCCCACAATGAACAGAATCTTGGAGGTATCGACCTGAATCATATCCTGGTTTGGGTGTTTACGGCCACCTTGAGGAGGCACTGACGCCTGGGTTCCCTCGATCAGCTTCAACAAAGCCTGCTGAACCCCTTCACCAGAAACATCGCGCGTAATCGAAGGGTTTTCAGATTTGCGGGTAATCTTATCGATTTCATCGATGTAGATAATACCGCGCTCTGCCTTTTCCGGATCGTTATCGCAACGTTGCAACAGTTTCAGTACAATACTTTCGACGTCTTCGCCGACATAACCGGCTTCGGTCAACGTAGTTGCATCGGCAATTGCAAAAGGCACATCCAAAAGACGTGCTAGCGTTTGCGCCAAAAGGGTCTTACCGGATCCTGTTGGACCAATCAGCAAGATATTACTTTTGGTCAATTCCACATCATCTTTTACATGCGCATTCTGCAAACGCTTATAGTGATTATAAACCGCTACAGAAAGCACTTTTTTGGCCTGATGCTGACCGATGACATAATCGTCCAGAATCTGGCTGATTTCATGGGGCGTCGGCAAGTTTTCCAACTCAAAGTGGCTTAACTCTTCAGCGCCAAACTCTTCCTGAAGAATATCGTTACAGAGCTCAACACACTCATCACAGATATAGACCGATGGGCCGGCAATCAGCTTTCGGACTTCATCCTGCCCTTTCCCGCAAAAAGAACAGTACAATGTTTTTTCATCGCTCATTCGCTTCTACCTATCTTTGAGTCAGAACCTGATCCACCAAACCGTAATCACACGCTTCTTGCGCGCTCATAAAATTATCACGATCGGTATCACGTTCAATGGTTTCGATATCTTGTCCTGTATGGTCAGCCAGCGCCTGATTCAAGGTCTGCTTGATTTTCATGATCTCCTGCGCGTGGATTTGAATGTCACTTGCCTGACCTTGAAAACCGCCAAGTGGCTGGTGAATCATCACGCGCGAATTGGGCAGAGCAAAACGTTTCCCCTTAGCCCCGGCTGACAGCAAGAATGACCCCATACTTGCCGCTTGACCGATACACATGGTACTCACATCCGGCTTGATAAAGCGCATGGTATCGTAAATCGCCATACCGGCCGTAACACTCCCACCTGGAGAGTTGATATAGAGATGGATATCTTTATCTGGATTTTCAGATTCTAAAAACAACATTTGCGCCACAATCAGATTGGCCATCTGGTCTTCTACCTGACCGACCAGAAAAATCACTCGTTCTTTTAATAAACGGGAATAAATATCATACGAACGCTCTCCACGGCTCGTCTGCTCAATCACCATTGGAACTAAAGCGTTTTGAATCAAATTACTGTCCATTCTGTGTCCATATCCTCGTTTATTATGATTAATCTATCGCGTTTATAGCGCTATCTTAGCCTTTTCTTGGCCAAAAAAAAACTTAACCCCCAAAGAGAGTCCAAAATTCTCTTCAGGGGTTAAGTTTTCGGATCCCTGTTATTTAGGCCAGTTTGACTTAAACAACCGACTCGACAACAACAAATTAAGCAGCTTGCCCGATCACTTCGTCAAATGACTTTTTGACTTCTTTGACTTTAGCTTCGCTTAAAATTTTCTCAGCCACTGCGTTTTCAACCACAATCGCTTTAATTTCGTTCATCGCTTGAGGGTTTTTCTTATACCAGTCGATGACTTGCGAAGGGTCTTCATAAGAAGAAGCTTGTTCTTCTATAAACGCATTCACCGCATCATCAGACGCCTGGATATTGTTCGCGCGGATAATATCGCCCATAATCAAGCCCAATTTGACGCGTTTTTCCGCATCACTCTGGAAGTGATCTGCAGAAATATTAACGTCTTCTGGTTTCATGCCTTGCTGCTGCATGTTTTGAATCATGCTGTTCATTAAATTTTGAACCTCTTGATCCACCAACGCTTTTGGCAACTGAACATCAACAACCTGCTCTAGAGCATCAAGTACGGCCGTGCGGTTTTTGCTTTCGATGGCACGCGCTAACTCTTTTTGCATGTTCTCTTTGATTTCGTTGCGCAGCGCTTCTTCAGTGCCTTCTTCAATGCCGAATGACTTCACAAATTCTTCGTCGATCTCTGGCAATGTTTTCGTTGAAATCGAATGCACGGTGATATCAAAAGTCGCTGTTTTACCTTTTAATTCTTCAGACTGGTACTCTTCTGGGAAAGTGACTTCGATGGTTTTCTCTTCACCTTTTTTCATCCCGATAATGCCGTCTTCAAAACCAGGAATCATACGCCCACTTCCCAGTTCCAATGGAACATTCTCAGCGGAACCGCCTTCAAACACCTCACCATCCAACTTACCAACGAAATCGATGATGACCTGCTCACCTTTTTTCGCTTTCTTGGCGGCACTCTTGGATGGCTTCCAAGCAGTACGTTGTTCACGCAGACGCTCAATCATGCTGTCAACATCTTTATCTGTGACTTCAGCGGTGATTTTTTCAACCTTAACACCGGAAAACTCCGGCAATTCAATTTCAGGATAAGTTTCAAAACGTGCCGTGAAAGTGATCTGACCGTCCTTGTCATCCAACTCATCAAACATTGGGTAACCAGCCACCTTCAGGTCTTCTTGAGTCACAGCATCATAAAACTTCTGCTGGACCTGCTCACCCATGATCTCTTGCTTAACCTGTGCACCGTGGCGTTTTTTCACTACGTTCAAAGGCACCTTACCAGGACGGAAACCGTCCATTCTGATGGTACGACGAATTTCGTTCAAACGCTTCTCGATTTGACCGTTTAAATCATCTGACGGGAATGTGACCGTAATTTTATGCTCAAGACCTTGTTCTGGCTTTTCTACAGTTACTTGCATGTTCTATTCTCAAAAGTTGGTTTGTAAAAAGAAGCTACTGTCTTCAAACACACTAGCTTGAAATAAGGCCAAAAATTATACTTTTTTATGAAGATAAATTAAAGAAAAACAAAGAAAAACTCTCAGTTTTTATGGATAACACTTTGTCGACCCTTGAATAAATGATAAAATTTGCATTAATTTTTCATATGAATACATACGGAAAACTAACCGTAGCAACCTCAAAAACAACTCTGCAATTTACATTCGAAGGACACCATTATGACCATTGAAAAAATCATTTTACTGGTAGCCGGAACCATGGTTCTAGCCAGTACCATTCTAAGTGTGTACCACGCCCAAGAGTGGCTATACCTAACCGGATTTGTTGGAGCCAACCTGCTTTTCGCCGGTGTTACCGGCTTCTGCCCAATGGTTAAGATCCTAAGAAAGTTTGGACTTAAACACGGTATCGCTTTCCGCTAAGCGTTCATTATTTAAAGTCAAAAGCCCAAAACACAACAGGCCTGGTATTCACCAGGCCTGTTGTGTTTATAAACGCATCTTGCAAACTCAATACAGTTAATTTGCTTGCTCAAATTGTTCGGTTAACGACTCAATTTCCTCTTGAAGCGACAACCACTCCATCTCTGACTCTTCAATATGACATTCAAGCTGCGCCTGCTGTTTTAAGATTTCGGTCAAACGCTCTTTATTCTCCGCTTCATACAGAGAAGCGTCTTCCATCAAGACATGCAATTCAGCCAACTTCTGCTGTGCCGATTCCAACTGCTTTTCAATCTTTTTCAACGACTGCTGCTGAGGCTTCAACAACGCATCCAGCTGTTTGCGCCTTTGAGCGTTCTGCTGTCTTAACTGCTTGCGGTTTAACGTCGGTTCATCGCCCCCACCCCCTTTTTGCGCCTGCGCGAGTCGCTCCTGCTTTAATTCAGCATTGGCCTGCTTCAACACCTTCAGGCGGGCTTGCAGATAACCGTCCAAATCTCCTTCATAACGAGTGACGGTGCCGTCATGCACCCACCAGAACTGATCCGCAATACTCGCCAACAAGTGCTTATCATGCGTCACCAGAATCAACGCGCCCCCAAATTCCTGCAGCGCCATATCCAGTGCATCTCGGGTTTCCATATCCAAATGGTTGGTCGGCTCGTCCAAAATCACCAAGTTCGGCTTTTGCAAAACGATCATCGCCAGTGCCAGTCGCGCTTTTTCCCCACCGGAAAAGCGCTCCACAACACTCAAGCTCTGCTCGTTAGAGAATCCGAATCGCCCCAAAAAGTCTCGCGCCTGCTGGTCCGTCAAAGGTTCATCCAGCTCTTTACTTAAGGCCAACATGTGCTGCAACGGACTTTGATCCAGCTGTAAGGCTTCCAACTGATGCTGGGCAAAATAGCCGATGCGCACCCCTTTACTCATTCGAACCAATCCCGAATTCGGATTTAATTCCCCGACCAATAACTTAATTAACGTCGACTTACCGGAGCCATTGACTCCAACCAGACCGATACGGTCTCCAGCACGCAAAACCAAATTGACGCCGGCAAACAGTGCCTTGTTTTGATAAGAGAAACTCACCTCTTCCAGATTCATCATCGGATCCGGCTGATGCGGAGGCGTTGGAAATTCAAAATGAAACGGATTGGTTGCCTGCACCGCCGCAACCTCTTCCATGCGCTGCAATGCCTTAACCCGGCTTTGCGCCTGCTTAGCCTTGGAAGCTTTTGCCTTAAACCGTTCGATAAAGGTTTTAAGATGCTGCATCTGCTGCTTTTGCTTGTCGTGTAACGCCTGCTGTTGCATGAGCTGCTCATTGCGCTGGCGTTCAAACGCTTCGAAATTACCTGAGTAATAGCGAATCTTGTGCTGTTCGATATGGGCAATCCCCTGCACCACTTGATCAAGAAAATCACGATCATGGGAAATGATCAGCACCGCGCCCTGGTAGCCTTTAAGCCACTGAATCAACCAAGCCACCGCCTCAATATCCAAATGGTTTGTCGGCTCATCCAGAAGCAACAAGTCCGAACGCTGCATCAAAGCGCGTGCCAATTTCAGTCGTACCTGCCAACCTCCTGAAAAGGATTCAATCATGCGTTCGAAATCTTCATTGGTAAAGCCCAGGCCAGCCAAAAGCTGCTTCGCACGGTTGGGCACTTCATAACCACCGATACGATCCATTTCATCGTGCGCATCAACCAATTGCTGATGAGATGTATCGTCACTGTCACCCTGCTCCGCTTGACGAATCTTTTCGGCCAGCTGTGCATATTGAGTATCGCCCCCGCAGACATAATCCAACACCTTCTGACCTTGGCATTGAGCTTCCTGTTCCACATAACCGATCACCCAGTTGGACGGCACGGAAATTTGCCCGGCTTCCAGAGGAACTTCTCCCATAATCGTTCTAAACAGCGTGGTCTTACCTGCGCCGTTAGTGCCGATCAAACCGATTTTATGTCCAGGATGAACGGTTAAGGAGGCCTGTTCAAAAAGGGGCTTGATGCCGGCGCGAATAGAAACGTTTTGAATTGCTAACACTCGAAAACCTTATGCAATAATCTGTTCGAACAACTGCGATTATTCGGCGTGTAACTGACCGTCGCGCAAATGCAATTGGCGGTTCATGCGCTTAGCAAGATCACGATCATGGGTCACGATTAACAGTGCAGTTTGCAGCTCTTGATTCAATTCCTGCATCATTTGAAAGACCTGCTCGGCGGTATCATGATCCAGATTACCGGTAGGCTCATCCGCCAAAATCACCGCCGGACGGGTAATTAATGCACGCGCGATCGAGACTCTCTGGCGCTCACCGCCGGAAAGTTCACTGGGCTTATGTTTCAAGCGGTGTCCCAATCCGACCCGTTCCAGCAAGGCTTGAGCTTGCATCCGCGCACTTTGGGCGTTTTCACGGCGAATTCGCAAAGGCATCATCACATTTTCCAGCGCTGTCAGCTCCGGCAACAGATGATGAAATTGATAGACAAACCCCATATGCACGTTACGCATCTGTCCGCGCTTGACGTCACTGAGTTCTGAAAATGGTTGATCATTGAGCTTCACTTCCCCCGAAGTGGGTTGATCCAAACCGGCCAGCAGATGCAACAGGGTACTCTTGCCGGAACCGGAAGCCCCGACAATTGCGACCATCTCACCCGCCAAAATATCTAAATTGACGTCGGTCAACACCCGGGTCTCAATAGGCCCTTCCTGATAGATTTTTTGCAACCTTTGTGCCGAAAGCACTGAATTCTGATTACTCATAACGCAACGCCTCCGCCGGATGCACTTTGGAAGCCTTCCATGCAGGATAGAGCGTGGCCAACAAGGTTAAAAGGAATGCCAGTCCGGTGATATACCACACATCGCTCCATACCAGCTTAGACGGCACCTGACTGATGTAATACACATCCGCGGGGAAGAACTTAAAGCCGAGCAGATGTTCAATAAACGGAATAATGACATCAATATTCAAAGCCAGAGACACCCCGCCAATCAACCCTAAAACAGCCCCACTCAAACCAATGATCAACCCCTGAATGATAAACACATACTGAATACTCATCGGCGTTGCCCCCAGCGTTCTCAATACCGCAATGTCACTCTGTTTATCGGTCACCACCATAACCATGGTCGAGACGATATTAAAGGCAGCGACCATAATAATCAGCGCCAAAACAATAAACATCATGCGTTTTTCCATATCGATCGCTCTAAAAAAATTGGCATGTTGCTGTGTCCAGTCGCGCACATAGTAGATGCCGTTCAACTGTTCACCCAACTGATGGCGTACATCAAACACCTCAAACATGTCTTTGATTTTA
This sequence comes from Thiomicrorhabdus sp. zzn3, assembly GCF_029767755.1. Taxonomy (GTDB): domain Bacteria; phylum Pseudomonadota; class Gammaproteobacteria; order Thiomicrospirales; family Thiomicrospiraceae; genus Thiomicrorhabdus. The sequence continues at coordinate 1,116,057 of NZ_JARUQS010000001.1, forward strand.
AGCTGCAGCGCTCCCACCTCGTTACCGTACTTAAATACCTTTTGCGCATCCTCAATGTGAATAATCGCCAAAGCACTGTCATACTCATGCATACCGGCCTCAAACAGTCCTGTGACGGTAAAACGCTTAATCCTTGGCACCATCCCGACCGGGGAAAAAGTCCCCTGAGGTGCAATCAAGGTCACTTTGTCCCCCACGGATACACCTAAACTTACTGCCAGTTCAGACCCCAGAACCACACCATACTCTTTAGGCTTCAGATCATTTAGGGAACCGCGAACCATTTTGCTTTCGATATCGGCCACTTCGTTCTCGTAGGCCGGATCAATCCCGCGAACCGCCACGCCTTTAACCTCACCGCTACGCGTCAACATGCCCTGCTCCATAATATTGGGCGCGGCACCGACCACTTCAGGGTTTTTTTTAACCTCGTGATAGAGTGTCGACCAGTCATGCAAACGCTGATCACTTTCCGTCAACGTCATGTGTGCAGTCATCCCCAAAATTCGATCGCGCAATTCCTGTTGAAATCCGTTCATAATGGAGAGCACGGTAATCAACGCGGTCACCCCCAAGGCGATGCCGATCATGGAAGAAAAGGTAATAAACGAGATGAAGCCATTGCGACGTTTCGCACGGGTATAGCGAAAACCGAGTAACAATTCAAACGGCGCTTTAAACATAATAAACCTAATTAAGAGTGATGATTATCCCGGTCCTCGGGACGCATTTGAGGAGGTTGAGGGGCTTTATAAGAGATAAACACCGGCAGTTCGATATTATACATAATGGCACCCACACGCATTGCCAAGGTAACAATAATTGCCACCGCTACCGCTAAATCGGTCGCGACCTCCCATTGAACCAGCAACAGCAGCAAACTGGCCCCCACAAAAGAAGCGGTCGCATAAATTTCTTTACGAAAGACCAGGGGAACCTCCCCCACCAGCACATCGCGAATAACACCGCCGACGACACCGGTCATAATGCCGGTCATAATCGCAATGGGATCCGAGAACCCCAAAGCCATGGCTTTTTGCGTGCCAATGACGGTAAACACGGCCAGGCCCAATGCATCTAAAAACAGGAGCAACTTGACAGGCAACCGCCTAAAACGGGCTAAAAAGAAGAGCAGCAGCGCAGAAATCACCACCACATAAATATAAAGGTCTTCCTGTGTCCAAAAGACTGGCACATCAATAATCAGATCGCGAACCGTTCCACCGCCAATCGCGGTCACCATGGCAATGACGATCGCACCGAACAGGTCTAGCTGCTTACGACGTGCAGCCAACAACCCGGTAATGGCAAACACTACCGTGCCCAACAGATCCAAATAATGTAATATCAGCGCCAAACTCATAGGCGCATTATATAGGATCAATAAAATAAGAAAACTGTAATATGTCCATTCTGTAATTAAGGAAACTAATCCGTCCCCTAAAACAAAAAACGCCCTCAATTTAGAGGGCGTTTACGCTTTGGTATTAACGTTTCAGGTCCGACTTATTTTTTCGCGTCAGACTTCAAACGGTTAATCCCCAACATCTTCATAATGTACTTCTGGTAAATCGGTTCAGAGTTACCCGCCTTCATGTTACGGATAAAGTATTTCTCAAACGCGATCTTGGCCAAATGCACCCACTTCCCTTTTTTCGCCCAAGTCAGGTTACGAGGCGGGATCTGAGGCAAGGCTACGAATGCCGCTCCCGAATCCCCCATATCGGCCAAACACACCGTATTCCAGGTTGGTTCCTCATGAGGCTCCTTACCTTCAATATTGGCTTCGATATTGTGGCAAATCGCCGTCACCATCGACTCGATCATCAATCCGGTTTTTGGTGTACCGCATGGCACTGGACACTTGGTATCCACCGGAGGAATTGCAATCCCAACACCCAACGCATAAATATTGTGGTAAGTCGGGTTACGGCTGAATTGGTCAACTTTGACGAAACCACGTGGGTTAACCAATGGCCCACCCATTTTTTCAGGATCTGGATCCACCATCTCCTGCAGGAACTTAGACCCTTTAAAGGCCGGCAACATCATCGCATATTTAAATGGCAATTCGTGTTGATCGATCACCTCACCTTTGTTGTTGTGCTCGTCTACATACATAATGCCATCGGCGATTTTGGTGGTTTTTGCATTACAGATCCAGTTGATGTGACGGTTACGCAACTCGGATTCCATCAACCCTTTAGAGTCCCCTACCCCCCCAAGACCAAGGTGTCCGATGTAAGGTTCTGCGGTGACAAACGTCATCGGAACCTGGCTACGAATCTTACGCTTACGCAGATCCGTTTCCATAATCATGGCAAACTCGTAAGCCGGACCGAAACAGGAGGCACCTTGGACCGCACCGACAATGATTGGCCCTGGATCTTTACAGAACTCTTCCCATTGCTCATGCGCTTCAACCGAGTGCGGCGTAGTACATACCGATACCGTGTTACCACCGTGACTCTTAGGTCCGAACCCTTCAACCTCATCAAACGCCAGTGCCGGACCCGTCGCCAGAATCAGATAGTCGTATTCCATTTCAGAACCGTCATCCAAGGTGATCTTGTTGTTCTCAGGATCCAAGCCGGTACAAGTATTGTGATAAAACTCGATGCCTTTGCGAGTCAGATAAGGCTCCAATTTGAATGAAATATCTTCAGGCTTTCTCCAGCCGACAGCAACCCACGGGTTCGATGGAACAAAATTAAACTCATCAATGGCATTTACGACCTTAATCGTATGACCTTTATCAAGGTGCTTACGAATGTCGTAGGACATAGGCAATCCGCCTGTACTCGATCCAACCACAACAACTGTTGCCATACTTCTATCCTTTCTTGTTCTTCAAGTGATTTAATTATTTAATAATGGCCTATAAGGCCCATTTATTAAGGGTTCTGCGACCCAAAAGTGGGTTCAATAATGGACTAAAGAATCCCAAAATAACAATAAAATTTACATATCACTCATCAATTAAATTAATTAATCACTAAAATTTTCCCTTATGAAACTTTACCCATGCCCATAAGCATTAAATACACTGATAATTAACCATCAATTTTACTGATTCGTCCGCCTCACCAAATAAGCTGGAATTAACCATAAAATCACCGCCGTCGCGGTCGCCAATGACAGCAGGGTCACCCAAGAAGCCTGTTGAATATCATCATTGCTACTCAACAGCAATACGCCAACCCCTAAAAACAGTGTCCAGCTGCTTAACCAGATAGGACGTGCGACACTGGCCATGGCATACCGTACCGCCGAGTCGTTATCACGAAACAACCCTTGCTTGGCACGGACATAGCGCGAAAAAAAATGAATGCCGTCATCGACAATCAATCCCATCGGCACCATCAACCACAATAACGGTAAACTTGACGGAGCAACCAGCCAAACAAATAGCGCAAGAGCAAACAATAACGCGGCAAAATTCGCCAAAGTATTGAGCAGTGCTAAATGCACACTGTGCCAGAAAACCACAAACAACAGCGCCAGCACCAGCAGCATCCCCCACATATTGGCCATGGCATTCCAGATCATCGGCTGACTCAACACCAACCCCAATAGAAGCGTTAACATCCCCAGCGTCAACGCCAAACTCAAACGCGGATAGCGCTTCATCCAATCCAGTACAAACAGGTAGCCGTGACGATCAGATGGATTCCCCACCCTGAACTCCAATAACCAACTCAGCAAAATAAGCGGCAACCAGCTCAGAGTCACGGCATAACTTAAAATGGCGCCTAGCGTCACCACGACCGCCATCGATTGCAGTTGTGGTTCATACCAGGCCGCAAAGACAAAGCCCAGCAAGGTCGTTAAATTGGAGAGAAAGATCGGGCGGTGATTCAATTTTAGGGCTTCCGCAACAGCATCAAATTGAAACAGACCACGCGCCATTTCGCGTAACAGACTGCTTAAGACATGAATCAGATTACTGGTCATCAAGGTCATCACGACCACCAGACCCAATACACTGTTCGCATCCAAAACCACCCCCAACCAACCAAGGCCGCCAAGTGTCATCAACAGAATGTAAAGACCCAATCCCAACTGAACCAGCGCAGTTCTAACCGACGCCAACAACCAGGCCAAAGCCGCAGACATCACCACCAATGACGAGGCCGATATCCCCCAGGCCTGCCAGGAAAGACGACTTTCAAAAAAAACCAATCCCGACAGACACATTGCAGATAACAACGCCAGCAAGGCCCCTAGCAGCTTTTTATGGTGCGCCATAATCTGTACCCAATTAAATGCCCAGTTCATGTCTTATCCTTTATGTCCACTGGTTTAAACAACAACTCACCTTGAAAGCGTCGAACTCAATAACCTGCCGCTAAACAAGAATTCAAAGCGTACGGAATAGACGCCACTTTCGTAAGCCAGACGCGTAGTTTAAAATAGTGCGCTTTAATTGATAAGCACAACCGCGAATCAACCCATCACTGCAACTACCCGCATCTGACATGACAAACAAACGTTCACTTTTCGATCTTAATGCCATTTCCCTTCAAGGGCACCGCTCCTATTGGGCTAATCTAAACTCCGCCGAACAGAGTCTGGCCATTGCCCGCCACTGCCAAAACGCAACAGGCCTGGTGGTGGTGATCACCCCGGATTCCCAAAGCGCAAGTCGCATGATGGACGAAGTGCGATTTTTTGCCCCTGATCTGCCGCTGATGAGTTTTCCGGAATGGGAAACGCTGCCCTACGACCGTTTTTCCCCGCATCAGGACCTGATTTCCGAGCGTTTAAAAACCCTCTATCGCCTGCCGCAGACTCAGACAGGCCTGCTGATTTTACCGCTCGCCACGCTGATGCAACGCGTCGTACCGCACGATTACATTCAAGCGTTTACCTTTCTACTCTCTACCGGTGAACGCCTTGACCTGGAACAGTTTGCACAAAAACTTGAAACCGGCGGCTATCAACGCGTCAGCCAGGTGATGGAGCACGGTGAATTTGCCATTCGCGGCTCCATTATCGACCTCTACCCGATGGGCAGCCGCCTACCCTACCGCCTCGACCTGTTTGATGATGAGATCGAAACCATCCGCAGCTTCGACCCGGAAAGCCAGCGTTCCATCGAACAGATCGAACGCATCCAGCTGTTACCGGCCAAGGAGTACGATTTTACCCCGCAGGGGATTGAGCGCTTCCGCCAGAAATTCAAACTCGCCTTCGGTGATGACAGCCGTCACTGCCAGCTCTACCAGCAGGTCAGCGACGCCCAAGCAGTCGGCGGACTCGAATACTACCTGCCGCTGTTCCATGAACACCTGACATCACTGTTTGATTATCTGCCGGACAATACCCAATTTTTTGATCTTGATGATCTGCAGACCACCTTGCAACAGGTAGAGCACGACTACAACGAGCGTTACCAGATCGGCCAGCACAATCCCGATTACCCGATTCTGCCACCCCAGGAACTGATCCTGGGTGAAACCGAACTGCTGACCACGCTCAAACAGTATCACCGCATTACCTTGCAAACAGCGGTCAATAGCAAAACCACCGTTTCGTTTGACACCCTGAACCTGCCTGATCTGAGTGTGCAGCCGCAGAGCGACTATCCGCTGGCGCGCCTGAACGCCTTTTGCGATCACTATTGCGGTGAAAACCAAGGACGTGTGATTTACAGTGCCGAAAGCACCGGGCGCCGTGAAACTCTGATGACTCTGCTCGGCAAACACAAACAGCATCCGCATATCGTGCATAGCTGGGAGGAAGCCCTAAAATCCGATCAGGCCTATACGATTGTCGTCAGCCCGCTGGAAACCTCGATTCACACCCCGCACATCAGCGTCATTTGCGAAGCGCAGATTTTCGGGCAGACCGTGGTGCAAAAACGCCGCCGCAAACGCAAGCACAGCGATTTCGACACCGCCATCAGCAACCTCATCGAACTCGATATCGGCAGCCCGATTGTCCATATCGACCACGGTGTCGGCCGCTATCAGGGATTGCAAACGCTGGATGTCGGCGGTGAAGAGCGCGAATTCCTGACGATCGAATATGCGGGTGAAGCCAAACTGTATGTACCGGTCACCTCACTGCATTTGATCAGCCGCTATACCGGAGCGACCCCGGAAACCGCCCCGCTGCATAAACTGGGCAGCGACAAGTGGGACAAAGCCAAGCGCAAAGCGGCGGAAAAAGTCCATGACGTCGCCGCCGAGCTGCTGGATATTTATGCGCAACGCGAAGCCCGCCCCGGTTACGCCTTCCAAACCCCGCAAGAAGCCTATCAACGCTTTGCCGCCAGCTTCCCGTTTGAAGAGACCCCCGATCAGCAGGCGGCGATTGAAGCGGTCATTGACGACATGCACAGTGCCAAGCCGATGGATCGCTTGGTGTGTGGTGACGTCGGTTTCGGTAAAACCGAAGTGGCCATGCGTGCCGCCTTTGTCGCCGCCTATGACGGCAAACAGGTCGCCGTTCTCGTGCCAACCACCCTACTGGCACAACAGCATCTGGAAAACTTCCGCAATCGTTTTTCCGACTGGCCGGTGCGTATCGAAGTGCTGTCGCGTTTCCAGACCGCCAAGGAACAGAAGCAGGTTCTCGCCGACCTCGAAGAAGGCAAAATCGATATTATCATCGGCACCCACAAGCTGATTCAAAAGGACGTCAAATACGCCCATATCGGCTTGATTATCATCGATGAAGAGCACCGTTTCGGCGTGCGCCAGAAAGAGCAGCTGAAAAAACTGCGCGCCGAAGTGGACGTGTTGACCATGACCGCCACGCCGATTCCGCGCACCCTGAATATGGCGATGAACGACCTGCGCGACCTGTCTATCATTGCCACCCCGCCGGCCAAGCGTCTTGCCGTGCAGACGTTTGTCCAGGAGTGGAACGAGGAGGTGGTACGCGAAGCCTGCCTGCGTGAAATCCGCCGCGGCGGACAGATTTATCTGCTTTACAACAACGTCGACAAGATCGAGAAGATGGTCGAAGACATGCAGACGCTGATTCCGGAAGCCAAGGTCGATTACGCCCACGGTCAGATGAACGAACGCGAACTGGAAACCGTGATGGAGAACTTCTACCACCGCCGTTTCAATATTCTGGTGTGTACTACGATCATTGAAACCGGAATCGACATTCCAACCGCCAACACCATTCTGATCCACCGCGCCGACAAGTTCGGTCTGGCGCAACTGCATCAGCTACGCGGCCGTGTCGGTCGGTCGCATCATCGCGCCTACGCCTACCTGTTTACCGCCGGCAAATCGCTGCTCACCGCCGATGCCGAAAAACGCCTGACTGCAATTGCCAAGCACGACACTTTGGGTGCCGGTTTTATGCTTGCCAGCCACGACCTGGAAATTCGCGGCGCCGGGGAACTGCTGGGGGACGGTCAGTCCGGACAGATTCAGGAGATCGGTTTCGGCCTCTACAGCGAACTGCTGGAACGCGCCGTCAAGGCCTTAAAGTCCGGTAAGCAGCCGGAACTGACGACCTCATTGCATACCGGCAGTGAAGTGGATTTGGGGGTACCGGCGTTGATTCCCGAAGACTACCTGCCGGATATTCACAGCCGCTTGGTCTTCTACAAACGCATTGCCAGCGCCGATAACGACGATGCCTTGCATGAACTGGAAGTGGAGATGATCGACCGCTTCGGCCTGCTGCCGGATCAGGTTAAAAACCTGTTTGCCGTTACTCAGGTCAAATTGCTGATCGAACCGATCGGCATCACCAAACTGGATGCCAGCGAAGCGATGATTCGCGTGCAGTTCAATAATCAACCAAATATCGACCCGTTAAAGCTGATTCAGTTGATTCAGGCCTATCCGAAGAACTACCAATTAAAAGGTCAGACCGAGCTGAAATTTTTCGATACAATGCCAACATTGGAATCCCGAATCGCAGCCATTGAGTTGATGATTCGCTCGATAAAAGCGGACGCTTAAGGTACAGTCAATCGCACTATGAACTCTTCTTATTTAAGAACCGACAAGATGAAATCGGCCACACCAACCTTTATTCAGCAGATAACGCGCACCTTTTTGATCGGCAGCCTGGCTTCATTGAGTTTTGTCGCGCAAGCCGCAGACAAGGTAGAAGTGATGGGTATAACCAATGCGGTCGAATCGACGGCAGAGGCACAACCTGCTCTGCCCCCGCCGCCTCCGAAGTTTACCCAACCCGCCAACGGTGAAGATGCCATTCCCAACTACACCTTGGAAGTGATTGTATTCGAGACCTTTGCCCTCAAAAGTTGGACCGAAGAGTATTGGCCGGAAGACATTGAAGAACCGGAAATCGAGTCGGCTTTCTCTTTGCAGGCACTATTAGACGGGCAGCAGGATAGCGGTGACATGCAAGTTAAACCCCAAGCCAACGCCCTCACCGATCAAGCGGCGCGTCTCAGCCCCAAAAAAGGTTATCGCATCTTGTTTCATCAGGCCTGGTCACAAAATACCGCCGGCGACCAGGAAATGCCGAAGATCAGTATTGAAGGTGCTTACGGCACCACCAATGTTTATGGCACCGTTAAGCTCTATAAAAGCCGCTATGCCCATGTCGATTTCGACCTGAATCTGGAGCGTCGTATCCCGGATCGCATTATCGATGAATTTATTGACCATCAAAAGCTGATGCCAACCAATGAAAACGGCTACGCTGAGAATGCGCCTTTCGTCGCCCCGGAGTATTGGTCTTTCAAACTCAAAGAAGCCCGCAAGATTCGCCCGAATCAGCTTCACTACCTGGATCACCCACAATTCGGCGTTCTGGTGCAACTGCGCTATAACGGCCCCGCAGAACTTTAAGCAGCTATTAAGAAAAGATTTCGACAACTCCCTTAAAAAGCAAACAGGCCTGCCAGGAGTTATTTCCGGCAGGCCTGTTCAGTTTCAAAGAACCGAAAAACTTAAAACGCCAATCGATCTTCCAGCTTTTCCAATGCCTTGAGGGCACACGCCTCATCCTTTTCGCCACCGGGCGCACCGCTGACACCGATTGCCCCAACACGTACCCCGCCGCTGATGATCGGTACCGCACCGACCATCATTAATACGCCATTCACATGATTCAACTCCGGACGGATATCGCCGCGCTGGGCACGGAAGTCACCGGATTTCAGCCCGGACATAATGGTTGAATTGGCTTTCTCCTCGGCGATTTGCAAAGTAAACTTGGAGGCAAAATCATCACGCAACGCCACACGTTGATTACCGTGGCGATCCACCACTACCGCACTGACAGAATAGCCTTTTTCACGGCACGCCGTAATCGCTTCACTTGCCAGATCGCGCGCCAGTTCCATGCCAATATTACGTTCGTCCACTACATCTTCGGCAAACGCCGCGGGCGTGGCACTTAACATCCCCAACACCAACAACATAGCTGATCGAACGGTTTTTGCACCCTGTAATCTCACATCGAACTCCTTTTGCCATGAAGGCCTAGCAGGCCTGTTCAGTTTAATCTGCGTTTATTTTTTAGGGTTGCAGAGGTAAACATCAAATACCATCACCCCGTCTTTCACCGGGGCACGCGGCACAATGGTGTCCCCGCCCATCAACGCGGCTTCGTTTTGTGCTAACGCGGTCAATTCTCCGGTCATTTTGTCTGCATCACGCTCAATAAAACCGATTTTGTGTTTAACCAGCGAGCGCGTATAACCGAGTTTCTCGCAGGACGCTACCTGCTCATAACTGCTGACGCTCACCTGCGCGCCCTGCTCACTGACCTTTACCCAACTGCACGCAGACAGTGTCGCCACAGCTGTGGCTGCAACCAGTGCTCTGACCCCTGCCGTCACCTTTTTCATGATCTTCTCCTTTAGCCCTTAGCGGGTTAGATTGAAATCGTTAACAGATCTCTTTACCCTGTCTATAATGCAAACAGATCGCAAATAGATCAACCTGTTTGCAATCTTTTCACAAAAGGGGTCAAAGCCTTGTAACAAATGGATAGACGCAGCTATGGCTTCAATTTTAATTCTCATCGGATTGCTTTTGGTAGTGATCGGCGTCATTGTTAAATGGGCACCGGGTTTACTAAGCTGGTTTGGCCAGCTGCCCGGCGACATTCACATTCAAACCGCCCGTGGCGAGCTCTTCATCCCTTTTACCTCGATGATCCTGACCAGCATTGCCATCAGTTTAATTTTGAACTTCTTTAAACGCTGAAGACTCCTCAGGCCTTTAACGGTTTGACGTTCAGCAAAGAAACGAACAGCGAGATCACGATAGTGCCGAACATAAAACAAAATAGGCCATGCGACGTCAAAACACCCCAGGTGAGCAAATCAGCAGGCACAAACGGCGGACTCAGCGCAAACTGGGTATGCATGGCTTGCATTAACGGCGCTTGCCACGCACCCAGCAAATAATCAGGAACTTCGGCAAAGGCGCCCACGATTTGATAGACGCCAGCAAACAAAAACATCGCCGTCAGGTAATTCACCATGGCGAGCACAATCACCCGCCCGGTTGCCGACACGGCCGTGCCTTCGGTGATTTTACAGATGCCAAACAGGATCACCCCGAGTTCTTTATTAAGAATACCGATAATGCGCAACCCTAATAACAACGCAATCCATTGCGGCAGAGAAAAAAGACTGCTTAAAATAAACAGGCCTGCTGCCAAAACCAGCCAGCCCACAATGTAAAACTCCGACAGGAACAGGCGCCGGTTGCGCAGTTGTTGCCAGGAATCAGACTCCGGTTCAAATGCGAATTCCCTGTTTTTAAAATAACGATCCAGCCAAAAATAAGGGGAAAGCGCATAGATCCAGCGTATCAACTCCTTAACAACAGCCGCAATATTCATACTTTTATCATCCTCACGCAGAGATTTTGATCGATTAAAACTCTATACGATCCCCGGGCAACAACAACGGCCAACCTTGTTTTTTCTGCACCCGCACATGCGTCATATCCAAACCGTGTCCAAGAATATAACGCCCGGCTTTCAACCAGGGCTTGACCTCGTCAAAGCTGGCATGCCAGGCATTGGCTTTTGGGCGTGAATCGATTATAAACACACCTGCCGAATCCAATTGAGAATACAGCGCTTCATCAAGCTTACTGTCACCGGTATAGGCTAACCGAGGCTGACCGTCAATTGACAGCAGAAATCCACAGCTGAACTCGGAGTGTACACCTTCAAAAAAGGTCACCGCTACCTGATCGTCCACGGCAATCGCTTCACCGCTGGAAGCGGTCTTCCAGCTTGCCAACTCCTCGGCACTCATCAAACTCAAATGCTCTGCGAGACGATGGGTTTTCAGACGATGGGCGACCTCCTCTTGGGCCAAGACGGTCAGTTTGCGCCCCTGTGCCTGCTCCACACGTAACACCACCGGCAGCTCCGCCGCATGGTCACTGTGATTGTGAGTAATCAAAATATGCTCCGGAAAATGGCCAAAATAAGAGAGCACCTGCTTGCCGACACACAAGCCAAGATCCACCAGACAAAACGGTTCATTTTCTCGCAGCAACATAAAACTGCTGCTGACCAGACCGTCATAAATGGAAGAAGCGCCCGAGCCACAGCCCAGTACCACCAGTTCATATTTCATCTGTGCTTCTCCTTTAAGATTTATAGAATGCCGTTTACATCACGAAGAAACGGCCCCTAATTGTAAGCAATTCCCCGTGATAACTTATAAAATTTTCCTATGATTAGGCTAATCGATTGAAAACCGCTTATCGATCAAACGCTGCTATCATCCCTAAGTTCGCACGGTTTTTTAACGCTTGATTTGAATAAAAATTACCTATATTCTTGGCTAAAAAGCCGAATGTATTTTCAAAAATTTCAAATAATTAAAACCGATTGTCCCAAGCGAAGAGTCCTATAGAAAAGCCCCATGTCGTTTTTGTCTGTGATTACCCTGTTGCTGGTCTACCAGCTGATTGGCGAACTGATTGTTCTGCAACTGGCTCTGCCCGTACCCGGTCCGGTGATCGGCATGCTGTTATTGCTATTGACTCTATTGTTCAAGAAGCCGCTGGCGCTGAAAATGGAACCCACCGCGCAACAGTTTCTTGCGCATCTTTCACTGCTGTTTATTCCCGCCGGGGTCGGGGTGATGGTGCATTGGGAACGCCTGCAAACCGAATGGCTGGCTATTTTGCTGGCTCTGCTGATCAGCACGATTTTAGGCTTACTGGTGACCGCCGGAATCATGCTATTACTCATGCGCTGCTCCGGTCACTCGCCATCTCAGCCTGATTCTAAGGAGACACCATGATGTCACCGTCGGCCATTTGGGTTTATCTGCATGCCAATCCACTGTTTGGTCTGACCCTGACTTTGGTGTGCTATCTGGTGGCATGGCGCTTTTATGAATGGGGGCGCTACAACCCGATACTGAACCCGGTAGCCTGGGCAATCGTGATCATTATTGCGTTGCTGTGGGCGCTAGATATGCCCTATCAAGACTACTTTTCCGGTGCGCAATTTATTCACTTTTTGCTCGGACCTGCTACCGTAGCCTTAGCCATTCCGCTCTATTTTCAGCTACGCAAACTCAAAACCATTTGGTTGCCGTTAACTGTGGCACTGATCATCGGCATCAGCTTTTCCGGTGTCAGTGCGTACTTTATCGCCCAATGGCTTGGTGCCAGTGAACAGACCATGCTTTCGATGATTCCTAAATCTGTCACCGCTCCGATTGCCATGGGGATCAGCGAACAAATCGGCGGACTTCCTACCTTAACCGCAGTGTTTGTGGTGATTACCGGCGTTCTTGGCGCTGCCATCGGCACTTGGCTGTTACGCAAATTCAGAATTGAGGACGAATCGGTGAAAGGTGTCGCCATGGGGGTGACAGCTCATGGGCTAGGCACCGCGCGGGCTTTCCAGATCAGTCCGCAAATGGGCGCGTTTGCCGGATTGGCAATGGCCCTGTCCGCTTCCATTTCGGCATTTGTCTTACCGCTGGTGCTCACACTGATCAGCGCTTGATCGAGGCTCTGCCATTCTCAACAGGCCTGTTCGATTTCGTCTCGCAAAGCATGCGACTTCCTTGTTAAAGCGGTAAGATAAACATCAGAAAAGCGTTTAATCAGCGCTTGCCTTTTTTGATCGAAGTCGGCCTCACTCTGCTATTCAGGAGAATCATCGTGCCCCCTGTACAGTCCCATTCTCACTCATTGTCCGAGATCAAAGTCGTTCTGCTCGACTTAAGCGGCGTTTTGTACGCAGGCGACAATCCGATTGCCGGAGCGACGAAAACCCTGAGCTGGTTGCGCCAACAGGGGTATGTGGTGCGTTTCGTCACCAATACCGCCACCGAATCGTCCACACAGATCCTGCACAAACTGCACTCTATGGGATTTGAACTGGACGCATCGGAACTGTTTACCGCGCCTATGGCTGCCAAACATTATCTGCAAACGCACCAGCTCCACCCCTTTTGTCTGTTGCACCCCAACCTTCTAGCGGAGTTTGCCGACCTGTGCAGTGATAAGCCCAATTGCGTTCTCCTCGGCGATGCACAAGACGACCTCAATTACGCCAATCTCAATCACGCTTTCCAGTTATTAGAGCAAGGCATGCCCTTGATCGGCATCGGCAAGAATAAATACTTTATGAGCCACGATGGTTTACAGCTGGATGCCGGTGTCTTTATCCACGCCTTGGAGTGGGCCAGCGGTAAAACGGCGACAATCATGGGCAAGCCGGATGCCCACTTTTTCTCTGAAGCGGTGCTCTCCACTGGATTCAGCGTGAATGAATGCCTGATGATCGGGGATGACGTGCAAAGCGATGTTCAAGGTGCGATGGATGCGGGACTTCAGGCGGCCCTGGTCAAAACCGGCAAGTTCAAAGAACGTGATCTCGAACAGTTACCGAAATCAGCCTATTTAATCGATTCTATTCAAGGGCTTCCCAAGCTGCTGAAGCCCTAATTCTATCTGCTGCTTTTAACCGGCCTGCCCGGTTTCTACCGAATCCAAGACAATCTCATTAACTTGCTTTTAGAGCATACGCGGTTTCACTTCGCGTTTATGAATTTTCTGCAGCAAAAATTCGCTGACAAACGCCGTCATTAAAAACGCCAATAGAATCCATATCACATGGTTCGACTGCTGGAAAACATAGCTCACCGCCAACCCAATCGCCAGCGACGACAACCCAATCGCCATCCCCACCCATAACCTGGAAGCTCCGGTTTGCTTAATGATTTTCAAATGGCCGATATGGGTAATAGCGTGTACAAACAGCACTGAGATCGAACCGATGGCGGCAATCTCGTTTAAATCGAACAGCAACGACATCACTATGACCAGCACCCCGCTGATGACCAAGCCTTCCCGGCTGTGCGCAATCGGCACGCCGAACGCCTGCGGCAGTTCGCCCTCCTTGGCCAACTGATAGGTCACATTCGTCACCGCGTAGAGGTTGGCGTTAATCGCCGATGCCGTGGCAATCATCGCAATCACCGTCACCACGGTAAAACCAATCGAACCAAATACCGGTAACGCGGCCTGAGCCAAAGCAAAATCCTTGGCCTCAATCACCGATTGCACCGGCAAATTGCCAAATACCGCAAACGCAATCCCGACATACAGCAGCATAACCAACAACACCGCCGTCATCATTGCTCTGGGCAAGGTTTTGGCCGGATCAGGCATGTCTTCAGCGGTATTGGTAATTACCCTAAAGCCTTCGAAGGCAAAAAAGGTCACCGCCAAACTGAAAAAAATGTAACTGGTCGGAGGATAATGTTTGGGTGACAGCAGTTCTGGCTGTAACACCATGATCCCGGCAATCGCCAACACGCATAACACCAGCAGCTTCAGGGCCACCGTCAGCCGCTCCCAGAACGCCACATCCTTGGCCCCTTTTAAGTTGATGAGCACAAAGAGAATGACAATGGCAGACGTTAAAACCGGGTGCCAAATCGGCGACGCGTGTTGTGGTAGAAAAGTGATGGTGTAATTGGCAAAAGCCTCGGCAATCAGGCTTAAGGACACCACGGCGGCAAAATAGAGCATCACGCTCATGGTGCCGGAGAAATAGCCCACGCCGTAGGCTTGAGTCAAATACTCAATCATGCCTCCCGAAGATGGAAACGCCGCGCCGAGTTTACCCAGTGAATACGCGCTCGACAACGCAATCAGCCCACCAATGATAAATGAGAGGTATACCGCGCTGCCAGCAATGGCACTGGCCTCCCCGAGTAGTGCAAAAATGCCGGCGCCGACCATAGCGCCGACTCCCATCGAAACGGCCGACCAAAATCCGATTGGTTTTTGCGTGACATGCATGACCTTAACCCATAGCGTTTATCGTATTAGCAAAGGGGCGCTTATCGCAGCAAGAGACTTTTTCTTAAACCGAGCCATAAAAGCGCAACCCCAACCATTTGCATCACATGGTAAACACCATTGTGGTCAAATGGCCAGATAAAACTGAATGTAAACTCTTTACCCGCTTGAACCATCGCGGCTAACAGAGAGACAGATACTCCTGCAACCATATACCAAGCACCAGAACGCCTTTTCGATAACGCCAGCCAAATATAGCCAAATAGCGCCAACACCATCCCTACGGCTTCATAGATAATAAACACAATGAATTCAGACCTGAGCAGATGCACAAGAAAAACCATTATAGCCAACCCCACAGCAAGAGGAATAAACCGCCGTGCCATGCGCTCCCCCCAAATCTCATAAGCCACAGCCAGCATAAACAGCGCGATCACGCCATCCAGTGCCAGATAGAGTAGAGACCAGATCAATGTTTGCTGCGCTTCGGTTAATTTAAAACCATGAGCACTTGTTCCTAGTAGACTGGCGGCAGCGAGCAGTGAAAATACCCAGAACCAAAGCTTAATTTTAAAAGGCTCTGCCTGGCTGATCCGTTTGAGGTAGAGCGCACTGAACGCCGCCGCCATCGCCAGCAAAGCATCGGTAACGGCGGTGGTTTGTTCGGTTGGAATATCAATCCATTCCACTTAAGCGCATCCCCGTGGGTTCAGCCCTTGAGAGATGGCTTTCTTGCAGCAGCAGAAATTTAAACAGGCCTGTTCAGTGTGCAAGACGGCTACCCTTGATCAACAACCATAAACACAAAGCGAGCTCGGTCATCAAAGGAATCCCATAAAGCGGTTCAATCACTCCCAGGGCTTCGGCAAAGAGAAACCGGCTGAAACTGCCGAGCAAATACACCGCCGCTGCGGCAATCAAGCCATAACCCAATAACTTAGGAAAATAACTGGATTTAATCATCAAATATCCAAGGATCAAACTGGAAACACCAAAGAAGATCAACCCCAAGTCATAGCCGTGACCATGCACATCCAGAGTCATCAACAACAGGTTCTGAACTTGACTATCCCCCAACCCGCCTTCGGCATTCATGCCATAGCCTGCGCCGTTCAACAGCAACATCGCTGCATAATAGCTCAATAGATTAACCCCGATAATGGCGGCCTGCATAAGGCGAAACGCGGCGGCCATTAGCGATAGTGTTTGATTGACCGGTTTGAACATCAGATAAAACAGCACGGCAATCGCCACATCACTCAACAGCATAATTGCATCGGCGGCAAAGCCTAATCGGAATAAACCTTGCGACCCTAGGATGTTCGTTGTGGTCGCCGCGGCATCCCCAGCCACAATCAAATTGGAGCGAATAAACACTTCGCTGCCAATACCGCAGACGATGATAATCAAATAGAGAATACCGGCTAACCGGGCGTACTGCAGATAAGGATTCATCTCGGCTTTTGTCTCCATCAAAGGCTCACTCCGAAATGTAACGGTTTCTTCCGGACGCTTTCGCCTTATATAGCAGTGCGTCTAAACGGTTCTGTAATGAAACCAGACTGTCATCTGGGCGAATTTCAGTTACCCCGATGCTGATGGTTAGCTCTATTCTATTCGTCCATGTGTGTTCAGCGACTTTAACTCTAAGCTCTTCGGCTTTTTCAATCGCTTCATTTAATGAGGTGTTTTGCAACAGCAAACAAAACTCTTCCCCTCCCCAACGGAATAAGAGGTCATCATCACGCACACGGCTTCTCACAAAAGCGGACAGACTTTTAAGAATTTCATCCCCCACCAAATGGCCGTAATCATCATTAATCTTTTTAAAATAGTCCAAATCGAAAAAAATCACGGAATTGTAATGTTCTGCCTGCTCGCTGCCTTTTTCGGTAAGCTGCGTCATAATTTTATTGAAATAACGACGGTTGTACGCATGCGTCAACTCATCCCGATAACTGCTATGCGTAATCTCCTTCTGCACTTTTTTTGATACCTTGAGAGCCTGAACAGCAGTAATTAATTTCCGGTGATAACGGTTGAAAATCACGTAGAGAATGGTAAAGAAAATTGAAAACAGAGCGACATTCATCATCACATGGAATTGCAATTCATAACGGTGCTTTTCACTGAACTCAGTCACATCTTCCAGAATCTGAAAACGCACCAACTCCCTACCATCGTACGTCTTGAGATAAACGTCTGAAATAATCAGATAGGTACGGTCGTCATAGTCGACAAATTCATCATCTTGATGCACCCCCAGCTTGATCTGTTTAAATAAGTCGTCGGTATAAATAATCGAATAATCGCTGATCTTCTCAAAATGTGTTTCATAACTTAAGTTCTTCAGGCTGTCGGTCTTCACGAGAATACGCGACTTAATATCAAACTTTTGCCTGAGAGCATCGACAAAATATTGGGGACGAATACCAAACTCCAGCGCCCCTATGTGCTTGGAATTGCGGTCAAACATCGGGGTGGTAATACGATAAGTAACGCCGTTTTTTCCGCCTTCGAATCCACTGGCCTGCTTTTTGTTGCGGTTGACATAGGCCACAATCGGTCTTAACTGAGTGAGGTCATCATCGAAGCTCTGGGGCTTATGCATGCGCAAAATGGTGATGTTTTCAGGGTCAAAAAAATGCATTACATACAAATGCGGTTCAAGCCTTTTAAGCATCAGATAATCAGAAGCGACCAAATCATAAAGCTTCAACCGATCCCTTGTAGCAATGGCCTGAGTTATGGCCGGCATCGAACCGTAATGAGCGACTAAAAAACTGAATTCACGGTTTAACAGTTCAAGAGAATCTTGAAACGTCGCCTGAACCCGTGCTTTAACCATGTTCAGTTTGGATTGATACAAGGTTTGCTTGTTTTGGACACTGAAGTAGAGATTGGTACCGAAACCAGCGGCACAGAGAAACACAATTAAGGCAAAGATTGAACCTATCGACGGAATATCTATTCGGTTATGTTTCTCAGCAGATTTTGACATGCACTGCCCACCCTCAAATTGTTTCAACTCACTATTTGCTGAAACTAAAGAAAGATCAACTTCTTGCAATCATACGACGGTTAAGCCTAGAAAAAAAGCTTAACGCTGGCTGTCAACCAAAACCGTTACCATGGTTAACCGTAAGACCCCCTTTCCAGTGAGGTAAAAACCGATCGGTTATGGCCCGTTAAGTGCATTGATTTCAATGTGACGCAATAAAGTCAAAAAAGCCCGAGACGCCGCAATCGACGCCGTTTCATTCATAGTGTGGTAACCCGTCGTCGGAATCTGCAAAGTGGTACCGTGCACCAATCCATTGGCATTGGCACAGATACGGCCAAGTTCGGTGCGACCCAGTGGTTGACGCGACTGTCCGGATCCGACACGTTGCTGATTTAACTGTTCGATGTAATGATCTTTGAAACCAAATGAAATATCCAGCTGTTGACACAGTCGTGCGAGATTCTGTGTGGTTTCGACATGAAATTCCGCATGCTCGTCGCGGTTGCGCAGGGTCACTAACTGCTTGTCAGCCTCTTCCCGGTTACGGTATGGACTCGTATCCAGTACATAAAGCTGGTTGGTGGATTTACCGAAACGGCGATACCACTCGAGCAGATAACGCCAACTGCCGCCACACTCCTCTTCCGCAGTAAAAAACGCCGTGCCCTGATAGCCTAGACTAAACAGATGCACCAGCATGGCCGCAGTGAGGACATTATCCAGCTGCCCGGAAAGCAGCCCCTCTTCCACTTTCAGTTTGTCGCTGAACCCGACCGGCGTACCGGCCACCAAATGCTCCAACCCTTCCACCTCAAAAATCAGGTTATTGCGATACTCGCAAATATAAGCGTTATCGATCAGGCCTTTGCCGCGATAAGCCCCTGACCAAGGTTCATAAGCCAGTACCGGCGTGTTTTCAAACCGGTTCATCAACGTCAATTTAATTTCTTGATCCACATCCGTACCCAACAGATCGGTACGTTTGCCAGAGACAAAAGCAGCAAACTGAAACTCGTTAGGCCCGGTACAGATCAAACCGTGACGGTCAATATGGCTGGAAAAGTGGCAACTGTCCGGATTATTCCCCTGTGCCACCAACAAACCTTCATACCAAGTCACCTTGGCGCCGCGCTCTTCCAGTTCGCGCTGCAACACTCGGAAAAAGGCGTGCTCCGCTCCTACCACGCTCGGTTGGCGAATCAGCGCTTTTAATAGATCCAGAAACTCGTCAAACTGATTCTCATCGGTTTCTACTTCGGCTTCAACTGGATCAGGGAGTTCAACAGCAATTTCAGCAGGCTGCATCGTAACAGGCATGACGGTTCTCACAAACAAGGCAATAAAACAGAGGTACTCAAACGCGCACCCATGGAACGATTTGAATTCAATTTATAAGTTGTTTATCTGCCTTTAATTTGAATTCAAATTTTTGTCATTATACGCCGCACAAAACGATCTTGTTTTCTTTAATAAGATCAAACGACTACTTACTTAACTCACCGACCATCTAGCATCGATGAATATGATTTTCGGAAGGTCAAATTAACCTGGGCGTTTTTTAAAATCTCCATGTCGCCAGCGCCACAAGAAAAGCACTATCAATCCTGCAATGTTGGAATACCATACCCAAGGATGACTCCATGCAACGCCGTCATAAAATGACGTTGAAACCGGCCATAAAAACTGCGTAGGGAAAAAATCGGCTGTATGGAACGGAATATCCAACAGGATATGAAACGGCCAGGCCAGCATCGCAAAGGCCACGTCTTTTCGCCATAAAGCCACGAGACCGATCACGGCAAACGCGATCAGAAGACTATGAAACAGGTTATATTGAACAACAACCCAATCAGGAATCAGTGCAAGACCAGGTTTGCCAAATTGAAACCCATTGGTCAGTAAATGGGCGGGCAGCCATAAACCAAAAGAAACCAGATCCGGTAAGGCACCGAAAAGCATGGCTAACATAAAGCGGCCACGTTTTCCGAAAAGAGCGGCGCCCCACAGGGTATGGCTCAGCGTATCCATAACAGACCGAAGTGCAAATAATTTCTGTTATTACTCAAAGATGTATCTAAGAGTCCTCATGCTCTTTTGATTTTAAAATCACCGCTTGCGCTGCAATCACTTGTTCACCATTAAAGGTCAATGCCGGTGAACCGTAGAGCTCATAACCTTCATTAAGCAACTGGGTGACTCTTTCACAAAAGGAAGCGTCATCCGGCCCGGTGATCAATTTGTATCCCACAGTTTGCTGCATCATTAAATATCCTTCAATTTTGAAAACCGTTATTATGTTATTCAATCCAGGTTTACTTTGATAAACCATTTGGGCTGCATACGCCCAAAATCGGTTCTGACATGATTTTTCAAACTCTTTTTCGAATCAAGTACATAGCTGCCATCACCATCACGAACAAACACGACCCAATGCCAATAGGGCTTGCTATTGTCCAAATGCCATTTAATGGCAAGCAGAGCACAATCGGGCAGGGCCTCCCAGGACGAAAAGGGGGTGGTTTGCGCCTCTACACTGACTCCAAGCCGTCCAAGCAGCCTTAACATATGATCCGTTTCAGACCACAAAGCATCGTCTTCTGCATAGATGCCTAATCCATTGGCTACCGATTTAGCGTGCTGATAACTGATTCCTGCCACAGCGGCGGCAGAGGCGATGGCGCAACCTGTTTTTTGTTCCTGAATGACCGGTTTCATAACATCATTATCAATGGATTAAGGCACAATTATGTCAATTTCTACAACCATAGACGATTAGCCCGCCATAGCGCAATAAAATAATCGAAACGGCTGGACGTCGATTTACATAAAACCCATCGCGGCCGCAAAAACCAAACGCCATATATGTTAAAATCCCGCTTTTTACTCTCGACTTAAAGGACGACAGAAATGTCACAAAAATATACCACCTCGGCTGAAATTGTAAGCTATAGCCTGGGCCGCCAAATGGGTGATCAGTTTGCCGCCGATCCGTTTGACGGTATTGATGCCAAGGCCATCGCTGCCGGTGTCATTGACTCTCTATCAGGCACTCCTAGCCCGATCAGCCAAGACGATTTTCAAAAAGCGTTTCAGGAAATCAATGAAATCATGCAAGCCAAAGAAGCAGAAAAAGCGCAAAAGGCGGCGGCCGAAGGTGAAGCTTTCCTGGCTGAAAATGCCAAGAAGGACGGTGTCATGGTTACCGATTCAGGATTGCAGTACGAAATTCTAGAAGCCGGAACCGGCGAAAAACCGACTGCCGAATCGGTGGTTTCTACCCACTACCACGGAACCTTAATTGACGGCACTGTATTTGACAGCTCGGTTGAGCGTGGTCAGCCAGCACAATTCCCGGTTAACCGCGTAATCGCCGGCTGGACCGAAGCGCTGCAAATGATGCCGACCGGCTCAAAATGGCGTCTGTACATTCCGCATAATCTGGCCTACGGCCCACAAGGCTCCGGTGGGAAAATCGCCCCCTACTCTGCATTGATCTTTGATGTAGAACTATTGGACATCGTGTCCTAAAAAATACAAGCGGGGCCTAAAGGCTCTGCGTTGCATTCTAGAAGCACTAAACTTTTAGCCCTTGTCCGGCTTTCTCTAATTCCATTAATCACCACTGAGCTGACCAATCTAACCGCAAGCGGTTGACCGGTCAGAGACTTGTAATCTATTGAGAACCTTATCGATTTTGCACTAACCAGCGGTCTAACTGATTGGCAAAAGCCTGGCGGTCTCTTTGGCTTAACGCATCCGGCCCACCGGTTTGAACTCCGCTGGAACGCAAGCTTTCCATAAAATCACGCATATTAAGGCGTGCGCGGATATTGCTTTCGGTATACAACTCGCCGCGCGGATTGAGGGCCAAAGCGCCTTTGGCAATAACTTCCGACGCCAGTGGAATATCTGCAGTAATCACCAGATCATTGGCTTCGCATTGCTGCACAATCCAATTATCCGCGACGTCAAAACCGCCTTCTACCTGGCGAAACTGAATCAGCTTTGACGGCGGTACGCGTATGGCGTGATTGGCCACTAAGGTCAATGGGGTTTGCGTACGTTGGGCCGCTTTAAACAAGATTTCTTTAATCACCACCGGACAGGCGTCCGCATCCACCCAAATTTTCTTCATTGCATGCTATCTTTTAAACAAGTTCGATGCGGCTATTTTAATGCTTATTAGAATGGGTCAAACGATAAATATTGCCAGAATCGGTCCCGATATAAATTCGTCCCTCTTTATCGATCGCCAGACTGCGCAGGCGCTGATTGAGGGGTTGCAAATAGCGATTTTCTTTCACCGGCCGCTGTTGGGCATTTAAAACAATGTGGTTCAGGTGCTGCAGTTTCAGGGCACCGGTTAACAGGTCACCTTGCCAGGATTTAAACTCCTCACCGTCATAGACCTGTAAATCACTCGGGGCAATGGACGGTATATACACCTTAATCGGTTCTTGCATCCCCGCCTTATGCTTTACCCCTACCGCAAAATCCGAAAAATATTCCAGACCTTGGGACACCACCGGCCAGCCATAGTTGCGCCCTTTCTCAATCAAGTTGATCTCATCCCCACCTCTCGGTCCATGCTCAACCTCCCAAAGTCGATCCGTTTTCATATCGTAAAACAGACCTTGCGGATTACGATGGCCGTAGCTCCAAATTTCATCCAACGCTTGTGCATGATCTACAAACGGATTATCCCTGGGCACACTGCCGTCCATATTCAGACGAAGAATACTGCCGGCATGATTGGTTAAGTCCTGCGCGTTGGATCTCACCCCGCGATCGCCAATCGAGAAAAACACATGCCCCTTGCCGTCAAAGGCGATGCGACTGCCAAAATGAATATTGCGTAAACTGGCCGAATCGCTGACCAACAGATCCTGCCAATCCGTCAAAGCGTTATTTTTCAATTTAGCCCGCGCCAACGTGGTTCTCGCCTGAATCAATTCCGGCTTACTGTAGGTAAAATAAAGCCAGCCTGTTTCCGCATAATCCGGAGGAACCGCCACATCCAGCAACCCACCTTGATTTTGCGCATGCACCTCCGCCACACCGGATAACCAGATCACACGGTGATCTGACACATCCAACAGGCCTGCCTTCCCTCCCCGTTGGGTAAAAATGATTCGGTCGGAATCCACAAAATCCATTCCCCAAACCACGCCCAAATTGCTGGCCATTTTTTCAATCTGGATAGACTTATCATTTGCCACAACGGCTTGAGAGAACAAAACGAAAAACAAAACAAACGATTGGCACAGGCGCATGGAATACTCCTCTCTTCAGAGTTTCACCCATTCTAATCTGAATTAAAGAGATAACCAAACCCTCTAGGATGAAGGGTTCCGGCAAGCAAGATAGCCAATTAGCCAGCCAACACAACCCCACATTCCGGCATTAAGGGCAATCGAAACCAGAAGGATCGCCACATTAAACTCCCCTTCCGTCGCTAGCAGCAGAAAACCTGACAACCAACCAACTTCACACATTCTGAGCAGGACGACTGGTTCAAACTCCATGATCAGACAAACCAATGGCAACATCACACCCATCGCCGCAAACCTGCGCGCCCACTGATTACCACGAGCTCTTTTGTGTTTCTCTAAACCACTTATCATCTGATTCCATCCTCTGTTTAGGATTCATTTATGGTACCTATCTTGTTCCTCATAAATCAAAAAAGACGAGCTAATCATGAACAATCCTGATCAAAAACCAGTTCGGCAACTCGCTTTTGCAGAGCTGGAAGCATATTCTCTTCAAACCAGGGGTTGTTGATAAACCAGCGAACATTTCTCGGACTCGGATGCGGCAGCGGCACTTGTTGGGGCCAGTAGGCCTGCCAGTTTTTCACGCGTTCGGTCAAAGACAAGCCGTCTTTTCCAAAATGGTAATCATGGGCGTAACGGCCAATCACCAACGTCAATTCAAGCTGAGTCAGCTGTTCCAAGAGAGCTTCACGCCAGGCAATGGCGCACTCCGCTCTGGGCGGAAGGTCGCCATTGGCCCCTTTTCCAGGATAACAAAACCCCATCGGTAGAATCGCAATGGCGCTGGCATCGTAAAACATATCACGAGAGAGACCGAGCCAGGCGCGCAGCCGATCGCCACTGGCGTCATTAAACGGCATGCCGGATTCATGCGCTTGGATGCCTGGCGTCTGCCCGGCAATTAAAATCTTAGCTTGCGGATCAAACTGCAACACCGGCTTCGGCGGATACGGCAGAGCCGCTTTACAGATTTCGCAATGGCGGATGTTATTCAGCAGAGTCGAATCAGAAACCATAAAAAAACCTAAACGGCAGCGAGGATAAACCCCGAATCCCGTGCGTTTGCATTATAATCCAGTTCAATTCGATCAATCCGATAACGACGAGTTCAGACGTGTCATTACAAACCTCACTCAACAAGCCCTTTGCCCAATCCTGCGAAGAGAACAAACAGGTCATTTTGCAAGCTATTCAGGGCTTTTTAACCGATCGACAAACGGTATTGGAAGTCGCCAGCGGTACCGGACAGCACGCCGTCTTTTTTGCCGAACAGATGCCGCACCTGATTTGGCAGACTTCCGATCTGATCGAGTCGCATGACGGCATCAAGCAATGGATTGCCGGTGCACAGCTCAACAATATCCTGCCGCCGCTATGTTTGAATGTATCTGAAGATGAATGGCCGTCGAGCACCTACGATGCCGTCTTCAGTGCCAATAGTTTTCATATTATGGCCAAAGAGAATGTTGAAGATTTCTTTGCCCATATCGGCCAGGTGCTGAATCCCAACGCACTGGTAATAATTTACGGTCCGTTTAACTACCATGGAGGTTTTACCAGTGAGAGTAATGCGCGCTTTGACGAATGGCTCAAACGCCGCAATCCGCAAAGCGGCATTAAGGGTTTTGAGTGGTGCAATCAGCTTGCAAAACAAGCCGGGCTAAGCCTAATTGACGACATTGAGATGCCACAGAACAATCGAATTCTGGTGTGGAGAAAATAATTCTCCGTACCAAGCTATGTAGGTTTATTTTAAGACGGTGAAAAGAGTCTCTTCCGGCAATCGGGATTTTGGCAAACGGGCATTAAAATCACCCTCATCGTGATAACCCAACGCCACCAGGGCCACGGCGGCATAACCTCGATTAATAAGATCAAACTCTTCATTCAACACCTGTAAATCCACCCCTTCAATCGGCACCGCGTCAACACCCAATACGCCCGCTCCTAACAGAACGGTGCCGATATTCAGATACACCTGTTTCTGCATCCAACTCTGGGTATCGCCGAGCGTTTTACGATGCAGATCGGCATAAAAGGTGCGCACCTTGATGGCCATCTCTTTGGCTTCTGGGGTTGGAAAACGGCCGTCCTGATCTTCCTGATCGGTGATTTGCTGAATATAACCATCATCCATCTCGGTTTTGGCACAAAACAGAATCACATGTGATGCATCGAGTATCTTAGGCTCATTGGCACTGTACACACCCTGCGCCGCTTTGCTGAAACGCTTTTTACCTTCCTCACTGTCCGTAATGACAAAATGCCACGGCTGAGAATTCACACTGGATGGACTTAATCGCAGCAACCCTTTGATCTGTTCAAACACCTCATCCGGAATGCGTTTGCCGGCATCAAATTTTTTGGTCGCATAACGGCTTTTGGCGGCTTCAATTAAATTCATCAGTCCTCTCCTCTCAATCCAATTTTGTGTCTCTCTATGATAATGGAGTCGTTTCACTGCGAAAAGAGGCGCGAGGTAAAACCATGTCAAAAAATAAAAATCCGCATTCCAAGCTCACACCATGTGCGGAGAGGGGAAAGATAAACCAAACAGGCCTGCTCATTATTCAAGGTGTCTGAACGGGAAGCTAATTCACGGTTCGGTTACCCGTTGCCTTAACCTGATACATGGACTGATCCGCCATACGAATCAGTTTCTGGACATCTTGTGCATCTTTAGGGTAAACACTGAAGCCGATACTTGCGGAAACGTTCAGTTTCAAATCATCCACCACAATAACGGGCCGAATCGCTTGGTAAATCTTATCAATGACCCTTTGCAAGTGATCCTCATGTTTCAAATCCTTGATCACCGCCAAAAACTCATCTCCCGACAAACGCCCAACCAGGTCGTTTCGTCTCAGTGCCTGTCGAATGCGCAGCCCACTCTGTTTCAGCACTTCGTCTCCTACCTGGTGACCAAAGCTGTCGTTAATCGGTTTAAATTCGTTCAAATCAATAAACAGCACCGCCAATCGACTCTGATGACGTTTGGCATCCGCCAGCGCCTCTCTCAACAAGCTTAGAACCAAAGCGCGATTTGGCAAACCGGTCAAGTCATCGTAATGCGCCGCCTGATAGAGTTTCTCTTCCATTTCTTTTTCGGCGGTAATGTCTCTGGCCATACAGATCACGTGTTTGTGATTTTTATCTTCGGTTTCAATCGGCATATTGGCCCAGTTGCACAGCAGTTCATGGCCGTCTTTACGAATATTCAGGTTTTCCGAATAAGTGGTTTGATTGCTCTTCCAGGCAGAGGTAATCATGGCGTCAACCGAACCCGCGCGATGTTTAGGTACGAGCAGGTCGAGCGCATTCTGCCCCACCGCTTCTTCAGCACTGTATAAAAAAGTATTCTCGGCCTCACGATTCCAGTTATGAATAACGCCTTTTTGATCGACTTCCATCAAGCTGATCGGCGCATTTAAAAACAGGGTTTCAAACTGTTTTCTACGCAGATTGGCCAAACGATAAAGTCGATAAAAAATGGCGGCCATCAGCATCACCACCAGCAGAACGGCCAGTGCCCAGTAAAACTGTTGTTTTAACTGCTGGTAGGCGTGCTCCTTATCCAACTGATAAAGCATGCCGTCCACCTTAAACGTTTCCGGCAGCAGCCCCAATTGAACGTAGGCATGGGCCATAGATTGCCAACGTCCGGGATTGATATAACCGATCTCAACGAAATCCGGCTCCATCAACACTGACATCTTTTCTGCTTCATAACGTAAGTGCGCGCGAGTTTTGCGCTGCGAATACTTGGAGACAATCAGATCAATCATCTCTTCCGGATGGCGTATGGCATATTTCCAGCCTTTAAGAGAGGCCTGTCGAAAAGCGTCAACCAGCTGGGGATCTCGATCTATCAACGACTGAGTGGTAAACAGGTTATCGCCGTAAAAATCAATGCCGCTCATCGACGGACGAAAGAGCTGATAGTCAACACCTCGGTTTTCAAAATCAAACGTCTCATCGGTAGTGTAGATTGACATCGCTTCGACCTTACCATCGATCAAGTCCTGAGTATGATGGCTGTGTTCAACCAATCTCAAACGCTCAAGTTCAATGCCCTCATTTTTCAGGTAAGCAAACAGTTCTGACGAGTTGGGTTCGATCATCAGTGTCTGACTGGCAAGCTGGTGGATATTGGCAATCCCGGAAGCTTTCAAAGTCGCCAGTGCCAGCGGTGAATGCTGCATAATCGCCGCCAGAACCACAACTGGATCGCCATGATAATAATTCACCATCAACTCACTGGTGCCGACCCCGAATTCCGCTTCTCCAGCCAATACAGCCTGAATCGAATCCGTACCCACATCCGCCTCAACGAGGGAGACATCCAATCCGGCATCCCGGTAAAATCCTTTTTCCAGCGCTGCGTAATAACCGGCAAATTGAAATTGATGCTGCCATTTCAACTGCAGCTTTACCGGTTTGAGCGCCGCCGGAGAGGCATATACACAAACACCCAGCAACCAGCCCGCAAACAAGATCGACAGTTTAATGAGGCGCATCACACTCACACTCTCCAATGTCCTCATTCCAAATATCCGGTCGCTGCTCAATAAAACGGGCCATTAATTGCATGCATCGCGGATCGTTCAATTCCACCACTTTAACGCCTGCGTCGCGCAACCAATCTAGATGGCCGGCAAAATTCGTCGACTCTCCAACCACAACGGTGCCGATATTGAACTGACGAATCAAGCCGGAACAATACCAGCAAGGCGCCAGGGTCGTCACTAGAATTTTGTCGCGATACGTTTTTTGACGCCCTGCTTTACGAAAGGCATCCGTTTCACCATGAATGGAGGGATCCTCTTCCTGAACGCGTCGGTTTCGGCCCACGCTCAGCAGGTTGCCCTCGGCACCAAAAAGCGCCGCCCCTACCGGAACACCACCTTCTTCAAAACCCAGTTGGGCCTGCTCCAATGCGGGTTCAAGCAGAGCCGCAAAATTTATTAATCCACTCACCATCAATAACTTATAACATTAGGACATTCTTATAATAAGGGCTACATTTAGCCATAAATATTCTTAACAATCAAATAAGTAATAGTTTGTACTAATGAAATCTGTTTATAAACAAATGTTTGAATAAAAAGCCATTTACCAGTAACCGTTATGGTTCTAGCGATCACTATCCTGAACCGTAACCAATAACGGATAAGAAGAGGGCTTCGAAAAAACCGGACAAAATAAACCGAACAGGCCTGTTCGGTTGTGCGAAAGGGTGCGCCTTAGTGTAAGGCTCTACTTCAGACTTCCATCATTTCGATACTCATTCTGGAATGCCTGTTTGCGGTCATGAAGAAAATCCGCAAACGACCATGCTGTTGATTCCAGACAGGAAACGAACTCGGGGCGAACAAGGTAGGTCTCTGCCAACAGGATTTTGCCATCGGCGAGTTCAACCTCAACCGGATGGCGCATATACACCTCCCCTTCATAGTGATCCAAACGCGTCCATGCCCGCTCAGAGACATCAAGATAAACAACGCCTTCAACCCGAGCGCTTTCATGTGGCACCATACCGGGGTAATACTCGCCTTTCACACGCAAGCGAGTAAACCCCGATACCCAGCCTGAAACTGGCTGAAGCGGTTCACCACAGACTTCATCCATAATGTCTTGACACATCAAAGTTCCGTAGGTGAAACAGGGGATCATGGGGTATTGTCTGTCTTTACTGGTATTCGAACGAATTATAAACTGAACAGGCCTGGTCAGTTATCTGAAGAATCAAGCAATTCTATCCTATCGAACAGAAAAGACTATACTAAATGCTCACAAATTAACGTCTTTACAAAATTCTCATCAAAACTGCTGCTCAATACATCATCCAGCCAAACCGGCTGAGGCTGATACTCTTCAAAGAAGGCAAATCCCACTTTATACTCATCGCCAAATCGCGCCAACATAAATTTGAACTTATTGCCGTTACTATTGTTCTGCATCACACAGGAACCATTGTCAGCGATTTCAAATTTAATCGAAACCTGGTCATTGTTTTGCAAATATTGCTCTATTTCAGAGGTAATCAGTTTATGTAAATCGTTGTAAGTTTCGATCACCGTTTTCTCCCGCAATGCCTAATATCAACGGGAATTATTATCGGCTATTTATGAAAAAATCGGCGGCTGAATTGAAAGGAAATCCCTATACAATCCATAGAACATCTCAATAGATTAGAGCGTCACCTAGCCTATATCGATAACACTTCACCTATTCAAAAGGCACCGTGCATCTCGACACACCCCACTAATCCGGCCAAACGCGATGGCATGGCATGGCGGTGATCGTTTCCCGCTCATGAATCGTTTTTTGCGTTTGCGTGTTTACCAAAGCGGTACTTGCTGTGGTTGCAGGCGTCACTTGTTTTGGGTTAGCCTTTGCGCGGCGTACGCTATTGGCTAATTTTGAACCGGTCGTGCTTCTTGGTTTTGCGGTTGTCATAAAACCTCCTCGATAATGTCGTCTATTTCTTGTGCCGCCGACTGTCCGCGCTTGCCGATGCAATAAACGCTCAACCCTTCTATGGCCGCATTACGATAGATGGCCCGGCGACGAACCCCGCCCTGCAGCGCAGGAATATCAAATTCCTCCAACGCCTCTTTCATGGCGGTAGACAAAGCACTTCTTGGCTCCAACTGATTCACCACAATATAGGGTTTGAGTGATCGATTACGGATTCTGGCGTGCTCAACCGCATCCGTAATCCGGATACTCGCCCATAAATCCACCGGGGACGGTAAAACGGGAATCAAAACCGATTCCGACACACTCAAAGCGGACTGCATCACCCCGGTTTCTAAGGTGGGCGGACAATCAATCACAATAAAATCGTAATCCTCGGCAAAACGCCCTACTTCCCGTGACAACTGACCGCCGACCGAAATCACCGAAACCGGAAACGGCTTATCGTTCGAAGACGATCGGCTCCAATGACTCGCCGACCCCTGTGGATCGGCGTCAATCAACAACGCCCGCCCCCGCTGCGCCAAGCCTGCGGCAAAGTTCATGCTCAAGGTCGTTTTACCGGTTCCGCCCTTTTGGTTGGCAATAGAAAAAATACGTGCAGACATCACCCTTCCAAACTATTCAAAAATACAAATACGCGCGGCTTTTAAGCCAAGCCGTCTAAAAGATTTAAGTATTGCAGATTGAAAGAGGTTTAACGGAGTTCTTCCAGTTGAATATCCAATCCTGCGGCGGGGAAAGTGAGAAGAATTCCTATGAATGTCACGATGGCATAACAGAGACCATATCGATTGAGAGACTCAAAAGACCACTAAACAAAGAGATAAGAGGATAAGAGCAAACAATAAAAATAACAAACCCGCGCTTTCAGGCACGGGGCTTCAATATAAAAAAATTTTACAATTCGCCTTTTATTGCAGGCTGCACTGGGTTAACAATGATCCTTATTCTGACCCTGCTGAAATCTTAGGAATGAGGAGCGTATCCACGTGGGCACCAGTTGATTTAATTTTGAAAAAAGCCATATCTCTATCGAGACGTTCGGCCTGTTCACTCATGCTGTCGGCGGCGGCGGCAGTCTCCTCTACCAAAGCGGCGTTTTGTTGGGTCACACCATCGATTTGGCTGACCGCTTTATGCACCTGGTCGATTCCTTCCATTTGTTCACTGGAGGCTTGTTCGATCTGTTCAACCACCTTCACAACGCCATCAATCGATTGATTGATAGCCGACAGCACCTCACTGGATTCAGATGCCAGCTTCGTCCCTTGATCTATACGCTCAACACTTTCCGAAATTAAGGTGCTAATTTCCTTAGCCGCATCGGCTGACTTTTGAGAAAGGGAGCGAACTTCACCGGCTACAACGGCAAAACCACGTCCATGTTCCCCGGCTCGGGCTGCTTCAACCGCCGCATTGAGCGCCAATAAGTTAGTTTGGAATGCAATACCATCAATCAAGGTAACAATGTCGGAAATTTTATGGCTGGACTCTTGAATCGCATTCATGGCTTCAATGGTTTGTCCCATTACTTTAGATCCGGTATTGGACTGGCCTTGCACTGTACGCACCACCTGTGCGGCCTCTTTAGCATACTGTGCATTATTTTTGACACTGGAAGTAATTTCTTCCATTGTGGCGGAGGTTTCTTCAATGGCGGCAGCCTGCTCCTGTACACGCGAGCTTAAATCCATCGCTCCTTGTGCAACTTCTTGGGCCCCCTGAGAGACAATCTGCGAAGCTTGGGTGGTTTCATTAATAACAGCCGACAGTTTCGCGACGGTGTTATTAACCGTCTGTTTAAAGTCACCCAATTGGCCTTTGTAATCTCCATTGACTGTTTTGGTTAGATTACCCTGCTCAATTTCCATCAAAACACTCATGGCTTCATTCAGCGGCTGCACTATACCAGAAAGAATGTGGTTAACGCCGTCTATCATCTGTTTCCAGTCGCCTTCAAACTTATCGGCATCAGCGGATTTACTAAGCTCCCCATTGGCAACGGCCTGGACCAACATATTGGTATCATCGGCAATCGCTTTGAGGTTACCGCGCACGGTCTCAATCGTTTCGTTGATAAACGCTTTTTTGCCCGGCAGTTTTTCGATATCGGCATCAAAGTTGCCATTACCAAAAGACTCAAATACGGCAATGGCTTTTTTCTTGACATTAATATGTTCACGGACCATGTCATTGATTGCGGCCGCCATTTTTTGATAATCGCCTTGGAATTTACCTTCATCTACCACAACATCAATATCACCGGCACTGTGTTCTGCGGACATATGATGCATGTCATGCAAAAGCAATTGAATGGTATCTTGCATGCGTTTCATCGAATTTAACAGCTGGCCCGTTTCATCCTTTGCATCACTCTCAATCGTATTAGAGAAATCGCCTGCTGCAATGGCATTGGCGGCGTGGATGGTTTTTTGTAGCTGTCTGGAAATATTTCTCGGAATGGAGTAACCAAGCCATAGCGCACCGAGCAGGATCAGACCGATGATGACAAGAGCGATGGTTTTGAATTGATCCAATTGCTGTGCCAGGTGTTCGCGCATTTCTACGGATTTTAATAAGGCCGCTTCTCCCGCTTTATCAAGATTGTCACGCAGTGCCGAAAACCTCTGTTCTTCTTCCTTGCGTAAAGCTGCAATCTCTTTTTGATCGGCTTGACCAATCGCTGCAACCAACCTGTCCGATTGATTTTTCCAGGCCTCAAAGTCAGACTTGAATCCCTCTGACTTAGCCAGCACATCAGGGTAATCCTGCATGTTTTGCGTATATTTAGCATAGCGATCCGAAACCTGTTGGGCATTTTCAAGTCGCGAAGCCTCATTTTTCTCTGCTGAACCATAGTGAGCCAATAAGTTTAGCTCTGCCACTTTTGCCTGATAAAGATCGCGATCCGCATTGAGCGTAAGTGAAATGGATTGAACAAACTTATCCGCCTGCAACTTGATTGAATGCTCCTGCATTTTTAGCATCCAGTAAGCGGCTACTAGCACAATGACCATTGAAATCGCCAATGTCACCGTAGGAATTGAACTTTTGATTCGAATACTATTCATTTTTTGGTTGTTAAACATAATTGATGCCCTTAATTTTGACGGGCATTTTACGCTAAAAATGCCCCACCATACATTGAATCGTTTTCTTTACCAATCAATTGGACTGATGCCATTTCAGGGCAAAGTTATTAAATCCACACCTTTGGGCGTAAGCGCAGGACAAACGGCTAAAGTTCTCATTCTGATTCTATGCAATTGAATAAAATCGCATTAACAACAAACATTTTTGAGCAGGCACGACCATCTCCGCATATTAAAACGGTGATGGTTTTTCGCTTTTACGTTGCTGCTTGTTTTCGTACATGCGGATATCAGCCAAGTGTTTCAAATCCGAGGTGTTGGCCGCCTCATGCATAAAGGCCGAACCCGCGCTGACGCCAGAATGATCAAAACCGAGTCGATGCATTTCCTCAATAACGCTTTCTATGAGTTTCTGCACCCTGTAGGTATTACCATCCGGACAGGTTACCGCAAATTCGTCACCGCCTATCCGATAAATAGTGCCCTTAGCTCCTAACCCCTGCTTCATCAGTTTGGCAAACACGGTTAGCATCTCATCGCCCTTCGCATGCCCAAAACGGTCGTTGTAAAACTTCAGGTTGTCCATATCAATGTAGGTTAAAGAGGCGCTTTGTCCGAATGACGCCAATTCCATTTCCAGTGCATAACGATTTGGAATATCGGTAACGGCATCGGTATGAGCCATTTTTTTACTGTGATCGAGGCGAAGCAGTATTCTCATGCGCTCACGGTAAAGCTCACCAACCTGATAGGTGAGCACCAGTGCAAGCAGAATCACCTCCATCGCAATGGCCGCCAGACCATAGTGTTCAACATAGATGGTATTTGAACTCAAGCGCGTCGGTATCGTCGCCATACTGGCAAAAGCAATAAAGCTCACTAGAGCAACCAGGTACAAACGCGCCACAATACTCCCCTGCATTGAACGGATCACCCCTGCCACTAACCCATACAGCAGAAACCCCCATACGCCAAAACGCGCCATCTCATTAATCCAGTGAGGCGACAGCATGGCAAACAGCGCAAATACCGCCAGCAATGACAGCATCACGACACCCATGGCGTAGAGCTTTTTATTTTTTGCCGGATGAATCTCCAAAAGCCGCATCACAAAGAGCACATAAATGAAATTGGAAAACAGGATAGGGAAAGAAACCAGATAAAAGTTATGCCAGTTAAAGAGTTGCGCCAGAACCTGGTGTGCACCGGCATTAAACAGCAGGTTAGAGAAAATGAAAAGCGCATAAAGAATCTCGGTATTACGCGAGCGTGCAAAAGAGAGCGCTCCATAATAGATCCCCATAGAGAGAAAGATGCCAAGCCCGACCAACACAACGGCATTCCCCAGTTTGATCTCCTGCTGGTAAGCGTCGAGCGTATTAATATAGGGAACTGGCTGGGCGATAAAATAAGGCGAAGACACTTCCGCCAGCAACTGATAGTGCCCGGCGTTTAAATGAAAGGTGCGCCCGTGGCGAAGAAAAAACGGGTTGGGTTCAGGGCTCCCAATCCCTCCGGAAGCACTGGCGATCAGGTTGTTCTGCGGATCGTAAAGATAAAAGGAAAAGCGGTCTATCGCCGAGGTGTTTTTGAAATCGACCACATAAAAGCCATCCTGATCAATACGGATCTCTTCAGCATAAAGATAATGGCCGCCAACCAACGAAATATCCTTTACCTTTTTCAGCTTGGTTCGCAACTCCGGCTGCTCAGGATCAAAATATTGGCCCTCTTCAATACTATACAGTTGCCAAGCCATATTTTCGGCTTGCGCATAGGCTTGACTAGACAACACAAGGCCGATTAACCAAAGAGTAAACAGCAGTGCCTTGTAGGTTCCAAAATCTCTGGCGTGGTACATTTCTACCCCTTAAGCAAATTGGGAACAGCAAAACGCTATTCCCTAGGCATATCAGCCTGCCATACATCTATCGGAATTGAGCGGCCTCAATTTAAGCAAAAATAACAGGTGATTACTATTTTTTCTAATCAACAATCGTTATGGCAGAAAAAACGAACAGGCCTGTTCAGTTTTAAAATTCGATTTTATTTCATCGCTCTGCGCCCATTGCTCTGAGCTCTTTCATCAAGAAAGCTGTGCCGATCTCTATCTTAAACAGATGGCAGTTAAGCAGATTTCGGAGCCTATAAACCGGAAATAGCCGCGAGGATTGACAGGTAATCCAATATCGGGAAAAAAAACCTTTAAAATACACCAAGTTCCGTTTTATTCTGAACCTGATTATTCCAACCCAACAAGTGTACCCAACCATGGCGTTACCAAAGCGCTGCCACTGGTTTTACCAATTGAGACCCAATGAAATTTACCGAACTTGGCTTAAATGCCCACATCACCAAAGCTGTCAGTAACACTGGCTACACCACCCCTACTCCAATCCAGGCCCAGGCGATCCCTGCTATTCTGGATGGCCATGACCTCATGGCAGCCGCGCAGACAGGCACCGGCAAAACCGCGGCTTTTACCCTGCCATTGCTCGAAAGACTCTCGCAAGGCCGCAAAGCCAAATCCAATCAGGCCCGCGCCCTCATCCTCACACCAACGCGAGAGCTTGCCCTTCAAGTGAGTGAGAGTGTTGAAACCTATGGTCAAGAGCTGTCTTTAAGTTCCACCGTTGTTTACGGCGGCGTCAAAATCAATCCGCAAATGATGCGCCTGCGCAAAGGCGTCGACATACTGGTGGCTACGCCTGGCAGATTGCTTGATCTTTATCAGCAAAACGCCGTGCGCTTTGATCACCTGGAAATGCTTGTGCTGGATGAAGCTGATCGCATGTTGGATATGGGCTTTATTCGCGACATCAAAAAAATTCTGACATTACTGCCTAAACAGCGCCAGAACCTGCTGTTCTCGGCCACCTTTTCCAACGAGATTCGTGAACTGGCCAAAGGGCTGGTGCATAACCCGGTGGAAATTTCGGTCACGCCCAAAAACTCCACCGCTGAAACCGTAAAACAGAAAATCTATCCGGTCGATAAAGCGCAAAAAACCAAATTACTGATTCAACTGATGAAAGACCAGGCCTGGTATCAGGTGCTCGTTTTCACCCGAACCAAGCATGGCGCCAACCGGCTTGCTACCCAATTAGACAAAAGCGGCATTAAGGCGAGCGCGATTCATGGCAACAAAAGCCAAAACGCCCGGGTGCGCGCCTTGAATGAATTTAAAGGCAATAAACTGCAAGTGCTGGTGGCCACGGACATCGCCGCACGCGGCATTGATATCGACCAGCTGCCTCACGTGGTCAATTTCGATCTGCCGCACGTGTCCGAAGACTATGTTCACCGCATCGGCCGCACAGGACGTGCCGGAGAAAGCGGCGAAGCCGTGTCACTGGTGTGTGCTGAAGAATTCAAAGAGCTGGTCAGTATTGAGAATCTGATTAATCAGATTCTGCCAAGAGAGATCGTTGCAGGCTTTGAACCGCACAACCCTTTAGGCGAATCCAAACTCGGTCTGAAAAAAAAGAAACCGAAAAAGCCTAAAAAGCCGAAAGTATTTGCAGAAAAGTCGGCTGAACAAAAGGCCACTGCAAAAGAAAACACTGAAAAGCCTGCCAACAAGCGGCCGCCACGCCATCGCCAAAAACCACCAGGACACCCCCCTCGTAGACGAAGCCGAAAACTGCAGACTTCAGGCCGTGATAACAGCAATCGTCAAAACTAGATAGTCCAACCAGGTTATGGAGCTCATTCCACAACCTGGCGTATGCCTGTCCATTCAACCCTCTCGACCCTATTGATAAATAGAGCATTTTTCTTATAAAAATCAGCGTAAGATGGATAAACCTCAACCTTATGATTAGAATGGAAAAATGTTCGTACTATCTCAATAGTGCCCCAGACTTCCCCATGAAGAAGGAGACAGCCCATGCCAACCGAGACGACTCCCCTATTTCAACCCGTAAAACTGGGTGATCTATCCATTCCGAACCGCTTTGTTATGGCACCGCTCACACGCTGCCGAGCTCTCCATCACCTTCCCAATGAGCTGATGGCAGAATACTACTCACAACGGGCAAGCGCCGGATTGATCATCAGTGAATGCACCATGGTCACACCGCAAACCTCAGCATTTGGCAACGATCCCGGCATTTACAGCCAGGAACAGATTGACGGCTGGAAAAAGACAACCGAAGCGGTTCACAACGCAGGGGGACGAATATTCTTGCAAATCTGGCATGCTGGCCGAGCCGCGCATCCTCTGCTCAATAACGGTAAAGATGCGGTCAGCGCAAGCGCGATTGCCATTGAAGGTGAAACACACACACCAGAAGGCAAAAAACCCTACACCGTCCCCCATGAACTGACCCAAGAAGAGATTTCCAGTATTGTGGAAGATTTTCGTAGAGCCGCTGCCAACGCCATTGCTGCGGGCTTTGACGGGATTGAAGTCCACGGAGCCAATGGTTATCTCATTGACCAGTTTCTGCGAGACGGTTCCAACCAGCGCACTGACGAATACGGCGGTTCTTTAGCAAACCGGGCGCGCTTCCTGACCGAGATCCTAACGGCTGTCACCAATGAAATCGGCAGCCAACGCGTCGGCCTTCGCCTGTCGCCACTCAACAGCTTTAATGATATGAAAGACAGCGATCCGGAAAGTTGGATCCGCTATCTGGCAGAGCATTTGAATCAGTTTGATCTAGCCTACCTTCATGTAATGCGCGCCGATTTCTTCGGCATACAACAAGCGGATGTCATTCCCATTGCCCGTGAGCACTACAAAGGGCATTTGATGGTAAACATGGGGTATTCTCCGGAAGAAGCCGCTCAAGTCATCGCCAATAATATGGCCGATTCAGTGGCATTCGGCACTGGATTCCTGGCCAATCCGGACCTGCCGGCAAAAGTCAAAGCAGGAGCCGAACTAAATGAGCCCGATCCTGATACGTTCTATACATCAGGACCCGAAGGCTATACCGACTACCCATTTATGGAACTTTAATCAAAAATAAAGGCAGACGGATCAAACCGTCGAAAACCTGCCTCGTCAATAACGCTTAAATCCAACTAAGCTTATAAAAAACCCACGTTTTTGGGCGTGGGTTTTCAATAATAGGCCGGTTTATTTGTCTCCCTCAACGCTGAGGCTTAATTTTTGGTAAATACCCAATGCTACAATCGAAATTGAGGAAACAAAAATAAGGGCCGCAGGATAGAGCAAAAGCTCCAAATTCTCTGTCCCCGCCTTAAATATGTAGACCAGCCCTTCAATACTCACCGCAATTGAAATGATGACGATGATTTTGGTGACCGTCTTACGCGCTTCTTTAGGGTCACGAAGCTCTTTGTCTTGAAACACTTCTTCTTCAATCATGTATTGCGCAACATCAATGATTGCAGCCGCAATAATAATAGCGCCGACAGACTGCAGTATTAACGGTATAAAGGCTTCCTTGCTCTCAAACATAAGGTTTGAAAAAATCTCATAAACCGACCAGCCAATGGTCACCAACGCTATTAATATGAGTATTAAAGCGGCTAAAAAATGAATGGCCGTTAGAAATTTATTACTGATATTTTCCATGTTCATCCTTCTTCATTATGATGAGTTTTCGCATAACAATAGGGGTGAGGGAGAATGAATATCCAAACCATAGTCTTGCATATCCAGACTCATCTTAATGACCGCTAAGAACATCAGAACGGTATCTTTAAAATAAAAAACCCGCGTTCTAAGCCAACACTTAGCGCGGGTTTCATTTAAGCAAAAACAAGTAATGATTACTATTTTTTCTTCTTCGGAGGCATCAGGTCAGTAATCGTCCCTTCGGCCATCTCTGCGGCGAAGCAGATGGTTTCCGATAACGTTGGGTGAGGATGGATGGTCAGACCGATGTCTTGCATATCCGCGCCCATTTCAATCGCCAGCATGGCTTCAGCTACCAATTCACCGGCGTTTGGCCCGACAATACCGCAACCTAGCAGACGATGGGTTTCAGCACAGAACAACGCTTTGGTCATCCCTTCGTCACGTCCCAAACTCAAGCTGCGTCCGGAAGCGGCCCATGGGAAAGCGCCTTTCTCGTACGCCACACCTTCGGCTTTAAGCTGTTCTTCCGTTTTACCGGCCCAAGCCACTTCCGGATCGGTATAAGCCACCGATGGAATGCCCATTGGGGTAAACGCGGATGGCATGCCGTTAATGACTTCTGCCGCCACTTTCCCTTCGTGAACCGCTTTGTGCGCCAGCATTGGCTGCCCCACGATGTCACCGATGGCGTAGATGTGATCGACATTGGTTTTCTGACGTTCGTCGACTTCAATGAAGCCCCAGTCGTTAACGATGACACCGGCCTTTTCAGCGTCGATCAGTTTACCGTTTGGCGTACGCCCTACCGCGACCAAAATACGGTCGAAGGTATCGGTTTCCGGGCAGTCTTTGCCTTCAAAGGTCACCACCAGTCCATCTTCCTTGGCTTCCACATTGGTCACCTTGGATTTCAGATAGATGTTCTCGTATTTCTTTTTGATCTTTTTCAGTAACGGCTTGGAGATGTCTTTATCCGCACCCGGAATGATGGTGTCGCCCAATTCCACCACTGTAATACTGGCACCCAGTGAATCATATACCTGCGCCATTTCCAAGCCGATGATACCACCACCGATCACCAACATGCGCTTTGGAATCTCTTCCAGCTCAAGGGCATCGGTTGAGTCCATGACGCGCGGATCGTCATGCGGAATAAACGGCAGTTTCACCACACGTGAACCGGCGGCGATAATGGCGTTGTCAAAGGAGATGGTTTTAGTCCCACCATCAGCCAACTCAACCGTTACCGTATGAGACGAGCTGAACTTACCGTAACCCTGCACCACTTCAACTTTACGCGCTTTGGCCAGGCCTGCCAGACCGCCGGTCAGTTTACCGATTACAGAATCTTTGTAGGCACGCATTTTGTTGACGTCAATTTCCGGCTCTTGGAAAGTGATACCGTGCGCCCCCATTTCACGGGTTTCGTTCAATACCACCGACATGTGCAACAACGCTTTAGACGGAATACAGCCGACGTTCAAGCACACCCCACCGATGTTTTCATAACGCTCGATCATGACCACTTTTTTGCCCAAATCCGCCGCACGGAAAGCGGCCGTATAACCACCAGGACCGGAGCCCAAAACCAACACTTCACAGTGCATGTCGGCTTCAATCCCTTCCGCCGAAACGGCTTTTGGGGCGTCAACCGCTTTCTCATCTTCAGCCGGAGCGGCAGTGGCGGCCACGCTTTCTTCCACATTGGCACTGACGGATTCGACATCGGCAATTTCCATGCTGCCGACGATCGTCCCTTCAGAAACCTTATCACCGATAGCAATGTTCATCGCTACAATTTTACCAGCGTGCGGCGCTGGAATTTCCATGGTCGCTTTGTCCGATTCCAACGTCAAAATGGAGTCGTCCTGAATCACTTCGTCACCGGCGTTCACCAACACTTCGATGACGTCTACTTCGGCGAAATCGCCAATATCAGGAATTTTGATATCTACAATACTGCTCATTGATACGACTCCGGATTACAGCAACAATTGACGCAAGTCAGTCAGGTATTGACCAACCGTGGTGGTGAATCGAACCCCTTCAGCCCCGTCGATCACGCGGTGATCGTATGAAACGCTGAATGGCATAATCAGGCGCGGCACAAACTCGTTTCCGTTCCAGACTGGCTGCATTTTCGCTTTGGATAAGCCCATAATCGCCACCTCTGGCGCATTGACGATTGGCGTAAATTGCGTGCCGCCGATCCCGCCCAAGCTGGAAATCGTGAAGGTACCGCCGGACATATCCTTAGGCCCCAACTTGCCATCACGCGCTTTGGCGGAAATTTCCATCAATTCGCGAGACAGTTCAAAAATGCCTTTTTGATCGACGTCACGCACCACCGGCACCACCAGACCGTTTGGCGTATCGACGGCAATACCCAGGTTGTAGTAGGATTTTTTGATCAGCGATTGCGCATCGGGACTCAAAGAAGCGTTGAAGCTTGGGAAGTCTTGCAACGCTTTGACCACCGCCTTCATCACGAAGACCAGCGGCGTCAGTTTTACTCCCTGCTTCTCGGCATTGGCTTTCATCTCTTTACGGAACTGATCCATCTCGGTGATGTCGCACTCGTCGAACTGGGTGACATGAGGAACGTTCAACCAGCTGGTATGCAGGTGCTTACCGGAAATCTTCTTGATACGGCCCAGCTCTTCGGTTTCGGTTTCACCGAACTGGCTAAAGTCGATTTGCGGCATTGGTGGAATGCCCATGCCACCCTGTGCTCCGGACGCGCCCGGCGCCGCTGCTTGACCTTGCATCACCGATTTAATAAAGGCTTCCACGTCGGTTTGCTGGATACGTCCTTTTGGCCCAGTACCGGAAACCGCCGTCAAATCGGCACCTAATTTACGTGCAAAGGCACGTACAGATGGAGAAGCGTGGAACGCAGCCCCCATAGGCTGCTTATTGATTGGTTTTTGTTCTGCTGGCGCCGCCGCAGGCTGAGGAGCCGGAGCAGTAGGTGCTTCCGCTTTTGGAGCAGGCGCTGCAACCGGTGCCGGCTTCTCTTCTGCCGATTTTTCTTCCGCTGGTGTTTCGGCTTTTGCAGCCGCGGCTTCACCAGCAACCTCAATGTCGCACACATAAGTGCCTTCGGAGACGCTGTCGCCAACCGAAATCGCCATTTTGGTAATGGTTCCGTTCACCGGCGACGGGATTTCCATCGTCGCTTTATCGGATTCCAAGGTCAGAATAGAATCGTCTTCACTAACCGTATCGCCTTCTCCCACCAATACTTCGATGACATCGACCGAATCGAAATCCCCGATGTCTGGGATATGAAATTGCATTGTTGCCATAGTAAGAATTCCTTTTATCAACGCACCGACGTGGTTTAGGTTAAGTTGTCAGTGCTTGTCAGACCAGGCCTGTTGGGTTTTAGGCCGGGTTTGAGTCAATACAAAACCGCCCGTGATCAAGACGGGCGGTGTGTTTATTACACGTGTAACGAGAAGGCGGTTTCGCCTGAGATGCCGTATTTTTTCATAGCATCCGTTACGACTGACACGTCAACCTTGCCTTCGTCTGCGAGTGCTTTAAGCGCAGCCACTACAATGTGATAGCTGTCCACTTCAAAGAACTTACGCAGTTGCGCACGCGTATCGGAACGACCGAAACCATCGGTTCCCAATACGTGGAATGCGCCCGGCACATATTCACGAATACGGTTCGGGTAGTCGCGAATATAATCGGTTGCTGCAATAAAAGGACCTTCTACTTGAGAAAGGACTTCAGTGACATAAGGTACTTTCGGCGTTTCGGTTGGGTTCAACATGTTCCAACGCGTCACTTCC
Organism: Thiomicrorhabdus sp. zzn3; assembly: GCF_029767755.1. Taxonomy (GTDB): domain Bacteria; phylum Pseudomonadota; class Gammaproteobacteria; order Thiomicrospirales; family Thiomicrospiraceae; genus Thiomicrorhabdus. The sequence goes on from NZ_JARUQS010000001.1 coordinate 1,158,523, forward strand.
ATACCGTCACGGCGTAGCAGGTTGAAACTTGGTGCTGCCCAAATGTCAGCGGCCACGTTCCACTCTGTTTCCAGCATTTCTGCTGCTTTAATCACTTCAGTGAAGATCGTTCCAGAACCCATCAATTGAGCGCGGGCTTTGGCTTTAGACTCCGATTTCTTAAACGGATACAGACCTTTGATGATGCCCTCTTCGACGCCTTCCGGCATCGCCGGGTGGCTGTAGTTTTCGTTCATCGCAGTGATGTAATAGAAAACGTCTTCTTTATCGTGCATCATGCGCTTGATGCCGTCACGCATAATCACTGCCATTTCATAGGCAAATGTTGGGTCGTATGACATACAGTTCGGCACAGCGTCAAACATAATCAAGTTGTGACCGTCCTGGTGCTGCAGCCCCTCCCCTTCAAGGGTAGTGCGTCCTGCGGTGGCCCCTAATAGGAAACCGCGTGCACGCGAGTCACCGGCGGCCCAGGCCAAGTCACCGATACGCTGAAAACCGAACATCGAGTAATAGATGTAGAATGGAATCATCGAGACGCCATAGTTGGCGTAAGCGGTCGCCGCGGATACCCATGAAGACATCGCACCGGCTTCGTTGATCCCCTCTTCCAGTACCTGGCCATTGGCCGATTCTTTGTACCACATCAACTGATCGCTATCCATTGGCTGGTATAGCTGACCGGCCGGATCGTAAATACCGACTTGACGGAACAGACCTTCCATGCCGAAGGTACGGGCTTCATCCGGAATGATCGGCACACAACGCGGCCCCAAGGTCTTGTCACGCAACAGGATCGATAGAATGCGCACAAACGCCATGGTGGTCGACATTTCGCGGTCACCCGTACCGTCAGTCAACATTTTGAACGCGTCCATTTCAGGAACCGGAAGCGGCTCAGCGTTATCTTGGCGGCTTGGAATGTCGCCACCCAGTGCTTCACGCTTGGCTTTCAGATAAGACATGATCTCGGAGTCCTCATCCGGACGGTAGAACGGGATGTCTTTTTCCAATTGTTCGTCAGAAATCGGAATCGAGAAACGGTCACGGAAATATTTCAAACCGTGAATATCCAGCTTTTTCTGCTGGTGAGCGGTCATCGCCGCTTCACCGTATTCACCCATTCCGTAACCCTTAACGGTTTTCGCTAGGATGACCGTTGGCTGACCTTTAGTTTCGGTGGCGGCTTTATAGGCTGCATACACTTTACGTGGCGAGTGGCCACCACGTGTCAGACGGAAAATCTCATCGTCTGTCATATCGGCAACCAAAGCAGCGGTTTCTGGATACTTACCAAAGAAGTGTTCGCGAACGTAAGCACCATCTTTTGCTTTATAGGCCTGGTATTCACCATCGACCACTTCGCCCATACGCTCGATCAGCTTACCGGTGGTGTCTTTAGCCAGCAGTTTGTCCCAACCTGAACCCCAAAGTACTTTTAGAACGTTCCAACCGGCACCGCGGAAAACACCTTCCAACTCTTGAATGATCTTGTCATTACCACGAACCGGTCCATCGAGACGCTGCAGGTTACAGTTGACTACGTAGATCAGGTTATCCAGTTTTTCGCGCTTAGCCAGCTGAATGGCACCACGTGATTCCGGTTCATCCATCTCACCGTCACCGAGGAAAGCCCAAACCTTACGCCCTTCCGTTTTCGCCAAACCGCGGGCTTCCATATACTTCATGAAGCGTGCTTGATAGATCGCCATCAACGGTCCTAGACCCATCGATACGGTTGGGAACTGCCAGAAGTCCGGCATCAACCAAGGATGCGGATAAGAAGACAGACCGTTACCGTCTACTTCCTGACGGAAGTTTTTCAGTTGATCTTCAGTCAAACGCCCTTCCAGGAAGGCACGTGAATACATACCGGGTGCGGTATGGCCTTGGAAGAAGACCATATCAGCGCCTTGCTCATGATTTGGACCTTTAAAGAAGTGGTTCATCCCCACTTCATAAAGCGTACAGCTTGAAGCGTAAGAAGCAATGTGTCCCCCGACGCTGGTGGTTTTGTTAGCACGCACCACCATCGCCATCGCATTCCAGCGCAGAATAGCGCGTAACTTTTGCTCTAGCGATAAGTCACCAGGATAGTTGCTTTGCTCTTCAGGTGGAATGGTGTTGATATAAGGGGTGTTGGCTGCATAGGGAATATCGATGCCGTGAACACGGGCTTTTTCGATCAAATGCGCAATCAGGTGTTTGGCTTTTTCAGAGCCTTCATATTCGACGACGGCTTCTAACGCATCGATCCACTCTTGCGTTTCTTGTGGATCCTGGTCAATAAACTGTTCGCTCATAATGTGTCCTCTCGGGTTGGTTCGAGTTCTTCAGGTGCTGGGTGGGCCTGAAGCAGAGTCAGTACAGATAGGTCGTATCGGTACCGCCAACATAATTTTTTAAACGTCTAGGGTTCCAGCTACTTAGTATTCCAAGACGCTGAACAAAGGATCAGGAATATGCTCAAAAGCATTCAGCCACTTTGCTGCACTGGCTTTTCGGGACTCAACAAGGACTCAAAAAGGCAGAATAACTGAATCACAGGGTTCATTAAAGTCGGAGCATCATACCACTTTTTTACGCATTTTTCATTCAATGCAACGGTAACTAAAGCCTCTCGCAGAGACAAATACGCTAAGCTCTTGAAAGCGCAAACAAAGCGGCCACAGGATATTTTGAAATCTTTTAAGCTTCCTGTTTATCGCAATGTCATGAACAATTACACTGAATGCTTAAGCAAATAACAGAATTTCACTTTGAAAATCATAAGCGTAGAATCAAAACCAAGGGTGAATGATTATCTTTTATTAAGCAACCAAAAGCGATAACCTTTGTAGGACGACAAACGGGCGCTGTTTCAATGCGTTCCTCTATCGCTTCTATTCATCCTTGGGCACGGACGCAGCGCCCATTTGCTCTTAGGATGTGTTCGACGCATCAAGGAGTCAGGCATGAATCTTAGAAACATGCTATTGATAGCAAGTCTGCTTGTTACAAGTCCGCTTGCCTACGCCAATCCCGTGAATGTGAACACGGCGAGCCCGCAAGAAATTGCCCACTCACTGGACGGGGTTAATCCAAACCTGGCAAGAGAAATTTCGCTACATTGCGGGGCCACAAACTGTAAGCAGCCAAAGGATCTGCTGCATGTTTACGGCATGAGCCCAGACCTGTTGCATCATATTAAAGGAGACTTACGTTTTCATGATATGAAGCCGGAAAAGGATTCAAATGACGATTGCTAGACGGTCTTGTTTGACCTAAGGTCAACGTACGGCTTTACACACGGGGTAAACAACCCGCCGCTACGTTATTACTAACCTCCTAGCAGAGACAACAAAGCCCCTTAATCGGGGCTTTGTTGGGAGGTGCAACAGTCCATATTCACATAAACTATCAACTATTATTTAGGCAGCCAAAATTTGTCCAGAAGCTCTTGCAGTTCAGTCAGTGCCTGATGATACACAGACTGTTTGAAGCAGACCACCTCTTGAACCGGGCGCCAATAATCCACCCAAGTCCAATCTTCAAACTCAGGTGTCTCATGGTGGCTCAAATCGATACGTTCAGGCTCGCTTTCCAAACCGAGCATAAACCAAATCTGCTTCTGACCAATACATAAAGGTTGGCTGTACTGGCGAATCAAGTGCTTGGGAAGGTCGTAGGTTAGCCAATCTTTAGTACGCCCTAACACACGCACATCCGAAGGGTCTAAACCGACTTCCTCTTTCAGTTCACGAAACACCGCTTGCTGCGGCGTTTCATTTTCTCGAATTCCCCCTTGAGGAAATTGCCAAGCATCTTGTTGAATTCGTTTACCCCAGAAAAGCTTCCCTTCCTTGTTTACAATAATAATACCGACATTATGCCGATATCCGTCTTTATCTATCACGAATAACCTTAAAACTTAAATACAAATATCGCTTATTATTGCCTGATTTTTAGGATTTTTTCAATCAGAAATTTTTTGGTGCTGCCCTAATCGGTTTTCAACACAATTTCAGGTAAATGCAGCTTGTGACTTAACAATCAATCGTTTAGGATTGTGCGCAAAATTTTGATTCGGGACTTTTTAACGTGGCTTTAGCAATTTTTGACTTGGATAACACTCTAATCGCCGGCGACAGCGACTACCTATGGGGAAAATTTTTAATTCAAAAAGGCGCTGTGGATGCCGTCTTTTTTGAAGCGGAAAACGACCGTTTTTACGAAATGTATAAAGCGGGCACGCTGGATATCATGGAGTACCAACGTTTTTCACTAAAACCATTGACTCAGTTCGACATGGCAACGCTGCAAACCTGGCATGCCGAATTCATGCAGACCATGATTGAACCGATCTACCTGCCTAAAGCTCAGGCACTGGTGGACCTGCACAAAAACCAGGGAGATGAGCTGCTGATTATTACCGCCACCAATAGCTTTGTGACCCGCCCGATTGCAGAACGATACGGTATTCGCAACCTCATCGGGACCGATCCGGAGGTCGTAGACGGCCGCTTTACCGGCGAAGTGGATGGCACTCCTTCCTTCCAAAACGGCAAAGTGATTCGCCTGCAGGAGTGGTTAAAAGCTCACGACCAGAACCTGGAAGGCAGTTATTTCTATTCTGATTCGCACAACGATCAGCCACTGCTTGAAGTGGTGGACAACCCGGTAGTGGTGGATGCCGATGCGACCCTGTTAAAAACAGCCGCGGAAAAATCTTGGCCATCGATCACGCTGCGTGATTAAGCCTCATCATCTGACAACCGAACAGGCCTGTTCGGTTTTTTAACCGGCAGCTCATGTCTTTCAGACATAAAAAAACCGCAGTAAAGCGGTTTTTTATGTCAGCGTCTCTAACGATCAAATACCAAACTCTTCTTTGACCTGTTCGACCCAGTCATCAACCCGTCCGGCAGTCAGCTCGGGTTGCTGATCTTCATCAATCCCCAGCCCAACAAAGAATTCTTCGTCTTCCGTTACCGCCTTGGATTCGTCAAACTCAAACCCTTCAGTAGAAGTATAGCCTGCCGGGGTAGCCCCATTTTCTACGGCAATATCATGCATCATGCCCATCGCGTCCAGAAAGTATTCTGAATAGTCAGCCTGATCGCCTAATCCAAAGCAGGCAACCGTCTTACCGGTAAAATCAATGCCTTTAAAATCTTCCCAGAAATCATCCCAGCTGCTTTGCAACTCACCGTAATACCAGGTTGGCTGTCCAAGAATGATCTTGTCGTATTTTGCAAAATCGTCCGCGCTGGCAGTCGCCACATCGTAAACATCCACGATGTCCGCGCCGATCTTGTCCTTGATCATATCTGCAACACGCTCGGTATTACCTGTATCCGTTCCGTAGAATAGGCCGATCTTACTCATGTTTATACCCTTTTAAATCAAAATAACAGTAAAATGAATTCCATTAGCGATCATTAAAACACGATTGTTAATGCAATTTCCAAATCCTCAACGTCTAAAATAGACAAATGAAATTGGTTTAAAATGCGTCACCCTTTGCACTTTACGCATTTTCTTCTAAATTATGGCGCGAATATTAGCACAGCCTAATTCGAGAAAAAATTCACTAATTTTTATCCTGTTTTATGAATAAAACTAATCCTGTTGACTGTTTTAAATGCCGTTACTTCTACATCACCTGGGACGTCAACAATCCAAGAGGTTGCAAGGCATTTGGATTTAAAACCAAAAAACTGCCTAGCCAGGTTGTCTTAGAAACATCGGGGGAAGTATGTCTGAAATTTTCCCCCAAAGAAGACAAATCGCCTCCGTCCAACTCCTCAAAAAAAGGCTGGATTGCTTAACATTAACAAGCTTAGTTCTGGTCATTTCTAAGCCAGCAGACGTTCCAGAGCCGACCACTGAAAATAGGCTCCAGGATCGGTTTTGCGCCCGGGTGCAATATCGCTGTGTCCAACGACCTGATGACTTTGCAAGCCAGGATAAGCCTGCCATAATCCCTTAATCAACTCGGCCAACACTTCGTACTGCTTGGCGGTATAGCAGGTATGATCGGTCCCTTCCAACTCAATTCCAATGGAAAAATCGTTACAACGTTCGCGACCGTTAAACTCGGACACCCCGGCATGCCAAGCGCGGCAATGAAACGGCACATATTGAATCAAATGTCCGTCTCGTCGAATGAGTGCATGCGCTGAAACCTTCAGGTCTTTAATCTTGGCGAAATATGGGTCTTCATGTGGATCCAGGGCGTTAGTAAACAACTTGGTGATGGCTTCTCCACCAAACTGCGCGGGCGGCAAGCTAATGCCGTGCACTACGATCAGTTCCGGCAGACACCCTTGCGGACGCTCATCATAATTAGGACTTTTTATATATTCGGCTTGCTGACACAGACCCGACTTTGGATCAACTTGGTACACGAATTAAGCTACTCCACTTCTATCTCTACGCAATCAACTCTTAAGCTTAAGAACGACTCGCTTAAGGTATAATACATAACTATCGTTTTTCAATCCCACTCTTTCATTCAAAATTTTCAATCGTCAACGAATGAAATCGAGTTTGAATTTAAAGCCGAACTGACTATGCAAACAATCGATTACTTTTTAAACCTCAGCGAAACCGTCCGTATTGCACTGGAAGAAGATCTCCGTGATGGCGACTTGACCGCCGATCTGGTCCCCGAAGCCAACCAGGCTACCGCCACTATTATTTGCCGGGAAGCGGCCGTCATTTGCGGGCGTCCATGGTTTAATGAAGTATTTCGGCAAATTGATCCAAAGATTCAAATTGAGTGGGCGATCGATGAAGGACAAGCGGTTGAAGCCAATCAACTGTTGTGCACTCTCAAGGGGTCGGCACGCGGGATTTTGACAGCGGAACGTACCGCATTGAACTTTTTGCAAACGCTTTCAGCAACCGCCACGGTCACCGCACGCTATGTGGCTCAATTGAAAGACAGTCGCACCCAACTGCTGGATACCCGTAAAACGATTCCTGGACTGCGTCTGGCGCAAAAATATGCGGTGCATTGCGGCGGAGGCACTAATCACCGTATCGGCTTGTTTGATGCCATTTTGATCAAAGAGAATCACATTATGGCAGCCGGAGGCATCAAAGAAGCGGTATTTACCGCTAAAACGTACCATCCGCGGACAACGGTAGAAGTCGAAACCGAAAATATGGATGAGGTCCGTCAAGCCCTGGAGGCCGGTGCCGACATCATTATGCTGGATAATTTTACGGTTGCGGAAATGCATCAAGCTGTCGCTCTGGTTAATGGCCAGGCTAAACTCGAGGTGTCGGGCAATGTCGAAATCGATCATCTCAAGGAACTGGCGACCACACAGGTGGACTTTATCTCTACAGGCGCGATCACCAAACATATTCAGGCAATTGATCTCTCAATGCGCTTTCAAAGCCAGTAAGTTCCTGATATAAAATAACTCCATACCGAATAATGCTGATTCATAGACAAAGTAAGCGACAAATCGATTACTAACTGCAACAAAGACGTTGTTTAATCAGCATTCACCCGCGAAACAAATCAAACCGATCAAGGAAAACCGTGAACGATCACCTGCTGCTACACATCGTTTTATTATTAGGAATTGCGGTGGTTACCGTATCTGTTTCCCGCCGCCTGCATTTCCCACCTATTCTGAGTTACATCATTGTGGGGATCATTGTCGGCCCATTCGGCTTCGGCTGGATTCAGAAAGAAGAAAACATCACCCTGCTGGCAGAGTTTGGGGTGGTGTTTCTGCTGTTCTCCATTGGCCTGGAATTTTCCCTGTCGCAGATGATTGCCATGCGCAAGCTGGTATTTGGCTTGGGAAGCGCTCAAGTACTCGGCACCGGGCTCATCGTCTACGGAATTGGCTGGGCGGCCGGTTTAGACACCAATACCAATATTGTCGTGGCCTGTGCCTTCGCCCTTTCCTCCACCGCCATTGTTATCAAGCAGCTCACCGAGCAGACGGAAATTCAGTCACGTCACGGGCGTGCCGCAGTAGGGATATTGATTTTCCAGGACATTATGGCGATTCCACTGCTGATTCTGATTCCTGCTCTGGCGATGACCAACCCGGAAGAAAATGCCCTGGCCATGTCGTTATTAGTCGCTTTTGCCAAGGGGATCGTCATCGTGGTTATCATGCACGCCATCGGTCGCTATCTCCTGCGCCCGCTGTTTAATGAAGTGGCCTCGGCAAAGTCGTCCGAACTTTTCACCTTGACCGTTCTGCTGGTGGCATTAAGCTCCGCAGCGTTAACTGAAGAGATGGGGCTTTCGATGACGCTAGGAGCCTTCCTCGCGGGAATGATGCTCGGCGAAACTGAATATCGTCACCAGATCGAGTCAGATATTCGTCCTTTCCAGGACATTCTGCTTGGCCTGTTCTTTGTGACCGTGGGGATGCTGATCTCCCTCGAAAGACTGATGGAGCATTTCTGGATTATTCTCGCCGTCACAGCAGCCATTATTGTGGTCAAGGTGGGCGTTATCTACACCATTGCCCGCCTGTTTGGCAACGAACCTGGTGTCTCCACCCGTACCGCGATCTCTTTGGGTCAAGTTGGTGAGTTCGGCCTGGTCTTAATGACCCTCGCCTTCACCTACCGCTTGCTTCCTGAAGACACCGGCAATATCCTGCTGACCGCCGCGGTCATCAGCATGGCGATATCACCGTTTATGGTGAAATTTAATGGCCAGATCACGCGCTTTCTGCATCGAGGCAGTTATTCGCAAAGCCATGCCGAATTTGAGCGCTCGATTGCCGAAGATAATGTCTACCTCTCCAATCATGTGATCCTTTGCGGCTTCGGTCGTGTCGGGCAAACTGTCAGCCGTTTTTTACATAAAGCCAACGAAAACTTTGTCGCTCTCGACATGGACATTCGCCGGGTTAACGAAGCCCACAATGCCGGGGAAAGGGTCTACTATGGTGATGCGGCGAAAGAACGCATTTTGCACGCCGCCGGAATTGATAAGGCTAAAGCGGTTATTATTACGTTCAGTGATTATCACGCTTCCATGAAAATTCTGAAATCGATACGCCAGCACCATCCCAACATTCCCATTCTGGTGCGGACGATCGACGATGCTCACTTGAATGAGTTTTTGGAAGCCGGGGCCACCGAAGTGGTACCCGACACCTTTGAATCAAGCATCATGCTGTCGTCCCATTTGCTGTTAATGATCGGCCAATCGCCCAGCAAGGTGCTGCGCGAAACCCGTGCCGCCAGAAAGGATCGCTACAAACTGTTGGAAAACCTCTATCCTGGGCAGGACGACAATCTGCTCGATGAACGTCATGTACCCGGCGGGGTCATTCACAGTGTGGTAATGGAAGAGAAGGCCTATGCGGTAGGCAAGCGCCTCAAACAGCTGCCTTTCGAAGAACTGAATGTTCATGTGGACGCCATCGCCCGAGGTCATGTGCGTGGTGAAAATCCGGATCCGAACACGATGATCCGGGTTCAGGATCACATTGTCATTTCAGGCACGCCGGAAGACGTTGAAAAAGCGGACTACTTCCTTAAAACCGGCCACTGACAAGGTCGCACGTATCTACTACTGCGCCAGCCAGATCAGGCTGGCGATGCGCCCGGTTTGGCCATCGCGCCGATAGGAATAAAAGCGCGATTCATCGGCATAGGTACACAATTCACTATCGTAAATCTGTTCGACCCCCAATCCCGCCAATTCCAATTTGAGCAGGCCTGCCAGGTCGGCCAAATACTTGCCCTCACTGTCTTTTATCGCTGTGAAACAGGCCGTATTGTGCGTATTTAACTCGGCAAACGCATCGTACACATCCTGCCCGACTTCAAAGTAAGGCTGGCGAATATGCGGGCCAATCCAAACCAATAACGCTTCAGGAGATTCAGGCAGTTGTTTAACGGTTCTACTGACAATCCCCTCCGCCAAGCCACGCCAACCAGCATGAATGGCGGCCACTAACGTGGCGGAACGGTTAGTGATCAAGATCGGCAAACAGTCGGCGGTCATCACCACCGCCACTTGATTCGTCTGTCGACTCCAAGCCGCATCGGCAATCGGGGCCTGCCAATCTTGCTGATCAAAAGAGTCCAAATTGACGACCTCAACCGTATGCTGTTGATTGAGCCAATACGGTGCACAAGGCAAATCGCCCTGCTGTTGCAGACAACGACGGTTGCTTGTCACATTTTCGGGGTCATCGCCAACGTGCAGGGCGAGATTAAAATCGTCGTAAGGCGGCAAACAGGCACCGCCACAGCGGGTTGTGCATAAGGCTTTAACCGATGCCTGTACCGGCCAGCTGGGGATAATAAACTCCGAGTGTGGACAGCTTAGCGCTCGCGTGGGCTTATGCATTCAACCAGGCCTGTTCAGTTTTAAAATGCATTCGGACGCACGCATCGGCCTGATTGCCGGAAACAGGCACTTATTCCGGAATATCGTCATCGGTCACCCACTCGACTTCCACACCGTAATCGTAATCGAACTCGTCATAGCCTTGATGCATCGCTTCAAATTCGTCAATATCATCCCGCAAGGTATCGATCAGATTGAGCATGTCTTCCGGCATATCGACCTTCCACTTCATCTTTTTACCGGTCACCGGATGCGTCAAACTCAGAGCACCGGCATGCAAGGCCTGACGCTTAAAATTGCGCAGCACTTCGATAAACTCTTCAAGCATCTGCTTAGGGATTCGCATACGCTTGCCATACAGAGGATCCCCCACTAATGGAAAACCGATGGAGGCCATATGTACGCGAATCTGGTGAGTGCGCCCAGTTTCCAGCTTAACGCGAATACGCGAATGCTCTCGAAAATGTTCCAACACGCGGTAATGACTGACCGCCGGTTTGCCGCCCACCGGACGAATCGCCATTTTTTTGCGATCCTGCGGATTGCGGCCAATCGGCTTATCCACCGTGCCGCCAGAAATCATCTTCCCCACGACCACCGCATCATAAATACGCTCTACGGCATGACGCTGCAACTGTTCCACCAGATGGGTCTGTGCCGGTACAGTTTTGGCCACCACCATCAAGCCGGAGGTGTCCTTGTCCAAACGATGCACAATGCCGGCGCGCGGCACCTCTCGCAGGCGCTTATCATGAAACAACAGTGCGTTCATCAGCGTTTGATCGGGGTTGCCCGCACCTGGATGGACCACCAGGCCAGCCGGTTTATTGATGACCAGAATCGCATCGTCTTCATACACAATATCCAGCGGAATTTCTTGTGCAGGCGTATCCAGACTCTCTTCAATATCGGCCTGCAGCTCGAGCTTTTCACCACCTAAAACTGTGTGGCGTGGTTTGGTGCACACATCACCATCCAAGGTTAATTTGCCCTCTTTAATCCACTGCTGAATGCGGTTTCTGGAATAATCTGTAAAAAGATTGGCAACCGCCACATCCAAGCGTTGTCCGAGACTTTCCTCTGGAATTTGGGCATTTAATGTCTGTGTACTCAATGCGATACCTGCGTTTAAAAAATAGAAGAAGTTATTGCCATGCGCTGTATTTTACGGCGTTTTTTATCACTTTCCATCCAAAGCCGTCACTCTCTTTACAAGCACAACAGCAATAATGGCCGAAAAGTCAGATATAACCGAATCAACAGGCGCGTAATCCAATTAAAAAAATCGCTTGGATTCTTGGTTATTCAAAGGGTTTATGAAAAATAGTATGCTACAATTTTGATCTTATTAATCTTAATATGGATCTTGGCTAAGATTCTCAAATATTGTAACGAAGAAATATGAAAAAATCGCTGCTAACCGCCGCTCTGGCGCTCACATTTTCTTTGCAAGGCTGCTCTTCCCTCATTGAAAAACCCGATTCCGAAATGACCGTAGAGGAATTCTACGAGGAAGCAACGACAGCATTCAGCGACGAAAACTGGGATACGGCGATTCAATATTACGAAAAGCTCAAAGCCTATTTCCCTTACGGAAAGTATGCTGAACAGTCTTATCTGGAGCTGGCCTACGCCTACTACCGTTACGATGAACCAGAATCCGCCATTCGTGAATTGGAAGAGTTCATTAAACTCTACCCAAAACACAAAGAACTGGCCTACGCCTATTATTTGCGCGCCCTAGCGGCTGACTCAGTTAACCAAAGCTGGCTGGATCGCTGGATCACCGACCCGGCGACTCGCGATGTAATTTCCAGCAAACGTGCTTTCCGCTACTATCAGGAACTGATTCACCGCTATCCGGATACCGACTATGCACAAAGTGCCAAAACGCGCCTGATTATCATCCGCAACCGCCTGGCTCGTCACGAATACCAGGTGGCTAAATTCTATTATGACCGTAAAGCCTATTTAGCTGCGGCCAACCGTTGCCGTCAGCTTTTAGAAAATTACCCACGCTCGGTCATGAACTTGCAAGCGCTGGACATGATGAAGGACAGCTATGCGGCTTTGGGCATGGAACAAAACTACCAGGATACGCTTAAAGTGTATGAACTGAACCGCACGCTCCAGCAGGAAGCCGAAGCTCAGGCCGAAATGGAGGAACAACCAGCCCAGGCACAGCAAACTCCAAAAGCTAAAGAAGACAAAGGCTGGTGGGAGCGCTTTAGTGACAGCGTAACTAGCTGGCTTTAAAGTTAATACTAAAAAAGTCACCAATCAAAAAAACGCCGCAGATTCATTAAGAATTGCGGCGTTTTTTTAGGTTTTACTTTTATTCACTGTAACGACTGGTAATCGGATAACGACGATCACGCCCAAAGGCTCGATGGGTAATCTTAATCCCCGGAGCGGCCTGGCGGCGTTTGTATTCGCTACGGTCGATCATGCGAATCACGCGTCGCACTTCGGTTTCATCATAGCCCAACGCAACGATCTGCGCCGGCGTTTTATCTTCTTTGACATACGCCCTGATAATGGCATCCAAGGTATCGTAATCCGGCAAGGAATCCTGATCTACCTGGTCCGGACGCAACTCCGCCGACGGCGGGCGGGTAATCACCCGTTCGGGAATGACCTCTTCTGACAAACTGTTTCTGTAGATCGCCAGACGATAGACCAGCGTTTTCGGCACATCTTTCAATGGCGAAAAACCGCCCACCATGTCGCCATACAGGGTCGAATAACCGACCGCAACTTCACTCTTGTTGCTCGTCGCCAGCACCATACTGCCGGTTTTGTTGGACAATGCCATCAGCAAGGTGCCACGAATACGGGCCTGCAAGTTTTCTTCCGTCACATCCGCTTCATAGCCGGCAAAATCTTCGGCGAGCGCAGACTCGAAAGCTTGATACATCGGTTCGATCGGTTTGACACTGTATTTAACGCCCAAAGTCGCGGCCTGTTTTTCAGCATCTTCCATGCTGATTTCCGCCGTATAACGAAACGGCATCATCACCGCCTCAACACGATCTGCTCCCAGCGCATCCACCGCTAACGCCAAGGTCAAGGCCGAATCGATCCCGCCGGACAGTCCTAGGATGACACCGGGAAAACCGTTTTTTTCCACATAATCGCGGATACCCATCATCAATGCATGATAAACACGGGCTTCATCCTGATGCAGTTCTGCCTGCTCACCCGGCAACATCACTAAGGCATCCGCCTGCTTCATCAGTTTCACCGGCGTATAAGCTTCACTGAACTCGGGAGCTTGCACCATCACTTCGCCTTCACCGGACATGGCGAACGAGCAGCCATCAAACACCAATTCATCCTGCCCGCCTACCTGGTTGACATAGATCACCGGACACTTCACTTCATTAACACGGCGCCGCACCACATTCAGACGGTCCTGATGTTTTTCTTGTGAAAAAGGCGAGGCATTTAAGTTCAGCAGAATCTCAGCGCCCGCCTCTACCGCTTGCGCCGCTGGTGAAATTTTCCAGATGTCCTCACAGACCAGCAAACCGAATTTTATCCCTTTGTAGTCCACGACACAGGGCTGCTTGCCCGGCGAAAAATAGCGCTGCTCGTCAAACACGCTGTAATTGGGCAAGTTCTGTTTGATATAGCTGCCCTGTATCTGACCATTTTCGATCCAGGCCGCCATATTAAAGCGTTCACCCAGTTCATCCATCATTGGATACCCGACCACTACAGCCATATCCTGAATCTGTTCACACAGAGTCGATAAGGCCTGATCAATTTGCGGGTAGAGCCCTTCTCGCAACAACAGATCTTCCGGCGGATAACCGGTTAAAGTCATCTCAGGAAACACCACAATATCCGCTTGATGATCGGTTCTAGCGGCATTCGCAGCCTCGATCACTTTTTCGACATTGCCGTTAATATCTCCAACCACGGCATTGATCTGTGCCATCACAAGGGTTACGTTCTGGGTCATAAACACGGTTCCTTAAGGCTCTGCATAAAATGGCTAATAATGCCTGAATTAGCTTAACTGCTTAAGCATGGCATCTCCGAGATCCGCCGGCGAGCGAACCACGGTGACACCAGCCGCTTCCAGCGCCGCAAATTTTGCCTCAGCCGTACCTTTACCCCCGCTCACAATCGCCCCGGCATGCCCCATGCGTTTTCCTGGAGGCGCGGTGACACCGGCAATGTAAGCGACAACCGGCTTGGTGACATTGGCTTTGATAAAGTCGGCGGCATCTTCTTCCGCCTGACCGCCGATCTCACCGACCATAATAATCCCTTCGGTTTGCGGATCTTCCTGGAACAGACGTAAGCAATCAATAAAGTTCATGCCCTGAATCGGATCGCCGCCAATACCGACGCAAGTCGATTGGCCTAAACCATTATGGGTGGTTTGGTGCACCGCTTCATAAGTCAGCGTTCCCGAACGCGAGACCACACCGATTTTACCTGGCAGATGAATGTGTCCCGGCATAATACCGATTTTGCAGCCTTCGCCGTCCACGCCTGGACTAATCAAGCCTGGACAGTTCGGACCGATCAAATACGCATCCGACTTGTCCAGTACGGCACGCACTTTGAGCATGTCCGCCACCGGAATCCCTTCGGTAATACAGGTAATGACTTTGATGCCGGCGTCAATCGCCTCGATAATCGAGTCTGCAGCAAATGGCGGCGGCACATAAATCATCGACGCTTCGGCACCGGTTTGTTCCACCGCCTCGCGTACCGTATTGAAAACCGGCAGTCCCAAATGCGTTTGCCCGCCTTTACCGGGGGTCACCCCGCCCACCATTTTAGTACCATAGGCAATGGCTTGCTCTGAGTGAAAGGTTCCCTGTTTGCCGGTAAACCCCTGACAGATCACTTTGGTGTTCTTATCGATCAAAATACTCATTACGCTGTTACTCCCGCTGCCTCAACCACTTTCTTGGCCGCATCCGCCAAACCATCTGCCGTGATAATGCTTAAACCACTCTTCGCCAGTTTCTCTTTACCCAGTTCCACATTCGTGCCTTCCAAACGCACCACAACCGGAATCGTTAAGCCGACTTCTTGAACCGCCTGGATAATCCCGTCGGCAATCAAGTCACAGCGAACGATTCCGCCAAAGATATTCACCAGAATCGATTTCACCTGGTCTGAAGAGAGAATCAGTTTAAAGGCTTCCGCCACGCGCTCAGGCGTCGCACCGCCGCCCACATCGAGGAAGTTGGCCGGTTCACCACCATTGAGTTTGATCAAGTCCATGGTCGCCATTGCCAAACCGGCTCCATTAACCATACAGCCAATATCGCCGTCCAACGCAATGTAATTCAGTTGGTGCTCTGACGCTTTGGCTTCGCGTTCGTCTTCTTGAGAAAAGTCGCGCATTTCCACCAGCGCCGGCTGACGGTAAAGCGCATTGGAATCGATATTCACTTTGGCATCCAGGGCGATCAATTCGTTATCCGCAGTACGAATCAACGGGTTGATCTCCACCTGGGCCACGTCCTTGTCCAACGCCAGTTGATAGAACCGCTGCATCAGTTGGCCGATCTGTTTAAAGGCGGTGCCAGTCAACCCCAAGGCAAAGCCGACTTCACGGCACTGATACGGCATCACACCTACGGTCGGATCGATATGCACCGTTAAAATCTTTTCCGGAGACTGCTCGGCGACTTCTTCGATGTCCATGCCGCCCGCCGCAGAGATAATAAACGTATGCGTCCGGCTGACACGATCGACCACCAAGCTCAAATAAAGCTCTTCTTCAATCGCCAGGGTTTCTTCAATCAACAGACTGTTAATCGGCAAGGCTTTACCGGCCGTTTGAATCGTCGCCAAGGCACTGCCCAACAGTGAAGAGGCCACTTGCTGAGCTTCTTCACGACTTTTCACCAACTTAACCCCACCGGCCTTACCGCGTGCGCCGGCATGGATTTGCGCCTTGACCACCCACGCATCACCGCCCACCTTCTGCATGGCCGGATCCAGTTCGCTTAATTCGGTAATCAGCACCCCTTCTGGCACGCCGATCCCATATTCCTTAAATAACGCCTTGGATTGATATTCGTGTAAATTCATCTAAAAACCCGTCTCCGATTTTCCGTGTCCGTTTTATCAAATGCATTCATCGCAGATATTTCAAAGGAGCACGAAATGTTCAATAGCCGTAAAATCCCCAATATTTTTCTGGCCGACATCCTATTTCAAAGCGACCAACCTACGCCTTAACAGACCCAATCAAACAGGCTGTTACAGGCGGACTTTACGCAGATAAAAAATTGCTTTTATTGTATGATTTTTGGACAATGTTTGCACCAACAATTCATCGGACACCCCCATTCTTATCGGGCCTGTCCCTCTAGAGAAACGATATGAGAGCAATTGTATTTCTGCTGTTTGTGATTCTGGTCTTTTTGATCCTGCGTTTTACCCTTAATCGAATCATCGAAATTCGCCGGCAAAACCGAGAGAAAAACGCCTCGCAAACGCAACAGGCCTCCTCACTGAACCCGGAAGAGCAGCCTATGGTGCGCTGTGCAGAATGTGGCGTACACCTGCCGCAATCAGAAGCCTACTTTGACGGTCAACATACCTTTTGCAGCGAAGGCCATATGCAGGCCTATCATCGTAAACAGCAAGAAAAACACGAACAAGACTCGGCTGAAAACTGAACAGGCCTGTTCCGTTTAATGCCACTGTTGTTCCGGCTAGGAATGAATCGCTTTGATTGTCGCCTTAAAAACAATGGTTTGACCGGCCAGAGGATGGTTGAAGTCGATCACAATCCGATCCCCTTCAACCTGATGAACTTTTCCCGGAATCTCTTCACCCGCCGGCGTATTAAAGCCGATCACATGGCCTTCTTCCAGCGGCATATCGGCCGGAAAGTCACTACGGGAAAAGGTCTGTAAGTTGGCCGGATCAGGCTGGCCAAACGCCTGCTCGGGAGGTAAGGTAAAGGTTCCTGTGGTACCCACTTCCAAACCGATTAACAGCTCGTCAAGTTTGTTTAAGAAGGTGCCATCCCCCACGGTAAAGCGGAAGGTTTCGCCCTCTTCGGTCTCTTCAACCAGAGTGCCGTTCGCCATCGACAACTGAAATTCAATTTCAATCTCGCTGTGCTCGCCGACCACCTTTACCTTTTTTTTCTCTGCTGCGGTTTCAGGCGCTTTTGCGTTTGCGGATTCTTGCACTTTTCTGTCCCTTTTTTATCGATTGACTCACCGGATCACCAAAGACGACCACGCGATTGCGCCCGCCCTCCTTGGCCTGATACAGCGCCTGATCGGCTGCCTTAATCACTTCTTCCGGTGATTTGTTTTCTTTGTTTTTACAAGCCACCCCCATGCTCACCGTCACTTTGGTGGAGGTTTCCTTGCCTTCGTGTTTAAAACTCAAATCGGTTTCTTCAACCTTTTTGCGTAGTTCGTCCATCACCGGGCGCACCTCTTCTGGAGTTTTACCGGCAAAGACCACGGTAAACTCTTCGCCACCGAATCGGTACGCTTTTCCGCCCGATCCAACCTGATTCAGTACTTTACTAACCGTACGCAGGACCAAGTCGCCAATATCGTGGCCGTAGCGATCATTAAACGATTTGAAGTGGTCGATATCGATCATTACCACCGAGTAGCTGCGACTCATTCCCATAAAAGACTCAAACAACGCCCTGCGCCCCGCCATCCCGGTCAGCTCATCTGTATAGGCAATGTGGTGCGCATCAAACACCTGGGACAAAAGCACGATCAATACGGCAGTGGACGCCATCCAGGCCAACACCCCATACTGCTGACCGCCGTTCAAACCAAACGCCATCAGCAGCAAGACAAACAGAATGGCCAGATCCAAAACCCGAATTTTGCGTAACAACGCCAGCCGCATCGCCAACGCCGTGGCGCTCAGTAAAAAGACCACACTGCCCATCAGCGGAATCTGTACCGGAGAATCCAGATCGGTACTCATTGGACGCGAAAGATAACTGATCCACTGCAACGGCAATTGATGGATGGTCCAATAAACCAGCCAACCTAAGGCGCCGAACAATGCCAGCAAAAACAAATTATAGACGGCATGCTGAACGCCCTTTTCAGGCAGAGAAACCCACAAAATCAGGCTCAGAGGTAGGAGAACACTCAAAGTTGGGAAAATCAATTCCAACGCCGGAGAAGGCGTTTGCGTTGGCAGATAGTCATTAAGAAGCCAGACAACAATCAACAGCGCCACCGTAATCAAAATCGGCTGCATGCGATTCAGATAGAGGCTGACAAACACCGTAATCGCTCCGATCGCATAGGGAGCATAGGTCAGTAAATTCTGCCACGCCAGTGGCCAGCTATGAATTTGATCCGCCTGCCAAATGGCCAGAGCGGACAGCGAAATCAACCAGAAATAGTGTTTTGCCAATTGCGATGCCTTTATAGCTTTTGCACTGCTTGAAATATCATAACAAGTGCCTGAAAAAGGCCGATGTGGAAGTCAACACCGCCTCTCGTCTCAGGCAAGCTTAGTTAACAATCGTTACAGAAATTAGGTTCTACCAAAGATCGAGAATTTTTCTTCTGGGCGTTCTACACAGCGAATGCGCCATTCCAAAGCATAGCTGCAATCTTTTTCACCCAAACACTGAAAATGCTGCTTCGCAAACTCTGATGGCTTGCCCGCCTTGCGCAACAGGTAATCATAACCGGTCGGACACAGCTCTTTAGCTTGACGGCGTAACGCCCAGCTTTCAAAATCCGTCAAAGGTTCACTGTAATACTCGGTCAGATAATACGTTTCATCATCCACTTTATGCGTTTGCGCAGTCGAACAGGCGCTGAGATTGAATACGGCCAGAGCAACAGCCACCAGGCCTGCTGAGTTTAAGACGGGTTTGATCATGTATAAAAACTCTATAAGGTTTATTCAGTGCGAAATGATTTAGACATCAAAACAGAGTCGAACCTTACTTAACCGAAATCGACGGCAGTCGCTCTTGCAACGGTTCTTCCTTGATGCCTTTTTCCGAAATAATATAACACATATTGGTATGCAGCTTTTTGCCGTTCACCAGTAAAGAGGCACCGTAGTTGTCTTCGGGATTCAGACGGATGTCGCCCTTATAGACCTTAAGCAGTTTTCCGCTCATACAGCTATAGACCTCCACCGTACGATCCAGGCCAATCCAATCCGATTGGATATTTTTAGCGCTGTTGGTTACCTTTTCGCAACCACTCATCAGCACCATCACGCCGATCAAACTCAGGCCTAAGCCCATTTTTCTACGACTTAGCATCGTCACTCTTCCCTCTGTTCAAAATCCGTCTGAATCCAGAAAGGCACTTCTTAGTCTGGAATGCCAGACTCGTCTGTTTCCGCCTTTTCCGGGTTCTTGAACGCGTGTTTAATCTCTTCCCAGGTGCTGGTGTAGGTATCCTTCTCACCGAGCTTTTTGACCTCTTCCATGCCGTGCTTGCTGCCTTCAACCACATCATCCGAAATGGCTGACGCGGTTTCTTTAGTCGACTCCCACGCTTCAGCGGCATCGGCTTTGACCTCATCCCAAAAACCGGCTTGCGCAGGCACAACATGCGCAGAAAGAGCCAAGGCTAACACTAGTGGCAAAGACGGCATAACCGCACAGATCGCTTTCATCCAACACTCCAAAATTCGTATTTATAATTTTAGCTCCGGTTTCAACACCAAATAACGCGCCATAAAGACGGCACTGCAAAGAATTAATAGGGACTTTCTCTACACTTTCAAGCTCATTACGAGCAACCAAAGCGAACACAGTTTAGCACGCCTTTTGCGCACTTTGTTGGTACTATAGGGCGCAATTAATTTGTATGCCGTATCCTAACTATGATGACCCCTGCTCAAGCCACACCACCTTCGTCTCTCAAGTTATTGATTATTGGTTACGTCTGGCCCGAGCCGGCTTCTTCTGCCGCCGGCGTGCGCATGACGCAACTGATTCAACTGTTTCAATCACACGGCTGGCAGATTACCTTTGCCAGTCCGGCCAAGTTGGGCGATCACCGTTTGAACCTGCAACAACTAGGCATCCATGAACAACCCATCGAGCTTAACAATGCCAGTTTTGATGCGTTTATCGACAACCTGCAGCCGCAAGCCGTGCTATTCGACCGCTTTATGATGGAAGAACAGTTTGGCTGGCGGGTGGAAAAACAGTGTCCACAGGCACTGAGAATTCTCAATACCGAAGACCTGCACAGCCTGCGGGAGAGTCGTCACCGAGGCTTAAAAGCGCTGCAAAAATCCAATAGCGGTATACTTTCCCCTTTATGGGAAAATGCACCGCAAGCACTCTATCAGCGAATGGCCGAGCATGAGCTGACACTGCGTGAAATCGCCGCCATACAGCGTAGCGACCTGACGCTCATGATCTCCGAGTTTGAAAGCCGACTCCTAACCGAAGCGTTTCAGGTGCCTGAAGACTTCCTCTTCACCCTGCCTTTTTTATACTCACTGAATGAAAAACACCCCTTAAAAGAGACGGTTAAGCCCTACTCAGAACGCGAACACTTTATCTTTATCGGCAACTTCCGTCATGCCCCCAACTGGGACGCGGTATTATGGCTCAAGCAATCGCTGTGGCCACAAATTCATCGTCAATTGCCGCACGCCGAACTGCATGTCTACGGCGCCTATCCGGCCAAAAAAGTCACCGATCTGCACAACCCCAAACAAGGTTTTTATATCAAAGGTTGGGCACCGCAAGCCAAGCCGGTATTCGAAAACGCCAAACTGCTGCTGGCGCCTTTACGCTTCGGCGCCGGGATTAAAGGCAAGCTGGCCGAAGCCATGCTGTATGGCACCCCTAGCGTCACAACCCCAATCGGGGCGGAATCCATGATTGAAGACAACGACCAGTGGCCGGGCGCCATTGCACAAACCGAAGCGGAATTTGTCGCTCAAGCGGTCGAATTTTATCACTCACCAGAAAAGTGGCACCTGGCTCAGAAACGGGGAGTTGAAATAGCTCAGGAACGCTACCTGAAGGCCGAATTGGGCGAACAGTTGATGCAACGGATAGAAGCGATCAGGCCTCGGCTTAATGAACACCGCAAGCAAAACTTCACCGGCCTGCTGCTGCGTCATCACCACCACAAAAGCACCCAATATATGGCACAATGGATTGAAAGCAAAAACCGTTTAAGAGAGATCACAGCAGCCGATCATGAGTGACCACACCTCTAGCAAGCCGCGGCCACAGCGGAATAACCCGTTGCATGGCATTACCCTAAAAACGATCGTCACAGAACTGCACGCCCATTACGGTTGGCAGGGATTGGCTGAAAAAATTCCGGTTCGCTGTTTCCAGAACAATCCCAGCATCAAGTCCGCGCTCACGTTTCTGCGAAAAACACCTTGGGCCAGAGAAAAAGTGGAAAACCTCTATCTGAAAGCCAGTCGTAACTGGGGACAATACAAACGCCGTCCCGGCTATGCAAAGAGATCAGATCAGGAAGAGAAATAATAAGAAAACGGACAATTCCGCGACAATAAAAAAGGCTGAACAAATCAGCCTTTTTATCCAAGCTACGCTTGCTAAACGCGCTACAGAGTGGTGATGTATTCGGCGACCGCCTGAATATCGTCTTCGCTCAAACCGCTGACAATCGGCTGCATCATCGCCGTCATCGGTCCAATCTGTTCACCCGCTTTATAACGTGTCAGCTTGTCTACCAAGGCGTCTTTAGACTGCCCGGCCAGTTTGGGGCCAACCCCGCCTTCGCCTGAACCACCGTGGCAGCCCACACAAGTCGCGTAGATGCCGGAACCGGACTTAGCCGTAGAAACCGCCGCCGCTGCTTGTTCTTCAACCTGCTGTTGAGCGCCGTCTTCAGCCTGCTGCTTGATCGCATCCAGCCTTTCATCCACCGCCTCTTTAATCTCTTGTGCATCAGCCGGTTCAGCCACTTGCGGAGCCGGTTCTGCCTGAACAGGCTGTTTGACATCCGCCGCACTCGGTTGCGAAGGCGCCGGCGCGCTCACGCCCGCGCCACTTTCGGAGCTGTAGGTTTCAGACTCATCCTTCGAGCACCCTGACAATGCCAGAACCGAAACCATACCCGCTACCAGCAACGCACGGCCAGTAACTGTTTTTTGGCCAAACAATGATTGTGTTAATTGATTCATCACCCTCTCCTTGATTATTCCATCGTTTCATTCGTTCGACATTCAACAACCTTTGCGTTCAAAACCAGCTTAAAAAACAATCTTGCGGAGCACAAACGTTGTTTTGCGTAATGCCATTATGCACACATAACCGCGGCAATCGCAACGTTAATCAAAGTGATGCCCATCACAACACTACCCAGTAAGCCGATGACAAAACGGCGTTTTTATCCGCCTGCACCTCGTGGCTTTATAAAAACAGGTCGCCAAAGCCCCAGATCAAGGTGCCCGCCACGACGGTGACGTGTGTCAGCCACACTTTTTTGCGATGCCACTTGGAAGGGGTTAAATCCGGCATATCGTCCTCAGCGTGCACCTTCTCCAACCGTCGATACAGCACATCCAGCTCGCCATGCAATAACGCATACTCGCTCATCACCGCAAACAGCACCACCAAGCTGCCAAAGCGGGCAAACCAGATCGGTTCCAGCAACAGGCCGTTAACCAAGCCGATGCCTCCCATTACCCAGGCGGCCACCAATAAGACACCACTGCGTTTTTGAATCATGCTTTTTTTCCTAGTACAAACTTTCTATTCGTTTAACCTTCAAACGTTATCCCACCCTCTTAATTAAGAGTTTACCTGGTTCGCGGCCGTGCTTTAATCGATCGGCCCGCTTTTTCCTCCAGCGGCTTTTCCGGCCAGCGGTGTTTGGGGTAGCGGCCGCGCATCTCCTTGGCGATCTCAAAATAGGAGGTCTGCCAGAAATTGGCGAGATCGGCCGTAACCTGAATCGGCCGACGCGCCGGCGACAGCAACTCAAAGGTCAAAGGCACCTGCCCCCACGCCAAGCGCGGGGACGCCAGCTCTCCAAATAACTCTTGAAGCTGCACCGACACCGTCGGATTTTGACCAGTCGCGTAACGAATGGAAACTTTCTTGTTGGACGGCGTCACATACACTTCCGGCGCTTGCTGTTCCAGTTCCTGCTGTTGTTCATAATCCAGCAAGCTCAACAACGCATTTTTCAGATCGACTTTTTGCAAGGCTTTAATGGAGTGAATTCCGTTCATAAAAGGCCCCAGCCAATTGGGCAGATTGGCTTCCAACCAGGCCTGTTCAAAACTCGGCCACTCCGAATTATGACCCGCCAGCCAGCGCACCCGATTTAACCAGGCCTGTTCGGATTCACGCCACGGCAAGACCTTTAGTTTGCTCTGCCGAATCACCTCCAACAAACAGGCCTGCAACGCCGATTCGTCCATCTCCGGCAACGGTTTTTCATCCAGCACCAGCGCACCGTAGCTGCGCTGCTGAACGCCTAAAATCTCATTGCGCTGCGGCTCATAGCGGTACACCGCTTTCGATTCGATATGCTCGGCAAACAGCGCGTCAATCTGCTCGCGTAGCAAGGGGGCCGCCAGAAAAACCCGCCCCTCTCGCGCCTGACCGTCTATCTGCGCAATCGCCAGCGCCTCGGTCAGTCCGAGTGCATCGTTTTCCGCCAGCACCGCGCCCTTGCCGTTGGCCATCTGATAGCGCGTCGGTGAAGTGTGTTGCCCGCCACGGCGCAACGCGAGCCGATCCGGAAACGCCTGCGCCACCAAACGGCCACTATTGTGCTGCAACCACTCGGACGACGGCTCGGCAGTAGACACCGAATCGACGCCCAATTGTTTCTGCCAATTACGGCTGTTTTTCAAAGCCTGTTCCGCCAAAGAGGCAATCAGCGGATAATCCGCACAGGCCTGTTTGCGATTCTGGCGATAAGCTTGCAACGCCAGCACCCGGTAGATCAGATCGGCGCCAAAAGGGTCGTCCGCACGCCCGGAACGAAAAATATCCCGGTCGGAAAGAATCGCCGCCAGATCACACGCCAACCGCTGATTCTGGGGTTCCTCGGCCTGCGCCGACAGCAACATTTTCGCCAAGCGCGGTTCGCTACCAAAGCGCATCGCCTGCTCACCCAGTTCGCTCAAACGCCCTTTTTCGTCCAGCAGATCGAGCTGCTGCAACAGGCTCTGCGCACGACTGAAATGCCTGGCCGGCGGCGGCGTCAACCAGTTCAATTCCTGCGGCTCATGCACGCCCCACTGCGCCAGCTCCAGACACACTCCGCTGAGATCGTTGACTTCAATCTCCGGCGCATCAAACGCTTCCAACTGCCCCTGCTGGGGTTTGCTCCACAAGCGGTAACAGACCCCGGCCTGCAAACGCCCGGCACGCCCTCTGCGTTGCTCGGCCGAAGCGACGGAGACGCGCTGGGTCTGCAAACGAGTCATGCCGCTGTTAACGTCATACAACGCTTTGCGCGTCAAACCGCTGTCGACCACGCAATCAATGCCTTCAATGGTCAAACTGGTTTCAGCGATATTGGTGGTCAGAATGATTTTGCGCCGCCCATGCGCATCCGGCAGAATCGCCGCGTCCTGCTGTTCGGGCTTGAGGCCGCCGTACAGCGGCAGAACCACCACATCAGCAATGGCGTTTGCATTTGAACAGGCCTGCTCAGTTTTAAAACGTTCCAGCAAAGCCTGCTGTGCTTGCATGATCTCACCCTGGCCGGGCAGAAACACCAGCATGTCTTTTTGCGAATTCTGATAAGCCTTCACGACCGTTTGCATTAGCAACGGCAGCAATTCGCGGCGAAAAGGTGCATTGGCGGCGACCGGTTGAGTCGCATAATGGGTTTCCACCGGATAGCTGCGCCCTTGCGAGCGCAGCACCGGCGCCTCATTGAGAAAACGGCTGACCCGTTCGCTGTCGATGGTCGCCGACATCACTAACAGTTTCAGGTCGTCACGCAGGGCGGACTGAATGTCCACACACAGGCTCAAGGCGAGATCGGCGTGCAAAGAGCGTTCATGAAATTCATCGAAAATCACCAGCGCTACATCGCTCAATTCCGGATCGGATTGAATACGCCGCGTCAGAATCCCTTCGGTGACAATCTCCAACTGCGTCTGCTTGGAAATGACCCGTTCATTGCGCACCTGGTAGCCGATGCGCTCGCCGACCTTTTCATCCAACTGTCTGGCCAGATAACGCGCGATGGAGCGCACCGCCAAACGCCGCGGTTCGAGCATAATGATTTTTTTGCCGCGGTTTTCGGGCTTCTGAAACCAGTCGGACAACAGAATCGCCAGTGGCACGGCGGTGGATTTTCCCGCCCCCGGATCGGCCTGCAACACCACATTGAGTTCCGCTTCGAGCGTCTCCATCACCTTAGGAAGCAATGGCGTAATCGGTAAATTATTCAACAACATAGAAAACAAATCTTACAAAGATTTTAGCTGCTTCTGCAGGCGCTGAATGGAGACCGGCTGCAGGGTTTTCAACGGCTGAGCAAACAACGAGATGCGCAGCTCTTCGATCAACCAGCGAATTTCCAACAGGCCTGGGTGGTGCGCATAGGCGCTGTTTTCTGCGACCGCGCGATATTGATCCAACAACGGCTGCAGTTGACGGATCGCCACCTGATCCTTACTTGGATCCTGATCGATCTTTTGCAGGCGTTTTTCCAGCGCCTGCAAGTAGCGCGGCAGTTGCGCCAGCCACGGGTCGGGCGTATTGGCGACAAAGCCCGCGCAAATCAATTCGGAAAGCTGGTCTTTGATGTCGCCGATGGAAGCCAGCCAGCGTGGATTAACCCGCCCGCTCACCTGCTTGGCAATTTTCTGGTGGGCGGTCAGAATCTCGTTGACCAGTTTGGCGAGCTTCTGCGCGTGATTGACCCATTCGGCGCGCAAGGTCTGCAAAGCCTGCTCAAACGCCTGCTGGGTTCGGATGGTCTGCGGTTCTGGGATCAACTGCTTTAAGGCGCGTTCAATCACCTGGGTTTTCAGGCTTTCACAGGTGCCGTATGGCGAATAGATCAGACACGCTTTTTGCATCGGCAGTTGTTTTTGCAGATACTTCACTTTATCGTGCAGAGTGCGTTGCAGCAGTGTCCACACCGCCTCGCGATGCTGTTGCTCAGACTGCTGCGGATCGGCCGCCACCGTCAAGTACATGTCGTCACCTTCCAATGCTAAGCACGGATAAACCTCCAGCTGGTGATGGCGGTTCTTAATCGTCTGCCTGTCGGCCAAGTCACCAAAATCCCACTCGCTGATCCGTCGTTTTTCAATGCCTTCGGACGTGCCTGCCCCAGCGTTTTCTTTAGCCTGTTGCAGCTTTTGATCCACCAACTGATCCACCAGATGCTGATACTGTGCTTTCAGCTCATTCAGGTCGGCGCCTTCCGCAATCTTGCGGCGTTTGTCGTCCAGCAGAATAAAATACGGGCGCAGGTAATCCGGCAGCCCCACACTGCCTGTTGCGCCGCCGAAATCCTCAGCGGAAATTTTCTGTGCCGCATGGCGGTTTAACGCTTGCACCAACAGCATTTCAAAATCCGCCGAGTGATCCGGACTTTGGCTTTCCATCCACTGCAACGCCTGTTCCGCTACCGCCGGCGCCGGCACAAACTGTTTTCTAAGTTGTTTTGGTAATGCTTTGATATAAAAAACAATCTTCTCTTTCAAAAACCCTGGAGTCAGCCACTCAAACGCGGCAGGCTGCAACAGGTTCAAGGTGTGCAGAGGGACTTTAAACACCACGCCATCACGCTTTTTGCCCGGTTCAAAACGGTAATCCACCTTCAGCGGCAACTGGTTTTGCAACTGAATCTGATCGGGAAAATCGTGATTCAGATCGACATCTACCGCCTGCTTCAACAACTGCTCTTCGGTCAGGTAAAGTGCTTTTTCTTCGCCCGGTTTGAGTTTGTTCAGCCAGGTTTCCAATGCCGGCTGATTATAGATGTGCGCAGGGATACGCTCGTCGTAAAAGCGGTACAGCACCTCGTCGTCCACCAGATAATCCGGGCGGCGCAGTTTGCTTTCCAGCTTTTCAATCCCGCCGATCAACTGCTGATTGTGACGAAAGAATTTGGCACGACTGTTCAGCTCTCCCTCCACCAAAGCGTGGCGAATGAAAATCTTGCGCGCCTCTTTCGGATTGATCGGCCCGTAATTGCAACGCCGCTGGTTCACAATCGGCAGACCGTAGAGGGTGATCGATTCATAAGCGCCCACCTGCCCGGACTTTTTCTGCCAATGCGGATCGTGGTAACTGCGTTTGATCAGATGCTTGGCCAACGGCTCCACCCAGCGAATGTCAATCGCCGCATTGGTACGCGCATAGAGCTTGCTGGTTTCTACCAGTTCCGCGGAGAGCATCCACTTCGGTTTCTGCTTGAACAACACCGAACTCGGGTGAATAAACAATTTGGTATTGCGCGCCCCCAGATAGGACTTCTCGTCGTCGCGCATGGCGACATTGCCGAGCAATCCGGCCAACAGCGAACGGTGCACATTAATGCTGTGCAGATCGCTCAGACGCTCCTTCACCTCCTTGCCTTTTTTGACCTCTTCAAACAGATGCAGCGGCGGCACCTCAATGCCACTGCGTTTCAGGCTCTGTTCCAGCTGCATATAAAGTTCGTGCCACTCCTTCATGCGCATATAGGAGAGAAAGTTGGTCTTGCACAGTTTGCGCAGCTTGTTTTGCGACAGGTGACGGCGCTGGTGCTCGTAAAAATGCCACAGATTGAGGAAAAACAGAAAATCGGAACGCTCATCCTCAAACGGCTTATGCGCCTGACGCGCCGCCTGCATGGTCGATTCATTCATATCGCGCGGATCCTGAATACTCAACACCGCGGCAATCACCAGCACTTCGGCAAGCACATTATTGCTCTGTGCCTGCAGAATCATCTTGGCAATGCTTGGATCCACCGGCAGTTTGGCCAGCTGGCGCCCCTCTTCGGTCAAACGACGCTTGTCGTCCAGCGCGCCCAATTCATGCAACTGGCGGAAACCGTCGTTAATCGACTTGTCAGTCGGCGCCTCAATAAACGGGAAATGCTTAACTTCGCCGAGCTTAAGCTGCGCCATGGTCAGAATGATTGAGGCCAAGGAGGTACGGTGAATTTCGGGATCGGTAAATTGCGGACGCGCGTTAAAATCCTCTTCCGAGTAGAGGCGAATACAGATTCCTTCGGAAACACGCCCGCAGCGCCCTTTACGCTGATTGGCCGAGGCCTGGGATATCTTTTCCACCGGCAGGCGTTGCACCTTGCTGCGCACGCTGTAACGGCTGATACGCACCAGTCCGGGGTCGATCACATACTTGATGCCCGGCACCGTCAACGAGGTTTCGGCGACGTTGGTACTTAAAATGACGCGGCGTTTCTGCGAGGTTTGGAAGACCTTGTTCTGCTCGGCCAGCGACAGACGCGCATACAGCGGCACGATTTCGGTGTTCTTGAGCTGATGTTTACGCAGAGCTTCGGCGGTTTCCTTGATGTCGCGCTCCCCCACCTGAAACACCAGCACATCGCCAAACGGATCTTCCTGCGAAAGTTCATCCAGCGCATCGACAATCGCCGTTGGCAGATCCTGCTCGATCTCATTACCGGCATCATCTTCGTAAGTCACCAGCGGACGGTAACGCACTTCCACCGGATAGGTACGCCCGGAGACCTCAATCACCGG
This sequence comes from Thiomicrorhabdus sp. zzn3, assembly GCF_029767755.1. Taxonomy (GTDB): domain Bacteria; phylum Pseudomonadota; class Gammaproteobacteria; order Thiomicrospirales; family Thiomicrospiraceae; genus Thiomicrorhabdus. The sequence continues at coordinate 1,187,504 of NZ_JARUQS010000001.1, forward strand.
CGGACGAATTCCATTTTCCGTAAAGTGGTCGGCAAAGCGCTGGGTATCGATGGTGGCCGAGGTGATAATGACTTTCAGGTCGGGACGTTTCGGCAACAGCTGCTTGAGAATCCCCAGCAGAAAATCGATGTTGATGCTGCGTTCGTGCGCCTCATCAATAATGATAGTGTCGTACTGATTGAGGAAACGGTCGTTCTGCACCTCGGCCAGCAGAATTCCGTCGGTCATGACCTTTATCAGGCTCTGCGAATGCACATGATCCTGAAAACGTACCTGATACCCCACCAGATCGCCCAGTGTGGAACCGAGCTCTTCCGCCAAGCGCTCGGCGACACTGCGCGCGGCGAGACGACGCGGCTGGGTACAACCAATGCGCCCAAATACGCCCTGCCCGGCTTGCAGACACATTTTCGGAATCTGTGTGGTTTTACCGGACCCGGTTTCCCCGGCAATCACCACCACCTGGTGCTGTTTAATCAGCTCCACCAGCTCTTCGCGTTTGGCCGCCACCGGCAAAGCGGAATCGAACTCAATGTTTTCCGGCACCGCTTTTTGATTGGCTTCGACCTGCTCAATCGACTTTTCCACCGCCTGACACCATTTCAACCAGGCCTGTTGAGTTTTATCCGCACGCGCTTCGTTATTTTCCTTACCCCCGTGTTCAGCGGGCTGCGCCACTTTTTTCAAATCGATCGCAGCCAACTGACGGCGCAAACGGTGACGATCTTTAATCAAACACCGCTCTAAAAGTGTGGATAACTGCTTCTTGTCACAAGGGAAATGCATATTGACGTTGCTACTCAAATCTGGATAATGGACCAATATTAGAAAAAACTTATATTGATATAAATTATATTTATCCAATATAAATTCAGCCTATTAATGCCTTTGCACGTGCCGGCGGCGCCCGCAAAGGTCGCATTATAACAAACAACGCCAAAGGGCTTTGATTATGAAGATTCGCCAACTATTTGATTACGATACCTGGACCTACACCTACTTAGTCTGGGATGAGGCCACGTTGGAAGCGGCGGTGATTGATTCCGTACTGGAACAGGTCGATCGTGACATGCAACACATTGAAGAGCTTGGTCTGAAGGTCAAGTACCTTCTGGAAACCCACATTCACGCTGACCACATCACCGGTGCCGGCCCCATCCGCAAGCGTACCGGCGGTAAAATCGTCGTGCACACCAATTCCGGTTCCGAATGCGCCGACATTCTGGCCGAAGAAGGCGATGTGTTTAAACTGGGTGAGCAGGAAATCCGCGTGATGCACACCCCGGGTCACACCAATAACGACATCACTTACCTGATCGACGGGGCCGCGTTTACCGGTGACACCCTGTTCGTGCGCGACTGCGGCCGTACCGACTTCCAATTGGGCAGCAACGACCAGATGTATCACTCACTGACCGAAAAATTGTTCAAACTGCCTGAAGACACCATGGTCTTTCCGGCGCACGACTACAAAGGGATGACACAATCCACCATCGGTGAAGAGAAAAAGTTCAACACCCGTGTGGGCAACGGTAAATCGTATGAAGATTTCTGCACCATCATGGACGGCATGAATCTGCCCAACCCAAAACGTTTGGACATCTCAGTACCCGGCAACTTAAAGTGCGGTAACCTGGACGACTGATCCAAACCGTCGCATAAAAAATGCCTAATAAAAAAGCGCCTACGTTTTCTTGAGGCGCTTTTTTATTATCCGAATTTCAAGTGAAATTTAATTTACTCTGATCCCAATTATTACTTTCAGGGTTACTGCGCTTATCGCTTTTGGAATATAACGTCCAATCTAAGCAGCTGCGCGCTAGCGCAGTCCACTCGGTGTGGTTATGATTTAATTTTTTAAAAGCGCCCCATTCCGCCGAATATGCCACCAAAAATACCAGCTAAGACTGCAAAAATAATCCACAGAATAATTATTGCTGGAATGGAAGCTATGGCCGCTTTAACCATAAACATAACCATTGACCAAAAAGGCATTTTAATATCAGTAATTTTTACTTCATTTGGGCTGTTATTTTCCATTTTATTTTGAACTCCATACAGGTTGAAAATTTAAAAATGCATTGAAGGCATAACGGGGTGGCGATAACCTGCCGCCCCCGCCATTTAAAAATTTTAATTTTTGGATGGTGGGTAGGTCAGGTTGATTGCATTGTTATGAGGCGCGCAAACGGCTCAGGGCAATGCGATCTATTATCGCCACCCCGTTATGAGCGGCCGCTTACGGGCGCTCATAACGCCCTGGCTCACTGGAGAGCGAACTCAGTAAGCGAATCCAGTGAAGCCCATTGTTAGGCATTTTTACGCTCAAGCGAGAGCTCCATGGGAATATATGTGATTCCATTTTCTGTTGTCGCATTTCCCGTATTACTAAAACCCATCTTTTGGTAGATCGGCTGGGCGTAAGGTGACGAATGTGCAATTAGCTTCGATAGGCTAGGGTTTGAAGTGCGCGCTTTATCTATAGATTGAGCCAATAACTTTTTCGCAATTCCACGGTGCCGTACGGTAACAAATAATAACGCCACGATATTGGGAGAAAAAAACTCCAACATGCCCACTATCGTGTCATTTTCTACGGCAACCGTCACAAAGCCATTTGATTGCATACGCTCTTTCATTGCTTCTGGATTAGCAAAACGAAAGAATTCTTCTATACCGTCTTGCCCATAATCCGAGGCTACAAACTCATTAAACACCTGAGTCACCATGTCGCAAACAACCTGTTCTTCTCCGGGGACCATCTCTCGGTAAATTATGGGTGCCATTGGGTTTTGCCTTATTTATGCCTAACATTTAGTATTGGGCATTTATGCCTTGTTATATGGTATTGCGATTCTTTTCAGGTTATTTTTCTAGAATATTGAGAAAAACTGTAATATTGCCCGACTATACGATATTACCGTTTAAACCGATCATAACCTGAAAAATCGCTTTATGAATCCTACCTCAAAAAAACCCACTTTACTAGATAAAATGCGTAGCAAAATGCGTCGGGAAGGTTATGCGTATTCGACTGAAAACAGTTATTGTGATTGGGTGAAGCGATTTGTGAAGTTTCATGGATTCGACCGTCGTGATGCGATGTTGATTGACTCTGCTAATAAAAGTGGATCAGTTTTTAACCTATCTGGCTGTAGATCAGAATGTGGCACCATCTAATCAGAACCAGGCGTTGAATGCGAAGGTGAAAAGCTTGCATCAACAGGATCTAGAAAAAGGCTACGGTTCCGTCTATTTGCCTTATGCATTGGCTAAAAAGTTCCCTAATGCCGACAAAGAACTCGGCTGGCAATATGTTTTTCCCAGTCGAAACTTAGGAGTTGATCCGCGTTCCGGTATCACACGTCGCCACCATATAGACCAATCCGTAGTCAATAAAGCCATCAAGCGCGCTGTGAAACAGTGCGGTATTACAAAAAAAGTCAGCGCACATACTTTTAGGCATTCGTTTGCGACACATCTATTGCAAACGGGCACGGATATTCGCACGATTCAAGCCTTGCTTGGGCATGCGAATCTACAGACCACCATGATTTACACCCATGTTTTAAAACAAGGCGGTCAAGGCGTTACCAGCCCTTTTGACCACTTGTAAAGTGCACACTGACCAAGACAAACAACCAAACATAAAAAAAGCGCCTCAAGGAACAACCTGGGCGCTTTTTTATTGCTTGAAGATCAAGTCGGAAATTAATCGACCGAAACCACTTCCACTTTATAGTCGAGGGTCTTACCGGCCAGTGGGTGGTTGCCATCCAGATAGACTTTGTCTTCGTCGATTTCGATGATTTTGAAGATGACGGTATTACCGTCCGGGTCTTCGGTCTCTACGGTTGAACCGATTTCGATTTCAACATCGTCGTCAAAGTTGTCCGGACCGGCGTACACAATCAGATCATCATTCACCGGACCATAAGCTTTTTCCGGTGGCAGCGTGGTTTTGGCTTCAAACCCTGGCTCTTCACCTTCCATCAGTTCTTCCAAACCTGGAATGATTTCGCCTTCGCCTTGAATGTAAATAACCGGCTCGCCATCAAATGTGGAATCGATTACCTTGCCGGATTCGTCACGCAGTTCGTAATGAAACGCGACTCGACTGCCCTTTTTAATTTTCATAGCCATCCTTTTTGATTCGTTTTGCTTTACAATAATTTGCGACATTTTACAGTAAAGAGAGAGCGAATGCGTCAGATTATCCTCGATACCGAAACCACCGGGGTGGACCCGTTAAACGGCGACCGCATCATTGAAATCGGTGCGGTTGAATTGGTGAAACGCCGCCTGACCCACAACAATTACCATCAGTACATTCAGCCGGAGCGCGAAGTGCCGCAGGACGCGATTGAGGTTCACGGCATTACCAATGAATTTTTGGCGGATAAGCCGGTGTTTGCGCAGGTGGTGGATGCGTTTATGGAGTATGTGGCCGGCGCGGAATTGATTATTCACAACGCGCCGTTCGATGTGGGCTTTATCAATATGGAACTCTCTTTGCTGCCGGATAATCGCTGGGGCAAAATCGAAGACCACTGCACCATTACCGACACGCTGAAAATGGCGCGCAAAACCTATCCGGGGCAGCGCAACTCGTTGGACGCCCTGTGTAAACGCTTGATGGTGGACAACTCCAACCGGACGCTGCACGGAGCCTTGCTGGATTCGGAGATTCTGGCGGATGTGTATCTGGCGATGACCGGGGGACAAACCAATTTACTGCTGGGCGGCGAAGAGAGTGACTCGGATGCAGAAGGGGCGGTGAAAAAAATCAGCCGCGACCGTTTGCCGTTAAAAGTGCTGTACGCCACGGATGACGAATTGACTCGCCATCGCAGCAAACTGGAAGAGATCAGTCAAAAAAGCGGCCAAACCATCAGTTGGTAGCGCCCTGTTGAATCGTTGCTTTTTCGTTTTTTAAACGAAACAGGCCTGGTCATGTCCAGGCCAGGCCTGAATAACGCCTATTGTGACGCCAAGAGCTCATCAATCGCAAGATTGGCCAGCTCATCGACACGTTCGTTTTCCGGATGACCGGAGTGCCCTTTTACCCAATGCCATTCCACTTTATGCGGAGCAATCGCGGCATCCAAACGCTGCCACAGCTCCTTATTTTTGACCGGCTTGTTGGCGGCGGTTTTCCAGCCTTTCTTTTTCCAGCCGTCCATCCATTGGGTAATGCCGTTTTTTACATATTGCGAATCGGTGGTCATAATCACATGGCAAGGGCGGGTCAAAGCTTCAAACGCCTGAATGGCCGCCATCAGCTCCATCTGATTATTGGTGGTGTGCGCGTCGGAACCTTTTAACTCTTTAATGTGTTCGTTGTAACGCAACAGCGCGCCCCAACCGCCCGGCCCGGGATTGCCCCGGCAACCGCCATCGGTAAAAATTTCAATGGTTTGCAACAGCTTACTCTCTTTAAAATTGATAAAAAAACAAAAAATTAACGGTGGTAACCGGTTTTACGATGCTGACGATTGGCGGCTAACGGCCCGGCCTTGCCCCAGTTAAACCAGCGCTGACTTTTCCATGAAAGACCGACCAAACGCGGCGAATCGACCCGTTTGCGCGCGACGATGCAGTAAACATTGCCAAACTGCAAGCCTACCCGGTTGAGCACGGTTTCCATGCGTTCCAGCAATCGCCAACCTAAAAACGAATGGTCGTCGGCGCTGTCGGCATAGCAGGAGATGGTGCTGAAGTTGACCTCTTCCACTTCGTACCCCAGCACCTCCAACCACTCGATCACCCGTCGGCTGTGCACCAGATTGGCTTGGCGCAAGGACTTTCCCTGTTTGCCCAGTCGGTTTTTAACTATCCCGCAGGCATAAGGATTAAATCCGGTGAGCACCACATGCCCTTCCGGCACCAAGGCGCTGTCCACCTGGCGCAACAGATAATAAGGATCTGACACGCTTTCCAAGGTATGCGGCAGCAGCATGACGTCAATCGACTCTTTGGCTAATGGCAGATAATCCAAATCTGCCAACGCAAAATGCACGCTATGATTCTGCGTATCCTGCTGGCTGTCCGGGTTGTTTTCCACAGCTTTCTGGCGGTTATACACCTGGCCCGCCAGCACTTCGTCCAACACCAGTTTTTGGGAAACCCGGCTCGCTTGCAGCCAATCGAGCTCGGCTGGGCAACCCAGTTGCACCAGATAGTAACCGAACAGCTGACGAATGCCTTTTTCCAGCAGGCGTTTTTCCTGCTGATAGAGCAAGCGCCCGGGCGGTGTTTCATACCACTGCCGTAAAAATTGCTGCAACCCCTGATTCACCGACACCACCCCACTGATTATGACTCCGATTTGCGCCCGTTTTTCCCCAAAAAGCAGGCGCCATCTTTGTTAAAATAATGTCACTTCTGATTCGGTCACTCTAAAGACTAAATCAGAGGTTCCGGCTAATTATAACAACTGCAAGCGCTCGCTCAATGATTACCACCAAGCATAAACCAGGCAAGGTAACACGAGCGCGCCCAGGATGTGAGATAACACTTTATGAAAACTATTGGCCTTGCGGCTCTGCCAGAAACCTATGAAAACTACATTTGGGTGCTTTATGAAGAAGCCGCCAATGCGTCTTCGGAAACTGGGCAGGCCTGGGTGGTGGACCCGGGTGAATCGGAACCGGTCTTAGGTTTTCTGAAAGAGCACCATCTCAGCTTGCAGGCGATTTTAATCACGCACGGCCATCACGATCATATCAGCGGCGTTGAAGATCTTAAAGCGGCGTTTCCACAAGTCACCGTTTACGGGCCTAAAGTGGCCAATCTGCCACTGGCCGACGTTCATGTTGAAGAAGGCGACAAGATCACGCTGACCGATACGCTGACGCTCAAGGTGCTTAACACACCGGGGCACACCCAGGATCATATCGCCTACCTGAGCGACGCCGACAGCAAAATGCTGTTTTGCGGTGACACCCTGTTTACTGCCGGTTGCGGACGTCTGTTCACCGGCACCTTTGCCCAATTTGCCGAATCGATTTTGAAGCTGCGTGAACTGGCGGACGACACCAAGTTTTATTGTGCTCATGAATACACCATGAGCAATCTGAAATTTGCCTGGCTGGTGGAACCGGAAAATGCCGCTTTGCGCCAGCGCATTCGCGACACCCACATCAACTACCCTCAACCGTGGCAAGGCGCTCAGTCCAGTCTTGGCCTGGAAAAAGCCACCAACCCTTTTATGCGTTTTGACACGCCGTCGATTCGCAGTAAACTGATAGAACGAGGCGCACAGGACACACCTGAAAGCCTGTTTAAAACCCTGCGTCTATGGAAGGACGAATTGGATCAGTCCGGAGCACTCAATCAGGTTGATTTGAGTGGCGTCCCGGAGCACACAACCTTCTGATATGCAGAGACCCGAAAGCAAAATGAACAACCATTCGAACACCTTATTCCCCTCCCGTTTTCAAGCACGCCGTTCAACCAGCGAAACCGTTCTCAAGTCTTTGCCTTTTTCGGCATTGAATCGCCCGTTGTGGCAACACAGCCTGGTGTTATCAGGCCTGTTCAGCCTCAGCTTGCTTTCCGGCTGTTCACATTTGAACAGCCAGAAAACGGCTTCGCAGGATTTACAGGCAACCGTGTTTTCGGATGCACCCCATCAAAGCAGCGAAAATGGCGCTTCACACTCCCCTCTGGTTCACGGTTCGCACAATGCAGACAACCATGGCGTTCCGGTGGTGGTCAAAACTGATGATCCGTTGGCGGAACTGCAAAAGCAACCGCTGGCGCATTACGACAATATTTGGGACGAACTGGCCGTCAACATGAGCATGGGGGATCGTCACCTTGAGGATTTCGTCGGCTATCTGAACTTTTATCTGCGCAACCAAAAGCACTTGGCCCGTGTTTCGGAGCGCGCCAAGCCTTATCTGCACTATATTCTCAGCGAAGTCAAAAAACGCAATATGCCTTATGAGATTGCCCTGCTGCCGGTGATTGAAAGCGGCTTCAGGCCGGATGCGCATTCACACCAAAGTGCGATGGGGTTATGGCAGTTTATTCCGCAAACCGCTCACCTTTACGGCCTGGAACGCAACTGGTGGTACGACGGGCGACGCGACATCGTGCAGAGCACTCAAGCGGCCCTGAACTACCTGCAAAAACTGTATGAACTCAATGATAACGACTGGCTGCTGGCGTTAGCCTCCTACAACGGCGGCATCGGCAATGTGTGGAAAGCAGCCAAACGCTACCAAAAGAAAAACAAAACCGACGCCGATCCGGATTTCTGGCAGTTGCGCCGCTACCTGCCCAAAGAAACCCAGCATTATGTGCCGCAATTGCTGGCGGTGGCGCACGTGGTCAAACACCGCGCAGAACTCAATATTCAGCTTGAACCGATTGAAAACAAACCGTTTTTTGAAGTGGTGGAAATCGACAAGCAGATTGCACTGAATCAGGTGGCTTCCCTATCGGATACCCCCAATGATCTGCTTTCCCTGCTTAACCCGGGCTATCTGCGTGCGGCCACACCGCCAAACGGCCCGCACCATATTGTTTTACCGCTGGAAAACTCATCGCAATTTCAAAACCAACTGAATGAGAATCCATCTGTATTTGACATTCAATGGACACGCCATAAGGTCAAAGCGGGCGATACGCTGAGCGAAATTGCCGCCAAATACCACACATCAAGCTCGGCGATTCGCAAGCTTAACGGCATGAAAAGTTCGACTATACGCATCGGCAAAACCCTGCTGATTCCGGTTCCCCAAAATGTCGCCATCGCTCAGGCCACTCAAAGCCGTAAAAAAATGGCATACAAAGGCCCGAAATCGATCCATACGGTACGCGCCGGTGAATCCTTGTGGACCATTGCACGCTACTACAATGTCAATACCAAAACACTCTGCAACTGGAATAACATCAGTGTCAAAACGCCACTTAGAGTCGGACAGAAACTGGAAATCCGTTCCGATCAGTATGGCCACCAAATCCGTTATACCCTCAAAAAAGGCGATAGCCTATGGACCGTCGCCCAAAAATTCGGCGTCACCACTTCGCAACTGAGCGGTTGGAATAAAATTTCCCGCCAGGAAGTATTGCAACCGGGAATGGAACTGATTGTCTGGCAACCAGGAGAGCGTCTGGGACACCGTAAATATGTGGTGAAAGCCGGCGACAGCTTATGGGACATTGCGCGTGCCAACAACCTTTCCACCCAGGAAATTGCGCGTTACAACCAAATGACGGAAAACGATTATCTGCAGCCTGGCCAGGTGATCAAAATCCCACATAATCGTCACGATCATGAGACTTAACCAGCTTGTTGACAACATGGCGTTTCATCGGGCGTTGCCGATCGCGGCCCCCTTGCAGATTCAGCGCAACGCGAACTCAACAGGCCTGTCCAGTTTGCAAGGCCAAAAAAAGACTTGGGGTGCTTCTTCAAAACAGGCTCTTACACGGCTATTGGCTGCGGTTGGCGTTATTCTGCTCTCCTTTTCCGCGAACAGTTTTGCCAAAAATAGCCTAACCGAACCGCAGCAAGCCTTTTTAGATGCGTATGATGCGATTAAGGCGAATGATCGCCCGGCAATTGCCAAATACAAGGCTCAGCTTCAAGACTATCCGCTCTACCCTTATGTGCTCTATCACGATTACCGGCTGCATTTTGACCATACACCGACTCGCCGCATCGTGCAGTTTATCAAGGACAATCAGAACAATTATCTGGGGGATCGCCTATACACCCACTGGCTGACTCACCTGGGAAAAACCAAGCAGTGGCAAAGCTACCTCAAGCATTACACACCTCAAGAAAGTCGTGACCTGCAATGCTATTTAGCACGTGCCCAAGCCCAGCACAATCAACTCGACGCAGCGCTTAAGCGTGCCAAAACATTATGGGTGAGTGACCGTAAACTCAGTAAAGCCTGCCGACCTTTGGATGCCCTGCTGCGCAAACACAAACAGCTCACCGGCTCGATGATTTGGCAACGCATTGAATTGGCGATGAAGAAAAACCGACTGTCGCTGGCGAAACAACTCAGCAAGGATTTATCGCGTTCCGAACGCGCCATGGTGGAACAGTGGATTAAGGTCTATAAAGAACCGCAGCGGGTGACGGATCCACTGCCAAAAAACATGAGTCCGGTGGTGAGAAAACCGGTGTTTATTCAGGGGGTGAAACGTCTGGCCAACCGCGAACCCGAGCTGGCACTGAACAGCCTGGAACGCTTTCATGCACAGTACGGTCTATCAAACAAACAGTACAACGAATTGAAACGCTCGATTGCATTACGCAGTGCCTATCGCTATAACCCGAAAGCCAGCGAATACCTGCAAGCGGTCAACGGCAATGGCGAGGCAACCGAAGACAGTCTGCGCTGGCAGGCGCAAATCGCACTAAAAGACTCTAACTGGTCGATGCTGCTCGATACGATTGAACTGATGGATAAAGAACAGCAAAATGAAACACAGTGGCAATACTGGAAAGCGCGCGCACTCGCCGCCAGCGGGGATGAAACATCAGCCAAACGCCTCTATCGCAAGCTGGCGAAACAAAGAAATTTTTATGCCTTTTTGGCCGCCGATATTCTTAAATCAGATTACCAGTTCAACCCCGATCCGGTTCAGCCTATTGACAGCGCAACACTGATTAAGAAATATCCTCAGCTCCAACGTATGCAGGAACTGTTGGCGATTGACTGGCTCACCAGCGCCAAACGCGAATGGTACAGTCTTTTGGATCAACTGGATGCTTCAGAGCTGCATGCCGTCTCCATCCTGACCAGTCAGTGGGAACAACATTCGATGGCAATCACCACGGCCGCGAGAGCGCAAAAATGGAATGATCTGCAGGTACGCTTCCCGACTCCGCATAAAACTCCGGTGATGCAAAGTGCCAAAAAACATAATGTGGATCCGGCTTGGGTCTATGGCGTGATCCGCCGGGAAAGTGCTTTTTCCCATACCATTCGCTCATCAGCCGGTGCCATTGGCCTGATGCAGCTGATGCCGCAAACCGCCAAATACATAGGGCGAAAAATTGGTATCCGCAAACCCTCTCGGCAGATGTTGACGGAACCTAAATCCAATATAGAACTGGGCAGCGCCTATTTGAGTTACCTGTATAAAAAATACGACGGCAACAAGGTCTTGGCGACGGCGGCTTATAATGCCGGGCCTAAACGCGTGGACAGCTGGATTCCTGACGACCGAAGCTTGCCGGCGGATCAGTGGATCGACTCGATTCCTTTCACCGAAACCCGCTCCTATGTCAAAGCGGTGCTGGAATACACTACGATTTTCAAATCGCTGCTCAATAAAAAATATGATCGCCTTAAGGATGTTATGCCGCCTATCGGGCCAACGAACGTTGCATCAAAATCCGCACAGTAAAGCTTTCAGGCGCTTTACCTTGATGGTCAAGACACGATTTGAACAGGCCTGTTCAGATTTTTCACTTCTAACACAACCCTATCCAGAGCCATTGACGGCCAACCGCTTTTAACAAGAGTGGATAAATTCAGGACAAAAAAAACCCCGGTGGACAAACCGGGGTTTAAACATTATCTCATATAGAAATAATCAGAGGAGGATACTCATGAAGAAACATGATTAAGGTGAATCATATTAGAACTTTCTAATCTTGTCAACTTAATTCTCCAGAATTTTTCAAAAAAGTTGTGATTAAACAATGATTTTTCAATCACTTATAAAATATAAGGAAATTGTTATTTCCGTTTTTCTCCCCCGAAAGCGCGCAAAAAAACTTAGCGATTTAACCCTTAAAGCAAACGTCTAAAATGGCTTAACTGCGGCGCCAACTGGTACCTTCGGCGGTATCCAGCAATTCAATCCCCTGCTCTGCAAGCTGATCTCGAATCTCATCGGAACGGGCAAAGTTTTTCTCCGCACGTGCCGTACGACGTTCTTCAATTAACGCTTCGATTTGTTCGTCACTCAATTCCGAATCAGAAGGTTGCGATTTAAAAAAGGCCTCCGGCGTTTGCATCAACAAACCAATTTGATTCGCCAGTTTCACCAACAGACCGCACAAACCGGCCTCTTTGGTTTTGTTCACTTCCTTGGCCAGCTCAAACAGCACCGCCATTGCCTTCGGCGTATTAAAATCGTCGTTCATCACTTCCATGAATTCCGCTTCAAAAGGCGAGTTTTCCACCGGCGTTCCCGGAGCCACCGCCTCAACCGCCGAATACAGTCGTCCCACACTGGCTTTGGCAGCTTGCAGATTTTCTTCCGAATAGTTCACCGGGCTGCGATAGTGGCTGGACAGCAGGAAGTAACGAATCACTTCCGGATGATACACTTTTAACACTTCGCGGATGGTAAAGAAATTATTCAATGACTTCGACATCTTCTCATCATCAACACGGACAAAACCGCAGTGCATCCAGGTATTCACATAGTGTTCGCCGGTGGCACATTCCGATTGAGCGATTTCGTTTTCATGGTGCGGGAACGACAGATCCATGCCGCCGCCGTGGATATCAAAATGATTGCCCAAACACTTGGTGGACATCGCCGAACATTCGATATGCCAGCCCGGACGCCCCTCTCCCCAAGCCGAATCCCAAGCCGGTTCGTTTTCCTTGGACGCTTTCCAAAGCACAAAATCCATCGGATCCTGTTTAATGTCATTGACCTCAACACGAGCTCCCGCTTCCAATTCTTCCAGGTTTTTACCCGATAGACGGCCATATGCTTTAAACGCTTTGACTTTAAAGTAGACATCGCCATTGCTGGCCGGATAGGCAAAGCCTTTATCGATCAGCGTCTGGATCATATGGCGAATCTCGTCCATATATTCCGTCGCTTTCGGTTCCATGTCGGGGCGCAACACATTCATGGCCGTTTCATCGGCATGCATTTCGTCGATCATGCGGCTGGTCAAAGCCTGAATGGATTCGTTGTTCTCTAAAGCACGTTTAATGATTTTGTCGTCGATGTCGGTGATATTGCGAACATAAGTCACATCGTACCCCAGACTGCGCAGATGGCGCACCACCGTATCAAACACCACCATGACACGTGCATGACCGATATGGCAGAAGTCATACACGGTCACGCCACACACATAGAGCCCAACCTTTCCTGGCTGGATCGGAGTAAACAGTTCTTTTTGTCGGGTTTCGGTATTGTAAATATGCAGTGCCGTCATGGTGTATGCCTAGTTTTTCGAGTAATTTAAAATTTCTGTTTTATTTCAAGGGGTTAGACATTCATTTTAACGAATTCATGACCCAATACCATCCAGTAAACTCAACATTCACACGTCATTGTCAAACGCCTTATGTCGCAGAGTAAAACACAAAGTGTCGAAAGGCGCCGGTAAACGGTTCAGCTTAAGTCTGGCAGATGTTAGAATGGCGCCTATTATAACTTATCCACGACCTTATTTAGAGTCGTAATAAGAACCATAATCTATAGCGTCTTAACCGGAGACATTCCCTATGATGAGAAGAGCGTTTTTAACTGTTTCACTGGCGTTGGCAGCTTTGTTTATCGCACCTGTAAGCTGGGCACAATCCGACACCGAATCCAAATCGGACAACCCGCAAGTATTGATGGAAACCAACTTCGGCAGCATTTTGATTGAGCTTTACCCTGACAAGGCACCGGAAACCGTTGAAAACTTCCTGGCTTACGTTAAAGAAGGGTTTTACGACGGCACCATTTTCCATCGCGTTATTCCTAACTTTATGATTCAAGGCGGTGGCTTTACTCCGGATATGAATAAGAAACGCACCCGTGCGCCAATCAAAAACGAAGCGGACAACGGCTTGCGCAACCAGATCGGCACCATTGCCATGGCGCGCACTAACGACCCGCATTCGGCGACCGCCCAATTCTTTATCAACGTGGCACAAAACAGCTTCTTGGACTTCCGTGAAAAAACCGCACGCGCTTATGGTTATGCGGTATTCGGTCGCGTGATCAAAGGCATGAAAGTGGTCAACCAGATCCGTCAAGTGAGAACCGGGTTTAAAAACGGTCACGGTGACGTTCCACTGGAACCGGTCATCATCGAAAAGGTACGCCAAATCAAATAACGGACCGCCTGCTCCGGCGTTATTTCACTCCACAAAAAGCCGCTCTATCCCAAGGCGGCTTTTTTCAACTTACTTAAGATTAATTGTTACCGTTAAAGGAATCGACATGTCAAAAGTGATTATTCACACCACAATGGGCGACATTACTGTTGAATTGAACGATGAAAAAGCACCGATCGGTGCAGAAAACTTCATCCACTATGTCATGGAAGGCTGGTATAACGGCACCCTGTTTCACCGTATTATCCCTAACTTCATGGTGCAAGGCGGCGGGTTGCTGCCTGGAATGGAAGACAAACCTTCCGGGGATCCAATCGAAAACGAAGCCGATAACGGCTTGAAAAACGAGCGCGGCACGATTGCTTATGCACGTACCATGGATCCGCATTCCGCCACGACGCAGTTCTTTATCAATCTTAAAGACAACAGCTTCTTGGATCATACCGGCAAAAACACCCAAGGCTGGGGGTATGCGGTGTTTGGAAAAGTCGTCGATGGCATGGATGTAGTGGATGCCATGGCACAGGTTGGAACCACCAGTCGCCGCGGCCATCAAGACGTTCCGGTGGAAGACATTATCATCACCAAAACCACCTTGATTGAAGACTGATTGACCGTTTTCTTAAACCGACTGAACAGGCCTGTTCAGTCGGTCTTTTAATGCGCACCTCCCCCTAATTTCAAGCGATTTCCTCACGCATTTTTTAGACAAGCTCTGCTACAATCTCACCATGGATAAGCAAGCTGCCACACACACTCTCTCATCAACCGCTCCCTACACACTGTTTATTGCAGACGTCCACCTGCAACCGGATTTCAGTGACCCCATCAATCAAGCCTTTATGCGGTTTCTCAAGGAAGAAGCCCCGCTGGCTCAGGCGCTATACATTCTGGGCGATCTGTTTGAAATGTGGGTGGGCGACGATGTGGGATTGGAGCTCTATGCCCCGGTGATAGAACAGTTTGCACAGCTTTCTCAAGCCGGACTGCCGATTTACTTGCAGTACGGCAATCGAGACTTTTTGATGCGCCATGAATTTTGGAAAGCGAGCGGCATTCAAAAACTCAAAGAGCCCTACGCAATCACACTTCACGGACACTCCCTGCTGTTAATGCATGGCGATACGTTATGTACCGACGACAAGGAGTATCAGAAAATGCGCCGTATTCTGCGCAACCCTGTGGTGACCTGGAGCTTTCTGCACCTGCCGCAACATAAGCGTCTGCAGATCGGCCAGAATATGCGTGAGAAATCGAAGAAATACAGCAGCAATAAGGCGGAAAACATCATGGATGTCAGCAACAAGGCGGTCACCGCTCTCTTCAAGCGCTATCCTGATGTGACACATTTGATTCACGGCCATACTCACCGCCCCGCGCATCATGCATTGACGATTGAAGAACAAACCAAACATCGTTGGGTGTTAGGGGATTGGCGTCCACAGAGCAAAATTCTCAAAGTCAGCACCGAAGGGCTGACATTACTTTCCTATCCGTTTGACGTTTAGAGCAAACACTAAACGTCAAATTTCAAAAATTTAAACTCCACCTCGCCGCCATCATTTAAGGTAAAACGCACTTTTTCGGTCACACGGCCGGCTTCTTGCGTGCCCGAACAGGTCCAAGCAATGTGCCAGTCATAGGAATAGTCGCAGCGATAAAGGTTGTCTCGCAGGTGTTCTATCCGATCCACCGCCATATTGCCGGCATAGACAGCCGCCGTACTGATATGCGATAGGTCCTGCACGAAAGCCTGCTCCATCTCCGGCATGACTGACTGAATCAAGCCTTTCAGTTGCGCGGCCTGTACCTCACCATGTTCCATCTTCTCATGCGCCAGCTGACTAAATCGCTTTTTCACACTTATTCTTTCCTACTGTTAAATAAAAACTGAACAGGCCTGTTCAGTTCTCAGTTACCAAAATCTCAAACCACTGGTTTAGAAATGTTTGCTGGCCAAAACATCCTTCTCGCCTTCCGATTTGGCAATCACCACCGCACCGACGGAATCACTGAAAATATTGACTGCGGTGCGCATCATATCCAGCAGACGATCCACCACCAACAATAGACCGATCGCTTCGGCGGGCAAACCGACCGCCACGAGGATAATACTGATCGCTACCAGACTCGCCGAAGGAATCCCGGCCACGCCAATGGAAGTGGTCAGGGCGATGACGACAATCAATAACTGCGTGCTCCAATCCAACGGCACGCCAAACAGTTGCGCGATAAACACCGCCGCCACACATTCATACAGTGCGGTTCCATCCATATTCACTGTCGCCCCCAAAGGCAAGACAAAACTGGTGACGCGGTTGGATACCCCGGCACGCTCTTCCAGAGAGCGCATCGACACCGGCAAAGTGGAAGACGAAGAGCTGGTGGAAAAGGCGGTCAACAAGGCCGGTGCCATGGCCTGATAGTGCAGCCACGGATTACGCACGCCGCCTACAAAACGCAGAATCAACGGCATGACTACGAGCAAATGGATTCCCAATGCCAGTACGACGGTCATAAAAAACAGCGCCAAATTACCAAACTGATCAAAGCCGGTTTTGGCGACTGACGCGGCGACGAGCCCAAACACCCCGATCGGGGCAAACTTCATCACCCAGGCGGTCATCAGCATCATGACATCGAACACACCCTGCCAGAAGTCCATCATCACTTCCCGTGGCCGCCCTTGAATCTGAGTCATAAAATAACCGAACAGCAAGCTGAAAAAAATCAGTCCCAACATCTGCCCGCTGGCGGCGGCATCGACAATATTGGTTGGAATCATGCGTAGGAACACATCCACCACATCCGCCGCAGACTTGCCCTCTACCGCTTGAGAAACATGCTCATTGGCCTCAATCACCGGCGGCGGATTGTCCGACACCCCCGGTTGAATGACATTGACCAAAACTAAACCGACCATAATGGCGATAAAACTGGTCAGCACATAATAGGAAAGGGTTTTCGCGCCCAAACGACCGAAGCCGCCCTGGGCGCCGATATTGCCGATACCGGTAATAATGGCGGAGACCACCAGCGGCACCACAATCATCTTCAGTGCATTTAAAAACAGCGTACCAATAAAGGTATACACCGCCAGCCAATGAATTCCCATCACCGTGCCTTCGGTGCCGGTCAGCGTTCCCATGACCGCGGCCAATAAAAGCGCGATCAGAATTTGCCAGTGCAGAGCCAGTTTCATACGATTTCCTTGCTGTAAATTCTTCTTTCAATCAGTTATAAAAAAAGCGCCAATAAGGCGCTTTCAATCGTTCGTTTGCCGCCGTTTAAATGTCCGGACACTGGTTCCAAGACATAAACGAACCCAAGTTATAGACTTCATCGAAGTTTTGTGACAGCAGAATTTGCATCGCCATATGAGAGCGTTGTCCAGAACGACAGAAAACAATCACTGGCAGATCTTTATCCAACATACTTTCACCGACACGATCGATGTCCTGTAAAGGAATATTAACCGCACCAGGCAGTTTGCTCATCGCAAATTCTTCAGGGGTACGCACATCAACCAGTTGTGCATTTTTTTCTTTAATCAGACGCTTGGCGTCTTCGCACGGAATGAACATCGTTTATTTATACTCCAACCTGTCGAGACTTTATCCAAACCATCGTACAACGCTGTACATCTTGAAGGCTTGATCAAAGCGCTCTTATCATTTTTACAGTGATTTTTAATGGTCCGTAATATACCGCATGAATTTTAAAACAACAAATTCAAACTCATTGTTGTTGCCCAAATAAAACCTATAGCAAACAGAGCGGCTAAAATATCGTCAAGCATGATGCCGAAGCCGCCTGTTACGCGCTGGTCAGCCCAACGGATCGGCCAGGGTTTGGCGATATCAAATACCCGAAAAGCCGCAAACGCCAAAAGCCAATACCCCCAACTCTGATCAGGCAACGTCAAGAGCACCAGCCAAATTCCGACGAACTCATCCCAGACAATGCCGCCGTGATCATGCACTCCCAATTGCTCGGAAGCCCGACCGCAGATCCATGACCCGAATAAAAGTCCGACTAAAAACAGAATTAAGGCGACGGTTTCATTGCAGAGCAACAGTGGCACAAACAACAACATACCCAGCAAGGTTCCGGCGGTTCCCGGCCCTTTTGGGGCAAGGCCTGAACCGAAACCAAACGCCAACAACATCGTTGGGCTTTGCATCAGCGCTTTAAAACTGGGAGCGGATTGTGCCATAACAATCGGCTTGGATTATGAACGTTTTTTTGCAGCGGTTCTTAAACGCAATGCGTTTAATTTAATGAAGCCTTCCGCGTCTTTGTGGTTGTAGGCGCCACCGTCTTCTTCGAAGGTAGCAATCGCTTCATCAAACAGACTGTTATCGGAGGTACGTCCGACGACAATCACGTTTCCTTTATAGAGTTTCAGGCGTACGTGGCCAGAAACATTTTCTTGAGATTTGTCGATTAGCGCCTGCAGCATTTCACGCTCAGGGCTAAACCAGAATCCATTGTAGATCATTTCCGCATATTTCGGCATCAACTCATCTTTCAAGTGCGCGGCATTACGATCCAAGGTCAAGGATTCCATCGCACGGTGGGCTTTCAACATAATGGTGCCCGCAGGGGTTTCATAACAGCCGCGAGCTTTCATACCGACAAAACGGTTTTCCACGATATCATCACGCCCGATACCGTTTTCACCTCCCACCTTATTCAGGTACTCCATCACCGTGGCCGGTGTCATCTTTTCGCCGTTAATAGCGACAATATCACCTTTTTCGAATTCAATGTCTAGATAGGTCGGTTCATCCGGTGCATTTTCCGGAGAAACCGTCCATAACCACATATCTTCTTCCGGCTCATTGGCAGGATCTTCAATAATCCCCCCCTCATAAGAGATATGCAGCAGGTTCGCATCCATTGAATATGGCGACTTTTTCCCTTTTTTCTTTTCAATGGCAATATTGTGCTCTTCAGCATACGCCATCAATTTTTCACGTGACAGCAGATCCCATTCACGCCATGGCGCAATGACTTTGACATCCGGCATCAGGGCATAAGCATTCAATTCAAAACGCACTTGGTCGTTCCCTTTACCAGTCGCACCGTGAGAGATGGCGTCCGCCCCCGTTTCTTGGGCGATCTCAACCAAACGCTTGGAGATCAATGGACGTGCAATGGAGGTCCCGAGACGGTACTCACCCTCATAGATAGCGTTGGCGCGCATCATTGGAAACACAAAGTCGCGGGCAAACTCTTCACGCAGGTCTTCAATATAGATCTCTTTGATGCCCATGGCTTCCGCTTTGGCGCGAGCAGGTTCCACCTCTTCGCCCTGACCAATGTCTGCCGTAAACGTAACGACTTCACACTGATACTCTTCCTGTAACCACTTTGCGATAATAGAAGTATCTAATCCACCCGAATAAGCCAAGACGACTTTTTTGACTTCAGACATATGTTTGTTTCCTTAAAGCGTTTATTGCGTTTTAACTATTTGCGATTTGCGCGAATTATACATTAAAATCACTTCTTTAGACGAACAAAAAGAAGCCTAAGCATGAAGTTATTTGACTTTTTCAAAGTCGCGCCCCAATACCTGATTCCCAAGCATTTGCTTTCCGAGTGGATGCACTGGTTTATGCAGGTAGAAACTCCGTGGATTAAAAACACCACGATCAAGCTGCTCAGCAAGCTATACAAAATTGATGTCAGTGAAGCCATTGAAGAAGACCTGGAGGCCTACCCGCACTTTAACGCCTTTTTTACCCGCGCTTTGAAGCCGGAACTGCGCCCGGTCGACGCGGATCCTCTAACCTGGGTCAGCCCAGTCGACGGCCTAATCAGCCAATCCACACCGATTGAACAGAATCGCATCATTCAGGCCAAGTGCCACGATTATACGGTAGAAGCGCTGGTCGGTGGCGACATTGAATACGCCAAGCAATTCCATAACGGTGAAGCGGCGGTGATCTACCTCTCACCCAAAGATTATCACCGCATCCACATGCCTGCAGATGGCAAATTGGTGTCAATGACCTATGTGCCAGGCGACCTGTTTGCGGTTAATCCGGCTACGGTGCGCAACATCGATGGACTGTTCGCACGAAACGAACGTGTGGTGGTGCGTTTTGAAAACGACCACGGTCCTTTCTGTCTGATTATGGTCGGAGCGGTTTTCGTCGGCAGTATAGAAACCGTCTGGGAAGGCAAAATCACCCCCGAATACGATCCTGTACTGCGTCATTGGGATTATCAGCAACAGAATTTACACTATCGTAAAGGCGATGAAATCGGACGCTTTAATATGGGCTCAACCGTGGTATTATTAACCCCTGAAGGTCAACTGCCGGAGCTAGGACAGATTCGCCAGAATACGCCTATCAAAATGGGAGAAAAAATCGCCCGTTATCCAACGCCGGATAATGCCAGCGACCCCAATCACGCAGATAAAGTGACAAATGAAGCACATTCTGCGGCTCCGGAAGCCGCTCACTCTGAGACGTCTACCGAATCCAAACTTTCAACTGAGGAATAAACATGAAACAGATTACTGCCATTATTAAACCTTTCAAATTGGACGATGTTCGCGATGCCCTTCATGATATTGGCATCCACGGTATGACAGTAACAGAAGTCAAAGGGTATGGCCGTCAAAAAGGGCACACCGAAATGTACCGCGGAGCGGAATACGTAGTGGACTTCCTACCTAAGTTGAAATTGGAAATTGCGGTAGCCGCCAGCACGCTGGACGCAGCGGTTGAAGCCATTATCAATGCGGCGCAAACCGGTAAAATCGGGGATGGTAAAATCTTTGTCACCGACATTGAACAGACCATTCGCATCCGTACCGGCGAGACCGGTGAAGAAGCGTTGTAATCTCTCATTGCTGAAACTGAACAGGCCTGTTCGGTTTTAGCGAGATGCAGAATAAAAAAACCGCAAAGGGGTTAAGACTTTGCGGTTTTTTTATGCCTTGTTTACACCTATCCGGTTCGGCGTTTTGATCAGGCCGGCTCACGTTTACATCGGTACTCTGTTCAATGGTGCGAGGCTTTGTCCTCTGCATCATGTACAGCATGGTGCGCTTCATCATAACGCTCGCGCAGCTCGGTCAGTTTCGCTATTCGCCGCTCGATCAGCTCATTCACACTGCCTTTGGGATAACGCCCTGAGGCATCCGCCACCCCCATCTCTCTTCCTGTCAACAAGGTCATTACCTCATCGATGGTTTCTACGGCATAAACATGAAACTTCTGTGCTTTGACTGCATCCACTACAGCCTGTTTTAACATCAGGTGAGCGACATTCGATTTTGGAATGATAACGCCCTGCTCACCGCTTAATCCACGTGCTTCACAAATATCAAAGAACCCCTCAATTTTTTCGTTGACGCCGCCGATCGCCTGAATCTCACCATGTTGATTGACCGATCCGGTGATTGCCAGACTTTGACGCAGCGGCACCTCTGCCAAAGCGGAGAGCAGCGCACACAGTTCGGCCGCTGAGGCGCTGTCCCCTTCAACCATGCCGTAGGACTGCTCAAACACCAGGGTGGCCGACAACGCCAGAGGGCGCTCTTTGGCATAGCGATAGGCCAAATAAGAGGAAAGGATCATCACTCCCTTGGAATGAATCGCTCCGCCCAATTCCACTTCGCGTTCAATATCGACGACTTTGCCGCTTCCCAAACGAGCGGTAGCGGTAATCCGTGAAGGCCGGCCGAAGGCATAACTATCAAGCTGTATCACACTCAAACCATTTACCTGCGCGATCTTCTCACCGTCGGTATTAATCAAATAAATGCCGCGTAGCACCGTCTCTTGAACCTTTTCACGCAATTGATCCATGCGATACAGGCGCGTATCAATGACTTTTTGTACGTCATCTCGACTCACGGCCTTGTGATCAGCCTGTCGAGCCCAGTAGTCAGACTCTTTGAGCAGGTCGGACAGATTTCCCATATGCAGCGACACCTTTTCGCCATCTTGCGCCATACGCGAACAGTGCTCGATGATGCGTTCCACCGCTGCTTTTTCCAGAGGCAACAACTGGTTCTGCTTCTGCAAGGTCGCAATCATGCGCGCATAAAGCGTCATGCTGCTCTCGTCACGCTCCATCTCTTCTGAGAAGTCGGCTGCGACCTTAAACAACAGATCAAATTCCGGGTCATACTGTTTTAACAGGTAATACAACAGGCGACTGCCAGTCAATACCACCTTGATGTCCAAAGGAATCGGCTCAGGTTGCAGCGAGGTGGTACTGGCCAGACTCATAATCTGTTCGATCGATTCGATTTTGATCTCACGCGCACGCAGCGCACGCTTAAGTCCCTCCCAGGCGTACAAGGAAGTGAGCACCTTGCGTGCATCCAACACAAGGTAACCGCCATTCGCCAAATGCAAGGCGCCGGGTTTAATCAGTGAAAAATCGGTCAACAAAGTCCCGAACTGAGCAATATGCTCAATACGGCCAATTAGGTTCTGGTAACTTGGGTTATCCTCAAACACCACTGGAGCCCCTTCGGTTTCACTATTGTCTACCAGAACATTGACCTGATAGCCCACAAACTCTTCCGCCACTTTGGATGGGTTTGGGGCATGGGATTTTTTCTCTGCCGCATATTTACGAAAACGCTCTACATTATCGATAATGTCGCATTTAGCCTTCTCGATAAAAATTTGTACCGTTTCAAGCTCTTGATAGCCCCGGCGCAAATCATCCGCATAATGCGTGACCGTCATCAATGTCACTTCTCGATCAAGCTGCTTGACTTTTTCACGCGTTTCTTTCTGCCAGACCGGTATTTTCAGCAGCAGACTTTTCAATTCATCCTGAATCTCTTCCACCACCCGGCCAATGACCTGTTTCTCTTCATCCGGCAATTTTTGGAACTCTTCCGGCGTCATCGCCTTGTCCCCCATACGCGGCCCCAGATTCCAACCGCTCGGCGTACGCACCATCAAAATATTATTGCTTTCGGCCTTGGCCGCAATCTCTTCCAATGCCTGGTCTTCGCGCTTCACATAGTCGTCATGAATGGTTTGAAACGCGGCTTGATATTCGTCACTTTCAAACGCCGCCGGAATCGCCACCAAAATATCCAACACAAACTGCTGCATATCCTGCTGAAGTTGATGCCCGGTTCCTTTTGGGAGCTTCAACACCACCGGCTTGTGGGAATCCTCAAAATGGTTGACATAGCACCAGTCAAAGGGCCCTTCTTCTTCATTCTGGCCAGACTGTTTCTGTTTGGCTTCAGTTTCCAAAAGCTCTTTCACCGTGGTACGTTTCCCCAGCCCACTGGAACCGGACACATAGAGGTTATACCCTTCATGCTTAATGCCGATGCCGAACTTCAACGCCTCCATCGCACGCTGCTGACCGAGGTGTTCATCCAACTCTTCCAGCTCGTCACTTTGTGCAAACGGCAGATGGGAAAGATCGCAAATATGGTATAAATCAGCGAACGGGACTTTGAAAGGTGTGGCGAGCTTCTGGAACGAATGGGCAACGTTTTTTTTCATACGATACTCTTAAAAGAGGCTAAAGAGGTGGATCACAAAAACAAACAATTCGTTTTTTTACCCACTGTACTGAAAGAGTGCTAGAGGATGCAAATTTTTTACCGACCAAACCACACAAAACACACTGTTCAGGGCTGTTCAGTTTAAGCCGCTCCAATCGGTGTGGCTCAGACAGACGTTTTTGCCAATATTTTAAACACTCCGTCCTCACTCCGAGTGACCTGAGTATTTAATTTACCGCACTCTCGCAGTAACGTCTGCAGCAACCAATCGGAATCTCCTGACGAAGCGCGTTGTACTTGAAATTTACGAATGCGCGTCGGCACCAACTCAAGCTCGAGTAATTTGCCACCTTCGGGACACATCCTTACAAAATACATTCCTCCCAATTCGCCACGGTACACTTCATAATGACCAATTCCCTCATAGTCATTTAAAAAATCGCCGCAGCCATAGAGGATTGGCTTGCCGTGATAAATTTCAACCCCTTTGACGTGATGCGAAGAGTGACCATAAACGACATCCACACCGGCTTCATCAATCAGAGCCTGGGCAAAAGCGCGCTGTTCTGCGGGGATTTCATATCCCCAATTACCACCCCAATGTACCGAAAAAACGACCAAATCACCCTGCTGTTTATGGAATGTAATTTGTTCGCAAACCTTATTTAGACTTGCTTGCGTTAAGTCGCTTAAATAATTAATGCCAGGACGATCCGAACAGGCCTGCCAAGATTCTGGAACCCCACTGGATGCCATGCCATACGCAAACACCAGCACCCGCCCTTTGCCCCTGATAGCGATTTCAGCCGGTGCTTGGGCTTCACAAAGATTTTGCCCGGCCCCACAAAATAGCAGGTGTTTCGACTTTAATGTCTCCAAGGTCTCATTCAGACCTTGGCTGCCCCAATCCATAACATGGTTATTGGCCAAAACGCAGCAGTCAATCTTGGCGGAGGTAAGACAGCCCGCATTTAACGGATGCAAGCGGTAATGAATGCCTTTATCAGGCCACGGCGTGTCCGAGGAAGTGACGCTGGTCTCCAAATTAATAATTTTAACCTCCGGACAACGGGCTTCAAGCTCGGCCAGAACGTCGCCCCAGATATAATGCTCATCAACCTTTCTGGGAATCGATCCATTTATGCGTTCTGCCAGCCGGATATAATCTCGGGCATCTTTTACATAAGATTCATACAAAACCGGTTTGTTCGGATGTGGCAGGATCTGATCAATCGCCCTGGCTGGCATGACGTCACCGCAAAGAAAAAGTTGGATGCCACCATGCTTCTTGGAATGAAAGCTCAAACCCATTCTCCCGGATTTTGTTATTTAACTTATAGCCAATCAGACAATGGTTTAGGCTTGCCTAAATGATAGCCCTGCCCGTAGGTGACCCCTATTCTTTTCAACACCATCACATCTTTTTCCGATTCGACGTACTCAGCAACCGTTTCCTGGCCTCTGAGACTGGCAATTTCCTGAATATACCGGATCACCGCTTTATCGGATGGGTCTTTGTGCATGTCACGAACAAAAGAACCGTCAATTTTAACCACGTCAAAAGGCAAACTTTTTAAGTATTCAAAAGAGGACATACCGGTGCCAAAATCGTCTAAAGCCAAACCGATGCCGGTACTTTTTAACCAGTCGATAAATTGGTTAGCCCGATTAAAATTCCCGATGGCGGAAGTTTCTGTAATTTCGAGCTCCAGTTTGTTCCATGGAAAATCAAAGTGTTGAATGGCATCTTGAACGCATCTTTGGAAATCGGGGTGGTTCAGCGACGACCCTGCTAAATTGATATGGGCTTTTCCCAAATTCTCTATGTGTTCGGGATGGTCTGTGACGGTTTGCAAATATTTCCACAGTACAAAACGATCAATTTCCGCCATCAATTGATAACGTTCTGCCACCGCCAAAAACTGATCAGGGGCAATCAACTGGCCATCAGCGTTCCTTAGGCGCAATAAAATCTCATAGGAGGCCTGCTTACTTTGTTCTTGAAACGGAACGATCGCTTGCGCGAAAAGCTCAAAATGCGCCGGACCATCCGATAGTGCCTCCTTCAAATACCCTGCCGTGACAACCTGCTGATTGTAGTTTTGTGCGGCTTCATCACCGGGAGTGAAAACGCTTAATTTATTTCGGCCCGCACTTTTCGCCTGATAAAACGCGGTTTCAGCCGCCTTGCTGAGTTCTTCCATGGTGTATTGATTGGGATGAAAATGCACCAATCCCATGGACGCGGAGATGGAATAGGCCTGTCCTTCCCAACTGAAGCGAAAATCATGCAACAGTTCCAATAAATCCTGCGCCCATTTTTCAGCTTCTGCCAAGGTCACTCGTTTAAGCAGAATATAAAAATCATCCCCGCCGATTCGTGCCATACAGGCTTTTTTAGGGAGCTTGATTTGACACTCCCGAGCGACCATTTTCAACAGTTTGTCGCCCGCTGTCGTCCCTGCGGCATCGTTGATCATTTTAAATTGGTCTAAATCCAGATAAATCAAGGCATGTTGCGAAGATCGCTTGCCTTTCATTGCTAACAGGATCTGCTGTTCAATATAGTAGCGATTGAACAAGCCGGTTAACTGATCGTGCTCAGACTGATAACGCATTTGCTGAGTGGTTTGAGCAATTTGCGTCATCATCTTTTGGTAGCCATCGTAGAGCTTTAGCACCTCATTTTGCGCTTGCGTTTTGAGCTTGGGAAAGCGGTTATGGGTCGGATCACTCTGTTCCATGGCATGCGCCAACTGCAAAAAAGGTTCTGAATAACGGCGGCTGATACGCGATGCCAGCAACAAACCGCCGACCATCAGAACCGGAAACACCACAACATAATATGTCAGCTGCTCATTCAGCTGGGTCTGGAAGCTCTTCATATCAATGATAAACGTCACATAACCATAGGTCTGCTCTTCGATGGTCAACGGACGCCTAATATATAAATCATCCCCACTAAATTGCGCGGTGTCGGTAGCTGAAGCGATTAAATGATCGTAATTCTTATCATTGGCCTTAAACTCATATACCGCCTCCCCTTTTTGATTAACCAAATACACACGGTCTAACGATGGGAAATTGGAAAGCCGAAAAGAAAGGTTCGCCAGAACATCGGCTCGGTGCGTTACCGAAGCTTGCAGCATATCGTAACTGAGCGCTTCATTGAGGTTGTTGGCGAGCTCTAAAGCCAAAGCTTGTCTCTGCTTGAAATCGAGCCAGAAAGAGAGACTAAGCATCAAAAACATCACAAGCAGCAATAACGATGAGGTTAAAATTGAAAGTTGGGTACGAATGCTAAGCCGAGACCAGATCACTACTTATGCTCTCCTAAAGGACTGGAATTCACCTGAGTAATTTGAGCCGGATCCCCCTTTTCCACAGGCAATGAAAAATCGTTCGCCCACTCTTTCCATGAGGCATCGTAATTGGCCACGTCATAACCCAGTTCACGCAAGGCCAGATAGTTGGCGGCTGAAATCCGGCCAATCGCACAGTAGGTAATGACCTTATGCCCTTTAGGCAAATCTTGATAGACTTCTTTTAATTTCTCTAAACTCTGGAAATGGCTGTCTGTTTGATTCGTATCGATATTGTGAGATGCCGGGATATTAATCGCTGTTGGAATATGCCCAAAGCGCTGTGCGGAAGAAACCTCGCCAATATAGGCGTTGTAAGGGCGTGCATCGACAATGGTTTGAAACGGGTTGAGCACCGCTAATTGAGTGGTAAATTTACTCGCTAAACGCTTGTGATTAATCTGTACGGTATATTGGCTCGGTTCTATTGATGCCTGGTGATACTCAACCGCGAATCCCTGTTTTTGCCAGGCGGCATAGCCGCCATCCAACACCATGACCTGTTTCAAGCCAAAGACCTCTAACACCCAAAACGTCCGCGCCGCATCCACCAGCTTACCGTCATCATAAACCACCACTTGGCTGTCTGCAGTTAGGCCGGCACTACGCAGCAACTGCTGCATTTTGTGTGGTGAAGCCAATTGACCGTCCACCCTCTTATGTTGATAAGTCCACTCGACCGGAAAAGAACGGGCTCCCGGGATGTGATCGTCTCGATAGGCCTGCTCGGAACGAGTATCCAGTATGACGATGTTGGCTGCTTTTTCATTTAAAACGGTCTTCAGTTCTGAAGGCTGTATTCTCAAGGTATCCGCCAGCACGGGTTGCGCAATCATTAACAGTGCACCAAGCAAAAAGAGTTTTCTCATGACGCAAAACTTCATAATAAGCCACTCGCAACAGGGAAAATAAGGGGGTGATTAAGCCTAAAATCCAACGTTTCAGATACCGGGGGCGACAGCCACCAAAGTTTCTTGATCATAAACACCCCCTCCTTTGGCCTTGGTCACAAAAAACGAACTAACTTCATTGACTTAATGTACCAGAGCCTTCTTTCTATCCACATAGAAACTTTAAATGCCACATTTGTATTTTTGA
Source organism: Thiomicrorhabdus sp. zzn3 (assembly GCF_029767755.1). GTDB lineage: Bacteria > Pseudomonadota > Gammaproteobacteria > Thiomicrospirales > Thiomicrospiraceae > Thiomicrorhabdus. The sequence continues at coordinate 1,215,529 of NZ_JARUQS010000001.1, forward strand.
TATAAAATCGACTCTTAACTAATCACAACGTCGTGTTCAACTTACTCACCCTTCTACTCTTAACTTATTGATTGAACATATTGTATGAAACATCACTTAGCGGTGGCGGCGACTATCTTAGGAAAAGTAAAGCTACCAAAAATTTCTAACGAAGTCGCCCGACTCCAAGAAGAGTCAATGAAAACGGATCCCGACGTCAACGTAATCACCGATTGCATTAATCGTAACCCGAGACTGTTCACTAAATTCTTGGCCATTGCCAGCTTCATCTCTAAAAAAGAGGTGACTTCCGCCCGCCAAGCCGTGGATATTTTGGGTACCAAAGGCATCTTTACCGTTTTCTTCTCAAGTGCCATTGAATTCAGTTTTCAATCGGATAAAGAAAGCGAAGCGATTATTAATCATGCCAGCCACATTGCGGCGGCCATGTCAGAGCTTTCCAGCCGCATTCAGGAAGTCAAAGAGAGTGATGCCTATCTTTATGGTCTGCTCTACAACATTGGCTATATTGTGCTCAATCTGTACAATCCAACCGCCAGTAAAAGTTGCTACACCACCAATCTATTAACGCCTTCACAATCCGAAGCCAAAGAATTGGATCTTTTCGACACCACCAGTAATTACATCGGCGTCTATGTCGCGAAAAAATGGCGGGTTAAAAATTCTGTGTACTGCGGTATTCTCTTCCAGAATAAAAAAATTGAAAAATGCCCTGAAGGCCAACACCTGGCTTACGAATTGATCAACCTGCTCAATGTGGCTCGAATGGTTGTGGCAGAAACCGAAAACAAACTTTATGTTACCGAAGAGATTCGCAATGCGGCACTTGAGTCCATGAAGCGCTTGAATCTGACAAACCAGGACTACATTCGCGCGCAAAAGAAAGTACAGCAGTTGGTCAAAGCGATGAAGGCGTTTCCTGACAACTTTATGGATGAGGTTGCACAGGCCTAACAATCTAGCCGTCTCCTGTGCTTATTTTCCTTGGGCTGGCGTATACCAGCCTTTCATGACACTTCTTTTATCGATTAAACCTTCAACGCTTACTGATAATTTACGCGCATCGCCGATGCATAAGGTTTATGATGTCCTAACTGACTTGTGTGGAAAAAACCACTCTCACCTTTGACAAAGCGAATCCCTTATGAGCAAAGTGCATGATCTAATGACCGAAATCAAACGACTTGAAGCTGAGTTATTAGACGAAATTCAAGAACAGGAAAAGCGCTTTCTCTATAAAACAGAAAACAAAAAAGTCGTTTTTGATAAAGAAACCCGGAAAACCCATCAGGCCCAAGCCACCAATGTGTGGGTATACCTTTCCGAAGCGCCTGTTCTAAATATTTTGACCTTTCCCATTATCTGGGCCTGCATCATCCCGGCACTCTTTTTAGATGCGGTAGTTAGCTTTTATCAGTGGGTGTGTTTTCCGGTCTACGGCGTTAACAAAGTCAAACGTGGTGACTATATTGTGATTGACCGCCATCAATTACGCTACCTCAACGCGATTGAACGCCTGAACTGCATTTATTGCGGCTACTTTAACGGCTTGTTAGCTTATATTCAGGAGATTGCGGCGCGTACCGAGCAGTATTGGTGCCCAATTAAACATGCACGTAAATTGGCCACCATGCATCACCATTACCCTCAATTTCTGGAGTATGGCGATTATCAAGGCTATCAAAAAGAATTGGGACGCATTCGGCAACAATTGCGCGAACAGGACATGGATCACTCTAAGGAAATGCTTCAACCGGCTGTAGAAGAATCTGAACAAAGCTCTACAACAAACAGGCCTGCCAGCAAAAAACCATCGGTTGCAAACCGCCGCGACTAGCCATTCACACAAGCCGTATTACCAATAAGTCACGCCAACGCAATGCGTTTGACTGTAGCCAGCCGATACTTCACCCAACGGCATTAACGGCCAAAACCACTGTCTTTCGGTTTTAGGGACCTTCTGCCCCCACCACAAATCAAAACGTTCAATCTCCTGTCCTCGAGTATCGAAACGCTGCGCATATCGGTCCGCGATCAAACACACCTTGGAGCCACATTGCGCAAACTGCCGCAAATAATGAAGGTGCTGAGAAATCAACGCTTGCGCCATGCGTTCAGCTTGCTCATCTGAAATAGAGCAATGTCGAGTCAACCAATCAAAAGGGAGCAACGGCAATTGGGTAGTTAAATTGAGTGAAACAACCAGATCGATCTCAGAGTCATCAAGCCAGCGTTTTGGAGAAGCGAGCTTGGACTCACACCGATAGAGAGATAACAGCGATTCGGTTACGTCCCATTCGACTAGATGAACATTGCGATAGGAGGCAATCTGGCTGCGCGCAGAACGCAAAAAAACCAAATCGACCAACAGGATCTCATCGAACCTCTGACTGAGTTGAGCGAGAGGAATGTCCTGTAAAGTGCCCGCACCTAAGATAAGCAGCTTGCGTTTTGACTCAACTCGTTCACAGGCTTCCAGCACAGCTTGTTGACAAGCCTGATAGTGGGGTTGCCACTGCCTTTGACAACGCTGACTGCGTGCGGCCATGGCGATCGCTTCACGCAGAAAGCCCATTTTTTTCGCATAGGGCAAGGTGATTGGCGTTGTCAGATACTGCCAAGCTTCCCAAATCACGTCACAAGTTACCAGGCCTGTTCACAATCATTCATCCATTCCCAACGCCTGGGTTTTACGCGTCAGGGTATTGCGTCCCCACCCCAGCAGAGCGGCCGCTTTTTGACGGTGGTTATGGCTCATTTTCAAAGCCTCTTCAATCAACACCTTCTCAAACATCGGTTCCGCCACAGTGTGCAGTCCCTCACGGCCAGAAAGCAGGAAAGATTCCGCCCAACGACGCAAAGGCACCTCCCAATCGTCGCCTTCGGCATCGCTACAAACGTTTTCTGTCGGATTTCGCAGTTCTAGGGGCAGGTCTTCCATATGCACCGTCTTATCCGGCGCCATAATCGTCAACCAAGTACACAAGCTGCGCAATTGGCGCACGTTTCCAGGCCATGGCAGCCCACCCAAGAAGCGTTCAACCTCTTTGCTTAGCTGCTTCTCTTCTAAGCCTAATGCCTTGGACTCCTTATCCAGATAAAAACGCAACAACAAGGGAATGTCTTCACGGCGCTCGCGCAGCGCCGGCACTTTAATGCGGATGATATTTAATCGGTACAGTAAGTCTTCACGAAAACGCCCTTCACGAACCAACTGTTCCATGTTCTGGTGGGTCGCGGCCACAATCCGTACGTCGGTTTTAATCGGGTTTTTACCGCCCACGCGATAGAAGCTGCCATCATTCAGCACCCGCAGCAAACGCGTCTGTAAATCCACCGGCATATCCCCGATTTCATCTAAAAACAGCGTACCGCCGTTGGCTTGTTCAAAACGCCCAATACGTTGCGAATGCGCACCGGTAAAGGCGCCCTTTTCATGACCGAACAGTTCCGACTCCAGCAGTTCACGTGGAATGGCGGCCGTGTTCAATGCGACAAAAGGCTGATCTGAACGTGGGCTGAGTTCATGTAAGGCTTTGGCCACCAACTCCTTACCCGTTCCCGTCTCCCCGTTAATCAAGACCGTCACATCCAGCTGGGAAACGCGTCCGAGCACACGGAAAACCTCCTGCATCGCAGGTGCGACCCCAATGATGTTCAGTGGCTGCTTTTCCGTCGCACGCTTACGGCTGACGCGCTTAACGCCACCGGAAAGCTTGCGCTTAATGGCACGTTCAATCAACCCGGTTGCTTCGTCAATATCAAACGGTTTTGGCAGATACTCAAATGCTTTACTTTGATAAGACTTAACCGCTGTATCCAAATCGGCATGCGCCGTCATGATGATCACCGGTACATTTTTATCTTTTTCATGTACCGCTTCCATAAACGTTAAGCCGTCCATATCCGGCATGCGCACATCACTTACGATCACCGTCGGTGGGGCCTGATCAAAACTTTTCAGCGCCTGCAGCGGCGAATCGTACGCTTTGACCACGTAAGGTTTGTCTTCTAAGGCGGTTTCTAATACCCAACGAATAGACGCATCATCATCCACAATCCAAACTACGGGTATCATTTCATCTTCATTCTGCACAGTTTGCATCCTCTGTCGTCGTCACGCTCCTCTAATTGGAATGGCCTGACGATTTTTTAATTCTTTCAAAATACGCTTACTTACGCCTACACGTCCAAAGGTAGGTAGACATTGAATACGGTTTGTCCCGGCTCGCTTTCGGCCACAATCAGACCGCCATGCTGGCGCAATACATTCTGGGCAACCGGGAGCCCCAAACCGCTTCCCTCTTTTTTGCTGCTGACCATGGGATAGAAGATCGAATCAAAGACTTCATCAGGAATCCCCTCCCCTTCATCCATAATGCTGATCACAGCCACAAGCGGAAACGTTTTGGTCCCCAAGGTAAATTTACGCTCAACACGGGTTTTAATCGTTAACATACCGCCGTGTTTTTCCATGGCTTGAATGGCGTTTTTAACCAGATTCAATATCGCCTGCACCATGGCCTCAAAATCAATATTGACCTCCGGAATACTCGGATCATAGTCGATTTTAATGACTATATTGTCCGGTTTTTCACCCTCTATAATCTGCAGCACATAACGAATCAATTCATGGATATTATGCGGTTCTTTATTGGCATTCTGTCTTGGCCCCAACATGCGATCAACGAGATTCTTCAAACGCGAAACTTCATTGGCGATGATGTCCAAAAAAGCCTGATCTTTGTCGTCCGGCGAATGGCGCTTTTGCAATAGCTGCGTGGCCCCCAAAATGCCCGCCAACGGATTTTTCACCTCATGCGCAAGAGTGCGCACCAGTAAATTTCCAGCTTCATATTGATGCCAACGTTCATCCTCTTCCACAATACGATGATGACGCTCGGTGTTAAAAATTTCCATCAGCCAGCCGTGCTCGAAATTCACTTCATAGGGCGACAAGGTACAGCTGACGCGCACCTTGCTGCAATCCGGCAAGGCAACCGCATATTCGTGAATGGTGAGTTTCTGCTCGTCGGCCTTATGCAGATCGTCGATCAGACCCGGCAAGATCGAACTCCAGTGCGTCCCGACAATCCGGCTGGTACTGGTTTGAAACAGTTCGCCAGCAGCAATATTCATATAACCGATGGTTTCATTAGAACGCACCCATACAACGGCGGTTGTCAAGCCTTCTAACAGATCCTGAAAAGCCTGTTCATTCATAATCGGAATTCACCATTAAAGCCAACGCCAACCGGTAATCGATGGCATTCAACTCTGTTTCATTAATTTCAACTAACAAGGGGCCGTCCAGCGGCGCCCTGTTTTTGATGACCACTTTGACCCCGGTTGTCAGTCCAATGGAGGCTAGGTATCGCAACTCCTCAGGACTACGATTTTTGATCCGCTTGATCGTCACTTCCTTCTGCAAAGGTATTTCAGTGAGCGGCACCCAATCATGTTGTTCCACCACCCCTTCAGCCGATGGAATCGGAGACCCGTGAGGATCATGAGTCGGCCTGCCCAAATCTTCCCACATCCGATTAGCCAACTTATCGGAAATGGAGTGCTCCAACACCTCGGCTTCTTCGTCGACCTCATCCCAAGAGTAACCAAGGCGTTCGACTAAATACTGCTCTAAAATACGGTGTTTACGCACCATATTCAGTGCTATTTTTCTGCCGGATTCGGTCAGGCTGACACCATAGTAAGGTGCGTATTGAATATAGTCTCGCTCCGCCAGCTTTTTAATCATATTGGAGACAGAGGCCTGCGAAATCGCCAGCCTTTCAGCAATCACCGACGTCTGTACCCCTTTATCTTCCGGGGTATGACCTTCCAGCTTATAAATAATCTTCAAATAGTCTTCGAGCGCCTTAGAAGCCATAGAGCGGTCAACCTTAGTTCGCCATCATCTCACGGATGACATCCGGTTCAGGGAAGGCAAAAACATATAGAACGGCAAACAGCACCAAAAAGACAAAACGGCCAACGCCTTGAAACTTAAGGACCGGATGACACAAAATGGCAAAAGCAATCGCCGACACCACGCCGCCAATCGAGCCGACTGTTCCTGCCAACATCGCCATCAAGGCCCCAAAAGCCATGCCATAGTAGTGCCAGGTAAACTTTGCTTTTTGTTGATTCACTGCTAATATCCTGTGCTAATTCTTATGCGCACTATTCTATCAGTAATTTCAGAATAAAAGGGAAAGGCATTTCCATTTTGGTGCAAAACAACATTCATTACAATTTAAGAAAAAAGAAATGAGGTCCCCATCATGAAAGATCCCATCATCGTTATTGGATTAGGTGAGCTTGGCAGTGTGTTTGCACGCGGCTTTTTAAGAACCGGCTATCCGGTCTTCCCGGTTACCCGCGACATGGACATGCACAATGCCGCTAATGCGTATCCTACTCCCAAAGCGGTACTGGTTGCCGTTGCGGAAGCGGATATTCACGATGTGCTTGCACGCTGTCCAGAAAATTGGAAAGACAGATTGATTCTGCTGCAAAACGAATTGCTGCCGCGTGACTGGAAAGCCGCCAATATCAAAGAACCAACCGTGATCTCGGTCTGGTTTGAGAAGAAAAAAGGCATGGACAGCAAGATTGTACTGCCTTCACCGATCTACGGCCCGCATGCGCGACTGGTTTTCGATGCGCTTGCCAGTCTTGAGATTCCAAGCTATCTGGTCGACAGTGAAGATGAGTTGGCCTATGAACTGGTACGCAAGAATCTCTATATTCTCACCACCAACATTGCCGGCTTGGAAGTAGGTGGCAATGTCGAAGGTTTAATGAATCAGCATGCCGATGTAATGAATGCCGTCGCCGCCGACGTCATCGACATCCAAAACTGGCTTACCGGCGTAGAAAACGATCGCCAACGCCTAATGGAGGGTTTGATTGAAGCCATTCATGGAGACTTGGAGCACGGTTGTATGGGACGTTCTGCACCAGCGCGCCTAACACGCGCACTCGGTTTCGCCGACCAAGCAGGCCTGGCGGTCCCTAAGTTGCGTGAAATTGCCGACGCCCACCTAAAATAACGAGGCATACTCACGCTTTGTATGTGGGCAAGAGCTTACCTTAAAAAGCAAAACTTCTAAAAAAACCGAACAGGCCTGCTCGGTTTTTTATTTCTAACAAGGTACAAATAATAAAAAACCCCGCAGGGCGAACCGTACGGGGTTTTCTTTATAATGGTGGGTCGTGAGCGATTCGAACGCTCGACCAATTGGTTAAAAGCCAACTGCTCTACCGGCTGAGCTAACGACCCATGTTAGGGTTGCTTTTAAAGATAATTTGCTATCTTTAACAAGCGGTTCAGCTGAACGGTTTTTTTCAACTGATTCAGAATATGGTGGGTCGTGAGCGATTCGAACGCTCGACCAATTGGTTAAAAGCCAACTGCTCTACCGGCTGAGCTAACGACCCTTTCGGAATGGGGCGTATTATACAAGGCTGACCGTTGTGTGCAAGCCTTTTTTCGGCTTTTTTACCGTTTTTTTACACCAGGGGGAATCAGTCTGATCAACAACCATCCGATACACAGGCGTCTTGATAAAGCGTTGGATCTTCGACCCCTGCGGAGGCAAAGCCCTGTTTTCTTAAACGACAGGAATCACACACCCCGCAAGCACGGCCTTCAGAATCCGCCTGATAGCAGGACACCGTCAACGCATAATCCACTCCTAGACGAGAACCGGTACGAATAATTTCGGCCTTGCTTAAATCGATCAGCGGGGTCCGAATATGTAAATGACGGCCTTCCACGCCCACCTTGGTCGCCAAGTTCGCCATCTTTTCAAACGCCTCGATAAAGGCCGGACGGCAGTCAGGGTAACCGGAATAATCCACGGCATTCACGCCAATGAAAATATCATCCGCGCCGATTACTTCAGCCAACGCCAGCGCATAAGAGAGAAACACCGTATTGCGTGCCGGCACATAAGTGATCGGAATTTCATTTTCCTCAACCCCGGAGGTGGGTACATCAATATTGGTATCGGTGAGTGCAGAACCACCGATCTGGCTCATATCCACCTGCACAACACGATGAGAGGCCGCCCTCAGCTGTTTTGATAGCGCGGCGGCAAAGTCCAGCTCCGCCTTGTGGCGCTGACCATAATCAAAGCTAATGGTATGGCACTCGTAGCCCTCCGAGGCCGCTATCGCAAGCACGGTCGCTGAATCCAAACCGCCGGAGAGCAGAATCACGGCTTTTTTTTGCATCGGTGTCCCTTTTTTATTCCATCCAAATAAGTCAAATCAGCTGCTTTGCAGGCGTTTTTGGGCGCTCTTAGCCGCACGGGTTTCCGGGAAACGTTCAATCAACTGTTGATAAAGCGCCTCGGCCTCTTTAGGCTTTTGCAGATTTTGCAAGGCGTCCGCCGCACGCAGCATGGCATCCGGTTCTTTCGCTGAACCCGGGTACTGCTTCATCACAATCTCAAAAGCATTGAGCGCTTTATCGTAGGCCTTTTTAATCAAATACCCCTCACCAGCCCAATAACTGGCATTACTTGCCAAGCTGCTTGCGGGATACTTCTGCAAAAACGCTTCAAACTGGGAGATGGACTCCGAGTATTTGGCGGCGCGCATCATTGCAAAAGCGCGCTGATACGCCTGATTTTCCTCCGCCGTCGCCGCATGAATCCCCCTTTTTGGGGAAGGTTGAGCTGCAGAAGAGACAGCGCTCACGGTTGGCATGGATGCTGGGGAGGAATCCGCTTCCTGGCCCACGGCAGGTGCAACTTGCGGCGTCAGCTGAGTTTGAGGCATTGGACTACTTGGAACGGAACCGGGTACAGCACCGCCCTTGAACTGTTTAAGCTGGGTTTCCAAATCACTGATACGCTGATCGGTTTCAGCATCTCGCAAACGCGCTTGCTCTAAAAACTGACGTTGATCACGCTTTAATCGATCCATCGCATCCTGTAGACGTTGAATTTCACGCTGCTGATCGGCGAGGCGCTGGTTCATCTGCAACAAAACCGGATTGTCTGCCATGCGCTCCAATCTTTGTATACGCTCTTCAATGGAGCCCGTTGGCGCGGCTTGAACGGCCGCAGCCGACATCGTCATCATGATCGCCAACGGCAGAATGAATCGGCTTAATCGCTGAGATTGCATCATTGTTTGGGTTAAATTCATTTTAAAAAAACCTACAGTCATTCAAAAGGGGGATCGAATCTTCAATCGGTATCTCAATGAATTTTGATTTCTACGCGACGATTCATCGACCAGGCCTGTTCGTTATGTTCAAGCATAACCGGTTGCTCTTCACCAAAACTGACCACTTCAATGCGCGAAGCCTCAACACCAAACAACATCATGACCTGCTCGACGGCTTTGGCACGTTTTTCCCCCAAGGCCAAGTTGTACTCCGGACTGCCGCGTTCATCGGTATTCCCCTGCAGAGTCACCTTTTTCTCGGGGTGGTCAACCAACACCTGGGCATAATGTTTCACCGTATCGGTGTTCTCTTCACTCAATTCAGACTGATCGAAGTCAAAATAAATAACCGGCTGGTAGGTTTTGGCGGCATCACCATTCAGATCGCTCGCTTCTCCAAGGGTTTCACCACGAGCCACACCATCGTCGATTTCTACCCCTTGAATCTCAACCCCTAAGTCCAAAAATTCACCGTTCTCTTTCGGTTTGCCGTCTTCACCACGCTCATAGCTGTCCAATGGCTGCAAATCCGTGTCGCCTGAACGCTGAGCATCACCGGTACCGCTACAACCGCCCAATGCAACCAAAGAGGCCATCATTGACGCGATTAATACACGCTTAACCCCGATGTTTTGAATGACTGTCTGATCAGTGAAACCTTTTAACATTCGCATTGTTTAGCCCTTTAACCTTAAATATGGGTTGGTTTATCTGTTTGAAAACAGTATAGACCGATTCCTTTTCTGTAGCGTAGCATTACGCTGTCTAATTTAACGATCTAAAAATGGTCCCCAAGCCGGTTCACGCACCTGACCGTCCTGAACGCTCAGGGTTTGCGACGTTTTACCATCAGGAGAAACCACCGCCAACTTACCGCGACCATTTTGATTCATCGCATACAGAATCATTTCTCCATTAGGGGAAAAGGTTGGCGACTCATCCAAAAAGCTCTGCGTCAGCACATTAAATTGATTGGTTTTCAGGTCCAGAAGGCCGATATGGAAACCGCCTTGCCCATGCACCATCGCCACATAACGTCCGTCCGGAGACACTTCTGGATTAGCGTTATAACGCCCTTCATAGGTCACACGCTGCACTTCGCCGCTGTCTAAAAAGACTTGGAAGACCTGGGGCTGCCCACGACGGTCGGAATTAAAATAGATCGAACGTCCATCCGGTGCCCAAGCCGCTTCGGTTTCAATCGACCAGTGGCGCGTCAAACGCTGCAATTTACGGGTTTTAAGATCCATAACATAAATATCCGCACTGCCGTCCTTGGAAAGGGTCATGGCCAGTTTGTTACCATCCGGAGACCAGGCCGGCGCTCCGTTAATCCCTTTAAAGCTGGCCACGGTTTCGCGGTAAGTTCCGTCCAAACTCTGAACGATGATATGAGAACGCCCTTTTTCAAAGGAAACATAAGCCAGTTTGCGGCTGTCCGGAGACCACGCCGGGGACATGATCGGGAAAGGGGAACGCAAAATCGGTTGCGGGTTAAACCCGTCCGCATCGGCCACTTCCAAAGTATAGCGGCGCTTGCCATTGACGGTTTTCAGGGTAACGTAAGCAATTTGGGTATTAAAAGCGCCGCGCAGTCCGGTAAGCTCCTCATAAATCAAATCACTCATAATGTGTGCGACTTGACGCAACTGTCTACCGGGAATGTTGCTCCAACGCTTGCCGATCACCTGCTTTTTACGCAATACATCCAGAAAGCGCATGTCAATCTGATAACGGTCATTGCCCTGATCGGTGATGCTGCCGATCAACAAATTATCCACATCCAGCGGGCGCCACTGAGTGTAATCCACCTCTTCGGGCAAGGTAGGACGTGCCGGCAACTCGGCAGCCGGAATCGGCTTAAACTTACCGCTACGGCGTAGATTTTGGCGAATCACCTCTGCCAAGTCTTCAGGTGGCTGTTGAGCCTGCCCTTTCCATTGCAATGGCACGATGGCGATCGGCAAGGCATTCTCATAACTTTCACTGATCTCAATCGTCAATTTGGCATGAGCCGAGACAGACCACATCCAGCTGAAAATGAACAGGCCTGTGTAAAAAACACTTTTTCTCAAAATACCGTTACGGTTCAACATAGACTTCATTTCTCTATTCTTTACTGTTCAATTTAAACTCAATTTTGGCGGCTATCGCCCTTAATTAAGGCTTAAATACAAAACGGATGTTGCGTTCAAATAGCTCGGGCACTGGCGGTTCCGGCAGCGGCTCAGAACGATAGACCGCTTTTTCGGCCGCTTCCTTAAACTGCTCATTGGCAAACTGATTACAATTCACCACTTTCACACTGGTCACCCTGCCACCCGGCGTTTGCGTAATATCCAGTTCACACTGCGCCTGCTCGGAAATGCGGGCCGGTGTGCGCCAATTGTCTTTGACTTTAGCCGAAATGGAAGAAATATAAGTCTCTTTTAACGACATCAGCTGCTGACGCTTTTGCTGCTCACGGCGCATGGCTTCTTCTTGCGCCAACTGCTGCTCCAAGCGAGCCTTGGCTTCTGCTTGCTCTTTTGCCAACATGGCTTGCAAGGTCGCCTCTTGAAGCTTCTGCTTTTCCGCAGCCTTAGTTGCAATTTCGGCCTCTAAAGCCTTTTTCTTCTCTTCTTCCAGTTTGCGCTGCGCTTCCGCCTTAGCGATCTGCTCTTTTGCCTGCTGCTGTTTCTTCTCGGCTAACAACGCTTGCTGACGCGCTTTTTCCGCTTTGGCCTTTTCCGCTTCTGCACGTTTTTTGGCGGCCGCGACTTTTTGACGTTCGATTTCAGCCAGGCGTTTGGCTTCAGCCGCTTTGCGTTTTTCGGCCTCGGCCTGACGTTTTTGTTGTTCCGCTAAGCGTTTAGCCTCTTGGGCTTTTTGCTCTTCAAGTTGTTTTTGTTTTTTGATTTCGGCTAAACGAGCACGTTCCTTATCCGCCTGCTGTTTCAAGCGTTGCTGTTCCGCTTTTTTAGCGGCTTCTTCAGCCTTAATGCGAGCAATCTGCTCCTCTACCGCTTTGGAATCCACCGCAAACGTCTTCATCGTTTCCATGGTTTTCACTGCCTGAGTCGTCTCTTCGGACGGTTGAGCTGACGAAATAGTCATCACATGCGGCGTGCTTTGCCACTGGACAACCACGCCGATTGCTACGGCAATATGAATCAATACTGCTAACAGAACCGAAAATGGATGGCGCACAATAAATTGAATCATCGAGCGGCTCCTTCGTTCGTTTCAGGTTCTGTCATTAAAGAGACATTAGCGACGCCGTTGGCTTTAAGCAGCGTAAACAGGTGCACAACTTTACCGTAAGGCGCGGCACGATCACCTTGAATATAAATCGGCAGTGCGGCATTGAGCTGACTTCGTGCCACCACCTCTGCGACCAAGTCGGCGAGTTCTTTATTGCTTAAGGTTAGATCCGGATTTTCAGACGTTCGATAAAGCCCGTCTGCCGTAACCGTAATCACGAAGGGAGTCGGTTCTTCAGAAACGGATTTAGACTTTTTTTCACTGATTTCCGGTGTTTGTGGAAGTTGCACGCTAACTGCCTGTTGCACAATCGGCGCCGTCACCATAAAAATAATCAGCAACACCAGAGTCACATCAATGTAGGGCACTACATTGATTTCGGCCATGAGGCGTTTTTTTTGTCGACTGCTTCTAAACCCAGTATTCATTTTAATCTTTTTGCTACCGTTATGATTCGTCGCTATCCGTTGATAAACGCTTGATTAAATTCATCAGCCATTAGACTGCATTCTGTTTTTCAAGCGAATGCGCCTGACGTTGCAGGATGGTTAAAAACCCTTCGGCAAAATTTTCATATTCACCCAATAGACGATCCGCACGATGGGACAGGCGGTTATAGGCAATAACGGCTGGAATCGCGGCGAACAGACCGATCGCCGTTGCGATCAAGGCTTCGGAAATCCCTGGCGCCACCGCGGCCAGGGTCGCATTTTGCACATTGCCGAGTGATTGGAAGGCATGCATCACCCCCCACACCGTTCCAAACAAACCGATATAAGGAGCAGAAGAACCAACCGTGGCCAGCAAAGGCAGACGATTCTCAAGCCGATCGGATTCTCTTGAAAACGCAATTTTCATAGCGCGTTGCGTCCCGGCCATCAAATCATTGGTATTGGTTACCCCTTGCTTGCGTAAGCGCACAAACTCTTTAAATCCGGCCTCAAACAAAGAAGCCATGCCTCTGCGCTTTGATTCGTCTTCCTGACTGACTTGATTAAACAAATTGGTCAGCTCTTGCGTATTCCAAAACAGTTGATCAAATAGCTTGGCTTGTTGCGATGCACGGCGAATTTCGTAAGACTTAGCGAATGCAACGGCCCATGCTGCAATCGACATCAGCGCCAAAATCAGCATGACGGCCTGCACCACAGGGCTGGCCATTAATACGATATCAATCAAATCACTGTTCATTCTCATTTCCCTTTTGAGGATAGATTTTGCCAAAATGTTCATACGCCCTACGGGTCGCCATACGACCGCGAGGACTGCGAATTAAAAACCCTTGCTGAACCAAAAACGGTTCAATCACATCTTCAATGGTGCCGCGTTCTTCACCGAGCGCCGTTGCCAAGCTATCGATCCCTACCGGACCACCGTCAAACTTATCGATCAAGGTTTCCAAATAGCGGCCATCCATCTTATCTAGCCCTAACCGGTCTACTTCCAATAGGTTCAGCGCCAAATCGGCGATTTCCGCGGTAATAATGCCGTCACCTCGTACTTGAGCATAATCGCGCACTCGGCGTAATAAGCGATTGGCAATACGCGGCGTGCCACGAGAACGCCGGGCAATTTCCAGCGCGCCACTCGACTCGGCATGCATGCCTAAAATATTCGCAGAACGCGTAACGATTTGTGTCAACTCTTCGTCCGAGTAGAACTCCAAGCGTTGCACCAGACCAAAACGATCCCTCAGCGGAGAAGTCAGCAGGCCTGCCCGGGTGGTCGCCCCCACTAAGGTAAAAGGTGGTATGTCAATTTTAACGCTTTGTGCCGCCGGACCGTCGCCGATCACAATATCGATCTGGAAGTCCTCCATCGCCGGGTATAGCACCTCTTCGACGATCGGACTCAAGCGGTGAATTTCATCGACAAATAGGACGTCATGCGGTTCAAGACGCGTCAGAATTGCGGCCAGATCGCCCGGTTTTTCCAGCACCGGGCCGGAAGTTTGACGCAAGGTCACTCCCATCTCCTGGGCAATAATATTGGATAAGGTGGTTTTCCCCAAACCCGGAGGGCCATACAGCAAGACATGATCTAGCTGCTCACTGCGCATCTTGGCCGCATCCATAGACAACTGAAGCTGCTCCCTGACCGCCTGCTGACCGATGTACTCCTGGATCTGGGTTGGCCGAACGGAAGGCTGTGCGTAGATGTCATCCTCAGCGGCTTGTGCCCCCACTATACGATCAGTTTCAATCATCTACAACTTCACTCCCTGCAGGGCGCGCTTGATCAGCTCTTCCAAGGAAACCCCTTCTTCATAGACGGACTGAATCATCTTCTCGGCTTGCGGCGCTTTATAACCTAACGCCATCAACGCATCACAAGCCGACTGTTGTACGCTGCTTAAGGTGGCAGACACGGTTCCCATTGTTCCAACCCCATCAATGGCCGGTTCGTAACTGAGCAGGCCTGATTCGAATATCGGTTTCAAACGATCGCGCATTTCAATTAACAAGCGTTCCGCCGTTTTCTTACCGACTCCAGGAATGCGCGTTAAGGCGGTCACATCACCAGCATCCACATAACCGCAAAACTCATTCACCGACATCGCTGACAAAATACCCAGTGCCATTTTTGCGCCTACGCCATTGACCTTAATCAAGGTCTTAAACAGGGTACGTTCGGATTCACTCGCAAACCCATAGAGCAACATAGCATCTTCGCGCACATGCATATGAGTCAGGATCGTCACCTCTTCCTGAGTGTGTTCCAACTGGTAAAAGGTCGACATCGGTGCTTGCACCTCATAGCCCACCCCATGAACGTCAATCACCAGCATAGGCGGTAACTTTTGTACCAGACGTCCCCTTAAAAATCCAATCATCCAGCGTGATCCTTTCTGTTTCTGGTTACGAACATCAACTCTATCTAGAAACGCGTTCCTTTGGAAATCGCTTCCGGGTCAATGCCCAGCGTCATATAACGGTCGTGACACAAGGCGCAAGCTAAGGCATCCGCAGCATCTTCTTGTGGCGCTTCCGTCAGTTTCAACAAGTTCTGAATCATAAACTGAACCTGACTTTTCCCCGCGTGCCCTTTGCCCACAACCGTGCTTTTAATCTGTGTAGGAGTATATTCCATTATGGGCACATTTTTAATGGCTGCGGCACAAAGAATTACCCCTCGGGCTTGCCCAAGTTTAATCGCACTGTTCGGGTTTTTATAGACAAACACTTTTTCAATCGCCATCACGCTCGGCTGATATTGATCGATAATCTGACAAACCGATTCAAAAATGGTTTTAAGACGCTCTGCACCAGAGAGTTTTTCAACTCGAATGACGCCGCTGACCAGATAATTGGGATGATAACGCCCGGATTCAATCAGACCGAAACCGGTCTTTCGTGATCCTGGGTCTATCCCTAATACGCGTTGGATTTCGGCCAAAACAAACCTCGGAATTCCTTCAACAGGTCAAGTCAAAAGGGAAATCAATATGGAGAATGAAACGTGTTAACGAGCATAGCGGTACAAAACGCACACTGGCCTTAGCCCATCAATTGGTTCATCACCTCTTCGGAAACATCGATATTGGAATAGACGTTCTGAACATCATCCAGATCTTCAAGCGCTTCGATCAGTTCCAACGCTTTTTGAGCCTCCTCGAACTCCAGACTGACTTTGACATCCGCTTCCATAGCGACATCAGCGGATTCCGCTTCAAACCCACTCTCCTGCAAAGCCGTTTTGACATCCATAAAGGTTTCGGGCGTAGTAATCACATCGATCGAACCGCCATCCGTGACCACATCTTCGGCCCCCGCTTCCAATGCCGCCTCCATAATCGCATCTTCGTCGGAACCCTCAGGAAAACTGATCGTACCCTGTTTATTAAACATATAGGCCACCGATCCGGAGGTACCCATATTGCCACCGCGCTTACTGAGCACAGTGCGTACTTCCATCACCGAACGATTCTTATTATCAGTCAAACAATCGATAATCAAAGCGATACCGTTTGGCCCGTACCCTTCGTAACGAATTTCTTCATAATTTTCGCCTTCTCCGCCTCCGGCACCGCGGGCGATGGCTTTATCAATAGTGTCGCGTTTCATATTGGAACGCAAGGCCTTATCGATACAAGCTCTTAAAGTCGGATTATCATCCGGATTGGAACCGCCCTGCTTAGCGGCGACCACTAACTCTTTTATCAATTTGGTAAAGATCTTGCCGCGTTTCGCATCTTGTGCGGCTTTGCGGTGTTTAATGTTTGCCCATTTGCTGTGACCAGCCATTCTCTCTCCCAAAGGAACTCAACAATATGGAAACAGTATTGAGTTCGTGTTTTACTTCAATGTTTTTACTCTTTCGCCTTGACCAAGCCATGCTTTCTGGAAAAATTCAGCATGCGCTCCAAAGACGCCAGGGCTTTTGCACGAACCGCCTCATCAACCTGGATTTCACCGGTTTGCTTCTCCAGACATTCTGCCAGATTTTTCAGGTTGTTCATCGCCATCCATGGGCAATGGGCGCAACTGACGCATTGATGCTCACGATCAGCGGTCGGCGCAACAATCAGGTTTTTCTTCGGTGCGGCCTGCTTCATCTTATAGAACAAACCGTAGTCGGTCGCAACGATAAAGGTGTCGTCGGGCAGAGTCGTCACCGCATTTAACAGCACTTTGGTCGAACCGACCACATCGGCCATCGCCACCACATCGGCAGGCGATTCCGGATGAACCAATACCTTGGCCTCAGGATGTTTCTTGATCAACTGCTCAAGCTCATAAGCTTTAAATTCGTCATGAACAATGCAGTGTCCCTGCCAACGTAGCATTTCGATGCCGGTCTGTTTTTCGATCCAATCCCCCAAATGACGATCCGGAGCCCAGATAATTTTTTTCCCCTGCTCCTTAAGGTGGCTGACGATCTGCAAGGCGTTACCCGAGGTCACTACCCAATCGGCAATGGCTTTTACTTCGGCACTGGTATTGGCGTATACCACGACCGTATAGTCCGGATGCTCAGCACAAAACTCCGCAAACTCTTTAGCCGGACACCCCAAATCCAAAGAACAGGTGGCTTCCAGGTCCGGCATCAAGACGGTTTTTTCAGGGCTCATGATTTTGGCCGTTTCACCCATAAAACGCACACCACAAACGACTAACTCTTGGGCATCCGAATGGGCACCAAAATTCGCCATTTCCAGAGAATCGGCAACGATGCCCCCGGTTTCTTCCGCCAAAGCTTGCAGATCGGCGTCGACATAATAATGGACAATGAGTTGCGCATTGCGTTCTTTCAATAGACGCTTGATCTTATCGCGAAGCGCCTCTTTTTCGGATTCGCTCAAAGGCGGCAGAATATTGGCATTTTCTGCCAAGCGGTTAATTCGAGTCTCCAAGCCGACAGGAATATCATGGGATTGTTCAGACATAACTGACCTCACAAATTTGATTAAGGGGCGCAAACGCCCCTTTTAATATCAGGCTTTTTCTTGACCGAACTTTCTGAAACGCAATGCCAGTTCCGCTAACTGCGCATCATCAACCATGCCTGGAGCCTCAGTCAATGGACAAGCGGCCGATTGGGTTTTCGGGAAAGCAATCACGTCACGGATCGACTCGATCTTACCTAGGATCATCACCAGGCGATCCAAACCGAATGCCATTCCAGCATGCGGAGGGCAACCGTATTTCAGTGCGTCCAGCAAGAAGCCGAACTTGTCCTGAGCTTCTTCATCGGAAATACCCAGCAGTTTAAAGACCGCGGCTTGCATCTTGGTATCGTGGATACGCACCGAACCACCACCGACTTCAAGGCCGTTAATCACCAAATCGTACGCCTTGGAAAGCATCTGGTGCGGTTCAGCGTGATTCAAAATCTCTTCGGTCGTTGCCTTTGGCTGGGTGAACGGATGGTGAATGGCTGTCATACGAGCCGTCTTCTCATCTTCTTCAAACATCGGGAAGTCAACCACCCACAACGGCTTCCATTCACCGTTTAACATACCAAGATCTTCACCGATCTTAACACGTAACGCCCCCAACGCCTCATTCACCACCTTGGCCGTATCGGCACCGAAGAAGACAATATCACCATCCTCTGCCCCAACACGTTCCATAATCTCCATCACCTGATCCGGGAAGAACTTCACAATCGGCGATTGCAGACCATCAATACCGGCGGATAGATCATTCACTTTGATATAAGCCAAACCTTTCGCGCCGTAGATTCCGACGAACTTGGTGTATTCATCAATCTCTTTACGAGACATGGTGGCGGCACCAGGCACTTTCAAGGCCGCAACACGACCTTTAGGATCTTTAGCCGGCCCTGCAAACACTTTAAAGTCGATATCCTGCAATAGATCAGCTACGTCAACCAACTGCATGTCGATACGCAGATCCGGACGATCGATACCGTATTTCTGGATCGCTTCGGCGTATGGCATACGCGGGAAATCATAATCGAATTCGACACCAATGGTTTCCTTGAAGATGGTTTTCGTCAAACCTTCCATTAGCTTCATGACGGCATCTTCGTCCATGAACGAAGTCTCGATATCCAACTGGGTAAATTCAGGCTGACGATCGGCACGCAGATCTTCGTCACGGAAACAGCGCGTAATCTGATAGTAACGGTCGAAACCCGACATCATCAGCAACTGCTTGAACAACTGCGGAGACTGCGGCAAAGCAAAAAATTTGTTTTCATGCGTACGGCTCGGCACCAGGTAATCACGCGCCCCTTCCGGCGTCGATTTGGTCAGAATCGGGGTTTCGATATCCATGAAATTATTGTCATCCAAATAACGACGCATCGCTCGGGTGACCTGGTAACGCAACATCAATGTCTTTTGCATCTCTTCGCGGCGCAAATCGATGTAGCGGTATTTCAAACGGGTCTCTTCCCCCACATTCTTCTCATCCAACTGGAATGGAATCGGCTCCGCCATGCTCAACACATCCAATTCGGTCGCAACAATTTCAATCTTACCGGTCGCCATATTCGGATTGATCGTACCTTCGGTGCGTGGAATCACTTTACCGGTGACTTTCAATACACATTCCACACGCAGACGTTCAGCCTTGGCAAAAATATCAGCAGTATCCGGGTTGACCACAACCTGCACCAATCCTTCACGATCACGTAGATCAATGAAGATAACTCCACCGTGGTCACGACGACGATGAACCCAACCGGCTACCGTGACCTGCTGATCAATTAACGCTTCTGTTACCTGCCCACAATAATGTGTACGCATAATCTTTATTACCTTTCAATCCGTTGTCATTCAGTTTAAAACTCTGGCCCTTTAGCTCAAAGTTCGTTTTGTCTAGAATTCTGCTCAACTGCCAAAAGGGGTGGCGTTGTTTCAGAATCGGTGTGTTTAGGATGCCACGGCGGGACGACCACCCCACCTGAAATCACCATTTTAAGAGCTTCATCCACACTCATATCAAGCTCAATAATTTCATTGCTGGACGCCATAATAAAAAATCCTGATGTCGGATTAGGCGTCGTCGGTACAAACAGGTTTACCACCTCATTGATACCGGTTTTACTCTGCGCTTCACCTTTTTGCTTACTGGTCTGAAACGCTAAGGTCCATAGACCGTTACGCGGATATTGAATCAGATACACCTTCTGAAACGTCTGTTCTCCCGATCCAAAAACCGCTTCCGCGATCTGTTTAACCGCAGTATAAATCGAACGCACCAGGGGAATCTGTGCTAAGAAAGATTCCCACAACTTCACCAACTTGCTGCCGAGGATATTCGCAACCAGCATCCCGGTGAGTAAAATCAAAGCCAAAGACAGGACAATTCCCAAGCCGGGAATATTAAAGCCGATCAACGCTTCAGGACGGTAGTGTTCGGGAAGCAATAACAAGCTACGATCAAAAAAGTTGACCAAGAAAAGCAAAGCTGCGATCGTCACCCCAAGAGGAAGCCAAACTAACAAACCTGCAATCAGATAACGCTTAAAAATGCCCATGCCGCACCCCGACGGTTAACCAGTCCTGTATTCCAGACCAAACACGATATTATAAATGAATTTAAAGGCTTTTTGACAAGGAAAGTCACTAAGAAAGAAAGCGGTGATAAAAAGAAGCAGCTCTGAAACTGCACGCCGGTTTTACAATCCAGGTTTGACAAACAAAAAAGTGAACAGGCCTGTTCACTTTCTTAAAGACGGTTTGAAACAAACCCGAAGGCAAGACGGATTGCCATCAGGGATCATTTCAAAAAACGTCTCATCAAGGAACATTGACAACGCGTGTCAACTCATGCTCATTACCCGTGGCATCAATCACTTTCAGGCGAATCAAATAGGTTCCGGCAGTGACAATCGGCAAAACCGTGGTGGCAGATTCCACCGTCAGGCGATAGATCGGCTGAGGCGCTGTCGAGTCCGTCTCGGCATCCGTCTCGGCCGTCGTTGCGGTTGCCGTGTCATATACCTCCCAGACATAATGATCAACGCCTGCTGCGACCGTACTGCTTGAAGCATCCACACCGATATTTACAGGAGCCGCACCACTGACAGTGACGCTGAAATCCGCCTCCAAAGCCTGCTCACTGCTCATAACAATGGTCTTCTCTACCATCGCCGTTTTCTCAGCATCATCTACCAACGTCAGTCTTACCACATAAATGCCGTCATTATTTAATGTTATGGAAGTCATTGGGGTGTGCATCTGAATGGTGTCAGTCCAATTCGTATTTTCATCATCCTGCTTTAAACGGACCTGCCAGGTATATGTATCTATATTGCTTAAAGCCAAGGTTGACGGAGTTGCATCAAGTTCCAGATCATAAGGGGTTGCCGGGTCAACGGATCGTGCATAATCAAAATCCGCAATCAAATAGGTTTCACTCGGTTTGACAATGACAAATTTTTGGTCCTCAGCAACCATGGAATTGGCATCTGTAGCGGTTAATTTGATGCGGTATACGCCGGCACCATTACTCAGAATGAACTGATCTTCCCCGCAACCAAGAGAAGTATCCACCACACTGTCATTAAAAGACAATGAGGTGGAACAGGTGATAGAACTTCCCATAGAGCCGGTCGCTGAAGCGTTATAAGTCAGAATAGTATTTTCCGAATAATATCCCAACGCATCCGGAGTGGAAGTCGCACTTGTAAGCGTAACAGAGGCGGATGCCGCCGATGAATCGCCCGAATCAGGACTTACCCCTCCGTCACTATTGGCCATATTGCATCCACTCAACAAAACAGCCCCACACATCAACGCCGAGGCCGATAAGAACAAGGTACCGCGGCAAAAAATTCCTTTTCCGAATCTTAATGTCATTTTTTTTCCTAATAAAACAGTCTTCAACCTAGCAACCCCACCCTTAAAGCAATATACATGCCCATAAACCAGATGATTGCCGAATAAAGACCCGATTGGCTAAACGCTTAATTTACTTTAGACTAACGCCAACTCAAATATTAAGGATGCCACCATGCAACTGCCTCCTCCCAGCACCCTGTTGATCACCGGCTGCTCCAGCGGCATCGGCTACCATGCCGCCCATGCCCTGCACAAATTGGGCTATAGCGTTATTGCCAGCTGTCGAAAAGCGGAAGACGTCACCCGGTTACAACAGGAAGGGTTAACCGCCGTGCAATTGGATTTAGCGTGCAGCGACTCGATTCGAGAAGGTTTGCAAAACGCCCTGAAAACGTCAGCAGCAACCGGCAATGGACGCATTGACGCCCTGTTTAACAATGGCGCTTTTGGATTGCCAGGCGCGGTAGAAGACCTCAGCCGTGACGCCATGTTGCATCAGTTTCAAACCAATGTCTTCGGTACTCAGGAACTGACCAACCAGGTCGTTAAAATCATGCGCCGGCAAGGCGGCGGCAAGATTATCTACAACAGTTCCATCCTGGGATTTGCCGCCATGCAGTACCGCGGCGCCTATAACGCCAGTAAATTCGCCATTGAAGGCTTTGCCGATACACTGAGACTGGAAGTCAAACAGGATAATATCCAGATCAGCCTGATCGAACCCGGACCGATTCTGTCCGACTTCAGAAAGAACGCCTACGCGCAATTCAAACAGTGGATTGATCCGCAACACAGCGCGCATTCCGCCAATTATCAGGCCATGATCAACCGCTTGGAGACCGTTGGCCCCAGCGCCCCATTTACCCTTGGACCGGAGGCGGTCACCGACTGTGTGATTCACGCGCTACAGCACAGGCAGGCCAAAATCCGCTATCGCGTCACAACCCCAACCAAAGTATTTGCCGTACTCAAACGTCTACTGCCGAACCGTCTATTGGATCGCTTATTGATTAAAGCCGGCGGGGACGGCAAACGCTAGTCAGAACGGTAATCAATTTTAAACTCCGGCAAACCGAACAGGCCTGTTCAGTTTGCCGAATGGTTTATTCATCAAACATCATCGAATACGGTCTGGCCATATCTTCAATGACCTTAGGCACACTGAAGCTGCGCACTTCCTCGATGAAGCGCTGGCCACCAAAATAGACCTGCAAGGTTGGCAAGGTGAACACGCCATGCTGAGCACAGATGTCGGTGGTCACATGACAATCCACATAACACTGCGTTACCTTGGGATAGTGTTCGCTCAATAAAGCCTCCAGTTTAGGCTTAATCGCATGACACACATTGCATTCCTTGCCGCCAAACAAAATCAACAAAGCCTCTGCTTCCTGCTTTAAACTTTCCAACGCTTCCAAACCTTCAACCGTCTGCATCTCGCCGTTCCTTAACATATCGACATCAAAAAAATCCTATTTTACCTCTCAGCATCCGCCAAATTCAGTAAAATCAAACTCAATAAAACCGGATAATGCTAAAACATTCGGCTTAAACCGCTATCATCTAGCCAACACTCAATCTCCAACGTTATTTACGATCTACATAGGAGAGTCAAACATGAGCCAACACCCCCAACAACCGGCCGGACTGAAACACGCCTTCCTACTCAGTGCAACCTCGCAGGCCTCCTTGAACTGGCAGCAGATTGAGGCAGCAACATCCACGATGCCGGCCTGGCTGCACTTTGACTATACCGATCCGAAGAGCCGGGAGTGGATTATCCATCAAAGCGGACTGGACCCGCTGGTCGCCGACGCTCTGCTGAGTGAAGAGACCCGACCGCGTACCACGGCCATCGGCGACGGCGTACTATTGGCGCTGAGAGGGGTCAACTTGAATCCGGGTTCCGATCCGCACGACATGGTCTCTATACGTCTTTGGGCCGACCAAAACCGCATCATCAGCACCGGACGACGTGACTTGCATTCAGTAAAGGAAATCGTCAAAAGCTTCCAACAGAACCAAGGACCGACTAGCCCGTCTGAATTCCTCGTCGAGCTCTGTGACCGGCTGGTATGGCGAATGAGCGATACCGTCGACCAACTGGAAGATCGAGTCGATGAACTGGAAGAATCCGTGGTCGACAGCCATCAAGCGGAATTACGCTACCAACTGGCTAATTTGCGCCGCCAAACCATCGCCTTAAGACGTTACCTTTCACCACAACGTGAAGCCATGAACCGCTTGGCTTTGGAAAAATTAAGCTGGCTGAATGACTCTCAACGCATTGAGTTACGCGAAGTGAGTGATCGCCTGATTCGGCATATTGAGGACATTGATGCGGTGCGTGAACGCGCCAATGTCACCCAGGAAGAATTGATCAGCCGCATGTCCGAACAGCTTAACGAACGCATGTACATGCTCTCGATCGTCGCCGCGATCTTTCTGCCGTTGGGCTTTTTAACCGGACTTTTGGGTATCAATGTCGGCGGCATCCCCGGAGCGGATTCCCCGCAGGCATTCTGGGTCGTCAGCGGCTCAATGCTGATCGCCGTCATCCTGCAACTTCTGGTATTTCGCTGGAAACGATGGCTTTAAACCCAACAGGCCTGTTCAAAAAATGCAGCGCGAGACATTAAAGCCAAGCTGCGCCGCGCACGCCGCTGGAATCGCCGAACTTTGGCGCCACCAGGCGCGTGGAAACCTGATCGCTGAAGACCCACTGATCCCACCGTTTAGGCACTTCAGTATAGAGCGCTTGGATATTTGACATGCCGCCACCCAAAACGATGACATCCGGATCAACGACATTGATCACGCTGGCCAGCCCTTTGGCGAGCCAATGATAATATCGTTGCATCATGGCTTGCGCCTGGCTGTCGCCCTGTTCGCTGAGTTCCACAATCTGTTCGGCACGCAGTTCCTTGCCACTCTGCAAACGGTAATGCGCTTGAAAACCGCTACCGGAAAGAAAGGTTTCATTGCAGCCTTTTAAGCCGCAATAACACTCCAGCATTGGGTCTTCGGGTTCAGCCCAAGGCAAAGGGTTGTGCCCCCACTCCCCGCCAATGGCATTGACACCATTTAAAATCTGCCCGTTGACGACAATGCCGCCGCCGCAGCCGGTGCCGATAATCACCCCGAATACGACCTCGGCTCCTTGGGCCGCGCCGTCGACCGCTTCGGACAAGGCGAAACAGTTGGCATCGTTCGCCAGTTTTACCGGGCGCGCTAATTGGCGTTGCAGATCGCCTTGCAAATCTTCACCAATCAACCAGGTGGAATTGGCATTTTTGACCCGCCCGGTTTTATGCGAGACTGCCCCCGGAATACCGACACCGACCGAACCAGTCTGCCCCAATTCCTGCTCTGCCTGACGCACTAAACCGCACATCGCCTCAACCGTCCCCGCATAATCACCTTTAGGCGTGACCACTCTGCGCTGAAGCAAGGTTTCTCCCTGCTCATCCAGTGCAATAATTTCTATTTTCGTGCCACCTAGATCAATTCCTAAACGCATCACCAACTCCCTAAACGCTACTTATGCAGATAAACGGTAAAATCGTTTTCCAGATAGCCTTCCTGCCATCTGACTGTGTGTGCAAAACCCTGGCAGTAAGTCACCATCTCGTCAGGCAAAAAACTTTGTAAATCGACACGACTTTTCACCCACGGATGCCGGGCATCCAGCAGATTAAAGGCAACACCGAATCGGCAGGCCTGATACATCCTCCGAATCACCGCCTTGGCATAACGACCTTGGAATTGTGCGGTCTGTTCAACCTCGGTTTCCACGACTTCATTCAACGCGCCGGACAAAAAAACGACATCGAAACTGGCGTCGTCTGGATCAAAATCGAACAGATCTCCCTGATGCACTTCAATATTCGGGTGTTGAAAACGCGCGCTTTGTACCATGTCTGCAGACAGGTCAATTCCACAATACTCAACCGCAATGCCATGTTCATGCAAAAAGCATCTCAAATCCGCAAACCCGCAACCGACATCGAGTATTTTCCACGGCCGTTGTACGTCCTGCTCTTCACAGAAAGGGGCAGGCAAAATTTCGACCAATTTTTCAAAGCGGATCTGCTGGATCTCACGATTGCTCCAGAACAGCGCTTGCGGTTGATAGCCGAACTGTTCAATCGATTGCTTGTGGCGCGTCTGAATACGCAGACGCTGTTTCTCCGACAACAAGGACTTCATGTTTATCAACCGATGCTTTTCAGCCAGTCCAGTTCTTCTTCGGAAAAACCCGCTTGAGCACGCGCTTCGTAATTGAAAGGCCCTCGTAAATCACCGTGAAAATACCGGTCGATAATATATTGAAACTGTTTGAATGGATTGAGATTACGCTGTGCACATAAATAGCGGAACCAGCGCGTACCGACTTCCACATGCCCGATCTCGTCGCGCAGCAAGATTTTCAAAATCTCCACACCACGTTTATCCCCAATTGCACGCAGTTTTTGAATCATTGGCGGCGTCACATCCAAACCTCTCGCTTCCAGAGTTCTCGGCACCAAAGCCATGCGTACCAATGGATCATGATCGGTTTCATAGGTGGTCAGCCACAGGCCATTGTGCGCCGGCATATCACCGTACTCATACCCCAAATGGTTCAGGTGTTCGCGAACCATTTGAAAGTGATAGGATTCCTCGCCGGCCACCCCGAGCCAGTCACGATAATACTCATAGGGCATGTCCTGGAATCGGTAGACGGCGTCCAAAGCGAGGTTCACCGCATTGAATTCAATATGCGCAATCGAGTGCATCAGAGAAGCGTGACCTTCCGGCGTCCCCAATCCACGGCGAGGCAACTCTTTGGGAGAAACCAATTGTGGCTGATCCGGGCGCCCCGGATCAGGGATTCTGACAATCTCTTGGGTAGGCGAAAAGTCAAAGCGGTCTTGTGACCAGTCTTCTTGTAATTGCGAGAGCAACTGCACTTTGCCGTTGAGATTGTTTTCCATCAAACACTGATAAACGGATTCAAACAGATTCTTTTTCATAAAATCCAACAGGGGAGATTGAGAATGATCGAGGAGGCTTATTTTAGGCTAAAAATAAAAAAGCCGGTAAAAACCGGCTTTTTAGAACGACTGTCGAACAATCGATTAACGGTAGTAAGCCGCCATGTTGTAACGCGTACCAGTGAATTTCTTAGCATCCACCGCATCGAACAACTTAGCCCACTTCGCACGATCTTCTGGAGTCATTACTGAAGAAGGGTTACGAGCGATTGTTTTGTCACCGTACTTAGCTTCGATTTTAGCCAATTCAGCCATACATGCTTCAACAGTAGTTTTTTGTTCTACTTCACGAGCAGCGGCACCGCCGTTCGCTTTAGCAGCTGCGATAACCGCTTCTGCATCTGCCAAGCATTGCTCATAAGTATCTGCCGCTTGAACGTTCAGAGAAACTGCCGCAAAAGCAGAAATAAACAAAGCTTTTAGTGTTAAGTGTTTCATTAATAAACTCCAGGTTTGGTTTGTCTCTATAACGGGTCAATTCTGACGTTTTTCAATAAAAATTGCAACCCAATCAGGTTAGAAAATAATTAAATGCTTATAAACTTTTTTTATTGAGTTTTCTGTGATGAATCAAGCCTTAGCCAAGGGGCGCTGAATTGTGGTTGATCATGGACTTCAAATTCAACCATGCCCAGACAAGCAGAATGACAATCAACGCCAAAAAAAGCAGCTGGTAAATACCATGCCACATCATAAAACTCTGCCAAGGCTCCGATGGTGGTGACAAGCCTTGTGGGTGCAGCGCTTTAATCGCTTCCATCTTCGGCGTCAACCAGAACTCGCTCACTGCGATCAACACCCCACTCAGCCACAGTAGACTCAAATGATGTAAGCCAACACTCTGTTTCTTGCGTCCGGCCAAGTTTATCAGCAAGACTATCGTCAGACCAATCAGGCCAATCCAGTTACCAATCGTCAATAAGCGACCAACTAACTGGCCGGCCGTGACAGAATCCAAGGTATCAAACAACAAAGGGGCCACGACATAACCCGTCACGCTCAACCATGTCACCAATGCAATGGCAAATACCGCCGCTAATATTCGCAACCACGCCATGTTTCCCCTACTTCGAGACACATAGGCCTGCAAATAAGCAGGCCTGTTAGGTTTGAAACGATCAATCTTAATTAGATATATTGAATCTCGATCACTTCATAATCGATATTTCCGCTCGGTGCTTCAACCACAATCTCATCACCTTCTTGCTTGCCAATCAACGCTCGAGCAATCGGAGAATTGACGGAAATCTTGTTATGCGCTATGTCGGCTTCTTCATTACCAACGATCTTATAAGTCAATTCTTCGTCAGTATCGACATTCAATACCGTGACCGTGGCACCAAATACCACTTTACCGCCCGGATTCAACTTGGTGACATCAATGATCTGCGCATTGCCCAAAATACTTTCTAGCTGCTTAATACGCGCTTCAACCAAACCTTGCTGTTCACGTGCCGCATGATATTCTGCATTCTCTTTTAGATCGCCATGCTCACGCGCTTCGGCAATAGCCTCGGTAATACGCGGACGATCTTCTTTCTTAAGCTTATTCAATTCTGCCTGAAGCGCTTCAGCGCCTTCTTTTGTCATTGGATGCTTATTCATACTACATTCCTTAAACTGACAACACTTATGTGCCACTATAAATACAAACGCCAAAGCCCGTCAAACAAGCTTTGGCGTTATCAATTAATGGAATAACTTTACTGCAGGTCTTGCAGACGGCTAACCGGCTGGTCTTCCAAGAAATCCATTGCCGCAACCATTGCAAACGCACCAGCAATCGTCGTGGTATAACAGGTTTTGTGCATCAAAGCTTCACGACGGATGCTTGAAGAGTCTTGAATACTGACAGAGCCATCGGAAGTGTTGACGATCAAATCAATCTCTTCATTGACGATGGAATCGACGATATTCGGGCGCCCTTCAGTCACCTTATTAACCACTTCACACTCAATCCCGGCTTCAGTCAATGAACTGGCTGTACCGCGTGTCGCAACAATCTTAAAGCCACGTGCAATCAGCTGCTTGGCCAACTCTACAACACGTACGCGATCCGCTTTGCGCACACTTAAGAAAGCCGTGCCGGAACGGGGTAAAACGGTACCTGCCGCCAACTGAGCTTTTGAATAGGCCTGAGCAAAGCTGTCGCCAACCCCCATAACCTCACCGGTTGATTTCATTTCCGGCCCCAGAATCGGATCCACGCCCAGGAACTTGATGAATGGGAAAACCGCTTCTTTCACCGAGTAGTGTGCAGGCTTGATCTCATCGACAAATTTCTGCTCTTGCAGGCTTTGACCAACCATACAGCGCGCCGCAATTTTAGCCAACGGACGGCCAATCGCTTTCGACACAAAGGGGACCGTACGTGAAGCACGCGGATTGACTTCCAATACGTAGATCTCATCACCTTTGATCGCAAATTGAGTATTCATCAACCCAACCACGCCCAAGGCTTTTGCCATCTTCTCAACCTGAACACGGATTTGATCCTGAACATCAGCAGAAATACTGTATGGTGGCAATGAACACGCCGAGTCACCGGAGTGAATCCCCGCCTGTTCGATGTGCTCCATGATGCCACCAATCACCACTTGTTCACCATCGCAGATCGCATCCACATCCAATTCCACGGCGTCATCCAAGAAACGATCCAATAACACCGGAGAGTCATTAGAGACCTTCACCGCTTCCGTCATGTAACGTGACAGGTCGGCATCTGAATAGACAATTTCCATCGCTCGCCCACCCAATACATAGGAAGGACGTACTACCAATGGATAACCGATCTCATTCGCCAATGCCAGCGCTTGCTCTTCACTGCGTGCGGTACGGTTAGGCGGTTGTTGCAATTCAAGGCTGTGAAGCAGCTGCTGGAAACGCTCGCGGTCTTCCGCCAAGTCAATCGACTCCGGTGATGTACCTACAATCGGCACACCCGCCTCTTCCAGGGCTTCCGCTAGTTTCAACGGCGTTTGTCCACCGTACTGAACGATCACCCCTTTCGGTTTCTCGACTTCTACGATTTCCAAGACATCTTCCAAGGTTAACGGCTCGAAGTACAGACGATCGGACGTATCGTAATCGGTTGATACGGTTTCCGGGTTGCAGTTCACCATAATGGTTTCATAACCGTCTTCGCGCATAGCCATCGCCGCATGCACACAGCAGTAATCAAACTCAATCCCTTGACCAATACGGTTCGGACCACCGCCCAGCACCATGATCTTGTCTTTATCGGTCGGATTCGCTTCGCACTCTTCATCGTAAGTTGAATACATGTAAGCCGTTGAGGTTTCAAACTCCGCTGCACAGGTATCTACGCGCTTGTAGACTGGACGGATGTTCAGAGTATGGCGGAACTTACGGATAAACGCAGCATCAGTATTCAACAGTTGAGCGATACGGTTATCCGAGAATCCTTTGCGCTTCAATTGACGCAATAGCTCCTCATCCAATGCATCCAGACCGCGCTGCTTCAGATCGTCCTCGATATCAATCAGGTCTTTAATCTGTGACAAGAACCATGGATCGATCTTACAGGTGTCAAACACTTCTTCAAGCGTCCAACCGGCACGGAAAGCGTCCGCTACATACCATAGACGCTCAGGACCAGGATTGCGTAACTCCTGACGCAGTACATCCTTGATCTCTTTCTCGTCCATCGTCGCCAACGGCATGATTTCATCGAAGCCGTTTTTATCGGTTTCCAAACCGCGCAACGCTTTCTGCACCGACTCCTGGAAGTTACGCCCCATGGCCATGACTTCACCCACCGACTTCATCTGTGTCGACAGACGCTGTTGTGCTTGTGGGAATTTTTCAAACGTGAAGCGAGGAATCTTAGTCACAACGTAATCGA
This sequence comes from Thiomicrorhabdus sp. zzn3, assembly GCF_029767755.1. Classification (GTDB taxonomy): domain Bacteria; phylum Pseudomonadota; class Gammaproteobacteria; order Thiomicrospirales; family Thiomicrospiraceae; genus Thiomicrorhabdus. Next base: position 1,246,109 of record NZ_JARUQS010000001.1, read on the forward strand.
TGGTCGGCTCAAATGACGCCGGTGTCGCACCATTGGTGATGTCATTCTGCAACTCATCCAGCGTGTAACCCACGGCCAGTTTCGCGGCCACCTTGGCAATCGGGAAACCGGTCGCTTTTGAAGCCAGCGCAGATGATCGTGATACACGCGGGTTCATTTCGATAATGATCATGCGCCCGGTATCAGGGTTGATCGAGAACTGAACGTTTGATCCACCGGTCTCAACACCGATTTCACGCAGCACCGCCAACGAAGCATTACGCATGATTTGATATTCTTTATCCGTCAACGTTTGTGCGGGGGCCACTGTAATTGAGTCACCGGTATGCACCCCCATTGGATCCAGGTTTTCGATCGAACAGACGATAATGGCGTTGTCGTTTTTGTCACGAACCACTTCCATTTCGTACTCTTTCCAACCGAGAATCGATTCTTCAATCAACAGTTCATTGGTCGGAGACAACTCCAAACCGAATTTACAGATCTGCTCAAATTCCGCTTTGTTGTAGGCAATACCACCACCGGAACCACCCAGAGTGAAAGAGGGACGAATAACGGTTGGGAAACCGACTTCCGCTTGAATTTCCCACGCCTCTTCCATATTATGAGCTACCGCCGATTTCGGCATATCCAAGCCGATTTTTTGCATGGCCTGACGGAAACGGTCACGGTTTTCCGCTTTATCGATCGCATCGGCATTTGCACCGATCAATTCAACGTTGTACTTTTCAAGCACACCTTTATCGTGCAGGTCCAATGCACAGTTCAGTGCCGTCTGCCCCCCCATAGTCGGCAGAATCGCATCAGGACGTTCTTTGGCAATAATCGTTTCAACCGTTTTCCATTCGATCGGTTCAATATAGGTGGCGTCCGCCAACTCTGGATCGGTCATGATCGTGGCCGGGTTAGAGTTGACCAGAATAACACGGTAACCCTCTTCTTTCAGTGCCTTACACGCTTGCACACCCGAGTAGTCGAACTCACAGGCCTGGCCGATAATGATAGGGCCGGCACCGATGATCAGAATACTTTCAATATCAGTTCTTTTTGGCATTTCTTATTTTCCTACTCTTATCGGTTATGCTTGTTTATAGGCTTTGATGTTGTCGATAAACTGATCAAACAGTGGCGCGACATCATGAGGTCCCGGACTGGCTTCAGGATGACCCTGGAAGCTGAATGCCGCTTTATCCGTACGCTGAATCCCTTGCAGGGAACCGTCAAACAACGATTTATGCGTCGCTTTCAGGTTAGCAGGTAACGTATTCTCGTCAACGGCAAAACCATGGTTTTGCGACGTAATCATGACATGCTTACTTTCGGTGTCCTGTACAGGATGGTTAGCACCGTGATGACCAAATTTCATTTTTACGGTTTTGGCGCCGCTGGCCAGGGCTAATAATTGATGCCCCAAACAAATACCAAATACCGGCACATCGGTTTCCAACACTTTCTGGATGGCTTCGATCGCGTAGTCGCAAGGTTCTGGATCACCAGGCCCATTAGACAGAAACACACCGTCCGGATTCATCGCCAACACCTCTTCTGCAGGTGTCTTTGCAGGCACTACAGTCAGTTTACAGCCGCGATCCGCCAACATGCGCAAAATGTTACGCTTAATACCATAGTCAAAAGCGACAACATGATAATCCTGGTTAGCCGAACAGTCCTGATGGCCTTCACCCAACTTCCAGGTGCCTTCGGTCCATACATACGTCTCAGCGGTCGTCACTTCCTTAGCCAGATCCAAGCCTTTGAGCCCGCTGAATGCCTTGGCTTTGGCCACCGCATCATCCGCATCGATATTGTCACCGGCTACAATCACGCCCGACTGTGCCCCTTTATCGCGCAAAATACGCGTTAATTTACGGGTGTCGATATCGGCAATGGCAACGACATTTTGCTCTTTCAGATATTCAGGCAGAGATTTTTCGGCACGGAAGTTACTCATCAACACCGGACAGTCTTTAACCACCAATCCTTGCGCCATAATGCGAGGAGACTCTTCATCTTCAGAGTTGACTCCCACATTACCAATATGCGGATAGGTCAGTGTCACAATCTGTTTATAATAGGAAGGATCGGTCAGAATTTCCTGATAACCGGTCAGAGAGGTATTAAATACCACCTCTCCCACGGTCTCTCCTTCTGCACCCAGTGATTTCCCCCAGAATAGGGTTCCGTCTTCTAAAGCCAGTAAAGCCTGTGTCATGTAATGTGTCCGCCTGAGATAGATCTGTCTTGGTTTAACCGATAATACGACAATCACGTTCAAGGAGTGGAAACAAATTTCGCATATAAAAAAACGGAGCCAGCCCCCTTTCAAGGACTCACTCCGTTTTTTAATGAGCTAAATGACTGTCAGTCATCTCTGCGAAATACCCCGTAACCACCACTAAACATCGTAATTTAGTCGCAAATTTGAATTAGCGGGATTGTACTTGATTTGAGGCAAGTTGTCTATCCCTGACCGCCCTCAATTCGAGTAAATTTTATACATCGATTATTTTAATTATATTAACGTAAACTCAACACATCCTGCATATCGTACAGGCCTGTTGATTTTTCCTGAATCCACAAACAAGAACGGGCCGCCCCTTTAGCAAAGGTCATGCGGCTTGACGCCTTATGGGTAATCTCTACACGCTCACCTTCAGTGGCAAACAACACGGTATGGTCACCTACGATATCGCCGGCACGAACCGTGGCAAATCCGATCGTATTTGGATCACGCTCACCGGTAATCCCTTCTCGTCCATAGACAGCACAGGTTTTCAAATCACGCCCCAAAGTATCGGCCACAACCTGCCCCATACGCAAAGCGGTACCGGAAGGCGCATCCACTTTATGACGGTGATGGCCTTCAATCACTTCAATGTCGTAACCTTCATTCAGCACTTCTGCCGCTTGTTTTAACAACTTCAAACACAGATTGACCCCCACACTGAAGTTCGCGGCAAAAATCACCGCAATCTTTTCAGCCGCACGATCAATCGCCGCCAAACCTTCGTCGTCAAACCCGGTCGTACCAATGACAATCTTTTTATTGTGTTGCACGCAGACGTCCAAATTGTGCACCGTGGTCGCCGGCGTCGTAAAATCGATCAGCACATCAAAATCGTCTACCACCTCTTCGATATGCCCGACAATCGACACGCCAATGCGCCCGATCCCGGCAAGCTCACCGGCATCTGCACCAATCAAACTGCTTTCGGGACGCTCAATGGCGGCGGCCACTCTCAAACCTTCTGTCTGATTAACCGCATCAATCAGGTTTTTTCCCATTCGGCCGGAGGCACCGATCACCGCCACTCTGTATTCACTCATGCTTGAATTCCTTTTAACTTCTCACTGTCTCAATCACTTCACCACCTAACACCTGGCGTTAACCGTTCCAAGGACCGTCCTGGTCTTTATCAGACTTCTTCTTTTCCTCTTCTTCACCGGTAAAGAAGGATTTTACCGTATCGAAGAATGAGTGTTCTTTCGGGCTGTGCTGTTTATAGTGCTTGCCTTTCAAGCTGGCATCAAACTCTTCAAGCAACTCTTTTTGACGCGCGGTCAACTTGACCGGCGTTTCAATATTCACCTGAACAATCAAATCACCGGTGTAGGAAGAGCGCACTGATTTGACCCCCTTGCCGGCCAACTTGAAGCGCTGACCGGATTGCGTACCAGCCGGAATCTTCAAACTTGCCTTACCGGCCAAGGTAGGCACTTCGATCGAACCGCCCAGAGCAGCGGTTGCGAAACCAAGCGGCATTTCACAGTAAAGCGTATTGCCGTCGCGCTCGAAGATCGCATGTTTTTTTACCCGGATGCGTACATACAAATCGCCACGTGGCGCACCGGGTTCTCCGGCTTCGCCCTCGCCTTGCAGACGAATACGGTCACCATTGTCGACACCGGCTGGAATCTTGACCGATAAGGTTTTATTGCTATGTGTATAGCCTTCGCCGTGACATTTTTTACATGGCGTTTTAATGATCTTGCCTTGTCCATGACAGGTTGGACAAGTGCGGTTTACTGCAAAGAAACCTTGCTGCATACGCACTTGGCCCGCTCCATGACAGGTTGGACAGGTTTGCACATCCGATCCCGGTTCGGCACCGCTGCCGTCACAGGCGTCACAAATATCTTTAGTTGGAATACGAATATCGACGGTCGTACCGGCTACCGCTTCTTCTAAAGAGATTTCCAGCTCATATTGCAGGTCATTACCCGGCTGCGGGCCGCGATGCCCACCAAAGCCACCGCCGAACATCTCGCTGAAAATGTCACCGAAAGCATCACCAAAACCGCCGCCAAAGCCACCGCCATGCCCGGCCTGCCCATCAATCCCAGCATGGCCAAATTGGTCATAAGCGGCACGTTTCTGTGAATCGGACAATACTTCGTAAGCTTCTGAGGCCTCTTTAAATTTATTTTCCGCTTCGGCATCATCCGGATTACGATCCGGATGGAACTTCATCGCCAGTCTGCGATAGGCTTTTTTAATCTCGGCTTCGGAGGCGGTTTTCGACACGCCCAGAACGTCGTAATAATCTCTTTTGCTCATAATGGATTTCGTATTATCAGAATCAGTGAATTAATATTCAAAAAGCTAAAACTGAACAGGCCTGCTCACTTTAAATTTTTGAATAGTAACTAAATTTAAGTTAAATAGAAAAACGGGCAACCGTTAAAGTTGCCCGAATTATACAGAGTTTTTAGCTCAACTGAAAAATCAGTCACAGCAAAAAAACTGCCGTTGGATAGTCGTTTCATAGTGGAGCGAATTCAAGGCGGCACATGTGAGGCTACACAGAGTAGCTGACCATTTGCCAACAAAGAAGTCGTCCGCTATGGACAGACTAGGCAACGAGCAGATTACTTTTTATCGTCAACCTCTTCAAACTCCGCGTCCACGATATCGTCGTCATCCGCTTTGTTCGAACCTTGTTGATCAGCCTGCGCACCACCTGCTTGCTGCTGAGCTTGCGCTTTCTGAGCAATAGATTGGCTGGCTTCGGCCATTTTTTGCACTTTTTCTTCAATTGCAGCTTTGTCATCACCCTTAATAGCGTCTTCCACTTCTGCAATCGCTTTTTCAACCGCTTCTTTTTCCGCTGCGTCAACCGAGTCACCGGCATCCGTCACCATCTTGCGCGTGGCATGCACCATCGCATCCGCTTGGTTACGTGCTTCAACCAGCTCTTTCATCTTCGCATCTTCAGCCGCGTGCGCTTCCGCATCTTTCACCATCGCTTCAATCTCTTCTTCAGACAGGCCTGAAGAGGCTTGAATGGTAATATGCTGCTCTTTTCCGGTATTCTTGTCTTTTGCAGACACATTCAAAATACCGTTCGCATCGATGTCAAACGTCACCTCAATTTGTGGCGTTCCACGAGGCGCTGCTGGGATCTCATCCAGGTTGAATTGACCCAATGACTTATTGCCCGAAGCCATTTCACGCTCACCTTGCAGGACGTGAATGGTCACCGCAGACTGGTTATCTTCCGCCGTTGAGAATACTTGCGACTTACGCGTTGGGATCGTCGTGTTCTTCTCGATCAACTTCGTCATCACACCGCCCATGGTTTCGATCCCAAGAGAAAGTGGGGTAACGTCAAGAAGAAGCACGTCATTGACATCACCGGACAGAACACCACCTTGAATCGCTGCCCCCATGGCCACCGCTTCATCCGGGTTCACATCTTTACGAGGCTCTTTACCAAAGAACTCTTTCACTTTAGCTTGTACCATTGGCACACGCGTTGACCCACCGACCAGAATCACATCATCAATATCAGAAGCTGACAGGCCTGCATCTTTCAGCGCAATACGGCATGGCTCGATAGAGCGCTCAACCAAATCTTCAATCAATGATTCGAACTTGGCACGGGTAATCTTCATATTCAAGTGCTTAGGACCGGTTGCGTCCGCCGTCACATAGGGCAAGTTAATGTCCGTTTGTTCACGTGAAGAAAGCTCGATTTTAGCTTTTTCCGCCGCTTCACGCACACGCTGCAGGGCCAGCTTATCCAAACGCAAGTCTACGTTCTGATCTTTTTTGAACTCTTCCGCAATGTACTCAACGATCACATTATCGAAGTCTTCCCCCCCAAGGAAGGTGTCACCATTGGTAGACAAAACCTCAACCTGCTTTTCACCATCCAGATCGGCCACTTCGATAATCGAGATATCAAACGTCCCCCCACCGAGGTCGTAAACAGCGATTTTGCTGTCGTTGGAAACCTTATCCATTCCATAAGCCAGCGCGGCCGCAGTCGGTTCGTTGATAATACGCTTGACTTCCAAACCAGCGATTTTACCGGCATCCTTAGTCGCTTGACGCTGAGAGTCATTAAAGTAAGCCGGAACCGTAATAACCGCTTCAGTCACTTCATGGCCAAGATAATCTTCCGCCGTCTTTTTCATTTTCATCAATGTACGCGCAGACACTTCTTGAGGAGACAGTTTTTTATCCGCAACTTCGACCCATGCATCACCGTTGTCAGCGGCAACGATCTTATATGGCACCATATCTTTATCCTTGGTGACCACCGCATCATCTGCACGACGCCCGATGAGACGCTTAATCGCAAACAGCGTGTTTTCAGGGTTAGTGACCGCCTGACGCTTGGCCGAATCCCCAACCAGGATTTCACCATCCGCGGTATAGGCAACGATAGATGGAGTAGTACGCGCACCTTCCGCATTAGGAATAACTTTGACTTCTTTACCTTCCATAATGGCCACGCAAGAGTTGGTGGTCCCTAAGTCAATACCAATGATTTTTCCCATTTCATTTCTCCAGAATAGAAATTTTGATTTTTGAAATTAAAAACTTGTTGGATTTATAGGGCTGTGATTTTGCTTTTCAAGCCCGGTTGCATATTTTTTTCGTATTTTTTCTAAGCGCTTTTTTGGCAGCCCGTTGACAAACAATTACTGGGCGACAATCACGCGAGCAGGACGCACCAAACGCTCATTCAAGGTGTAGCCTTTTTGAATCACCTGCATCACCGTATTGGAATCATGCTCCGCAGACGGCACCATAGTCATGGCCTCATGCAACTGAGGATCAAACGCTTCATTCAGCGGATCTACGCGCTCTACATTAAAGTTTTGCAAGATGTCGACCATTTGCTTGAACGTCATCTCCAAACCTTCGCGAATACTTTCAACACTGGCTTCTTCCTTTTGCGCCGCTTCCAGCCCCATCTCCATCGAATCCATTGCCGGAATCAAGGCATCAACAAATTTTTCCAAAGCAAACTTATGGGCATTTTCGATATCGATACGGGTACGACGGCGCAGGTTTTCCATATCAGCTTGCAAACGCAGCGCCATATCCTTATGCGCGGCCGCTTCTTCTCTTGCCTCTTGCAGCATCGCCTCAATATCTTCTGCCACCGCTTCTTCAGCTTGCTCTAACGTCTCCTCTTCCACAGCTTCTGCTGCTTTAAGTACTTCGTCTTGAGCATCCATATTCTGTTCAGTTGTTTTGTTTTCTGCCACGATACGTTTCCCTATTAAATTGATGCCGGCCATAAACCTGAACCGGCTACGGTGAATAAAATACGTTTTTAATTCGGTTATCAAGCACGTTTTCAACGCACTTGTGTTAATGCCTAGTTGCTTAAGGGCGCGCCGTTATTTTTTCAAGATGGAACTCAAAATTTTTGCGGTCACGTCCACCTTTGGCACCACTCTTTCATAGTGCATACGACTCGGGCCGATCACCCCCAGCACCCCCAACACGTCACCATCTACTTCGTAAGGGGTCGTCACCACACTGAAATCCTGATAGAGTTCGCTACCGCATTCGCCGCCAATAAAAATCTGCACGCCACGCGCTTGCATACTTTTATCCAGCAGTTTCAGCACATCGGAATGCTGTTCAAACGCTTGATACAACGCACGCAATTTATCGCCATTGGCCAACTCCTGGAAATTCAGCAAATTGGTTTTGCCTGAAATCAAATACGGAATTTTCTGCTCAAGCTGCTCACCGAGCACCGAGTCGGTCGCCTCGATCACCGAAAGCATCAACTCATTCATGCTCTGGCGGATGAACTGCATACGCTCAACCAGTTGCCGTTTGGCTTCGGCCAGCGGCTTACCGACAAACTCTTTATTTAAGTAGTTGGCAATCTGTTGCAACTCGCCAGAACTCACGGGCGTATCCAGCTCGATAATGCGGTTTTGCACGTCCTGATCGTTAAACACCAGGACCACCAACAGGCGCTTCTCGGCTAAAGGAATAAAGTCAATATGTTTCAAACGCTCTCGTTCCTTGTTCGGCATTAACACCATGCTGGTCAAGCCGGTCATCCCGGAAAGCACTTTGGAAGCGTGAGACAGCAGCTCATCCTGATTCAGATTCGGCGACAGTTGCTGCTGAATATTGGCAATGGTCTGCTTCGAGATCGGCTGGTACGTCAACATCGCATCAACAAACAGGCGATAGCCTTTTTCTGTCGGCACACGACCCGCAGAGGTGTGCGGTGACGCAATCAGCCCCATGCTCTCGAGGTCGGCCAAAACATTACGGATGGTAGCGGAACTCAAGCCGATCTCCGGCAACTTCGCTAATGTCGTAGAGCCTACCGGTTTACCCTCATTAAGGTATAATCCCATTAAGTTTTTAAACAAAAGTTGTGAACGGTCGTTTAACATTTCAGCACTCTCATAGCTTGAGTGCTAAATTATAGGAACGCAAACGGGTTATTCAAGTCCCGACAGCCACTTTTCTGAATACACAAGGTGACAGATGTTTAACAAAATCGGTATTTTTGGCAAATATGTGGGGGATCAGTGCTGGGATAACATTGAGGCGCTGATTCAGTTTTTACAATCCAAGTCAAAAACCGTTTTTTTGGATGACACTTCCTGCCACAACTTCCCAAGCCAGCAGTACAACATCGAAATCGTCCCGCGCAAACAGCTTTCCAAAAAAATCGATTTGGCGATTGTGGTCGGCGGCGACGGCACCTTCCTCGACGTGGTGCGCAGCATTGTGGATGACGAAGTGCCGATTCTGGGCATCAACCTCGGGCGTCTCGGCTTCCTGACCGACATTTCTCCGGCGGACATGCTTACCAAGCTGGAAGAAATTCTCTCCGGCCATTATCAGGAAGAGCAACGTAACCTGCTTAAAGTCACCATTTATGAAGATGACAAAATCATTTTTGAAGAACGCGCGTTTAATGATGTGGTGATTCATAAAACCGACTCACCACGCATGATCGAATTTGAAACCTTTGTCGACGGCCGTTTTTTAAACAGCCAGCGCTCCGACGGCATGATCATTTCCACCCCGACCGGTTCCACGGCCTATGCTTTGTCCGCCGGCGGACCGATTCTGGATCCGGATCTGGATGCGATTTCCCTGGTATCCATTAATCCGCACACCATGAGCACACGCCCTTTTGTGATCTCCGGTGACAGCGAAGTGGAATTACGTCCGCATGAAGAGTGTAACGGCACCGCGCAAATTATCTGCGACGGCCAACTCACTCACACCATCTCTTCGATCAATCGGACCTTTGTGACAAGAAACCCCAAGTACATTAAAATGTTGCATCCGATTGGACACGATCATTTTGAGCTCCTTAGAGCGAAATTACGCTGGGGCGACAAACTCTAAGAGTTTAATTAAGTGCTAGACCAAGCGAACAGTTACATAAACGGTTAAAAGGACGCCTGCATGCTGCTGGAACTTTCGATTCAGAACTTAGCCCTGATTGAAAAACTGACCCTGAACTTCCATTCCGGTTTTACTTCCTTAACCGGTGAAACCGGTGCCGGTAAATCCATTCTGCTGGATGCGCTTGGACTGGCTTTGGGGGACCGTGCCGACAGCTCTCTGGTACGTCACGGCACCGCACGCGCCGATGTCAGCGCCCAGTTCGATATTGAAAAGCTTCCAAAGGTTCAACAGTGGCTGGCCGATCAGGAATTGGACGACGACAACCTGTGCTTGTTACGCCGCACCGTCAACCCGGAGGGGCGTTCCAAAGCCTATATTAACGGCTGTCCGGTTCCTGCCAGCAGTCTGAAAAGCCTCGGCAACCTCCTGGTCGACATTCATGGACAGCATGAACACCAATCTCTACTCGCTTCGCAGCAACAGCTCAACCTGTTAGACGCCTATGCCCAGCATGCCGATTTACTGGAACAGAGCAAACAAACCTACCAGGCCTGGTCTAAACTGCAAAAGCGCTATGAACAGCTGCAAACCGAACAGAGCGACTACCAAAGCAAAGTGGATCTGCTGGAATTTCAAAAAAGCGAGTTTGATCAGGTTGATCCGCAGCAAGGCGAATTTGAGGCCCTTTCCGAAGAACAGGGGCAATTGTCACACGCCAATGAGATCAAACAGGCCTGCCAATCCGGTTACGAATCCTTGGAAGGCGAGCAAGGCGCCACCGACTGTGTTCAACACGCTATCCACGCCCTGGAAGGCATCATCGAATACAGTCCGGCGCTGCAGCCTCTTCTAGAACAGCTTAACAGCGCATTGATCGACATTCAGGAAGCCGCCGGGGAGATTCAAAACCATGCGGAACGCATCGAACTCGACCCGCATCAACTGCAAGAACTCGATGAACGTCTGCATAAGCTGTTCGCTTTGGCGAAAAAATACCATTTGGAACCCGAACAGCTGGTAGAGAAACATGAGCAGATTCGTCAGTCTCTTGCCGACCTGCAACATTCCGATGTCGAATTGGAAAATCTGCAACAGGAAATTGAACAGGCCTGGTGCGATTACCAACAGGCGGCGCATAAATTGAGTGAATCACGCCACAAAGCGGCGCAAAAACTGAGTCGAATCGTCACCGAAGGCATGCACACCCTGGGCATGCCCAACGGTATTTTTGAGGTCGCTTTAACCGAAAACGCAACGCCTTCTGTCCACGGCATCAATAAGGCCGAGTTTCAAGTGACCGCCAATAAAGGCCAGCCTTTGCAGCCTTTGGCCAAAGTCGCTTCCGGAGGAGAGCTGTCGCGCATCAGCCTGGCGATTCAAGTGGCCACCGCCGAAGTCGCCAGCCTGCCTACCCTGATTTTCGACGAAGTCGATGTCGGCATCGGCGGCGGCATTGCCGAAGTGGTCGGTCAGAAAATGCAGCAGCTCGGTGCGCACAAACAGATCCTTTCCATCACCCATCTCGGCCAGGTGGCGGCGCACGGTCATACCCATCTTAAAATTGAAAAGCAGACCGAAGGCGAACAGACCTTTACCCATGTCTACGAACTGGATCATCCAGCAAGAATTGAGGAGCTGGCGCGCATGATGGGCGGTCTGAAACTCACGCAACAGACCTTAAACCATGCCAAAGAGATGCTGGAAACCGCACAGGCCAATCAATAAGTCGTAAAACCGTTTTGGCAGCGATGACCAGCAGGCCTGTTTGTTTTTTAAAAGCGCTTCTGACTTGAGGGATTGGCGAGCTTCTCAAATTTGCACAGTATCTTCCCCTTCTAAAACGTTCGTGATGACGGTTAGCAAAGGGCGCGGTAAAAGTTTGCGTTGTTCGAGTGCGTAGCGCGAGTTCGCAAACTTCCGCGCACAAGCCTAGCGCCATAGAACGGTTTAGCAGGGTGCCTTTTTTCTGGTTACTCTTTTTGGGCACGCAAAAAGAGCAACAAGGGCATTGAACAAATCTCCGAGTTTAAAACAAATATTAATAATGTCCTTAGGATCAACAGACCTGTTCAGTTTAAATTGATCAAGACTGCAAACTAGAACAGTCCGGTAATCACTCCTTCGTCGGAAATATCAATTTTCTCTGCCGTCGGCACTTTCGGCAGTCCCGGCATGGTCATCATATTGCCGGCAATGGCGACGATGAACCCGGCTCCATTTTCCAATTTAACATCGCTGATCTCGACCACATGCCCGCTTGGCGCACCACGTAACGTGGGATCGGTTGAAAATGACATCTGCGTCTTCGCCATGCAGATCGGCAAATCGCCGTAATGTTCTTGAAGACGGTCGATCTCTTTTTTCACCTTGGCACTGGCGACAATTTCCTTGGCGCCATACAACTTGGTGGCAATGGTTTCGATTTTGTTCCAGATCGGCAGTTCGCTGTCGTAGAGATACTCGAAATCCGCTTCGCGGTTATCAGCGATTTCCAGTACCGCCTGCGCCAGCTCCTCAGCTCCGGCACCGCCTTCGGCCCAGTGTTTGGAAACCACACACTGAACCCCCAACTCGGCACACTTGTCCATTAACAACTGGGTTTCATCATCGGAATCGTAGGTAAAATGATTGATACACACCACGGCCGGCAAGCCGTAATTCACGGTGACATTATAAATATGACGTTCCAGGTTGGCGAAACCGGCTTCCAAGGCGGCGAGATTTTCCTGGTTCAAATGATCACGCTCAACACCACCATGGTATTTCAACGCGCGTACCGTCGCCACCAACACGACCGCGGAGGGTTTCAGCTTGGCAGAGCGGCATTTGATATTGAGAAATTTCTCAGCGCCCAGGTCGGCGCCAAAGCCAGCTTCGGTCACCGCATAGTCGGCCAGTTTCAATGCCGTTTTAGTGGCGGTCACCGAATTGCAACCATGGGCAATGTTGGCGAATGGGCCACCGTGCACAATCGCCAGATTATTTTCCAACGTCTGCACAATATTCGGTTTAATCGCATCTTTCAACAAAGCGGCCATCGCCCCGTGCGCCTTCAGATCACTGGCATAAACCGGGGTCACACCATCGTTTTTGTAACCAATAATAATGCGGCCCAAACGCTCCTTAAGATCAGCACGGTTGGTCGCCAGGCAGAGAATCGCCATGACTTCTGAGGCGACCACAATATCAAAGCCATCTTCACGTAGAAAACCGTTGATCACACCGCCCTGACCGACGGTAATCTGACGCAACGCGCGATCATTCATATCCACCACACGCTTCCATTTGATACGTCGCGCATCAATGTCCAACGCGTTGCCTTGATGAATGTGGTTATCGATCATCGCGGCCAACAGATTGTGCGCCACACCGATGGCGTGGAAATCTCCGGTAAAGTGCAGATTGATGTCCTCCATCGGCACCACCTGGGAATAACCGCCCCCGGCCGCCCCGCCTTTCATACCGAAACACGGTCCCAGAGAAGGTTCACGCAGGCAGATCAGGGTCTTTTTGCCCAGCCGGTTCAAAGCGTCACCCAGGCCAACGGTAGTGGTGGTTTTCCCCTCTCCGGCCGGGGTCGGGCTGATCGCAGTCACCAGAATCAATTTGCCCTCTTCCTTTTTATGCGACAGGTTGTCGACGTATTCCAAGGAGAGCTTGGCTTTATAGTGGCCGTATGGATCCAGGTGTTCAGCAGGAATGCCAAACGCTTCATTCGCCAATTCAATAATCGGTTTCATTTTGGCGTTTTGTGCAATTTCAATATCCGACATAGGTTGTCCTCGATTGCTGTTACCTCAGCCCCCCGAAGCCGAGCGATGGTTAACATTTTGAAACCTCAGTTTCAAACTTTAAATGGTTTTAAGTGGCAAACTTTATAAAAGTTCAATCCAGTGTTTAACCGGCGTTTTTGTGCCTTTTTGCAGATGCATCAAACAGCCGATATTGGCGGTGACAATGACGCTGGGTTCGTGTTCATGCAGATTCTGTAACTTGTTGTCACGCAGCTGTTCGGAAAGCGACTTCTGAAAAATGGAATAGGTTCCCGCCGAACCGCAGCATAGGTGAGCGTCTTTCACCGGGCTGACTTCAAACCCCAAGGATTTGAGTGTGGTTTCCACCAGGCCTGCCAGTTTTTGCCCGTGCTGCAAGGTACACGGCGACTGAAAGACGATCTTCTGATGTTTACGGCGCTGCAATGGGGTTAAATCCTGTTTCAGCAGGTACTCGGAAATATCCTGAGTATGCGCAACAATCCGCCGGGCTTTTTCGGCATACTCGGCGTCGTCTTTCAACAGGTGCGCGTAATCCTTAATCATCACCCCACAGCCACTGGCATTAGAAATGATCGCTTCCACGCCGTGATCAAGCTCAGCGCACCAAGCGTCAATATTTCTTTTCACCTGCTTCAGCGCATCCTGACTGCCGGATAAGTGATGATCAATCGCCCCGCAACATTGGGATTGAGGGGTTTCAATAACCCCAATACCGAGCTTGTGCAATACATTCCGTGTCGCCAGATTAATGTTTGGCGCCAAAGCTGGCTGCACACAACCGCTGACCAGCAACACCTGCTTTTGAAATGGCTGTTTACTCGCTGCTTCGACCAATTTCTTCAATTGAGCATTTTCTAAAGAGTGTTTGGCAAACGGCCACAGCGCGGTCAAGGCATTAAACAACCACGGAGTGCCTAAAGTTTTGCGCAACGACCAACGAAACAGACGCTGATGCCAAGGACGCGGACTCTTTTCTTCGATCAAATCCCGTCCAATATCCAATAAATGCCCATACTCCACCCCCGATGGACAAGTGGTTTCACAGGAACGACAGGTCAAACAGCGATCCAGATGGATCAGAGAGTTTTCGGATACAGCATTACCTTCCAGTGCATTTTTAATCAAATAAATGCGTCCGCGCGGTGAATCCAGTTCATCTCCTAAAATCCCATAAGTCGGACAAGCCGACAGACAGAAACCGCAATGCACACAGGAGCGCAGAATTTTATCGGCAGTTTGCCCCTGTGGGGTATTGAGTAAATCAACGGGAATATGAGTTTGCATGGTAAAAAATAAAACTATAGATCTTTAAAGACGTTGTGCGGATCAAACACCCGTTTTAACCCGCTCTTGATTCTGGAAATCGCCGGCGTATCGTTATGACGGGCGGCAAAATAGCTCTGCCACAAGGTGGAGTATGGCGCCGGAGGCTCATCACTCACCACCCAACGACGCTGACCACACATCCCCACTGCAATGGTGTTTGGAATCGACGGATGCGGCCCTTCGGTATCCACGCGCCAAAGCTTTTGATTATGCCCCAGTTTAGGCTGGAACGGATTCAAAGTCAGCCAAACACTGTTATCGCAGGGCGTGGCATCATACTGTTTAGGATGCTCTCCAAAAACCCGATAATAAAAACGTCCCTCAAAGTAGGCGCAGCCGGACAGAGGCAAGGTCGTCCCCGCCATCTTGTTCATCAGCACAATCGCCTCGTCTTCTGACATCTCTTTATAGTAGGTGACCTCATCCACCAGCGGAATGACGCGCAGGCTCAGCTCGGTCACCACCGCCATTGAACCTTTGGAACCGGCCATCATGCGCGATACATCATAACCGGCAACGTTTTTGATCATCTGGCCACCAAAGGTCAGTTCCTGTCCGCGTCCATCCACCATTTTAGTGCCGAGCACAAAATCGCGCAGCACCCCACGGAATGGACGAGAAGGCCCTGTCAATGCACAGGCGTAAGTGCCACCGATGGTTGAATCACCGTAATCCGGCGGCTCAAAACCCAGCATTTGATTGTGCTCGGCCAAGGCCGCTTTCAGGTCGGTGAGCTTGGTTCCAGACTTGACCGTCACCACCAATTCCGAAGGTTCGTAGGCGACAATCCCGCTGTTTTCCTGCATGCAGATCAATTCCGCCTCCGCCTCTACGGGCACTTTACTGCGGCTGCCTGCCACCTGCAGGGTACGCTTTTCGGAAATAGCTTGCTTGATCTGTTCGGACACCTGTTGCGTGAAAGGGGTACTCATTAGAAACGCTCCAGTTCCGGGAAAGGAAGTTGATTATTGTGGACATGCATCTGACCGACTTCAGCACAACGATGCAACGTCGGTACGGCTTTCCCCGGATTCATCAGACCACTGTCGTCAAACACGGCTTTGATCGCATGGAAAATCTCCAGCTCCGGCGTCGCAAACTGATGACACATTGAATCCAGTTTTTCAACCCCTACACCGTGTTCTCCGGTAATGGTTCCTCCCACTTCCAGACACAGTTTCAGAATTTCCGCACCGAATTTTTCCGTCTCTTCCAGTTCGCCCGGCTTGTTTGCATCATACAGAATCAACGGATGCAAATTACCGTCTCCGGCATGGAATACATTCGCCACCTTCAAGCTGTATTTCTGAGACAGCTTTTCAATTTCTTCCAATACGTAAGCCAGACGCTTTCGCGGAATGGTGCCGTCCATACAATAATAATCAGGTGAATAGCGTCCTACCGCCGGAAAGGCATTCTTACGCCCCTGCCACAAAGCAATACGCTCGGCTTCGTTTTGCGACACGGTAATCGAGGTCGCACCGCTGTTCTTTAAAATATCGGTAATGCGCTGAGTATCGACTTTGACCTGATCGAAACTGCCGTCCACCTCGCAGAGTAGCAAGGCCTCGGCTTCCAGCGGATAACCGACCTGCGCATACTCTTCGGCCGCCTTGATGGAAAAATGGTCCATCATCTCCAGGCCGGCAGGAATAATCCCCTCTTCCAACACGTGCGTCACGGCATCCGCACAGGCCGTCACCGAATCAAACCCGGCCATCACCAGCTGAGCGGTATCCGGTTTCGGCAACAGCTTGACCTTCACTTCAACGATCACGCCCAACAGGCCTTCTGAGCCATTGAGCAGCGCCAACAGGTCCACACCATCGTCTTTCTCGTCGAGGATCAGCATTTCGCCGTCCATATTGACCACGGTAATGGATAGCACATTATGGACGGTTAAACCGTATTTAAGACAGTGAACGCCGCCGGAATTCTCCGCGACATTGCCGCCAATCGAACAGGCCACCTGAGAAGAAGGGTCCGGTGCATAGTAAAGTCCGTAAGGCTCAACCGCCTGGGTCACAGAAATATTGCGCACCCCCGGCTGAAGAATCGCGGTACGTGCCAAGGGATCAATATCCAGAATTTGATTCATTTTAGAAAGGCCAAGAACAATGCCATCTTTCAACGGCAAAGCCCCCCCGGCCAAGCCGGTGCCAGAACCGCGCGTGATCACCGGAACCTTATGTTGCTTACAAATACGCAATGCCGCCCTGACTTCTTCGACATTGGCCGGCAATACAACGGCCAATGGTTTTTCCCGATAAGCGGAAAGCCCATCGCATTCATATGGTGTACACTGCTCTGTGTCGGCGATCACACTGCCTTCTGTAAAGGCTTCGATCAGTTCTTGTATAACAATCATGGTTGAGATTATAATTGATTTAAATCAAGTTTCATCTAATTTTTTTATAACCCTACATAAATAGTAGGAATTAAATTTAAAGGGCATATTATGCAATCATTCAACCCTCCAATTCGCACCTTGATGGGTCCCGGCCCATCTGATGTTCACCCTCGCATTCTGTCTGCAATGGCGCGCCCAACGATTGGCCACCTGGATCCAGAATTCGTCGGCATGATGGATGAAGTGAAATCCTTGCTGAAATATGCCTTCCAAACTGAAAACGAAATGACCATGCCGGTTTCCGCTCCAGGTTCAGCGGGAATGGAGACCTGTTTTGCCAATCTGGTCGAACCAGGTGATAAGGTTATTGTGTGCATCAACGGTGTCTTTGGCACCCGTATGAAAGAGAACGTTGAGCGCACCGGCGGTATCTGCATTGAAGTACACGACGACTGGGGAAGCGCGGTTTCTCCTGACAAAGTGGAAGCCGCTTTAAACGAACACTCAGACGCTAAAATCGTTGCTTTCGTACATGCAGAAACCTCTACCGGCGCCTGCTCTGACGTCAAGGCGATCTGTGACATCGCACACAAATACGACTGCTTAACGATTGTTGATGCCGTGACCTCTCTGGGTGGCGTTGAACTGCGCGTTGACGACTGGGGGGTGGATGCGATCTACTCAGGTACCCAAAAATGTCTTTCTTGTACCCCTGGCCTGTCTCCAGTGAGCTTCAACGAACGCGCTTTGGATAAAGTTCGCAACCGCAAGACCAAAGTGCAAAGCTGGTTCCTGGATCTGAACTTGGTGATGGGCTATTGGGGAGAAGGAGCCAAACGCGCTTACCACCATACCGCGCCGATCAACGCACTGTATGCGTTGCATGAATCATTGGTCATGTTGAAAGAAGAAGGGCTAGAAAACTCTTGGGCGCGCCACGCCGCCATGCATGAAAAGCTGAAAGCCGGCCTTGCCGAAATGGGCATTGAATTTGTTGTTGATGAAGCGGTTCGCTTGCCTCAACTGAACTCAGTCTGGATTCCGGAAGGCTTTAACGATGCTGAAGTGCGTGCCGAACTGTTGAACACTTACAACTTGGAAATCGGTGCCGGGCTGGGCGATTTCGCCGGAAAAGTATGGCGTATTGGTCTAATGGGCTTCTCCGCCAAGGAAGAGAACGTTCTCTTCTGCCTATCTGCCCTTAAAAAGGTGTTGGGTAAATAAGCCTTCACCGCCCTTCTCATCAGGCCTGTTGAGTCTTGAATCCAACAGGCCTGATGAGAAACAGCCTAAACAGGCAATAAAAAAGCCGCTATTGAAAGGATTCAATAGCGGCTTTTTTATTGACAGCTAAGAGCCAGCCGTTTGGTGCTTACTGCTCTTTTAGCGTACCGTAGACCACCAAATTGTGGCCGGACACATCGTAACCGTTTTCCTTGGCAATCTCTTTAATGCGTTCTTCAATAATTGGATCCACAAACTCTTTCACTTTGCCACTTTTCAGACACACCAAATGATCGTGATTATCCCCGGTATCCAGTTCAAAGATTGAGATGTTATTTTCAAAATTGAGGCGACGCACAATGCCTGCCTGTTCAAACTGAGTCAGCACGCGGTAAACGGTCGCCAAACCGACTTCTTCACCCTGCTCCAACAGAATTTTATAGACATCTTCTGCCGTTAAATGGTGATCTTCCCCTGCGCCTTCCAGGATCTCCAAAATTTTCAATCTTGGCAAGGTGACTTTCAAACCTACCTTTTTCAGTTCCGCTCCGCTCATTTAAACCTCGATACTTAACTCATTCTTGTTATATTATTGGTCAGACGCATCCACATCTCGGAATAGAGTGTATAATAAACTAT
This sequence comes from Thiomicrorhabdus sp. zzn3, assembly GCF_029767755.1. Lineage (GTDB taxonomy): Bacteria > Pseudomonadota > Gammaproteobacteria > Thiomicrospirales > Thiomicrospiraceae > Thiomicrorhabdus. Next base: position 1,265,061 of record NZ_JARUQS010000001.1, read on the forward strand.
TTTAACGCCAACTAGAATATTAATGAAAATGATTCCAACCTGTAACTCGGCGACCCCATTCATTCAATCCCTCAAACAGCTTGGCAAAAGCTTTAAACATCCGATTTTGGCAATCGGTTTCAGTGCAGCCATACTCAGTGGCTGCTCTTGGCTGGAACCTTATAAAGCGACTTTAACGCAGGGAACCATTATTCCACCGGAGTCAATCGAGCTGTTGCAGGAAGGCCTGACGAAAGATCAGGCACGTCAACTGTTTGGACCGCCACTTGGCGAAGACCCATTCAATCCAAACCACTGGGATTACGCTTTTTATACAACCGACGATAGCTTCCATCCGAATGCCATCAAACGCCTGTCGATCACTTTCGACAAGGACAATATGATTAAATCCTGGACCATCTCGGACAAGCCGATCGAAATTCAGCGCGACTAAAAGAGCCATCCCCTCGGCCGAACTGAATATAAGACGCTAGATTCGGCGGAGAACATATCGATCACGCACAACATTCAAGATTTTACGCTACGGCGCTCGTTCTCGACCTGCTTACGGCGCCGCTCTCGTGGATCGGCTTTCAGCGGCCGATAAATCTCAATACGATCCCCTTCTCTAAGCTCCGTCTCTTTAGAGACCGGTTTGCCAAAAATACCCACTTTATCGGTATTGATGTCGGGCATCTCCTTAAGCAACTTGCATTGCTGCAAGGCCTGTTCTACGGTACACCCTTCTTCCACCTCTTCTGTGTAGAGGAACTGTTCTTCCGGCAAGGCATAAGCCACTTCAATTCGCATACATGATTCCTTTACAGAGAGCTTTGCATGAGTGGGACGCGAAGAAAAAATGTGACAAAATTTGGCTGCTTGAGGCGAACAATGCAGCTAATAGCTGGCTATTAGCAAGTTTTTTAACAAGAAGCAGGCGAATTTTAGCCATTTTTACTCGTGTATTCATCTCGTACAAAGCTCTCTTACTAATAAACCTGCTTCGCGCGTTCGCAAAAAGCGTCCACCAAGGTATTGGCGATCTGTTCAAAAATCGGACCGATTGCGGCATTCAACAATCCGCTGCTGACCTCAAACTCGACTTCAAACAGAATCTTGCAAGCATCCACATCCAAAGGTTTAAATTGCCATTCACCACGTAGAGATTTAAATGGTCCGTCAACCAAGTGCATCTCAATACGCTGACCGGGCACCAAATGATTCCGGGTTTCGAATGTCTGAGAAATACCGGCTTTGGCAATGGTCACCTTCGCCTGCATTTCCAGATCGGTTTGCGACACCACTTCGGCTCCACCGCACCATGGCAAAAACTCTGGGTAAGCGGCGACATCATTGACCAAGTCATACACCTTTTGTGCAGAATAAGGCAATAGTGCGCTGCGACTGATTTTTTTGATACTCATTAACTCGTAAACTCCAACTCGCGAATTGAGAGCGCCTCGATGTACCCCAGGTTGAATTCCGCGAGGCGCCCTTGAGTCTATTTCTAATTTGTCGAGCATTATACCAGAGGCTTAGGTCGGCTCATGGTATCCCGTTCCACGAATGCTATAATGCGAAGAGACCGCATTACTCAGCGTGGATGATGAGCAAGGGAGAAGCGCAATGAATCGTATGGCTAAATACTCGGCAACGGCCTGTTTCTTAAGTCTGTTTGGCAGCGTACACGCTGGCGACTATCGCGAGATCGAACACCCCCCAAGCGGCACGAGTAAACTGATCAAAGACAGTTACGTGGTTGAGTACAGCGCCGACGACTTTACCGACAAAATAGAAGAAGCCAAAGTGCTGTTTATTCCCCAGGATTTTCGCAGCCAAGCCGCCTTTTTTCTGCGCTGCCGTCCCTACTACACCAATTTCAGCGTGCAGTTTCTGGAACGGGAAGACGCCTTAAAAAACAGGGACGGCTCGCTCACCAACGAATCGGCCAAATTCGCTAAACACGGTTATGTCTATAACACCAAGCACGATCTCAAGCTCATTAGCAGCGGCAACAGCGCCACCATTGACGCCGATGTCGGAGGACAGACTAACCACCTTACCCAGCTCTTCAAAACCGATGTGGAAAAAACACCAGGCCTGCTGGGAATGAGCTTTCACTTTACCTTCAACTACACGGAAATGCCCGATTTCCGATCGGCCTCCAACACCTCTGCGGCCATAACCACTTTTAACATTCTGACACAGGCCATCCAAAGCGGCGAGACACTGACCCTACAACTGGACGGCCGCCGAGGCCCCGATCGCACCTTTATTCTGGATACCCAAAGAATGCGCAGCGCCGTTCCACAGGAAGTGCTTGAATTCTGTCTGCTGAATCGCCAGTTAATTGATGACTGATTTACCCGAGCGCAATCACCGGAGCGTTTAAGAATTCTGGTATAATGCGGCGTTTACTAATCCATTGATAACAGGTCGTCAGATCGTTTATGGCCAAGAAAAAGACTAAAAAGGACACCTCCAATCAAATCGCGCAAAACAAAAAAGCGCGCCACGATTATTTTATTGAAGAAGTCCACGAAGCGGGCTTGTCCCTGCAAGGCTGGGAAATTAAAAGCATCCGCGCCGGCAAGGTGAATATCAAAGAGAGCTATATCCTACTCAAAGATAATGAAGCTTGGTTGTTTGGTGCCCAGATTACGCCTTTAATTACCGCATCAAGCCATAGCGAACACGACCCGCTTCGCCTGCGCAAACTGCTTCTGCACCGCCGTGAACTGGATCGTTTGATGGGACAGGTAGATCGCGGAGGTTACACCATCGTCCCGCTGGACATGCACTGGAGCAAAAACGGTAAAGTGAAATGCGACATCGGTCTGGCCAAAGGTAAAAAGCAGCACGACAAACGCGCCACCGAAAAAGAACGCGAATGGAATCGTGACAAGCAGCGTATTCTGAAAATGGCGCGTTAAATTTTGTCAGATTCAAATTTGTTAGATTGAAACTTGAAAAACAATTTGGCAAACCCTATATAATACTCAGCCGATGATCGGAATTGAAAAAACGCTCATCGCGCTAAACGCTCTTTGACAATTTGGAAACCTTTTTATTCTAAATAAAGGTTTCTCACGACTTGAAACCATCACGGCCGTTAATATTGAACAGGCCTGATGTTCGTTTCGAGTCACGTCAATCGACACATACCCGATTCGGGGGTGTACTGGTTTCGACGGGGAGACTGAAGTTTAAAATGCATGTCGTGCCTGAGCGATGCACGTAAATCTTAGTTCATTTAGTTATAGTTGCAAACGACGATAACTACGCTCTAGCGGCTTAATCCCGCTGGTGCAGCACAGGCCCGTTGCCTATGGCCCCTGCCGCTGTATCGACTTACATAGGATCGTATTGAGTACGTGTTTGGGTGCTTGATATTAAACTTTACAAACTCGTCGGTTGTGATCCCTGCTGGTCGGGCAGCAATCGGTTAAATCAATAGACCAAATAAACATGTAGAGTTTTAGATGGATGCTTTCCGGACGGCGGTTCGATTCCGCCCACCTCCACCAAATTAGCCGATTAAACGCACACTATCTTCTGTATTTCAGATCATAGTGAACGCTTTAATTTACCCTCATAAATCAGACTGTTTTTCTAACATAAAAAAAGCGATCCGAGCGCAACCCGAACCGCTTAAAATCATGCTCGAAAAATCGCTTGGTATTGTTTTATTCAATGCAACTGAAACGGCAGACGTTGACACTGATGTATTCTTCATAAGCCGTGCCGGACTGAACCCAGTTTTTCACTTTATTGCTGATCGCTTGCGGCAACATTTTTTCTTTGAGGTGCAGGTTAAAGCCATACTTAAAACGTGGGCTTTCAGGGCCTTCCGCAACCAATTTGCCATTCTCGCAAAACAGTTTTAATTTTGCCTCTTGGCCTGGCATGGAAACAAAGGCGTTTTCGTCATTTTCATTGATGAGATCCATCAAAGACTGATTAAAAAACATCTTGCTCAGCGGGTTGTACTGATAATACTCTTGCAGCATTTCTTCTGCCTGCTCAAGCAAATGGGCTTTGAGCGCATCTACACTATCGAATTGGTCGTCACCCAATTCATAAATCACATACGCTTCATCGGGTTTACCAAGCGTCAAAGCCTTATCTTGAAAAACAACCAACGCGGCATCGTCTTCCAAGATGGCCTGATAATCGTCGTTTGACAGCTCGTTTAATGCTTGTTTATAGGTTTCAACATTCATTTATGTGCGCTCCTAATTTTCAGTGTGCTTATAGTAGCCGATTCTGAAAATTGAAATCATAGGTTTCTTTTATACACATCATTACCGTTAGTATTACGATACCTAAACCGCAATAGGACAATGACGTTCTAAAAATAAAAAAATCCCCAGTGGAAAACTCCACCAGGGATTAAAGCAGGCCTGCTCAGTTTTATGAACACGCCTTTGAGACTTACAATGCCAATTAAGTGGTTAAGTTTGCAAACAGGGTCGGCAGTTTTTCCGGCAGACGCATCACATCATCTACAATCGCGTAACGGTTCTGACCGAAAATGTTCTGCACGTACTTGTCGGCATACTGGTCAATGGTCAAACAGTAAGAGTAAATGCCTTTGGATTGCAGCTCTTCGACTGCTTTTTTGGCATCTTGTTTGAGGTATTGACCATCTTTTTCATCAATATCTGCCGGCTCACCATCGGTAATCACCAACAACAATTTCTGTTTACTGGACTGATGTTCCAGATAATGACCGGCATGACGCATGGCTGCCCCCATACGCGTGGACAGTCCGCCCTGCATCCCTGCCAATTTAGCATGTACATCGGCATCAAACGGTTCATCAAACTGTTTGAAGCGTGTGTACTGCACGTCATGACGTCCGTCAGACGAGAAGCCGTGCACTGCAAACTGGTCACCGATACCGTTAATGGCATGCGAGACCAGAATCGCGGCTTCCTGGGTCACCTCAAGAATGGTTTTCTCTTCTCCACCCACAAACTCATTGGTCGATTCTGACAAATCAAGCAGAATCACCACCGATACTTCTCGGGTACGGATCACATTCTTCATGGTAATACGCGGATCCGGCTCTTGCCCCATGCGAATGTCGGTAATCGCTTCCACACAGGCGTTCAGATCCAGTTCGTCACCATCTTCCAGACGTCGAATTCGTTGCAGACCAACCGCCTGAAGCTTATCGACAATCTGTTTGATACGGTGCGCAATCCCTTTATTGGCTTCCAAAATACGATCGTAAATTTCCGGGTCGCCTTTCTTGGCACGATGCTCGTAAAGCGTTACCCAGTTCGGACGGTGCAACTGCACACGGTAATCCCACTCATGGTAGTGGAACGGATCGGAAATCGGTTCCACCCCTTCCATTTCGTTATAGGAAATACCGTTGTCTTCGTACGGGAAGAACTCAGAGCCCAACACCCAAACTTCATCATGGTCAACGTCCACCATTTCGGAGTCGATCTCATTGATCATCTCCATCACCGACACGTATTTACGCACGGTTTCTTTATAACCGCTTCCGCCGCCATCCATTTCGGCCCACTCTTCGGAGGCCCACACCAGACGGTTGTCATCGCGGTAGGCAAAACGCAGACGGCTGATCTCCGTTAACGATTCCCACTTGCTGGTAGCTTGGTTAAGAACGTTGTACAACAAAATCCCTAAATCCCAAGACCACTTTTCATTATCCAGGTTGTCTTCAATCTGGCTATGGAAGCGCTCTGCCACCACTTCCATTTGTGGATCGTCGAGTTCGAACTCTGGATCCATTAGCGCCAGTGCCAATTGCTCCAAGCGCGCGGCCGTGGAACGCGGATCCAACTCACGCTCTTCCATACTCGCACGAATCACTTTCATCCACAGGTTCTTCAATCCAGGGAAGTTCTTAATGGCGTTATATTCAACACGCGCATCCTCAATCAATTCAATAAAGAACATCTGCTGAGGGTTCAACTGTTCCATGGAAATCGCATCTTTGGTGTAAGCAATATGCGAAGCCAGGTGAGCCGCCATGGCACGGTACAAATCCACCCCTTTGATGTCACCCAAATCATTTAGGGCATCCGGAAGGTGCAGGGCCATTTTTTCAAAATAAGGCTTAAAGTCATCATGATCCGCCGCTGCTGGACGAATAAAGAAATCTCTTGCCCAAAACGCACGCAGATAGAAGTTGATCGAACGGTGGTGATCAATAAACAGAGAGCCTTTACGCTGCTGCTGAAAAACTGCCTTGGAATCTTCTGATTCCAGTGCGAAATACTTGAGCTGCGCTTCAAAATTACGCGCATGCGCCTGTGCCCCCCATTGCGCCCAGCGACGCAGACCGGATACCGTCAGCTTAGACATCAAATCGTCAATGATATTCAACATCGGACGCAGACCGCGCGGCGTTTTGGAACCGATCTGATAAATCAGCGCCAAATATTGTCTCAGCAGATCAATGTCTTGCGTTCTTTCAGCGATCAACGGTAAAGAATCCAGCATCAAAGCGACCACTTCACCGGACGTCACCGAGGAAAGCTTCATGATGGTTTCCAGAATATCATCCAGAATTTCATCTTCGACTTTAGAAATCACTTGCGGCACGGCTTCCAGATAACTGATAACTACCTGCTGCCCTTTGCCCAGATAAGCAATCCCCTGCGCATTTTGCAGCCAAGTCTCACGCGTCGCCTCGTTCATGTAATGAGAGGCTTCTTGAATCAGTGAGTCCAGCATCTCCTCAAGCTGAGGTACGCTTTCATACAAGGAAGCTTTTACTTCTTCTAGATCAAAACTCATAGTGCTTTCTCTTATGTTAGGTAATAGTTTGCATTGCCTCCACCCTTTAGAACTGGCCTGTTAGGTTTCGTTTTCAAGGAACAAAACCATGCTGCCAAAAGCGTGTGGTCATCAAGCTATTACTCGAAGAAAGTATCCACTGTAGTCAATAGAGTATCCAGAATGTCATCATCATCTGTCAGTGGAGTGATCAGAGCCATCGTACAGGCTTTCTTAGGATCAACACCTTTATTGATTAGCTGTCCTGCGTAAACCAATAGACGCGTTGAAATCCCTTCATCCAGTCCATGCCCTTTCAGGTTACGAGAGCGTTGCGCGATTTGCACCAGTTTCTCAGCAATACCTTTATCGATTCCGGCTTCTTTGGCAACGATATCCGCTTCTACCGCTTCTTCAGGATAGTCAAACTTGAACCCACCAAAACGTTGTTTAGTCGATTGTTTCAGGTCTTTCATCATTGACTGGTAACCAGGGTTATAAGAGATAACCAACTGGAAGTCAGGGTGCGCTTCAACCAATTCACCTTTCTTATCCAAAGGCAATACGCGACGGTGGTCGGTCAACGGGTGAATCACAACCGTCGTATCTTGGCGGGCTTCAACCACCTCATCCAGGTAACAGATCGCACCGATACGTGCTGCGACCGTCAAAGGACCATCCTGCCAGCGAGTCCCGTTGATGTCGATCAGGTAACGACCAACCAAATCCGATGCCGTCATATCTTCGTTACACGCTACGGTGATTAACGGCTTGCCAAGTTTGTGTGCCATGTACTCAACAAAACGTGATTTACCACACCCTGTTGGCCCTTTAAGCATGATCGGCATGCGTGAAGCGTAGCCCGATTCAAACAGCTCAACTTCATCCGCTACCGGACGGTAAAAAGGTTCTTCTTTAATCAGATATTGTTGTGGATCAAGAGCGTTGATTTCAGACATCAGATTTCTCCATTTTAAAGTCACTTAGAGTTGCCGACTTATCAGTCAAATCAGCAAGTCTAAATTTATTTGTTATATCGAACGGTTCATTTACTAAACGTCACCGATTCGTATATAAAAAAGGCCAACCGGTTTCGGGGCCGGTTGACCGTTTTTACCCGGGCAGGAGGTAAGGGTCTGCCCAAGTAAACGGGCTTATAAACAAGGGAAATTCTCAATTGAATCCCCTCATTTAAAAATTCGGTTAGGTGCACAGCAGTCGGGGAACCGCTGCGCAACCTTAGGCAATATTAGATATCGCCGCGCTTGACCAACATGTTCGCACCTTGAGATTGTGCGAAGTTGTCATAACCAATCAAACGAACGTGGTTGTTTGGGTTGGCTTTGATACAAGCGTTTACTTCTTCCAATACCGCGTCAGCAGAAGTTTCACCGAACATTGGAAGCTTCCACATATACCAGTAGTAACCGAAAGCGTTCTCTGGCTCAGTGTGCTCGATAGCAGGGTTCCAACCTTTGCTGATGATGTACTCAACCTGAGCTTTGATTTGCTCGTCAGTCATCTTTGGCAGGTAAGAGAAAGTCTCAGCCTTACGTGACTTAGGATCAGAAAGGCGTGATGGGTAATCTTGAATACTCATTTATATTTCTCCTAAATTCAAATTACTTATGCTTAACGTCAAGCTTGTCAACAGTATCGAATTCGAACTTGATTTCTTTCCAAGTTTCCATTGCGATCTTAAGCTCTGGGCTGTGTTTAGCCGCTTCAGTCAGCACTTCTTTACCAACTTTCTCAACTTCTTTACCTTCGTTACGTGCTTGTACACACGCTTCCAAAGCAACACGGTTAGCAGCCGCACCCGCAGCGTTACCCCATGGGTGACCTAGAGTACCACCACCGAACTGAAGTACAGAGTCATCACCAAAGATGTTAACAAGAGCAGGCATGTGCCATACGTGGATACCACCAGAAGCAACTGGGATAACACCTGGCAAGTGACCGAAGTCTTGGTCGAACATGATTCCACGATCACGGTTCTCTGGGATGAAGCTATCACGCATGATGTCGATCCAACCTAGAGTTGCTTCACGGTCACCTTCAAGCTTACCAACAACGGTACCTGAGTGCAGGTGATCACCACCAGATAGACGCAATGCTTTAGCCAAGACGCGGAAGTGGATACCGTGCATTGGGTTACGGTCGATTACACCGTGCATCGCGCGGTGAATGTGAAGTAATAGACCGTTCTTACGGCAGTAGTTAGCCAAACCAGTGTTCGCTGTGAAACCACCAGTCAAGAAGTCGTGCATGATGATCGGAGTACCGATCTCTTTAGCGAACTCAGCACGCTCGTACATTTCTTCTGGAGTACCAGCAGTAACGTTTAGGTAGTGACCTTTACGCTCACCAGTTTCTGCTTCAGCTTTCTCGATCGCTTCTTGACAGAACATGAAGCGATCTCTCCAGCGCATGAATGGCTGAGAAGTAACGTTTTCATCATCCTTAGTGAAGTCAAGACCACCACGCAGACACTCATAAACTGCACGACCGTAGTTTTTAGCAGATAGACCTAGCTTAGGCTTGATAGTACAACCTAGCATTGGACGACCGTACTTATCCATTTTGTCACGCTCAACTTGGATACCATGTGGAGGTCCACCACAAGTTGTTACGTAGGCTAGTGGGAAACGGATATCTTCAAGACGGCAAGAACGCAATGCCTTGAATCCGAATACGTTACCTACCAAAGAAGTCATAACAGAAACGATTGAACCTTCTTCGAACAGGTCTAGTGGATAAGCGATGAATGCGTAGAATGCAGAGTCGTCACCTGGAACGTCTTCGATTCTGTAAGCACGACCTTTGTAGTAGTCAAGGTCAGTCAACAAGTCAGTCCATACAGTAGTCCACGTACCTGTTGAAGACTCAGCCGCTACCGCAGCCGCACACTCTTCACGAGGAACACCTTCCTGTGGAACAACTTTAAAACACGCCAAAAAGTCAGAATCTTTAGGCTCGTAATCTGGCATCCAATATGTTTCGCGGTATTCTTTTACACCGGCATTATAAGTCTTAGCCATCTTTTACCTCTTTGTAGATTGATAGTAAAAATGAGTCTGAATTAGCAATCTGCTAAGGACCGAAAAAAATCCTTGCTTGCCTTCAGTGGTTTGTATCTTAGGTCAAAGAATCTATGGAATCTCACACGGTTTGTAATACAATTTATATACATTTGTTTATTCAAAAACAAAATAACCTTAAATAACAACAACTTAATTTTTGCCGAGTTCAGAAAAAAATGCAAAACTTACACATCACCGCACAACAAATTCGCATTTTTGAGGCCGTAGCTCGCCACAAAAGCTTCACCAAAGCAGCCGAAGAACTCAACCTAACCCAACCTGCTGTTTCTATTCAAATCAAAAGGTTAGAGGAAAACAACGATATTAAGCTGATCGAGGTGGTGGGAAAAAAACTCTTCCTAACTCGCCCCGGCAAAGAGATGTATAAAAGTTGTGAAAAAATTTTAGGTGAATTACGCGAACTGACCACCCATATTAGAGCGCAACAGGAAAAGGTCGAAGGTGAGCTGGTACTCGCGGTAGTGACCCCGGCCAAGTATTTCATGCCCTATATTTTGAAATCGTTTTTAAACCGCTATCCGGGTGTAGTTCCCAGAATTACGGTAATCAATCGCCGCCGCATTATCGATGAACTGAAAACCAATCAATACGACCTTTCCGTTATGGGTCGCGTGCCGGAAGAACTGAAGATGGAGGCCTATCCATTTTTTAAAAGTGAGCTGGTCGTTGCTGCCCCACCTAAACACCCGCTCTCCAGGCAGAAAAATATTCCCCTCAAACAGCTGGCCGATGAACCCTTCTTGATTCGAGAAAAAGGTTCAGGAAGCCGAATGGCGATTGAAGAACTGTTTCATAAAGAGGACATCGAAATCGAGCCTTTTATGGAGCTAGGAAGTACTGAATCGATTAAACAAGCGGTAATGGCTGGCCTAGGGATTTCGGTACTGCCAAAACATGCCATTCGCATTGAAACCAAGTTCGGCTATATTGAAACCTTGGATGTACAAGGCTTTCCACTTAGCCGAGACTGGTATGTAGCCAAAGGCCAGGACCGTGCCCTGCTCCCACCGGCCGCTGCTTTCCTCGAGTTTTTACAAACGGTGGATATCAATAAACTGTTAGCCATGTCCGACACCCGCTAACCAACAATATAGCCTCATACACTTAATGACTGTAGACGAAGCCTTAAACTTGCTGCCCGAAATTCTAAAGCGCAACTTAGAACGCAACCTTTGCGTTTGCAACGAAGTGCCTAAAATCAATGTAATTAAAGCCATCACGGAAGGTGCGGACACCCTGGAAAAAGTACGCGCCAAAACCTATGCTTCAGATGGCAACGGCTGTTGCCGACGCCAGATTGAAGACCTATTAGAATGCTTGGTGCCAGAACATGACAGTTGACGCCATACACCTTTCTATCTAAACCGCCTCCCTTTCATGTATAACAAATATTAATAAACAAGAAACGATAACCGTTTGCCCGGGGACGATCCCATACGATGTGGTATATAATTTATTCAGACACAGTATCGAGAACGAACACATGACTGAAAAAGAACATCACAGCCTAGATGTATATATTGGCAAAACCATCAACACAGTCAGAAAAAAACAAGGTTTGACGATTGCTGAAGTATCCGAACAATCCGGTATCAGTCGAGGCATGCTCAGCAAAATTGAAAACGGCCAAGTCTCGCCAAGCCTAGATTCTTTGCTGAAAGTATCTAAAGCCCTAGGCATCCCCATTTCCGCTTTTTTTAAAGAATTTGATACTGAGGAAGGTGGGGCGCAACACATAAAAGCCGACGAGCGCTTGGAAGTTGTTCGACGCGGCACCAAGGTTGGACATACTTACCACCTATTGGCCTATGACAACGGGCCGAAAAAACGCTTTGAGCCCTTCTTGATCTCTCTCGACAACCAAAGTGAAATCTTTCCCTCCTTCTCACATGAAGGCTACGTTTTCATGTATTTACTGGAAGGTGAAATGATTTATCGCCACGGCAAACAGACCTACCATATGAAGCCGGGAGACTCTTTGACCTATAACGCGCAAATCTCACACGGCCCGGAAGAACTTATTCAGGTACCGATCCGTTTTCTCAATGTCATCGTCTACGGAGAAAATGCACCAACATAGATCATTCGGTGCACTCATTCATTAACGAAATCGCCCAAATACCCGACCCTTTCGACATTAAACACCCCCATCCTATTGTTTTAAAATAAAAAAAAATTACTGGCATTAAACTATCTTTCCTTGGTAATCGGTATTTGTTCCATACCAATACGGCCAAATCACTTTTTCGTTTTAAGGTGATTTGGCTCCTTATTCTTTTCTAAATTAAAACGTGGGGGTCGCAACATGAAAATAATTCAAGCGATCATCAACCCTTATGCACTTGATAACGTCCGGGAAGCCCTATCTGAACTTGGGGAATTCGGCATGACAGCAACTGAAGTTAAGGGTTATGGTCGTCAGAAAGGTCACACAGAAACCTATAGAGGAACCGAGTATGAAATTTCTTACGTTCCTAAAATAATGATCGAAATCGCTGCTTCAGATGATCAAGTTGATGACATCGTACAGTGCATAATCGGAGGAGCCAAAAGCGAAAAAATCGGTGCAGGAAAAATCTTTATCTTACCGTTAGAGGAAGTCGTGAGAGTTCGAACCTCTGAAACGGGTGATAGCGCCATTTAGCTTTATCAACACGGAGTAAATCATGGAAGGAAACATTCTACAATTATCCTATGCATTGGATACTTTTTATTTTCTAGTCAGTGCCGTCCTCGTCATGTGGATGGCGGCTGGTTTTGCTATGCTGGAAGCGGGTCTTGTCCGTAGCAAAAACACAGTTGAAATCCTAACCAAAAACGCACTGCTTTACAGTGTGGCCTGCACGATGTACCTGATTGTTGGTTACAACATCATGTACCCTGGCGATCCTATTAGCGCTTATCTGCCAAACCTAAGCTTCTTCCTGGGGGCGGACAACACAGTTGACGCGGTTATTGCCGGTGGTGATGATGCACCTTACTACTCAGGCATGTCAGACTTCATCTTCCAAGCGGTATTTGCTGCGGCTACCATGTCTATCGTTTCAGGGGCGATTGCCGAACGTATGAAACTATGGCCATTCCTGGTATTTGCCGTTGTTATGACTGCTGTTATCTACCCAATGGAAGGTTACTGGAAATGGGGCGGAGGCTGGTTAGATCAGCTTGGCTTCCAAGACTTTGCAGGTTCTGTTGTGGTTCACATGGCCGGTGCCTCTGCTGCTTTAGCCGCAGTTATTATGGTTGGTCCACGTCTCGGTAAATACGGTGAGAATGGAAAAGTCAACGCTATTCCAGGTGCAAACCTACCAATGGCCACCCTAGGTATGTTCATCCTGTGGATGGGATGGTTTGGTTTCAACGGTGGTTCTGAACTGATGGTTTCTAACGTTGATGAATCTAACGCTGTTGCTGCTATCTTCGTCAACACCAACGCCGCGGCAGCGGCCGGTATGATTGCGGCTGCACTTTTAGGTCGCTTCATGTTCGGTAAAACGGATTTGACCATGGTCATCAACGGTGCCCTAGCTGGTCTGGTTGCGATTACTGCAGAACCGCTTGCGCCAACGCCTGGTCTGGCTCTGTTTATCGGTGCCGTGGGTGGAATCATCGTGGTGCTTTCAGTGGTATTCCTGGACAAACTAAAACTGGATGACCCAGTTGGTGCCATCTCTGTACACGGTACTGTCGGTATCTGGGGTATCTTCGCTGTCTTGTTCAGCAACTCAGATGCAACATTCTTCGGCCAGTTGGTTGGAACCGTGGCCACCTTTGCATGGATGTTTATCGCTTCCCTGATTGTTCTATTCATCTTGGATAAAACAATGGGACTACGTCCAACCAAAGAAGAAGAGTTGGAAGGTATGGATATGAAAGAGTGTGGTATGGAAGCCTACCCTGAGTTCGATCAAAAATAATTCGAACTTATCCAAACTTTTCTCAAAAAAACCGCATCCAATGATGCGGTTTTTTTATTTTAAAAGCCTCAAAAAAGATAACTTACATCCGTTTTCTTAATGGCATCATAGACGAAGTTTCAAAACCGTGACGCGCATAAAACTTCTGCGCACCTACATTGTCTGAATCGGTTAATAGCGTTGCCCTCAAACACCCTTTTTGCTTAATAAATTCCAGTGCAAAACTGAGCAACTCGGAACCTAACTGCTTTCCTCTATAGGCCTGATCAACGACCATATCTTCAATCAACGCTACCTCACCCCCCAGTGCCGTGGAGACCGTGTAGAGTGCGCTCACCATCCCCACTATCTTGCCTTCATGCTCTACCACAAAAAGATGACCTATGCGTTCATCGGCAAGAATTTCAGCCAACGCCTTTTCATGTAGTGCCCTATTAGGCTGAAATTCCACCTCTTGGGTAAACAGGGAGATTAACAGCGGCATCAGAGCTTCCAAATCTTCCACTGTGGCGACCCGAACCATACATCTTCTCCTTAAGAAACCAGATAATCCAATAAACGCTCCATCGCCTTCTGTGAATCTTCATAAAAAGCTGCCGGCGTTTTCTGTAACTCTTCAACAGACTGAATATAAGGGCCTTCTGGGAGCTTACCGTCAACATCCTTTAGCCAATGATCAATGGTCTCTGGAATCACCTCTAAATGATATTGCAGACCAATAATCTTATCTCCCAGCTGAAAGGCCTGATTTTCACAGGCGCGACTGCTCATTAGTCGGATCGCACCTTCGGGCAGATAAAAGGTTTCGCCATGCCAGTGAAACACGGGCTTAGACAACGTGATCTGAATACCTTGACCATTGGATACATTGTCCACCGGATACCAGCCGATCTCCTGATGCTCGCCCTGAACCACATCCGCGCCCAACACATTGGCAATCATTTGCGCCCCCAAACAAATCCCCAGCAAAGGGATTCCATCTTCAACCACTTCTGCCAGGCAACTTTTCTCCGTTTTGAGCCAAGCATAATCGTCTTCGTCATTAACGCTCATCAGACCGCCCAAGACAATCACCAGGTCGAACTCCTTGACAGGCGGAAACTCCGGATTTGGCTCAAATAGCTTCACATAGGTCAGATCAGCCTGATGCGATGCCATCCAAGACGCCATATTACCAATACCCTCATTAGGCTCGTGTTGAAACACCAGAACTTTCACGTTTAAAACTCCAAGTTGTTGTATTAATTAAAAATAACATTACCAAAAAATGCAAAACGCCAATGAGACCAGTCTCATTGACGCTAGAAAACTTCAAAACCTGCCCCAGGATGGGCTTAACGACGTCCTCACATAAAAACGCTACAACCGAATCGCTTCCATATTCTTTTGTAACTCGTTTGCACGCTCGATCACCGAGTGCGTTAACTGATTAGACTGGTCCGATAAGGCCGCATTCTCTTGGGTAAACTGATCGAGCTGCGCAATCGCCTGGTTAACGTGCTCAATACTGGTGATCTCTTCTTCCGCTGCAGAGCGAATGGTTGAAACAATCTCGATCAGTTTATCCATATTGTCGTTAATGTCTTCCAAGGCCTTGGTCGAATCTTGAGAAAGGCTTTCACCATGACTCACCAAGGCCAAATTTTGCTCGACCAGCTGGCGAATCTCACCGGAAGACTCTGCGGCTCTCATGGCCAAATTTCTGACTTCTCCGGCTACCACGGCAAACCCTCTACCATGCTCTCCAGCGCGCGCTGATTCAACCGAGGCATTCAGAGCCAACAGATTGGTTTGGAACGAAATCCCTTCCATCAATTCCACAATGCCTTCAATTTTGCGACTGGCCTCATTGATTTGCCCCATCGCTTCACGCGATTGATTCACAATGTCACTGCCTTTAACGATGTGATCTTTGACTACCTGCCCAAGCTCCATGGCCGTGTTGGATTCATGAGAGGTATTGCGGATGGTGTTTGCCAGTTCCTCCATACTTGCAGCCGTTTGCTCCAGCGAGGCCGCTTGCTGCTGGGTTCGCCCATTAAGATTCTCATTGTCTTTACCCAAAGCTCCCATGTTCTGAACCACAATGCGACTGGTGTCCGCCGTTTGCGCCAGCAACCCCCTGAGGTTTTGCATGGCTTGATTAATCCCCGCCTTCAAACGCTCCAGATCTCCCTGGTAGGCTCCAAGAATGGTTTGTGTCATATCGCCTTGGGAAAAGGCCTCCATCACCTGATTAATCTCTTTAAAGGCGCCATCCAGTGAAGAAGCACTGTCATTGACCGCCCCTTTAAGGTCAGACAAGTCACCCGGTAACGCCTCTTCAACCCGATATGAAAATTGTCCGTTCGCCATAAAGAACATCACCCTAGTCACCGCTGCCAACGCACTTTTAATAGTCAACATCGACGCGACCCCCTGTCTGACCGTTTCAGCCTCCTCTTCACTCAAGCCAATTGACAAAGCATCCAAATGCTTGGACAAAGAAATATCAATACCGGCCACACCCACGACTTTTCCTTGATCGATAATCGGTGTGACCACGCTGGTGATCAAGAACTCTTGGTCCCCGACCGGATACATATACGGATCCACCACTTGTGGCTGTTGCGTTTGCAGCGGTTTAAGATAAAAGTCCCCCAAACCGGGCACTTCGTAATCCACCAAAGGCTCCAGAGCCAGCTGACCGTTTTCTCCACGCCCCCAGAAAGGCATAAATCTGCCCGTTGAATCATGCCAATCAACGCTCTTAAACTGCTCGTCTTTGCCATCAAATGCGCCGGGTTCCCAACCGCTCCAACAGGCCAGAAAGTTTGGATGGTCTTGCAGTTTGCCATGAATAAGCTGCAACGCTTCTTTTCGTGAAGCGCCCTGACGACGAGACTCCAATAACGCTTGCGCCATCTCAGCCACCACTTGCTGCGCCTGCGCAATGTCATCCGTCGCTTTGGCTAAAGTTAATTGGCCACCAAAGTCTCCGTCTTGAATCGCACCGACCACCTGCTTGATCACCTTGCGTGCCTGTTTATTTTGACGAATGGACTCCGCCAACTTCTCTTTGAATTCATCGGGAACCGCTTGATCAAGCTCATGAATGCGGCGCTCACTCTCCTGCTTCATCGCCAGCCATAATGCATCAAACACCTCTGTGTGTGGTTTTTGCTCACGTAAAAGCGACTCCAACTCTCTCTTCACCCCTTCTGGAAACGTTTCCGGTAGAGTACCCTCGGCCAAATACTGTTGAACAGCAGCCTGATGGACTCGAAGCAGACGAGTATAAAAAAACACCACCGAAGCCAAAGAGGTCAAAACGATCGCAGCCATCAGCCCCCCGCTATCGATCGGCATTTGCGCACTTTTCTCCCAGAGCAGTGCACCGCCGACGACCAGTAGATTGATGACTATGACACCTAAAATCGCAAGCTGCATTTTCACCCTCAATAAAATTTATTTCTTTTCCAACTAATAGCAAAGGCTATTCTGAATCTGAAAAGTCTTTAAAAATAAAGCAAATAGCGTCTTTCCTATTGTTTTATTTAAGAAAAATTAAAATAACTGATTCACTTTGGTGCGATAAAAAACAGGCCTGTCAAAATGGAACAGGCCTGGTAAGTTTGCAGAACAAGCAAGCCTGAGCTGAAACTGATCAGGCCTGATGAAATCAGAAATTAAAAAATCAATAAGAATGTCTGCCCGGAATCCAATCGGTTCCGGCAAGCGGTACACCGGCCATCGCCGCCGCTTCCACATTCAATGCCACCAAATCTTCCGGTTCCAAGTTATGCAGATGGGATTTTCCACACGCTCTCGCCAGCGTTTGCGCTTCCATGGTCAATACATTCAAATAATTGGCGAGACGGCGTCCGGCCAGCTCCGGATCCAACCTTGCAGCCAGCTCCGGATCTTGGGTAGAGATCCCCGCCGGACATTTACCTTCGTGATAATCGTCGTAATACCCCGCGGCAGAACCGATCTTTTGATACTCTTCATCCCACTTGGGATGATTACAACCCAATGCAATCAGCGCCGCCGTTCCAATGGCGACCGCATCGGCGCCCAGCGCCATACACTTGGCCACATCGGCCCCGCTGCGAATCCCACCGGAGACGATCAGCTGCACTTTGCGATGCATATCCATCTCTTGCAAGGCACGTACCGCCTGAGGAATCGCCGCCATCGTTGGAATCCCCACATGTTCGATAAAAACGTCCTGCGTCGCCGCAGTACCGCCTTGCATACCATCCAGTACGATCACGTCCGCCCCGGCTTTCACTGCCAGTTTGACATCATAGTAAGTACGGGTCGCGCCGATCTTGACGTAAATTGGCACATTCCAGTCAGTGATCTCTCTCAGTTCCTGAATCTTGATGGCCAGATCATCCGGCCCGGTCCAGTCCGGATGACGGCAGGCACTGCGCTGATCAATACCTTTTGGCAAGTCGCGCATTTTGGCCACACGGTCGGTGATTTTCTGCCCCAGCAACATACCGCCGCCGCCGGGTTTGGCACCTTGCCCCAAAACCACTTCAATCGCATCCGCTTTACGTAAATCGTCCGGGTTCATACCGTAGCGAGAGGGTAAATATTGATAGACCAGAGTTTTGGAGGTTTTACGCTCTTCCGGAGTCATTCCGCCGTCTCCGGTCGTAGTTGAGGTTCCGGCCATATTCGCGCCGCGTCCCAAAGCTTCTTTGGCATTGGCCGACAAAGCACCGAAACTCATCCCGGCAATAGTCACTACCGTATCCAGTTTGATCGGGTTCTTGGCAAAACGCGTGCCCAAAGTCACGTCGGTACCGCACTTCTCACGATACCCCTCCAGAGGGTAGCGCGACATACTCGCCCCCAAAAACAACAGGTCGTCAAAATGCGGAACTTTGCGCTTGGCGCCGAACCCTCTAATGTCGTAAATTCCGGTATCCGCCGCCCGTTGAATTTCGTTGATGACATCGCGACTGAACGTGGCCGACTCAATTAATCCTGGCTGTTTCTCACTCATAACCGATTCCTTCTGCTTAACTTAGTACGCTGATGCATTATCAACTTTGAATGTATAGAGCTGACGGGCTGATCCGTAGCGGGTAAATTCAGCCGGATCATCCTCACAGCCTGCTTCTTTTAAAAGCTGACTCAACTCTTCCAGGTGCTCCGCACGCATCTCTTTTTTGACGCAGTCCGCTCCTAAAGATTCCACACGGCCTTTGACATAAATATGCACTTCATACAGCGAGTCCCCGAGGGCTTCACCGGCATCGCCGCACACAACCAAACACCCGGACTGTCCCATAAAGGCACTCATGTGGCCGACCGAGCCTTTGACGACAATATCGACCCCTTTCATGGAAATGCCGCAACGTGCCGCGGCATCGCCATCAATCACCAGCAGGCCGCCATGAGCGGTTGCTCCGGCGGATTGACTGGCATTTCCCTTTACATGCACCTTACCGGACATCATGTTCTCCGCCACACCCTGACCGGCATTACCGTTGATAACCACTTCGGCTTTCTGGTTCATCCCGGCGCAGTAATAACCGGCATGTCCGTTCAGATTCACGCTAATCGGCTGATCCAGACCCACGGCGACATTATGTTCACCCATCAGGTTATCCACGTTAATTTCGTCCGTTGCGTCCTTTGGTAAATCGTGCAAGGCTTGATTTAACTCTCTTACCGTCTGTTGTTTCAAATCAAATTTCATCGTCATTCCCTCTTACCTCAACCCCTTAATCACGTCCCCAGAAATAGACTTTTCCCGGATCAGGCTCCCACAAATTGGCTTGTTCAATACCCGGCAAGGTCGTTAACGCATGGTATTCGGACGACATGGCGACATAGTCGTCGGTTTCCGCAATCACCGCCGGCTTGCAGGCGATCGGGTCGCGAATCACCGCAAAGCCGTTACGCGTGCCGATAGTGAAAGTAAAGAAGCCGTCCAAATCATCAAGTGCGGCCGTCAGAGCTTCTTCCACGCTGTCTCCGGACTGCAGGCGATGGGTCAGATAACCGGCGGCCACTTCGGAGTCGTTTTCCGTCTCAAAGACAATGCCTTTTTTCTTCAACTCTTCACGCAGACGGTTGTGGTTGGAGAGAGAGCCGTTGTGCACCAGACACAAATCCATGCCGGTTGAAAACGGATGTGATCCCTCCATGGTCACGCCACTTTCTGTTGCCATACGCGTATGGCCGATGATGTGCGAGCCTTTCATTCCCTTCAGATTGAATTTGCCCGCAATCTCTTCCGGTAGACCAATCGACTTTAAAATCTCAATCGAATGGCCAACACTCATGATTTTCACGTCAGGCGCTTGATCGGTAATGAAGCCGCGCACGCCGGCTTCGTCGGCGTTGATCTTAAACACCGCGGCATTGGCGTTATGGAGTACCGACACAGAGGCATCAAATGCTTCTTCCAGCTGACCGGCCAATTCATGCCAGTGGTAATGAGGATCTTCGTGCTGCAAGGTCAGCTTCACCATGTCCTCACCGACTTCATCCCCGTAAATGGCAAAGCCAGCACTGTCCGGACCGCGATCGGTCATCGCAATCAACATCGGTTCGAACAACGCACCCAACTGATCTTGCAGCGCATCATTTTTCAAATAAAGGCCCACAATTCCGCACATACGATTTCTCCTTAAAAATATTCGGCGTAACGATCCACTTCCCAGTCAGAAACATGTCGCTGGTACTCCACCCACTCCATGCGTTTGATCTCGATGAACTCTTTGACGAATTTCTCGCCGAACTGTTCGTGGAAGAGCGTGCTGTTTTCCAGCTCGTTTATCGCCTCTGAAAGCGATTGCGGCAAGGTATCGATGCCCAACTCTTTCAGTTCGTCAAACGACAGTTTGTAGTGATTTAAATTACGCGGTTCACCCGGATTCATTGTTTTCTCAATTCCGTCCAGGCCGGCGGCAATAATCGCAGCCGTGACCAGGTAAGGATTGCATCCCGCATCGGGAAGACGGAATTCCAGGCGCCCGTATGGCACTCGAACCATCGCCGTTCGGTTGTTGTCGCCATAGCTGATAAAGGCTGGCGCCCAGGTAGCACCGGATAATGAACGCCCAACCACCAGACGCTTGTAGGAGTTCACCGACGGCGCGGCAAAAGCACACAACGCTTTGGCGTGATGCATCAATCCGCCCAGGAAGTGGTAAGCCATTTCCGACAGGCCGAGGTTATTGGGATCGGCATCGTCACCAAACAGGTTATTGCCCGCTTGGTCGCAAACCGAAAGGTGGAAGTGGAAACCGTTACCGGTTCGGTTCGGATTCGGTTTCGGCATAAACGAACAGGTCAACCCCATCTCATTGGCGATTTCACTGCCGGCCATTCGCACAAAGGTGATACGATCTGCCGAGGTTTTGGCATCGGTGTAGGTGTAGTTAATCTCAAATTGGCCGTTGGCGTCTTCATGGTCAATCTGGTAAACATCAAATCCGACCTGCTGCAGCGAATCGACAAACTTTTCCAAAAACGCGCGTGAGCGTGACAATCCCTTGTAGTCGTAACAGGGCTTATCCAAGGTGTCGGTGTCGTCATAAGGCACCAGTTTGCCGTCACTGCGTTTCAACAGGCTAAACTCCGGCTCAATCCCGGTATTCAAGGTCCAACCCTTTTCAGACAGGCGTTCAATCTGCTGGAGCATAATGTGACGCGAATCAAACTCATAGGGTTCATCATTGACATAACCGGTACAGGCGATTCGGGCATACCCTTTCTGCCAAGGCACCAGACTCAGCGTGCTCAAATCCCCTCTGGCCATATAGTCGGCTTCATGCGGTTCAAGCCCTAATCCCCACACGGCAAATCCGGCAAACCCGGCACCGCTTTCCACCACATCTTCCAAACAATGTGCCGGAACCGATTTGGTTTTGGCGACACCGTGAATATCGACAAACTGGGCCAAGATGAACTTAACGTCGTTCTCTTTGAGAAACTGTTTTGCTTCTTCCAAGGTCATTTTTTACACTCCAATTTTCAGAAAGGGGGATGAATCGATCTGTTTCTGTAGCGTCGTTAGCAGATAATGGCCATAGGTCGGATCACAGCCGACAACCAACGGGGCATCATCCGAAATGAGCATCCATACTGAAACGCCTGCGACGGAAACCATCACAAAATCACCAGGAGAGGCCTGCCTGAAATCGTAAATACATACTTCGGACATCAAGGCGCGCCAGTCACCTGACAATTCAAACACCACATCCCCTCGTTGGAATGCATACTGTTTTTGATTTAAAACTTTGGAATCAAAGTTATTGAGATTGATTAAAAACTCTTCGACACCCAAACGGGCAATAAACTGATGGGTCGCAACCTTGCGATAAGAGAAAACCAGCATTTCATCTCCGCCCTCCTCTGTCAACGCCTGTGATATTTTCTGACCTCTTAAATGCAGCAGGCCTGGCATCGATAATTCGGTTATCTGTACGCTCATGCTGCGGCTCCTTTCGGGTTTTCGACCGGGTGCTGCCTGCTGCCATCCGGGTCATAAAAAGGCGTTGCCACCACTGAAGCGGAGACAAACGAACCGTCAGTCAACTTGATCTGGAATGAGCTCCCAACATCGGAAAGATCTTGGCGAATATCCGCCAAACCGATCACTTTTTGCAGTGCCGGACTGAATCCGACACTGGTGACGCGCCCCACCATCTCGCCTTGTTCGATAATCAGGTTGGATTCCAAAGGCCTGCGGGCAGCATCGTTGACCTGCAACTCAAACCCAACCAAAGTCCGCGAGGTGGACTGTTTCAGTTTGGCCAGACTTTTCTTGCCGATAAAATACGGTTTCTTCAGGTGAACCGCCCACGGCATGCCCGCCTCAAACGGGTTCATCAAGCCATCGGTATCCTGACCGACAATGATATGGCCTTTTTCCAGACGCAACAGACGCTGCGCCTCAACCCCGAAAGGCTGAATGCCATAGGCTTTACCGGCCTGCATCATCGCCTGCCAAACGGTTGCGGAGTCGTTGGCATTGACATGGATTTCATAGCCCAACTCACCAACAAAGCCCACGCGGATCAAAGTGGCCTGGCAACCGGCCACTGGAGCCTGACGCATCGCCAGATAAGGGAAGCCATCGTTGCTTAAATCAATGTCCGTCAGCTCGGCCAGAATTCTGCGGCTGTTTGGGCCAGCCAGATTCATCGCCGCCAACTGCCCGGTGCGATTGACCACGGTCACGTTCAGCCCCCATTCCAGGATCTTTTTCTGAATCAGGCGGTAAGCGGCATCCGAGGTGCCGGTGGTGGTGGTGACATAAAAGTGTTCTTCTGCATAACGCACCGCGACGCCGTCATCGGTAATAATGCCGGCATCGTCCACCATCAGCGCGTATCGGCTGCTGCCCAACTTCATATTGGACATATTCATGGTGTAAAGACGATCCATTAACGCCGCCGCATCTGGCCCAAAGACTTCCAGCTTACCTAAGGTGGAGACGTCTACCAGGCCTGCCGAACTTCTCACCGCACTCACTTCCGCTTCGACACAGGCCTGCTTGGTTTCGGCGGTTTGATAATATTCCGGTCTCAGCCAATTACCTGCTTCCATGAACTTGGCATTGGCTTCGCGGTGAAAATCGTGCAACACCGTCATACGTTCCGGTCTGAAACGCATGCCCGCCAGATGCGAAACCGGCACCGGATGGAACATCGGGCGCGCGGTGGTGGAACCGGTTTCATCGATACTCTTAGCGGTTAGACGCGCCAGAATACGAATCCCGTTCATATTGCTGTGTTTGCCTTGACTTGGCCCCATACCGATCGTCGAAAAGCGCTTCATCAGTTCGATATTGTCAAACCCCTGGGCAATGGCGCCTTTCAAATCTTTAAGCTGAATATCCTCGTCAAAATCGACAAAGTTTTTACCTTTAGGGTGTTCCCAAATCGGGTAATGATGCGAGTGAGCGCTCACTTCTCGATATCGAGTCACCACCGAATTTTCGCTCTCGGTTTTAGAAGTCCCGTGGGAAGTGACATACTGAGCCGCCATTTCACCCGCCAGTTTTCCGTCTTCGATCTGGTGGCCGATTTCATGCACGCCGTTAAGGCGTCCACAAGCAAACATACCGTCCGGCAAGACGCTCGGCAATAACTGGTGCGCAGTCGCGTCATAAGAAAACTTGCCTCCGGCCTGATAAACCAAAGCACCCGCCGGTGCCCAGCCGACACTCATTAGCAAACCGTCACATGCAATTTCGTATTCACCGCCCGCGGCTTTAAATACCAATCCTTTAAGTTGTTTTTTACCCAGTGCTTCAACAATTTCCGCATATTTATATACTGGGATTCCTTTGGTTAGAACTTTTTGGACCCACTTATGAGAGACCTCTCCGGTATCGACAATGGCGCCAACCTCCACGCCGGAAGCGAGCAAATCCAAAGCCGCCCGATAGCCTTCTGGATTGGAGGTTAACACCACCGCTTCTTTGCAAGGCGCCACCCCATAACGCGCAATCAGGCGTTGTGCCGCACTGGCGTTCATCACTCCGGGCAGATCGTTATTTCGGAATACCGCCGGTTGCTCAAACACGCCCGTTGCCGCTATAACCGCTTGCGCAGACAGTTTGATCAAACCTTGGGAAGTATTGACCGCCAACCAGTGATCGCCGTAATAACCGGCCACCGTGCTGTCAGTAAGCACCTGTATGTTGGGATGGCTGAAAACCGCGGCCTTCAAACGGTTACGGCTGGCGAACACGGTTTCTTCATTGGCAAACTGATAATCCAGACTGCCGCCGATAAACGGATTTTCATCAATCAGGCAGACCTCCACTCCGTTCTCGGCCGCTTCCAACGCCGCAGCCATACCGGAAGGCCCGGCTCCGACCACCGCGACGTCACAGTAGTGGTAACGCTTGGGCTGACGCTGCTCGCTCCAACCGGTATCGACAGTACCCAATCCCGCCATATGTCTGATCAGCGATTCCCACTTAGGAAACAAGAACCTGGGCGAATAGAACGCGCGATAATAAAAACCGACCGGCAGGAATTTACCGATCCATTCCACTAGCGATCCCTTGTCGGATTTGAGCGAACCGAAGGTATTGACCGCTTGCAAAGAGTGGTTTTCGTCAATTGTCACCACATCACCGCGTACATTCGGGCGGTCTTGCCCCTGGAACAACGCGTTCACATCGTGGTTGGCAAAACTGAGCAGGCCTCTCCGGCGGTGATATTTGAAGCTGCGCCCAAGCACCTTAACACCGTTGGCCCACAGTGCGCTGCTGATCACATCGCCTTTGAAACCGGTATAGGTTTTACCTTCAAATTCAAACGACACCGTTTCGTTGCGATCGATCCATTCCAAAGGTTGTGGAGGCAATCTAAGCGTCATTGACAGCTCCTTTCTGTGCCATACGGATCGACTCAATGCGATCCGTCAGGGTATCTCTTTCAAATACAAACCATATACCGGTCGGGCGGTGATACCACCATTCGAATTGAATCTGGGGATCACTGTGGCGGTAAAAAACAAACTGGGCCCACTCCCGATCCGTCACCGATTCCAAATCCGGTTCGGATTTGACTACGCCGCCATAGGTAAACTCACTCAACGCGCGCTTACCGATTAAAGGACAATTCACAAATTTCATAATCGATCCTCAACGCCTCTCTAGTGCCCAACCGAAGCCGCGCCTTTTTCACCCACCAACTTGAAATTCTCAAACCGGTCTAAGGCAAAAGGTTTAATCAGTTCGTGAACCTGGTCATGGGCTACGGTATGCGCCATGGTCTTGCCGCTGATCGGCGTCGCCTTAAATCCCCAGGTTCCCCAACCGCTGTCCAGATAGAATCCCTCTACCGGCGTTTTTCCCATAATCGGCGCAAAATCCGGAGTAATGTCACTCATGCCGGCCCATTGACGCATGATTTTCAGGCGGCTGGTAAACGGAAACAGGTCCATCATTTGATCGGTCAGCCCTTCGACAAAATCAAGCGTGGAACGGGTAGAGTGCAGCTCTGCCGGATCCACCGACGCCCCCATCACCAGCTCACCGCGTGACGATTGACTGACATAGACGTGCAAACTTCCGGAAACCACAATCGTATTCATAAACGGCTTCACCGGTTCGGTCACACACGCTTGCAGCGGAAAGACCTCAATCGGGGTTGGAATGTCAAGCATGCGGGTAATGCGCGGCGTAGAACCCGCCACCATCGAGATCACCTTATTGGTTTGAATATCGCCGCGGTTGGTCTGCACGCCTACGACCTTACCGCCCTGGGTTTGGATGCCGGTAACCTGAGTTTTCTGGTGAATCTCCACCCCGCGCAGTTGCGCACCGCGTGCATAGCCCCAGGCGACCGCATCATGACGGGCCACCGCGCCCGGTTCGTGATAGAGTGCGCCCATAACCGGATGCTGACCGTTGCATTCCACATTCATATAGGGAATGTCTTTTTGAATGGTTTCCACATCCACGACGTCACTTCTGATGCCGTGGTGCTTATTCACTTCCGCGCGCCAGCGCATGGTACGCATTGCGCTGTCGGTATGCGCCAAGGTAAAGTGGCCGCGAGTGGAATAGAAGATATTAAGGTCAAAGTCCTCGCTCAAATCTTCAAATAACTTGAGACTGGCATCATAAAACTTGACCCCTTCCGAAGTCAGGTAGTTGGAGCGTACAATCGTGGTATTGCGCCCGGTATTGCCGCCGCCGATATAGCCCTGTTCCAGCACGGCGACATTGGTTATGCCATGCTCTTTCGCCAAGTAATAGGCGCAGGCCATGCCATGTCCGCCACCGCCGATAATCACAGCGTCGTAAGACTGTTTAAGCGGTTTCTCGCTTGGAAAAAAGCGCAACTCCTCTTCCGGTTTCTTCCAAGCGTATTTCAACAACCTTAACGGCATACTCCACTCCTAGGCGAATACAACGGTTTTATTGCCGGTAACAATGACGCGGTCTTCAATGTGATATCTGAGACCACGCGCCAAGGCATTCTTTTCAACGTCTTTCCCGAGCACCACCATCTCCTCGGCCGATTCGCTGTGCGAGACGCGCGCGACTTCCTGCTCGATAATCGGCCCCGCATCCAACTCCTCGGTCACATAATGACAAGTTGCACCGATAAGCTTCACCCCTCTCTCATACGCTTGGTGATAAGGTTTAGCCCCGATAAACGAGGGCAGGAAGCTGTGGTGGATATTAATGATCTGTCCTGGGTACTTCTGGCACAGGTCGGGAGGAATAATTTGCATATAACGCGCCAACACAATGGTGTCCGCCTCATAGTGTTCGACCCACTTGACCACTTCCGAAAATGCAAAAGGCTTATTCTCTGGTGTCACCGGAATGTGGATATAAGGAATGCCGTGCCATTCAACCAGTTCCTTCAGATCAGGATGATTGGAAATCACGCATGGAATCTCAAAATCCATCTCTTTGGATTTCCAGCGATACAGCAGGTCATACAGACAATGGTCCTGCTTACTGACCATAATCACCACACGTTTTTTCCTATTGAGCGGGGATAATTTCCAATCCATGGAAAACGCTTCGGCAATTTCAGAGAACTTATCCCTGAACTCCTCCTCAGACATTTGCATATCGGAAATTTCATTGCGCATAAAAAAACGTCCCAGATCGGCATCGGCATGATGGTTGGCCTCCTTGATCATGCAGCCGTTATCCGCCAGAAATTTAGACGTACTCGCCACAATCCCCACCACATCCGGACAGGAAACAGTCAACACAAACGCGTTATCGCTCACCGTTAAGATTCCTTTAATGAACTTTTGATTCTTATAATACACCTCAATTATTTCATTTCAAGAAAATTATTTTATTTTTATTAACTTTTTTTTAAACTGAGTAAAAAAATCATTTTCTACAGAACCTTATTTTTGAGCGCAAACCGATAAAGTCGCCAACGCCGGGAACAAAAAAAGCCCGCCACGTCCAAGACGAGGCGGGCCTATCCACTCTGATTATTCTAGTTGCAGCTTTAATGCAGCTTAAACCAATCCAAAAACCAAATATTCAAATAAATTCAAAAAGTTACTAACACAAACAGCCAATCAGGGCACTGTGACAAACAGCAATCTGTTTAACTCCTGCACCAAAAGAAACAAATATTGACCAAATTCGATTCAAAATTCTTATAATTTTCAAAACCTTAAAGCCAAGGAAGAATCCATGTTTTCTAGTGACCAACGAGCCCGTGCTTACCACATCTTGGTAGATGACGAATCGCTCTGCCAACAAATCAAAGAGCAAATCCACCATTTTGAAGACTTTGACCGATTAGCGAGAGAACATTCACTATGCCCTTCAGGAAAGGTTGGCGGGGACATTGGAATCTTTGGTCCGGGAAAAATGATGCCCGAATTTGATAAAGTCGTCTTTAACGAAGAACTTTGCCAAGTGCATGGCCCGGTCAAAACTCCCTACGGCTACCACCTAATCTGGATTGCCAGACGCAAATAAAGGCCTCAGCGCACTTTAGACCAAGAAAAACCGTCCAAAATCCAAAAGCCACTGCCACTTAACAAAGGTGTCAATTACATTTCGCGCAGCCAATAAAAACTGAAGCTCGGTATCACCAGGGTGTTGTTATAAATTTCAGGTTGTTGACGAGTGTGTAGATCGAACAACTGTCCTTGAGCGTAACTTCCCCAGCTGGTTACATCTTCCAAGTCCAACTTTTGCGGTTTATCGTTAAAGTTAGCCACTACCAAAACGCGGTCGTTCGATTTTTGAGGATTGAAGCGACTGAAGACAAACAGGTTCGGATTCCCCACATCAACCAGTTCACGGTTATTGAAATCGGCAAAGACATTGATCTCCTTGCGGATCGTAATCATTTTTTTAATCCCGCTGAAGATCTCGTATTCAATCGTGCCGGGGCTATGCCGTTTTTGGGCTTTTTCCCAATCTATTTGGGGACGGTGAACCCAACGGTTATCATTGACCTTATCGGGATCATCCAGGTAGGAATCATCATTCAGTGTGCCAATTTCGTCCCCGTAGTAAAGCAAGGGTATTCCGCCGAACGAAAGAATCATACTGTTTAGCAATAGAATCAGTTTAACGGCACTCTCTTGTGCTTCGATATCACCCGATTCAATCGCATACTGCAACCCCACCAGAGAGGCTAATGAACCTGAAATCCGCGAATCCCCTGTTTTGAAATTTTCGGCAAAAGGCAAGCCCCTTGCATGGGAGTTGTCGAAACGTCCGGTTAAGTAATCGATTAAAAAGCGTCGGTGGGCTTGCGGTTCATAGCCCGCCTGAATAATATCTTTATCGTCAAACCCCAAGCCGATGTCATCATGACAACGAATATAATTCAACCAGGTAGCGCGTTCCAATTTAACCGGTAGGTTTTTTATCCCTTGGGTCAACAGCTTGGCGTTTTTGGTCGCCACTGCATCCCAAAGCAGGGCCATCAAGGTGGCGTTGTAAGCAATCTCACACTCTTTGGCAATGACCGCATCTTCCCCGAAATACTTGGTCACCTCAGACGGCGCCACAATCGCTTCCGCAATAAAAAGTACACCTGGCGCGGTCACCTGGCAACAGTCCTTCATCAACTGTAAAATCAGATGCGCTTCATGTTCGTTCTGGCAGGTACTGCCAAGCTTCTTCCATAAAAACGCGACCGCATCCAAGCGCAGTATGTCCGCCCCCTGATTGGCCCAATAAAGGATTACATCAAGCATTTCAATAAAGACCGCAGGATTGTTGTAATTTAAATCCCACTGATTGTGATTGAACACCGTCATGACCCAACGCTGCATTTTTTCATCCCAGGTAAAATTTCCCGGCGCCGTTTCGGGAAAAACCTCCAGCATGCTTTCTTCAAACATATCCGGGATGTTGCGGGATTCAAAGGTGTAATAATAATCTTGATAAGTGGGGTCCCCTTCCCGGGCTTTTTCCGCCCACTCATGCTCATCGGAGGTATGATTTAAAACCACATCCAAAGCCAACAGCATTTCGCGTGAACGCATCTCTTTTGCGAGGTTTTGCAGGTCTTCTAATGTCCCGGCACGCTCATCGACTTCACGGAAATCACTCACTGCATAGCCACCATCACTCTGCCCTTTCGGGCACTTCATAATCGGCATGATATGGACAAGGTTAACGCCAAGTTCCTGAAAATAGCTCAAGTGGTCCTGCATGTCTTTCAGGTCTTCTGCAAAACCATTGACATATAACGCCATGCCCACCCATTTTTGATGCAGAAACCAGTTGTGATCCCGCTCACGCTCCAAATCCAGCTGTTTTAATTCGTCCGGGCGTTTAATATATTTCCTCGCCATGGTTTCGACTAATTTTTGTGCCTGCTGGTCAAAGTCCGGCCGATTCCCATACAACTTTGCAAATAAACCGTGAATCGCATAAAAGTTTGCGCCCAGTCGGGTATAAAAGTGACGTAGGTCTTTTTTATAAATATCCGGTTTGATCTGATTAAGGATATCGTTTAACAGTGAATGAGATATTTGCTCGTACATAGGCCAAAAACTTTAATAATGGATTTAGGTGTTAAAGTATTGCGGGTGATTTTTGCTGTTTATACTCAATCAAAGTTAACCGAGACACTGATAAAAACTTTGATCATGAGGTGTCGCACCGCGAATACCCACCACTTTGCTGGCAAACGTCTGTGCGGTTGAAAGCGTTTTCTCAATAGGCCAGTTTTTGATTAGGCCGTGAATATAAATGGCGGTAAAAGCGTCTCCAGCCCCCACCGTATCAACAAACCGATCCACTCTTTCAGGCTTTATGCCGAAAAAGCCGGTTGGCGTCAGCACCAAAGCACCATCCGCTCCCTGGGTCACAATGACCTGCTCACAACCAAACTGGCCCATAAAAGCGTGCATCGCCAATTTGAGATCAGGTTGCATAAAGCCCAACTCACGAAGCTCGTCAACATTCAGCTTGATCCACCGAGCCTGTCCTAACCACTCAAATAGAGACTCCCGATCCCACCAAGGGGCTCTTAGATTGACATCCACAAACATCTCCCACTGACCGGCTTCAACCAACAAACGAAATTGCTGTTTGGCATAATCGCTTCTTAACGCGAGGGAGCCATGATACAGAATGCCTGTTGCCTGATTCAGCTTGGTACAGGCCTGTTCAATAAAATCGTAGGCGCTGTCCGCCTTAATATCATAATGGGGTTCATTATCGATTAAAGAGACTTGAACCTGTCCGGTCGGGTGCTGCTTATCCTGTTGAATATTATCCGTTGAAATTCCCCAGGAGCGGGCCTGTTGCAAAATCTGTTCACCGAGTTGATCTTCCCCGACACGAGAAATAAAAATCGGTTGGTCGCCTAGCGCCTGCAAATGCCAACAGACGTTAAAAGGTGCGCCGCCCAGCACTCGTTCAGCTTGATCGGCTTGCCCCGCCCGCTCACTGCGGTTAAAACAGTCAAATAAGACTTC
This sequence comes from Thiomicrorhabdus sp. zzn3, assembly GCF_029767755.1. Lineage (GTDB taxonomy): Bacteria > Pseudomonadota > Gammaproteobacteria > Thiomicrospirales > Thiomicrospiraceae > Thiomicrorhabdus. The sequence continues at coordinate 1,296,232 of NZ_JARUQS010000001.1, forward strand.
GCCATAGATGGTAATTTGCCTTGTCTGAGATTCAGTCATATCATTTGTCTCTTCAGATTAATTCCCCGTTGACGAAGGCTTAAGTTCAGGCAAATAATGAAACACGCCTTGTAAAATGCCAGCGCTGTAATTGCCATCGTTGTTTGATCGGTTTTGCGCCTGATAGAACTGTTGTTGCGTGCCTTGCTGTTTTGCCAACTGCACCGCTTGTCGCTTCACCGCTTCTGTCGCATTCGCAACCAAAACGGATTGAATCGGACTCACCAAAACAGGCAGATCATTACCACTGTCACCGGCAAAGACAACCTCTGCCTCCCCATAATGCAAAAATTGCTTAAGAAATTCAATGGCATGCAGCTTATTGGCTTTGGGTGGCAAAATATCCAGCAGGCCTTTATGGCTGGTTTCATCAATGCTCCAAATCAAATTCGATTGGATCTTTAAAGAGGCCATCATGGCCTCCACTAATGACAAACAACGGGGTTCATCCAACTGATCCAAGTCAACATAAAAACTCACTTTATGCGCATTCTGTTTTTCCGCTTCCTGCAGCTTGAGTCCTTTGACATCTGCCAACAACTCAATGATCTGTTTCGGTTCGACATTCAACCAGGCCTGATCAATTTCATTTTGCCAGCCACTCATTGAATGCCACCGGTTCTCTCTTTGGTGATAGATACGGGTTCCAACATCGGTAATGGCGTAATCCGGCTGCGGTAATTGGAATTCCTGTATCGCCTCTTGCATCAGCGCAAGGTGACGACCGGTGACATACACTAGAGTAACCCAAGGCTGGGCGCAAAACTCAGCAAACGCTTGACGGGCGTTAAGCGCCTCCTCCTGCCGGCCGTTTGGAATCACCGTTCGATCCATGTCCGTGCACAAAAGCAGCCTGCTCATATTGCCTCTTTTTTGCCTGCCAACGGGTCACTGTTGTTGGTTTCTGGTGAGCAACATGCTCCAAAGAAGTCGTAGTAGTCAATCGCTTCGAGAATCCCCTCTTCATAGCTGCGTTCGGCAAAATAAATACGCTCTATATCCGTCAATTGAAACAGCTCTTCATCATGGCGGTTGGCGACGACGGCTGCCAACGTATTGCCGCGCATCATATCCTCATCCGACCCGGAGCCCCCTGCAACCAGGATTCTTTCCAATGGAATCTGCCACCGATCGGCAATGTAACGCAAAGCCATTCCTTTGGAAGCACGTATCGGCAAAACATCCAAATATTGACCAAATGAAAACTGCACATTGGCGGTCAAATCTTCCTGAAGCAGCTGAGCTTTAATCTCCTCGACATCCGTAAGGCGGGTATCCAGAAGATAACTGATCTTGAAATACGTCTGCTCGGATTTGGGCTGCAAAGTCAGGCCAGGGTAATCATCCAACAGATTACGCACCTTATGGTGAACCCAGTGGTAATCAATATGTTTTTGCCAATGGGTATCCGTCGTAAGCTTGGGGGCATAATGGATTTCGGCTCCGCCACTGGTCATCAGCACATCGGGTTCGGGAATATTGTAATGCTTTAACAGACGCAGAGCCGAATCCAGCCGCCGGCCAGTGGCCACAATAAACAGTGTGGACTTGCGATGCTGTTTCAGCAAAGCCAACAGCTTGCTTAATGCATCCGGACACCCCATTAAATTTTGATCCAGACTGGTGACCAATGCCCGATCTTTATAGAGTGCGGAACGTCGGGCAATCGGTCGTCTCGGCAAACGTTCCGATTCCTTGATAATCGGGCAAATTAATTTCAGATAACGTTCGGCATGTGCCTGCCAAGCATAGTGCTCCTGCACTCCTTTTAGGCCACGCTCGATCATCTGCTGCTTTTGGGCTTCGTCCCTAAAAAGGGTTAATAAGGCGTCCGTGATGGTTTTAGGTTCCAGCGGGTCGATCAAAATCCCATTCTGACAGTTCGCAGCAATGTCCCTTGGACCGCCATCTTCGGTCGCCACCACCGGCAGACCGGAAGCAATCGCTTCAATAATCGTCAATCCGAACGGTTCAGTGAGCGCCGGATTAACAAAAACGCCTCCGGAAGCCGCAGCTATTCGATAAATAAACGGCACCTCGTCGCGGCTATGATGTTTAGGCAGTGCCACTTTTCCATAAAGGTCATAACGATCAATCGCCAACCAAATTTCATGAAATACCTGCTGGGCACCAGACTCTAAATCGTCTACATCATCCCGGTTTCCGGCCACGATCACCAGATTGGCCTTCTCTTGCAGCTCCGGGGATTGGCCATAAGCGACGATCAAAGCGGTGATGTTTTTGCGGGTATCGGGACGGGAAAGCGCCAAAATAATGGGTTTTTGTGGACTGGCAAGCGAATAGGTAAGGCGTCGAAAAAGTAAGGAGCTTAGCTCCCCCCCTAAGGGTGGTTTAAATTGACTCAGATTGGTTCCGGGCGGGAGCACGCGCATTTGCTCGGGGTGGTAAAAATCATAAATTTCGTATTGTTCTTCAATCTCTTGATGCGTGCTGGTAATCACCCTTTCCGCCGTTGCCAACACATATTCTTCGGCGTCCACCCGCCTGATCATGTTATAGCGGGTATCAATTTCCTGTGGAGAGACACCGTTAGCAATTAAGCGCGCCCGTTTAACCCGACCCAATGAATGGCCGGTATGAATCAAGGGGATCGATAATTGATTGGCTAACTGACTGCCCACATAACCGGCATCCGCGTAGTGACTGTGCAAAATATCCGGATAACGATTCCGCTGGCGGAAATAATCCACCATATTGTCAGAGAAAGTGTCCAGATGGTCCCAGAGTTGTTCCTTAAAAATATACTCTTCAGGCCCCGCCTCAATCCGCACAATCGTCAACTTGTCAGAGACCTTCTCAATGGGCTGGGCATAATCCGCATCGACCGATTCATCTTTCACCAAACGAGTAAAGAGTTCTACCCTGCTCACCTCAGGTTTTTCGGCCAAAGCCTGTGCCAATTCAAGCACATACAGCGTTTGACCACCCGTATCGGCATCTCGACCCAATTCCAGGTTTTGACCACGAATCAGCCCATGGACGCTGATTAAGGCAATAGAAATATCACCTTGCTGTTCATTCATATCAATCTCGTTTGTCTAAAACAGAATCGTCAATTCAAATTAGACAGAGTTGCAGAAACCAGAAATTATTTTTTGTTTTAATCGCTTAATGTCTTCTTAAGAGACTCAAAAACAAAGATATTTTCGTAAATACATTATTTACTCTACTTATATGAACAGCAGAAAACAAGGTGAGTTCTATAATCTCAATGACATTACCTCTATAGTACAAGGTCTGTCAGAACATCAAAATAGACCATATCAGCCGCATGCTCAGCGCTATTTCAGAAGAAAGGTCAACCCACCAGTTCACTGAATTATTTACCGCCATCGGTTTTTTGCGAAACAGTTGGCATGAAAAATCTCATCGAGGCTATGGTACTAATTCAGGGGAAGGTCACCAACTCTCACCAGTTGAATTCGAGAAGCAGTACGAAATGAGGCTAAAAAGTCTCTAGGATTTTAGTGGCGATTCAAACCTTACCTAAAAGTATTCATTAGCTTCTGAATATAAGATGGATCTTCAGCAAACAGAATATTCCAACTTTCCATCAATTCCTGTGTTACCGGTTGACCTTCAAACTCCCAGTCACTTTCAAGCGCTGCTGCCGGAGTATTTGATATTAAAAAGGCATCCAGTTGAACATGGTTTTCCGATGGTGATTCTTTATGTAAAAGTGCTTCTGTCTCTTTAATTTTTTCAAAAAACCGGACCTTAGAGCTATTTGGTGTCAAATTCCGCAGCCCTTTTGGATCAATAAAAACGATATGCTGCTTGTGGTCGTTTTTCAGCCAAAGAATAAAATCTGGCTGGAATCCGCCCTCTATAAAGAATCCGACAGCATCCTGACCAGAAACATTACGCAACAAGAAAACATCAAAACCATCAAAAACACCTGATGCAAACGCCGCTTGTATGTCTTTGACAAAATCCATTTCACCTTTATTTAACTGAACCGGTGAAATCTTGATTCCATCTAAACCTTGAACTGCCGCTATCAGTGGTTGATAAGCATGCCTTTCGCACCACAAGAACTCCATACCTTCAATCACGCGGTTATGCCAGGCAACGTCATCTACTTTAATTTGCTCATTCAAATCATTCAGTTGAGTGATGACATGCTCGTGGCGTACTCGATCCAAAGTAATATGGTGCGCCCCATTTGGCGTAGCTTTTGACTGATTCGGCAAATAACGCTGATCTTTGGTTAAGCTCACAAACTCAAGCTTATCCGATTCCCATTGCTTTCTTCTGAAGGTATAGAAAGCTTCAACATACTTTTTAAGCAGCGCGACGGCTATCTGATGCCAGATTCGTTGATTGATTAAACCTTTCAATTCAAATATTTCTGGAGGAGCATAGAGAACATACCAACCGACATCATTCAATAGGTTTTGAAGCGTCTCTAAATCAAAGTTCAAATTGTGCCAACGCTTATCTCTCTTGAAGCCCTGTAGATCAAAATAAACCCTATCCCAGTCCAGCATGGCTAAATGCAAACTCGATAATGTTTCACTATTCTGTCTTACTTCATTTTTGCCTGATCCATCAGTGGCAAAGCCTTTCACCTGTGGAAACCAATCCAATACAATTCTTGCCGGGTTAACAAAGTAACCTTTTTCGGCTGTGGTTGATAACTGGTTTGGTGTTTTCAATAAAACCTGTTCTGCCAACTGGCTAAACGCACTTCCCTGACCACCAATGGCTCGTCCGTTAATATCTTCTTTCAAACGAATCACATTCAGATCACTTGGAATACCGCGCATCGGCTTCAAAGGAACAACAAATTCTTCTAATCCTTCGTTGACTGGAATCTCTTCTTTTTCCAGCTCTTTTTTAAAGTCTGCAACATAGTCTGCATTCACACCAAAAATGTTTAGCGTCTCAAGAAAATAAATAGACTTTGGTCTCTCAATCTTGGCCTTAGTCAAATCAGTCATTAACTCAGCTGAGCGCTTCAATGAAGACTGCCAACCTTTTAATCGAACACCCCTACCAAACAACTGGATAATTTGTGCGCCATTATTCTTGCCCACATTAAGCAAGGTCATACAGCTAACACGCCATGAGTTCCACCCCGCACTAAAACGTTTAGAGCCAAATAAAAGGTTAACCGTTGAGTCTTTGTCTTTAATTGAATTGAATAGAGAACCTTTAAAACGACAATCCTGGCTTGCTAAGCCATGTTCTTCACATAACTTAATGAGCTTGGCATCATCGCCCACATTAATCACACCAAACACCTTGTCTGATGTTCCTGCGCGCAATGCGATTTCCCCCGCCTCACCGACAATATTTTCAAGATACAAGTGTCCACCTGCACTATTGAATACTCGCTCGAGTAGATCGTCGTAAATCGCCTGAGCTGATTTAGATAAACCTTTTAGGTAGTTAAAACGCCCATGCAGATAGTCAGTACCACCGGCACCTTGAAAACCATGGGTTAGAATTGAGTGGATTGCTGTTTCTGAAGCGTTTCGATCCGTCAAAACCTGATTGATAAACTGTAACGCCAGCACCATATCGTTTGCTTCTTTGGTATCAAAGCCCTTGGTGACACTCGAACTGACAAACACCCACAACGGCTTTTCAATATTGAATGGTTTTAGCTCTGTTTCATGGTCGCTAAACACTACAAGCTGCTGATAAAAGGCTAACAGTGAAGCCATATGATATTTAAAATCCTGACCTTTCACCGTGCCTTTATCAATATTCAATATTTGCGACTGCTTACCGTAACCATCGGCATAAAAGTGGCGGTAGGAATAATCAAAAAGAATCGACTTTGTATAGTCTTGACGTATGTTTTCGTTCTTAAGTGCAGACTGAGCAAAGGTCGCCGAATACTCAAAGCTAAAGCCTTTTTCACATAACGCATTACGCTGTTTCAGCCATTTGCCACCACCGCTCGCCGTCCCTAGATGACCTTCATCAACCAGAAGCAGATTATTGGATAGTAAAGAAGCGGTACTGATTGTTTTATCTTTACCCTCGTCTTCGAGCTTGTGAATATCAATCACAACCACTTCAGACTTAAACATCTCACCCTGATTAGCTCGAAACTCACTGGCATTGATACCAGATAACTCAAACTCTTCTAAGTGCTGACGACTTAAACCTTCATTAGGAGTAAGTAGGATGACTTTGTTAATGTCTTTAGGGTTTGCATAGGTTTTTAAATAATGCAGATACTGCAAGATATTGGCGTGCATAATCAGCGTTTTACCCGAACCGGTCGCACTCCAAAAAGCGACTTTATTCAGCTGATATTTAACTTCTTCAGTATCATCAAGCTTCTCAATTGGTGAAACTTTTGCTGTTGCCTTCCAATCCCCAATTTTTTCATTCCAAGCATCGATACGTTCATTAAGTGCCTGCAACAACGCATCTGGACGATTAAAAAACCAATCCAAATAGACCTCAGTAAACATCAACATCAAATACTGAAAGTACTTCCATTCAAATGCGTCAGAGCTATGTTCTTTGCGGCTTTCATTTAACCTTTCAGTAATGGCTTTGATATTACGGTCATATTCTCGCAACTGATCTTCGGTAAGCTTTAGATCACTCGCGCCATGCTGCAAAATTTGCATTAAAACTTCGTGTTCACCGGTGGCTTCATCACGTTTTGAGGCTTCACCGACAATCTGAAAACGCTCACGGAACACTTCCAAGATCGGCGCTTCTTTTTTATGTGCTTCCAGGCGACCATTTAAAGAGTCTAAGCCAAACAATGACCAGATCCACTGATTAAGAACAAGTTGATAACTAAATGGTAAATTCTCTTTAGCCATATCAAATCAACCCTTCATCTGTCGCAAACATTAAACGATGGAATGTTTCTTCAATATTCTGCACACGCGCTTGTAGCAGTTCACCATCTTTACGTTTAGGCACCGTGATATTGTGGTCGCCATTCACATACACCAACTCAATTTCATCATCCGGGCTTTCCGTTAGGCGTACTTTAAGCTTATCCAGCATCACCGCTTCAAGAACAGCATTGTCCAAAACCAAACCGTTCTCTTTACCTGCAGCCGTTTTAGGTAAGTTTCGCCATACCACAAGAACTGTTTGCCCTTTTCGATTAACCCCATAAACCGTTCTAAACCACCATTGACCTTCAGAGGATCGTTTAACGCTTGCTTGCCAACGCCCTAAATCCGTTTGTTCGAACTCTGCCTCAAAATAAATTGGCGCAGCGATATGTTCAACCTGAAGACCAAGCAACCAGTTAAAGGTTTCAATCAAATCGACATTGACCAACTTAGTCTCGTCACCTGATGCTGAACGCACTTTTAATTGATAGGCCATTGGATCGGTAAATTGAGTGATATTCAAAAGAGAAGCAGAACCACGGCTTTCTACTTCAAGCATATAGTTCATTAAATAATCTTCACGAGCTGAATCCAAATCAGGATTTTGTGAATTAAACATGTCTGATTGAATTTGAGCTGGACGGTTTAAGGCCAAATTACCCAAAGTGTCTTCATAGGATTCAAGGCGAATGTATTTAAAACACTGTGAAACACCATTGACGCGTCCTTCTTTATCAGACAACGGTTTACCGCCTTTCCAATCTTTTGAATAAATAACTTTTTGAATGCGTGGTTTTGTTACCGAATCAAAATAGGCACCCATTTCACAAAGGATGTATTTTCGGTTACCTTGGTCTTCACGGTTTAGGTTGATAACTGCATGACCTGTTGTTCCTGAGCCCGCAAAGTAATCTAGGACTAAACCATTTTTTTGGTTAGTTAAAGCAGCGTCAACGCAGTCTAAGACGTTATAAATAGATTTAGGATATGTGAAAGGATTACCAGGCATCATGTTATTTAACACAACACTTCCCCAACTGTTTGCACTATATCTTTTATCAGACCAGTTGGATTTGTATCTGAACCTAACTTTCCGCCTTAAAATATCCCAATGACCCTTTGTAGTGTTATATTCGGCTGATAATTCATTAAATATTGATTCGACGCTATCTCGAGCAAAAACCCACTTACTTTCTACTCCAGATGGATCAATCGGGTAAACAGCAATTGAGCCGTCAGCTTCTTCAATATTTATGTCATCTGGATGAAAATCTTTGTCGCAAACCTCTCCAAAACCAACTATATTTCCATCTTTCACATAAATAGGATAAAAACAGTTGGCACCTGATTCTCTTAGATGATTTTTTCCAGAAGAAACATTTCTCAAAGGCCTAACATCTGGTTTAGATTCTCGATTTTCATCATCTCGATCCTCCAAACCTATACAATCAAGGCCTGTTGGATAAATAAAATGTGCGAATTCATGAGTAAATGAAAAATTCTTTCCCTGCTGACCAGTTGGATTGTGAACGACGGAGACAGCAACATCATCATGATTAGGAAAAACAGCCTTAACCAATTGTGCTAAGTTATCATTCTCCACTTCATCTATTGCAATGACCTTTATTCCATTTGGATTTAGGAGAGGCTTAGATTTAGATAGCCTGTTTTCCATCATGGAAATCCATGACGAATGTTTAAACGTATTCTTGTACAAGATTTCGCTGGATTGAGCGTTATAAGGAGGGTCAATATATATACACTTAACCTGTTCTTTAAATCGATCGTGGATTAAATTCAAAGCTTGAAAATTCTCAGAGTGAATAAGCAAACCATTCATTTGCTCATCTAACTCATCAAGTGAGGAAATCAGTTTTTCTTTGAAGTCTTGCCCATAAGAAAAATTACCCTGCAGGTCTTTGCAACCTGTATCAATCACCAAGTAACGATAATTTGGATGCTCCAAAACCGCATCAACACCCTTGGATTTAACCTTGTCTAACTCGGCCAAATCAACATTAAATAACTCAACCCATTCAGATCTTTGATCTTCATTATTCAGCGCAATTTCTACCAGGCCTGGTGATTCTTGCAGCCTGTCCAGCGTAATGCAGTATTGTGTTTCAGTCACAAACTTTTTCTTTAGCCAAAGTTTCTTTTGAAAATCTTCAAGCTGAGCCAAGAAAGTAATAATGGCCTCGCCCAATTGACGAATCACTTCGATTTTTGAAAACATTGGCCCTAATTTGGCAAAGTTGGCTTTATTCGCGGCAATATCTTCCCAACGCATTAACTCGTTCTTGATATAAAAGTCGAGTTCTTGACGCAGAAATTTTCCTAAGTCTTTATGAATAAAGTAATCAAACTTATTGGCTTTGGTGTAGTTATTAAGTTGACCTTGCAACAGAGAATAATCCGCCGTCTCACCATCGGCCTTTACATATTTATTAGAGAGGGGTTCTTTCCATTTTTCAGGTAAGTTTGAATCTTCTCCAATTAACAACTCAACGGCAATTTGGCGTAAATGGTCTTGGGTAGGCGGTTTCTTTTTGGCAGCCGCAGTGGCGGATGCTTTAACCGATTCCGTCCAGTCATTTTCGGTTGCTGCTCGGAATTCAAAATAGATTTCTAACTCGGTCGTTTCAGTATTACCATTTTTTACCGTAACTTCTGACCAAGCTGGTTGCTCTTGGGACTGGCGTAATACAAATACCCGGTTCTTGCCTTCAGCTTCTTTATTGTTATTGCTTGCACCGGCTTCGGCATCCACCAACTTGAAATGCACACGCATTGGATTTTCGTCATCATGCGGGTTTAAACGAAAGGCATAGTCACGCAAGTTCTCAGAAGATTTAATGTAATACTGATCTTTATTGGCCCAGTGAAGCACCACTTCTTCACCGTTATATGGAATGGCGTAGGTGCCATCCTTATAAATACGACGCGAAATAAAATCCCCTTCATCGTAATAACGGTTAAAGAAGGTAATTAATGCATCATAAACTTCACCCTCTTCACGAGTTAAATCCACCTTAGCATTGTATTGCTGTTCTAGCTCTTGAACCTTAGGTGACTGACTCGGATCAAACCCAGCGGCAATAGCAGCCTGCTTTGCCTTCTCAAGCTCTTCAGCAACCTGCTGTTTATCCATTCCTTCAAATCCAGCAAACGCTTCAGTGATCTTCTTTGGCAAATCCTGCTCAATAAAACGATTAATGTCATCTTTACGCGCATGCATAATTCGATAAATACCAAAATCCAACTCCGGCTGATCGAGTTGAAACATTTGCTGTAAAAGAGAAGTGAATTTGGATTTTAACTCTTGCGTCGTCGCCATGTTTGTTCCGCTTATTTCTTAGGATTAATAGTGATATTTATGTTCTAAATATTTTGTAAAAATTGTTCTAGCTTTTCTGCTGCTTTATTGTGAGCATCCTCTGGCATTTGTGCCAGGTTGTGTACCTTCCATTTTATTGCCGGAAGGTTTGCCACTTCGGGATAAACAAATTGACTCCAATCCGCCGAACGCTTTTTGACACTTAATAAAAACGCTTTGTCTGCATCGGTTAGAGCTTGTCGGATTTGTTGAACCAATTGGGTTCTTGCCTCTAGCAATTCAGCTAGTTCGACTCTTTCCCTTGTCATGTTCTCAAACTCGTTGGCATAAATGTCGGTTATATCCTTAAAGTTTGGATTCAGTAACTCATGCATTGGCCGACCATGACTCATCAAATACACCAAAAAGGTATCTTTTAACTTTTCAGAGATACCTTCATTCTCCAATAGGGCTTTAACATCATATAAATCTCTAGGGTGCTGACGATCAAGTGCTGCACATATTTTTCCTGCATAGAGATCTTCAAAGCTCAGTGTTTGTACTTCCGCATAACCAAATGTGTCTTCAACTCTCGGACTCACCGGCCTATTCTGTGCGGGATGCACCGTACCCCGTAACACGGGTGATGTCTCTATCTTGATTTGTACTTCGCCGTTTGAGACGGTTAAGCGGGTCGTATTATTTGGATCGTTTTTTTGTACTCTTAACCCCTGACTGTCCAACTTCTTGGCTATTTGAGACAGGTTTTTATTGATATCTGCCATGCTTTCATCGCGGTTTTTAACCGGTTCATAAGCCAAGTCGATATCAACGGATAATCTGGGTAGGTCACGCACAAACAGATTAATGGCCGTGCCACCCTTCAAGGCAAAGACAGGATGCCCTTCTAAAACAGGCAATATCCTTACCAAGAGCGCCACTTGTTTAAAATAAGGATTGTTCGGGTCCAAAACCATCTCCGTTCACATTCTGTTCCATCTCTTTTGGGACCGTTATTTGCCATTTTTTGTTTAGAGAGCCGCCTTTTATGAATGCTCTTTTCCCTTTACCCAAGTCTAGTGATTCCCAATTTATCCGTTTCGACCAAGTATGATTGTGTCGGTCGCAAAACCAGCCAAACAAACGTTTTGTTTGGATTGTTCCACAGCACTCTAAGGTCTTTTGTAGTTTATTAGGGCTCAGTGTTGTCAGCCCTTCAAATACAGAATCGATTGCCTGCAGATCGGATACCGTTTTCGCATCACTCAGCCACTCAACCACGGCCAGCTCCGGTTGAGCAGTTTTTATTGGCCAATCCCAACTGCCAAACGGAATGGTCGTAAATAGCTCAGGTGGAGCTTTATTCAACCACTTTTTGCAGTGCAAAGAGAATACAAAATTACTGTTATGTTCTTCTCTCCAACGCTCAAGCCACTTAGGAAGTTTTGTAGCGCTATAGATCTGGATTTCTCTAGACCTCAACTCTAAATAATGAGCAAAGCCTTTTTCTGCGAGGGCTGTCTTGCCTCCAACGTGCGAATGATACCCGATTTCCTGCAGTGAATAGGCTATTTGCTGCCACTTCAATTCTGCACCTGGCTTACGGTAAAGCCCACGCTTAACTGGTTGCAAGTAGCCTGCTCTTAAGTAATAATCGATATCAGGTCTTGAAAAGCCTTTTTTTTCTAACCAGGCACGCCCTATCACCAAGCCTTCAGGCAAGGTATTCATCAGCTCCATTTTTTTAGAAAAATGTTCAGAATTCATAATCAAAAGACTTTTGGTTTAAAAAAATTAGGTTTTGCATAGATATTTTATGCAAAAACAATAAAAAATAAACCATCTTATCTAAATTAATTTAAACTCCAACGTACTCTGAACACTTTTTGCGTGACTGACTTTTGATGAAGCTGGTTTTCAAGTGCTTCAATGAGTTGATCACGCTTCGCCTCAATTTCATCTTCTACATCAAAAATACTTTGACGTTGGCGGCGCTGCTGTTTTTCAAGTTGTTTAATTTTTTCCAACCATTCTTTCTGCTGTTCAAGCGTTTCTGCTTGACGAGATTGGCGTTTAGCATCACGGATTTTCAACCTTGTGTCTTCTAACTGCTGCTCGGCAGATTTCATTTGGTCATCTGCCCAGTTTTCGAGCTTATCTCTTGCTTGCTCAAAATAAACGTTATTTTCTTCTAATGCTTTATTAAGTTGAACATGAAGTTGATGCTGCACCAGTTCATTGAATGCATCAGCAGCTTTTTGATCAGTCGTTTTTTCTAGGATTGCGGATAAATTAAATAGTTGCTCACAAGCCTCTTGATCTAGCGTTGCTCCGTTATCAGTTTGTGCTGAAAACACCAGGTGATCTTCTTCTTGAAATGAATAAAGGGTAATCTGGTTTAACTCCAACCAACCGGATTGACCTTTAAACTGTTCAAGCGCAGAAACTTTGTAATCATGTCCACTTAAATTGAACTTAATCATTTCCGTAGGCGTATCTAGACGTCTACCGGAATCCAAAACATATTCCCCTAAAGGATGCCCTAGCCGATAGATATGTGCGTGATTGGGGATATCGACCCCTTTTTGCTTCAGTCGGTAGTGGCCCGAAGGAGCAAGGCCAATTGCTTCGTTTAAATCAAAACTCAAGTTTGATGTCTGAAAAACAGCCTTGCCTTGGAGAATAAAGTTTGTCAGTCGCCAAAATAGACGACCAATTTTATCGAGCTGCTCTTCCGCTCTCTTCTTTCTAGTTTTAAGTAGTTCATGAATATTCTGATCGAAGTGTTCAAACAGCTTTTGCTCTGTCTCTGACATGCGTTGCTGAATGGTGTCTTCCAGTTCTTTTTGCAGGGAATCAAATGCAGCAAGAATTTCTCCTGGATCTCGACTCTGCTCATAGATAGTAGCAATACGCTTTTCAATATCGATACCAGATTCAATTCGACCTAAGATTTCATCGGATGCACCAAACAGACCATCAAACAGTTGGAACTTATCTGTTAGGAGCTGCAGAACTCTTTGATCTGCTTCATTACGCTGATTTAGGAAATTAACCACAACCACATCAAACTTTTGTCCATAACGGTGGCAACGACCAATTCGCTGCTCAACTCTTTGTGGATTCCAAGGAAGATCGTAGTTAACGACTAAATTACAAAATTGAAGGTTTACACCCTCCGCGGCAGCCTCAGTAGCAATTAGAATCTGAGCCTTATCTCTAAAATGATCAATGATGGCAGTACGTCTATCAACCGCAGGCGATCCAGTAACGCGGTCACTGCCAGCATGCTGTCTTAACCAGGCCTGATAAATGTTGTTTAATGATTGGCTGTTATTTGTACCGCTGAAGGTAACCACCTTATTAGCAAAGCCGTTTTGCTCTAAATACTCCGCAAGGTAATCTTGAGTACGCCTAGATTCTGTAAATATAACGGCCTTTTGGGGTGAACCTAGCTCAACCATTTTTTCAAAGCCCTGCTGAAGCGCTTTAAGTAAGGCGTGGCTTTTCTCATCAGATTTAATGTTTTTCGCTAAACCCAAGTAGCTTTCGAGCTCGGCAATCTCGCCTCTTAACTGAGTTTTATCTATCTGCTTTAACTCTTCAATCTGTTCAATATGATCTTCAAAGTACTCATTCTCAATTTCTTCTTGAGTTATTAGCTCTTCAATCCAGTTGTCTGAACTAACGACCTCCTGTTCTAAATCCTTTAAACGCTTGAGCATGGTCTCCAATGTTTGAACCACTGCGGAAGTAGATGATGCTAAAAGTTTGCGAACGATTAGAGATACCAAATGCTTTTGTCGTTGGGGTAAAGCATAAGATTCATCGCGCTGAAGGAAAGCAGAAACTAAATCATAAAGCCTTATTTCTTCGTCTGATGGTCTAAAGGGAACAGTAATCGGCATACGTTTGGTATAACGAACATATTCAAGAACCTGAGAACGTAGCGTTCTCTGGGTAAACTCTTTCATACGCTGTTTGAGACCAAGCAAATCATATCCATCACGCATGAATTGCACACGGAAACTGACAGCATCACCAAACAGATGTTCATCTATGATGGTACTTAATCCATAGACTTCCATGAGGTTATTTTGTAGTGGAGTAGCAGTCAGTAGTAATTTTTTAGAACCGGCAAATGCACGTTTAATCGCTTGCCCGGTTTGATGAGATTCTCTATATGCATTTCTAAGCTTGTGAGCTTCATCAATAACCACCAAATCCCATGGGATTGTTGAAAAAACCTGTTCATTTGCAGAAACAAAATTATATGAAAGGATACTCACTACTTCTTTATCTAAAGGATTGTAAACGCCGTCTTTTTGCTGTTGCTTGTAAGTTCTACCATCAATGACTTGTGTTGGAAGGTTAAACTTTTCTGCCAGCTCATTCGCCCACTGCTTTCTTAACGCTGCTGGACAAACTACAACGATTCGACGCTTTCTCTCAGCCCATAACTGGCTAATTACCAAAGCCGCTTCAATTGTTTTTCCTAAACCAACTTCGTCAGCGAGGATAACGCCTTTATTGAGTGGGTTTTGCAATGCAAACAAAGCAGCATCAATTTGATGTGGATTGAGGTCGACAGATGAATCAAATAAGGATTGAGATAAACGACTTTCATCTTCTCCTCTGCGGCGTCTAGTTAATTCGTAGGCAAAATACTTGGCGTGATATTGGGTGATTGCTTGCATAATTGACCTACCATTTTTTGTAAGCAATCATACTTAAGATAAAAACGTTTTACAAAAAGTTATTGTAAATGTGGTTTCTCAGAGCAATAACAAGAAACTTAAAGATTGATTCCATTATCAAACAAAAAATGCAAAGAAGTTGTACTAGATTCATTCAAACAAGATATGAAACTTTTGTATGAAAACAAATCGGGCACAGCGGGGTCACGGATAAAATCTAGATAAAACAATCTATAAACGTGATTTTGCAAGACATTCAAAAACAAGGGGGAAATGGGGCGAATGACGGGGATCGAACCCGCGACAACAGGAATCACAATCCTGGGCTCTACCAACTGAGCTACATCCGCCATAGTGGTATGACGGGCATACCATAGAAAATGGCACGCCCATCAGGATTCGAACCTGAAACCCTCGCCTTAGAAGGGCGATGCTCTATCCAGTTGAGCTATGGGCGCTCTATCGAAACCTGGAAATTTGCCGACTTGTATGGCACAAGCCGGCGGAAACTGGTCGGAGTGGAGGGATTTGAACCCCCGACCACCTGTACCCAAAACAGGTGCGCTACCAAGCTGCGCTACACTCCGTAAAAGATGGGCGTATTGTATAGATGGCCCCTAAACCTGTCAACTGCTAATTATGAATTTTTGGCTATTTTTTTATGACATCCAGCCCTGTTCATTCTAAGTTATTGAATCTTAAAAATCCCTTTCATAATATCCTTAATAAAAAAGCGTGCAATTGTGCCTGAACCGCAGTAAATCGAGTATCATAATGGTTTCATTTTTTGGCTAGACGGTTGATCACACCAACCCTGGCACGCTTTAACAACCTGAGGTGAAGTAGGAGTACATATGTCTGCAAAGATTCTTGACGGCAAGGCCATCGCAGAAGAGTTACGTGAATCCATTAAACAAGAAGTTGAGCAACAAGTGGCTCAAGGTAAAAACCCACCCGGCCTGGCGGTGATTATGGTCGGTGAAGACCCTGCTTCACAAGTTTATGTTCGCAATAAAAAATTAGCCTGTCAGAAAGCGGGCTTTAATGATGTTTCGGAAGTGCTGCCTGTGGAAACCTCTCAAGAAGAGGTGTTGGCGCTGATTGACAAGCTGAATGCCGACGACAGCGTGCACGGCATTATCGTCCAGCTGCCGGTGCCAGATCACATTGATCCTGAAGCGATTATTGAACGTATTTCGCCTTGCAAAGACGTTGATGGTTTCCACCCTTACAACGTCGGCCGCTTGGCCACGCGCATGCCGCAATTGGCACCTTGTACACCTCACGGTGTCATGACGATGTTGGCGAAAACCGGTATTCCACTGCGCGGTTTAAATGCCGTAGTGGTCGGCGCGTCTAATATTGTGGGGGTTCCCATGGCGCTGGAACTGTTGAATGAACGCGCCACCGTAACGATTTGCCACAGTGCCACCAAAGATCTGCCACAAAAAGTGGCCGAAGCGGACTTGGTGGTTGTCGGCGTGGGTATCCCTGAAATGGTCAAAGGCGACTGGATTAAGCCAGGCGCGATCGTGATCGACGTGGGGATTAACCGTTTGGACGACGGTCGCCTGGTGGGTGACGTGGAATACGAAGTGGCTAAAGAACGCGCCAGCTGGATTACCCCGGTACCGGGCGGCGTGGGGCCAATGACCATTGCCACGCTGCTGCAAAACACCCTGCAAGTAGCTTATCGCTTGGACTGTAAAGCGTAATTTAACGCTTTACCGCTTCAACCAAAAAACCGACCAGGCCTGGTCGGTTTTTTTATGTCTCAAATTCCATTACTTTTAGCGGTACAGCTTATGATAAGTGCCCTTTTGCGCCATGAGTTCATCGTGACTGCCGCTTTCAATAATATGCCCATCCTCGAACACCAGAATGCGATCGGCCTGACGAATCGAACTCAAACGGTGCGCCACAATCAGCGTGGTACGCCCTTCAAGGAAGGGGGCTAAATCCTCATACAATTGACGCTCGGTTTCCATATCCAGTGCCGAGGTGGCTTCGTCCATAATCACCACTTTCGGATCTTGCAGAATCATGCGCGCAATCGCCAAACGCTGGCGCTGACCGCCGGAAAGCTTAATGCCGTTGCGCCCCACTTCGGTATCCAGCTGCTGCGGCTGCTCGCGCACCACCTCATCCAACTGGGCTTCGCGCAACGCCTCCCACAGGCGGGACTCGTCAATCTCCTGCCCCAACGTCAGATTGAAGCGGATACTCTGATGAAACAGCACCGGCTGCTGCAATACCGTGGCGACATGCTGACGTACCACATTCTGGCCGATCTCTTCAATTGGCTCGCCGCCGTACAGCACTTGCCCGGAATCCGCCTGATAGAAACCGAGCAGCAATTGTACGAGCGTGGTTTTTCCGCCACCGCTAGCGCCGACCAAGGCCAATTTTTCACCCGGATGAATCGCAAAACTCAATTGATTCAACACCGGCTCGGATTTGCCCGGATAATGAAAACACAGATCACGCACTTCCACCGCAATCGGGGAGGCCTGTTCAAAAGGATTCACGCAGCTTTTGAACACCGGTTCCTGCTTCAAATCCAAGACTTCATTAATGCGCTGCAAGGCCCCGCTCGCCGCACTGTAGCTGTACTGGATGGTCAACAGCTCCTGAACCGGTCCCATCATAAACCACAGGTAACCGAATACCGCCATCATCTGCCCGATACTCAGATCCGAAAACACCACCATCAGCATACTCACGCCGCGGAACACATCAAACCCGACCAGAAAAATCATAAAAGAAAAACGGCTCGCCGCCTCGCTCTTCCAGGTAAAGGCCTCGGAGTGCTTTTTGATTTGCTGGGCGTGGCTGCGCACCCGCTTGAAAAAGCTTTGGTCCTGATTGGCGGCACGCACTTGTTGCAAGGCATCAAGCGTTTCCGTCAATGCCTGCTGAAATGCGTCCACCGCGCTGTTTTCGTCTTTTTTCAGCGTCTTCACCTTACGCCCCATGCGCATGGTGAAATAGACCACGACCGGATTCAACAGCAGAATAAACAGCGCCAACTGCCAGTGCAACCACAGCAATACCAGCGTCACTCCCACCAGAGAAAACAGCGCCAGAATCAGCTTGCCGACGGTACTCCCCAGAAAGGTATCGATGCTGTTGACGTCATTCACCATGGTCGCGGAAACACTGCCACTGCCCAACGTTTCATACTGCGCCATGGAGACGCCCTGCACCCGCGCCAGTAGATCGCGACGAATTTGATAGGTGACCTCTTTGGCGATGACGGTGAACTGCTGCACCTGCCACACCCCAAAGGCCAGGCCGAGCGCACGCAAGACGATGGTAATGACGGTAATCGCCACAATATAATAGATCGGGCCATACCAGGATTCCGGTACCAACGTCTGCAAAGAGGCGACAATCCAACCCGGCTGATTAAGCAGCACCTCATCCACCAAAATCGGCAGCAACAGCGGCAACGGCACGGTGGCAAGCATCGCCATCAGCGCAATGATGTGCGCCTTCACCAGTCGCGGCTTATGGCGCATTACCAGGTCTAAAATACGCTGCCAGGTATAAGACCGCTCTGACAAAGCGCGTACTTTGGTTCGACCGGAGGGTGCGTCGCCAAAGGAACGCATGTTTAGAACGCCACCCTGAACAGGCGTTTGAAATTATCGGTGGTGGCTTCCGCTACCGTTGCAAACGGCAGCTCTTTGAGACGCGCAATCTCCTCGGCCACATAACGCGTGTAACCGGGCTGATTGGTTTTGCCGCGATAAGGTACCGGCGCCAGATAAGGCGCATCGGTTTCCACCAAAATGCGCTCCAGCGGCACCTGCTTGGCGACCTCTTTCAGTTCCAGCGCATTTTTGAAGGTGACAATCCCGGAAAAGGAGATGTAAAAGCCGATCTTCATCGCGCGCTCGGCGGTGTCGATATCCTCGACAAAACAGTGCATAATGCCGCCGATTGCTTCGGCGCCCTCTTCTTCCAGAATGCTCAAACAGTCCGGCGTGGAATTGCGGGTATGGATAATCAGCGGTTTCCGCAACTGCTTGGCAATGCGGATATGCTGACGAAAACGCTCATGCTGCCAACTCATATCCATCTCGTCGGCATTGAAATGGAAATAATCCAGGCCGACCTCACCGATGGCAATCACTTTGGGATGCGACGCGGCTTCTATGAGTTGCTCGTCGCTCACTTTCACTTCGGGATCTTCACACGGATGCACGCCAATGGCGGCATAAACTTCTTCATAGCGTTGCGCCAATTCCAGCACCTCGTGCCACTGTGCCGGATTGATCGACACACACAGAATGCGCGTCACGTCCAACTCTTTGGCCTTGGCAAGCACCGTATCGATATCGCCGACTTTCTCTTCGGGTAGAATGTTTAAATGGCAGTGTGAATCAACAATCACCTTGTTTCCTCGGTTTTATTCTCGTTACTGGTTATTGGTTATTGTTTAGGTATGTGTAAATTTAAATGAATGAGGCGCGCTCGGCAAACACGCTGTTTAACGATTCGCCACTCTGCTGGATTTGCAGCCATTCAAAACACAACGCCTCCAGAACCAGCTGTTTATTGGCGTTTGCCTGCCAGTTCTGCTTCGCTTTTAGGCAGGCCTGTTGAAAACGCAGCCAGTTTTGCACCTGCTCTCGGCTAAACCCGCTCTCAGCCTGATAATTGGCCTGGCGAACGGCGGCGACGCTCCATTGATAGAAATAATCGAACACCTGTAGCGGATCGGCCCATTTCAGCCACTGCTCAACCAGTTGCGATACCGTTTTCTGGCCGCTTTGCATCTGCTTCAACGCGGTTTTCCATTCGGCATCCTGTTCAAACCCGCCGGCAGCAATCCAGTTCTGCGCTTCAATCGGCGCGCCCCAATTCAAACGCAAGGCACGTTTGACCAAGGCTTCATCCGCCTGCGGGTTTTGCTGCTGCAACCAGGCCTGTGCGGTTTTTAAATCCGGCGCCGCAAAACTCAGTTTCTGGCAGCGGCTGACAATCGTCGCCGGCAAACGCGCCAACTGATGCGTACTCAAAATAAACAGGGTGCGCTCTCCGGGTTCTTCCAGCGTTTTCAGTAACGCATTGAACGCCGATTGGTTCAGATACTCCGGCCCTTCCACCCAGGCCACTCGGTAACCGCCCTGATGTGAGGTTTCATTGAGTTTATACACCAGCTCACGCACCTGATCGACGGAAATCTCTTTTTTCTCCTCCTGCAACGCCAGGTGAAAAAAATCCGGATGCTGGCCACTGCTGAACAGATGGCAGCCGCTGCACTGCCCGCAAGCTGTATGCTGGTCACACAACAGTGTCTGCGCAACCTGTGAGACAAACCGCTCAATACCGATGCCGTGAGGCGCGGCAAACAAGTAAGCGTGTCCCAAACGTTGCTGCAGGCGTTGCCACTGCTGCCAAGGCGCTTGTAACCAGGGATAAAGCTCTGCATTCTGAGTCATGACTTATCTGCCTGCACTTGAATCTGAGTCTGAACCTTGCGCTTCCAGCATAGCGGTTAACGCCGCAACAATCTGCGTCTGGACCTGATCCAGGTTTTGTGAAGCATCAAGCACCGTATAGCGTTGCGGAGCCTGTTGCGCGCGCGTCAAATACGCCTGACGCACACGTTCAAAAAACTCATGCTGTTCCTGTTCAAAACGGTCGGTCTGTCCGCCGCGCTCGGCCACACGTTGCATGCCGATCTCAATCGGCAAATCAAACACAAAGGTACGATCCGGGTAGACGCCCTGCTGCACCCATTGTTCTATTTCAGCGATGCGCTCAAACCCCATGCCGCGCGCACCGCCCTGGTAGGCATAAGAGGCATCGGTAAAACGATCGGAAATCACCCATCTGCCCGCCTCGACCTCCGGCAGAATTTTCTCGCGCAGATGCTGGGCGCGGGCGGCGAACATCAACAACAGTTCGGTATCGGCATGCATCTCACTGAATTCGGTATTCAACAAAATGTCACGCACCGCTTCGCCAATTGGCGTGCCTCCGGGTTCCCGGGTGGTTACCACCTCGATGCCGCGCGCCTCCAGCCACTGTTTAATAAACGCTAAATTGGTGGATTTTCCGGCGCCTTCGGTGCCTTCAAGGGTAATAAACTGGCCTTTCATTCAGAGTCCGTTTGTCATGTTTATTCGTTCGAAACGTTGCGCCCAGTTCTTAAAGCGAGCAGCAACCTCATAGCCATTATTGTAACTGGTATTTGCGCACCGCACGGTTGTGTTCGCTGAGCGTATTGGAAAAATAGTGTTCGCCATTGCCTTTGGAGACAAAATAGAGCGCTTGGGTCTTCGCTGGATTCAGCACCGCATCCAGGGCTTGCGCACTCGGCAACGCGATCGGCGTCGGCGGCATGCCGTTGATGCGATAGGTATTATAAGGGGTTGTCGTCAGCAGATCACGTTTACGGATATTGCCGTCGTAACCGGAACCGATACCATAAATCACCGTCGGGTCGGTTTGCAAGCGCATACGTTTTTTAAGGCGGTTGGTAAACACCCCGGCAATCAGGGTGCGCTCTGCCGGAACGGCGGTCTCTTTTTCCACTAGCGAGGCCATGATTAAGGCTTCATAAGGCGTTTTGTAAGGCAGTCCGGCTTCTCTTTTTGACCAGGCCTGCTCCATTTTATTTTGCAGCGCTTTGTGCGCTCTCAACAGGATATCCACATCCCGATCACCCGCTTCATACAAATAGGTTTCCGGCAGAAAACGCCCCTCCAGACCGGCATAAGGATAACGCTTGGCATCCAAGGTGGCGACGGGATTCAGATTAAACGCTGCGTACAGCGTCGGCAAATCCTTTTCATCCAAGGTGTGCTGGAGTTTGGGCAGAGTTTGCAACTGCTGCAGCGTCTGCAAAAACGTCTGCCCGGCAATCAAGGTCGCGGGATATTTCACGGTCTCGCCGCGAATCAAGGCTTCGGTGAGCTCGGCGACTGTCCAACTTGGATCAATGCGCATCTCCCCGGTCTTGATCTGGGCGTGCTTGTCATGGTAGCGCAAGTACCAGACAAACCATTTTGGCGAATCCAGCAGGCCTGCCTGATGAAGGGTTTGCGCCACCTTTGCGGCCGTCGCCCCCGGTTTGATCTCCACAATTTGGGCATCGCTTGCCGAAGTCGCAATCGGCAATGACACAAACTGCTGCCACTGCCAGGTTAAAAGCCCTAACGTGGACAACAGCAGCAAAACCAAACCCAGCACGGTGCGTAACAGAATGCGTTTCAGAAATGGCTTCACAGCGCCACCTCTAAGGCATTGTCATTCTGCCAATCTGACCAGGCCTGCTGAATCTGCACCACCGCTTCGACTTCATAAGTGGCAACGTTCACGCCGTTATGGACCAGATGCTGTACCGGCATGATGCCGCGCACCGCATTGCTGAAAAACAGCGCTGGGGCATCTTGCAGATGCTGGAGCGTCAACCGCTGCTCTTGCCAAACCAGTCCTAAGTGCTTGGCTAAAAACTGCAACTGGTAGCGGGTAGTGCCTTCGACACCGCAACGCGTCAGCGGCGGAGTCAACATAGTCTGCCCCTGAATCACAAACACATTCGACTGGGTGCCCGAGATCACTTCCTCATCTGCATTCAGCATGATCCCTTCGCCAAAAAACGGGGGCGCACTGGCGGCCAGTTCGGCTCTGGCGAGCACATTTTCCAAACGGTTCAAGTGTTTCATGCCCGCCAATTGTGGCTGTATGCCGGCTTGCGTCTGACAAATCATTGCATCAATAGGTGGTAAAGGCGCCCTCAACTCATTTTCAGTTCGAAACAGCGGATGCGGCATCAGCTGAATAATGACCCGGCCAACGGCTTCCGCGGGTGGCTGATAGCCAATCCCGCCCGCACCACGGCTGACAATGATTTTAAGCACACAAAACGGCTGCGTTGGCCGCAGCTCGACGGCTTTCTGCAAAACCGGACGCAACAAAGACAAAGCCTGCACTTCGTCCAACGTGGCAAACCCAAGACGCTCAGCACTGCTTTGCAGACGCCGCCAGTGCGCCGACCAGTTAAAGAGGCGATTGCCACTGACCAGCATGGTGGTAAAAAAGCCGTCTCCATACTGCAGCGCCCGGTCGGCAATCTCGATCTGATTCTGCGGCTGACCGTCCACCCAGGTAAATACCGTCTCCACCGCCATCAGCGAAAACGCTCCTGACTGCTTAAGGCATGAATCAGCCCTTTGGCCTTATGCCGAGTCTCGGTCAACTCGTTTTGCGGATCCGAATCGGCGACAATCCCCGCGCCAGCACGGAACTGCACCACCGGGGCATTTTGTTCATCCTGAAAATGAAGCATGGTGCGGATCAGAATATTCAAATCCAAAGAGCCGTCTCGGTTAATGTAACCGAGGGAGCCGGTATAGGCTTCGCGCGGCATCTGCTCGAGTTCGGCGATGATCTCCATGCAACGGACCTTAGGGCAGCCGGTAATGGTGCCGCCCGGAAACAGGGCATGCACAATGTCCAGCGGATCCAAGCCTGGCTGCAACTGACCGCGCACATTGGAAACAATGTGATGCACGTGTTCGTAGCTTTCCACCACCATCAGTTCATTCACCTCTACCGTACCCGGTTGGCAAATGCGTCCCAGATCGTTACGCTCCAAGTCAATCAACATAATGTGCTCAGCACGCTCTTTGGGGTGAGAGATCAGCTCTTCCACCAGAGCGCGATCTTTGGTTTGATCGGCATCGCGCTTACGCGTACCGGCAATCGGGCGAGTTTCCACCCAGGGGGCTTGGTATTTCACCAAACGTTCCGGAGAGGAGCTGATAATCGACCAGGCCTGCTGAAAATCATTTTGGCCAAAGGTGGTGACTTGCTCTTGATCCGCATGCGCCATATCAAAATGCGCCAAAGCCGCAAACGGTGCTGGATTATGCCGCCGTAATGCACGGTACACATCCAGATTGCTGTACTCACTCGCCAAACTCACCTGCCATTGACGCGACAGGTTCACCTGAAACACATCACCCGCCAGAATGTACTCTTTGATCGCTTCGACCCCACTCAGATATTTGGCCTCTTCCTCTTCCTGCGCCTCCAGGATCTGAATCGGCGTGTGCGGAATCGGTTGTGTCGATATCACCTGTAGATCGGCTTCAATCTCCGCGATCTGTTGACGATATTCCGCTTCGGCGACAATAAACACAGCCTGGTTGTGGTGATCACGCACGACCGCCGCCGGCACGCGCGTTAACGTCGCTAACGGAAAACGCGATGGCGGAACCTGAAGCGATGGCTCAACCACTTGGGCGTAATCGTAACTGAAATAGGCGAACCAACCGCCGTGAAAAGGCAAGTCACAGCGGATGTCCGGTTGCGTATGGGCTTCAAACGCCTGCTTGGCGGTCGCTGTAAAAGCGGCCATCGCATCGCGGTCAGCACCTGATCCTAGCTGGAGCGTTTCCTGTGGAAAGGCAAACAGAATGTCATAACGTCCAAGATGGCCCTTGGCGACACTCTCTAATAGAAAAGGATAACGTTGCGGATCGCGTTGATGAAGCAGGCTTAAATCGACCGCATAGGCATCAGAAAGCGAAACAGGCTGTACGATGACAGCCTGTTCAGAGTCGGAAGAAATTCTTCTTTCCATAAAGTCGCTTCTCATAAAGGTGAAAAGCGTGATTATACTTTACCTAATACCAAGCTGGCATTGGTTCCGCCAAATCCAAACGAATTGGAGAGTGCATAATCGATGCTGGCATCACGCGCCTCGTTGGCGACGTAATCCAAGTCACACCCTTCTTCCGGATTTTCCAGGTTAATCGTAGGCGGCAATTTCTGCTCATGCAGAGCCAGCGCGGTAAAGACCGCTTCCATCGCACCGGCCGCTCCTAACGCGTGACCGGTCATCGATTTGGTTGAACTCATGGCTAAATTATAGGCGTGATCACCGAATGTGGATTTCACGGCCATGGTTTCACAGACGTCCCCGGCTGGCGTTGAGGTTCCATGCGCATTGATATAACCGATTTTAGACTTATCCAAGCCGGCATTTTGTAAAGCCGCTTGCATGCAGCGTGCCGCCCCTTCACCGCCTTGTGCCGGTAGCGTCATGTGATAGGCGTCGCCACTCATGCCAAAACCAAGCACTTCTGCATAAATTTTGGCGCCACGCGCTTTAGCGTGTTCATACTCTTCAAGGACAACCGCACCCGCACCGTCACTGAGCACAAAGCCGTCACGATCTTTGTCCCAGGGACGGCTTGCCGCCTGCGGGTTGTCATTACGGGTCGACAGGGCACGAGCGGCCGCAAAACCACCCAGCCCCAGCTCGGTGGTGGCATATTCGGCCCCACCGGCCACCATGACATCTGCATCGCCAAACTGAATCATGCGCGCTGCATCACCGATGCTGTGCGTACCGGTCGCACAAGCGGTTCCGATCGCCATATTCGGTCCTTTTAGGCCGTACATAATCGACAGGTTACCGGAGATCATATTGATGATCGCACTCGGCACAAAAAATGGTGAAATGCGGCGCGGTCCCGACTTTTGGTAAACACTATGCTGGGTTTCAATCGATCCGATACCACCGATTCCGGAACCGATGGAGACACCGATGCGGGTCGCATTTTCTTCGGTGACCTCAAGCCCGGAATCTTGAATTGCTTGCACACCGGCCGCAATACCATAGTGAATAAAAGGATCCATTTTCTTCGCTTCTTTAGGCGCAATATAATCGGACGCCTCAAACCCTTTCAATACGCCACCAAATTTGACCGCGAACGCTTCCGTATCAAACTTGGTAAAGTAGTCGATTCCGCTTTTCCCTGCCAACAAATTGTCCCAGGTTTCCGCAACCGTCAGCCCAACAGGTGTTAACACCCCAAGACCCGTAATCACAACACGACGCTTAGACAAAATGCACCCTCATCCATTTTAGGAAAACCCTCAAACCATTTAAGAACTCGATGGGTTTTCTGAATTTTATACACAAAAAAAGCCGTAACAAGACGGCTTTTTTCCTCAATCAA
Source organism: Thiomicrorhabdus sp. zzn3 (assembly GCF_029767755.1). GTDB lineage: Bacteria > Pseudomonadota > Gammaproteobacteria > Thiomicrospirales > Thiomicrospiraceae > Thiomicrorhabdus. The sequence continues at coordinate 1,322,114 of NZ_JARUQS010000001.1, forward strand.
TGCTGAGACAAACTCCGGATTAGTCCAAGTTTGCTTCGATATACGCTTTTGCTTGAGCTAGAGTCGCGATTTTTTCAGCTTCTTCGTCTGGAATTTCGCAATCAAACTCTTCTTCCAAAGCCATAACTAGCTCAACAGTGTCAAGAGAATCCGCACCTAAGTCATCTACAAAAGATGCATCAGGAGTAACCTGATCTTCTTCTACACCTAATTGTTCAACAACAATTTTCTTTACGCGTTCTTCAATACTGCTCATGGAATTCTCCAGTCTTATTTATGTGTTTAAAAAAATAGGTTAAATAATTTTTCGTATTTTCGCTCTATCTGTCAGGATTATCAAGTTTAATTCGCGCCTTTTATTGACATACGTCAGAATTTCAAGACTTTTCAACGCCATTTAAACCCATTGACAGACCTTACTAGACCATGTACATCCCGCCATTGACGTTAAGCGTCTGGCCGGTGATATAAGATCCCCCCTCACCCGCCAGGAAGGTCACCGCCTTCGCAATATCTTCCGGTTCCCCCAAACGGCTCAAAGGAATTTGTGTCGTTAAGGCTTGACGCTGCTCTTCTGGCAATGCACGTGTCATGTCGGTATCGATAAAGCCAGGAGCAATCGTATTCACTGTGATATTACGTGCGCCCACTTCGCGCGCTAATGACTTGCTGAAACCGATAATGCCGGCTTTGGCCGCCGCATAATTGGTTTGTCCCGCATTCCCCATCACACCGACAACGGAAGCGATATTAATAATACGTCCACCTTTGGCTTTCATCATGCCACGTAGACACGCTTTGCTCATACGGTAAACCGAATTCAGGTTGGTCTGAATGATGTCATCCCACTCTTCGTCCTTCATGCGCATCAGCAGGTTATCACGGGTAATACCGGCATTATTCACCAGAATGGTTGGCACACCATATTCCTTGGTGATTTCCGCCAGGACTTCGGCAATCATCTCCGCATTGGTCACGTTCAGACACTTGCCGGCCCCTTTAGCACCCGCTTCAGATAGATAGTCACTAATGTTTTGCGCGCCACTTTCAGAAGTAGCCGTACCAATGACTGTAGCACCTTGTGCTGCCAAATCCAGTGCGATGGCTTTTCCGATTCCACGACTGGCACCGGTAACCAGTGCAACTTGACCTGCTAACATAAATACTTTCCTTATTCGCGATAGATTCGATTAACTTGCGGTTATTCTATAAACTTGAAATGGCTTTTTCCAGTGTCGCATTATCATAAACCGCGAGCGTTGGCATTTTACGATCGATACGTCGATTCAGCCCCATCAACACTTTGCCTGGCCCGAGTTCAAACAACTTCTCAACCCCGCTCTCTTTCATCGTCTGCACGGTTTTCACCCATTGAACCGGTTGATATAACTGCTGAACCAAAGCTTGTTTAATTTCCGCCTCATTGGCTGAAACCGCGACATTGACATTATGCAGCACCGGTGTCTGCGCTTCTGCAAACGTCATTGCAGCCAACTTATCCTGCAATGCATCCGCGGCCGGCTTCATCAACGAACAATGCGACGGCACACTGACCGCCAGCGGCACCACTTTGCTCGCACCGGCTTCGGTAGCCGCTTCCATCGCCGCATCCACCGCCGCTTTTTCACCGGCAATGACCACTTGCCCAGGTGAGTTAAAATTAACCGCTTCGACCACACCATCAACCGCATCGCATACCGCGACCACCTGTTCGTCTTCCAGCCCTAACACAGCCGCCATTGCGCCTTGTCCGGCCGGCACGGCCGACTGCATCAGACGGCCACGCTCGGCAACCAGCTCGATCCCCTGGCTCAGCGTCATCACGCCACTGGCGACCAAGGCGGTATATTCACCTAGTGAGTGCCCTGCCATGTAACGTGGAGACAACTCGGCCTGACTCGCCAAAGTACGGTAAACAGCAATCCCTGCTGCCAGCATCGCCGGTTGAGTCACATCCGTTTGATTGAGTTTGCCGTCCGCATCATTCTGCACGACATCCCAAAGGTCATACCCCAATACATCCGACGCTTCGCTGTAAACCTCTTTGACCACAGCATACGATTCGGCCAATTCGGCCAACATTCCTACCGACTGAGATCCTTGACCCGGAAAAATAAAGGCATATGACATAAAACAATTTCCTAAGTGATTCGATTCTTATTATGAGTTATGAGTTGAGCCATGAATAGGCATTAATACTTGATCAGCGCAGAGCCCCAGGTAAATCCGCCACCAAAGGCTTCCATCAGTACGGTCTGGCCGCGCTGAATGCGTCCATCTCTGACCGCTTCATCCAACGCCAAAGGAATAGAGGCACTCGAGGTGTTAGCGTGCTTATGCACCGTTACCACCGTTTGATCATCACGCAGTTTCAGCTTTTTGGCGGTCGCTTTAATGATACGAAGATTCGCCTGATGCGGCACCAACCAATCCAAATCTTCTTTTTGCATTTGATTGGCCTCCAGTGTTTCACTGGCAATGCGGCTCAAGGTATTCACCGCCACCTTGAATACTTCATTGCCTTTCATCGACATGGTACGCTCGGCCACCTCGTCGGTCACCGGCACTTTTGAAGGGCCTGATGGCACATGCAGCAGCTCTTCGTACTGGCCATCGGCGTGAATATGCGTCGAAAGAATCCCGGGGGTTTCGGAAGCCTGAAGCACGACCGCACCGGCACCATCGCCAAACAGCACACAGGTGTTGCGGTCTTGCCAGTTGGTAATACGCGACAGGGTTTCCGCACCGACCACCAGGGCACAGTTAGACATACCCGTCTTCACGAATTGATCTGCCACACTCAGTGCGTAGACAAAGCCGGAACAGACCGCTTGAACATCAAAGGCCGGGCAGCCTTGAATGCCTAAACGTTGCTGCAAAAGACAGGCGGTACTGGGAAAGATTTTATCAGGGGTTGTCGTCGCGACAATAATCAGATCAACATCTGTCGCTGGAATACCGGCCATCTCAATCGCTTTCAAAGAGGCCTGTTCAGCTAAATCACAGGTGGTTTCACCTTCAGCCGCGATATGGCGCTGCTGAATGCCGGTACGTTCCCGAATCCATTCATCGCTGGTCTCGACCATTTTTTCCAAATCAAAATTGGTTAAGACCTTTTCTGGCAGATAACCGCCGGTTCCTATAATGCGACTATAGATTTTCTGACTCATACGATTTTTCTTTATGCTCAACTCTTTCTAAACAGGCCTGATAACTCCGTTGTTATCCACGCCTTGTTTCAATCTTTGGGAGTTGAGGATTGATGTTGGATTAATTTGGATACTTCTTCTGAGATCAGAGCTGGAACATTTTTAATCACTTCCAGACGGGCTTCCGCAATGGCATGCATAAATGCGAACTGATCCGCTCCGCCGTGACTCTTAATCACAATTTTTCTCAAACCAAGAAGAGAGGCTCCATTATACCTTCTGGGATCCACTTTATCCTTAAAGGATTTCAATACTGGATAGGCCAGCAATCCCACCAACTTTGTTAACAAATTCTTTTTAAAGGCTTCTTTCAGATAAAAAGAGATCATTTTGGCGACCCCTTCACTGGCTTTCAGGGCAATATTACCGTCAAAACCGTCGCAAGAGACCACGTCGGTATTACCTTTATAAATGTCGTCACCCTCAACGTAACCGACATAGTTGATCTGTGTATTCTGCAATATCTGATGAGCGTCTTTAATCCGCTGATGCCCTTTAATTTCCTCTTCACCGATATTGAGCAAGCCGACCGTGGGGTTAGCATTGTCGTCCACCGCTTTAGCCAGCACCGAACCCATGACCGCAAACTGTGCCAAAGTGTCTCCATCTACGCCGACATTCGCGCCCAAATCGAGCACATGGACATGGCCTTTCATAGTGGGCATGGAGGTACAAATGGCTGGACGATCAATATCAGGCAAGGTTTTCAAAACAAACTTGGCAACCGCCATCAGCGCACCGGTATTCCCCGCACTGACGCACGCCTGCGCCTCATCTTCTTTTACCTTATTCAAGGCGATACGCATCGAGGATTGACGTTTGTTTCGCAACGCTTTGGAAGGCAAATCATCCATTTCAACCACTTGTTCGGCGTGGCAAACGGTGACGCGGGACGCGTCGTATTGATGCTTAGACAGCTCCGCTCGGATCAGTTCTTCTTTTCCGACCAGGACAATGTGGATATCTGAAAATTTTGAGAGAGCATCGAGAGAGGCTGGAACGGTGACCGCGATCCCGTGATCACCGCCCATTGCATCGATGGCAATTTTAATACTCAAGACCAATTAGCCTTTATCTTGAACGACTTTCTTGCCTTTGTAGTAACCATCTGCAGTAACGTGGTGACGACGGTGAACTTCACCCGTTGTTTGATCTACAGTCAATGAAGGTGCAGACAACGCATCGTGAGAACGACGCATACCACGTTTTGAAGGGGTTTTACGATTCTGTTGAACAGCCATGTCAATCTCCTAGTTTACAATCTATTTCTTTAACCCTTGCAGCACTGCAAACGGGTTACTCTTTTGAGAACCACTCGTTTCGGAGTCGTTCTCCGCATTCTCATCCTCGGAAGGCTCTTTGGTATTTTCATACTCCATTGAGCTTCCTTCCTTGATTGGAGAAAGAGGCACGCATAACAGCAACTCTTCCTCAACCCACTCCGGCAGAGACACCTTCTCTTCCAGAAGCTCAAATATTTCGACATCCTCGGGAAGCTCATCCACCAGATCCGACGCTTCGACCAACACCCCTTTAACTTCGGCCTTAACCGGCAAATCAAAGGTTTCCAATGAGCGTTGGCACAGCAAATTCAAACTGGTTTCAAGCTTCATAATAAAGGCTGGCAATTTCAGCGCTTTATCATAAAAAAAATCCAACTCAACCAACACGTCACGATCGTGATCAACCAACTGCTCAGCAAGGCGTTTAAAACGTCCCTGGTTGACTCGAGCTTCAATATGTTTATTATGGTTGACAAGGTTAAGTGGATCGACCCATTCGGGTAGCTTCTCAAACATAGCGGCGCATCATACCTGTATACAATGATTAAGTCAAAAAAAACACGTGTTTTTTCGTTTTTTTCTTCAATTGGCGCAATTTCATTAAACAGTCGGGAAAACAACGAGATACTTCATTCTCGCCACGCCCGAATCAGAGAATCGGCCTTTCTGAAAAATCGCTGACCGTATCCAGATCAAAACTCAGAAAATGTCGCCAACCAGAATCGAACAAAATTATACCATTGGCACTATGAAAACCATCAAACAAAAAAAACAACTTCCACCTATTGTTTTAGGTTCGTCCTCTCCGTTTCGAAAACAGCTCCTGGAAAAGCTGCAACTCCCCTTTAGCCAGCACGCGCCGGACATCGACGAAACCCCTCTGAAGAACGAATCACCGCAACAATTGATCGAACGCCTCTCTTTACTGAAAGCGCAAGCGGTGGCCGAAAGCCACCCAGAACACATTGTGATCGCATCCGACCAATGCGCGACCTTTGACAATCGTCCGATCGGCAAACCCCATACCCATGAAAATGCGGTGAAACAACTCACTCAGTTCAGCGGCAAGACGATTATTTTTTACACAGGCCTGGTCGTCATCGATCCGCGTGACGGCGTCCACCACCAAACCCTGGACATCACTCAAGTCAAGTTTCGCCAGTTATCCCCGCAAACCATCGAAAACTATCTGCGCGCCGAACAACCTTATCAATGCGCCGGCAGTTTTAAATCTGAAGGCTTGGGCATCACCCTGTTTGAAGCCATCGAAAGCCAAGACCCCAACGCTCTGATCGGCCTGCCCCTCATTAAATTGACCTCCATTTTTCAAGACATGGGCATCACCCTCCCACTGGCCGACTGAATTTATCGCAAAAAAAACCGGCCAATCCGCCGGTTTTCTCATACGTTCATTTTTGAGCCGGTCTTTACCCCATATGTATGCGCGGCGTTAACCAACTGTGCAACTCCTGCAGTGAGTCAAAATGCGCTAACGGTTCATGTTCATCAAGTTCATGAGATTCATGCACCCCATAGGACATCGCCACCCGATCCATATCGATGTTTTTCGCCATCTGCAGATCAAACGTCGTATCCCCAACCATCAACGCACGCTCAACTGGCACATCCAGTTCCTGCAAAATCTGCTCCAGCATCAGCGGATCGGGTTTGGAGGCAGATTCCACGGGGGTACGTGTCATATCAAAATAAGGCCCCAATCCGCATTCCTGCAGCACCTGGTCCAAGCCGCGGCGACTCTTGCCAGTGGCAATCGCCAACTTCACACCGCAGCTTTTAAGCCCCAACAACAGTGATTCGGCGCCATCAAACGGTGCCATTTCCACCTGACTCTCTTGCAAAAAGCACTGCGAATAGGCATTGGCCATTTCAGCCACCTGTTCGTCACTGGCATCTGGGTAAAGTCCTAGAATAGCCTTATCCAGACTCAAGCCGATAATCTTTTTGGACACTTCATCCGGCAATACCGGCAACCCGCAACGCTCGGCGGCCGTCTGAATCGAAGCCACAATGCGTGCTTCGGAATTCATCAAGGTGCCATCCCAATCAAAAATCACTAACTGATATTTACTCACACTCTCGTCTCAACTCAATAAATCTCATTCAACGCAGCAACCATAAACCGAACAGGCCTGTTCGGGTTGCGGTCATGACGACTCGCCTTTTTCAGGCAGCGCCAACCGTTCGATAATTTTTTCAAAATCCGGCCACAATGGCGCTTCAATGCGCATACGCTCCTCGGTCACCGGATGGATAAAACCTAAAATGTGCGCATGTAACGCCAAGCGCTTTAACCCTAACGGACGGAAGCGCTTATTAAGGTCACGATCACCGTATTTATCATCCCCCACCAATGGACATCCTTGCGACAGAGCATGCACACGAATCTGATGGGTGCGCCCTGTTTCCAGCTTCACCGCCACCAGATCGCAACCCTGCAAATGCTGCTTGACGCTAAAATAACTCACTGATGACTTACCATCTTTCGCCACCACCACATGCCATCCACCCTCCTTAGGGCGATCTTTGCGCAACGGCAAATCGACCTTATGTTTATGCTGCGGCCACCGTCCTTTAATAAGGGCGAGATAGCGTTTTTCAAACTGATGGTCACGTATCTGCTGTTGCAACGCCTTAAGCACCGAGGCTTTTTTAGCCACCAATAGACAACCGGAAGTATCCCGATCGATCCGGTGCACCAATTCCAATCGACGCGCATGCGGTCGCAAAATTCGCAGCACCTCGATCACCCCCCAGTTCACTCCAGTACCACCATGTACCGCGACCCCGGAAGGCTTGTTCACCACCATCAGATCTTTGTCTTCATATAATATACTGTCTTCAATCCGTTTCAGCTGGGCGTGAGGAATCTCACTTTCCATCGCCTCATTTTTTTCAGGCAAGCTCACAGGGGGAATACGCACGACATCCCCGCTCTTCAAGCGGCTTGATGCCTGAACCCTTCCTTTATTAACGCGCACTTCACCTTTACGAATAATTCGATAAACCAAGGTCTTAGGTGCCTTTCTTAAAAAACGCATCAAAAAATTATCCACTCTTTGACCTGCGTCTTCCGAAGTCACTTCAACAAATTGAACCTTAGACGTTTTTGAAGACTGAGACGATTGATTTGACACCATAAAAACCCACTGAAACAAAACAAAGTAAGCAGGCTTGCCCCTAACCGCACTACGCAGATAAAACAATACGCCACTAAAAATCGATTATTCAACCAATAGATAGAGGCCAGACAAAAATCGGCCTGCTTAATAAATTGCGCTCAGTTTACATGTAGAAATTGAATCTGTCATTGCATACCCCCTAAATGAGTGATATATTTGCGAGGCTTAAAATGTGTAAGCAAAGGTTAGAGATGGCGCAACTCAAAACTGCGCAAGGAATTTATAAAACACGGATTTAATACCGAAAAAACAATTTGTTAGCGGTATTAAAGCTTTTTTAACGACCACATCGAAACCCCTTACAGCTAGATAGAGCATATGAAAGACCCGTTTCATTACAACCTAGTAATGTAATGACGGGCCCAAAAGTTAACAGGCGCAGCTACATTTAAACCTTTCAGCCTAAGACGCCTGCTTAACCATACGGGACACAACACGTTATAAAAAAGAATGTATATCGTTCAGACAACGGTCTGGACATGGCTAGAGCTTGGTGCAAAATCCTAAAAACAAAGCCCATCAAGCTCGATAAAAATGTTGTAAACAAGCAGGAGCGTAACACAGGTTAACATCCAATGATCCCTTCGAGATCATTCAAGCCGTGAATCAATACGGTTTCACGCAACACCTAACCCCTGTGAACATTAACGCCTGCGCAAACTTAAAACGGACAACAAAACGCCCCTTCTCATTCTTGCATTCGTCCAATCATAAACGGACAAATGCCATGGTCATGCGACCCCTCGTTCCCGTCAATCATGCCCCTATCGAACCTGTACCAGGGTTTCGGACCTAACAAAGAGAACAGCATGAAAAGAATGCTTATAAATGCGACTCAGCCAGAAGAGCTGCGCATTGCCCTTGTCGATGGACAAACCCTTTATGATCTAGACGTTGAAACGCCACACCAGCAAAAGAAAAAAGCCAATATCTACAAAGGCCGGATCACCCGCATTGAACCCAGCTTAGAAGCTGCGTTTGTTGATTACGGTGCCGAGCGCCACGGTTTCCTCCCCTTCAAAGAAGTGGCTGAAGAGTATTATCCGGACAGCAAACCGGAATCGGGACGCCTGTCGATTAAAGATGTGCTCACCGAAGGTCAGGAAATCATTGTTCAGGTTCAAAAAGAAGAACGCGGCAATAAAGGAGCGGCACTGACCACTCAAATCACCCTGGCCGGTCCTTACATCGTCATGATGCCAAACAACCCTAAAGCGGGCGGAATTTCGCGTCGCATTGAAGGGGAAGACCGCTCTGAAATTCGTGACGCTCTGCGTGACATCGACATTCCAGAAGGCATGGGACTGATCATCCGCACCGCCGGCGTTGGTAAAAGCCCGGAAGAGCTACAATGGGGCGTCAACTACCTGATCCAACTTTGGGACGCGATCAAAAAAGCCGCAGATTCTAAACCCGCGCCATTCTTGATCCACCAGGAATCGGACATGGTGATTCTCGCGATTCGTGACTATTTGCGTCAGGATATCGGTGAAATCATCATCGACGACATGGACACCTTTCATAAGGCGCGTGACTTCATTCAGCACGTGATGCCACAACAGGTCTACAAGGTCAAACCTTACCAGGATAAAATCCCACTTTTCACACGCTTCCAGATCGAATCGCAAATCGAATCGGCCTATCAGCGTGAAGTGACTCTGCCGTCCGGCGGTGCGATCGTCATCGACATCACCGAAGCCTTGACCGCGATCGATATCAACTCGAGCCGTTCAACCAAAGGCGGTGACATTGAGGAAACCGCTTATCACACCAATATGGAAGCGGCTTGCGAAATCGCACGCCAACTGCGCTTGCGTGATATTGGCGGCCTAGTGGTTATCGACTTTATTGACATGCACTCCAACCGCCATCAGCGTGAGGTGGAAAACAAAATCAAAGAAGCGGTTAAATCGGATCGCGCCCGTGTGCAAATCGGCAAAATCTCGCGCTTTGGGTTATTGGAGATGTCTCGCCAGCGTCTGCGCCCTTCTATCGAAGAGTCCACCCAGATTGTCTGCCCACGCTGCCATGGGGTTGGTGTGATTCGTGGCGTAGAATCGCTTGGTTTATCGATCCTGCGTCTGCTTGAAGAAGAGTCAATGAAGGAAAACACCCGTCGCGTTACCGTCCAACTGCCGGTAGACGTCGCCACCTTCTTGCTTAATGAAAAGCGCAACCAGATCACCAAGATCGAAGATCGCCATCACCTGCACATTCTGATTGTTCCAAACGAACACCTGGAAACGCCGCAGTACATCATGGAACGTACCCGCAATGGCGACGAAACGTCGAATGGCGCCAGCTATGAAATCAAGGAAATGATTCTTCCAGAAGACCACCTGGTGACCGAAGTGCCTAAAGCGCTCAATACCGAAGAGCCGGCGGTTAAAAACATTCAGCCGAGCGCTCCGCCGCCAGCGCCAACTGAGCCGAAAAAGCCAGGCCTGCTAAGCCGCATCTGGAAAGCCTTGTTCACGCCTGCCGAAGAACAAGAGGAAGCCCCACGTAAAGGCCGTGAAAAACAGGAGCGTAAGCGCCCAAGCAATCGCAAAGGCGGACGTCAAGGAGATCGTCGCCAAAACCGCCGCCGTCCGGAAGATCAGGATAAAACCGGTGGAGAGCGTCGCACCCAAGACAAACGTAAAGAGCGCGAAGAAGGCGACACTGAAGACAAGAGCAAACCTGCTCAATCACGCCGTTCACGCGATCGCCGTCGCCGTAAAAGCCGTGACAACAAACCGAATGAAAACCTAGAAGCACAAACAGTTCAAACGCCTCAAGAAGGTGAAACATCTAAACAGGAAGAGATCAAAGCCGCACCGGAGGCCGAAACCGGGGTTGAAACGGAAGTACGCAAGACGGATGAAGAAAAATCCGAGCGTCGAGGCGGCCAACGTCGCCGTAGCCGTTACAACAGCCGCAGCTACAACCGTCGTCGTCGCGCTCCGGCAGGTGCTGAAAGCATGTCTATCGAGTCGCCAGCACCGGGTAGCGAAGCCGCTCAAACAGCCGCTGAGCAAAGTGAACAGCCCCCCTCAGAATCACCGGCACCGGCACCGGCTCAGACTGAGGTGCCTGTAGAGGAGGCAACAGCCTCTTCAGCGGCTGCCGATAAAGCGGCTGAAACTCAAATGCCTCAGACAGCGTCAGAGAACCTTGAGACAAACGCGACTCACGAAGCAGAGGTCAAAACAGACTCTAAATCGGAAATGCCGATGGAATCTAACGAAGCGCCTGAGGGAGAACAAGAACCCTCAAAGGAACGCAAACCGCGTAGACCAAGAGCACCAAGGAAGGCTAAGCCAGAAAACACCCAATCTTCTGAACCGCTTGAAACATCCGAAGTGGCGGATAAGGGCTCAAGTGATGCCCCGGCTGAACAGACTGCACAAACCGCCTCTGCCAGTGATGACGCGGCACCGGCGGCCAGTAAAGTCGTTCAGGATAACGCAGCATCAACTGATTCTCCTGAAGTCTCGGGGGCTACAACAGAGAGTGAAACCAAAAATCAGGAAGCCTCAGATTCTGAAGCCACTGAAACCCTGGCAAACGCTGAAACAGACTCTTCAGAGAAAAAGGCTATTTGATTCAAATACAGATTAGGCTTGTTGGATAAGGTAACAACCTTATCCTGAGTTGATCTAATCAACACAAAAAAGGCGCTTAAAAATTCACTTTCTTAAGCGCCTTTTTTCATTTTAGCCGTTGAAAACACCAATCTTAAGCGAGATGTTTCTGACGAATCTCTTCCAGCAAGCCTCTAGATGCATCGGTGACCATATCAAACACCCGATCAAAGCCTTCTGGCCCCCCGTAATAAGGATCCGGAACCTCTCGCTCTTCCCAGTTTTCAGCAAAATCCAAAAACATGGAAATCTTGTCGTAATGCTCGGGCAGCGCCATCTCTTTTAAAATCGAATAATTGGCATCGTCCATCGCCAGCACATAGTCATACTGAATAAAATCGCCGAAATCGACTTTGCGGGCACGCAAATCTTTCATTTCAATACCACGCCCACGTGCCACTTTCACCGAGCGCTCGTCTGGCGGATTGCCGACATGGTAAGCATGAGTCCCCGCTGAATCGATTTCAACCTGCTTATGCAACCCTTCTTCTCTGACCAATTGACGAAAAACCGCATGTGCAGTCGGAGATCGGCAAATATTGCCCATACAAACAAAGAGAACACTTACTTTTTTAGACATATTCTTTTTCACCTTGGATAAAATACGCCCATAGTTTACAGGCCTGATTCGAAAAATGCACTCCGCCCCCATGCAAATGAAATCCTTTCAATTCAGTAAAAACTGGATTCTTTATCACGATGCCGACATTATCGTCGTCAACAAGCCATCCGGCCTGCTCTCGGTACCGGGACGCGGTCCGGACAAACAGGCCTGCTTGCTTTCGCACGTACAAACCGCCTATGCAGATGCTTTGATCGTCCACCGCCTTGACATGGATACCAGCGGCTTAATGGTATTGGCGCGCTCTGCCGAAGCACACCGTCATTTAAGTCGCCAATTCCAAGAGCGGCAAACCGATAAAACCTATCTCGCCCTATGTGCCGGCCGCCCTTCCGAAGAAGCCGGTTCGATCAGCCTGCCGATGCGCTGCGATTGGGAGCGGCGCCCACGGCAAATGATCGATTTTGTCCACGGCAAATACGCCGAAACCCACTGGCAGCGCCTGACGCAATATGATGGTTTTTTCAAAGTCCTGCTGACGCCGATTACCGGCCGTTCCCACCAACTCAGATTGCATATGAAAATGCTGGGACACCCGATTTTAGGAGACAATCTCTATGCCGACTTGCAGAGTCTGCAACGCATGCCACGCTTAATGCTGCATGCTTATAGTTTAAGTTTCACCCACCCTACGACAGACGAGCCGATGCGCTTTGTCTGTGAACACGAATTCGATTCGTTTATGGAAAACGAGACGGAACACCAACAGTCAAACAAATAGCATGGCATAGTTAATGCTTTTACGGCAATTAAGCCTAAACTCGGTTATCGATTAACGCACAGATTGCTATAAGGACGAGAGAGCATGTCAAATATCGACTTGGAACAAGACGACAAAGCCACAATGGAAATGCTTGCCATGATGGGAGAAGGTTCTGCTACGGAATCGGAAGCCTCTAGCGAGGCCATGGAAGTGGACGAACTGCTCAATGCCATTGACGATGCAGAAGCCACAGAGAGTGAAACCTCGGTCGAGCTGGACGACGCCTTTCCTAGCGACATCGCCGAAGAGGCAGCAACCGCGGCTGACAACCACGATGAACTCAACCCTATCGCAGAGGATGACATTGAAGCCCTGCTCAATCAAACCGAAGAAGCTGAAACCGTGGCGGAAGTCAGTGAGGGTGACACGAATGACGCCATGATGGCTGAAAGCGCTGGTATGCCGGAAGAAATGATTGATGATACCGATTCACTCTTGGCGGAAATCGAACACGTTGGCCACAGTGATACCGACGATAACCGCGAAGTGTTAGTAGCTGATACCTCTGTTTCGGAAGAACTCCCTGACACCATGCTGGCTGCGGAGGCTGGGGATGAATCCTCGTTGGAAATGGCAACCGAAAACTTTGAAGAAGCAGCCCTACCGGAACTTGACGATATCGATACGCTTAGCGCCGATTTGGATGATGAAACAGTCGAAGCCAGCGAAACCGAACTGGCAATGGGAGACATGACCGAGTCAACGCATGAGGACACAACGGATGCCGAGGTTCCAGCTCACTTTCCTGAAGAAGAGAGTGAGGTTGCAATGACAGAAGAGAGTCTGCTACCTGACGTGGCAACGGATAAGGTTGAAGCAGCCTTGGCAGAAGAGTCTGATTTAGAAAATGAACAGGCCTCTTTCGAATCTTCTCAAGACACTGACACAGCAGATGACAGCCGCATTGTTGAACAAGCCGCACAATCGATTGAAAGCATGGAAGATGCTCTGGAGATTGACCAGGAAATTCAATCGATTGCCGAGGAAGTCAAACAAACCGCTCAGGAAGCCACCCTATTGGCCATCGCCACGACGCAAAAAGCACATGCTTCAGCGGAAAAAACGCAAAAAGCCATCGAAGCGACATTTGCTGCTGCGGAACGCGCCTTTCAAGCGGCAAAAAACGCCGGCTACTCCCTTGAAATGGAAGGCGTGGAAACACCGCTCTCTGCTGACGAGATCGACGCCCAGCTTGAGCAGATCAGAGAAAAAAATGAGCAGCTGAGAACAGTTAACTTAAGCCTAAGAAACCAAATTGCTGAATTCAAATCTGGCTCATAAGACGATCCAAAAACGATTCTAAATGGACTGAACCACTATGACTGACCCATCCATGACTGACGATCTACTGGATGAACTTGAACAACTGGAAGCCTCTTCAGAAGCGCTAGATGAGCAAGTCAACCAAAACCAGAAAAAGCAGGAAGCGTTTCAGAAACTGGATTCCGCCAGTACCATTGATGCCGTTTCTCTTGCGCTGGAAACCGCTAAAACCGCCCAAGAAGCCGCTAATCAAAGCCAAAAAGCGGCTGAAACCGCCCTGGAACATGCGCAACGTCAGAAAGAACAGATTATGGAACTTTCTGATGCCAACTTTGGTTGGCGTCAAAATGTAAAAAGCGCCAATAAAGAGCTGCAATCCAGCAAAAAAAGCGTCTCAATCATGCTCGGCTTGACGGTGGTTTTGAGTCTGGTATCCATGTCAGTGATGGGCTGGCTACTCTACAACGTGCAACAAAAAGAGTTGCATCTCAAAGGCGAGATTTTAGATGTCCTGCAAACCGAAAACACATTGCACCAAAAACAGATCACCCTCAAAGTTGACGAACTGGCCTCCTTCATGGAAATGCTCGCCGCAGACCTAAAAAACCGCCCTGCCGCGATGCCAGGCACGACTGACAGCGAAACAGCTCAAACGACCTCTGCAGCAGATACAGCAGCCAAAACAATGGATGAAGCGGCATTGGTTAACCTGGCTTCCGAAGCCGATACAGGAAATAAGCCCGGCGAAGAACAGAACGCGTCCTCCCAGGAAGGCAGTGAACCAGATGTCGCTTCTAACAGCGAAACGGTTCACCAAACGATGGTTGCAGATGCCGCTTCACGCCCAGATGTCATGAGCGAAGCACAATACGCTGAACTTAAATCGCTCCTTGAACAGCTGTTGCGCGAACAGCAGAACGTGCAAATCCAAGCGCCTCCAAGTAAATCGCCGGTAATGGACACTAAAGAGGCCGCTGAGCTGAAGAAACAGCTGACAGATATTGGCTGGCTGGTACGCAAACAATCCGGCACGCTGGAAAAAATCAAACAGCAGCTTTCTCAGGCTAGTGGTACGGGGTCAAAAGAATCGGCAACCCAACTAGAGAAAAGCCTGAAAAAAGCCGAGCAAAACTACGAGGCCATTCAAAAAACGCTGAATGAACTCAAAGCACAGCTTGGCACACTGAAAAGCCAACAAAACATGCTGCAGGAACAAGTCAACAACCTGCAACAAGAGACTGAAAAACTCTCTGCCAAACCCAAACCTTACAGTTATCGGATACCTCAGTAGTCACGACCCGATGATCAACCGGTGACATCAATGTCGGCAACGCTAGACTTGAGACATTGTCGTGACGTTGCATTTGTCAACGTCACGACTTGGTCTGATGCCATTCTTGATTACGCCTAGGGCATTCCTTCTAATTCAGACGGAATTTCCATAAGCGTGCATTAGAGGCTCAGATCGCTTTCTAAAACTCCGACCACTCCACCTCGGCAACAGCCGATTTTTTGTGCTCACCGCCTGTAGGAACTTCAGTGCCGCTAACCGAAATGGCACTTGAGCTCTGAGTGTTCGCTTTATCTTCAATCTGCGGTACGCTCACTTGGCTGTGGCCCGGCAAGGAAGCACTCTGGTTTGGGCTTGGAACAGCGGTTTTAAAAAAGGCCATATCCTCAGACAGGATGACCGCTTGTTCACTTAAGTTTTCAGAAGCCGCAGTGGTTTCTTCAACCAGCGCTGCGTTTTGCTGTGTCGCCTGATCGATACTGGTGATGGCATCGTGAACCTGACTGATTCCCTGTGCCTGTTCATTTGAAGCCTTAGCGATTTCATTGATCATCGCAGCCACTTCATTAACCGATTGAGTAATCTCGCCTAAAACCTCTCCAGACTGAGAAGCGAGTTCGGTTCCTTGATCAATCCTTGCAACACTCTCCTCAATCAATCGCTTGATATCCCTTGCCGCTTCAGCTGATTTCTGGGCCAGATTTCGCACCTCTCCGGCAACGACGGCGAATCCACGGCCATGCTCTCCAGCTCTTGCCGCCTCAACGGCCGCATTAAGAGCCAGCAAATTCGTTTGAAAAGCAATGCCATCGATCAAGGTCACAATATCAGCAATCTTATGGGAAGAGTCTTGAATGGCCTCCATCGCTTCGATGGTTCGGGCCATAACCGACGAGCCATGCTCTGCTTCTTTCTGAACACTGAGAGCGACTTCTGCTGCGCGATTGGAATTTTCAGTATTGTGCTGAATCGTGGAATTCATTTGATCCATGGTGGCGGATGTCTGTTCAAGGGCCGCAGCCTGCTGCTGCACACGATCACTCAAGTCGTGCGAACCTTGTGACACCTCTTTTGCCGCCTCACCTACAACTCTGGAGGCTTCGACGGCCACGGCAACAATACCATGCAATTTTGAAATTGAGGTGTTAATCGCCGTTTTAAGGTCCCCCAAATCACCTTCATAATCACGCTCAATCAACCGGGTTAAATCGCCATTCGCCATGCCTGTTGTCACTGTTGTCACATCATTCATTGCCAACTGAATCGCATCTAACAACTCGTTAATTGAGGCACTCAACTCTTGAGCAACGCCTTCTACTTTGGACAGATCGATTCGATCTCCTAGATACCCTTTTTGCGCTAAGCTGACGGTTTTGTGGACGTTTTCAAGCAGCTGCACTTCCTGAGTTCGATCACGCCATTCCACAAGCGTTGCAGTTCGAACCCCCGTGCGATTTTTAATAGGCAGCATCGAAAGTTCAAAATGGTATCCCGCCACTTCAATATTCGCTGTATAGTTCTTGTCGAGAACGTCGAGCATTTTTCGTTGGTGAGCGGGATTTTTATGAAAGATATCGATATTGGCACCGATGATGCTGTCTAAATCAAACGCGGGCAAGGCCTCTTTAAGTCTTTCCTCTCGAGATTTCAGGAAGTCTCTTATAGAGTCATTCAGGTATGAAATGTTATAGTTCTCGTCGGCCATCATGACATTGCTTTGCAACTTATCCAACGCCATTTTTAATTGTCGTGCCTGATCGAGCTGATAGGCAGACTCTTCTTTACCTTCAAGAAAAGCCAGGTTGGTTGCAATCACCGTATTAGTGATCCCACCGCTAAAACTTTCAGGATCATAGGGTTCAGAGTCTAACCACTGCCCACCTGCCAGCCGCCTCAAAGATTCAATTGCGGATTGTTGAGATTGAGTGAGGCGAACCCCATAAACAGTCGAGACGAGAACCAGCCCTACCAATAAAACGGTAAGCGCTTCAGCAGATACTGAATCAGGACTTATCATATTGATCACACCGGGCAAGCCGGCTAAAACGAAAGTCAATGCAAATAAGATCGCCGCGGGTGATAGACGAGCAAAAACATTGAATTTTCTCCAATTGACCCCTCTGTACAACTGGCCATGTTTTATTTTCAACTGACCCGACTGCAAAGCCTTATAAGCCTCAGAGGCCGCTTTTTTCTCAGCATCCGAAATCCTTGAGCGTACAGACATATAGCCGACAATCTTGCCATTTTCGTAAAGCGGTGTAGCCTGAGCTTTAACCCAATAAAAACCGCCATTTTTTCTACGGTTTTTAACAAATTGCGTCCAGGGAAAGCCGCTCTTAAGGTCTCGCCACATATCCTCAAATACGGCCGGGGGGACATCGGGATGGCGAATGAGATTGTGCGGCTGTCCTATTAATTCAGACCGTGTATAACCACTGGCCGCTTCAAAAGCATCGTTACACTCAATGATGGTGCCGGAGAGATCGGTTTTAGATACCAGAGTTTGCCCATCTAAAACTTGATATTCCTCGTCAATTACCGGGAGATTATTTCTCATAAAACGTCTGAACCTCTGATTTTAGCTTGTATTACAAATACATCAACATAGCTATACAAAGATTATACAATACCGGAAAATTTAAAAGGAATTTTTTATCCTTGTTAACACCATAAAGCCATCAATACAAATGGTATCCAGCTCCACATCAAAACAAACGTCATTAGACGGTAGAGAGCTCTATGATCTCATTCCCCCTCCAACCTTCAGCCGAAGAATGCATATTACTTGGTCACACGCGAATATCTACGCCATTAAGCGCATTCAAAACGACTGTGAAAACAATAGTTGGCGATCAAATGCCACTCTCCCCACTATAAAAATGCAGAAGAAGTTACCCGGTAAAAGTTTTCGGGCAATCGCTGGATGAAGGTTAATCAAAACAGCCACAGAGATGAAATAAATTGAAAAGCCGGTTTGATAAAAACTTATACAAACTGAAACGACAAGAAAACTAGAGTGAAAGCGGAATTAAAGCTCACATCGCAAACATCAACATAATGACCCGGTCTTGTAGTTGACTGAGCGAAACGGTGGCATCCTCTGATATTGAGCAGGCCTGTGCGGTTTTATCGCATCAAAACGGCGCTTTGCCGATACTGCATCAGGAACTTAATCCGCTCTTGGATGGCCGGGTGATCAGATAGCCCCCGAATAAAATCGGCACCATACCCATAACCTGGAAAAGCTCGGGCGTCTCATCCAAAACCGCATACGCCAGCCCCATCGTCATCAGAGGGGCAAAGGCAAACAGCGCATTGACCTTGGTGATTGGCAGACGATAAATCGCCTCCACCCACAAAACTTTACCCACAAAAAACACCAAAAACCCGGTCAGCAGCAACCACAGCCACTGCGAACTCAAGCTCTCCCAAGAAGGTGATGCTTCAAACCACACCGCCAAACCCAAAATAAACGGCAAAGCGATTAACGAACGTGTCAGCAAAATGGTTTCACTGGACACCTGTGCACGGGATTTTTTCTGATAAAAATTAGCAACCGGTGCAATCATCGCCGCCAGCAGAACCAACCCGTCTCCCAAACGCAAGGCAAACTCGCCGGGAAACAACACCAGCAGCGCCCCCAATGTCATCAACAAAGCCCCAAACGCATGCTGGAGATCCAAAGCCTCCTCTTTACGCCGCCCTAGAAACAGATAACTAAACAGAATTTGCAAAAACAGGATAATCGCGACATTGGTCGCACAGGTGTACTGCAACCCCACAAACGTCAAAGCAAACAAACTGGTGATAAACAAGCTGGTCATAGCCAAATCGGACCAGGCCTGTCGATTTTTGATTTCATGAATTTTACCGCGCAATCCCCACCACACAGCCAGAAACAGTACAGCAATCAGCAAACTGTAAAAATAGGCATGCAAGCCGCCCAGTGCGGCCACGGTAAAGGAGGCAAAAATCGGAAACCAAGCTTCAATCAATGTAAGGCTGAGCGCAAAAAACTCACCCTTACGTTGCGACTCTGTTTGTGGCTTGAGTAACGGCGTCATGATCGGACAGTATTTCCTGATAGATTTGGCGATGAACGGAGATAAACTGCTCAAAGGAGTCGGCAATATTATACTCAAGCATATGTTCGCGCGCGCCCTCTTTCCAACGCTGACGCAAGACGGCATCCGACAGGGCTTGTGCCAGCCCTTCTATCCAGATCGACTTATCATTGGCTTTGAGCACCCAGCCCGTCTGCTCATCTTTCACCAAAGATTGCGGTCCGCCGACATCCGACACCAAACATCCCAAACCGCTGGCTTGCGCCTCCATCACCACCTGTCCCAGAGTGTCAGTAACCGAAGGAAAAATAAACAAATCCGCAGAGGCATAGACTTTTGACAGTGTCTCGCCAACGACCGGCCCCAGAAAATAGGCATGATGCACCCTCAACTTATCGGCCCATTTCCGATAGCGCCCTTCGCCCACCATCACCAAATCTGCCTGAATATGTGGATGAGAATCCAAAAAGGCCTGCCAAACCTCCACTAAAAAAGGCAGATTTTTTTCGATATTGATCCGTCCGACATAAAGTACTTTTAAACGCTCTGCCGACAAACCGAAATGCGGCCAGACACGTCGATCGGCATGCTGAGGATGAAAGCGTTGCAGATTGGTTCCCGGGAACAGCGCCATAGAACGCTCGTATCCAATACCGATATCGTTAGCCATGACTTCCAGATACGCCACCGAACGTGAAAACACATGCGAAAAAGGACGATAAAATCTCGTCATCTCATGATCGGTGCGATGTTTAATCCACTTGGAACCGGTTAAATCCAACAAATAAGCGGGAAAGTCAGTGTGGTAGGTTCCAATCAATGGAAAGCCCATTTTCTCGGCCACCTTTTTGGCCTGCCAGCCAAAAGGACCGGGAGTAGAAATATGCACCAGATCAGGCTGGTTTTGCTGCAAATACTCGCGAATTTGATGACGCTTGGCGATCACCAGATCCAGCTCCTGATAGAACGGCATCGGCAGCCTAAAGCGATAAGGCAGATTAACAATGTACATTTTTTCAGGCAAAGGCTTGCTGGTAGACGTCACAATTTGCAAATCAACGCCATTTAAACAGGCCTGTTCTCCCATATCCTGAATAAAGCGGGAAACACCATTCAGGTCGCCCAAAGTATCGGTAAACAAAGAAATTTTCATGACCCAACCCTCAACAATGATCTGAGAATTTTAGAGCTGTCATGTCTGTAGAAAATGAAGGCTAATTGAAGAATTTATGACAGGAAATCGCCTGTTGAAAAAAGAAGAAAATCGAAGACAGCAGGCAACGCTTTCCGACAGTCGATTTTGTCTGGAAAGCGTGTTGCTCACTGCATAAGTGATAAAGAGCGGCTTAATTAGATGAAAAATCTTACCAAGCTTTATAGGGTAGGAACTTACCGTTCATAGTCACCACAACGCGGTCACCGGCTGGGTTCTCTTCTTTGTCGATATCCATAGAAAAATCGATTGCACTCATAATTCCGTCACCGAATTTTTCATGAATCAATTCTTTCATTGTCGGACCATAAACACCGACAATTTCATACAATCGATAAATCAACGGATCAGTTGGAACCGCCTTCTCCCAAGATTTATGAGGAAACTGCTGCAAAGCCACTTCCACTTCAGAGCCTAAACCTAAGAGTGCACAGACTTTCGCAGCAGGCTCTGCATCAAGATGATTCATACCCAAACACGCTGAAGTTGTATAAACCTCACTTAAACCAGCAGCTGCCGCAATATCAGTCCAACCAACATTCTTTTCTGCTTTAGCCAATACAATTGCTTCTGTCATTTCAACTTTTGACATCATTATTGTTTCCTCCAAGGGGTTAAAATTCCCTTTCCCTATTGCAACTCCTATGCCAAAAACATAACACATTGATTTTTATTAGCTTTTTAATTTTACCAGACACGCCAGGTACATAATTGTTAACAATTGATATTAATTGTAGACATTTATTTACAAAACAATTAAAAGTTACCAGAGAAAATTAAACTAAAAAATAGGAAAATAAAGTTAATTTATTGTTTTTATTTAATTAATTATAACAATGGCACGATTCGGGCTATTTACTCCTCAAGTTTCGCCTGTCGAACTTTTTAACTTTTAATTTTTAGGAGATTAGCATGACTGAAGTAGTTATACCTTCTTGTTTACGTCCAATTGATACTGATGGTTTGAACAAACTTGGTGAAGCGGGTAAAGCAGACCCAAATGCCGTTAAAACTTTAAAATCTAAAACCGTTTTAGAAGGTCAGTTCAAAAACTTTAACTATATCCGTGACCTCGATCCAATCGTGGTTGATGAACCACCAGGACTACTAGGGGAAGATACTGCTCCAAATCCATCTGAAATGGCTTTACTTTCTCTAGGCTCTTGCTTGTCGGTTGGTGTTCAAGCGAACGCAACCAACCAAGGCATTCCATTAACAAAACTAGAAGTTGAACTGGAAGGGGATATTAACATCACAGCGGTTTGGGGAACAGGCGATCTTGACCCTAACAAACCGCTTGGTGTCACAGAAGTAAGAGCTTACTTCACCATTGAATCTCCAGGTACGCCAAAAGAAGTTCTAGAAGAATTAGTGGCTCACGCTATGAAATGGTCTCCAGTAGCCAACACCTATATGAACCAAGTCAAAATGTCAGGCGAATTAGTCGGCTAATTGAATAAGTGCCCTGATTTTCAGGGCATTAATTAATCTATTGGAGAAAGTTCATGATCAGTGAAATAGTTAAAAACGATCTTAAGCCCTTAACGCTTAAAATCGATCACGGTTATTACACCACAGAGGTTTTAGACAAATTAGGAAAGGCCGGTGCTTACCGCCACCACATTCCGTCTCAAAACAATGGTGATCTGGACCTATTTGGCACCATTAAAGACATGGCAACCGTTTCTGAAGAGTGTATGTCGACCGGATTCATGATGTGGGCACACACCGTATGCTGCTGGTATATCGAAAACTCTGAAAACGACTGGCTAAAAAGTGAAATTCTACCCAAAATGGTGAACGGCGATTATTTTGGCGCCACCTCACTTTCAAACCCAATGAAATATTTTGCCGGAATTGAAGATCTTAAGCTGACCGCTGAAGAAACAGAAGACGGTTACATCATCAACGGAACACTACCTTGGGTATCGAATCTAGAAGCTGGTTCTGACAAACACTTCTTTGGTTCCATTTTCCACGTACACAAGCATGGTGAAACCGAAACGCGTGACGTCATGGCCATCATTCCTTGTAATCTGGATGGTTTAACCATGAAACAGATGGTTCAGTTTGTGGGCATGGAAGGCACCGGGACTTACTCGTTAATCTTCGATAATGCTTTCTTACCTAAGAAATATCTGATTGCCGATCCCGTACAGCCCTATCTAAACAAAATCAAATCAGGATTTGTACTTCTGCAAACCGGAATGGCCGCTGGCGTCATTCAGGGAGCCATTAATGACATGGAAAAATCCAACCTGACGCTTTCTGAAATTAACGCTTATCTGGACGATTCTCCGGAAGAGCTTAAAGAAGAACTTGAAGACGCATTAGACCTGATTGAATCGCTGTGTGAAGACCCGTTTGAACCGGGCGACGAATTTTTCAAATCGGTATTGGAAGCTCGCCTATTGGGAGCGGAATTCTGCAAACGTGCCGCTGACTCTGTTATGCAGCATGCCGGCGCCAAAGGTTACATTGTTGACGCCGACGCTCAGCGTAAAATGCGTGAAGCCTACTTCGTCATTATCGTCACCCCATCTATCAAACATTTACGAAAAGAAATTGCACGCTTAGAGCAAGCGGCCTAGGAGCACATCATGAGCGCCGAATATAAAAAATACATTTGTAAAACCTGCGGTCTGATCTACGATGAAGCCGAAGGTGATCCAGATTCAGGACTTGCCCCTGGAACACGTTTTGAAGACATTCCAGACGATTGGTACTGCCCTCTATGCCTGGTCAGCAAGGATGACTTTGTCCTGCTTGACGAGAACAAGACTGCTGCAGTCGCTAAACCAAAACGCAAAGTCAGCACTCAAGCGGATGTATTAATTATCGGCGCAGGCTATGCAGGATGGCAGGTCGCGGAAGAGGTTCGGGCCAACCAACCGGACAGCGAAATTACGCTACTGACAGCCTGTGATGGAACGGTTTATGCCAAACCAGCCCTTTCCATGGCCTTAAGCCAAAATCGAACCGCTGATGACCTAAAAGAAGCCACCGCCCAAGAGAAAGCACAGCAGCTGGATATTGGGGTTAAAACCAATACCAAAGTGATCTCAATCAACACCAAACGCAAAAAAGTCATGACCACCGGCGGCAGTTTTAGCTACAACAAACTGGTCTTAGCGACCGGGGCACGCGCCGTCATTCCTCAAACAGAAGGAGATGCCGCTGCTGCCATTCAGGCCATTAACGACTTGGCAGCTTATCGACGCTTCCGTCGCGATTTGGAAAACAAATCTTCGGTAACGATTATTGGCGGCGGACTGATCGCAACGGAAATGGCTGAAGACTTGATTACTCAAGATATTGAAGTCAACTTAGTGGTTCGCGGCAAACACTTGATGGGACAATTGATTCCGGATTCCATTTCAGACTCGCTTAAAGAAAGCTTGATCCAAAAAGGCGTTAAACTCCACTTTAATACCCAAATGAGCTCATTAGAGCACTGTGATACTGGCTACAAACTGAACACGCAAAATGGTGAACAGATAGAAACGGGGATTGTCTTGGCGGCCGTTGGTCTAAAGCCTAATATTGATCTAGCCAAGAAAGCAAAACTCGACACACAGAAAGGGATTTGCATCAACGAATTCTGCCAAACTTCCGATCCGGACATCTATGCCATTGGAGACTGTTCTGAATTTGAAGGGTTTACCCAGGCCTACCTGGAACCTATTCGCCGCCAGGCCAAAACCATTGCTGGGCACATTAACGGTGATGAATCAACTCCATTCAAAATGGTTCCACCACTGGTGAAAACCAAAACACCTAGCCTGTCAATCATGGTAGCGCCGCCCCTGGACAGCCACCACGGCAACTGGGAACTTAGCGTACAGGCCGGTAATGGCCAGAAACTCTTCTACAAAGATGATGAGCACGTTTCCGGATTTGCTCTAAGCGGTGAACTGGTCACATCGGCCAACGATCTTTATCAAAAGTATTTCGCTGCTTAAAACACTTTCCACAAACCGCCTTAACTGACCTCTCGCCCCCTTACGGGGGGCTTTTTATTACTCCATCTCCAGCTTCTTCAAACGATAACCAAACTGTCTCGGCGTCATGCCTAACAATAAAGCCGCCCTGGTCTTATTTCCATGAGCCTGTCTAAGCGCCTGCTGAAGACGTCCTTTTTCATCCTCCGAAACCTTCCAATAGGCACGCTTACCATCCGCGCTATAAGACGCCAAAGGATCGACTGACTGATACTCATAGCTAGAATCCATCTGTGACTGAATATTATGACCTTCACCAAATGGATAATCCGGTTTAGACCCTTCTGAACTCACAGGTTCAGGCAAGGTCTCAGCAGATGGAACCGGTGCCGTCCTTTCAGCAGCAGACAGGCGATTTACTCCACTCTCTTCGCGGATGATCTTACTGATCAAATCCAGAGTAATGAAACGACTTTCATCCGCCATCAGTACAGCCCGCTTTACCACGTTCTCTAATTGGCGAATATTTCCAGGCCAATCATATTGCTCCAAGAACTTCATCGCATCGTGATCAAAAATAGCACTGGTTTGATACTCCTGGTTGGCAATATTCAGAAAATGGCGTGCAAGCAAACGAATATCCCCGTCACGTTCACGCAGTGCCGGTAACTCAATTGGAAACACATTCAAGCGATAAAATAAATCCAGCCTGAATCGGCCCTGATTGACGGCTTCATGAAGATCTTTGTGGGAGGCCACAATGATACGGGTATCAATTGGAATCGGCTTGGTCGCGCCAACACGGGTAATCGCCCGCTCCTCCAAAACGCGTAACAGTTTCGCTTGCAGACCGAAGTCGAGATCCCCAATCTCATCCAGAAACAAAGTACCGTGATTGGCTAATTCAATTTTGCCTTTCTTCGCTTGGGTCGCACCGGTAAAAGCCCCTTTCTCATGACCAAACAATTCTGACTCAAGCAATTCCTGGGGAATAGCCGCACAGTTAATCGCCACAAATGGACCATCCTGACGCTTAGATGCGAGGTGTAACATTCTGGAAAAACGCTCCTTACCTGTACCAGACTCTCCTTTCAACAACACTGTTACGGTCGCATTAGCAGCACGTGACACCTTATTCAAGGCGGCCATTAACGATCTGCTTTCGCCAATAATCCCGTACTGACTTCCTTGACTTAAAGCCAACGCTTTGAGCTGCTCATTCTCTTCTTTAAGAATTTGAGTTTGCGTCTCCAGCAACGCATTCACAGCCAAAATCTCACTGATGAAAACCGAAATCATCTTCAACAAATTCAGGTCACGATCCAGGGCACGCATGCGATTACTTAAGCGGTTGACCGCCAGAACCCCTATCACCGAGCCTTTACGTAAAATTGGGGTGGCAATAAATGCGACTTTTTCCTGTGGAAGCGTCGAACGATCAACCGTTCTACATAGATAATCTTCTTCTTTATCAATATCCGAAATAATCACAGGGGCACCGGTACTCATTACCTTCCCCGTAATCCCTTCGTTGACCGCAAAGCGGCTTCTTGAAATCTCATCCTGGGTCAGACCGTAAGCATAAGCCGTATAAAGATATCCTGACACCTTTTCCTGGAGCAGCACTCGGCCCCGGTTCAACCCCATCTGCCGGGAAATCAAACTCAAAATGGTATGAATCGCCTTATCCGGGTCAAAGGCATTTTCAATCTGCGAGGCCGCTTCTTTAATCACCATATACTCAGAGTGATTAGCTACATCAATTTCTTCTCTTTTTTTCATATCACCCCTTTAAAAAGGATCGTTATTTCTTGTATAACTCTGTTAGTTAAATTGAAAAGGATTTTTATATGCCTCTTTCTTGCCATCTTTATGACCAGCTCGAAATTGCGGCCATGAAAGGACTCGTCATTCGTATTGAATTCACGCCTCCCCAAAATGGAAAAACGGTTTACGAAGGTCGCATCAAAGACTTGCAATGTCATCAAGGACGCGAATATCTGGTTACCCCCAATGATGAAAAATGGTGGCTGGAACGTGTGATTTCGATACAAACGACAAACCCGCCAGACTAAGGGCGGGTTTTTTTAAGGCTTGTGTAACCTAGCAAGACCTCACTCTAGATTCCAAGAATAACGCTTGATCAACTTCGCGGCGACGGTATCCAAAAGGTAACCAATCACACCAATTACCACAACAATAGCCGCCAACTTATCGTAATCAAGAGTGTCACGTGCATCGTTGATCGCATACCCCAAACCTGACGTTACCCCCAGATATTCAGCAGGCACCAATACCACCCAGGCAACACCAATTGCTAAACGAATCCCAGCAAACACATCCTGTGCAATCGCAGGCATAATGACACGTCTTAGCATCTGGTAACCGTCGGCACCTAGATTGCGTGCCACTCTAAACCAGTTAGGGTCAATTCTCTGAACGCCATGGGCTGTCCCAAAGACAATCGGCCAAACAGTGGCCATGACAATCAAAAAGATAATGGCACCATCCCAGGTCTCAAAAGCCAGTACCGCAATCGGCATCCACGCCAAAGGGCTGATCATGCGTAAAAACTGGAATGGCATATTGGCAATTTGACGCACCGCAAGGAAATATCCAAGAATCACACCCACCGGAACACCAATCACGATCCCCCAGAACAGGCCAAATAAAATTCGTTCCAAACTAGAGGTAATGGTATCCCATAAGAATTCCGTTCCCAACAGGCCCCATAGCGCACTTAAGGCAGGCCCCGGAGCAAAAGCCGCAAAGGCCTCTGTATCCGGGTTGGACTCAATCAGAACCCCTCCGACCCACCAAAGAAACAACAAGATAGTCATACCCAATGTTGCATTCGTGAAGTTTTGCAGCCAGCCCGGCATCTTTTTATAGGTAGCCGTTATCTGTCCAAAACTGAATTTTTCTACTGTCATTGCATTACTCACAACTTGAACACCTCCTCGCGAGCCAATGGATTGGCAGGATCAACACCCTTGACCTTGTCCCAAACGCCATATTTATCCATCGCGTTTTTAACATAGTCATAATTCACCAAATCTTCGGTCACGAAATCTGTATCCAAACCTTGAAGGAACGTTGTATCCCCCGTTACCAGAGTTTCTTTCAACTGATCAACGATAAACTTCGTGGCAGAAGGATATGGATATGGGTTAAAGTCGATACGACCTACATCCCAGTCTTCATGCTTAATTGCATCTGGATGCTGGTACCCTGCCGGGTTGTAGTCAGTCATCGCCTTCAAAACAACCTTGGCCTTCATTGGAAGGTAACGCTTACCTTCACGAGACAACATCTTAGCCACCTCTTCCTTATTCTCTTGAGAGTACATTGCACCACGCACAACCGCATTCATCACTTTCTGAGACCACTCTTGCTGCTTTTCAACATGCTCATCATGCATACATACAACACAACATGGATGGTTCTTCCAAATATCACCGGTGAAGCGCAGCATTTTTCCACCTGCCAGCACTTCACCCGCGGCATTGAAAGGCTCAGCAACAATGTAAGCATCGATTTTCTTCGCAGCCAGTGCAGGCGGCATATCCGGTGGAGGCATAATTTGAAGGTTAACCTGATTAGGTTTTAGTGGATCTTTCTGATCCTGAATCACAGGTTCAAGACCGGCATTTTTCAGCGCCATTTGCAGCACAATATTGTGCATCGAATACCAATAAGGAACCGCAATCTGCTTACCGCCCAGTTGTTCAAACGACTCAACCCCGGTATGCTTTCCAACCACCAGACCAGAACCGTTTGTGTGAGCCCAGCCGGTAATTTTGACCGGGAACTTATTGTTGTATCGCATCCAGACCGGAATCGGCTTCAAAAAATGAACCAGGTTAAATTTATGCGCCGCAAACCCTTCAATCAGCGGAGACCATCCACGAATCAAAGTCGGCTTGTCCACTTTAAGGCCTTCCTCTTCAAAGAAGCCCATTCCATGCGCAACCAATAACGCACTGGCATCGGTAATTGGCAGATAACCGATTTTAACCACCTCATCAAAAGGCTTATCTGACGCCATAACATTGCTTGGCAGACTCAATCCACCCATTGCAGCAGCTAACCCTCCTGCTGCTGCCATACTATCCAAAATAAACTCTCTTCGTCCTTTCTCTGGGTTGAACTTATAGTCCAAATGAGACATTTCATTGTCGCAATTACAGTACTGACACATAATTATTCTCCTGTCGGGTGGTATCGTAAAAGGTGTAAAAAATTAAGAAGCTAATTGTTTCTCTAACTCCGCCTGCTTGGCTTGGTCAATTTTTTCAAACTCAGCAAACAGATACTCTTTCAGTTCAATAAATTGAGGTTCGCTACGATCACGCGGATATGGCAATTCGACATCCATGGAACCGACAATACGGCCAGGGTTATGGTTCATAATCACGACCTTATCCGCCATTGCGACAGCCTCTTCAATATCATGTGTTACCAGAACCATAGTGATGCCATAGTCATGGCAGATTTGCGCAACTTCAGTCTGCAAAGCAGAGCGAGTAAACGCATCCAAAGCAGAAAAAGGTTCATCTAAAAGAAGAACATCGGGTTCGGTCGCCAAGGAACGGGCCAACGCCACGCGCTGTTGCTGGCCACCAGATAACTGCTGGACATTCTTATCTTTATGCTCACTCAGTCCAACCATATCCAGCAACTCTTCTACCCGATCTTTTTTGCTCGCATAAGTTCCAGCGAAGACCAAGCCTAATGCTGCGTTTTCACGAACGGTCATCCAAGGATATAGAGAAGGCTTCTGAAACATCATGTTCCACTTTGCACTGGGTTTGGTTACCGTATGTGCATTAATACGAACACTACCTTCAGAAGGAATAAGAAGGCCCGCGATCATTTGTAAAAGAGTGGACTTACCGCACCCACTTCTTCCAATCAATGCGGTTAATTGCCCTTTAGGGATAGTTAAGTTGATATCTTCCAGCGTTGGGGTCGCTTGCTTTTTATCGTAATAATGATAAAGGTCTGTAATCCAAATGTTTGATGAGCCCATAGTCACTCCTAAATTGCTTTCGAGAGCAACATAACTCATTACAGGCCACAAATATTTTTTTAATAATTTTCAACAAGTTAACAGAAACCCCAATTAAAAAATAAACAAAACGCACCAAAATAACCAATTCCCACACTCAAATTGCATCAAATTGTATATATTTGACTATATTTGTTTACATTTACACACATGGCAAAGCCAACGCCTCTTCTGCCCCACAATCCAAAACCCAGCACCACTCCCGATACCACACCCAGGGAATTTGTTAACAAAAAACAACACTTTGTACACATTTAAAGACATTAAACGATCTCCCTCATACCAGATTAAAGCCTTCAAATATCATAAAAAACTTATATGCATTTGATTTATAAAGATTTAATTCCATTGGCACTTCCAAAGCTAAATAGCAGATGCATTAACTAGGAGATCACCCATGAAAAAAAGTGTTTTAACTCAAACTATCCACTCTCTATTAGGCGCTTCAACTTTAGGAGCAGGCCTGCTTTTGGCTCCCAATATGGCTTCAGCCGAAAGCTTTACAGAAGCGTTAACCGGCGGCAAACCTACCGTTGACATCCGAGTGCGATACGAAGGTGTCAGCCAAGAAACAAAGGATGATGCATCCGCCTTCACTGTTCGTTCTCGCATCGGTTACCTAACTGGAGATTACAAAGGATTTAATGGTTTTATAGAAATGTCCGATACCTCAGCACTAGGTGATCGAAAAGATTACTTTGCACCGGGACCATATGGCGGAGGAGACAGCACAAAAGCAACCGTTCTCGATCCAACCTTCACCAACCTGAACCAAGCATGGATTGGATACAAAAATGGATCAACCAGTCTTAAAGTTGGACGCCAGCGAATTATTATGGATACTCGCTTCTTAGGTAATGTAGGCTGGCGACAAAACGAGCAGATATACAGCGGCGCTAGCTTAAACACTAAAGCCATTCCAAGTACGGAGTTGAGTTATGCATACATCAATAACGTCAACAACCCTGTTGGCGCGGATATTGAAATGGACAGCCATGCGGCTAAACTTGATTTTTCAGGCATTCCTTTTGGAAAACTCACCGCCTACGGTTACTTCCTGGACTATGAAACAGGTACAGACAGCCAAACTCTTGGTGCCCGCTTAGCAGGTAAAACCAAGCTTAAGGAGAATATGAACCTGATCTATCATCTTGAGTATGCCTCACAAGACGACTATGCAGACAGCGACAACATTGGAGGTGATTACACGCGCGGTGAAATTGGCCTTGGATTAGGCAAAGTCACGGTACTGGCGGGTCAGGAAAAACTCGGAGGCGATGGCACAAGCTCTTTCCAAACCCCTTTGGGAACAGTACACCTGTATAACGGTTGGGCAGACATGTTTATCGGGCCTGTGGGTGGAACACCTGTTAACGGCTTGGTAGATAATTACCTTAAAGTATCCGGCAAGGCCCTAGGCATGAAGTTGGCAGCGGCTTACCATGATTTCAGCTCTGACAAAGGAAGCATCAACTACGGTACAGAATACAATTTACTGGCAGCGAAGAAGTTTAACAAAACATACACCGCTGGCATCAAGTACGCCTCCTATACAGCAGATGAGTATGCGCAAGATACTGACAAACTGTGGATTTGGGGGGAAGCGAAATTCTAAAATAAGACGTTCATAAACCAGCAATCTTGGCCCGTTTTAACGGGCCTTTTTTATTTTCATAAGTCGCTCGAGAAACAGCACTGACAACGCAAAAAATCCTGTTTTAAATATGGTTATCTCATGCAGAAAAGCACCTTTCTGAATGGCCGACACAAAGGGAATATGCTTCCAACAACAAACATTGCTTTATGAAGTGTTTATTTAAATGTAACCTGGTTTCGATTAGCCCTCTTGGACTCATAAAGCGCTTGATCTGCTCTTAAAATCATATCCTCCATTTGATCACCCTCTTCATAAAGCGTCATCCCTATACTGATGGTAAGTTTCACTGAGACATCAAAAATGGAATCTTGAACAGTATCTCTTAAATGATTTCCTAGCGACATAATGGCCTTTCTATCAGCCTTTGGAACAAGGATCATAAACTCATCACCACCCCACCGGCCAATAACATCCGTCTTTCGACACCCTTTTTTTAAGCGTTCTGAAACCCCTTTCAGCAATTTATCTCCAGCATAATGGCCAAACGCATCATTAATTTCTTTGAAATTATCAAGGTCTAATATAATTAGGCCAAACGGTGCATAATACCGATGAGCTAAATTTATATATTCCAGTAAAGTCGTATCTAACTTGTGTCTGTTGTACAAACCTGTCAGTTTATCTTGAATGGAAATGGACTCCATCTCCTCAAGCGCTCTTCTCAACTCTTCAGTTCGCTTACGCACTTCCTGCTCAAGTTGCTCGTTGTGCTCTTTAAGAACGACCTCCGCTTTTTTAAGTGAGGTAATTTCTCTTGACACCCCTAAAATTCGGGTGATCCCCGTATTCTTATCAACA
Source organism: Thiomicrorhabdus sp. zzn3 (assembly GCF_029767755.1). Classification (GTDB taxonomy): domain Bacteria; phylum Pseudomonadota; class Gammaproteobacteria; order Thiomicrospirales; family Thiomicrospiraceae; genus Thiomicrorhabdus. Next base: position 1,354,118 of record NZ_JARUQS010000001.1, read on the forward strand.
ACAGGCAAAATAGTGGTGCTCCAAACTCTCAGCCCCATGTCATCAATTTCATGTTCTTCTTCATAGGTAATCGGGACATTCATGGAGATACATCTATCGTAACGTTGTGCGATTTTTTTATAGACAGAATCGTCTAACATGTCTTTTAAAAGAACCCCATCAAGTTGGCCTGGATTTAACCCAAACGTCATCTCCATAGCACGATTGGACTTTTCGCTAATATAATCGCCATTAACATCCACCTTAACAATAAACATGTTGTCATGACTGGTACGCCAGAGGGTGCGGAACAATGAGAGTTCACCTTCGACAATAGGCTCATGATTAATTTCGTGCTTTATCAAAGTTCACTCCAAAAGTTACAAAACAAATGCGTTATATTTGTTAGAAAGAAACACACATAACAGAAATTCAGTATAGTTTATTTCGCATTGATTAAACTATGGCTGTTTTTGCAGCATAACCATGAATGAATTTACTGACACTCGAAAAGACAGGGAAATATAGAACTCGAAACGCTGGGCAAATTAAAATATAACCACAGACCTTAAGCACAAAGCTCAAAAAAACACAAAAACACCCGACAAATGCCAAATTTTAGGCAATAAAAAAGCCAGGCTTCAAAACACTGTAAGTGTATGAAATACCTGGCTTTCGAATTTGGTAGCGGGGGCAGGATTTGAACCTACGACCTTCGGGTTATGAGTAAACACAACATCCCATCCTACCTCATTGATTTTAAAATATAAAAACGCAATCACGCCTATCCTAACTACGCCACGATTGGCAACGATTTCATCGGACTGCCAACTACTTCTAGTCGCAAGCATGTCATAGATGATAGTTTCTTAATGTTTACATGATCCTAATATGAAAATGGCAACCAAATCATTTAACTCAAAATCCCTAACCCATTTAAAATTACAGGCCTGTTCTTGCAAGCGTACCTCTATGCATATAAGGCTCTAGGTAACAGAGTCTATATAAATTAACAGAGCGCCCATCATTAACTTTACTGGCTTCAGTATCAACCTGTATTAAACCTAAGTTAATTAAGAGTGATATTGCTGAACGAATTTCATTACGATTAATACCTGTGTATTCAGTAATTCTTTCATAACTCATTCTGCAACAATTCTCACTATTACTTCTAAAAGCCGCAATTAGTAAATACATTTTCAAAGCATTCAGCTCATTTTTAACTCTCAAGTGAAAACGATGAAAAGCGTAAAGCCTACTGCCTGTTTCACTATATAGTTTTTTTACTGGTAATTTTGCCCACCCTTTTTCTGATGCATAGTCTAAAAGTTGATAACGATTTTTGCGCCCTACTAAAATTTTTTTTACACGCTTCATCTCAATAAGAATCTTAATACCACCAGAAACTTTTGCTCTACTCAAGCCAGAAATCTCACTCAATTCCGAGTATGAAAGAGAACAAATACCTTGAACTGACTCACCATTAATCAAATCAATTTTTGCATGATGTACAAATACAATATAAATCATCAACGCTGCTATCTTATCTGCATTGTCTGAACCAGACCAACGTAAAGAAGATAATGAGTTTTCTCCATTATTTGTAATCCAATATGAAGGCATTTTTTCCCAATCTTTCATCCTATTCTCCCTCTATTTGGTTATAGCAATTAGAACAACATAAAGAGAAAGCCCATACAAAATCATTGCCAAAACAGAAATTACAAAAACTTTATCTTTAAAAAAAAGCCCAACTATTCGCTCAATAAAATCGATTTTCTTTTCCATATCCATGTCCAAAAATTTAATACACATGACACAGGATAACTATGCACGTTTACTCTTTCTAGAGAGAGTATGAAAAAAACAAGGCCAAAAAATAGTTATTTATTATTATAAATCAACATGTTAAATACAAATATTTCAGTACATTAAATAACCCATGATAGTTCATAAGACAAAAAAACATTTTAATTCAAACAATTAATTTAAAAATATAGAATTAATTGATAAAAACCTTAACAACTATACCCCGTATAAAATACACTCAATACTGTGTCAAAATTAAAAATACCATCTACCTTTTTAAAACTACGAAAGCACGAAATATTAACTAAAGAACTACCTAAGGGGTTATTTTGTGAGTATAAAAAGCAAGTCCAGGCGAGATGCTAAAAAAAAGAAAGCAATAAAAAGACAAAACAGCCTCCAATCAAACAATAAAAACCCTACAAAGCAACATTCTTCCAGCTCAGAATTTGTAATGATGAGAAATCCATTATCAAACTTAACTGACGAACAAAGAAGGAAATTCATTTCAGAACTTGGGAATGGAAGTAAAGACAAGTTCATTGAAACCCTTAATTCTTTAGATGAAATTTTGAGAGCCTACGATCCAATAACCCTAATAACCATTCTCTCAGGTTATGGCCTAACAATTGGTGTAAGTAATGATGGCCCCCTGTCAAGGGAGCCTACAGGAAAGATAAGTCAGGCAGACGTGGAGTTAATGCAGGCTCTAGCATTACAAATTCCCGAAGAGGAAATTGGTCGCCTGCCAGTTACTCCAGACGTAGTTCAAACAGCTTCGGAAAAATTAATTGAACTAAGCTCAGCGTTTAGGTTTAGCAGAATGAATGAAAACCTCATGGATTCTTCAGAAAGTGATATGGCTATCAACCTCGTCCAAGAGATGATTCGAGGCCATACCCAAGTAGTAAGAAACTGGGGATTTAATTCACAAATAATTACTATATCAAAAGAAATATATAGCTTTTTTGATGAACAAATTTTAAGTAATCTAGGATTTTCTGCTTCACATGCGATTGATGTTTTCAAAGCACTAATAGATTTAGTGGAGAACAGACTCTCTCAAAGACTACAAACATTATCTGAGCTTAAGTCTGTAAAAAAACCTTATGACATGCTGATTAAATATCACGAACTAATAGGGCAAGGAAAAGAAGAAGCAGACCATTTTGCTGAAAACTATGATTTGCGTAAGGTTTCCCATGACAATCTTTTCTTAATGTTATTGTCACATTATGACTTAAGAATGCCCGAAAATTTTCTTGTTGATGTAGATGAAATATCAGATCAGTTGAATCTTGACAAAGACATCATAAACAATGTCTTGAATCACTTTTCCTACGCATCGGGCGACCTCAATGGCGAGAATAGAGAATTTTTCTTTTTAGATAATCCTGTATGGACCAAACCAATAATTTCTTCAGACCGTGGATATTATTGTTCACTACCACAATTATTTTTTAGTTTTATCCTACAGTCGATGGATGAGATTACTGAGGGCTTTGATAAAGATGCCCTACACAAGCGAAGAGCAGATTATTTGGAAGCAAAAATCGAAAACATAGTTAAAGAAAGGTTTCCCGAATCCCAAGTGGTGACTGGTATTGAATGGAATTTTAATGGTGTTCAATATGAAACTGATCTTATCGTGTTTATCGATTCATTTGCAGTAATTATTGAAGCAAAATCACATAAGATTTCAAAACCAGCGCTAAGGGGAGCTCCAGACAGAATAAAGAGGCATTTTACTGAAATCTTGATTGATCCTGGAATTCAGTCACATCGATTAGAGCAAAAACTTAATGAACTAAAGTCCCAGGACTCTCCTAAAGATTCTTTATTGACAAAGCTTCCAGTAAATATAAATCAGATAAACAAAGTAATACGTGTATCAGTATCTTTAGAAGATTTCGCAATGCTCCAATCAAACTTGCGCTTGTTTGATAATACCGGCTGGATTCCGAATGATTTTGTGCCTTGTCCATCAATGAACCTTGCCGATTTTGAAACACTATTTGATTTTTTGGAACATCCCGTTCAAATTATCCATTACCTTCTGAAAAGAACTGAACTTGAAGGCAATTATAGACTTATTGGTGATGAACTTGATTTTATGGGGCTTTATAACTCTAACCTGTTGAATGTTGAAGGCATGGTAAGCGACAAACAAACAGAAATAATAATATCTGGAATGTCTGATCCATTAGATAAATACTATATTTCAAAAGATCAAGGCATATTAATTAATAAGCCACAACCGAATATATCTCCTTTATTCAAAGAGATTTTCTTCAAACTTGAAGAGAGAGCTACACCTCGCTGGACAGAAATAGGATGTATTCTTAATCGCTTTCCTCCTGATGATCAGAGCGAACTAGTTCGACATATACAAGATTTGTCTAAAGTAGTAGATAGAAGATGGCAGGTTGAAGAACATAAAAATATTATTGTGTATTGTCCACCAAACGCATCAGAATATGCTTTATCAATTGTTCTTTTCAAAGACGGGAATCAAGATAGGCGCTATGAATTCATCGAGCATGCATCTAAATTAGGTTTAGAACCTGAGCATGTAAAATACTGCCTAGTAATAGCAATTAACATCGATAGACGTGACATACCATATCACTATATCTCTCTTGTAGAAGGCTAATTTCGACTAGTGAATCAAATTTGATTATAAATATAAGGCATGGATAACCTAGAATTAATTATGGACTTTAATCGTTTTGAAATGCTGAAGGTTGTCCTTGAGTCAGATATTGACAATATTTTGGACTTAGTCAAATCGCTCAAGGAATTTGAACCAGAAGATAACTTTGACTTTTCAGTAATCAAGCCTTGGCACGATTTATATTTACTGGACTTTAGAGAGATTATCTCTCAGGCATCGGGAGTATCAAGAACAGAATCAACCCTTTCTTTAGAGAAAAGATACGAGTTTTTATTGAAGCTTCATGACAAAGAATTTTGGAAATCATGGATTTCAGACGTAGAAAAACACCCCAATAAACAACCTAAATCTGAACCACAATTGGATTACGACAAGAACTTTCCTGCATTTTACGTCCTGTTAAAAAGTTATGAATGTATTTTAATCCATAAAACATCAATGCAATCTCTATTCAAACAATTAGAACAGAACGACTTAATCAATGAAGAAACACTCCATAAAGTATTGCAAATTGACAAGACAATTATTTTCTATCCCCCTGTCAGAAACAGGATCAACGAAGCTGTTGTTTACAATGATTCAAGCTTCTTGAAAAACCTGTCGAAAGCGATATCTTCTGAAAAGCTAACCAAACCAAACAGAAGATATCCAGACCTTATTTTTGCTACGTGGTTATTAGTTGAAAATGGTTACTATGACCAATTATCAAAAGACCAAAAAGTCTCTTTTTTAAAAAAATACTACTCTGACTATAAAGAGCCAGAGAGCCTTTTTAGAGAAGTGAATCGAATCATAAAATCACTTAAGACATAAAATTGACAAAACGTGTCGATGATTTTTAATTGAGTAAGTTATTTAATCTGTTTCCAACGATCGATCGTTAATTTTGAGTAATTAACAAAGGAGACAGGTTATGTCTAATTCAAACATGAATTCTGAAATTGAGGCGCGTGAGAGCGCAGGCTTACAGGCAGGCGCAGGTTCTGCGCTGCCGAAAGGCTGCTCGCGAGCGTTCAATAAAGGTGCCTTACCTTGTAAGACAGCACCCCATACCTACAACAATGGTTCAATCATCACCCCGCTACGACAAGCTATAGATAGCCTATATTTAACATTTAGAGGAAAAATTTTTCCTGAAGTTGATGAACAACTAAATGACCTAAAACTCATTGCTGGTAACAAAACATCACTACATTCATCCAAGGCTGTGTTTAGAGTTTTAAATCATTGTTTTGAAGTGCGCCCTTCTGGTACAAAAAACTTCGCTTATGTACTTCAAGACAACTGGTTTTATATAAAAATCTCTTCTGCTAAAGCTACCACCTTGCCTTTAGCATCGGTTCAAATCAGTAGTGAATTACTCACCCATCAACCGCTAGAAAAGATATTGGATGACCTTCAGAAAACCATATCCACTATTGGCAAGATTACTGGGGAGGAACAATCATGTTAAATTCAACAAACCCTTTAATCAGTCGTATTGACCTATGCTTTGATTTCTTCTCTGATTCTTTCTCTTTCAATGATGTCTCAGACAGAGATTGGATTACACAAGCAAACAAGATCAATAGCTTTTTAATTAATGGAGAACGCTCTGGTTTTAAATTCGGTAAACAAGGTGTGGTCTGCCGTGTATATGACAAAACTCGTGAGATTAAAGAGCAATCAAACAAGGTGTATCTGTATGACCTGTGGAAGTCTCAAGGCTGGAATGGCGAATCTACTGTTTGGCGTGTCGAGTTTGAATTTCACACAGAAGTCCTAAAACAAATAGGCCTTAGGTCTATTGAACCAGCTATCGCCAAGCAGAAAGAGTTATGGGCGGCAGTTACCGAACACTGGCTCAAACTGGTCATTCCTAACCCCAAAGACTCTAATCGTTCACGCTGGCCTATTCACCCTGCTTGGAGTGAAATTCAGCAAGCGACCTCTCAAGGAGCTAGCCCTATTATCAAAGACGTTCCAACAACCAAGGAACCAATTGACAACACGCTATTTATAAATGGACTCGGATATTTAATCTCCTTTATGGCATCCAGACGTATTAACGATATAAACGAAGCTATTAGCGAATACGTCAGGCAAGCAGAGGTCTTTTACTCTCATAGAGGACAAACTCTAGGGGCTGTAGTCAATAGCAAACTCCGTGAACGTGCCAAGCGTTTCAATATCCCAATAGAGGAGTTATACGATGATTGAACAAACTCCCCTTTTATCACTCAAACAAGCCGCTGAAGCCCTAGGTTTCCATCCTGAGACACTTCGACGGAACATTAAACGATATGGCTACCCCCATTATAAGATCGGCGGTGAGCTACGCTTTAAATTGGAGGAATTGCTAAACGCAACACGAGTGAGTAATAATAGTGATTGGCGTGATTGCGTTGATCACAGGAGTAACGAGAAATGTCTCTCTATAAGCAACGCAACTCAAAATATTGGTGGTGTAAGTTCACAGCACCAGACGGATCGGTTATACGACAATCTACTCGGACTGAAACGCGTGCCTTAGCAGAAGAGTTTGAAGCCAAGCTTAAATACGAACTCTACCGCCAAGCACAGTTTGGAGAACGACCTGAAATGTCATGGCGCGAAGGTGTTATCAAGTATATTTCAGAATCAGAGACTAAAAGCCCAAAGGATAATATTTCACTCTTTCGGCTTTTAGACCCATACTTTGGGCATCTGAAACTTCATGAAATTACCGGTAAACACATTGAGCAATTGATCGAATCTCGTCAAAAACAAGGAGTGAAAAACGCCACGATTAACAAGTCTCTCGAAAAAATCAGAGCCTTGTTTAATCTGGCTTATAAAAAGTGGCGTGTAAAGTGCGACCCACCTTACATTAAGCTTTTATCCACCCCAAAAATGCGTGTGAGATGGATTTCACACCTAGAAGCCACAAAACTTCTAAAGCATCTGCAAACACATACCCAAGCAATGGCGCACTTTACCCTTGAAACGGGATTAAGAGAGTCAAATGTCACGGGTCTGCGTTGGGATCAGGTTGACCTTGATCGAGGTGTAGTTTATATCGAAGGAGAAGATGTCCTCAAAGACGGCAAGCCTTACCTAGTGGTGTTAACCGATGCGGCAAAAACGATTATTAATCGTCAAGTCGGAAAACACGAAACCTTTGTATTCACCTACAGAGGAAAACCTGTCAAAAAAGCAGGCACAAAGTCATGGCGACTCGCACTTGAAAAAGCAGGCATCCAAAACTTCCGTTGGCATGATTTACGTCATACATGGGCAAGTTGGCATATTCAAAATGGAACACCATTAGAAGTGCTTCAAGAGCTTGGCGGCTGGCGTGATATTAAATCGGTTCAGCGATATGCACACTTTAATGTAGATGCTTTGAAAGGCTATGCGAAAGGACTGGGCATAGTATAGGGCATAGAAATAAAAAAGCCGGAATAAATCCGGCTTCTTATATTAGCTAACTATATGAATTAACTAATTAAATTTGGTAGCGGGGGCTGGATTTGAACCAACGACCTTCGGGTTATGAGCCCGACGAGCTACCAAGCTGCTCCACCCCGCGTCAATTTGTAGTTCGTAACGTTTCCGTTTCGTTGGGGCGTATTATAGGGGGTTACAGGAATATTACAACCCCTTTTATAACATTTATTTTCTCTAAATCAGTTATTTTTTGTTTTAAGAAATTTTTTCAAATTATAGCGATAAATAAAGCCTGGAAAGGCGAAAATCATAAACATAAAAAACGTCACGGCATAGAATTCCCAATCTTGCTCCTGAACATGCCCCATGCTTTTCTGCTCAAGCAAATATGCAAAGATACCTGTCAGAATAAAATACAGCAACCACTCCAGTAAATTGACTACGACAGACTTCTGAGGCATCTTAATGAAAATGAAGATTCGGTTAGACAGAATCCATGGAATATTTGCCAGCACAATGGCTGTTATCAACAGTAACCATACCGCCTGATCAACACTCATGTTTGCCTCTCTTGTTTGTCAAATTAAGTTAGTTGGGATAGTTTAAACAATTTGCAGATGGCTGTTTATAAAAAAAGCCCGATAAACGGGCTTTTTACCAGGCCTGCTCAGATTAGTTGAGTCCGATACTTTGATAGCTCAGCTCAATCAATGAGGACGGCATTAGACCCAGAACCAATAAGGCCACAGAGACTAAACTTACCGCCCAGTTCAACTGAGAACTAACCGGAGCAATTGGTGCCGTCTCTTCGGCTTTATCAAAATACATAGCCTTAACCACACGCAAGTAGTAGAAGGCACTGATAACAGCAGTAACAACCGCGATAATCGCAATCCATACAAAGCCGGCTTTAACCACTTCTTCGATCACTACAACCTTGGCAAAGAACCCGATAAATGGAGGGATACCGGCCATAGAGAACATGACGATCAGCATCATGAAAGCCAGCCACGGATTACGTCCGTTCAAGCCTTTAAAGTCTGCAATTTTGTCAAACTCATTACCAGTACGGGCCAACGCGATAATCATACCGAAACCTGCAACACCGGTAATCGCATAGACAATAATGTAGAACATCGACGCCGCATAACCGTCAGGGTTCGCGGCCAGCACACCTAACAACAAGAAGCCTGCGTGACCAATCCCTGAATATGCAAGCATACGTTTTAAATTTTCTTGCACGATCGCCACGATTGCACCTACCACCATCGATAAGACAGACAGGATAATCAACAACGTTTGCCAATCGTGTACCAAACCTGGCATCCCTTCCGCCAATAGACGATAAATGATCGCAAACGCTGCAATTTTAGGCGCGGTCCCCAAATACAAGGTTACCGCGGTAGGCGAACCATGGTAAACATCCGGTGCCCACATATGGAATGGCACCGCTCCCAGCTTGAAGGCCAAACCGATCACCACAAACACCACACCAAATGACAATACCACTGGATCAGCCTTACCAGAATCGATGATTTGCGCAATTTCCGGGAAGGTAATAGAACCAGTCGCACCGTAAATCATCGAGAAGCCGTACAGCAGAATACCGGTTGCCAAAGCCCCCAATACAAAATACTTCATACCGGATTCAATCGCTTCGGAAGAATCACGACGCAGAGCGATCATGGCATAAATCGACAATGACATGATTTCCAGACCCAGGTACAAGGTAATGAAGTTATAGGCAGAGACCATAACAAACATCCCCAGAACCCCGAACAGGCCTAATACAAAATATTCACCGCTGTAGAACTTCTGCTGTAATAGGTACTCTTTAGAGAATAAGAAAATACCAAAAGAGACCAACAGAATAAACAGCTTAAGGATATCGGCAAAACTATCGCGAACGAAACTTCCATCAAAGGTGATGACTTGAGCTGTAGCAAAGCTGGTCATGATGAAGTACGCCACCACAATCATGGTCAGTTGCGTCGCATAGTATGTTGCAAACTGGTATTTCTTAGACCAGAAAGTATCCGCTACCAAAATAAAGGATGCCATAGCCAACAAAACCATTTCTGGAATTGCCGGGGCAAAAGCAGGAATTACAAAGTTCATACTGTTCATTCACCTATTAATTAAAGTTTTGAAGTTGTTGCTTGAACCAAAAGGTTTTCAACGGAAGTATGCATAACCTCCATCAACGGGCCTGGGTAAACACCCAGAACAACAACTGCAACAGCCAAGGTCGCCATAATGGCAAACTCGCGTTTATTTAGATCCTGAAGTTGTTCAACATTCTCATTGGTAATCGGACCGAAAAATACACGCTTAACCATCCACAACGTATAAGCGGCACCAATAATCAATGTCAGCGCGGCAATGGCACCAAACCAGATATTCGCCTTGAACGAGCTCAGAATAACCATGAACTCACCGACAAAACCGGATGTACCAGGCAGCCCCACGTTTGCCATGGCAAACAGCACGGCAAACATCACAAACCAAGGCATTTTGTTAACCACACCGCTATAAGCCGAAATTTCACGGGTGTGCATACGGTCATACAAAACACCAATCGCCAAGAACATCGCACCGGAGATGAAACCGTGTGAAATCATCTGCACCATCGCCCCTTCCATACCGAGCTGCGCACCCTGCAAAGAACCGGTTGACTGCAAAATGTCGTACAGTACAAACATACCCAGGGTGACGAACCCCATGTGCGAAATAGAGGAGTAGGCAACCAGCTTTTTCATATCGCTTTGTACTAAAGCCACGACACCGATATAGACGATTGCGATCAAGGACAACAAGATCACTAACCAATCCAGTTCCATCGATGCATCCGGAGTAATGGGCAGGCTGAAACGGACGAAACCGTATCCACCCATTTTCAGCATGATCGCAGCCAGCACGACTGATCCTGCCGTAGGCGCTTCAACGTGAGCGTCAGGCAACCAAGTATGTACCGGAAACATTGGAATTTTGACTGCAAACGCGATCAGGAATGCCAGGAAGATCAAAATCTGTGCGGTCATTCCCAAGTGCATGGTATGCATATCCAGGATTGAGAAGCTGCCTGACTGGTAATACATGTACAGGAAGCTGACCAGCATGAATACCGAACCGAAGAAGGTATACAAGAAGAACTTCAGCGTTGCGTAAACACGGCGCGGCCCCCCCCATTTACCGATGACGATAAACATTGGAATCAGCAGCGCTTCCCAGAACACATAGAACAGAATGGAATCCAATGCCACGAACACACCGGTCATCATACCGCCCATAATCAGGAAGGCACCCATGTACTGTTCAACACGCTCTTTGATCACATCCCAAGCAGAAGCAATCACTAAAACCTGAGTAAAGGTCGTCAATAGAACCAGTGGCATAGAAAGTCCGTCAACACCTAAGTGGTAATAGATGTTAAACGCCGGAATCCACTCAACCTTTTCAACGAATTGCATTGACGCAGTGGTCGTGTCAAAGCCGGTCCATAGTGGCAAGGACAACAGGAATGTGACAAAAGCTGTAATCAGAGAAAGCCACTTAGCGGCAGTGTCGTTATTTCGGCCAGCAAACAAAACGAGTAGGCCCCCGATAATCGGCAGCCAGATCAGTGTGCTTAATATAGGATAACTTGATAACATGGAATTTGTTCCCTTCTCTTCTTATTCTCTTAAATTACCAAAGTACCCAAATCAGCATGGCTAGCAGGCCGAAAATCATCACAAACGCATAATGGTACAAGAAACCGGTTTGTGATTGTCGTAGGGCCACCGCTGAATTGAACACGGCCATAAAAGTATTGGTTACCATACCCGTATCGATCATCTTCTGATCCACAACACGGGTAAAGAAGGCACCCAACTTACGCGTACCGTCAACGAAGACAATTTCATTCAAACGGTCAAATCCATAAGCATTTTCCAGAACATAGTGACCACGTGGGCACATGGCTTTTAGCTTAGCCGGAATTTGAGGCTGTTTGATATACATCAACCACGCCAGGAATACACCCGATAGAGCTAACCACACTGGCAATGTCATGAATGAGTGAACGATCATATCAACCACACCATGGAAATAGTTGTTGTAGACCGCCATCATGGTGTCGTTTTCAGCCAAGATAAATACCGAGTTGCCGAAATAACTGCCGTTTAACATCGGCTCGATCATTGGCAGCCCCATCAGTACCGCAGGAATCGACAATAGAATCAGCGGTAACGTCACTACCCATGGAGACTCTTTCATCTCATGCGTGCGCACGTATTCGCTCTCCTCACCATGGAAAACGATGAAGAACATACGGAAGCTGTAGAAAGCGGTAACAAACACACCAGCCATCAACAAGACATAGGCAAAGGTGGCACCAAAACGATCACTCTCATTCAGAGACAATAAGATACTGTCTTTCGAGAAGAATCCTGAGAAGCCAGGGAAACCGATCAAAGCTAAGGATCCGATTAACATCGCCGCATAAGTAATCGGCATGTATTTCTTAAGACCACCCATTTCGCGGATATCCTGCTTGTGGTGCATGGCAATGATGACCGAACCCGCCGCTAGGAAAAGCAACGCCTTAAAGAAAGCATGCGTCAGTACGTGGAACATACCGGCTGCATAGGCTGAGGCACCGAGCGCGGCTGTCATATAACCCAGCTGTGAAAGCGTGGAATAAGCCACTACGCGCTTGATGTCATTTTGAATCAGACCTAACAGCCCCATCATGAATGCAGTCAGGGCACCGACGATCAGCACAACACTCAATGCGGTTTCAGATAATTCAAACGCCGGCGACAGACGTGCCACCATAAAGATACCTGCAGTAACCATCGTTGCCGCGTGAATCAATGCCGAAATCGGAGTCGGACCTTCCATCGATTCTGGAAGCCACACATGCAGAGGCATCTGTGCCGATTTACCCATGGCTCCGATAAATAGCAGGATTAACATCAGGGTAATCATCGACCATTCAACACCCGGGATGATCTCAATCATCACATCGCGTTGTGAGGTCAATTGTGCAAAGAACTCTTGATAGTCCATGGTGTTGAAATAAACAAACACCATAGCAATCCCCAGAATGAAGCCGAAGTCACCGACGCGGTTCACCAAGAACGCTTTTAGGTTCGCTTGGATCGCTGATTCGCGCTTCATGTAGAAACCGATCAACAGATAAGAAACTAAACCAACGGCTTCCCAACCAAAGAACAATTGCAGGAAGTTGTTCGCCATGACCAGAGACAGCATGGAGAACGTAAACAGAGAGATGTAGCTGAAGAAACGCTGATAATAAGGGTTATCGTGCGAGTAGTCTTCATCGTGGTCCATATAACCGATGGTATAGATATGCACCATTAGAGAGACAAATGTCACCACCAACATCATGGTCGCTGACAATTCATCAATCATGTATCCAATTTCAAAGCGAATACCATCCGTTACCATCCAGGTATATAAACTGGCGTTGTAAACTTCATGACCATCGATCATGAACAGTTTGAAGACATAGAAAGACAGAATAGTGGAAATCGCAACCCCGGCAATCGTCGCCGAGTGCGCACCCTTGCGCCCGACCTGTCGTCCAAACAGACCAGCAATGATGGCACCAAACAGTGGCGCTAATAAAATAACGGTAAGAATTGTATGTAACATCAAGAACTACCCCTTCAGCGATCCAAGATCATCAACATTGATGCTCTTACGATTACGGAATACGAGCACAATAATAGCCAGACCGATCGCAGCCTCAGCCGCAGCAACCGTCAGGATGAAGAAAACAAAAATCTGCCCGGTCACATCATTCAAATAATGTGAAAACGCGACCAAATTGGTGTTTACCGCCAAAAGCAGAAGCTCAATTGACATTAACAACACAATAATATTTTTACGATTCAAAAAGATACCGGCCATACTGATGGTAAACAGAATCGCGCCAAAAATTAGATAATCAGACAACGCAATCACTTGCTCTCCTCCTCTTTTTCCGGCAGTTCTTTTTCTACAACCGATTCCATTTTGACCATCGTCAAACGGTCTGCCTTTTCTGTTTTTACCTGTTGATCAATGTTTTGGTACAACACTTCTCTAGGTGGACGACGGCGCAAAGTCAGAGCGATGGCCGCTACAATCCCGACCAAAAGCAAAACCGCCGCCAATACAAACGCATAAGCGTGAGTGGTATAAAGGGGTACACCAATCGCTTTGGTATTACTGAAGTTCGCAGACTGCTGCACAGGCGCACCGGTCACTTCCAAACCGAAATGATCAGGACCCAACACCATATACATCATCGCTAAAATACCCACCGACGCCATAGCGCCTAACGGCAGGTAACGGGTGAAGCCTTCTTTCAGCTGTGCCAAATTGATATCAAGCATCATGACAACAAACAGGAACAACACCATGACCGCACCGACATAGACCAGGATCAGTACCAAACCTAAAAATTCGGCTTGGGCCATAATCCAAACACCTGCCGTGGCAATAAAGGCCAACACTAACCAAAGCGCTGCTTTTACCGGGTTTTTAACTGTAATCACCATCAATCCGGAAACGATCGCTAGCGCACCAAGTACATAGAAAATAAATTGCTCAAAAGTCATTTTGGAATCTCTTTATTAACGATATTTAGCATCGGCTGCGCGATCAGCAGCGATTTGAGCTTCATGTTTATCACCAAAGGCCAATAATTTGTCTTTGGTCATAATATGCGGGCCGCGCTCTTGAAATTCATATTCAAAAACACGCGTCTCAACGATGGCATCAACCGGACAGGCCTCTTCACAGAAACCGCAGTAGATACACTTAAACATGTCAATATCATAGCGCGTAGTACGACGCGAACCATCGTCACGCTCCTCGGATTCGATCGTAATGGCATTTGCTGGGCAAACGGCTTCACATAATTTACAAGCAATACAACGCTCTTCACCGTTTTCGTAGCGGCGTAACGCATGATGCCCTCTGAAACGAGGTGATAATGGTGTCTTCTCTTCCGGATAACGAACCGTAATTTTCTTTTTGAATAGGTATTTTCCGGTTAATGCAAGCCCTTTGAAAAGCTCGGTCAATCCAAAGGTCTTAACCTGATGTTTGATAAATTTAACCATTTTTGCCTCTAATTAATTAAACCAAGGACCAAACTGGAAGTATTTCATTGCACCGACAACGAATACCCAGACAATTGTCACAGGAATTAACACTTTCCATCCCAAGCGCATAAGCTGGTCATAACGGTATCGAGGGAATGTGGCACGTAGCCAGATGAAAACAAACAGTAAGAAACTCACCTTAAAGGCTAACCAACCAAATGCTGGCACCCAAGCAAACAGGGTTTCTAATGGTGGAATACCTTCAAATGGTGACAACCAGCCACCCAAGAACATAATGGCCGTCATAAACGAGATCAAAATCATCATCGCATATTCCGCCAGCATGAACACCCCGAAGGTCATACCTGAATATTCAACATGGAAACCGGCAACGATTTCAGCTTCACCTTCTACGATATCAAATGGTGTACGGTTGGTCTCAGCCAGGCCTGATAGGAAGTAAACAACAAACATCGGCAACAACGGTAACAGGTACCAGTTCCATACGCCGCCCTGCTGCCCATTCACAATATCTTGCAAATTCATGCTGCCGGCAATCATCAAAACCGTCACCAACGCAAAGCCCATTGCGATCTCATAAGAGATTTTTTGTGCGGAACCACGCAGCGCACCCAAAAACGCATATTTTGAGTTAGATGCCCAACCGGCAATAACGGTCCCGTAAACCAAAATCGACGAAACGGCTAATACATACAAGATCCCGGCATTGATGTCCGCAACCACCACATCTGGCGAGAACGGGATAACCGCCCATACTGCGACAGCCGGTGCAATCGATAGCACCGGTGCAATAATAAACAGGTACTTATTGGATTGATGCGGAAAAATGACCTCTTTGGTCATCAGCTTCAAGGCATCCGCAATGGGCTGCAACCAACCGCCCGGACCAACGCGGTTCGGTCCCATACGAACCTGCATATAACCGATCACCTTACGCTCAGCGTAGGTCAGCCAGGCCACCGCCAACATAATCGGAAGAATCACCACTACCGCCTGAATCACCAAGGTGATGAGGATGGCCAACCAATCGTATAAAAAGCCAGATAAAAAAGCTTGGATCGCGTCAAACATCTACATTATCCTTTTTTCATTGGTTGAGCCTGAGCGTCAGGCGTAGCTTGCAAAGACGGCGCACGTCTTACAATGGCATCCGTCATATAAGGTGAAATAATAGAGAACGTGTCATCCCCACCTTTTAGCTCAATATCAACAGCTGAAAAGTCAACGGACTTGGCAGGGTTATCCAGCACTTCAGCCAACACTTCATTTGAATGTGTTTGTTCAAAACCAGTCACATCAAACAGATTGCCCAATACGCGTAATACTTTCCATCCCGCTTTGGCTTCACCTTTAGGTTCTACCGCCATTTTGAATGATTGCTTAATACCGTTTGCATTGATAAAAGTACCTGCCGTTTCTGCAAAGGTTGCGATAGGCAACAATACATCTGCATAATCACGCTGAACATCACTATCAAAAGCGGTGAAGTTCACCACAAATGCTGCTTTTTGCATAGCTTGCAATGCTTTATCGGCATGAATGGAATCCATTTCAGGTTCAACAGCATAATTGATGAAAGCGTTCATTGAACCTTCCAGCATTTGCGTGACATTCAAACCTTTCATAGGCAAACAGTTAACCAAGCTTGCACCAACCTCATTGGCAGCGATTGGCAAAATACTTAAAGTTGAACCTGTCATTTCAGCGATAACCGCGGCCAACTTCTGCAACTTAGCGTAGCTGCCATGCGTCAGGCTGATTTGACCTAACATCACTGCGGCTTTCTCCGAAGATTTCAAAGACTGTGCGATTTGACGATGTGAGTCGTTCACTTCAACAGCGTTTAACCAGGCCTGTTCGTTCTGTCCGGCGATTTCAACAGCGGCTTTAGCAATGGCAGCCACCTCAGAAACAAAGTTGGTTTCGCTCACCAGGTGGGTGGCTAGAGGATAGTTAAAGTCAAATTCAACCGGGTTGATCACATGTGCCTGCGCTTCTGCCAACACCGCTTTACGAATGCGATGGTTCAAAATCGGCAGTTCTTTTCTTAGGTACGACCCGATCACCAGAGCAGACTGCAGTTTTTCTGCCTCTTCTAGTGTTGGTACCAAAGAAGGGGTGTGGAATCCACTTGCATCGAGAGAGAAGTCGCGCTGTTGCAAACGGTGATCAATGTTCTCAATACCCACACCGCGTGCCAATTTTTGCAACAGATGCAGTTCTTCAACGGTTGCGTTGGCTGAAGCCAATACGCCAACCTTGGATGCATCTTTTAACTGTGTCTGAAGACCTTCAACCGCAAACTGCAGTGCGGTCTCCCAATCGACAGTTTTCCATTGGCCGTTTTCTTTAATTTGAGGCTGAGTTAAGCGCTCGTCGGAGTTGATCCCTTCATAAGAGAAGCGATCGCGATCTGAAAGCCATACCTCGTTGATCGATTCATTTTCACGCGGTACGACACGCTTAACTTCATTGTCTTTTGAATGCAGAATGATGTTTGATCCTATGCTGTCATGAGCTGCGATACCATTATGAGACTTCAATTCCCACGCACGTGCAGAATAACGGAATGGCTTTGACGTCAAAGCTCCTACCGGACATAGATCAATCATGTTTCCAGACATTTCAGACGTGATCGATTTTTCGATATAGGTACCGATCTCCATCCACTCGCTTCGGCCAGTTGCACCCAACTCCATCATTCCGGCGACCTCCTGACCGAAACGAACACATCGGGTACAGTGGATACAACGCGTCATATCGGTTTGAATAAGTGAACCGGCATCACGGTCACCGACAATACGTTTGGCTTCGGTATAACGAGAGACATCGTCACCATAATCCATAGCAACATCTTGCAGTTCACACTCACCACCTTGGTCACAAATAGGACAATCCAACGGGTGGTTGATCAGTAGAAACTCCATTACTGACTTTTGTGCCGCAATCGCTTTCGGCGATTTTGTAAAGACTTTCATTCCGTCAGTGACTGGTGTGGCACAGGCTGGAAGCGGTTTCCATGCACCTTCCACCTCTACCAGACACATACGGCAGTTTGCAGCAATCGAAAGTTTTTTGTGGTAACAAAAACGGGGAATTGAGATCTGCGCCTGATCAGCGACATCAATCAACATGTCCCCTTCACGCGCTTCGACAACCTGTCCGTTAATTTCTACTTTTACCATAATTCTTTAACCTAATTGAACTTAGCGAATTTGAGCAGGCCTACTCCCCAGGAGAGGCTTATTGACGATCGTAAATACTACAGCCGTGCTCAATATAATGTCTGAACTCGTGTTCATAATGTTCCAGCGCGCTGGTCAGAGCGATCGTTGCCGCATCGCCTAAACCGCAAATCACGTTACCCATGATTTTTCCGGAAACATTTTTCAAACTTTCAATATCTTCAGGGCGGCCTTTGCCTTCGCGGATACGCTTGACGACACGGTACAACCAGCCCGTTCCTTCACGGCATGGCGTACACTGACCACAGGACTCATCCCAGTAGAAATGACTCAGGTTTTCGATCACTTTAACGATATCGGTCTGGTCATCCATAATAATCACCGAACCCGCCCCCAGGAACGACCCGGCTTTAGCGATGCTGTCGTAATCCATGTTCATCGCCATCGCCTTTTCCGCTGGCAAAATGGCAGTCGAAGCGCCACCAGGAATCACGCACTTGAGCTTGCGTCCCTTCCAGATACCGCCCGCGGCTTCCAGCAGATCCTTAAACGGGGTACCCATACGGATTTCAAAATTACCCGGTTTCTCAACGTGCCCAGATACGGCATAAAGCTTAGTCCCGCCGGCATTTTCAACGCCTAAATCAGCAAACCACTGTCCGCCTTTAGCCAGGATCATCGGGATAGACGCCAGAGTTTCGGTGTTGTTGATGGTAGTCGGCTTACCGTATAAACCGTAACTTGCCGGGAAAGGCGGCTTGAAACGCGGCTGACCTTTTTTCCCTTCAATCGATTCGATCAAAGCAGTTTCTTCGCCACAGATATAGGCTCCGGCTCCCAGATGGGTATACAGATCAAAATCAAAACCGGATCCCAGAATATTCTTTCCTAACAAGCCTGCTTCACGTGCCTGTTTTACAGCGTTATTAAACCGCTGATAAGGTTCCCAGAACTCACCACGGATGTAGTTGTAGCCAGCCGTTGCACCAATTACATAGCCGGCGATCATCATCCCTTCTACCAACTGGTGTGGGTTATAACGCAGAATATCGCGGTCTTTGAACGTTCCTGGCTCACCCTCATCCGAGTTACACAGAATATACTTATCCCCTGGAGCCAGGCGATTCATAAAACTCCATTTCAAACCAGTCGGGAACCCGGCTCCGCCACGTCCACGAATTCCTGAAGTTTTGACCTCTTCAATAATTTCTTGCGGATCCAGCTCTCCAGCCAGTACTTTCTTCCAAATTTCATAGCCGCCGTTAGCCATGTAGACATCAATGTCCCACGAACGGTCCAAGTGGTTTAAACGGTAACAGCATTCATTTTGAGGCATCATATCGTTTACTCCAGCTCAGTAATCAGTTTGTCTAGATATTCTTCGGTAAGGTTTTCATGATACTCCTTACCAAGCTGCATCACTGGAGCTCCTCCGCAAGCCCCCAAACACTCAACTTTCTTGATTGAGAACTTGCCATCTGGAGTCACTTCACCTACTTTGATGCCTAAACGTTTTTCAAGATACGCAATAATGTCGTCTTTACCGCGCAACATACAAGAAATACTGTTGCAAACACAGAACTTGAATTCACCTACTGGCTTATGTTCATAGTTACCGTAAAAGGTGGCAACTTCATAAACCGCAATCGGTGGCATACCAAGATAATCAGCGATTTCATCCATCAATTCAGTAGTAAGGTAACCACCGTTTACCTCTTGCACAATACGCAAGGCTGGCATGACCGCAGATTGTCTTTGATCCGCTGGATAGTTTGAAATCCATTTATCGATTCGAGACTTCACGTCCCCTTTAATCATTTTGTACTCTGTGGTGGAGCTCATCGGTCAATTTCTCCAAATACAATATCTTGTGTTCCAATGATAGAAACTACATCAGCGATCATATGCCCTTTTGACATCTCTTCCAAAGCAGCCAAATGCGGGAAACCAGGAGCGCGTACTTTCAAACGATAAGGTTTGTTGGCACCGTCGGATACCATATAAATACCGAACTCACCTTTTGGATGCTCAACAGCGGAATACACTTCACCTGCTGGGACGGTGTAACCTTCAGTGAACAGTTTGAAGTGGTGAATCAGCGCTTCCATATTGGTTTTCACGTCTTCCCGTGGTGGTGGTGTCACCTTATGGTTTTCGGCCATAACCGGACCTGGATTTTCCTTTAACCACTTAACACACTGCTTGATGATCTTGTTGGATTCGCGCATTTCAGCGACTCGCACTAAATAACGGTCGTAAGTATCGCCCGTTTTACCAACGGGGATATCGAAGTCCATACGGTCATACACTTCATAAGGCTGTTTCTTGCGCAGATCCCAAGCGATCCCTGAGCCGCGCAACATCGGTCCTGAGAAACCTAGTTGCAGAGCACGCTCAGGCGAAACAATCCCGACATCAACCGTTCTCTGCTTCCAGATACGATTATCAGTTAATAGTGTTTCATACTCATCAACATAACCTGGGAAACGTTCAGTAAAAGCTTCAATAAAATCCAGAAGCGATCCTTCACGCGTTTCATTTAATTTGTCCAGTTTTTTACCAGAGTGCCACTTGGATTCTTGGTACTTCGCCATACTTTCTGGAAGGTCACGGTAAACACCACCTGGACGATAATAGGTCGCGTGCATACGGGCACCAGATACCGCTTCATAGCAATCCATCAAGTCTTCGCGTTCACGGAAAGCATAAAGGAAAACGGTCATAGCGCCGATATCCAGTGCATGAGCGCCCAACCACATCAAGTGGTTAAGGATGCGCGTAATTTCGTCAAACATGACACGAATATACTGAGCACGCTCAGGCACTTCCAGGCCAAGCATTTTTTCGATGGCCATGACATAGGCGTGTTCGTTCGCCATCATCGATACATAGTCCAAACGATCCATATAACCGATCGATTGATTGTACGGCTTATACTCAGCCAGCTTCTCAGTACCACGGTGCAGTAATCCGATATGGGGATCTGCACGCACAATCGTTTCACCATCCAGTTCAAGAACCAGACGCAACACACCGTGCGCGGATGGATGCTGCGGACCGAAGTTAAGCGTATAGTTACGAATTTCAGGCATAGTAATTCTCCTACTTACGCTTCAGCAGAAGCATCATCGCGAATGACGCGAGGGACATTCACACGGTTTTCAATAGAGACAGGTTCATAAACGACACGACCTTTTTCTGCGTCATAACGCATTTCTACATGGCCGGTAAGCGGGAAATCTTTTCGCAATGGGTGACCAACAAAACCATAATCAGTCAGAATTCGACGAAGATCAGGATGGCCGTTAAACAGAATGCCATATAGATCAAAGGCTTCACGTTCAAACCAGTTAGCACAATTCCATACATCGATCACAGAATCAACGACCGGCATTTCTGTAGATTCGGGATAGACCTTAACGCGAATACGCAGATTATTCTCAACAGAAAGCAGGTGGTAAGCGACTGCAAAGCGTCGTTCCATAGAAAGCGCATCGTCTTTTTCGTCTTCAGCAAAGTCAAAAACGCCACGGCTAAAACCGGTGTTTGCAGCGCGCATGGTTTCCCAGTTGGCTTGACCGTAATCCAGGTAATCAACCCCACAAAGATCGATCAGCTGTTCAAAACCAAGCTTATCTCTTAGCGTGGTAAAAGCAGAGATAGCATCTGATGGCTTAACCTCGATAGTCAATTCATTAAAAGCAACCGCTGAACTTACAACTTTATTGCCTAGCTCTTGGCTTACTTTATTTTGTAAATCTAATACAGACTGTTTCATAACTTACTTCTTAAGGGTCGTTATCGGGCAATGGTATTGGTACGCTTGATCTTGTTCTGCAACTGTACGATTCCATACAACAAAGCTTCAGCAGTCGGCGGACAACCAGGTACATAAACATCGACCGGAACAATCCGGTCACAACCACGTACTACAGAGTAAGAATAGTGATAGTATCCACCGCCATTAGCGCAGGATCCCATAGAGATCACCCAGCGTGGTTCGGCCATCTGGTCGTAAACCTTGCGCAAGGCTGGCGCCATTTTATTTACCAACGTACCCGCCACAATCATCACATCAGATTGACGTGGACTTGGACGGAAAATAATCCCGAAACGGTCCAGATCGTAACGTGATGCACCTGCGTGCATCATCTCCACAGCACAACAGGCCAATCCAAAGGTCATCGGCCAAAGCGAACCTGTACGTGCCCAGTTAATCAGTTTGTCTGCAGAAGTGGTAACCACCCCTTCCTTCAAAACACCTTCTATTCCCATTCCAGCGCACCTTTTTTCCACTCATAGATAAAGCCAACAACCAGCAGAGACAGAAAAACACCCATTGCTAGCAATCCAAATGTTCCAACCTCATCGAGCACAACAGCCCATGGGAAAAGGAATGCAATTTCTAAGTCAAAGATAATAAAAAGAATGGCTACCAGATAGAAACGCACGTCAAATTTCATACGGGCGTCTTCAAATGCCTCGAAACCACACTCATAAGGAGAGTTTTTTTCAGAATCAGGTCTCTGAGGACCCAAAAGATAACCCACCAAAATAGGCCCAACCCCAAAGAGCACACCTAATATGACAAAAACCAGGATAGGAAGATAACTTTCTAGCATTGGCTTTAGACCTCTTCTAGCGTTTTTTATAAAACGCCCCTGCAACAGTGCAAGGGCTTGTTAATTGGTGCCGATGGCCGGAGTCGAACCGGCACAGCTTGCGCTACCACCCCCTCAAGATGGCGTGTCTACCAATTTCACCACATCGGCTTTATTCGATATTTTCAATTAGTTCGGTACAACTGGGGTATCCGTTTCAGCTGGACTCTCTACCGGTTGTTGAACGGGTTGCTTCACAACACTTTGATACCCTTTTGCTTGCTGACTACCTAAATAGGCCAACGTCAAACTGGTAATAAAAAAGAGTGTGGCAATGATGGCAGTCAACCTTGACAAGAAGGTTGCCGAACCGCGACTTCCAAACACTGAAGTCGATGAGCCGCCGCCACCAAAGTTAGCGCCAGCATCTGCCCCTTTACCTTGCTGTAAAAGAACAAGAATCACTAAAATAAGCGCAATCAAAATATGAATTGCTAGGATAATTTGAAACATAATCAGCCTGCTGCTTTACAAATTGCAATGAAATCATCTGCATTTAAAGAAGCACCACCAATCAATCCGCCATCAATATCTGGCTGACTAAATAGTTGTGCAGCGTTATCCGGCTTCACACTTCCACCGTATTGAATTACTACTTTATCCGCAACACCGCTGTCTTGTTCAGCCAATTTGCCACGAATAAAGGCATGCACTTCCTGTGCTTGTTCAGGTGATGCAGTCTTACCCGTGCCGATTGCCCAAACCGGTTCGTATGCAATCACAATATTTTTGAATGCGGCGATCCCCACTTTATCAAGGACAGCATCCATCTGAGTGGCAATCACTTGTTCCATGACGCCTGACTCGCGCTCCTCTAGAGTTTCTCCCACACACAAAATAGGCGTCACCCCGGCTTCTAAAGCCACGGCCACTTTGTTGGCAATTTGAGCATCGGTCTCACCATAAATAGAACGGCGTTCCGAGTGCCCCAAAATCACATATTCACACCCCATATCCTTAAGCATCGCGACAGACTGTTCACCTGTATACGCGCCCTGGTGCGGTTCTTCAGCCATATTTTGCGCACCAACAGAAATTTTGCTTGTAGATAAAGTGCGATTAACATAATCTATGTAAATAGCAGGCGGACAAACGGCAACATCTACGTCACCCACTTGTTCAATCTTAGCGTTCAAATCGGACACTAATGTCAGGATCGACGCTTTAGATCCGTGCATTTTCCAGTTACCTGCAACAAATGGTTTTCTCATCTGCTATTCTCCAACACAAAATTTCAACAATATTAGCGTTTTCTTTTTGGAATTACAATATTGCAATTTTATGAAAATTCTGTTTGCACAACCGCAGAAAGCCGCTCTGCACAAGCCTCGACTAAGCCAAAGTCCATACCTTCTACCATCACTCTAATGAGCGGTTCAGTACCTGAAGCCCGAATCAAAACTCGCCCTTCTTGACCCAATTCTTTTTCGACTTCCGCAATCATTTTATTGAGCGCACCATTTGAAGTGATATCCGCACGTTTTTCAACAACAATATTTTTAAGGACATTGGGCAGTTTTTTCATTCCCTGCTTCAGTTCATGCAGTGTGGACTGCTGATCCGTCACCGCAGACATCACCTGCAGTGCAGCCACAATCCCATCGCCCGTAGAAATCTTATCCAAACAGAGCACATGCCCTGACGGTTCCGATCCAAATTGCCATGCATTTGCTGTAAGCTGTTCCATGACATAACGATCTCCTACCGAGGCACGTGTAAAATCGATCCCCATTTCCTTTATGGCCAGCTCAAGCCCCAAGTTACTCATCACTGTGCCGACCACACCTTCGATTTTTCCACGGTTAGCGCACGCCAATATATAGAGAACATCATCACCATCTAAGATTTCCCCTAAATGATCTACCATCATGACCCGATCGCCATCGC
This sequence comes from Thiomicrorhabdus sp. zzn3, assembly GCF_029767755.1. GTDB lineage: Bacteria > Pseudomonadota > Gammaproteobacteria > Thiomicrospirales > Thiomicrospiraceae > Thiomicrorhabdus. The sequence goes on from NZ_JARUQS010000001.1 coordinate 1,378,842, forward strand.
CATCAAAGGCAATACCCAAATCGGCCTTTTCAGCGATTACCTTTTCCTGTAACGCCTTAAGATCCGTTGCACCGCACCCCTGATTAATATTCACCCCATCCGGATTGACCCCGATTGCAACCACTTCCGCTCCAAGCTCTTCAAAAACGCTTGGGGCCACGTGATAAGTGGCACCATTGGCACAATCAAGCACAATTTTAAGACCGTCTAACTTAGCTTTACCCGTATAAGTGCTTTTGCAAAATTCAATATAACGCCCCTGAGCATCATCAACACGTCGAGCTTTGCCGAGCTCATGAGATGGAACCACCTCCATCTCTTCCTCAAAGGCCGCTTCTACCGCCAACTCCAAATCGTCAGAAATTTTCTTTCCATCCGCAGAAAAAAACTTAATGCCGTTATCATGATGCGGATTGTGAGAGGCACTGATCACAATACCCGCATCCGCATGCAACGTCTGCGTGAGATAAGCAATCGCCGGTGTTGGCATCGGACCCAGCAGCAGCACATCAATCCCCGCTGCGATAAAGCCGGCTTCCAAGGCGGACTCGAACATATAACCGGATATGCGCGTATCCTTACCGATCATCACCCGTTTCTGTCCGTTCGCCTTAAGCACTTTACCTGTCGCCCACCCAAGCTTTAGAATCTGGTCCGGACGAATCATCCCCTTTCCGACACGATTACGGATACCATCGGTCCCAAAATATTTTTTTTGCGCACTCATTTCTTATTAAAACTCTATATCCAACTCAGACAGAAATTCCGAATACATTTAATCGCACAACCCTTCTGCGACACTTAACGCCTGTACGGTTTCCTTAACATCATGCACCCTGAGAATCGCGGCCCCTTTTTGCGCCGCGACGACTGCGGCTACGACGCTCCCCACCATTCGCTCAGCAACGGGTACATCTCCCATCAAAGCGCCAATCATGGTCTTACGGGAAACCCCAACCAGCACAGGATACTGCCCTTGAGCAAACCGATCCAACCTACGGAAAAGAGCGATATTATGCTCTAATGTCTTGCCGAAGCCAAACCCTGGATCAATTAAAATATGCTCTGCTTTCACCCCCGCGTTTCGACAGGCCTGTACTCGCTCTTCCAAAAAACTGCTCACATCCGCCACCACATCATCATAGCGCGGGGCTATCTGCATCGTTTGCGGATCACCTTGTTTATGCATAATGCAAACCGGCACATCCGCTTGCGAAACCACCTCTAATGCCCCTTCGGCCTGTAGCGCGTTTACATCATTAATCAAGTCGGCACCGGCTAGCAATGTTTGCCTCATCACCTCTGTTTTATAGGTATCAATTGAAACGGCAACATCACTATTTTCCTTAACCCATTCAAGCGCGGGCAAAACTCGATCCAACTCCTCCTGAAGAGAAACCGGCGGCGCTCCCGGCCGCGTTGACTCGCCGCCAATATCAATAATATCCACACCCGCCGATACCATTTCTTCAATCTGACTTTTCATCGCGTCAGCACGATTGAACCGGCCACCATCAGAAAAAGAATCCGGTGTCACATTGAGAATCCCCATTACCAGCGGTCTTCCCAGCTCTTTAAACTGATGATTTAACAACGCCATAAATTTGTTCATATTGACTAATCCATTGACATAAAAAAGCCCCAGTTAAGGGGCTTAAGGCAGGCCTGATGACTTTTAATGCAACTTAGGCTCGCCACTATCCGGTGTCGGCTTATCGCCCGAAAGGTCATCCGAAACCGCATCGGCCGATTCCTCAGATTTGGACTCAACATCTGCATCTGAAGCTGCAGAAGCCCCAGAATCGCTGTCAGAAGACCCCCAACCTTTCGGTTCGCCAACCGGACGACCCTCCATAATGTTTTTGATCTGATCCGAATCAATCGTCTCATACTTCATTAGCGCATCCGCCATAATTTCAAGCTTATCCGCATGCTCTTTAAGAATCGCTTCGGCACGCTTGTAGTTACGATCGATGATGGCTCGAATCTCCATATCGATTTCTTTGGAAATTTCCCCCGACACATTCGCATTACGGGAGGTTCCCATAAAGCCACCTTTATCCTCTTCTTCATACATCAGCGGACCAAGCTTATCGGACAGACCCCATTTGGTCACCATGTTACGCGCCAACATCGTCGCACGCTCGATATCGTTACTCGCACCGGTTGTTACTGCATCGGGGCCATAAATCTGCTCCTCGGCAATACGTCCGCCGTACAGACTTGAAAGCTGACTTTCTAATTTACGCTTGCTGTAACTGTAACTGTCTTCTTCTGGCAGATACATAGTGACACCCAAAGCACGACCACGCGGCATAATACTCACCTTGTAAACCGGATCATGTTCTGGCACCAAGTAACCGACAATGGCATGCCCCGCTTCATGGTAAGCCGTCATTTTGCGTTCTTTCTCGCTCATGACCATGCTCTTGCGCTCGACTCCCATAATGATTTTATCTTTGGCTTTTTCAAAATGCGTTTGCGTAACTAACTTCTGGTTTTCACGCGCTGCAAACAGAGCTGCTTCATTCACCAGGTTAGCCAAATCCGCCCCTGAAAAGCCCGGAGTACCACGAGCAATCACCGCCGGATCGACATCTTCAGCCAAAGGCACTTTACGCATATGCACTTTCAAAATCTGCTCACGGCCACGAATATCCGGCAGACCCACGGTCACCTGACGGTCAAAACGCCCCGGACGCAACAGCGCAGGGTCTAAAACGTCTGCACGGTTCGTGGCAGCAATGACAATGACCCCTTCGTTGCCTTCAAACCCGTCCATTTCCACCAGCATCTGGTTCAATGTCTGCTCGCGCTCGTCGTTACCGCCACCCATGCCGGTGCCACGGCTGCGACCCACCGCATCGATTTCATCGATGAAGATAATACAAGGTGCATTGGCTTTTGCCTGTTCAAACATATCTCGAACACGCGACGCCCCAACCCCGACAAACATCTCAACAAAGTCCGAACCGGAAATCGTGAAAAACGGCACCTTAGCTTCACCCGCGATCGCCTTGGCCAACAGGGTTTTACCCGTTCCAGGAGGTCCAACCATCAGCACACCGCGCGGAATATTTCCGCCCAAATTCTGATACTTGCTGGGGTCTTTCAAGAAATCGACAATCTCTCCCACTTCCTGCTTGGCTTCATCCGCACCGGCCACATCATCCAAAGTGACTTTGACCTGATCACTGGTCAACATACGTGCTTTGCTTTTACCGAACGACATAGGACCGCCTTTGCCGCCCATGCCGCCGCCTACCGAACGCATAAAGAAAATCCACACTGCGATCAACAGCAGCATCGGGAACCAAGAGATGAAAATCTGCATCAGCACGCTTTGCTCTTCAGGAGGCTGGGCCGTAATTTTGACCTGGTTATCCAAAAGATCGCCCATTAACCCTGGATCACCCGGATTATAAGTGGAGAAACTATCGCCATTGACATACACACCACGAATGCTAGCCCCTTCAATCGACACCTTACTCACCTGCCCCTGGTGGACCTGCTCAATAAAGTCAGAATAGTCCAAACGGCTGGATGCACTCTGCGATTGACTGCTGAAGTGGTTAAATACGGACATCATCACCATCGCGACAACGACCCATATCAACACATTTTTTAACATATCATTCTTCATCGGATACCTTTGAGAATCACAAACTGGATTTAATTTATTACAAATACTTTACCATAAATTCGTATAAACGGAATTTATCGGTAATTTATTTTATTAATCATAACAATTAATATTGGCTACTTTTTCCCTCTAGCCAAAAGGTAAATTTCTTTACTTCGTGGACGCGAGGCCTTGGGTTTGCGCGTGATGACCTTACGGTATTTTTCGCGTAAGGTTTTCATTAACTGCTCATAACCTTCGCCCTGAAATACCTTCATCAGCAGATCACCATTCGGCTTAAGCACTTGATCGGCCAAATCGACCGTCAGCTCCACCAGATACATGGCCCGCGGAATATCCATCGCCTTATTGCCACTCATATTAGGCGCCATATCCGACATCACCACATCGACCTCTCGCCCGGCGAGTGCATCCAACAAGGCCTGGTAGACCTCATCCTCCTGGAAATCCCCTTGGATAAAAGTCACCCCGGCAAACGGTTCCACCGGAAGAATATCCAGAGCAAACACCTCACCTTCATTTCCAATTCGATGCGTGGTCCATTGTGACCATCCACCAGGAGCGGCACCCAAATCAACCACACACATTCCTGGCTTGAACAATTGATCCTTGTCGTCAATCTCCTGCAGTTTATACACTGCACGTGAACGCCACCCTTCTTGCTTGGCCTTATTCACATAATAATCATCAAAGTGTTCTTTAAGCCAACCGGAACTCGATTTACTTCTCGCCATCTGCTGTTTTCAACTACAATAGTGTACTTTAGACTCGTTAAGCGAAATTTTTCCACTTAACAAGCCAGAATACTTTAATTAATAATCATTACTGTCGGAATTTTCAATGAGCCAACCAGAAAAACTTTCTATGAACCAAAAAAAATACCTTCGAGGCATCGCCCATGGACTCAATCCAATGGTGATGATCGGTGCCAACGGTGTGACAGAGAGCTTAATGGCCGAACTGGAAAGTACTCTGAGTCATCACGAAATCTTGAAAATCAAGATTGCTGTGGATGACCGCGAAGACCGTAAAAAAGTGGTCGACCATATTCTTCAGGAGACTGGCGCTCTCCTGGTACAGTCGGTAGGTAAGACCTGCGTCATCTACCGTCAGAATGAAGAAACTCAACTGCCCCTACCCAAAAAATAAACAGTCTAACTGAACAGGCCTCCTCTAGCAGGCCTGTTCAAATCAAAGCGTCCAATCCTCGCGCCAAGTCGTTTTTAATATCCTCAATCGACTCCAAACCGACCGAAACACGCACCAAATTATCGGTAATACCGGCCTGTAAACGCTCTTCCGGCGAAACACGGCTGTGCGTTGTGGTGGCCGGATGAGTAATACTGGTTTTCACGTCCCCCAGATTGGCGGTGATCGACAACATCTGGGTGCTGTCAATCACTTTCCAGGCTTCCGGCTGCCCGCCTTTAATGCGGAAACTCACCAGACCTCCCCCAGCATCCTGCTGACGGCGAGCCAATTCATATTGAGGATGGCTGTCCAGCCCCGGATAAAACACCTGCTCTACGGCCGGATGTGCCGTTAGCCACTGCGCCAGCTGCTTGGCATTGTCACAATGCGCTTTCATGCGTACCGGCAGGGTTTCTAACCCTTTTAAAAATATCCAGGCATTAAACGGACTCATCGAAGGCCCCGCCGTGCGCATAAAACCGCGCACCGCATCTTCAATCAACGCCTCAGAACCGACAACCGCGCCACCGATCCCTCGCCCTTGTCCATCCAGAAACTTGGTCGCAGAATGGATGACAATATCCGCTCCCTGCTCCAGTGGACGCTGCAAAATCGGAGTACAGAAACAGTTATCCACAATCAATAAACAATCGTTCTGTTTTGCCAATGCAGAAAGTGCGCTCAAATCGGCAATTTCGGTCAGCGGGTTGGATGGGGTTTCCAAGAAAAAAGCCTTGGTATTCGGACGAACGGCTTGCTTCCACTGTTCGACATCCGTCTGAGAAACAAACGTAACCTCTAATCCGAACTTGGCAAGGTACTTGGTAAACAAGACCTTAGTCGTACCGAAAATGCTTTGCGATGACACCACATGATCGCCGGCCTGACAAATCCCCATAAAAGTAGACAGAATCGCTGACATGCCAGACGCCGTTCCAACACAGGCTTCCCCGCCCTCCATCAAAGCAAGACGCTTTTCAAAGGTACGCACTGTCGGATTGGTAAAACGTGAATAGACATTCCCTTTTTCCTCACCGCTAAAACGCGCCGCTGCTTGTGCGGCGGAATGATAGCGGAAACTGGAAGTCGGGAAAATCGCTTCACTGTTTTCCTGTTCAGGCGTTTGCTCATAACCGGCACGCACGGCCAAGGTTGCAATATCAAATTCGTTCATCACTGTATTCTGCCTAGTTTTCTGCCTAGTTTTCTGCTCAGCCCATTAAGAACCGTTATATATCCCTACCGGCTCCTGCCCGGCGGCGGCACGTGCACTTTGTGCATCATCATTACGCTCACTGTCAATCGATGCCAAATATTCAGGCGTAATATCACCCGTTACATACTCCCCGCTGAAACAAGAGGTATCGAACAGTTTGATTTGCTCGTTACCGACACCCACGGCTTCAATCAGATCATCCAAGTCCTGATAGAAAAGACGGTCCGCACCGATAAATTCAGCGATCTCTTCGGTTGTACGATTATTCGCAACCAGTTCACTGGCAGACGGCATATCAATACCGTATACATAAGGGAAACGCACCGCCGGGGCCGCTGAAGCGAAATAAACCTTTTTCGCCCCTGCTTCACGGGCCATTTCAACGATCTGCCCGGAAGTCGTCCCTCGCACGATGGAGTCGTCCACCAGCAATACATTTTTACCTTCAAACTCCAGATCGATCGGATTCAACTTCTGACGCACCGATTTCTTACGCAATTGCTGCCCGGGCATAATGAAGGTACGGCCAATGTAACGGTTTTTAATAAACCCTTCACGATAAGGCACTCCCAACTTCGAAGCCAACTCCAATGCAGAAGTTCGGCTGGTATCCGGAATCGGCATGACCACATCAATATCGTGATCCGGCCAGACACGTAAAATTTGCTCCGCTAACTTTTCACCCATGCGCAAACGTGACTTATAGACGGAAATATCATCGATCATGGAATCCGGGCGGGCAAAATAGACAAATTCAAAGATACAGGGCGAATACTGAGGGTTTTCAGCGCACTGTTCATAGAAGATCTCACCCTGTTCAGTAATCACCACCGCTTCACCAGGCGCCAAATCTTTTTCAAGAGTAAACCCTAAGCCATCTAACGCCACCGATTCGGAAGCCACCATGTAATCAGTACCATTGGCCGTTTCGCGCTTACCGACCACAACCGGACGGAGAGCAAAGGGGTCACGGAATGCAAATACGCCGACATTTGAAATGAGTCCAACCGCGGCATAGCCGCCTCGAGCACGTTTGTGAACCCCTCGAATCGCATTGAAAACATCACTTGGATCGATCACCAATTTCTTCTGCTGCATCAGCTCGTGTGCGAAGACATTCAGCAACACTTCCGAATCGGAATTGGTATTCAGATGACGCAAGTCCTGACGGTAAATTTCCTGCCCAAGCTGCTCAGCATTAGTAAGGTTACCATTGTGGCCCATGGCGATACCGTAAGGGGAGTTCACATAGAAAGGCTGCGCTTCGGCGCTGGAAGAGGACCCCGCAGTGGGGTAACGCACATGACCGATTCCCATACGGCCGTGCAAGTCTCGCATATGACGGGTACGAAATACGTCTTTGACCAGGCCATTATCCTTACGCTGATAAAAACGGCCGTTCTCACAAGTGACGATCCCGGCCGCATCCTGGCCGCGATGCTGCAAAATGGTTAAGGCGTCATAAATCTCTTGGTTCACAGAGTTGTGACCAACAGACACTATCCCAACAATACCACACATAGGGTTACTCTCTTTTTCAACGGTGAAAAGTTCTTAACGAACACAATGAATCAAATTCATAGATAAGACTGACTATTTTAACCGCTCAATTTGCGATTGGGTATGTAAAGCCTTATCAATTTTCTGTTTATCTCGCTCTGCGTCCGCCAAATTATCATATGGACCGGTACGAACCGAGAAGGTTCCAGTTTTTGGAAATTCTTTAATCCAGACTTTATAGTCACGATCCAACTCTCCCAACACTCGGTTGGCCTGGCGAATATCTTTAAAAGCCGCCACCTTCAACAACCATTGACCGCTGTTGTTTTCATTTTGCTTAGCCGAAACTGAAGTAGAAGTGTTGGTCGTTTTTTCTAAAATCGAAGAGGCCGCCGGCTGAGTTTTAACGGAAGATTTGGAAACACCGTCACCGGCTTGAGTTAACGCATTTGTGTCTGCCGCCGAATCCATTTGTCCATCTGCGCTAGGCAGAACATAAGCCTGATTCACCAGAGGCTGGTCGAAACTCTGTTCGATCACTTGCTCGCCTTCAGGCTGAAAATTCACCGGATTACTGTACCAGCTCGGCACAATGATGACTAACAACGTCAACCATATGACGGCGCCAGTCAACCTGAACTTACTGATTTCGTCCATTAAGACACCTGTTCCAAACGGGATGTTTCTGTGAATAAATCAGAACCACTCTGAAGCGCCTCCAATACCTGGGAAACGGTAAAAAAAGACCCCCATACCAAAACGGGCAATGACACATCATCCTGCGCTTTCACACTTTCTACACACGCTTTAATAGAGTCAAACCCTATGATCTGCTCTTTGGTTACCCCCGCCTCTACCAGAAAAGCGGCTAACGTATTCAAGTCGGTGGCGCGAGGAATCTGTAAATCCGCAATGCGCCACTCTTTCACCCAAGGCGCAATCTGACGAATCATCGGCACACAATCCTTATCATTCAAAACCGAAAACAGACTAACAAATTGAGGCGTCTCGGACTGTTCGGCCAAATAATCCGCCAGCGCTTGGGCCGACTGCGGATTATGCGCCACGTCAATCAGCCAAGCACGTTCGCCAATCTGCAAACTCTGCAAACGTCCGGGATGAACGGCTGTTTTGAGCCCCGTTTTAATCGCACCGCAATCTACCGGGAGACGTTCACGAATGGCATGCAACAGCGCGATCACACCGGCTGCATTCTGCAATTGAAATTCGCCTTTTAAGGCAGGAAACGGTAATTCTTTACAAAATAAAGTGTCTTGAGGTTCGGCTAAACTGAAAACCGACCAGGCCTGTTCGGTTTTAGCAAACCCAAAATCGCGCTGCAAGCCTTGCAGAGGCACTTGGTGCTGCTGGGCATAAGCAAACAGAGAGTGTGGCGGATTTGGGTCAGAACAGATCGCGGGTTTGCCCGAGCGGGTAATGCCGGCTTTTTCTATCGCGATCTGTGAACGGTCATCTCCCAACCAGTCGGCATGATCCACATCGATGGCGGTAATCAGAGCTGCGTCGGCATCCACCAGGTTCACCGCATCCAAACGGCCGCCCAAGCCTACCTCGAGTACAGCGACATCGACTTGAGCCTGCTTAAACAACCACAAAGCGGCCAAGGTGGAAAACTCAAAATAGGTGAGTTTAATGTCGCCGCGGGCCACTTCAATTTCAGCAAATGCCTCCACAATTGCCTGGTCAGAAGCCAGCTGACCATCAATCTGAATACGCTCATTAAAACGCAGGATATGCGGAGAGGTGTACTGTCCGACTTGATAGCCCTGAGCTTTCAGGATCGCCGAAAGCATGGCGACACTGGACCCTTTACCATTGGTACCGGAAACTGAAATCACAAACTCTGCAGGCCTGTTGATGTTCAGTTTTTCAGCTACTTGGCCGACACGTTCAATGCCCAGATCAATCTCCTGTGCATGCAGTGCGAGCAGCCAATCGATCCAGGCTTGAAGTCCAGATTGTCTGGATGGGGCGTTCATTAACTCTTAAATCAACCCTGTAATTACGCCGGCTTATTCAGCAGCATTTTACACATGCTGGAAATTTCATTGCTCAACTCGTGACGGTGAATAATGCGATCAACTGCACCATGCTCCAACAGGAACTCACTGCGCTGGAAGCCTTCCGGCAATTTTTCACGTACCGTCTGTTCGATCACTCGCGGCCCGGCAAAACCGATCAACGCTTTAGGTTCGGCCACATTGATGTCGCCCAACATCGCAAAACTGGCAGAAACGCCCCCCATGGTCGGATCGGTCAACACCGAAATAAACGGCAAGCCTTTCGCACGCAGACGTCCCAACGCGGCACTGGTTTTAGCCATTTGCATCAATGAGAACAAGGCTTCCTGCATACGCGCACCACCACTGGCAGAGAAACAGATCAGCGGGCATTCTCGCTCAATGGCTTCGTTCACGGCGCGTACAAACTTTTCACCCACGACCGATCCCATGGAACCGCCCATGAATTTAAATTCAAAAGCGGCCGCCACCACCTCCAAACCGTTAATCGTCCCCACTTCGGTAATCAAAGCGTCTTTTTCACCCGTGGCTTTTTGCGCTTGGGTAATACGGTCTTTATATTTTTTCAGATCCTTGAACTTCAACGCATCAACCGGAGAGATGTTGCCGGAAATCTCACGGCTGGAACCCTCATCAAAAAAGGCGTGCAAACGTTCACGTCCGCCCAAACGCATGTGATGGTCACACTTCGGACACACTTCCTGGTTACGTTTGACTTCCGCACGATACAAAGTGCTTTCACATTTTGGACATTTCGTCCACAACCCTTCCGGCACCGAGCTTTTGCGCTCAGTCACCTGTTTAATGCTAGGGAGGATCTTTTCAAACCAGTTCATCTTATACTTACTCCTGAACATTCAATGCGTCTGCGCGATCGATCGCAGCACGGAATTCTGTCATCTTCTCACCAAGCGCCAATTCGATCTCATACAGATCACAATGCGCGTTAGCCTCAATCAGGCTCACCAATGCGGAACCGACAATCACCGCGTCGCCTAACTGGGCCATCTGATAGGCATTTTCGCCGTTACGAATACCAAAACCGATCCCCATTGGCATATCCATTTTATCTTGCAGTCTTTCGATTTGACGGGCGACATCTGCCGCATCCAGTTCATTCGAACCGGTTACCCCCTTAAGGGAGACGTAATACACAAAACCGCTGCCCTTCTGATTTACCGCGGCCAAACGGGATTCCGGGGTCGTTGGCGAGACCAAGAAAATACGGTCGAGGCCCACTTGGTTTAGCGCTTCAAAGTAACCCATACTCTCTTCAGGCGGCATATCGACGGTCAACACCCCATCAACACCCACTGAGCTGGCTGCCGAGGCAAAAGCCTCGTAACCTTCAGCTTCAATTGGATTAAGGTAACCCATCAAAATAATCGGAGTTTCATTATCCTTTTCTCGGAATGCACGAACATACTCCAATACATCATCCAAACTGACATTATGCTCCAAAGCACGCTCAACCGCTTTTTGAATCACCGGGCCGTCCGCCATCGGGTCGGAAAAAGGCACACCCAGCTCAATCATATCCGCACCCTTTTCGACCAGTTTATGCATTAATGCCACCGTGGCGTTCGGTCTTGGATCGCCGGCAGTCACATAAGGGACTAAAGCGGTTTTTCCCTGTGCCTTCAGGGCGCTTAATGTTTTTTGAATCCTACTCATAATGTCTAAATTCTTTTCATCATTTTAAAAACTACCGCCATGTATTCTAACCGTCATGAGGTTAGCGAAATCGCGGCAAAAGCTCGGTGAAAAAAGCGCAGTTTGCGTTGGCAACTGAGCATTTTTGAATCCAGCTTTTAACAAAGAGTTTGCAAACCGCAATAGGTTAAAATTCGAAGCCTTCGATTTGGGCTATCGTATTCATATCCTTATCACCGCGACCGGAAAGGTTAACAATAATAATCTGATCTGCACTCATTGTCGGTGCCAACTTAGTTGCATAAGCGATTGCATGGCTCGACTCTAAGGCCGGGATAATCCCCTCATATTTGGTTAAATCACGAAAACCCTGCAGGGCTTCTTCGTCATTGATGGCCACATAATTGGCACGGCCAATGTCTTTTAACCACGCATGCTCCGGCCCGACTCCCGGATAATCCAGACCGGCTGAAATGGAGTGCGTGCCGACAATCTGCCCATGTTCATCCTGCATCAAATAGGTACGGTTTCCATGCAACACGCCAGGCTTCCCGGCACACAGAGGGGCCGCATGTTCACCCGTTTCTATTCCGTGGCCGGCGGCCTCAACGCCGTAAATCGCAACCCCCTCATCTGGAAGAAACTCATGGAAAAGACCAATGGCATTGGAGCCGCCACCGACACACGCCACTAACGCATCCGGCAGTTTGCCTTCTTTTTCCAGGATTTGTTCACGCGCCTCACGACCGATGATGGCCTGAAAATCTCTCACCATGGCCGGGTAAGGATGAGGCCCTGCGGCGGTCCCAATAATATAGAAGGTATTATCCACATTCGTCACCCAGTCACGCATGGCTTCATTCAAAGCATCTTTCAGAGTACGCGTACCCGATTCAACCGCTACCACGGTGGCACCCAGCATTTTCATGCGCGCCACATTCGGAGCCTGGCGAACCACATCATCCGCCCCCATATACACCACGCATTCCAGTCCCAAGCGGGCCGCAACCGTGGCACTCGCCACACCATGCTGTCCCGCTCCGGTTTCAGCAATAATGCGTGTCTTGCCCAAACGTTTTGCCAGCAAGGCCTGACCGATGGTGTTATTGACCTTGTGCGCACCGGTATGATTCAAATCTTCACGTTTCAGATAGATTTTGGCCCCGCCCAGACTTTCCGACCAACGTTTAGCGTAGTATAGCGGCGTTGGACGCCCTACATAATCACGCAAATCATCGTTTAATTCATTGAGAAAAGCCGGATCGTTTTTCAGGCTTTGGTATTCCTGATTCAACTGTTCCAATGCAGCCATCAGGGTCTCTGGCGCAAAGATACCGCCATAAGGCCCAAAATGACCGTGCTCATCTGGAAATTTTGCAAAATCTACTGTCATTCAACTGTACTCATTACTTGTTGCATAAATTCGATTATTTTTTCAGCCGATTTGACGCCCTTTTCGGCTTCGACACCGCCACTGACGTCCACCGCCCAAGGTGCGACTTGATAAATGGCATCGGCCACATTACCAGCCTTTAAACCGCCCGCCAGCACAATCGGCTTGACGAAATCGTGCGGAACCCATTGCCAGTTAAACTGTTCGCCGGTTCCACCGGGCACACCCGCTTTATAGGTGTCTAACAACAGAGCATTAGCCGACTCATACTCATTGGCCAGGGCGTGCAAATCGGTATGCGCCTGCATACGCACCGCTTTCATATAAGGACGTTTGAACTGCTCGCAAAATTCAGCGGTTTCATCACCATGAAACTGCAGCAAGTCAATCTGCACCGAGTCCAATACGGCCTGGACATACTCCGCACTCGGATTCACAAACAGTGCCGTTTTGGTGACAAACGCCGGCATGGAAGCTGCAATTAAGCAGGCCTGATCAATTTCAACATGACGCGGACTCGGCTCGTAAAATACTAAACCGATTGCATCTGCACCGCTCTGGGCGACCGCCAAACCGTCTTCTACCGAGGTAATGCCGCAGATTTTAACACGGGTTCTCAACGGCTTTTGAGCTGACCTTTGAGAAGATGTCATTGCCACAATACCTCATTGACCGGCACTCGAGGAATCTCTAGTTCATCTGGATATAGTGCGTTGACAAAATAAAGACCGCTCGCTGGAGCGGTCACGCCTGCTTGGGTTCGATCGCGCTGCTTTAACAGCGTTTCCACCCAGGATTCTGACTTTTCACCTCGGCCGATCTCCATCAGGGTACCGCTGATGTTACGCACCATGTGATGCAAAAAAGCATTTGCCTGAATATCGATAAACACAAAGTCTCCACGTCGCGAAACAGTGACTTGCTGTACCTCCCGCATGGCATGCGAGGCTTGACAAGCCGCCGCACGAAATGAAGAAAAATCCTGTTCACCAATCAAAGCTTGAGCCGCCCGATGCATGATGTCATGATCCAGCCACTGCGGTTCCCACGTCACACGATCCGCCAATACCGCAGAATGCACCGCACGATTAAAAATCACATAACGATATTGTCTCGCCACTGCACTGAAGCGGGCGTGAAAATCGTCTTCAACCTCTTTAGCCCAGGCAATGCGAATATCATACGGCAGCTTGGTATTCGCCCCCTGAACCCACGCTTTCAGAGGGCGTGAGTTCGCCGTTTCAAAATGCACCACCTGTCCAACGGCATGTACGCCAGTATCCGTTCGTCCGGCACAATGCAGTTCAACCTGGTGATCAGCAATTTCCGTTAGCGCTTTTTCTACCCAGCCCTGTACAGAATCACAATGTGACTGCCGCTGCCAGCCGCAATAACCGGTTCCTTGATACTCGACACCTAATGCAATACGTTTAGTCAAAACGTCGCCTGAACTTCAATTACAGATATTTTTCAATCAACAACTCGGCAATCTGTACGGTGTTGGTCGCCGCTCCTTTGCGTACATTGTCAGCGACAACCCACAGGTTCAAACCCTTTTCACAAGAGATGTCTTCACGCACACGCCCCACGTAAACCGGATTGGTATCTGCTGCATCGCTCACCGCTGTCGGATAACCGCCATCGACATGTTCGTCGATTAACACAATTCCGTCTGCCTTTGAAAATAGGCTCTTCGCTTCTTCGGCGGTAATTTTTTTCTCGGTTTCAACGTGAACGGCTTCGCTGTGACCATAGAAAACGGGGACACGTACCGCAGTCGGATTAACCAGAATAGCGTCGTCTGCCATGATCTTCTTGGTCTCCCACACCATTTTCATCTCTTCCTTGGTGTAGCCGTTATCCATAAAGACATCAATCTGAGGAATGCAGTTGAAAGCGATCTGTTTTGGATAAACTTTGCTTTCCACCGGCTTCATATTCAACAGATCTGCCGTCTGCTTAGCCAACTCCTGAATGGCTTCGTTACCCGAACCTGAAACAGCCTGATAAGTCGCAACATTGATGCGCTTGATCCCTACTGCATCATAAATTGGTTTTAACGCCACCAACATCTGAATGGTAGAACAGTTTGGGTTGGCAATAATGCCGCGCTGGGTATATCCAGCGACTGCATCCGGGTTGACTTCCGGAACCACCAGCGGAATATCATCGTCGTAACGGAATTGTGAAGTGTTATCGACTACGACACACCCCGCTTCCGCCGCTTTAGGCGCATAAATCGCCGACACACTGGCTCCAGGAGAGAACAGACCGATTTGCACTTTCGAGAAATCAAATGTTTCCAGGTCCTCTACTTCTACCCAACCACCTTTAAACTGCAATTTTTTCCCCGCTGAACGGCTACTTGCCAGAGGGTAGAGTTTGCCAACTGGAAAATCACGCTCTTCCAGTACTTTCAAAATAGTCTCTCCAACTGCTCCTGTAGCACCCACGACGGCGATGTCATACAACTTTGTCATGATTTCTCTCTTTCCTTGTTTTAAGGGTTGCCCCTCGTTCGTTGCAAATCAATAATTTTTTATTACTAAAACCTAAAAAGTTCAGGCTTGGTTTTTTAAGAGCGTTTCTTGTGCCGCTTCAGTTCTGGCCTCTCCAGCCTGCTCTTTTTGGCTTAAATCATCCAGGCCTGCTGGTGTCCACTGGCCCCTCTCCTCTTCTGGAAGGCTAACAATCAGCCCTCCTTCAGTCAATTCCCGACTCTCGCCAATAAATTTGCCGCCCGCTTCAATGGTCACCTCGCCGCAAATCAGCTCACCAATCAACTTTCCACCAGACAGGATATCAATCCGTTCGCAAGCCACCTTGCCCTCCAGCACGCCACTAAGCACGATTGTACGCGCCTTAATCAGGCCAACAACTTCTCCTTGCGCACCAATGGAAACATCGTAGTCACTCTCGATCACACCATCGATACGGCCATCAATATGCAAGGCTCCGCCTAATTGGCTGAATTCGCCGCTAAAGACACACCCCGGTGCAATAATTGTTTTTCCACCTTCTGAACGCGCTCGTTTACGACTTGACTTAAAGATCCCCATGGCACCCCCTCGACCTTTTGGAAAATGGTATCGTAAGCCTGCAGATTCCACTCCACAAACGGAGCCGGATTCAATTTACGCTGCACAAATGTCACTTCGTAATGCAGGTGATTTCCTGAAGAGAGGCCTGTGGAGCCAATCCCTCCGATAACGTCACCTTTTTGCACAAACTGCCCTGTCTTCACATCCAAACGACTTAGATGGCCATAATGGGTCTTAAAGCCATTCGCATGTGAAAGAATAATCAAATTGCCAAAACCACTGTTTTTGTGAAAACCGGCATACTCTACAACACCATCTGCGGTCGCAATGACGGCGGCCCCTTTTTCGCCGCGGTAATCAATCCCTTTGTGAAACTGCTTGGTCCCGCGAACCGGGTGAGTTCGCCACCCATAGGAACTGCTGACCCCGACAAAATCGGCCACCGGTCGGCCATTGGGAACCATCTCCAGCATCAGGCTTTTCCCCAGAGCGCTTAATTGAACCAGCTTGACCCGTTCCTCTACAGGCTTTTCCGGCTCTTCTGCACTGGTACTACTGCCGATCAACTCTTCCAAACCTTGCAGGGTCTGATCAAGCAGCTCTGCCTGTTTGGTCTTCTCTTCGAGTTCTGATTCCAGCAAACGCTTTTCCGACGAGAGATGAATGTAATCATTCTTCTTTTCGCTCAGCATCAGTTCATAGCTGTGAACGGCTTCACTGTGCTTGCGTTCAATCTGCTCGGCTTGATGGCTATACCACCAAATCGCGGCCGCACCACCAGACCAAACAATAAACAGAACAAACAGAATCAGCCACGCAAATCGCTTAAAAATCTGTTTAAACGAATAATCACGCGCGCCGTGCACGTCACTGATGGTGATCGTAAAATGATTACGCATGAAGAGCTTTAATTCTGTTCTGATTACAAAGCGGCAACGACGGCATCCCCCATTTCCGAACAGGTCACTTGAGTACAGCCTTCAGACCAAATATCCCCGGTACGCAGGCCTTGATCCAACACTTTAGAAATCGCATCTTCAATCTTAACGGCCAGATCTTCACGTCCCAGAGAGTAACGCAACATCATCGCTGCTGACAGAATGGTCGCCAATGGGTTGGCTTTGTTTTGACCGGCAATATCTGGAGCTGAACCGTGGCTAGGCTCGTACATCCCTTTATTATTTTCATCCAGAGAGGCAGACGCCAACATACCGATCGAACCGGTTAGCATCGACGCTTCGTCAGACAGGATGTCACCGAACATATTACCGGTTACCATCACGTCGAACTGCTTTGGATTGAGCACCAACTGCATGGCCGCGTTATCAACATACATATGTTTTACTTCAACTTCCGGATACTCTTTGGCCACTTCATCCACAACTTCGCGCCACATTTCAGTCACTTCCAGAACATTGGCTTTATCCACCGAAGTCAGCTTCTTGTTGCGCTTCATCGCAGCCTGGAAAGCCACATGAGCAATCCGCTTCACTTCCGACTCAGAATAGACATAAGTGTTGTAACCTTGGCGTTCACCGTTTTCCAGGGTGCGAATACCACGTGGCTGACCAAAGTAGATCCCACCGGTTAACTCACGAACGATAAGGATATCCAGGCCGGCTACAATCTCGGGCTTTAAAGTCGAAGCAGAAGCCAGTTGCGGGAAAAGCACCGCAGGACGCAGGTTGGCAAACAACCCCATCTCTTTGCGCAAACGCAACAGACCTTTCTCAGGACGTACAGAAATATCCAGCGACTCCCACTTGTACCCCCCCACGGCACCAAGCAAAACGGCGTCTGCATTGTGCGCTTTATCCATGGTCTCATCCGCCAGAGGAACGCCATGAACATCATAAGCCGCTCCACCCACCAGATCTTCTTCCATCGCAATATCCAAACCATCCGTTTCGACAAGCTTGTTTAAAACCTTCACCGCTTCTGCAGTAATTTCAGGGCCAATGCCGTCACCAGGAAGAATCAATACATTTTTAGTCATTCGTAAAATCTCATTCTTTGTTTTAACTATCGAGTAAATAAAACTCGGAAATGTTTATATTTCATTGAAAAAAGGCTTTTTAACGCCCTACTTTCTCAAACTAGTTTGCATACAGCCAAGGTTTAGTCGCCTTACGGTTCTCTTCGTACGCTTTAATCTCTTCAGAGTGCTGTAACGTCAGACCGATATCATCCAAACCGTTTAACAAACAGTGCTTACGGAAACTATCGACATCAAACTCAATCGCATCCCCATTTGGCTTAATAATCTTCTGTTCCGCAAGGTCAATCGTCAGCTGATACCCTTCATTGGCGAAGGTTTCATTAAACAGTTCATCCACCACTTTTTCATCCAAAATGATTGGCAGAATGCCGTTTTTAAAGCTGTTATTAAAGAAAATATCCGCAAAGCTCGGTGCAATAATCACATCAAAACCATAGTCTTTCAGTGCCCATGGTGCATGCTCACGACTGGAACCGCAGCCAAAATTTTCACGTGCTAACAGAATCTTAGCGCCTTGATAACGCGGCTGATTCAACACGAAATCTTTACGCAACGGACGCTTGGAGTTATCCGCGTCCGGCTGACCTACATCTTCATAACGCCACTCATCAAACAAGTTCGGACCGAAACCGGTACGCTTGATTGATTTCAAAAACTGTTTGGGAATGATCGCATCCGTATCGACATTCGCGCGATCCATTGGTGCCACAATAGCGGTCATTTTTACAAACTTATCCATCTTCGACTCCCCAAGGCTTACAAATAATCACGCACATCAACAAAATGGCCTGCTACCGCCGCAGCCGCCGCCATCTCAGGACTGACCAGGTGGGTACGTCCACCCGCCCCCTGACGCCCTTCGAAGTTACGGTTCGAAGTGGAAGCACAGTGCTTGCCGCTCGGCAGACGATCGGCGTTCATGGCCAAACACATTGAACACCCCGGGTTTCGCCACTCAAAACCGGCCTCAACAAAGATTTTATCCAGGCCTTCCGCTTCGGCCTGCTGCTTAACCAAGCCTGAACCCGGCACGGCAATGGCCAACTCCACTTTATCGGAAATCTTTTTGCCTTTAAGCACATTGGCCGCCGCGCGCAAGTCTTCAATACGCGAATTGGTACAGGAGCCGATAAACACATACTCCACTGGAATATCTTTAATCGCCGTACCCGCTTCCAAGCCCATGTATTTTAAAGCGTTACGAATAGAGGTCGCTTTAACCGGATCGCTCTCTTGGTCCGGATCAGGAATAATGCCGTCCACATCGAGCACCATCTCCGGTGACGTTCCCCAAGAGACTTGAGGTTGGATCTCAGAACCGTCGATTTCAATGACCTTATCAAAAACGGCATCATCATCGGAACGCAGCTCTTTCCACGCTTCTACCGCCTGATCCCACAACTCGCCTTTTGGCGCATACGGACGGCCTTTCACATATTCGATGGTCTTTTCGTCCACTCCGACCAGGCCGACACGCGCGCCACCTTCGATCGCCATATTACACACGGTCATACGTCCTTCAATCGACATGTCACGGAACACCTGACCGCCGAACTCCATCGCATAACCGGTACCGCCAGCGGTACCGATTTTACCGATAATCGCCAAAATCACGTCTTTTGGGGTCACACCCGGCTTGAGCTGACCGTCCACTTTGACCAGCATGTTTTTCATTTTCTTTTGGATCAAGCACTGGGTCGCCAAAACATGCTCAACCTCTGAAGTACCAATACCGTGAGCCAATGCACCCAAAGCACCGTGAGTGGCGGTATGCGAATCACCGCACACCAGAGTTGTGCCCGGCAAGGTCATGCCTTCTTCAGGCCCCACTACGTGAACGATCCCTTGGCGTGGATCTCCCATACCAAACTCGGTAATTCCGAACTCTTTGGTATTCATGCCTAGCGTCTGTACCTGAATGCGCGAAACTGGGTCTTCGATCGTATCCACACCACCTTTGAGCTCTGTAGTGGGCACATTGTGATCGCAGGTGGCAAGATTGGCTTCAACGCGCCAAGGCTTACGATGCGCAAGGCGCAAGCCTTCAAACGCCTGAGGAGAGGTGACTTCGTGAAGCAGTTGACGATCGATATAAATCAATGCTGTGCCATCTTCTTCCTGACGTACCACATGGTCGTCCCACAATTTGTCGTATAAAGTCTTTCCTGACATTGCTTTAACCCAATTCACGTAAATTTTAAAAATAGTTGCAAATTATATCATTTCAGACCCGTGTCTAAATAGTAAAATACGCCTAAGATTCGACAGAGACGACAATAAAATGGGTTATTCAGTCAAAGAGGTTTTTTACTCGCTGCAAGGAGAGGGATTTCACAGTGGCCGCCCGGCGATCTTTTGCCGCCTGAGCCAATGCAACCTATGGACCGGACGCGAACAGGACCGCGATAAAGCCGTCTGTCAATTCTGCGACACCGACTTTATCGGCACCGACGGACAGAATGGTGGCCGCTTCGACAACGCCGAATCACTTTGCCAACACCTGCTGCTGTTTTGGCCGCAAAACAAAGAAGACGGCTCTCCCTCCCCATTTGTGGTTCTCACCGGTGGCGAACCGCTACTGCAAGTAGATCAAGTTCTCGTAGACACCCTGCACCAGCATGGTTTTGAAATTGCCATTGAAACCAACGGCACCAAACACGCACCAGATGGCATCGACTGGGTGTGCGTCAGCCCCAAAGCAGGCGCCCCGCTGCTACTGGATCACGGCGATGAGCTAAAACTGGTCTATCCCCAGCCTCAGCTGCAGCCGGAAAAGCTAGCGCACCTGGATTTTGAGCATTTTTATTTGCAGCCAATGGATGACAAGAATCCGCAAATTAGCCAAGAAAACATTCGCCAAGCGGTTAACTACTGCCTGCAACACCCTCAATGGAAACTGAGCCTGCAGACCCATAAGCTGCTCGGCATTGACTAACACGCAGACGACAAACTGATCAGGCCCGTTGAATTTCAGATTTCATTTCACCACACAGACTTCCTTAATCACTATGAACCACACCAACACCTTGCTTCACCACCTGAAAATCGACGGTCTGACCCATGACGGTCGCGGCGTCGGCAAACGAGACGGCAAGGCGGTATTTGTCACGGGTGCGGTTCCCGGCGACGTGATTACGGCGCGTGTGACCAATTCACAAGCCAAATTTGACGAAGCGGACTTGGTTGAGGTGGAAACGGCTTCACCCGATCGCGTAGAGCCTTTTTGCGACATGTATGCCCAGTGCGGCGGCTGCCAGCTTCAACACCTCGACATTAACGCGCAACGCCATTGGAAGCACGAAAACTTCATCAAACGCTTGATGCAATCGGTCAATGCCCAGGCCTGCCAAGTTTTACCCCCGATTGTCGGCCAAGACACCCAATACCGACGCCGCGCCCGCTTTGGACTCGCCATTAACAAACAGGACAAACAGCCGCGTCTGGGCTTTCGCCAAAAAGCCTCCGAGGAGCTGGTTGACATCCAGCAGTGTCCAATCCTGACACCGGTGCTCAATCAGGTACTGGCCAATGAACGGGAAAATTTACTGAAAACGGCCAGCCGCGCCTACAAAGAGATCCCTCTGGTGGAGGCCGACAATGGCGTTTTCGGTCTACCAACGCCAACTAAAGAAGAACCGTTTTATGCTCTCGGCCCACTCCAGCTGCACTTCCCGGCCGACGGGTTTATCCAAATCAACCGCGAAATCAACCAGAAAATGGTCGCTCAAGCCCTACAGTGGCTCGAACTGTCTCCAACCCATCAGGTGCTTGACCTGTTTTGCGGCGTAGGCAACTTTACCCTGCCGATCGCACAACACGCTGAATCCGTTGTGGGCGTGGAAGGACTGGAGACACTGGTGAACACCGCCGCAGAAAATGCGCACAATAACCAACTTAAAAACACCGCTTTTTATAAAGCAGATCTATTCAAAGAAAGTCAAAACCGCGCTTGGTTCAAGCAAAAAACATACGATCGCATTCTCCTCGACCCAGGCCGCCAGGGCGCCTTACAAATCTGCAAAGAGCTTAACCAACTAAAAGCGGAGCTGATTGTCTATGTGTCGTGCAATGCCGCCACCCTTATCCGTGATGTACAAGCTTTGGAAAAAAGCGGCTACCACTTGACCAAAGCCGGTTTAATCGACATGTTCCCACACACCACCCACACCGAAGTCATGGTGCAACTCAAACGCAGCAAAAAACCGCTCAAGTCCGGCAAGCCGAAACGCCGGAAATTGCAATTCTAGATTACTTACAAACACTTACCTCCTTCTACACCGCTTTTTATTCTTGAAAAAAAGCGCGGTTCTGTTATAGTTTCACTATATTTTTAGTTAAGGCTAATTTTTTAATTAGAAACAACTTAGAAACTGAAAAAACATCCCAAACAACAACAGGCCTGCCATACACGATGATCACTCTTTTACTCAAGACACCAGCCTCCATCCAATGGTTTAGCAGACACATCATCCGGAATCGCAAAACAGTGCATCAGCTAATCCTGTTTGTGATCGCCCCGTTCCTGCTGTCCTTTAGCTGGAGCGCAAATGCACAGCTCAATATCGTCACCACCACAGGTATGATTGCTGACTTAACTCAAAACATTGGCGGAGACAAAGTCAAAGTCACCGCTCTGATGAGCAGCGGCGTCGATCCTCACCTTTACAAAGCTACTCAAGGCGATTTGCGCAAGCTGCTGCGCGCCGACCTGATTTTTTATAACGGACTGCACTTGGAAGGCAAAATGCAGGACGTATTTGAGAAAATGGCGCGTAAAAAACCGGTATACGCCATCTCGGCTGAACTGCCGCCAGAACGCTTGCGTCACTTTGACACCCACCCGGATCCGCACATCTGGTTTGATGTGCAACTTTGGAAACAGGCCGGTCAATACATTTTAAAGATGTTGAGTCAACACCAACCCGATGCCCGAAAAAGCTTTGAACATAACGCCCAACGTTATTTTCAACAGCTTGACGATCTGGATCAGTGGGTACGCCAACAAATGGCAACCATTCCGCAGAATCAGCGCATCTTGATTACCGCACATGACGCGTTCGGCTATTTTGGACAGGCCTACTCGGTTAAAGTGATGGGACTGCAAGGCATCAGCACCGCGGCTGAATTTGGCCTGCAAGACATGAAACAGCTCAAAGACGTGATTGTTAACAACGGGGTTAAAGCGGTCTTTGTTGAATCGAGCGTCTCGCCGCGTTTTATTGAATCTTTGATGAAAGGGGTTCGCGCCGAAGGCCATGAACTGAAAATCGGTGGCGAACTCTATTCGGATGCCATGGGGTTGCCTGGCACCCCTGAAGGCCATTATCTTGGTATGGTTCGTCACAATGTCAACACTCTGGTTCACGCTCTAAGTGGAGAAGCCCAATGAATTCAAGCCTTGTGTCGGCTCAACCGCCGATTCGCGTCACCAACCTGAGCATGCGCTATCACTATAAGCCGGTACTGACCGACGTCAGTTTCGAGATTCCGGAAGGTAAAACCATCGCCATTATCGGTCCGAACGGGGCGGGAAAATCCACCCTGCTCAAAGGCATGATGGAACTCGAACCGCTGATTGAAGGCCAGGTGGAATTCTTTGGCCAGCCACTGGCCAACAAACGCCTGACTACGGCGTATGTACCGCAGCGTGAAGAGATCGACTGGGATTTTCCAATCGATGTAATGGATGTGGTGTTGATGGGGCGTCACGGCCAATTGAAATTTTGGCAACGCCCCAGTGCGCAAGATAAACAGATTGCGGAACAGGCCTTAAAAGATTTGAAAATGTGGGAATTCCGTGACCGACAGATCAGTCAACTCTCCGGCGGACAGCAACAGCGCGTGTTTTTGGCACGCGCTCTGGCGCAGCAGGCCAACCTGTATCTAATGGATGAACCTTTTGCCGGCGTCGACATGGCCACCGAAAAAGCGATTATTGGGCTTTTCCATACCCTTAAGGCGCAAGGTAAAACCATTGTCTGCGTGCATCATGACCTGAACACCGTTGACACCTACTTTGATTGGGTCTTGATGATTAACGCGCGTTTAGTTGCCGCCGGCCCGGTAGAAACCACCCTGACACCGGAAAATCTGCAAAAAACCTTCGGCAGCCGACTGTCACTGCTCAACGACCTCACCGAAACCATGTACCGTACCCGCCTGAATCAGGCGCACGATCACGACTAGGCGGCGCAGATGCAAGCTGAATTCGAACTGTTAAACGCGCCCGGTTCCTGGGAACTGTGGCTGGAATTCTGGCGTTTTGAGGACATGAATGCCCTATGGGTACTCAGCGGCAGCATCCTGCTGGGCATCAGTGCCTCGGTGATTGGAGCTTTCGCTTTTTTACGCCGCCGCTCCCTAATCGGCGATGCACTGGCACACGCGGCTCTGCCCGGTGTGATGAGCGCCTTTCTGCTGTTTCAAACTCGTGATCCGGTGGTGATGTTTCTCGGTGCCGTGGTCAGCAGCTTTGCCGGTTTTTTTATGATTGATTGGCTACCCAAGCATACCAAGATCAAAGCCGATGCCGCTCTCGCGATTACCCTATCGTTCTTTTTTGCGCTCGGTCTCATGCTGCTCTCCTATATCCAAGGACTGAATGTCGAGAACAAGAGCGGCCTGGATAAAATTCTGTTTGGACAAGCCGCAGCCATGAGCCAACAAGACATCACCCTGTTGATGTATGTGACGGTGTTTATTCTGCTCGTTGTCACCCTGCTTTTCCAAAAACTGCGCCTGATCGCCTTCAACCTTAATTATGCGCGTACCCTGGGCATTCCGGTGCGTTTCTACGAATTCACCTTAGCCTTACTGATCGTCATGTCAGTCGTCGTAGGCCTGCAACTGGTGGGGGTCGTTTTGATGGCGGCGGTTCTGCTGACTCCGGTGGCGGCGGCGCGTTTTTGGAGCAATCAGCTAACGACCATTCTTGTGGTTGCCGGGGGGCTCGGCGCTTTCAGCGCTATCATCAGCACGCAGATTTCCTATCTCGCTCCTGCAATGCCAACCGGCCCTTGGATGGTGGTCAGCTTAGCGTTGCTGTTTATTATTTCCCTGTTGTTCGCGCCGCAACGCGGACTGGTGCATCGTTACCTACAGCAGAGGGCACTGCGCTTTAAAGTGGCACAGGAAAACATTCTACGTACGCTGTATAAGCTTTATGAACGCGGCGACTTTCAGCAACGACCGTTCAATATTGGGGATATTCAAGCGCTGCGAGCCATGCCGACCAATGCCCTGAAAAAAACCTTGAAGCGTCTCTGCCAGCAACAATTGATCGAAGACTCCGTGAACGGTTTCCGTCTGACCGAAGCAGGCTTGCAACAGGCTCAGCAATTAACCCGGCGCCACCGACTGTGGGAAAACTACTTGAATGAACAGATGGATCTGCCGCCGGATCAAGTACACACTCAGGCGGAACGCATCGAACACCTGCTGACGGAAGAACAGGAACAACAACTGGAAATGGAACTGGCCAACCCGCACTTCGATCCACACGGCCGCGATATCCCGCAAGGCGACGCGGAACGTCAACCCGGCGTGAAAGCACAAGGAGGCAAACATGATCAGTGATCTGTGGATTTTGGCAACCGCCTCCTTGGTGGCCGTCGCCTGCTCGATGGTCGGCAGTTTCTTGATTTTACGCCGCCAATCCCTGCTGGGAGATGCCATCAGTCACTCGGTACTGCTCGGCATTGTGCTCGCCTTTCTAGCCACCGATTCCCGCTCTCTGCCGGTCATGCTCAGCGGGGCGGTGTTGATCGGCCTGACCACCGCCTGGCTCAGCGACCAGCTGCACAAAACCGGACAGCTGCAAAGCGATGCCAGTATCGGCATTGTCTTCACCCTGTTTTTTGCCGTTGGCGTCATCCTAATTTCACTGTATGCAGGCGACATTGACCTCGACCAGGAATGCGTCCTCTACGGGGAGATCGCTTTCGTGCCTTTTGACACGGTGATTTGGGGCGACCTCAAAACCGGCATCGACCTTGGTCCACGTGCGTTTTGGATGATCCTGATCGTTTTTGCCGCGGTGTTGGCGAGCGTTGTGGTGTTTTACCAACGTTTACAGACTGTCACTTTTCACCCAACCCTAGCAGTCTCTTTGGGCATCAATGTGGTGTTCTGGCACTATTTCATGATGACGCTGGTATCGATGACCACCGTCGCCTCGTTCGATGCGGTCGGTGCGATTCTGGTGGTTGCACTGCTGGTAATTCCGGCCAGTACGGCTTACCTTCTGGCCAAATCCCTGAAACAGATGTTGTGGATGGCGGCGGGCTTCGCCGAGCTGGCGGTGCTCATCGGCTATGCGCTGGCCTTCTGGCTGGACAGCTCAATCTCAGCGTCCATTGCGGTCAGCGCGGGAATAGTGTTGTTGGCCGTCGTGGTGCAGCAGCAGTTCTACCAGCGGCGCTTGCGCACCCAGACCGCAATCCAATCGCCCCTCTCTGCAAACTAACCATTTCGGCCAGAGAAAACCAAAATGAACCCGAACAGGCCTGTTCAGTTTGGCTTCAACTTCGGTAAAAGGACCGTTTCCAGGTAGTGGGCCACGCCTTCTTCTGAGTTGGCGCGCGCAATATGCGCGCTGATTCCGGCCTGATTAAGCCAGGTTTTTACCGACTCAGCCGCATTGGCCATCACAACCGGATAACCAGCCAATTGCAACATCTCTTTGTCGTTCATGCCATCACCCAATGCAACGGTGCGTTCGGGCCGCAGTGCCTTTTGTTCCAGAATCATTTCCAGCGCCCTGCCTTTACATACCCCAAAATTCATGATTTCCAAATATTCCGGTGAAGTGAAGGTGATGCTGAGTTGATTGGCAAAACGCCGCCTCAAGGTGTGCTCTAATGGCTGTAGCACCTCGTGCGCCGCGGTAAAGTAGATTTTATCGATATGAGTGAGATCGAGCTGAGCAAAATCGGTGAGCTGGTACTCAAAGCCTGAGGTATCGTGGATTGCCAGCAATTCTTCGTGCGGCTCCTCAACGAGCCACAAATCCTGTTGATAAAGATTACGGTGAATTTCAAATCCGGAGGAGATTTCCAATACCTCACGAACCAGATTTTCCGGCATGTGATTTTCGTAAAGCACCCGACCATGGCGGTCGTGAACGCGCGCGCCATTCGAGGTGATCAGGTCCATTTCCACTCCCAACTGTTGAGCAATCAAATAGACATCTTGATAATGGCGCCCGGTTGCAATCATAAACTGCACACCCTGATCTACCAGGGCTCTAACCGCCGCAATGGTTCTTGGCGTCACTTTATGATCCGGGTTGAGCAACGTACCGTCAAGGTCACACACGACCAGATCGACGGCTTGCCGCAACTGAAGGTTTAGCTTGGAGTTCATCGAGGTACCTGAATTTCTTACAAAATTTCACACTCGAAGTCCGGCATTTTACCGAGTTCACGACAAGATTCAACTTTAAATGGCCAGGATAACCGCGACATAGGCCTTACAAGCTATGCGTTTAAAGTTCGCATCACGATCAGAAAGACGGATTAAAGGGTTAATCCATATGAGAGAAAGGATTGGGATGGGCAGCCGCCAACTCCTGAGCCGCCACGAAGCGGGTAATCTGAGCAATATCTTCATTGCTTAAATCAACAAACTCTAAACCGATCCGTTGCGCCCCCTGTGCGCCCTCTTCGAGTTCACTCTCCAGTAACGGAATAATATTCACGACGCGCCCATGCACCACCATTAACCGGTGTTCAATTTCAAACAAGACGCATAGGCGCTCGTAAAGTTCATAGTGTTCTGAGGTCACAAAATCCACGCCGCCGCTGCTTAAATTAACGGGATGAACAATCCACTGTTGTGGATCGGGTAGGTGACAACTTTGCGCCACTAAATCCTGATAGGCCTGTTCATAAACGGTAAGCTTTTCATTTAACTGCACCAACACCCGCGCCAACCAATTCCCCTGCTCAGCCAGAATCGACAGATTGGGCAGAAAATCCTCCGCCGAAAACAGCGTGTGATCCTCATACCCCATAATCAAACGCCTTACATCGGGGCTGCGCTCAATCGCAGCCAATAGTTCGGAAATACACAATTCAATGCGCTGATAAAACGCTTCAATCAAGGGAAATGTCTTGGTTGTATGCGATCCCTGTGGCGGCAAATGCATCTGATCTCGCTGCAATCGGTCACTAAAATCGTCCTGCTGACGCGGATCACGCCCCGCCAGGATTTCCTCCAGCAACCAGGCTAAAAAATCAATGCGCAGATTGATGCCTTGAAACAAGGTCACCGCACCATTGGCAATATGCACCGGATCTTTAAACAGTTGTTGCAAACGCTCGCTTGCTTTGTAGAACTTCTGTTTATGCGCTTCCGCAAGTTGCAGATGCCCTGCAATATGCAGGGTAGCGTCGGCATGACCTAAACGACGCACAAAAAGCGGGATTTGCATCTTTAAACGAAAAAAACGCCGTCTGTTTTCAGCCCCCACACCGGCCTCCTGTACGCTTTGTGAATGGACAGAACAAGAAGCAAGGAAGCACCTATGCCATACCCGGCTTCTTCGTTTACATTAAGCAACTATACGAAAAAGTGCCGAATATGGCAAAACACAAGCAGGATGTGATCGTCAGCTTTAATCGGTAAACGGTGCCCATAAGGCGGAAACATCGTCTACGGTTTCCGGCATCAACCACACCGACTGGTAAGGCTGCATGACATAACGGGTCTCAGCTGAAGAGACCCCCTGGTTATCGAGTAGATTGACCCAGTAAGAAAACCGTTCAATGCCTTCAATTTCCGATAGATTGATAAGCTTGATCTCACTGGTGAGATTATGAATCGCCAGTAATGGAAAACGCAGATCATCACTGTCACGCCATAGTGCAAAGAAATCCGACCCCAGGTCGATGACTTTTTGCGGTGTATCCGGGTGAAACGCTTTGTGTTTTTTGCGGCGCTGCAAAATATTGGTTAAACGCTTTAACACCTCCGCATTGGAGGTACGACCACTTTCAATCAAAGCCTGCAAGTACTCGTAATCCCAGCGACGGCGATTAATCGAGCGCGTGCGTCCGGTTTTTTCCACTCCGTCCCGGTCATTCGGCGTTGCGATCAAGCTGTGGATATAGAAAGCCGGAATCCCCTGCAAAGTCATCATAATATTCTGCGAACAGATAAAGCGCTCTACCTGCCACTGGTCCGGGCCATTTGAATTATGCGTTTCGCGCAAGGCACTAAAATAGGTGACGTTGATCTCATAGGGGCTTTCGCTGCCATCTGGATTGGATTTCATAGTCACGAATCCGCCTAAGCGATGCATGCCGGTGATGAGATCATCAACCTCACGTTGCGGCAAAATCCCTTCTACCGGACGCACCCCGATACCGTCATGCGATGCAGTAAAATTCAAGAAGGTACAGCCTTCAGGCGGCGGTGCCAAATTCATCGCCCATTCGGTCAAATAACTCCCGTCTCCACGATGAAGTGCATGCAACACCAAGGGCGCCAGCGCAAACTGGTAAACCATATGGGCCTCATCCTGCTCGCCAAAGTAGGAAAGGTTTTCGTGATGCGGCACATTGGTTTCCGTGAGCAAAATGGCATGCGGTTTGACATACTCCATGACATCGCGCAACAACTTAACCACTTCATGGGTCTGCGGCAGATGGATACAGGTAGTTCCAAGCTCTTTCCACAGAAATGCAATGGCATCCAAGCGGACGGTACGTGCGCCTTTTTGCAAATAGAGCAACAAAACTTCTGCCATTTTCAGCAACACTTTAGGGTTGCGGAAATTAAGATCGATTTGGTCGGCGCTGAAAGTGGCCCAGACCATCTTACGGCCACGATGGGTATAAGCGGGCACCAACAAAGGGGTATTGCGAGGACGGGTTACCTGACTGACATCCTCATTGCCTTCCATTTCAATAAAGAACTCGTTATAAGGCGAATTATTGGCTTTGTAATCGGTAAACCACAAGCTTTCCCGAGAGATGTGATTGATCACCAGATCAAACATCAAATCATAATGCTCACCGATATTATCCACATGTTTCCACTCCCCGAGATCGGGGTTGACCATGGTGTAGTCGATGACCGAAAAACCGTCATCCGAACTATAAGGAAAAAACGGCAGAATGTGCACATTATTGATTGACTGCTTGATATAGGTTTTAAGAAAGCTTAGCAGCGTTTCCAGCGGCCATTCCCCTTCCTTGAGAAACGTGTCACCGTAAGTGATCAGCATCACGTCTTCATGGGTCCAACGATGCGGCAATTCATCTTTTCCAAAAGCTTCTTTATGGCGCTTGAGCAACTTTTCCAGCTTAGTAAACGCAAACTCGGCGTCGGCATCGTCATAAATTCTAAGCAACCGGTTCTGGATACGTTTTAGAATCTCTTCACTCATACTTCTCATTCACCTCTGACCAGGCCTGTTCAGCTTTTTTAGCATTCAGGCCTTTCTTATGACTGGTTTCTTCCCAGCTTGACTTACTGATTATCCAGTTCCACCGCGTTGTGAATCTCTTCCAGGATATTGGGGCAAGCACTCACCACCCGGTTCCAGTTTGCCAAAAACGGGATCTCGCCTGGTGAGTCGATGAAGTCAATTCCCGCCTGCATAATGTTTTCCGCAAACAATTCGATCACCTGCTCCTCGGAGTGGCGATCCAGCGATAAGCCGTTCATTTCCGCATCAAACGCGTAGGATTCCAGCTGATCTAAAGCCGTACGGTAATATTTTGCGCGAATCGTGCGCAGATTGCTCGGTGAGAACGTATGACCGCGTACCGCCAATTTTCTAAACAAAGACTTGGCAATATCCTGGCTCATTCTTGACAGGCCTGCCTGTTTGTTCTCAAAAGAGACATCTTGGTGTTTGTGATCGTAAACATCGGCAATATCCACTTGGCACACCCGGCGATTGGAATAGTTACGCAACACCTCAGACATGACGCCGATTTCCAATCCCCAGTCGGATGGAATGCGGATCTCTTTGGTCAAATGCACGTCCATGGCAAATTCCCCCGCCAGCGGGTAACGGAAACTGTCCAGATAGCTGAGCAGATCATCTTGCCCCAGCACGCCTTTTAGCGCACGCAGCAACGGTGTCACCAACAGGCGTGAAGCACGCCCGTTTAACTTACCATCGGCATAACGCGGGTAGAACCCCTTGGAAAAGACGAAGTTAAAAGTTGGATGAGCCACTGGATAGATCAAGCGCGCCAAAAGGCTGCGGTCATAGGTCAACACATCACAGTCATGCAGCGCGACGACATCGGCCTGTTTGGAAGCCAATACATAGCCATAACAGTTCCAAACATTACTTCCCTTACCGCGCTCTTTGGGAGCCAAATCTTTTTCATTCAGTTTTGCGGTAATCGCCTGCATTCTTGGTCCGTCGTTCCAGACGATTTTCCAGTTTTGCGGCAGGCCGGAAAAATACTCTTTGGCGTAGGCGAATTGCTTTTCATCCGCGCGATCCAGACCAATGACGATCTGGTTCAGGTAAGGCACTTTCTTAAGTTCCTCGACAATATTCGCCAATGCCGGGCCTTCAAGCTCACTGAACAACGAAGGCAAAATTAAGCCCAAAGGACGCTGTTCACTGAACTTGACCAGCTCAGCTTCGATCTCCTCAAGCGGACGATCGGTAATGTTGTGGAACGTGGTCACGGTTCCATTTTGAAAAAAATCGCTCATAAGTGCCTCCTTTGGCTTACGTCCATCACGAAAAACGATTTCCTAATTGTTTAATCCGGTTAAAAGTGATGGGAGACTTTCCTCTGGGTAAAAATGGTTCACCGCTTCCACCCAGCCCCACGGCGCTTCTGCTTGCGCATAATAGGCACCATCAATTTGTAACGTTTGCCCTTTGGCTGGCGGCATCACCACCGCGATGTCCGCAGCCTGCAACATCGCCAAATCATTGCCACCATCTCCCAAAGCCAGAGTTTGCGGAAGTTGATCTTCATGAGCATAGAGCTCCGTCAGATAACGCATGGCATCGGCTTTATCATGCTGCCCCATGACATGATGAAACCGTCCCCCTTTTTTGAGGATTAAGTCCTCTTTCTCTAGCGCCTTCTCAAAAGCTTTAAAATTTTCTTCGCTGTCCTGCCATAAAATCGGCTCCGTGACCTCGCGCTCTTTAGCGCGAACGGCATCGGCCGATTTTAGGCCGGTATGATTCATCACCTCGGCCACGGTCCAATCGCCAAAGCCTTCAAATTTCCAGTCATTGGCTTTGCGCAGGTGTTTAATGAAAGAACGAATATCGGCATAGGGCGTGCCTAACAAATAGCGTCGATTCTCATCCCATTTAAATTGAATCACTCCGCCGTTCTCGGCGATAATCGGCGCCGTCACCGCCAGGCGTTGCTGCCAGATCGCTAGTTCGGAAAGCGTTTTGCTCGAATTAAGAATCACTTGAATGCCTTGTGCCTTCAAACGTTCAATGACAGGCTTCACCACCTCATACTCATAGGTATGATGGTTTAACAGAGTACCGTCCAAATCTGTGAAAATCAGTGGTTTCAACATTAACAGGCTCCGTGTCGAGTCATTTATCGAATATCAGATCGCCATAATCTGAATCGCTACTCGTCCAATTTACGCTTAGAATGCGACTCTTTTATGACCCATTTGTGATAAATCGACAAAGAGACAATGATTAGGGTAATGCCAATAATCAAATACAAGGCATAAAGCATCTGTGACGGATCATTCAATGCCGTTTTAAACACCACCATCAGTGCTTCGATCGATAGCGCGATGATAATGGCCGTTAAGAATTTGGAAAGCAGTCGAGTTTCATCTTTTTTGTCCGAATAGGCTTTAAAAAAGACCTCCCTTTCCAAAAGCGTCTTGGCCAAGTCAAAAATCGCCAAACCCATGGTCAGCGCGACAATCGGTTTAAACACACTCTCCAAGGTATACTGCTGGGGTTGGATTATTTGCAGAAAATAATCGTAAAAGGCATAACCAATCGACATTAACGAGAAAAAGACCAGAGACACCCCGATTCCCAAGTAAAATCCTTTAGAAACCAGGTTAAAAATAGGATGGCGTTCTACAAGGCCAAAACGCACCAGCAGTTTCGTTAAGTTGAAATCAAAGAAGTAGTAGCGCTGCTGACTGTAAAACATCACCGTGACACAGGGCTCACCGGTAGCCGAGCTCACATAGGGCTGACTGATAGAGACATCTTCTTCCTTAGGCGCAACTTTTGAAACCAGGTATTCACGGTTTTTACCTTTGGCCTCTTCTTTAACTCGGTTTTTATAGATGTTCGGCGAGACCTGTTTAAAGTCATTATCCGTGATGTAGATAAGCTCTAAACTCGGCAACACTTTGAAAAAGCGTTGCATGCTATCAGCTTCAACGCGCATTAACTGCCCGTTATTGCGGATGGTTTCAATCAAAAACTTTTCAATGTCGTTCTGATATTGATCATATAAACTGATAAACTCTTGCATCGCCGTTCACTCCCCGCTGAAAACTAAGCAGGCCTCCTGTTAAATTAAATTCCTTCTTCTCACTGCCACTCTTTGTTCTGCCCCCCCCCTAAAACGCTGGTAAAAAATAGCTATTTACATTTCATTCATGCCGCGGATTGAATCATGGCATAAGATCCACTGCCACGTTCAACACACACTCGATTCAAATCATCCAATGCCCCGTCCAATTCCATCGACACGCTGACAAAACGGTCCATTTTTTGGTCTCTAAGCTTCATCTGTTCGAAATCAGCATTCCCCATCTGCACATTCAAAGCCAGCACTTCTTTGACCAGTGCGTGCTGTTCCTGATGGAGCTCACTGGCTCTTTCATATTCAGGCAACTGTTTAATCGAAGCATCGGCAGACACCAAAGTCTGCAAAGCCTGACTGACATCACATTGAGAAGCATCGGCCGCATTATCAATATCCACTGTAACATTCACGCCATTTAAATAGGATTGCACACTGGTTAACCAGATGCGCATCTTCTGACGTACATCGGCCATGCGCACACCATAAACAGGCGGCGTACTTTGAATAAGCATCGCGGTTTTGGCCTCATCGATCTGGAACTTGCCTGTCTCATTCGACAGCAATTCCGCTTGAACTTTTAATGCATCCGATGCTTCAGAAGTTTTTTCAACCAGCGCGGCATTATTCTGAATATTGGCATCCAGCGTCTGGATGGCCTGTGATACCTCATGCACACTATGCTGTTGCTCGCGAATCGAATCCATCACTTGAGCGAGCGAGCGTCCTATACGACTGACTTCTTCATTGACCACCGTAAAGGCATTTTCAGTTTCTTGAACCTTGCTCACCCCCATATTCACCTTAACAGACGATTCGTCAATCAAGGTTTTAATCTCTTTGGCCGCATCCGCCGACTTTTGTGCCAAACTGCGCACTTCACCAGCTACCACAGCAAACCCTCTACCATGCTCTCCCGCTCTGGCGGCTTCTACCGCCGCATTCAAAGCCAGCAGATTGGTTTGGAAAGCAATGCCGTCAATCAAACCGATAATCGCTGAAATCTTATCCGAGGTTGTCTGAATGTCTTCAATCGCTTCAACCGTGGAGTTCAACGCCTGCTTGGCTTTGTCATTTTCCAAGACGGCTTCTTCTGCAATTTTCGCTACCTCAGCCAGCTCTTGACTGTTTTCAATTTGCGTCTGGTTGACGTTTTGCATTGTCGCATTAATTTCTTCAAGAGTGGCGGCGGCCTGCTGGGTACGCGTAGACAAATCTTGAGATGCCTTGGAGGATTCGTAAGCGGCATGATTCACGGTTTCAGCGGCTTGTTTGATATACCAAATAATCGAGCTTAGATTGTCCAAGGAAACGTTAGTCGCCCCCTTCATCGCCGCCAGGGAACCTTGCAGATCCTTCTGGATGCGCCCTCTGACGTCACCGGTTGCCAAACTGTTCATAACGAATACGACATCTTCAATAATTTCATTTAAAGACGCAAACAACTCATTGATATTATTAGAGGTATCCAGAAAAAAACCTTCAAGGTTTTTGTTATCCAAATGCAGTTGGGTATGCCCAATCGAAGCCATTTGCAATGTTGACTTCAGGGTATTCTCAATATTTTTTTGCTGCGTCAAATCCAACCACTCGATCACAGTCCCTATCTGATTGCCCTCTTGTTCGGAATACACCGGTCGAATTTTGATATTGAAGATAAACTCCGCAAACTTTGCTTCAAAATCCTGCATCTTGGAAAGATCTTTAAAACGCGTTTCTTCCTTAAATAGCACTTCAATGCGTTCGCCGATTAAGCGAGACGTTTCAAATTGTGGATAGGCGTTACGCAAGGCAGTTTGATGACTTTCAAAAAACGATTGCAATGCATCATTCATATACAAAATATTGCCACGGCGATCTACCATCATAATTTGAGATGAGGCACTGTCCAAAGCGGATTTCAGTCGCGTACTGCGGTTTAAACGGGTATGCGCATCGTCATACATTTCCCCTAGCTGAACCTGCATCACCTTAACCGCTGAAACCAGTTTGCTCAGAGAGTGTTGCCCGTAGGTATTCACCTGGCCGGAAAAATCACCTTCCCGCATTTTGTCTATCAGGCGTTTCGCCTGCCCTAGGCGGATGTAGGCGTATTTTCGTCCAGCCCAGGCATAGGCAAAAAACAGACCACTGATGACCGCAACCCAGATAACCGGAATATTGACGATATCGGCTTGAATCAAAGTTGCACCAATTCCGAGTAGCGCGATCATGGTCAACATCAAATTAAATGGGTGAATCTCATTGAAAAGGTAAATTCGTTGCAATGGACTGATTTGATAACCGTTACGAAGCGTCGTTCTTCCCTGCTGAATCTCTCGATAAAGCTGTTCCGCCTGTCGCTTCCGGGAGTCGTCGATCGCTCTTCTTACCGATAAATAACCGATGATTTTCCCATCTTTAAGCCTGGGAATAACACTGGCCTCTACCCAATAAAAGTGTCCGTCTTTGGTGCGGTTTTTAACCACTTGCACCCACGGTTTTCCGGACTGAATTGTCTGCCAAAAATCTTTAAATACGGCTTGGGGCACATCAGGATGACGCAGAATATTATGCGGCTGACCGATTAATTCCTCTCTGCTGTAGCCGCTTGCCTCTACGAAAGCTTCGTTGACATCCAAAATAGTGCCATTCACATCTGTCTTCGAGACAATCGTACCCAATGCCGAGATATCGATTTCCGTTTCTGTGACTGTGCGCTCCATAACGATTCCTAATTAAAAATTAAGGGTAAACTCTTCAAGATTGAGTTAAACAGAGATCTGCACCATTTCCGCGGCTTTATCGTGATAAAAAACGTCAAAACAAGCTACCACCCTCTGTCCTGAGGTCAAAGTAACCTGTTTGGAAACAGTCAAACACAACTGCATATCGATTAACGAACGATAGGGACCGGACACATAAATCGTGCCCGGTCGGTCCATCGCTTTGAAAAAATAACGGCGATTCTTCCAGCACAACCCTTTGCCTTTTTTTAACATCGCAAGATGATTTTCTGAGGGTTTACTGTTTTCTTCACTGATCTGATATCCTGATTCGTCCAAGACAAAAAAGCGTTTCACAAAGGAAAGACTGGATATTTCCTGCATCTTTCCTTCCAGCATGGCCACCTCGTGGCACTCATCTAACGATTCAAACAGGGTTTCATAACCTTTGCGCTGAATCTGACGAATAAACTCTTTTTCATTGGAATATTTCGGGTAAAGATCAACGATATGCTGCAGCTGTTTCTTTCCATTCACAAGGTTTTCAAGCGACACATCCGGCCGGGCGAAATAAAACCCTTGCACCAGGTCCACACCGACATCCATTGCCAGTAGCGCTTGATCCTCGGTTTCAATTCCTTCCAATAAGGAGATACTTCCAGCCTGCTTGATTAACTGTGATAAGTTTCTCAACACGCTTTGACTGCGGACACTTTTGCTTGCTTCCAACAGTACCTGTCTATCCAGCTTTACAATATCGGGTTGCGCCTTCCAGATGCGGTCGATATTGGAGTGGCCCGCACCAAAGTCGTCCAAGGCAATCAGACACCCCATTTTTCGAAACTGTAAAATCAACTCTTCAAACAGGCCTTCATCCGCAATTTCACTCTCTACGACTTCAATGACGATCTGGTTGCCGTCGACTTTCATTTCATCAAGCAACTCGTTCAAACAAAAGTCTTTTAAGCTGCTCAGATTTCGGAAATCCAAGTTAAGGAAGATCCAATTATCTTCTGGCTTAATGCTCTGCCAATTATTCAAATGCATGCGATTGAGCATGCGTGCATAATCAGCCTTAGTCATGCTCTCAGGTTTTTTTAGGCAATCCGCAACCGGAATTGCGAATCCGTGTTGATTCTTTCCTCTGACAAGTGCCTCAGCACCAATACAGGCCTGATTGGAAAAGCTGTAGATCGGCTGAAATACTGAATACAGTCGCTTATCCTCTACCTCAATAAAATTTTCTTCAGACTGTTCACTCTCAGAAATAGGTATCACGTTTCCGCTCATTCTCATTTTAAAAAAATCCAAAAACACCGATTGTTTCTTGCGTTTTATCTTTTTAAAAGATAAACGGTTCATCCATCCGTTTTTCGCTTTGGGACCCAACTCCAAACTTTGGCTGCATTCCATTATTTCAGGCCGACAACGCTTTAATTACATCGCAAATTTCATGCGCAATGACTGAAATCTTTTTTCCTTGGTCCATCGCCATTTTTCGCATCGTTTTATAAGCCTGATCTTCGGACATATGCTTGTATTCGATAAGAAGCCCTTTGGCTCTTTCAATCACGGCTCGCTCAGAAAGTTTATCCTTTACTTGGATCAACTCTTTCTTCAGGGCCTGACATTGTTTGAATCGCGCCATCGCCACTTCAATAATTGGCTGCATACGATCGGCATCCTTACCATCGACAATATAGGCAGTAATACCGGCTTTCACGGACTGAGCAATGATATGGGTATCCCGCTCACCACTAAAACAAATGACCGGTTTAGGACAATATTCATGCACAACGGCAAACTGCTCAAACAGATTCAGAGTAGGCTTTTCGACATCAACGATAATCAAATCTACCTCCAAATCCGCAATCGCTTTAAGTAGATTATCTTTGACGCCTATTCGTTCTACCTGTCCAATACCAGAACGTTCCAACCCTTGTTGTAATTCCTGGCAGGGCAAAACATCATCACACACCAGCAAGACTTTCAGTTCCATTTTCACTGCCCTCTTTTACTTCATTGCAATCCTAAAATAAACACATTGACAGCCAAAACATTTTTATCTTTTTATTTCAAATACTTAAGTAAAAATATTTCGCCAAACAATAATCACAAAATAAATAAAATTGAGGTGTTGCACCAAAATAAATCATAACCACCAGCAATTAGGGCAATGACTCTAGGCTTAGGTAAACTCGACAAACCGCCATAATTGAAAAACCATGTCTGTATCAATGAAAATTAAACATGGCGATCGAATGGGGTAAAATGAATTGCTTACGCCAATCAAAAGAAAAGGATTTCAAGCTATGTGGATAGAGCACATTGGGGAAATTGCACTCGGATTAATGATTGTTCTGCTCTTAGCTCACTTAGGTTTACATTTTTTATTCAAAGCCCAAAAAGCTAAAAAACGCAAGCAAGCTCAAAAACAGGACGCGAGCAAATAAAAAACCAGCAGGCCTGCTGGTTTTTTATTCAACAAGGTTTTCGAAAAATCGTATTTATTCAGGAATATAAGAGCAGCAATAATCGGCAATGGCATGCACCTTAATGCCAAATTTAGAATTGGCCGGAACATCGAAGCTGGATCCGTTGGGAATCGCCTTCCACTCTGTCTCTCCAGGTAGAAGAACTTCAACATCGCCCGAAAGCATCTCCATGTTTTCTGCCATATCGGTACCAAACTCGTATTCACCCGGCATCATAATTCCTAAGGTTTTTTTCGATCCGTCCGCAAACAACACAGTACGGCTCGTTACTTTGCCGTCAAAGTAAACCGACGCTTCCTTTAAGACGGTGACATTTTCAAATTTAGACATCACATTTCCTTTTCATATTCAGTTATCAAAACGCGCAGATTATAACCTTGATTCAACTCGGACAAACAACAATTCCATCCTCCCAAGGTCAGCCAACCTTCGCTTTAATTTAATATGTCGGATAATTCTCTAAAAGCACTGAAAATTATCTGAACCAAGGCTGGACAAAGGCTCACCGCCTCTTCGAGCGCTAATGGCTGCGCAAAAGCATTAGTCTTCCGTTCGCAAAACCGCTTTCTCGGCAGATTCCGGGTCGCAAATTGACACATCCAGATTATGCAAACGGCCATCTTTAATGTCATAAATAAAGCCATGAATACACAACTCTCTCCCCGGTTGCTTCCAGGCTTTTTTCACCGCGGGAACGTGACAGATATTACGCACCTGCTCCATGACATTGATTTCACACAAGCGATTCACCTTCTCTTCATAGGGCAACGCGTCGAGCTCTTGCTGAGCTCGACGGTAATACTTGCGGATTGGACGAATCCAGTGATCAATCAAATCCAGATTAGTCTCTTCTAACGCCGCCATAACACCACCGCAACCATAGTGGCCATTGACGATAATGTGCTTCACCTTAAGCACTTCTACCGCATACTGAATGACGCTCAACACATTCATATCACTGGAATTAACCAAATTGGCAATATTACGGTGAACAAAGATCGTACCGGGATCCATTTTAACCAATTCGTTAGCAGGCACCCTGCTGTCGGAACACCCAATCCACAAATACTCAGGCTTCTGCTGGCTGGACAGGTTTTTGAAAAATCCAGGTCTATCGTGATTAACCTGATCAACCCAGTCACGATTATTGTCTAACAGCAATTCAATAGAGGGGTGAGCATCACAGCATTTTTGGCACATAATTAATCCTTTTGAGATAATTTTACAGCGCTTTTAACAATGCCCCCGTACATTGAAAACGCATGCAATTGACACAAAAAATGCCCTCGATAAGGGCATTTTCTGGTGGTTTTAGAAACTTTCTAAAACACTATTATACCTATTTTAGTGGAATAAGAGGTTTCCATCGCCGCGATTCCTGTCTTGACTTCATCGATACAATATTGAAAACTTCCCTTGCCAATCCACTCCGGAACATTCAATCATACCTATTAAGACCCGTCTCGTTCCATGCACGAAGAAAATCGTCCAGCAAAACGGGCCATTGAAAAAACTCGTTACCACCAATGATGAGTGACGGGTTTTTCCTTTGGCCTATGCTCTTTGCCCAGTTCATAAGCAGCCTTAAGTGCTTTAGCTATCTGAGGATTCGCGTCCAAATCAAGTTGGTGATTTTCCGCTATGTTCTGCAAATAAGCCTCAGGCCCCACCTTTTGATAAAGATCCAGGAAGGTTTCGACTCGCATTGGCAGGTTAGGGATCGCCGACGCAATTCGAGATTGAAAGCGAATGACTTCAATCTCACTCGATTCCAACATCTCAAATTTATAAGAGATCACATCCATTTGATTCTGTTTGGCGATTCTATTAGGGAGCTGCTGCAAAAACAGCTCGACATCATCCACATAGGAAGGTAAATCAATATCGGCCTCATAGCAAAACGTTTCACCACGAAAATCGAATGTCGATCGAACCGTTATGGTTGATTTCATAGTTCCCTCTCGCACACTAATGTGTCAGCTTCATAAAGACTTGCGGCAACTGTTCCGGCAATTTCTCTACATGATCAATGACCGTATATTGATTACCGAATATATCCGCCACATATTCATCCGCATTTGGATCAAGTGTAATGCAGTAAGAATAAATCCCCTTGCTCTGCAACTCTTCGACCGCCTTGTGGGTATCCTGAATCAGCGTCTGCGGATCTTTGGCATCGATATCCGCCGGCTCACCGTCCGTTAATACCAACATCAACTTTTTCTCGGCCTGCTGAGCTTCGAGATAGTGTGCGGCATGCCGCATGGCCGCCCCCATTCGCGTTGAATAAGACGCTTCCATCGCCGCGATACGCGCTTTCACTTCATCGGTATACCCCTCCGAATAGCCCTTGATGTGCTGGTAACGCACTTCATGGCGCGTATCGGAACAGAAGCCGGCAATCGCAAACTTATCGCCCAGCTGCTCGACGGTCCAGGCGGTGATGGCCAAGGCCTCTTCGGAAAGCTCCAACAACGTCTGCCCGGTTTCCTGGTTACGCTCATTGAGTGATTGCGACGTATCCACCAATAACATCACCGCGATATTACGGCTATCCGTGGTATGGCTGTAGTTGATTCGCGGATCCGGCGCTTGCCCGCTCTTAAAGTCGATTACCGAACGCAGCGCTACATCCAGATCCAGCTCCTCCCCTTCCTCTTGGAAACGAATACGCTTTTTGTTCTGCGGCTTGAGCATTTCGATCATTTTCTTCAAACGCTTGGCAAGATCACCGTGTTTTTCCATCAAACGGTCGATCTTGCGGGGATCTCCAGACGGGTGCAGGCGTTCATAAACAGTGGTCCAATCAGGACGGTAACCTTCCGAAATATAATCCCACTCATCGTAATGACGCGGCGGCAAACCACCTTCATTATCCACCACCGGCTCTTCATTCTCATACTCGTTTGGAAGAATTTCATCTGGCTCATCATACTCTTCGTAGTAGAACCAGATATAACGATTATCGTCACGATAAGAAATTTCCGTATCGTCAAAGAAGACACTCGGCAGACTATCCGACGACTGCTTGCGGGATTTTACATAGAAATCGATTCCGAGCTCAGCCATATCCGCCGTGGTCGAGCTCTCGCCCTTCTCAGCCATGACTTTATGAAAGCGCTCACGAAAGGCTTCAAGCAGTGGGTTTTCCGGATCAAAGTTCTCATCTAGCAGCGCTCGTGACATACGCGTGGCACGGTAGCGCAGACACGACTGTTTGCTATCATCACAAGCGCCTTTTTTCGGATAAGGGTGCAGAGCCAAAAACAACTTCTTCAGACCGGGATATTTCTGTATGGCCAAATATTCAACACGGCTGTCTTCAAAGATCGAAATAAACAGCTGCATGTGCGGTGCATAATTATCCGCCATTAGCCGGGTTGACCACCTATAGTGTGCCATCATGTGAGCCAGCGTCGCACGATAACGGTCGATCCCAGAAACACCATTCTCCTCATCATACACATCAGGAACGGCAATCAAGGTTTCATCAAGATAAGGTACCGGCTTGCGCAGCTGGTCAAAAGCGGTCGCAAAGGTCTGGAAAGGCAGGTCGCAATCCCACATACAGGATTTCAACATATCCATATGACGCTCGACATCCTTGAAGGTCGTGCCTTTACGCTCACGGGTAATAATGCTCTTGGCATCGTGCGATTCCAGCTTGAAGTAGGCGATCTGCTCGTCCGGCGCATTCAGATAGTTACGCGCACCGTAATCGATGAAGTTG
Source organism: Thiomicrorhabdus sp. zzn3 (assembly GCF_029767755.1). GTDB lineage: Bacteria > Pseudomonadota > Gammaproteobacteria > Thiomicrospirales > Thiomicrospiraceae > Thiomicrorhabdus. Next base: position 1,420,965 of record NZ_JARUQS010000001.1, read on the forward strand.
CGGATACCGTTCAGACATAGCTTGGAAATCAGCTGCGGCATGGACTCCAGCAACGCCACCATACCCGGACTTTCATAAAGGGAGTGGTGACCGTGAATAACCGTCTGCGTCTTCTCGACATACTCGTCGATAATCTCCAGATAGCGCTGCAGGTCCTCCACTGTATCGATGCGTCGACAAACACTGCTTAATGAATTCAAAAAGGGAATCAGGGCTTTTTTATTAGGACTGCGCGCCAGCTGATAGCTGTAGTCGGCAATCATTTTGTTGGTTCCCTGCCCGAAGTGTGAAGCGATATCCGGCATGACTTCCATAAAGACCAAAACCGGCTCGACGCCCTGGCCGATTTTACACAGGAAATTGGCCCCATCTAAATAGGCTTCAACCCCTTGTGGCGACAGCTTAGCAACGGCATCACCAAGCAGATCAGGAAACAGTTCGATCGCTTTTGGAAACTTACAGGTAAACTTCTGTTGATATTCGGCTAATAATTCTTCATTCATTCTTAAACGCTCTCATTCGTTTAATTGAAAAATAAACGCTCAAAACTAAGAGCAATCATCTATTTGAGACGGTCGATTTTGAGTGCAGAGCAAAGCCGGTTGAGGAAGTGTACGAATCGTACACGCCCGAAACCAATAATGCTCCGCGCCAAAAGCGGCAGAACTCAAATGATGATTTAGCCGAAAATCATTTCGATTGCGTTATCCAGGGTTTGGCGAATGTCTGCATCGTCGGTAATCGGACGAACCAATGCCATCTTACAGGCTTCAACCGGTGTAATACCTTTGTTGATTAGGGTAGCCGCATAAACCATTAGACGAGTTGAGATCCCTTCGTCCAGACCGTGTCCTTTTAAATTACGCGCGGTTTCACCGATCTGAACCAGTTTCTTCGCAGTCGCCTCATCCACACCACCTTCTTTTTGCAGGATATGCGCTTCGGTTTCTGCATCGGCATAATCGAAGTCCAACGCACAGAAACGCTGTTTGGTGGACTGCTTAAGGTCTTTCATGAGTGACTGATAGCCCGGGTTATAGGAGATAACCAACTGGAAATCTGGATGCGCTTTGATGAGTTCACCCTTTTTATCCAGAGACAGCTCGCGACGGTGATCCGTCAGAGCGTGGATCACCACCATGGTGTCTTGACGCGCTTCAACAATCTCATCCAGGTAACAGATGGCACCATAACGCGCCGCCATGGTGAGAGGTCCGTCAACCCAGCGGGTTCCGTTGGCATCCAGCAGGTAACGACCCACCAAGTCTGAAGCGGTAATATCTTCGTTACAGGAAACGGTGATGATTGGCTTACCGAGTTTCCAGGCCATATGCTCTACAAAACGCGATTTACCACAACCGGTTGGCCCTTTTACCATCACAGGAAGACGCGCATCATAGGCGGCTTCGTATAACTCAATCTCGTTGGATTGTGCATCGTAAAAAGGTTCATTGTCGATTTTATATTGTGAAATATCCATATCGTTCCCCGTAACAATTATGGTGAAAATAAGATGCCCGTCTACTTACCTCTGGGCGTGAAGTTATTTATGGTTGACCACTCCTATAACGAAGCGAGTCATCAATAAATAACCTAGTAAAATATTTGGTTTTTTTTGCTTGATTGAAAAAAAACCCCTGCCCGAGAGCAGAGGTTTCTTTACTAAGTGTTACCTTACGTAATTGACTCGCAATTACTTGTGCACACCTAGCTTCTCACGCCAACCTGGGAAGTACTTGTCAGCATCACCAGGGAAAGATTCAAATGCGCGAGCAAACTCTGGGTGATCCTTAGCGTATTCGATAGGATCTGCACCCGTTTTCCAGCACTCATAAGCTTGGCCTAGAGAGATACCACCGGCCGCTGGAGAATCGATGTGACCGAATGAACCACCACCACACGTGTTGATGACGTTACCATGACCTAGGTTTTCGAAGAAACCAGGTAGACGTAGCGCGTTCATACCACCAGAAATGATTGGCGTAGTCGGCTTCATGCCGTACCACTTCTGATAGAAGTAAGGTCCTTGACACTCGTCACGCTCAAGCATGTAAGCGAGTACACGCTCATCGCTGTGACCTTCCATCTTACCGTAACCCATAGTACCCGTGTGGATACCAGAAGCCCCCATTAAACGAGCAAGCTTCATGTAACATAGAGGATCCATACCCATTGGTGACTTGTAAGAAGTGACCGCACCATGACCTGCACGGTGGAAGTGTAGGTAAGTATCAGGGAATTCACGACGAGCCGTCGTCACACCCGCTGGACCCGTTACGAAACCGTCAACCAGGAATGCAACGTGTTTTTCATTACCGTACTTAGCGAATTCACCCAGGATGTACTCACCACGCTTAACCATTTCTTTATGGAAGTCGGCGGTCACGTTCGCAGAGAACAGTTTAGCTTGACCCGTCGCTTGTTGCGCACGATCCATTGCTTCGGCAACCTTAGGAATAACCACTTCCATTGGGCAGAAGTTTTGGTTTGCTTGTGGCTCATCGTTTTTGATGAAGTCGCCACCCAACCAGAAGTCATAACAGGCTTTCGCGAATGGCTCAGGACGTAGACCTAGTTTTGGCTTGATGATCGTACCAGCGATGTAACCACCGTCAACTTCTGGACGACCTAGAACTTTCCATAGATCAGCAATCGTTGTAGCAGGACCGTCGAACTTCTTGATCATTTGCTCTGGAACCAAGAAGTCCAACATACGTAGACCTTCGTGATCACCCATACCTTGGTTGTTCCCCAGGATTAGAGACCACATATGAGAAACGTTATAGAAACCATCGATCAGGTTAGGGTCGAACAGGTCAACTGGGTAAGCGATCTTCATCAGACCACCTTTGTCACCAAACGCCGCTTCGTCAATCTCGTATACTAGAGCATCAACACCACGAGTGAAGTCATCCGTAGTCGATACTTCAACGTTAGTACCCGTTGAAGATTCAGCAGCAACGTGAGCAGCTACTTCTAGGAAACCGTAACCAGCAGCTGGTTTTAAACGGTATGCAACAAGAAGGTGATTACCATCAGCAATCAACTTTTCTTCTGATAGAGTTAAGTCAGCGTAACGATTCGACTGATCCATTTTTCTTACCTCAATTTTTGGGACGCATCATTGCATTAGCAGATTGACCGCTGGCGCCCATAATTTTTAGTCATAAAATGCAAACTTCATTGTTTGGCACAGCATGACTCCCGAAACAGGTGCCATTATAAAGAGCGGTAAGATAACTTCAAATCAATAATTTTGATTAATTGGATAGATAAAAATCTATACAAAAATTTAACCCATAAAGACAAATCGATCAACTCAACTTATTGAAGGCTTGCTCACTGAGCGACTCCCCTTCCCGCTTCAACAACTCAATCAACTTCTCAGCCGCAATAGAAAGCACCTTGCCATTTGGATAAGCCAGATACCAATGGCGGTTGATCGGAAACCCTTTTACTTTAAGAATCGCTATTTCGCCGCGTTCAATCTCATTCAACAGGGTTGGAATCGAAGCCACAGTAATGCCAAGGTTTTGCATCAACCCCAGACGTATCGCCTCGTTGCTCCCCAACACCATTTTCACCGAGGGTTTAAAATCAAAACTCTGAAACACCTTTTCCACTTGCGCGCGGATTCCCGACCCAGTTTCGCGCATTAAGAAGGGTTCATGCTCTAAATCCTTGATCGACAAAGATTTGCCCACCAACGGGTGATTTGGATTGGCGACAAACGCCAGTGGATTAATCGCCAAAGGCGATGAACTCACATTCAACCCCTCGGGCGGCTGCCCGAGAAGATAAAAGTCATCCTTGTTCTGGGTAATGCGATCCAACAGGGTCTCTTTATTGCCGACACGCATCAACACCGTCACATTTGGATAGGCCTGGGTAAACTCCTGAATGACCTTCGGCACGAAATACTGCGCGGTAGAAATCACCGACAGTTTTACCGTTCCACCGGAAAAGCCCTTGAGATGATTGATTTTTTGTTCGGCAATCGAGAGTTTGGCGAGAATAGCCTCGGCCGCCTCATAGAGCGCTTGCCCGGCGGCGGTCAAATAGACCTTGCGGCCAATCTGCTCAAATAAGGGGGCATCGAGCACGTCACTGAGTTTTTTGACCTGCATGGAGACGGTCGGCTGGGTGAGATGCAACTCCTCCGCCGCTTTAGTAAAACTTTGGTTACGTGCAATACTTTCAAAGACCTGCAACTGACGCAAGGTGGCATTACGCGCTAAGAGTGAGATTTTTTCAGGCATAGATCAAAATCGATTAAAAAACACATTCCTATTATATTTGTTCTATACCCGCCACCGTAAAAAAGATGCACACACTATTTTTAGTGCGGTGCTCTGACCAGTTTCGCCACAATCTTGCGCACCATCGGCCCCACAAACATCACAATCGGAAAGGCGATCACAAAGGCAGAAAACCAGGCATGCATCCAGATTTGCACAAAGTTGGCAGGAAACCCGACATTAATGGCACTGATCACAGCAGACATTAAAAACGACATAAACAGAGCCATAAAAAAGGCCATTAAAATGGGTTGGTATTTGGGATCAAACATAACTCGACAATTAAATTTATAGATTCAAACGAAATACAAAAAGACCGAACAAACCCAACAGGCCTGTTCAGTCTTAACCAATTTAAAAGGGTATTGTATGTGAAACGCTTACTTACGAATACCTTCCAGGTTCAACTCCATCCAAACCGTGGTGGAAGCCGGGCCAAGATCATAGGTGATATTAAAGTCGGCCAATTTAAAGGAGGTGGTGCCGCTGAAACCACTGCGATAGCCGCCCCAAGGATCTTTCCCTTCCCCCATTTTTTTGGCTTCAATGACAACCTCTTTGGTCACCCCATTGAGCGTCAAATTGCCTTTCACTTGAATCGTATCATCCGTGCCACTGATTGCGGTACTCACAAACTTGGCATCAGGGTACTTTTTCACATTCAGGAAATCGGCACTGCGCAAATGCTTGTCACGTTCGGCATGGTTGGTATTCACACTGTCAGTCGAGATCATCACTTCAATATGACTGTTGGACAGCTTTTCATTATCATAAGTGTACTCACCGGAAAACTGGTTAAAACGTCCGGTCAACCAACTGTACCCTAAATGCTGGATTTTAAAATTAATCGATGCGTGCATGCCTTTGGTGTCGATCACATAATCCACGGGTTTCGCAAAGGCATAGCCGCTAAACGCCGTCGCCAAGGTTAAAGTCGTGGCTAAAATAACGGTTTTGGTACTCATTTTTCTCTTCTCCTGTTCATAAAATGACTCTGTTTGTTCAAGTGCTCTGCCTTGCTAACAGCATGCGCTTGAGTGTATTGTCTTGATTGATAAAATGATGCTTTAACGCGCCCACAAGGTGCAATGTCACCAAGCCCATCAAACTGTAAGCCAGCCACTCATGCACCTCGCCCGCGAGATCGGCCTGATTGTCAAATGGCGCAATCCACACCGGCACGTCAAACCATCCGAATACCGAAACAGCGTGCCCTTCGGCCGTCGAAATCAAGTAACCGCTGACGCCCAATGCCAGCACCCACAAGTAAAGCAGCCAATGAACGGCTTTAATGGCTCGGCGTTGCCAATGCGCAGAAACCCTACCCGTCTGGTGGACTAAAGGGGCAGGAGAGCCGCCAGCCAGATTCCAGCCCCATCTGATTATCATTGCCATCATGACCAAGACGCCAACCGACTTATGAATTTCAGGGGCTTGGTGATACCAGGTTGAGTAATAGTCGAGTTCCACCATCCAGACACCAAGCGCAAACAACCCTAGAATGGCGACCGCCAATAACCAGTGAAAGCCAATACTCACCCAACCGTAACCCTGCGCGCTGTTTGTCCACTTCATATTCAAAAATAAAACCTAAAAAGCCATTAAATTGTTAGCAATTAGGTTATCGATTCACAGTGAGAACAAAAAGCGAGCTTTACTCAAAAGAGTGTTGCGCTTTCAAGAACAATGAAATGTAACAGGCCTGGTGAAATGGAATAATAAGACAGGTGTAAACAAAAAAAGCCGGGCGAGGCCCGGCTTTTTAAACGCTAAAATGAATACAGGATTTAACCGCGGTCGTGACCTTCGCCTATGAATTCGATCTGGTATCCGTCCGGATCTTCGGCAAACGCGATAATGGTAGTGCCGGCGTTCATCGGACCCGCTTCGCGGATGATCTTACCGCCCTGCTGTTTAACCGCTTCCGCCGCCTCATAAACATCCGGCACCTCAACCGCAATATGACCGTAACCGGTTCCCAAGTCGTAAGAATCGACGCCCCAGTTGTAGGTCAGTTCCAGCACGGTGTTTTCCTCTTCATTGCCGTACCCCAGAAACGCTAAGGTAAATTCACCCTGTGGGTAATCTTTACGACGCAACAGTTTCATGCCCAACACCTTGGTGTAAAACTCGATCGACTTTTCCAAATCGCCGACACGCAACATCGTATGCAGTAATCTCATTACTCTATTCCCTATTCATTTGCATTATTTAAAACAGATTTTAACAAGCACAACCACAAACTCAACAGGCCTGTTCAAAACCCGACTCTATTCTCAATTTGATTCTCTGTTCTCTGGATTATGCTGCTTCAACAATACCAATACCAGCCAGGCAAACGGGCCAAACAACAATCCCATCGTCCCCCAAAACACTGCAGGTCGTCCTTTTCTCTGTGCCGTTCTGTGGCACAGATAAGCGCTCAACAACCCGATCAACACACTCAACCATAACGCGATCATACTCGTACTCCCCGCCAGGCGAACCACCACGCAACCAACACCGCCAATGCGCTCAAGCCATACGCCAATTCGGCATGCCCCCAACTCCAGGCGTAACCGGCGCTCAGCATCCCCACCGCGCCGCCTAAACCGTGACTGCTCGCCGCGAAGATCGCCTGGCCTTTACCGTGATGGCGGCCGCGGAAAAAATGATCGATCAGATGAATCGCCGCGGCATGGAACAGGCCGAAACTCGCCGCGTGCAGGGTTTGCGCCACCAGCATCCAACCGAGATGATCTGCCAGATAAGCGTTCATCAGCCAACGAATCAATGTCAACACGATGCTCAGCAAAATCAGAAAGCGTACCGAATAGGCCTGGAACAGGCGCGACATATACAGAAACACGCCGATTTCCGCGATGACGCCCAGCGCCCACAACCAGGCAATAGATGTTTTATCGTAGCCCAACTCGCTCAGGTGAATGGTAAAAAAAGCATAGTAGGTGCCGTGCGACAACTGCACCAAAAAACTGACCAGCAACAAATGCCACACCGCGGGCTGACGCACAATCTGCATAAAACCACTGTCGTCTTCATGCACAATGCGCCGACCACGGTCACGCACCAGAAAAGTGGTCAACCAAACCAGGGTCAGCAACGCAAACAGATCCCACGGCAACACGCCGACGCCAACCTGTTCGATCTGCCAGCCGATCAGCACCACCGCTGCAATAAATCCGACCGAACCCCACAGGCGAATTTCGCCGTAACGATGTTTTTCGTCGCCCAGGCAACCGAAGGTATAGGATTCAAACTGCGGCAGCGAAGCATGCCAGAAAAAACTGAAAAACAACACCGTCAGCAGCAGCGGCCAGTAGCTTGCAAAACTTACCAGGCCTATGCCGCTGACAACCGTCAACCCCGTCGCCAAACGCACCCATTTGATCGGCAAACCGGAACGGTCCGACAACCAGCCCCAGACATTGGGCGCAATCACTTTGGTGGCCATCAGCACCCCCAACAGTTGACCGATTTCGACCGGAGAAAAACTCAGTGACTGGAAATAGAGCCCCAGGTACGGCAACAGCGCGCCGAGGACGGAAAAATAGAAAAAGTAATGAATGGACAGCTTGGTGTAGGCTGTCCGGTACGAACACGGCTGTTCCGCCTGTGAAGAACCCGTTTTTAAAGAATCTTCTTTATTCGCCGACATGAGCCAGATCAGGCATCGGCGGCACCACATCGCCGTTTTGGGCACGGTTGCGCATAAAGTGGTCTAACAGCACAATCGCCATCTGCGCTTCGGCAATCGGCGTGGCACGGATTCCCACACAAGGATCGTGGCGCCCTTTGGTTACCATCTCGATCGCTTCGCCCTGCGTATTGACCGAACGGCCCGGCGTCATAATGCTCGAGGTCGGCTTCAAGGCGATGTGGGCAATAATCTCCTGCCCGGTGGAAATGCCGCCCAAAATCCCGCCGGCATGATTGGAAACAAAGCCTTGCGGCGTCATTTCATCGCGGTGCTCGGTGCCGCGTTGACCGGCTACGGCAAAACCGTCCCCGATCTCCACCCCTTTGACCGCATTGATGCTCATCAAGGCGTGCGCCAGATCGGCATCCAAACGGTCAAAAATCGGCTCCCCCAGTCCGACCGGCACATTCTTGGCAATGACGGTAATTTTCGCGCCCACCGAATCCTTCTGCTTGAGCAGGTTGTCCATATACTGGCGAATCTCTTCGCTCTTTTCAGGGTCCGGGCAGAAATATTCATTGCTGTTGTCAAACGGCCAGTCAACGTTCTCGACCTTAATCGGTCCCAGTTGCGACAGATAGCCTTTAATTTCCACCCCCAAACGCTCTTTGAGGTATTTTTTAGCAATCGCACCGGCGGCGACGCGCATCGCGGTTTCGCGCGCCGAAGAGCGCCCACCGCCACGATAATCGCGGAAACCGTATTTCTGGGTATAGGTGTAATCGGCGTGCGCCGGGCGAAAGGTTTCCGCCACCTTTGAGTAATCTTTAGAACGCTGATCGGTATTGTGAATAATCATCCCGATCGGCGTACCGGTGGTTTTGCCTTCAAACACACCGGACAGAATCTGCACCTCATCGGCTTCACGACGCGCCGTAGCATGCTTAGAGGTCCCCGGTTTACGGCGATCCAATTCCGCTTGAATATCCGCTTCGCTTAATTCCAAACCAGGAGGACAGCCATCGACAATACATCCCAGTGCTAAACCGTGGCTTTCTCCAAAGGTAGTGACGCGAAAATTTTGTCCCAGGGTATTTCCTGACATAATCTGACTCTCTAAGATTCGTTATAATCGCTGTATTCTACCAAAAACATCCCCAAAATCCCCTAAAAGTAGCGAATACGAATTATGAACGCATCCCTATCCCAATCCTTGCCCTGGCAACGCCCGTCACCCTTTATTTTGCCCCACACCGTCACGGAAGATGAGCTGGACTTTTTGGGGCACGTCAACAACAAAAGTTATTTGGGCTGGATTGAAAACGTCGCGTGGGCACACGCCAAATCGGTAGGCATTAGCCACGAAATGCAGAAACGGCTCAACCGGATTATGGCGGTGCATGCAAACTGCATGCACTACCATGCCAGCTGTTATTTGGGCGATGAACTGTTGATTGCCACCTGGGTTGGCGAACAAATCGGCTGCTGCCGACGCCAACGCTACTTTCAAATTATTCGTCCCAGCGACGGCAAAACGGTTTTCAGCGCCGAAGCCACTTACGTTTGCATTGATTTACACAAGCATCAGCCCAAACGCATTCCTAGCGAATTTATCGAACCCTATCAATCTAACCAGGCCTGATCAGAATTTAGAGCGGCACTAAAAAGCGTTACTCCTTGAGCTTAACACTCAACTCGCCCTCTTTGACCGTGATGTTCTCAACGCCTTCGGCGAAATTCTTCCAGAAACCGGGATCGGCACCAAACTCATTTACCAGATCGACGTTCTTGAGATTACCCAGCCAGGCGTTTGGAATCGGTACCCCCATCAAACTGACGCCTTTGAGTTTCACAATCGGTTTCGCCTCCCGGTAAGCGAGCTCCGCGCCGGCATGAATCCGCAATGTTTTGCCGCCAAGTACCGGAAAATCCTCTTCCAACGGAACCAACACTTTGACACTCAACAGGTCATCAGACAAATCCACCGCCACCTTTTGCGCCAAGTCGGTATTCTTGGCAAGCAATGCATTCAATTCACGTTCGCTAAACACTACCTCTCGCTTGGCACCTGCTTCGCTATACGCTTCCGGTTTCAGGTTGCCCTGCTCGTCGTACTCACTGACCTCAACGCCAATCACTTTCAACTTGGCGTTAAGCACCTGCTCCTCTTTCGGTTTCAACTCTACCGGAGTAAACGCTTTCAGAAAAAGCGCCTGACTCAGAATCCAATAGGTCAAACCGATCGTCACCAGCACGCTCGCCAGTACAATCCAAACCACCTTAATGGTGCTCATTCCCTGTTTGGCGGCTTCTGCTGAAGGGTTATTTGATTCAAGACTCATGATATTACCTGCCAGTATCCATTAAACGCACCGAGTAAAACGCCATATCCAAAACGATAGCAATTCAATATTAAACCCAACCGGCCTGCCAGTTCCAAACATCCGATCTTGGACATACTTATCCACCACAAACCGTCTGGTTTCGACCCAAAGCTTTAGCCCGGTACAAAGCTTTATCCGCTATTTCGATCAGGTTTTCGGTCATGCAGGTTTCCCCCTGGTTTGAAGTGGCAATACCAATACTCATAGTGACCTGTTGCATCACTTCGGATTTAACATGCGGTATTTTCAGCACCTTAAGCTTGTCGTGGATGCGTTCTGCAACCTGCAAGGCGCCCTCTTTAGGCGTATCGGGCATAACAATCACGAACTCTTCTCCGCCGAACCGAGCCACAAAATCGGAGGGACGTAGAATCGAATCCAGTAACACATCCGCCACCAGCTTAAGACATGCATCCCCCTGTTGATGGCCGTAATGGTCGTTGTATGCCTTAAACAGATCAATATCACACAACATCAGCGATAACGCTTTATCACTCCGATTGTGGCGTGCGCACTCCCTTTGCAGATAGTCATCAAACCCTCGGCGGTTGTTCAAGTGCGTCAGCGCATCCGTCGTCGCTAAACGGTTCAGCTCTTCAATGGCTTCATGCAGTTTTACTTCGACCTTTTTACGCTCTTCGTTCTCTTTAACCACTAACTCATTCAATTCAGAGATCCTGTCGTTCTGTTTTTGCAGGGCCACATTCTGCTTTTTTAACATCTCGTTTTTGGCATCCAAATCCTGAGTACGTTCGGCCACTTTCCGTTCAAGCTGATCATAGATCTGTGCATTATCGATCGCAATGGCAATATGTCCGCTAAGCAGCTTCAACAGTTCGATTCGTTCCTTGGTGAACACGCCGGACATCGAATTATTTTCAAGGTACACCACCCCTTTCACTTGCCCATGCAGTTTCAGCGGAATACACAGCACGGAAACCACCTGCCGCTCTACCACTTTGGCATCCTGACCAAAAATCGCACTTTGCCCGGCATTATCCAGCACAATCGGTTCTTCGGTACGCAGAACGTAGTTTACGATGGCCTGCACGAGATTGGGATTGTCGTGATAAGAGACGCGCTGCATCACTCTAACCTCTTCAGTATCCACGGACGCTTCCGCTTGCACCAGAAGCCTTTGATCCTCATGCATTAACAGCACTCCGCGCTGGGCTCCCGCATTTTCGATAATGATCTGGACAAGAGTCTCTAACAATTCCGACAGCCTTTTCTCTCGAGCAATGACTTCGGTGGCTTTCATTACAGTGATGACATCCAAGGCCGACACCTCAAACAGATCTTGTGTTTGCACGGCGTTTGAATTTGGTTGAATCCCCCAACGCTCAAACGCTTTTTCCGCAGCACTGCTGTACAGTTCAGCCGCTCTGTTTTGCTGTTTGACTTTATAGACGTCTGCCGCCAAACGGTTGGCGATCGCCGCCATATTGTATTGGCCGTAAATATTAGCCGCTTCAATGGCTGAATCGTAACAACGCAAGGCTTTTGGATAGTCTCTTTTTAAACGATAAAACTCGCCTTCCAGAACCCTTTGGCGCGCCAGAAAATTCTCCGCACAATCCACCGCCCAGCGCTTAAAACGACGAACAGTGCGCTTGATCTCCGCCTGATATTTACGGCGTTGCAAAGGACCTGCCTGAGGCATTAGCTGAGCTTGAATCAGCGCGGTAATAAAGTGATGTTCTTCGGCATGCAGCATGCCTTTGGAATCCCCCAAAAACGTCCGGCTTTTCAGACTGATTTCCATCGCTTCATCATAGGCCTGATGTAAATACAGCGTCGCCATTTTATTCACAAAGTAATAGTGAGCAAAATGGCGTGAACCGTACTCGCTTAACGAATCGACATAGGGGGCTTCATCAAACCCTTGCTCACTGAAAGAACGTTCTGATTCGGTCTGGCCACGCAGATTACGAATGGCTTGGCGAACGCTTAAAATTGCGCCCAACTGCTCTTGCGCCCCGATGCGTTGCAGTACTTGGCTAAAACGCTCGATTTCGCTTTCAATCTCAACAAACGGTTTACCGCGCATAAACAGACTCTGCACAATCCCAGCCGCGGCACATCCGGTATGAAACCAGTCACCGACTTCCAAACCATGTTTGTAGGCTGAATGCCATAACACTTCTGTACTGGCGGCAGGTTGACTCCAGGAGTGTGCAAAGTAACCGAATACAAATTCCACTTCGGCTTTTTGCAACTGATTGCCAAAACGCTCCAATAACGCCAAAGAGAGCTGGCCGTACTCATAGCCAATTTTGTGTTTACCCAAAACGCCGCTTTGAAAAATAATACCGAAAACGATATAGCCAATGACCGCCTCACGCGTATTTCCATAATCCAAACAGAGACGCACCACCTTTAATGAAATCGCCACGCACAGTTCCGGCTTAACCTGATAGGCCGCTTTTAACGTCACGGAAAGCAGACGAATCGCCATTTTGATCTGTTCGTCACGGGCTTCCGGCAGCTCCAAAAGTCCGGCAACCGGGTATTTCCTGAGTTTAGATTTCAGAACCAGCAAGTCTTTGACAAACAACCCTGGGTTAAAGCGCTGAGGCAGATTGATATCAAACATCTGCACGGCGTCACGACCGATTCGATAGGCCACGTCAAATTGTGAAATATCCGTGTAAAAAGTCACCATCAATTCATATACACGCGCTTTGACCAGACTATCGTCACTGGCTTGAAGCGCTTTACTGTAATACTGAATGGCTTTGTCATCATGGTTACATAAATGCTCGCACTCGGCACGCTCTCTAAGAAAATCAACATAGTTAGGATGTTGCTCCAGCTTTGGCATCCACTCACAGGCCTGACGAATATAACTCAATGCCAGTTCAAAATCGCCACTGAGCTTAGCCTGTGAAGCCGCAGAGAAATTTAATTCGGCCAAAGCACACCTTTCATCTTCTTCATTCTGCAAGCAAAACGCCGCATTCAGATGGTTGACGCATTCATAGAGTTTTTCCTTTTCAAGCGGTTGATACAGTTCTAAAAGGGTTTGCCCGATTAAAAGATGTAAACGCTCCTTCTCATCTGGATGCAGTAACGACCAAACCGCCTGTTGAATGCGGTCATGCGTAAACAGGTAATAGACGGATTCGCTCAAGGCACTGAAGGCCTCCATTCGCAACCAGCCTTCGGCCAGTGCGGTTTGCAATGCTCGGTCAACCCCCACATCGTCTTGATACAGCCTTCTAAGAAGAGCAGCTTCAAAACGGTTACCAATGCAAGAAGCGATTTTTAATAACTGCTGTACCTGATCTGGAAAGCAGGTAATTCGTGCTGAAAGGAATTCCACTATATTTTCGGAAGCCGGCAACTGTTGCAATTTATTGAGATCACTCACCCAACGGGAGGATTGAGCATCAAAATAAACAATTTTATCGCTCTGAAGTTGCTTGAGGTACTCGGTCACATAAAAGGCGTTGCCGCCCGTCTTCCGGTAGATCGCCTCGCTGATTTGAGCCGCGTCTTCTACCGGCATAGAATCAGAAACCATCTGCAATACGGATTCAGGATTTAGCTCGGAAAGGGCGATCTCTTCAGGCTCTATGCCTTTATCAGCCAAACGATGCAAGGAACGCGCAAAAGGATGGTGAGCCGGCACTTCATTATCACGATAAGCTGCGATGACAACAAAATAGGAAAGTTCCTCCAGAGCCACTTCAAGCCATTCCAAGGTCGCGGCATCCGCCCATTGCAAATCATCCAAAATCAAAAACACCGTCTGATCCGGTTGGGCAAATGCCTGAATCAAGCCGTTGATTAATAAATTCAAACGCGATTTAGCGTCCGACGGCGAAAGCGGTTCCGCTTGCGGCTGAGGCCCCAAGAGCCATTCCAACTCTGGAATTCCGGCCATCAGCAATTGAGCCTGCTGGCCTAAGACCTCCGACAATTTTCTTTTCCAGAAATCCAGCTCGTTCTCACCTTCCGTTAACACTTTAGCAATTAAATTGCCTAGCGCGGAATAGAGTAATTCGTACGGAGCGGCCGGTTTATATTGATCAAACTTCGCCTTCAAACAGTATCCGGAAAACGCCTCCAGTTGGTCAAAGGCCGCATCAACCAGCCTGGATTTTCCCACCCCGGAACCCCCTTTGACCGTAATCATAGAAGCTTTGCCTATTCCCGAAGTCTGCTTGATCAAACCCGTCAAACGGCTTAACTCTTGCTCCCGACCATACAGAGGAAGCGGTGAGCTGTTTTTCTGTTGCGATGCCGCAAGGGTGAACCGATCCAACTTAAAAAAGACTATCTCACCCTGCCCCTGCCATAAATCACGACAGTGTTCCAAATCTTTTTTGAGCGAAGTCACACTCGAATAACGCTCATCATGACTTTTAGTAAGCATTAACGAGATCATATCTGAAATCGCTTCCGGCACGGTATCGATCAGCGTGTTCAAGGCAGGTACGGGCTTGGCCATATGACTGTGTGCCAGGGTCATGACATCCTGAGCATCAAAAGGCAGGCGACCGCTGAGCATCTGAAAGAAAATCACTCCTAAAGCGTAAATATCGGCCGCATAACCGGTTTGCTGATTAACGATCTGACTCTGTTCAGGAGCCTTGTAGAGCAGTTCATACTCTGAAAAACGCTGTTCACCCGAGTCCGATGAACTTAAACGGCGTGCCGCATTGCCAAACCCTGTCAGTTTAATGGAAAGGTCATCAGGGTTAAGCAAAATGCAAGACGGTGTTAAATTGCCGTGAACGATCTCTTGATGATGCAACGCTTCAATCGCATCGGCCAACTGAATAGCTAAGTCCAAGAACATTTCCAGCTCTAGCGGTGCCTGAGACAAATAGGATTCTAATGAAATGCCGTCAAAATACTCACGCAACAGAAAGGTTCTGCCTTGAAGACTCTCAACACCATGAATCTGGAGAATCGCTGAATGATTGATCCCCTTTAACAGTTCAAACTCATTGACCAGTTCTTGAGTTTGACGTTTGCTCGTATACTCATCCTTGGACGTTTTAAACACCAAAGAGTGCATATTTTGGGTATGGGAGGCAAGCAAGAGCTGAGAATTGCGGGTGGTTCCAAGCGTTCGTTGTACCGAATAGCCATTGATGTCCTGCATTAAATCTTCACTTCATTCAAGGATTTAGACCAGAACTTCAAGTGTAACGCAGATTCTATCTTCCATCTATTTAAAATATGATGACTTCAAAAGCAGGCCTGTTCACTTCCCGACCTATGCATAATTTAGCCCTTAACTCGGGATTAAGACTTACACCAGTGGCGCAGCAAATTGTGGTACAACTCGGTCAACTGCAACAGTTCGGCCTGTTGTGACTGCGTCCCCAACTGCTTTCTTAACCCCTGGATAGATTGATCCAGTTGATAAAGCATAGTACGTTCGTTTTCATTTTTAACCATGCTTTGTACCCACATAAAAGAAGCAATACGTTGCCCCTTTATCACCGGTAGTACCTGATGCAAACTGCCGGAAGAATATAAAATCATATCCCCTGCCGGAAGTTTAATCTCCTGTACCCCCATACCAGTATCAATCTGCAGTTCACCGCCTTCATAGCTGTCAGGTTCGGTTAAAAACAGGGTCGCGGATAAATCCGCTCGCACCCGTTGATTGGTATATGGATGCACCAGTACCGCACTGTCGACATGTACACCATAATGTCCTCCATTCTGATAGAGATTGAATTTAGGCGGGTAGAACGTGTCCGGTAAAGCCATAGAGACAAACTGTGGATTCGCCAACAGGGTCGATTCAATGTACCGGCTTAATGAACGGGCAATATCACACTCATCATCCAACTGCAGATTCTGTTTAACGCTTTGAGCCAAACTTCCCGCCGTTTTACTCCCATCCATCCACGGTGCAGTCTGCATCCGTTCAAGAAAATCGGTCACTTCCTGCTTACTTAATACACTTTCAATTACTTGAAACACTCTTTTCTCCTCAATATTTAATCGCTACTTGCTTTCATATAGGCAGTGTCGCTCTATCTCATCGAGTTCTGCACAACCGGTCAAAGCCATACAAAGCTGTAACTCTTCACTCAATAGCTTCAATAAATGTGCCACCCCCAAAGCACCCGCGGTAGCCAGAGCATATACCTGTAATCTTCCAATCAATACCGCATCGGCACCCGCAGCCAAGAACTTAAAGATGTCGTAACCACTACGTACCCCACTGTCGGCCATCAACAAAAAATCGGCGCCAAGAGCGCGTCGCATGCTGGGCAATACGTCAAGCGGACTTGGCACACCATCCAGGGCTCGTCCGCCATGATTAGAAACCACTAAACCTTGAGCCCCTACGGATTTAAGCATCAGTGCATCATCCACACTCAACACCCCTTTAATCCACACTGGAATGGGGCTGTATTCAATGATGTCACGGATATCCTCCCAACTCGGTGCCTGCGCCATTAAACCTTGAAAAATATAACTTTCACCTTCTGTGACCTGAATCGTGGACGGATGGGCGTATTCAGCCAAGTTGGCCGCCTCAACCCGTGACTCTAAATGAAAGCCGAGACGCCTTGCTTCAAGAGAACTCGATTGCAACGGCGTATCCACCGTCACCATAAGCGATGCAAAACCAGCGCCACAGGCACGATCAATAAGATCATAAGTCACAGAACGATCTGGCTGTGTATACAGTTGAAAACTCTTAAACCCGGAAGTAGCTTCAGCTACGCTCTCTAACCTCTTAGTGGAAAGCGTACTCAAAACCAATCCCTGCCCAATTGCTTCGGCAGCTTGAGCACTCGCCAATTCGGCCTGCTCATCAACCAAGCCCTGATGGGCAACGGGAGCCAGTAAAATCGGTGCCGATAATTCATGTCCCAACAACGTATATCGACTATGACCATGATCAAGTTTTCTTAATACCCGCGGCTGCAACTGCAATTGATCCAAACGTTTTCGGTTGTGCTTTAGCGTTTGTTGCTGACCGCCACCTCCTGACAAATACGCATACAACGCTGGATCAAGATTTTTTTGGGCATAAAATTCAAAATCGGCGGGCGTCAAAATCTCTTTTTGCAGCTGGTGATATTGAAAAATTTGCTTCATTCGTATCATTCCCTTTACAAAAACCAAAGGGTCTTAGCGAAACTCCATTCGCTAAGACCCGAATGAACTCAAGGAGTAATCTCGGTATTTACCCGAATCACTCAAAGTAAATGAGACCGTTAGAACTCATAGTTCAACGTTAAACGCACATTACGCGCGTCTCCTTTATAGGCAAAGGAACCGCTTCTGTAAGCCGCAAGATAATAATCTTCATCCGTAACATTGCCGACATTCAGACGTGCATCGAACTGTTTACTAAACTCATAAGTGGCAAACAGGTCAAAGACGGTATAGGCGGGAATCTTAATGGCGTCACCAGCCGCCGTATCCGGTTGTCCGGCAAACATTTCACTTGAATAGGTAGCGCTACCGCCGAATGCAAACTTAGGCGTTAGCTTATAGTTCAGCTGTAAATAAGCTGAATTATCTGCGAAATTGCTCAACGTCTTGCCAACGTTATCCGGGGTAATGGATTCCAATACCTCAGCCTCCATTACGGCAATACCTGCCTGAGTACTCAATTTATCCGTCAGATTACCCACTAAACCAAGCTCAATACCCCGAACTTCATTTTTACCGGTGTTTGGTGTGCCGGCGCTGGAATAATCAGCGCCACGTTCGGCTTCCATCACATCACTTTTGGTAATTTGAAATACCGCAGCCGTAGCCAAAAGCTTACCGCCGTTAAATTCCCATTTAGTCCCTAACTCAAGGTTTTGAGTAGTTTCTGGTTCAGAGTCTGCAGCGGCGATAAAACCGCCATACCCGGAATTGGTACCAACGTCAGACTCTCCTCCGTTAATGTTGCTCGCCGTACTGTAGTTAAAATAGACATTACCGTTGTCCGCCACCTTATAGACCAGTCCCATATGACCGTTCCATAAACCGTCATCATAGCTGTATTCGCTAATCGTTCCGTCACGCCCTTTCGCCGACAGATCGTAATCAAACTGGTCATAGCGTAAGCCCGCAAACACGCTGAATTTATCGGTCACATCCACGGTATCCATCGCCGACAACGAGATGGTTTTCACCTGCCAGTCAGAATCCCAGTCGCCTTTTTGAATCTGTCGTCCCATCAGGTAATTAATACCCGGCACTGTGTTGCCGTTAACATCCTCAATGCAATACCCTTCCGATACGCCACCACGACCGGAAACCAAACAATTAGACTCTCCGGCATTCGTAATGTCATACACCCCGTTCAACACTTTATGGTCGGAAAACTCCGCACCAAACACAAATTGATTTTTCTTGCCGCCTATTTCAGTATCCCAGTAAGCATTCAACTGGTTGGCAAAGTATTCAACTTCTTGCCATCCCTGGTGAGTGCTTAAGGAGATCGTATCGTAAGCGCCATTCGGATCACTTGCATCCGTTGTGGTTCCTCTAGCCCCGGTCGTGACATAACCGTTATCAGTGGTACCGTAACGGGTCGCGTTTTCAATACGCAAATGATCGTTTGCTTGGTACCCTAAACGCAGAGTGAAAGTATCCACTTCCGAATCCAAGAAATCCTGATCCTGCAGATAAACCGGAATATCATCATTAGGTTTACCGGTCGTGCGATCGATATAAGAACCCAAATCAGGACTGTCTTTTGCATCCAAATGATAATAATCGGCAATAATCTCTAACTTATCGGTCGCTTGAAGCTTACCGGACAGGGCAATCCCGTCGCGCTGACGATCCGCCGGGGCACGATCCGGCACCTCTTCATAAGCTTGCAATACATTTAAACGCACCGCCGCGTCATCGGACAGCTTGACGTTGCTGTCCAACGTATAACGGTGATAGTCGTCAGAACCCACTCCACCGGAAAGTTTGGTCAAGTCGTATTCGGTACTGGCTTGCTTGGTGATACTGTTCACCGCACCACCTGTTGAACCGCGTCCGGCAAAAGTGGAACTTGGCCCCTTGGTGATTTCAATTTGCTCGGTCGCAAAACTTTCGCGAGTCGTCATGCCCGGATCACGCAGACCGTCAACAAACACATCAGAACGCGCTTCATGACCGCGGATAACATAACGGTCACCAAAAGCGTTACCGTTTTCACCGGTCCCCAATGTAATCCCCGGCTGGGATTGAACAATCTCTTTCAGGTCTGATTTTCCGGACTCCTCGATCTGGGTCTTGGTAAGCACTTGAATCGTCTGCGGTGTTTCCGCAATTGGCTTCACATGACGTTTGTCACCCGACACCTTCGCTTTATAGGGCGCACCCGGTTCCGCATAAGGATTGGTATCGATGGTACGCTCTTCAACTTGAAGCGCATCCATCTCAAACACTTCATCCTGAGCCCAAACCGGCGCCGCGGATAAACTGACAGCAACCCCCAATCCGACAGCCGTTCCCGCCTTCTTCAGGCTCGGATTACGCAAGCTGGTATCCGCTTTAAACTGAATTTGGCCATTTGCCAACGGAGTTTGCTTAGACTTTAAACGGTCTATACTCATTGTTTTCTCCTCACAACAATCGTTTACAAATTCACACAGAAATGTGTGCTCAACAGATGCATTAAAGGGGCATCCTTCCCTTGGCCTAACGTTAGAAAACTTATAAAAAACTGCCTAAAATTCTTCTGATTCAATCAGTAATCAGCTCATAATCCACCGGCAATGAAATCGTAATTCGGTCTCGTTTAAGGCGTTCCGGCAACACTGGCATCGGGCTGGCATCTTTAAGCATCTGCAATGCGGCTTTATCCAAGCCTGTATGCCCGGAACTGGATTCAACTCGTGCATTCAGCAACCGTCCATACCGGTCAATGGTGAATTGCACTACCACACGACCTTCAATCTTGGCTTTCTTCAAGCCAATCGGATAACGCTTATGAGCATTCAGCCACCTCTTTAACACACCAAAGTAATCTCGTGGACTCTGCCCGGATGTATCGGGCCGCCTCTCCTTTTTGGACATGATCGTTTGCGCCTCATCATCCAAAAATTCGGTCTTGTCCACATTGGATTTTGGCTTTGGTTCCGGCTTTGGTTCCGGCTTTGGTTCCGGTTTTGGTTCCGGTTTTGGTTCCGGTTTTGGTTCCGGTTTTGGTTCCGGTTTTGGTTCCGGTTTTGGTTCCGGTTTTGGTTCCGGTTTTGGTTCGGTTACAACCTCTGTGACGGGTGAATGCTCAGCCGCAAAGGCCGCCATATCCAACGTTATGCTCGATTGATTCGCCTCTTCTACACGTAGTGTTTGCGCTTTAAACGGCCACCATTGCAACATGGCAAAAAGCACTAGATGCAGGCCAACGGCCACCGACCAAGCGGTCAACCAACGTCCATATCCCATCAGATGCCTCTCTCTAATCCAGCGGTTGCTGCGTCACCAACTGAATCGTCGGATTAACGTCTAATAAACTTAGTTCGCTCAAAATCGGCAGTAACTCGCCCATTTTCAGACGACTATCGGCATAGATCTGCAATGTCATAGGTGCATCGGATTTAAATCCGGATTGCAATTTTTGGCTTAGTTGCTGTAGCGCTAGCGGTTCTCCGTTCAAACGAAGTTCGCGCTTCAACGTCACCGAAAGTTGTAACGGACCTTGCGTCAGTTCCGCCTGAGCCTGACTTTGCGGCAAGGCGATCTTTGCTTCCAGAGGCATATGGATCTGCCCTGAGATCATGAAAAAGATCAACAGCAAAAATACGATGTTAATCATTGGAACCAGGTTGGATTCAATGTCTGCCGAAGGTTTATCGCGTTTATGGCTTAATCGATTTTGGAGAGTCAGGGTATTCAGAATGCTCACTACATTGCCCCTTTCGAAGTTGTTTGCAGTACCGGTCCCAAGGAGATACCGTTGATCCCCCGTTTTTTGAATCCATCAAACACCGAAATAATCGTCTGAACCTCGACATCGCTCTGTGGATATATCACTGTGAGCGCATTATCTGGAAACGCCATGAAGTCCTGTGGCGTGATGTGCGAATAATGGCGATCTTGGCGCCATAAAGGTGACTGGATCGCCGTCGCTTCATTCAATGCGCTTAATCGTCCTGCGGAATCAAGCACCAACTGATAAATTTCTTGTTGCGTCTCCAAAATGGCAGACGAATTTTCCACGTCAATAGCAAAACTTTGCCAACGGATAAAACTGGTCGTGAGCATAAAGAACATCAGAAGAATAAACACCACGTCAATCAGCGCGGTTAAACTGATCGCCTGTTTGCGTGGTTTGTAAGTGAGCTCCGGCAACATCGTTTTACCCTTCTACGCGTCGGGGCCATTGTGCAAATACAAGCTGCAACTGGTTATTCATATGATGTGCATTATCTTCCAAACGACGCTCAAAATATTGATGCGTCATGGCCACGGGAATCGCCACGATCAAACCAGCCGCCGTGGTCAACAGCGCTTGCCAGATACCGCCTGACAACACCGCAGGATTCACATTGGCACCCGCCTGCTCCATTCCTTGGAAGGCGACAATCATACCGATCACCGTTCCCAGCAATCCAAGAAGCGGTGCCATCATCGCCATAACCTCCAGCGGTTTGAGATGCTTTGCCAAGCCGTAAAGGCGTACCTGAGCAAGACGAAACGCTTCCTGCTGCAAGGCAATACCATCCCTATTTCGCACCGAATCACTTTGAAGCACTTTGAGCAAATCTTGAGCAAGTGGATAATCATGTTGTGCAACAGACTCTCTCAGATGTGAGGGATGTAACGCTATAGCCTGCTCCAAGCAGTGTGTAAGCTGAGCCGCTTGGTGCGATGAGTAAGACCTGAACTCATAGAACTTAACCAACACAATCGCAACACTGGCCACCGAAAATAAAATCAAAATCCAGACAACAACCCCGCCGTGATCAAGAATCGTGAGAATATCCATACCGCCAACCTATAAATACTAATAAGAATGATTTGTATTATACATATACAATATAGACACACAAGCAAATAATAACCATTATTATTTTCAGTTATTAAGGAGAGCGGAATTTGACTGTCTAAAACTTAAAAAAATGAATAGGTCACTGACCTAAACGCTCCAAGAAATCGGCCACATAAGCGATAGAAGTGACGAGACAAACGGATAAGTAAATGGGTAAGAGTTGTAAATTATGGCTATGTAAATTTATAAGAGCACATAAAAAAACAGGCCTGTCCAAACAATGTTAAACAGGCCTGTTCAGTTTTAATCGCCGCAAGGCTTAGTAAAATTCGTAAAGTTGGCGATCGGTATCCGGTTCCATCCAGGATTTGAGCAGGCTTCGCGAGTAGATGGGCTGTACCGGACGTGCATTCTCTCCAAGCAGCTCATTGATTTTCTGAATTTGTAAGGCCGAGGCTTCAATCGGATGCTTAAATACCATCCAATACACGCCTTCCGAACACGGTGGCGTCGTCAAGGAACCGCTGTATTTATAAAATTCGGTATTCGGCGGTAGAAAATGCACCGGGTTCAATTTCAAATCGGTATGAATCTGCTCCTTGCCGACCTCTTTAGGCAGGCGCTTTAACAGACCGTTCAGATAAGGGTTTTCCTCTCCTTCCTGGAACAGGATCCCCAACACCGCTATATTGCCATCGCCATCGCGGTGCACTAAATGCATCTCCATCGGGTAAGCAAACCCCTCTTTATGGTGTTCGCTTGGCGTATGGAAATGATACTGAATCAATTCATAGCGATGGCCGCCGACTTTGATGTAGCTGCCCAACGGGTAATTCACTTGAACCGCATGCCCGTTATTGAGGATTTTCAGCGGTACTTCTTTGTAGGCAATATCCAGTTCAGGCAGACCTTGCGTGCCTAAAGCATGTTGGTCGCGCAGATCAATCGGCGATTGATTGCGCCCGGTTTTACAGGTAGCGAACTCGGAAGAGAGCTCCCCCCAGTATTTCGGACCGATGGCACCGGAATAGCCCCAGTGAGGAGGATGTTCAGCGTCGACATGCTCCACGGCGGGGGTGGTTTTGGTTGCTGTTTTACCCTGTGTAACAGCCGGGGCTTTCGTTGGTGCCGCTTGTGGTTTTTCAGTCGGGGTGGCCGGTGCCGGCTCATGACCAGTCAAACTCTTCAACTCGGCGCCTAAATCCAATAATGGCGCTTCGGCTTTATCGGCGGCCAGCCCGGCTCCAGCATTCAATAAACTGGCCGCTGCGACTAACATGGTTAAATAGAGATCACGTCTCATTCAAATCTCCAAATCGTTTGCTTTTTGTCTTTTATGGCCCTTCTCAACGCAAGACGACGCGTTTTAGACCGGCTGATTACAGAAGTTAACAACAATAAGCAAAATACCGGCCAGAAAAACCGTGCCGCTTTTTTGACGCAGGAAAAAATGCCATTACCCGTTAATACGCTGATCTAATAACGCTTGAAAGACATCGAGTTCGGATTTATGAATCGCAAACACGCCTTCGCCGCCATGTTCAAATTCAAACCAATAGAAAGGCAGTTCCGGGTAAGCCTGCTCCAGGTAATATTGAGAGACCCCCACTTCCACGATCAACACCCCTTCGTCGGTGAGATGCTCTGACGCCTGGGCCAGAATCTTGCGCACCAGATCCAAACCATCTTCACCCGCTTCTAGTCCCAAACGTGGTTCTTGTTGGAATTCCTCTGGCAGCGCGTCCATTTCAATGCGATCCACATATGGCGGATTGGAAACAATCAAATCGTACTTTTTGCCCTGTAAAGCGCT
Organism: Thiomicrorhabdus sp. zzn3; assembly: GCF_029767755.1. Lineage (GTDB taxonomy): Bacteria > Pseudomonadota > Gammaproteobacteria > Thiomicrospirales > Thiomicrospiraceae > Thiomicrorhabdus. The sequence continues at coordinate 1,445,014 of NZ_JARUQS010000001.1, forward strand.
GAACAGGTCAGATTGGATTGCGTGCGCCGCCTCTTCAAGGTGATACAGTTCGATATTTTTCTGCGCGACTTCGAGCGCTTCCGCTGAAATATCCACCAGATCCACTTCGGCGTAAGGTAGCGCCTGCAGCGAGGCGATGCCGATACAGCCGCTTCCGGTACACAAATCGAGAACATGATGGACCTGGTCCGGGTTGACCCAGCCCTCAAACTGCTTGGCAATCAGTTCGGCAATCGGCGAGCGTGGCACCAGGGTCGATTCATTCACAATGAAACGCATTCCGGCAAACCAGGCCTCACCGGTCAGATAGGCAGTCGGTTTGCGGCTTTCGATGCGCAATCTAAACAGTTCGGTGACACAACATTTTTCGTGCTGAGATAATCGCGCTTGCCAGTAATTATCCGGAACTTCCTGCGGAAGACGCAAAGCGTGAAAGACCAACTGTTTGGCGTCGTCGAACGCGTTATCGGTACCGTGACCGAAATACAAACCGGCTCGTTGAAATAGAGAACCGCCCCATCGCACAAAATCGGTCACAGAATCCAAGCCATCATACTGGTAATTAAAGTCGGTCACGCTTAATCCTTTATTTATTATCTCTAAGCTCATTAAGGGATATTTTGAAGTTACGCTTTTTTAATGGCGTGTTTCGGGCGGAACGCTTTGACAAACGTCTCATCAGTTTCCAGATAAGGCCCTTCGATCAGATCCACGCAATAAGGCACCGCCGGAAAAACCGCTTCCAGACATTCACCAATCGCTGAAGGTTTGCCTGGCAGATTAATAATCAGACTCGAACCGCGTGTTCCAGCAATTTGCCGGGATAAAATGGCTGTGGGTACATATTGCAGCGACACCGCACGCATCTGCTCGGCAAAACCGTCCAAAATCTTATCGCATACCGCTTCGGTGGCTTCCGGGGTGACATCCCGTTTCGCCGGGCCGGTGCCGCCGGTGGTCAAAATCAAACAGCAGTTAAATTCATCCGCCAGCTCTTTCAGCGTCGATTCGATCAGAGCTTGATCATCTTCGATCACGCGCGCGATCGGGGTCCATTCATTGGTTAAGGCTTGGCCGATCCACTCCTGCATCGCCGGCCCACCCAAGTCTTCATACTCTCCTCGACTGGCGCGGTCGGAAACGGTGACAAATCCGATTTTAATGTCCTCTTTTTGCATCTTCTGTCCCACTCTTTTGTAATCGGTTCTTGAATCTGTGTAATACAATCCACATATAATACCCTACTTTGCCAGCAGGCCGCCAAACAGAGCATTGATACTTTTTGCGGTTCAGCCACCAGACCAGTGAATTACAAACTGAGTAGGCCTGGTCAAACCGAATTCATACTATCAACAATTAAAAACAGAGCTATGACAGACACTAATCACAACCAGGACATTCTGAACGAAACCGATTTGGAAGCAGCGGAAACTCAGTCTGAATCCGCTCTGGAACCCGAAAACACCGTACTGGATGGTGAACACATCGCCAATAATGAACCCGGTCAAAGCCGTCACTTGGTGAAACCGGGACTGACGCTGCCGGGTGAAATTTTCTTATTGCCGGTTAAGGACCGTCCGTTTTTTCCTGGCCAACAACTCCCCGTACTGCTTAACAAGGAATCGTGGCTGGACACATTTGAAGCGATCAAAAAAAGCGACCATCAGTACGTCGGCATGGTCTTTGTGGATTTCGACGACCATGAAAAGGCACCGCCGGAAAGCTTTTCTCCTATCGGCACTTTAGTGCGCATTCACGAGCCAAAGGTACGTGAAGATTACATCCAGCTGATTGCCGAAGGGATACAACGTTTCCAGATTGATGAATGGATTTCGGACAGTGCGCCATATAAAGCACGGGTCAGTTATCCGGCCGACATCCGCAATGGCACCGACAAAGAATTTAAAGCCTACGGATTGGCGATTATGAACGCCTTCCGCGACCTGCTGCCGCTCAATCCGCTTTACAGTGAAGAACTGAAATATTTCCTGAATCGCTTTAGCCCAAGTGACCCGACCCATCTGGCGGATTTTGCCGCCAGCCTCACCACTGCAGACAGCAAAAAACTGCAGGAAGTGCTGGAGACCTTTGACTTGGTCGAACGCCTGGAAAAGGTGCTGGACCTGTTTAAGCAGGAAATTGAAGTCACCAAGCTGCAGTTTAATATCCGCGAACGCGTCGAAGAAAACCTGAGCGAACAGCAGCGCGAATTTTTCCTGCGTCAGCAGCTCAACGAGATTCAAAAAGAGCTTGGCCTGGTCAAAGACGACCAAACACTGGACAGCGACCGCTTTCGCGAACGCATGGCGGCCCTTGAGTTAAGTGAAGAAGCCAAAAAGAAAGCGGAAGAAGAGCTGGACAAGCTGGCGATGCTGGATCCACAATCTCCGGAATACAATGTCGCACGCAACTGGCTCGACTGGCTGACCCTACTGCCTTGGGGGCAGCACACCAAAGACATTTTGGACCTGAAACGCGCTAAGAAAGTACTCGATAAACGCCACGACGGTCTGGAAGATGTCAAAGACCGCATTCTTGAATTTCTGGCGGTCGGGGCTCTCAAGGGGGAAGTTTCCGGTTCCATCATCTGTTTGGTTGGGCCTCCAGGCGTCGGCAAAACCTCTATCGGCCGTTCCATTGCCGACGCTCTCGGACGCAAGTTCTACCGTTTTTCAGTCGGAGGGATGCGTGATGAAGCGGAAATCAAAGGACACCGTCGTACCTACATCGGGGCCATGCCAGGCAAATTCATCCAGGCACTGAAAGATTGTGAGAGCGCCAACCCGGTGATCATGCTCGATGAGATCGATAAAATTGGGGCGTCATTCCATGGCGACCCGGCCTCTGCCCTATTGGAAGTGCTGGACCCGGAACAGAACAACGAGTTCATGGACCACTTTATGGACGTGCGCTTTGACCTTTCCAAAGCGCTGTTTGTCTGTACTGCCAATACCCTCGACAGCATTCCCGGGCCCTTATTGGACCGTATGGAGGTGATTCGCCTCTCCGGTTACATTACCGAAGAGAAGGTGGAGATTGCCAAGCATCACTTGTGGCCTGAACTGTTGGAAGAGGCCGGACTGAGCAAAGAGCAGGTGCAAATTACCGCTCCGGCGATCCGCCATGTGATCGAGGGCTACGCTCGTGAAGCCGGCGTACGTAATCTGAAAAAACAACTGGCCAAACTGGTACGCAAGCTGGCGTTGAAACTGGTCACGGGCGAAATCGAACAGGCACGCATTCACGTCCACGAACTCGAAGAGATGCTGGGTCAGCCTCGTTTCACCCCGGAAAAGATGAACCAGCAGATTGGCACCGTCACCGGCCTGGCCTGGACCTCGATGGGCGGCGCGACCCTGACCATCGAGGCGAGCCGTGTACATACCTTAAACCGTGGCTTTAAACTCTCCGGCCAGCTGGGTGATGTCATGCAAGAATCCGCCGGCATCGCCTACAGTTTTATCTCGTCCAACTTGGATAAATACAAGGCGGACCCCGAGTTTTTCGACAAGGCGTTTGTACATCTCCACGTTCCGGACGGCGCCACCCCGAAAGACGGACCGAGTGCCGGCATCACCATGGCCACCGCCCTGCTTTCACTGGCACGCGATGAGGCGATGAAAACACCATTGGCGATGACCGGAGAACTCAGTTTAACGGGCCAGGTACTGCCGGTCGGCGGGATTCGCGAAAAAGTGATTGCGGCCAAACGTATCGGCATTAAGGAGCTGATTCTGCCGCATGACAATAAGAAAGATTTTGAAGAACTGCCGGATTATCTCCAGGAAGACTTGACGGTCCACTTCGCCAAGCATTTCGACGACGTGGCCAAACTGACCTTTAATATCCGCGCCAAATCACTGGCGTTAAAGGTCTATAAAGCCAGGCAGAAAGAAGCCCAGGAGTCTTCCAACGAGGCGGCAACCAATCCTGCTCACCACTGAATAACCGGCGTTAAGCCGATTTTAAAGGACTAAAACGCAACAGGCCTGCTCAGTTTCAAACCGGGCAGGCCTGTTGATTTTGATCGCTTAAAAACCCTCGCTCGCGGTTTTAGGTCTTAAAAGCGTAAGACATTAAGGCCGTACGAATTTCCTTGATTACTTCATAGGGCATCATCAACTCTTGAATGCCGTCCCGCTCATACTGGCGCATCTCTTCACCACGGTAAGCGCCTAGCGAAATTTCGGAGACGATCGCATTGGCAATCTTGATCATCGCCACCATGGCGCGCACCCGTTCATTCTGAATACGCCCACACTCCTCAATGTGATGCAGCATGATCGCATTGATCATATCCACCGGCAGATGCCACTTTTTGGCGATTAACACCCCCACCATGGCATGATGGGTACCGTACTCTTTCTCTTCACGTTCAATAATCGACGTCGGCAACGACATGGAACTGCTGAAGAAAGGCACATAGCGTTTTTCGTCTTTGGACGTCAACAGCAGAGCGCCGCAATTATGGAACAGCCCTAACATATAGGCTTCATCACGTGAAATCCCTTCCACCCATTCGGAGATATCTGCCATACAAAACGCCACATCCACACTGTGATCCATAATGTCTTTAAACAGCCCTTTCTGGCCGAACATGTTTTTCAGTGCGGAAGAGACCAACAGATTGTAGATGTTATCCAGGCCAAGGACATTGACCGCATCACGGATCGAACGGCAGGGCTCTTTAAGCTTAATGATAGGAGAGTTGACCAGACGCATCAATTCACCGGACAAAGTGGTGTTTTTTTCGATAATGGAAGCCACGGTACCCAGGTTCACGAACTTGCTTTTTAATTCGCGTTCCAGCATCAATACTTCTTCAGGCAGCTCGGGAATCTTAGTCCCTTGAATCGCTTGCACCGCCCTTTTCAATTTCTCTTGCATAAACCGTGTTAATTCCGAATAGGTTACCTGTTATTCACCAGACTGTGACATGATGCGGAGTTTACTGCTAGTTTCGTCATTATAAATCAAATTTGGGGATTTGGTTTTTTTATGGCGCTTTAATATTGAGCGTTATACCGCTTGACCACCTACCCTCTTGTCCCTAGCAAAAAACCGAAAATTGCGGTTTACAATCCGGCATTACGCGATTCGAGCAGCGGCTGAATCAGCGCCCAAACGCGTTGATAGATTTGCACCTGCGCCTGAGCATTCGGGTGCAAGCCGTCCAATTGCATCAGATCTGGGTCAAGCGCGACCGGCTCAATAAAGAATGGATCAAACGCCACTGCGTTTTTTTCCGCAAGATCGGCATACATTTTCTGTAACATGCGCTCGTAGGCCGGGCCGTAATTGGTGGGCAGGCGAATTCCCAGCAAAACCGGCGTGCATTGCGCAGCCAAGCAGCGGTCAATCATCGCTTGCAGATTGCGTTCGGTGGTTTTTAGATTTTGCCCACGCAGTGCATCATTCGCCCCCAGCTCCAAAATTAAAATATCGGGCCGGTAGGTTTCCATCAGTTTGGGTAATCTCTGTTTGCCACCGGAAGTGGTCTCGCCACTGATACTGCTGTTGACCACGTTTAACTGCGGTTGCGCTTTCTGCAACAGCGCCACCCAGCCGTCATCCCGCTCCATCCCGTAAGCCGCACTCAAACTGTCACCATGCACTAAAAGTGTGATCTTTTGTACGCCCAGTGTTTGCGCTAAAGGTGTAGCAAACGTTACACTAGAGTGAAGTGCCAACAATAGCACACCCCCCAGTAGATAAAGTCGTATTAGGTTTAATTTTCTAACCCGTGGAACAACATGAAAACCAGCCCAGACACCCAGCCAAGCCAGTTTATTGATGCCCTTATGGAGCCCGCCGTTATTCAACTGCACGATGTTCACTATCAAGTTCCTTCTGATCACCAGGTTTTAGATATCATAAAAGCCTGCTCTTTGGCTGTCCAGCCACAGGAAACCGTGGCCATCGTCGGACGTTCCGGTTCGGGCAAATCCACTCTGCTGTCGCTCATGGCCGGTCTGGAAACGCCGAGCTCGGGGGATATTTCGCTTTTGGGACAAAACCTGTGTCATCTCAACGAAGACCAACGCGCCCGACTGCGAGCCCGTCAGGTCGGGTTTATTTTCCAGAACTTTCAACTGATGCCGAGCATGAGCGCGTTGGAAAACATTTTAATGCCGTTGGAACTGTTTCAGATTGCCGATGCCGAACCCAAAGCGCGGCAAGCGCTGAAACGTGTCGGCCTTGCCGCCCGAGCCAATCACCGCCCGGCCGAACTCTCCGGTGGCGAACAACAACGCGTCGCCATCGCCCGCGCCTTTGTCACCGAACCCAAAGTCCTGTTTGCCGACGAACCGACCGGTAACTTGGATGAAGAGACCGCCAAACAGGTTGAAGATTTGCTGTTTGAACTGAATCAGACCCTTAATACCACGCTGATTTTGGTCACTCACGATCTGGACTTTGCCCACCGTTGCCAGCGTACCCTGCATCTGCAACATGGTCACTTGGTTGAACAGCATAGTGAACAGGACGCCGGCGATGAATGAGTCTTGGCTTCAAGATGCCGGTACGGCCTCCCGCTGGTTTTTCCGCAGTCTCAAAAAAGGCGACTGGGTGTGGCTGGTGGTGGCGGTGATTATCGCCAGCCTGACCGTGACTCTGGTTAAACAGCTTGGTGAAAGCGTTCAGCAGAGCATGCTGCGCAAAGCCGCCGAATCATTGGGAGCCGATCTGGTGATTCGCAGCAGCCGACCGCTTGATCCCCAGTGGCAACAGCGTGCTCAAGCACAAGGACTGCAAACCGCACAAACGATTTCACTGGTCACCATGGCGTTAAGCGGCGAGCAGTTTCAGCTGGTTCAGCTCAAGGCCGTTCCCGAACACTATCCTCTGCGCGGACGCATTCAAGCCACCGCTGAGCTGGCATTCAAACCGTTGGATTCTCAGCAGGCCTGGGTAGAACCGCGCTTGTTAAATTTGATGGGATTGAACGCTCAAAGCACCCTGACGCTTGGCGAGCGCCCATTTACACTCGCCGGAAGCGTGCGCAATCCGCAAGGCTTTTCTCCAATGAGCGGCTTTGCGCCGTTGGTGCTGATTCAAACGGATGAACTTGAGGCCACCGGACTGTTAGGACCGGGCAGCCGCGCCCGTTATGAACTGCAATTGGCAGGAGAAGCCAAACAGATCGAACGCTTTGCTCAACAACTTAGAAAACAAGACAACCCTCACTGGCAGATTCTCTCTGCACAATCCCCCGGCGAAGATTTGGAGAAGTCGCTGAACACCGCTTGGCTGTTTCTCGATCTGTCGGCGCTTTCTGCGGTCTTGGTGGCGGGCCTGTCGATTTTGATCGCCAGCCGTTTTTACCTCAACCGCTGGCGCAGTAGCATGGCGTTGATGCGCGCCATGGGGGCCAGCAACCGCCAAATGCAGCGCCTGTTTGCCATGCAATTGAGTTGGATCGCGGTCTTCAGTAGTCTGATCGGGGTGGGGCTCGGCTATGGTCTGTCGGTTGGCTTGCAACCGTTACTGGCCCAATATTTCGATCCGCTGGTGATCGCCTCGCCATGGACCGCCATGCTCACCGGCTTTATCAGCGGACTACTGGTTCTGTGGAGTTTTGCCTGGCAGGCGTTCCAAAACGCAGTGGGCACCGCGCCGATGCATATCCTCAAAGCGGTTCCGCAGTCACCGGATACCCTGCACTGGCTAATCAGTTTTGCCCTCTTGCTTGGCCTGATCACCCTGATGCTCGGCATCGACTCTTTGCTATGGATTCTGGCAGGCCTGGTGGTGATCAGCCTGGCCTTGCTGCTGACCGCCCACCTGCTGTTAAAAGCCATGGGCATACTGCAAGTTCGCAGCCGCGGCTGGTTGCGTATTGCACTCTCTAACTTATTGAAAGAACCAGGCCTGGTTAAAATTCAACTGGTATCCGTGGGCATGGTGTTGTTTGTGCTCATGCTGATGACCTTTATCCGCCAGGACATGCTGCAAAACTGGCAAGCCACCCTGCCGGAAAACACCCCCAATACTTTTGTGATGAATGTCCAGCCTGATCAACTGGAAACCACGAATCACATTCTCGCTCAATTCAATCTCCATCCCGAAATGGTGCCGATGGCACGCGGTCGCTTAACCGCCATTAACGAAATTCCGTTACGCGCTTCAGAACAAACCGAAGATCGCGCTCGTCGTTTACTGGAGCGTGAATCGAACCTGGCTTTTCTCAATGCCATTCCGGCTCATAATGAAGTCGTAGCCAGATTACCAACTGACCGCACAAAGGCAAATCCACTGCCTTGGGTATCGGTAGAATCCGGCATGGCTGAACTGTTCAATATTCATCCCGGGGATCGTCTGAGTTTCAACATCAGTGGCCAGACTGTCACCTATCAGGTCAACAGTTTGCGTTCGGTCGAGTGGCAGAGCTTTCAATTGAATTTCTTCTTTATCCTGCAACCGCAGAACGAATCCGACATCCCGGTTTCTTACATCGGTAATTTTTATTTGGGCGGTGACAACGGCGAAACAGAAAGACTTACCCGTAACCTGGCTGAACAGGTTCCGGGAGTCTTGCTCATCGACGTGCGCCAAATCATGCAACAAATTCAGGAAATCATGTCACAGGCCAGTTGGGCGGTTTCAGGGCTGTATGGCTTTACTCTGCTGGCCAGCCTCGGCGTCCTCTTTACCGCCACGCTGGCCAGCCAGCAAGGACGGGTGCAAAGCTGGTTGTTGCTCCGTACCCTGGGGGCCACCAATCGCGAGATTTACCAGATCGGACTGACGGAATTTCTCCTTCTCGGCGGTTTGGCCGGACTGTTGGCCGCAAGCTTTGCGCAACTGAGCGGCGTGCTGATCAGTCATTTCCTGCTCAAAACCGAGGCACAAGTCGAGCCGCAACTATGGGGATTAAGCGTGATCAGTGGAATGGGATTATTGCTGTTGATTGGGTTGCTGACCCAGCATCGTTTTTTAAGAAAAAGTCCGCAGCAACTCAAACTCTATTTGAACCACCACGGCTAACAAGATTCCTGACGAAACCGAACAGGCCTGTTCGGTTTCGTCTAAAGAGAAGCATAAACCTGTAATAACAGCCTTAGCCAGCCTCTGACGCATGACTAAAACGTTCGACCCATTGCGGATCAAAACGCCGCTGTTCCAACGCAATGCCATGCTCTCGCAACCTGGTTTCCAAAGCGTGTTTTTCGGCCTGTAAATCAATCAACGCGGTGCTGTTCTCTTCCAAACGGTGCATCTGCGCCAACCCTAGGTGATAAAAACGCAGAATTTTCATCGCCTCTTCATCCCCCGCTTCCACGGCTTCCTGAATTGGGCGCAACTTGTTCGTAATATGCATCAGACTGCGCTTCAAACGCCAAGCATACATGGCCTCTTTCATCCACGGTTGATCCTTAAAAAACCACTTAACAATGAATCCGGTCAGTACCAATCCGGCAAAGGCGCCCATAAAGTTCAATACGATCAGGTTATTGGAATAGTCACCTAGCCAGTGTACAAACAGTCGCGCAGTCGCCAAGCCTACGACCATAAACATCGCCATAATAATCATGGTCGATTTACGCGTCTGCTTGCGGTAATGTTGCGGATCAATTTCTTGTAACTCAAACACGGAAATTTCCTCTTACTGTTAAGACAGCGCAGTATATTACCATCTTAAAAGAAACGGTTGATCAAGTTCTTTTCAGAACCTTAAAGTGCTTAACCATCATCATCCCGCATGCCACCGACTTTGCGTTGTTATTTATACAAAACCACTACCCCCCTACCAATCAATCGTCTCAAAGGGTTAGCGTCTTTACATTGAGTTATTGAATAAAACGCTCTAGAATCGAAGATAAAACGGTCAAAAATCCCAAAGTAGATCCATAGTGAAAACCTTATACAACAGCGATATCCATTCGGGAAAAATCATCTTTTTCGTTTGGGACGCCTCCCAAAACTGGCGAGTCAAAAGCGTTTCTGAAAGTATTTTTCCAATTCTCGGCTATGCAAGCGAAGACTTTGAAAGCGGTGACGTTGATTATGCATCCCTTATCCATCCGGATGACCTCGCCAAAGTCAAACAAGCACTCAGCTATGCGGTGCGAACGGGAAAAGATGAATTTAGCCATGAAATTTACCGCGTTAAGGGGGCGGACAATCAATACCGTTATGTCTATGACCATACCAAAATCATTCGTAATGAGACTGGCGAGGTCATTGAATATCACGGCTATGTTGCGGATGAAACCAAGCTTACCGAACAAAATATCCGCCTGGAACTGGTTCTATCCGGCACCGGTTTAGGCTTATGGGACTGGAACCCGCAAACCCATGAAGTCACTTTTGACGAACGCTGGGCCGAGATGTTGGGCTACAAGCTTTCAGAAATCGAACCCAGAGTGGAATCCTGGGAATCCAGAGTACACCCGGACGATCTGCCAAAGTGTTATGAAGATTTGCAGGCACACATGGACGGCAAAACCGAGCTTTACGAAAACGTGCACCGCATGATGCATAAAGACGGCAAATGGCGCTATATTCTCGACAGAGGGCGTATTGTTGAACGTGATTTGGACGGCAAACCAACCCGTTTCTCAGGCACCCATACCGACATCACCCATATTAAAGAGATTCAGTTTCAGCTGGAGAGAAAAAATCAGGAGCTCAAAAAACTTCATGATTCATTAAACGAAGCGTCCAAAGTGGCCAAAATTGGATTTTGGGAATACATAGACGGCGCCCCGTTTTTAAGTTGGAGCGAAGGCACCTACGACATCTTCGAAATCGGCGATTACCAGCAAAAAATCTCATATGCTGATTTTCTCAACCATCTCGATCCTGCCGAAGCGGAAACCTTGAACGCCACTTTCCAACACTCTATTCAAAACCAACGGCCTTATTTCACAACCCATAAAATCCGCACCGCTGAAGACCATATTAAATATGTCGAAGAACGAGCTGTTCATTATTATGATGAAACCGGTCGCTACCAAAAATCCGTAGGCAGCATCTACGATGTCAGCGAACAATATTTGGCGCAGCAGGACTTGGAAAAACAGCGAGTGAAATATCACACGCTGATGAACAATGCTTCTGACGCCCTGTTCATTATGTCTATCGATGGCAGACTGGTTGAATACAGCAAACAAACCCATGAGCTGCTCGGCTACACAGATGATGAAATGAAAAACCTCACCGTCTTTGACTGGGATAAAGAGATCACTGAAGCAGAATTTCAAGGCATTGTCGATGCCCTCTCACAGAAAAATCAAGCGATTACCGTAGAGCGCACCCATACCCGTAAAGACGGTTCAGAATATACGGCTGAAATCACAGCCAATCTGGTGGAAATCGGCGATGAACGGTTTGTTTATGCCGCAGTCCGAGACATCACCGAGAAAAAACAGCAGGACGCTTTGATTCTTGAACAGCGCAACGAACTGGAAACCATTTTCAGCTCAGCTCTGGAAGGTATAGGCCTGATCAATTTAGAGCATGGCTTCATCAAGGCCAACAATAAGTTGATGGAAATCCTGGGATACCGCTTTCCAGAACTACAACAGAAACAATTCGATGAATTAGCGCATCCCGACGATCAGGAAAAGGCAGGTAATATCTATCTCACTGCTATTCAAAAAGGCACCTGTGAAAATACCGAAGTAAGATTTATTAGCAAAGACGGCTCTGTCAAACTGTTGAATATCTCGATGGCACTCATGCCCAATAAACAAGAGTTGCTCATGACGATGGCCGACCATACCGAGTTGTGGAAAAAAGAGCAGCTGTTGATCGAAAAGTCTTATACCGATGAATTAACCCAACTGCAAAACAGAAAGGCGTTTAAGAAAAAATTGAATGAACTTTTATCCTTAAATAAACGTTACGGTTCAACTTTCTCTTTTGTCATTTTTGACATCGACAATTTTAAAGCCATCAATGATACCTTCGGCCACCAGGCCGGCGACCGGGTTCTAATCAATCTCAGCGAGTTGATTCAAACCTCCATTCGGGAAAATGACTATCTCTTCCGGATTGGTGGTGAAGAGTTTGTCATTCTCATGGCAGAAACAAGTGTGCACAATGCCGCACAGGCGGCTGAAAAGTTACGCGAAGCCATTAATGCACAATTAACACTGCATGAAAATGCGGTCACAATCAGTCTTGGCGTCACCGAAGTCAAGGAGCTCGATGATGAAGACGACATCTACATCAGAGCGGATAACTTTTTGTACCAATCCAAAGCGGAAGGCAAGAATATGGTGACAAGCGGGTAAGACAATATAAAATCGCCCCACATATATGCATATTCAATGGATGTTTTTGGGATAAATCAGAAATAAAGCCAATATAACTTATTGATTTTATTATATATAAATGGTCGGAGTGACAGGATTTGAACCTGCGACCACCACACCCCCAGTGTGGTGCGCTACCAAACTGCGCTACACCCCGATATAAGAGAGTTAGAATTATAGGGAGTTTGTGCGACAAATCAACCAGGCCTGCCTGTTTTTGACTGGTTTTTTTATCTTCTCATTGCGCGCGATCCAGCTGCGAAATGCAAGCACTCCCTATAAGGTTTAATTACATCAAGGCTTTGGTTCCGCTTTTAACCAGCTACCGCCCAGAGCTTTATAGAGGCTGACCAAGGCGCTGGAATGGTTCAGCTTCATGGTCACTTCAGCCAATTCGGCATTGAACAGGTTGCGCTGAGCGTCCAGTACTTCCAGGTAACTGGAATAACCGGCATCGAAACGATTCTTCGCCAAGTCCAATGTCTGCTTCAAAGCGCTCACCTGACGCTTCTGAGCTTCAAGCTGCTTACTGCTGCCTTCCAACTGCGTCAAGGCATCCAAAACCTCTCTGAAAGCGTTACGAACCGTCTGCTGATAATTGATCACCATCGCTTTCTTGTCCGCTTCACTGTATTGAACCATGGCTTGACGGCGGCCGTAGTCGAAGATCGGCGCACTGATTCCAGCCGACGCGTTCCACATGACCGAATCGTCATCAAACAGATGGCTCAAGGCTTCACTCTGGAAGCCCAACAGGCCTGTCAGACTGATCGAGGGGAACAAGGCCGCTTTGGCGACACCGATATTGGCATTCGCGGCAATCAAACGCTGTTCGGCTGCATAAATGTCCGGGCGGCGGTCCAGTAAGTCCGACGGCAGACTTTTCGGTATCGGTAAGCTGTGAGTAAAGGCTAAAGATTCCGTTGGCATTGTTTCAGCGGACATTTCGACCAGAGCTTTCGGTGAGCGTCCGACCAAGACGCCTAATGCATGCAACTGCAAGTCACGCTGTTCCTGAAGCTGGTGAAGCGAAATCTCCACCGCAGCCAGTTCGGATTCGGCCTGATAGACCGTCAAAGGGGTCACACTTCCATACTCCAACTGGGTCTGCCGCAGTTCAAGCGTCTCTTTTCTCGATTGCACCGTGTTCTGCGCCAACTTCAAACTCTGATTCAGGGCCATCAGGTTCAGATACGCCTTGGCAACCGCGGCACTGATGCTCAGCTTCAAGGTATGCTGATCAGCTTGTGTGGCTTTGAGCGTCGCCTCGGACTGTTTCACCGAAGCGTCAACCCTGCCCCACAAATCGATTTCATAGCTCAATAGGGCCCCCAGAGAAAAATCACCGAAAGTGGTCCCCTGCTGGAGTGGATAAGCTTGGTCACTACTCTGAATTCGAGCCAGTCCAGCGTTGGCATTCAGTTCAGGATACTGTCCGGAGCGGCTCTGGCGTAATACTGAGACCGCTTTTTCCAAATTCACACGCGCCAGAGCAATGTCCTGATTGTGTTGCAGTGCGTCGGCAATCAGCTTATCCAATGTCGAGTCGCCACATAACTGCCGCCACCAAACCGATTCATCCGCAGCGACGCTTTTCAGCTGCTGGGTCTGGGTCAGTGGCCACTGCTCCGGAAGTTCGGTTTTCGGTTTTTCATAAACCGGAATCTGACTGCATCCCGTCAACAACAAAATCGGCATCAGTATAGACCACGGTTTTAACACCGTACGATTCATCGCTTTATTCAACGTGAACTGTTTCATCTTTCTGACTCCTGTGTGATGGCCGGTTTCTCAATTTTAGTCCCTTCTTTACCGGAAATGCGTTCCGAAAATTCGGCGATCCAGCGGAAGAACATCGGCACAAACAACGGAGCGAAAACGGTTGCCGCAATCATTCCACCCACCAATCCGGTTCCCACCGCCTCACGGGCGGCGGCGCCGGCACCGGTACTCAACATCAGAGGCACCGCCGCAATGGTGAATGCCAGCGAGGTCATCACAATCGGACGGAAACGCAATTTGGCGGCATGTTGCGCCGCTTCCACCAAGGGCACACCTTTCTTACGTTCCTGCATCGCCACCTCGACAATCAGAATCGCATTCTTCGCCGACAGACCGATCAAGGTCAGAAGCCCGAGTTCAAAATAGATGTCGTTACTCAAGCCACTCAACCAGACGGCAATCGACGCACCTAGCACCGCAAACGGCACCGCGGTGATGACAGCCAACGGAATCGACCAACGCTCATATTGTGCCGCCAGGATCAGGAAAACAAACAGCAGGCCAAACAGAAACGCCTGGTTACCGGCACTGGCCGATTGCTTCTGCTGATAGGCTTCACCCACCCAGCCTAGCGAATACCCTTCCGGCAAGACTTCTTTGGCCACCTCTTCAAATGCGGCAATCGCTTGACCGGAGCTGTAACCTGGGGCCGGCTCCCCCATCAATTTAGCGGCCGGGAACAGGTTAAAACGATCGACAACGTCGGCTCCGGTCAGACGCTTGAAGGTCACCAAACTGCTCAACGGAATCATTTCACCGGTTTGCGAACGCACGAACACTTGTGACAAGTCATCCGGTTTTTCACGGTAATCGGCTTCTGATTGCAGATTCACCTTGTAGGTACGCCCGTATAGGTTGAAGTCATTAACGTACAAGCTTCCGAACGTGGCCTGCATGGCCGCAAATACTTCTTTGGCGGAAACCTGCATGCTCTGTGCCTTCTCTCGATCCAATACCACCTCATACTGTGGAACCTTGGTCGAGAAGGTTGTGCGCACCTGTTGCAACTCAGGACGTGCCGCCGCTTTGGCGATCAACTCATCGGTCACCTTACTCAGAGCAAGCGACCCCTGGCCTGTCCGGTTTTGCAGATAAGCTTCAAAACCACCGGTCATACTCATCCCCATGATGGTCGGCATGCCGATCGGGATACTGAAGGCATCCGGTACGGCCATCAATTGGCCGAATAGCTGTCCAACAATCGCATCAGACGACAATTCAGGCGATTGACGCTCATCCCAGTGTTTCAGTTTCACAAATGAAACCGCCGAATCGGTTTTTTGGGTGAATGTCTGCAAGTCGAATCCAGCGAAACTAATGGCGTGTTCGACCCCCGGATGCGCCAATAAGGTATCACTTACCTGATCACGCACCACTTCCATCCTCGACAACGAAGAAGCCGGTGGCAAGTAGCTTAATACAAACAGCGTTCCTTTATCTTCTTGTGGTAACAGGCTTTTCGGCAAATGACTTAAAGACTGATAAGTCACGGCAATCAAACCACCGAACAGAATGACGCTGATCAAACTGTAACGCATCACCAGACGGACACCGGAACTGAACCCGGAAGTCAGCCAATTGAAGAAGCGGTTGAAGGCACCGAAGAAACGGCCCTCCTCCAAATGTCCCGACTTCAACATATTGGCACACAGCGCCGGCGTCAAGGTCAGTGCGACAATACCGGAAATGGTGACCGAAATCACGATGGTAATGGCGAACTGCTTGTACATCTGACCCGTCAAGCCGCCGATAAAGGCGACCGGCAGGAACACCGCTGCCAATACCAGTACGATGGCGATGATCGGACCGGTGATCTCGCTCATCGCTTTCAGCGTCGCCTCACGTGCGGACAGGTGATAGGTTCGCATAATGCGCTCCACGTTCTCTACCACGATAATGGCGTCATCCACCACAATCCCGATTGCCAGGATCATACCGAACAGCGTTAACTGGTTGATCGAGAAACCAAGCAGGTACATACCGATGAAGGTTCCGATAATCGAAACCGGAATCGCCAAAACCGGAATCAAAGTCGCACGGAAGTTCTGCAGGAACAGGAACACCACCAGAACAACGAGAACCAGTGCTTCAAGCAAGGTATAGATAACTTTGTTAATGGAGATCTCGACAAACTCGGTGGTATCGTAAGGCACAGCATAAGACAGGCCTTTCGGAAATTTCGCCGCGAGTTCTTCCAGCTTTGCGTCGATCAACTTGGACGTTTCCAAGGCATTCGCGCCTGGTTGCAGGAACACCCCCATAGGCACAGTTGGCTTACCGTCAAAGGTCGCATTGAAGTTATACGCTTGCGCGCCCAGCTCGACTCTGGCAACATCTTTCAGGCGCAACATCGCACCGTCTTTTTCCGCGCGTAGAATGATATTTTCGAACTGAGAGACATCAGACAAACGCCCTTCGGTCGTCACCGTATAAGTGAAAGCTTGCGCTCTATCCATAGGTTCCTGGCCGAAACGTCCGGCCGCAAACTGAGAGTTCTGCGCCTTGATCGCTGCCGAAATGTCGTTCGGAGTCAAATTAAACTTCGCCAGTTTGTTCGGATCCAGCCAGATACGCATGGAATAATCCTTGGAACCGAACTGTCTGACCTCGCCCACGCCTGGAATACGAGACAAATCGTCCAGCACATTGATCAGGCCATAGTTCGCGATAAAGACCGTATCCAGACTCGAATCATCGGAGTAAAGCGCGATAACCTTAAGGATACTGGAAGACTTTTTGTTGACCTGTACACCCAATTGCTGAACTTCGGCAGGCAAACGGCTTAAAGCTCCCTGAACCTTGTTGTTCACGTTGATGTTAGCCTGATCGATATCGGTACCAATATCGAACGTAACCGTCAAGGTCAAGGTGCCGGAAGAGGAGGTGACACTGTTGATGTACAACATATCGTCAATCCCGTTAATGGCCTGCTCCAAAGGCGCCGCGACGGTGTCGGCGATGGTTTCCGCACTGGCTCCCGGATAGGTCGCGACCACACTCACCTGCGGCGGGACAATTTCAGGATATTCGGCGATAGGCAGCGATTTCATTCCCATGTAACCGGCAATCACGATGATGAATGAAAAAACCGTGGCCATGACCGGACGGTCTATAAAGAATCTCGAAAACATGACTTATCCTTTTCCGCTTAGATTATTGCGCTTTCTGTTTCTCGACTGAAGCCGTAGCTGGCAAAATCTGCACAGGGGATTTAGGTCTCAACTTGATGAGGTTACTGACAATGACCTGATCACCGTCTTCCAGCCCTGATTCCACCAACCAGTTTTCACCATCCTGTGCCGCCAGAACGACTGGGTAAAGCTCAGCCAATCCCTGCTTGACGACATAGACAAAGGCTTGTTGCCCCATTTGCAGAACCGCTTTTTGCGGAATTGAAAACACGTTTTTACGCGTTGCGGAATACACTCTCAAACGAACAAATTCACCGGGCAGAAACTGCGAATTTGAATTATCGAAAATCGCGCGTGCCTGAACACTCCCGGTTTCAGCATCAATCTTACTGTCGGTAAAATCGACAACTCCTTTCGCCAATACCTGTTGCTTGTCGTTGATGATTTCGGCACGCAATTTGTCGTCGCTGACCACTTGAACCTTACCTTCTACAATTTGTTTGTGCAAAGAAAGGCGTTGGCTATCCGGAATCGCATACACCACATAAATCGAATCCAACTGAGTGATGGTGGTCAGCACGCTGTTGTTCGCGTCCGTACCGACCAGATTCCCTAGATCCTGCTGTTTGATACCGGTCACGCCGGAAATCTCCGCTCTAACCTTGGTGTAATCCAAGTCGATCTGAGCATCGTTCAAAGCCGCTTTCGCCCCTTCCAATGACGCCCTGGCCAATTCAAGGCTGGAAATAGCCGTATCTCGTTCCTGCTCGCTCACCGCTTTCTTCTTGTAAAGCCCACTGACTCGATTGTATTCCCTTTCCGCCTGGTTTAAATTGGCCTGAGCGACCTGAACCTGGGCCTTGGCCTTATTTACCAGTGCCTGATAACGGCGATCGTCGATCTGATACAACACCTGACCCGCTTTTACAGTTTGGCCATCCTGATAGAACTTCTTCTGCAGAATCCCGTTGACGCGTGCATAGACTGTCGCTTGCTGAACCGCCTGGGTTCGTCCTGGATACTCGAAAAAGACTGGCTTATCCTCACTTTTCACTTCCAGGACATTGACCGGCATTGCTGAACGTGCAGCGGCTTCACCCTTTTCCTGAGCGGAATAAGCTTCGACCGGTATTAACATGGTTGCAGCAAATAGCCATGCGCCCACTTGAGCCAAGGTTTTGGAAACAGTGAACATAGGATCTCCCTCAAACTGAATTTGTCATAAAAAAGAAGTGTAACATACACTACACTTTATTCACAATTAGAGAATTTCACTTTTTGGTATCATAACCACATAAAATAAAATGCAATAGATTGAATACCCAATTCGTCAAATCAAGAGTCGTCAAACCAAGAGAAAATCGATGTCGAAAGCACCCGTTAATAAAACCGCCACTGTACCAGCAACAACCAAAAGAGGACTGGCCCGCCAACAGAAATTTATTGAGGTAGCGGAGCACTTTTTTTTAGAAAACGGTTATGAAAGCACCAGCGTCAACGAAATCGTAAAAATTGCCGGCGGTTCCTTAGGAACGCTTTATCGACTGTTTGGTAATAAGCTCGGATTATTTGAAGCGGTATTCAAAAAGAAATCAAAAGAACTGTTTTCACAGTTTGATCGGGCCGATTTTTGGACCGATGACCTGCATAACAGCCTGTTTCAGTTTGGTAACTCTCTGCAAAAATTAGCCCTTTCCCGCGATGGAATTGCCATTTATCGTTTGGTGGTCACAGAAAATAACCTCGACCAGGGGGAGATTCAAAAAATCTTTTATAAATACGGACCACAAACTGCTATTTGCATGCTCTCAACGTATCTACAAAAACAATTGGATAACGGAAAAATAGAGTTGATTGACCCACAGCTTGCCGCTTCCCAATTTCTGGAAATGATCAAAGGGCCCTTTACGTTACGCGCTCTGTTTGGTGAGGAGATTCAACAAAAGGAACTGGATATGGCTCTGGAGCAAGCAATCCATATTTTTTTACAGGGATGTAGGGTCAAACAATAGCCGTAGAGCGTGCTTGGACTGATTAAGCGAATAGGCGGGATTGACTAAGGCGGCGGCACCCGGCCGGTTTTTAAATTAATCTAGCACTACACATTGGAGAGACGTTAATAACGCTGATTAATATAGTTTCTGAACTCTTTGATTTCGTTACGAATCGTCTGCATCTGTTCCAGAACACTGCGCTTTTCTTCAGGCAGATCCGCTGAATTTGGATTGACCCGGTTTTTAGCTAAACGGGCTTTAGCCCCCGGAATGGTGAAACCTTGATCGTGCAATAGACTTCTGATCTCGAGGATCAACTCAACATCATTTCGTTGATAATAGCGACGGCCACTACGTTTACTGGGTTCCAGCTGCGGAAACACCTGCTCCCAATAGCGCAATACATGCGACTTCAGAGAGCATAATTCAGCCACCTCCCCAATCGTAAAATACTTCTTATCAGGGAGGTCGATTTGCAGCTGTGTATCCGGTTTAGGCTTCGCCATGATTATCGATTTGTGCACGCAGTTTCTGACCAGGTTTAAATGTTACCACCCTTCTGGCAGAAATGGGAACATCTTCACCGGTACGAGGATTACGTCCTGGACGAGACGATTTGTCTCTTAACTCGAAATTGCCAAAACCAGATAACTTAATCTGCTCACCCGAAACCAACACTTCACTGATTTGATCATAGAATTGCTCTACGATCTCTTTCGATTCACGTTTGTTAAATCCAAACGTATCAGACAGTGTTTGTGCAATATCTGCTTTTGTAAGAGTCATGGTTTTTTATCCTTATTGTTATCCGCAGAGGCCAGAGAACTCCAACCGATCTGCTTTTACCAATGCTGTCTAAATCAATATTTACTGTTTATCGCAAAACAGCGTTCACCGCTTGTTTAGCTGAAGCCAATACTGACTCCACCAGAGCGTCAACCTCTTCATCCTGAAGAGTACGCTCTGCATGTTGAACCTTCAGAGTCAATGCCACACTCTTCTGACTTTCTTCAATTCCTTGTCCGCGGTAAATATCAAAAATCTCCACCTTTTGAAGAATATCCGAATCCACGGCCACGACGGCATCAACCAGCGCCTGAACCGGCACCTTATCGTCGACGACAAACGCTAGATCACGTTGAACTTCCGGGAATTTAGAAATGGCTTGTGCCGCCGGTACCTGCATCGTCATTAAAGCATCCTGACGAATTTGGAATAAGAACACATCGCCGCTGACGCCCATCGGTTTGGCCAGTTGCGGATGCAATTTACCCATCACACCAACTTCCTTGCCGTCTTTCATTAGGGCCGCAGACTGTCCAGGATGTAATGCCGGATGCTGACACGCTTCAAAACGGATGGTTCCCAACTGATGACTCATTCGCAACAGGGTTTCAACATCCCCTTTCAGGTCAAAGAAATCCGCCTTGCGGGCCACTTCATCCCATCCGGAATCAGCCACACCCCCCACAATAGCACCGCCGATCATCGGGACTTGCGTCGCCCCCGTTGGATCCGCTTCATTTTTATAAAACACCAATCCACTCTCAAATACACGTACTCGAGACTGCTGACGGTTTTGGTTATAGGCGACGGTTTGCAACAAACCTGGGAATAAGGTGGTACGCATTGCTTTCATATCATCTGAAATGGGATTTTTCAGCAATACATAAGGCAGATCCGGAGCCAACAGCTGTTGTTTGCCTTCTTCCACAAAGCTATAGGTAATCACTTCATTGTAACCACGCTGCACCAGCGCCGTTTTCAGGGCATGCAATTCTTGTTCGGATTCTGGCAACTCATTCAACGTCATTGGCGCCATCACCGGCGTTTCCGGCAGATTGTTATAACCGTAAACTCGCCCGATCTCTTCAATCAGATCCATCTCGATCGCCATATCAAAACGGAAAGTCGGGGCAGTAACCTGCCAACCCGAATCGGTTGCCACGCACTCAAATCCAAGGCCGGCAAAAATCGCTTCGACTTTACTGTCTTCAATCTGAAGTCCGAGACGTTTACCAATCGTCTCACGTCGCAATTCAATGGTCACTGGCTTGGCCAAGTTCGCATCATCCACCACTGAAACAATTTCGCTGACCTCTCCGCCAGCGATTTCGGTAAACAACTGCAATGCGCGATTTAGTGCACGCTCAGGCAGCATTGGATCCACACCACGCTCAAAACGATGAGAAGAGTCTGTGTGTAGTCCATATTGACGCGCTTTACCGACAATCGCCAAGGGTGAAAAATGCGCGCATTCAAAGAAAATAGACTGGGTTTCATCGGTAACTGACGTAGACAAACCGCCCATGATCCCAGCCAAAGCAATGGCACCGGAATCGTCCGCAATGACCAAGGTGTCGTCATTTAGGTTCAGCTCTTTGTCATCCAAAGTAACCAACTTTTCCCCCGCTTTAGCCAGACGAACTTGAATCTCACCTTGCAGCTTATCCAAGTCAAACGCATGCATTGGCTGGCCAAGTTCCAGCAACACATAGTTGGTAATATCAACCACCAAGCTTAACGAGCGGATACCACCACGTTGCAGCTTCTGTTTCATCCACAGCGGCGTTTGCGCCTGTGCATCAAACCCTGTGACCACACAACCCAAATATTTTGGACAGGCCTGTCCATTTTCAACCGTAACTTTCTGCGAACAAGCACCGCTAAAGTTCAACTCAGCCGCTGAAAACGGCACGTTAAAATCGGCGCCGCTGATGGCGGCGACATCACGCGCAATTCCTTCTACACTCAAACAATCGGCCCGGTTTGGCGTCAGATCGACATCAATCATATGGTCATTTAGATCGAGATAGTCACGCACATCCATACCGACAGGGGCATCATTCGGCAGCACCAGCAAACCGTCCACCCCATCATCTTCTAAGCCGATTTCGGTCGCGCCACACAGCATACCGTTTGAAGGGACACCTCGCAGTTTGGCTTTTTTAATCTTGAAGTCACCCGGTAATACCGCGCCGACCTTGGCACAACAGGCTTTCATCCCTGCGACAACGTTTTTTGCACCACAAACGATTTGCAGCGGCTTCTCTTCGCCCACATCAACCTGAGTCACATTCAACTTATCGGCATCCGGATGCTTCTCCACCGAGATGACATGCCCCACGACGACATGAGTAAACGCTCCGGCAACCGGCTCAACAACATCCACTTCCAAACCGGCCAAACTCAATGCCTCGGCCAGCTCATTGGTATTCCATTCAGGATTGGTCCACTCTCTTAACCAATTTTCACTTAATTTCATATCTCTTACTCATCCGGCCCGTTTTAACTAAATTGCTTCAAAAAACGCAGATCATTTTCAAAGAACTGACGCAAGTCTTTAACGTTATAACGCAACATCGCTAAACGCTCGACTCCCAGTCCAAATGCCAGGCCGGTGTATTCATCCGGATCAATCCCAACATTCTTAAGCACATTAGGATGAACCATGCCACAACCAAGCACTTCGATCCAGCGACCATCACCAAACAGGTTGGTCGCAATATCCACTTCGGCCGACGGCTCTGTAAACGGGAAATAGGAAGGACGGAAACGGACTTTCAGGTTTTCATCCTCAAAGAATTGACGCAAGAACTCGATCAACAGCGCACGCAACTGAGCAAAACTTGCATCTTTTTCAATGATCAACCCCTCTACCTGATGGAACATCGGCGTGTGTGTTTGATCGGAATCACATCGATAAACTCGCCCCGGTGCCACAATACGCATCGGCGGCTGCTTATTCTCCATAGTACGGATTTGCACGCCAGAAGTATGCGTTCTTAGAACCGTATTTTCGTTGATATAGAAGGTATCATGCATCGCACGTGCCGGATGGGTTTCCGGAATATTCAACGCTTCAAAGTTATGCCAATCGTCTTCAATTTCTGGACCCGTTTCTACATCAAAGCCGGCTTTTGAAAACAGCGTTTCGATGCGGCGCAAGGTACGCGTAACAGGATGCAAACTACCCAGATCGACATCACGCCCAGGCAAAGTGACATCGATCTTCTCTTCAGCCAGCTGTTTCGCCAGCTTGGCATCATCCAATGCCTTTTTCTTATTGTTAATAAGCGCTTGTACTGTCTGTTTAGCTTCGTTTATTTGTTGACCAGCTTTAGGACGTTCTTCAGCAGAAAGCTGTCCTAATGTTTTCATAATGTCGGTCAAAAGACCCTTTTTACCGAGAAAACGGACGCGAATCTCATCAAGTTCAGTCAGCTCCGACACACCGTCTATAGCTTCCTGAGCTTGCGAAATAATGGCTTGAAGTTTTTCTTGCATAATTAAGAGATGCCTTACGAATCGATTGAAAGGAGCCTAGCCAATTCGCACTAAATGGAATTTTCAGGCTCCATAATAAATAAGCGATAAAACAACATACGTAAGCCTCTGGCTCTCCCGACCGGCTTAAATACCCTGTTTTATACGCTTATCGCGTATCTTTCCAACGCAGGAAAGAATCAAAAAAAAATAGGGGACAAAAGTTACATTCCTAACTCATGCCCCCTATTGGGTTGCAGTCAACCAGAAACGATGTCTGGTCAGACAGCACAACGCAAGCGATTAAGCCAGTGCTGCTTTTGCCTTCTCTGCGATCGCAGTAAATGCCGCCGCATCATGAATAGCGATGTCAGAAAGCACCTTACGGTCAACCGCGATACCAGCTTTGTTCATACCATCGATCAGACGGCTGTACGTCATACCGTTCATACGAGCCGCAGCGTTGATACGCGCAATCCATAGACGACGGAATTGACGCTTACGCTGACGACGGTCACGGTAAGCATATTGACCTGCTTTGATTACGGCTTGCTTAGCAACACGAAAAACCTTGCGACGTGCACCGTAATAACCTTTTGCTTGTTTTAAAACCTTATTGTGTCGACGACGAGCGATAACACCTCTTTTAACTCTAGCCATTATTCAATCTCCTTAGCTATATGGCAACATACGGCGAACCATCGCCACATCGTGATCGTGAATCATGCTAGCGGCACGCAATTGACGCTTACGCTTAGTCGATTTCTTAGTCAAAATGTGACGTAGATGAGATTGTTTGCACTTAAAACGGCCAGAACCGGTTTTTTTGAAGCGCTTTGCAGCACTACTGTTTGATTTAATTTTTGGCATTGAATCCAACTCCGCATTTAGCAACCCTTATGGATTATCATCTTTAGAGGTTGCTTTCAGTTTTAACACAGGCCATCCGAAAACGGCCTTACTCGGAACAACGAACAGCACTGAGGGAGCTGCACCGGTAACGAATTCAAGAATCCGTCCCAGTTGTTGTATGGCAGCAATCGTTTGAGATTACTTACCTTTTTTTGCTGGAGCCACCATCATTTGCATCTGACGGCCTTCCATTTTCGGCATTTGTTCAACGGTCGCAACCTCTTGAATGTCATCCCGAACGCGCTCCAACATTTTCAATCCCAGTTCCTTGTGGGTAATTTCACGGCCACGGAACCAAATGGTTACCTTGACGCGATCTCCCTTATCTAGGAATTTCATCAGGTTGCGTAGTTTGACCTGATAATCTCCCTCCTCAGTTCCCGGGCGAAACTTAACTTCCTTAACCTGCACTTGCTTCTGTTTTTTCTTCGCTTCGTGCTGTTTTTTCTGTTGCTGGTAAAGGTATTTACCATAATCCATAATCCGGCAGACCGGCGGAGTGGATTTTGCAGAAATTTCGACTAAATCTAATTCTGCTTCCATGGCAGCATTCAGAGCCTGTTCAATTGAAACAACACCTAATTGCTCTCCATTTTCATCAATCAAGCGAACTTCACTTGCTGTTATAGCCCTGTTAATTCTGTCTTTTGGGGCTTCTGGCTGCTGTGGTCTTCCACGACCTCTTCTGATTGCGATGGCAATACCCTCCAATTAATAATGCAACAGATTCACTATGCCGTTTCGACAATACGTCCCAGGTTGGCGATATCTTGATTAAGCAGGTCAACCATTTCTTCAAAGCTGAAACTGCCCATATTTTTACCGCCGCGGGCGCGAACATTCACGGTACCGTCTTGCATTTCCTGATCACCGACGACCAGAATATAAGGTACGCGTTGCATAGTGTGTTCGCGAATTTTAAACCCAACCTTCTCATTTCTCAAGTCTGTTTCGACTCTAAACCCATGTTTTTTCAATTTATTAGCGAAATCGGCCACATATTCATTATGGACTTCTGAGATCGAAGCCATCACAACTTGAACCGGTGCCAACCAGGTTGGGAATTTCCCTTCATAATGCTCAACCAGAATACCAACAAAACGTTCAAGCGAACCCAGGATGGCACGGTGTATCATGACCGGATGGTGTTTTTCGTTGTCGGCACCGACGTAAACGGCATCTAAACGTTCCGCCTGAGTCATCGAGAAATCCAATTGAATCGTTCCACACTGCCATACGCGGCCGATACAGTCTTTTAACTGGAATTCGATCTTAGGGCCATAGAAAGCGCCTTCGCCCGGTTGCAACGCATAATCCAGACCGGCGTTTTTCAAGGTGTTTTCTAAAGCCGTTTCCGCCAGATCCCACACCTCGTCCGATCCAACGCGCATTTCAGGACGAGTCGAGAATTTGACGGCAATATTGTCAAAACCAAAATCGGCATACGTCTGGAAAACCAAATCGATACACGCCTGCACTTCCTGTTCGATTTGCTCTTCGGTACAGAAAATGTGCGCGTCATCCTGGGTAAAGGAACGAACACGCATCAAACCATGCAAGGTACCGGAAGCCTCATTACGGTGTACCAAACCGAATTCCGCAATGCGTATCGGCAGATCACGATAGCTGTGTAGATGACGGTTATAGACCTGAATATGCCCAGGACAGTTCATCGGTTTTACGGCATAGTCGCGGTTTTCCGTTTCGGTGGTAAACATATTGTCTTTGAACTTATCCCAGTGGCCGGACTTTTCCCACAATACGCGATCCATAATCAGCGGCGTACGGATCTCTTCATAATCATTCATCACCAACTGTTCACGCATGTAGTCTTCAACGATGCGGTACAGAGTAGTCCCTTTCGGATGCCAAAACGCCATTCCCGGCGCAATATCTTCAACATGGAATAGATCCAACTGACGGCCAAGCTTACGGTGGTCGCGTTTTTCAGCCTCTTCCATCATATGCAAGTATTCTTTTAGCTCGTCTTTACTGGCGAAGGCCACCCCATAGATACGCTGCAGCATCTTGTTTTCAGAATCACCACGCCAATAAGCTCCGGCGACATGTGTCAGCTTAAACGCCTTAATGAATCCCATATTTGGAACGTGCGGCCCACGACACATGTCAATGTATTCTTCGTGATAGTAGAAACCAAATTCGGTTTCGGCCGGCATATCGGCAATCAATTCCAATTTATAGTCTTCGCCACGTGATTTGAAAATCTCAATCGCTTCATCGCGCGGCGTCATTTTTTTGATCACAGGGTATTTAGTCTTAGCCAACTCCTGCATGCGTTTTTCAATCACCTTCAAATCTTCCGGCCCGATTTTAGTCTCCATATCGATGTCATAATAGAAACCGTTTTCAATCACCGGACCAATCGCCATCTTCACATCTGGATAAAGCTGTTTCAGGGCGTGCCCTAACAGGTGTGCACAGGAGTGGCGCATAATGTGTACGCCATCATCATCTTTCAAGGTGACAATTTCCAGAGAAGCGTCTTGTGTAATCAAATCACAGGCGTCTTTCAACTCACCGTTTACTCGTCCAGCAATGGTCGCTTTTGCCAAGCCCGCACCAATGCTTTCAGCCACCTGTATGACCGAGACCGCTTCGTCAAAAGTTTTAGTAGAACCGTCAGGTAAAGTTATGATTGGCATCGAATTCTTCTCTTTGGCGTACAAATTAAAAATCAAGCTGAATATTTTAGCATTTTCTTATGTGGACATGTAAGGGATTCAAGCGTGATTTGATGGATTATTCATTCACTTGAATCGAATAAAATGAAACTGAGCAGGCCCGCTCAGTTTAGGCAAGTTAAGCTAAAAGTTACAGCATTCCGGCCTGCTCGGCTGTTTCACGCGCCTTTTGCAGCATTTCGTCGTACTGTTCCAACTCCAGACCAAAAAAACCAAGCGCCCCCATCAATTGGGAGGAAGGCGTATCACGCTCTTCTTCACTTAAATCTGCAACACCGTTTTCCACATCCAAGCGGAAAGCGCCCTGTTCAGCCAAATAGGTCAGGTAAGCATGGGTTTGGAATTTGCCATCGGCTTTTTCCGGCGTATGGTGATTCGCTACCCCCATAATCACTTCCTGAGGGAACTTCCATTGCTGCAACAGACGCGCACTCATCATGGCATGATGAGTGCCAAATACTTGAAACTCTGCCGGTGCCAATCGGCTGATCTGGTAGTCGGTTAAACGCATCACTTCCAAATATTTTTCGCGATCTTCCACCGCCAGCAAATAGATGCCAATATCATGCATCAAACCGCATAAAAACGCTTCACCCGCATTGATATGCAACGCCTTCGCCAAGGTTTGGGCCACAAAAGCGGATAATAAAGCGTGTCTTAGGAAATGCTTCTCACTGAATGGCGGCTTGGTTTTAAAGGTTGACTTATAGTTAATCGCGTGTGCCATCAAACGCACATCCTGGGTACCGATGCGCATTACCGCTTCTGACAGGTCACTGATCTTTTTACCCATCGAATACTTGGCCGTATTCACCACGCCAATCAAACCGGCCGCTAAACGAGGGTCCAATGCAATCAGCTGTACAACATCATCAACATGAACATCTTCACCGCTCGCTATCAGACGCTCCAGTTTCATCAACGCATCTGGAAAATGTGGAAGATCATCTAATGCCTGCAAACGCTCAATGATCGCTTTACTTACATTTGGCTTGTTTGTCGCTTCTGCGCTCACAAAATTTTCCCCATATTCAAGCCGATTATTCAAAATGGCTAATTTTACAGATAGGCTAATGACAATTAGGCGTTAATTTTTACATAAAAATCGGATAAAATCCGCACCGATTATCTATAAATTTTAAAACACTTTTTGCCTAGGGGTGGCGTTACAGCCTGAGATCTTCGCTTAAAGAAGGAACCCTAAGAACCTGATCCAGTTAATACTGGCGTAGGGACAGGCCGCAGCATACGACATTCAAAAGAACCTTTTGAATCAACAGGTTCCATTCGTTCGATTCACTGATCTGCTCTTCCTGTCCTTTTAGATAACTAAAAGGAATTTCCAATGAAACGCAAACCACTTGTTTTTGCTCTAGCCGCACTTGGCTGCACATCAAGTTATGCCGAGCAACTCGACACCATTACCGTTAACGCCGACTTTCGTCCGCATGCACTGGAAGAAACCGCCTCCAGCGTCAGCGTCATCAGCTCCGAAGAGATGCAAAAGCGCTCGGCGCAACACTTGGAAAACGTCCTTAATTTAGCCCCTAACGTTAACTCGGCAAGCGGAGCTTCTCGGAACAAGTACGTTCAAATTCGTGGAATCGGTGAACGCGGTCAATTTTCAACCCCGATCAACCCATCCGTTGGCCTTTCTATCGATGGCATTGATTACAGCCGCAGTGGCGCGGCCGGCACCCTGTTTGACACAAAACAGGTAGAGATCCTTCGCGGCCCACAGGGCACGCGTTTTGGCGCCAACGCACTTGCAGGCATGATTTTACTGGAAAGCAATGAGCCCACCAATCATACCGAAGCGCACATTGAACAAAGCATTGCATCTCGCAACACCCGTTCCACCGGAATTGCTGTAGGCGGACCTTTAATCAAAGATAAATTACTAGGCCGCGTTGCCATTCACAAGCACGTCTCGGACGGCTATATGGAAAACACCTATCTGGATCGTGAAGACACTCAGAACCAGGATGAGTTAACCGGCCGCGCCCATCTGAAATGGCTGGCCAGCGATGACTTAACGTTGGATCTGAAAGCGCTGCATATCAATATGGATAACGGCTACGACGCATTCAGTTTTGACAATGATTTCACCACCACAACCGACCAACCGGGAAAAGACACTTTAAAATCAGATGCCCTGGCATTTAAAGCGACCTGGGACATTAACCCGTCGGTAACCATGGAAACCACGCTGACCCAATCCGATTCCGAACTGGAATACAGCTATGATGATGACTGGACCTATGACGGCCAGTATGCCGGCGGCTACAGCGCGTTCGATCAATACCTTAGAGATCGCAAGAACCGTTCCATTGATATGCGTTTCCTCTCCGCCGACCAAGGTCGCATTTTCAACAATACCACCGACTGGGTGGCGGGTTTCTATCAGCTTAAACAAGATGAAGACCTGCATCGCACCTACCCTTATGTGGATTCCCCGAGCGGCAAAGAGTCCAGCAGCTACCAAACGACCAACACGGCGTTGTATGGTCAGCTGGACCACCACCTCAACGACAAAACCACACTGACCGTCGGCCTTCGTGCCGAACAGTTTGAAGCGGATTACCGCAATTCCTATGGCTTCAGCCATGACACCGACGAATTGCTGTATGGTGGCAAAATCGGCCTGCAACACCAAATCAATAAAGAGCACCTTGGCTTTGTCACCCTGTCTCGCGGCTATAAAGCCGGCGGCGTGAATGACGACGCCTCACTGCCGGAAGACAAAATCGCGTTTGACACCGAAACCCTCTGGAATCTGGAAACCGGATTAAACTCATCCATGCTCGACAATCGCTTAAAAACCCGCTTAACCGTGTTTTACATGCAGCGTAACGACCAGCAGGTTAACAGCTCAACCCAAAAAGATGGCTCGCCAGACTTCACCATCTATTTGGACAATGCCGCTCAAGGCGAACATTATGGCTTAGAAACAGAGATCGATTGGAGCATCAATCGTGAATGGCGCCTTCTGGCTTCGCTTGGGTTGCTTAACGCCACTTTCACCGATTACACCTACGTGGATCCAAACGACACGTCTAACACCATCAGCCTGGATGGCCGGGAACAGGCGCATGCGCCTCGCTATCAATTCTCATTGGGCGGAGAGTACTACTTCGCACCAGGCTGGATTGCCAGCGCCAACATTGAAGGTAAGGACGCGTTCTACTTCTCCAACAGTCACAATGCTCGCTCTGATGCTTATCACCTGATTAATGCCAGCCTGGAATACATGACCGGTGACTGGACCTTTACCTTGTGGGCACGCAATCTCGCCGATACCGAATACGATGTACGCGGCTACCACTTTGGGATTGACCCAAGCCTGGAGTATGATTCCTCTAATGGCGACTGGGGCTACGATCCGGCCACCTACACTCAAAAAGGCGAACCACGTACCGTTGGCCTAACCGTCTCCTGGGACTACTGATCCGGAAAACCCGCAGGGCTTATAACCTTTAAACTAAGCCCTGTTATCGAGCTCAACAAATCCAAAACGATCATGAGGATTGATTTATGAGAGTATCCATCGACATCAGCATGTATCCTCTTCAAGAAGAGTACTGCCAACCGATCCTGGACTTCATTGACCGCATCGAACAAAACCCGCACCTGAAGGTGGAGCGTAACAGCATGAGCACACAGGTATTCGGCGAATACCGCACCGTCATGGCGGAATTGAATGAAGAAATACTGATCGCACTTGAAAAACTGCCGCAAACGGTATTTGTACTCAAACTCGTCGGAACCGACCGTTCCAGAGCGGTAATTAACGCTTGTGAATGAGCCTTTCCTGCAAACCGTAAGCACACTGCTTTCCGCCCTCTCGGGCTGGGAGTGGATTGCGACGACACTGGGCATTTTATATGTCATTCTCGCCGCAAAAGAGTCTATCTGGTGCTGGCCAACGGCCTTTGTCAGCACGTTGATCTACACCCTGTTATTTTGGGAAGGTCAGCTGCCGATGCAGGCACTATTGAATGCCTACTATCTGTTCATGGCCGTGTACGGCTTTATGCTCTGGCGCAAGCATGGAGATCAAAAAGAGGACCTGCGCATTTCCACCAGGCCTGTTCGGTTTCATATTATCTATATCGTCAGCGGAGCAGTGCTGACCGTCGCCACCGGTTTTTATATCGATAACGTCTTGCATTCACGCCTGCCGTTTCTCGATGCCTTTGTCACCGTTTTTTCCGTTATGAACACGGTCTTAATGGCGAGAAAGGTTTTAGAAAACTGGCTTTACTGGCTCATCATCGACAGTGCCGCCATCGCACTCTACTGGCAAACCGGCTTCCACATCACCATTATCATGTTCGGCGTATACCTGATCTTGGCCATTGTCGGTTACTATAACTGGAAAAAGCTTTTCCAAACCCGAACTCAGAGCAGCTAATTTAATCAAAACGGGTTGGCGCGTTCATCCACGCCTCTAAAGAGGATTCGCCCAACACATTCATTAAAAACAACAGCAATCGATAGACTGTTCTGTCCTCGCCAATCACCGGAACAGAAGCAAGTATCTCATACTCCTGCTTAAAGAGTTGCGCCTGCTGTTCATCCAGCAGATATTCAAGCATCACCCACTCTAACTCGCGCGCGCCCCACACCATGGCATCCACATCCACCAAAACCAGCTGGTGAGCATGGCGTAAAAACTGATCCCAGCGTAAATCCGGCATAATCGGCACAAACTCAGCAGGCCGGTTCGACCAGGCCTGTTCAAAACTATGCAACGGCTTGGCGTACGCTTGAACATCCACTTTTAAGCTTTCCGCCAATTCCTGAATGGTGGCCACCACCTTCCTGCCCCAATCATCAGCCTCAACAGTCGGCTCAAACAAGGGACCAAAGTGCCGGGAACGTTGTTGATGCAACAAGCCTAAGTGCTGCGCCAACATGGAAACTTCTACAAGGCCTACCACTTCTGCGACAGCCCCCCCTTCCACTTTTTCAGCTAATAACCAACCACAAGATTCGGTTTGGGCGCCTGCCGCCGACAATAGTCTTGGAACAGGCAATCCTCCCCACTGCTCAAGCAGACGATACACTTCGGCATAACGCCCCATCTGCAAGGCAAACTTCAATCCAAAGAGTTGTGACATCCCCATCCAAAAAGGGGATTGATCTAACACCGACTGCGAGCACAGCTTTAAGACGGCCTCAACCTCTTCTCCCTGATCTGGCAATACACACTTTGCCTGCCACAGCTGATTGGTACTGTCCTCGTACCGCACCGGCATCCGCTCGACCTCGCTTAATTGAGGAAAACGAGCCCTCTGAATCCCGGAAAGGCATTGATAAATGAACTCCATACTCATAAACAAAAGCATAGCATCAAATGCCACACACCGTACGCCATCTATTGCTTTATGTGTTCCCTGCCTCCAACAAACCAGGAGCAGTTTAAAGGCGACAGAATACAAATAGAGTACCTATTAAACGGTTTTTTTAGATATAATGATCGGCTGAACTTATTTTTATTGGCTTTTCCAAGCATTAACATAACAGAGCGCATGCTTGGGATTGGAATAACTGAAAGGAACCCGTTATGAATTTCGATCAAGCTCGTTTTTTGATGGTAGAACAACAAATTCGCCCGTGGGACATTCTTGACCAAAAAGTGCTTGATCAATTTCTTGAAACCCCTCGTCACGAATTTGTTGATGACGCCAACCGTGCGCTGGCCTACACCGACATCGAACTGCCCATCGGTCACGGCGAAGTGATGATGGCCCCTAAGATTGAAGCCAAACTGCTGCAAGCCGTGGACATTGATGACAGTGATACGGTTCTTGAAATTGGAACGGGAAGCGGTTTTTTAACCGCATTGATGGCCAAACTTGGAAAATCCGTCACCACGGTTGAAATCCATGAAGACCTGCAAGCGATCGCCAAAGAACGCTTAAAAGAATTCGACAACATTGAATTTTACATTGGTGATGGCAGTGAAGATTGGGCGGACAGCAAACAGTATGACGTCATTGTATTAACCGGGTCAGTGGCCGAAATTCCACAAGCCTACAAAGAAAAATTGAACTTGGGCGGGCGCCTTGCCGTCATTTGCGGCCAATCACCGGCGATGACGGCTGAAGTGTTAACGCGCATCAGCGAAGGCGAATGGGAAACCGAACCCCTGTTTGAGACCGACCTGAAGCCATTGGTTAATGCAGAAGCCAAAGCCCAATTTTCTCTGTAACAAGGCTTTTCGCTGCCTGTTTTATCCCGCCCTCTTTTCCCTGACAGAGACAACATTCTTTCAAGCCTCCGCGTAAGTTGTCTCTGTTGAACGTCTGTGCTCGCTTGCTCCTAGCCTCTCCACCTTTTCAATCAACTTTCGATCAAAAACTTGACAAATGTCAAATAACCTTCAAACTCAAGCATAGAAATGCGTAACATTTCTTACTAAACTGACACTCAACGGTGGAAACTTATCCAGCTGGAACCGAATTCAACTTTCCGATTCACCTTAGCACGCTTTTATCAACATAATTTTTTTATAGTCTCATTAATAAAAATTTTTGAATTCCATTCCTGTGCGGTCATTCTAGAATAGTCTTTAGCTATAAGTACCACTTATACAGCATAAACTTCACTAATTATAAGGAAATTCAAAATGGATTTGATTAGCCTTTATCCAACCTGGTATGAACCCATGGTCGGCTCGGGATGGGTGGTTGCCCTGATCGCAACTTTCCATGTACTGGCCTCACATACCTCAGTAGGGGCGGCCCTGCTTTTTGCCTATCTCTCGCATAAGGCTTATCGCGAGGATCGCGAAGACTTGCTGGACTTCATTAAGAAGTACGGTCTTTTCTTGCTGGTATTCACCTACGTCGCGGGCTCCATTACCGGCCCGGGAATTTGGTATTCCACCACCGTCGCCAGCCCTAACGGAATTGGTGCACTGATTCACTCCTTTGTGTGGAAATGGGCTACTGAATGGGTCTTCTTCGTCATCGAAGTGGTCGGTGTTTACATGATCGTCTATCTCGTCGGTCGCGTTGACAAGCAAACCCACATGAAGATTTCGGTTATTTTCGGAATCGCCTCTTTGGCCACAATGGTCATCATCGTTGGGATCCTGTCATTTATGATGGTTCCAGGTAAAGAGATTTGGTTTGAAGAAGGCGGATACCTAAACGGCTTCTACGGCACCAACACCTTTATCCAGTTGGGTATGCGTATGGCGTTTATGTTCACGATCACCGCCGTGGTGGGCGGCATTGTGGTTGCCGGCATCAAAGATCCTGAATTCAAAAAGGAGATGGCGCGTAAACTCGGCTGGTTAGGGATTATCTCTACACTTATCGGAGCGGCTCTGCTTCAGTGGTACTTAACGTCGGTTCCAGATCAGGCGTTGCTGGTTATGGAAAACCGTTTGCCAGAATACTTCGTACCAAGCATCGTAGCAGTACTGGCAGGGACTTTGGCCTACTTCATCATCACCATGCTGCGTCCACAGACACTGGTGCAAGGGTTTGCCGGATTCATGTCGGTCGCCATCCTGGTCGCCGGTCTGTGGCCTGAAGAGACCGCACGTGAATCGATGCGTAAACCTTGGGTAGCCGGTCAATATGTCTACTCAAATCAGGTCATCGGCCGCGATGTTCCTGGTATGGACATCAAATCCCAACTGCCGATTATTGAAAAAGTCGGGATTTTGAAAGCGCACCCATTCACCCCGGAGCATCTGCGCGAAGTAAATGACGGTAATATGATCCAGGCAGGTGAATTCATCGCCATGACTTACTGCTCTAACTGCCACTCACCAAGCGAGACCGGTATCCGTCCTCTACACCGCTATTTCCCTGACGGTGTCACGCAAGAACGCATGGAAAAGTATGTTAAAGGTGTGCTGACCACTGGCAACATCGCCTATATGCCCAAAATGCCGATGCTGGATTCGGAAGTCAAAGCGCTTTCCGCCTACTTGGTGATGAATAACAACAGTGGTCCGGAAGCAACCAAAGTGGCCATCAAACAAGAAGTGGAAGCACGCAACCGCGCTCTAGCCGAAAAGCAAGCGCAGGATAAAGTCGCTACGCTTGATCTAGCACAGGAGGTGAAATAATGGACGCTTCTCAAGTTTCACAAGTCACAGAAATGATGTATGCCTTGCGCAACCCGGCAGGCGTCCCAACCTATCCGATTATCTTTATCGGACTGGGGGTCCTGACCTTCGCGCTGCACATTCTCTTTGTTCAGCTTATGTTGGGCACCTCGGCCATCACCCTCTACGGCGCATTTAACAGCAATCCATACTGGCGCCGTCTAGGAGCTGCCATGCTGGAAATCGCCAAGGTTTCGGTGTCGGTAGCGATTGTCGTCGGGGTTGCACCACTGCTGTTTGTACAGGTGGTCTATGACCCACACTGGTATACGTCTAACGTCCTATCTGCCAACTGGGTTATCGGCTTTATCATTATTTTGATTTTGGCTTACTGGGCGATGTATTACTTTTACTTCGTCAACGGCAAAAACCAAGATAAAACCGTACAGCCAACATCCCGCTGGGCGATGATTTTGAGCTTGGTTTTGATGCTGGTGGTTGGTTTCATCATGCACAGCCTAACCTCTCAGATCCTGCACCCCGAACTGTGGAAAGAGTGGTATATCCAAAACGGTGTTCTGGATTATTCCGGTTCCGCGTTGCATGCTTATAACCCTTGGCGTTTTGCCTTCTTTATCAGCTTGGCCGTACCGGTTGCCGGCGGCATGTTAGTGACTTACCGTCGCTTTAAGATGGTGCGTGAAGATGCCGATCACGACTACCTGAACTGGGCCGCTGAAGTCGGTAAAAAATGGATTAAAGCCGGTTCAGTGATTTCTACTGTTCTTTATGTTGCCTGGATGATGACCCTGCCTGAAACGGCTGGTGACTTTGCAACCTCGTTCTGGGGAATTGCCGGTGGTATCGCTGTGATCTTCTATGCGGTATGGGCTCAATTGCGCCTGAAAGGTGAAGCCAACTTCTGCAGCTACATGGCACTGCCAATGGCGCTGGTTGTTGGATTGGTGGTTGCGATTTCTCGCGAAATGCTGCGCTACGGCATCCTGAACGACTTTTTCCACTATGACTTCATGGACTACAAAGTCGTCATGGACTGGTACTCAACAGGCCTGTTCTTCCTAACCTTTGCCATCGTGGGTGGTTCAGTACTGGCTTACTTCCTCACCATTGCCTGGAAAACCGGGCAAACAGTCGGAGTGTACACACCAAGTGCTGCAGTCAACAAAATGGGAACCATCGCAATCTGGATCATGATCATTTGGATGATTCAATTCTTTGTCGTCGGTTTCTACATCTGGGCGAAGTAAGGAGGCTTTTATGAAACAGTCAATGAAACTAAACACGCTATTGGCCGCCTTCTCTTTGATGGCCGCCACCTCCGCCCAGGCGGAACCGCAAATGGCAACGGGTGGTGCCATGGCATGGCAATGCGCCCCTTGTCACGGCACCAATGGGCAAGAATTTGTGGAGGCGATGCCACCTCTGGCTGGCATGCCTGCCAAACAATTTATCGACGCCATGATCGCTTACCGTGAAGGCACTCGTGCCGCCATCATTATGGATCGTGTTGCACGTGGCTTTACCGACGATGAAATTAAAGCCATGGCGGCTTGGTTTGAAAAACAACCGGTTAAACAGTGGGAAAACACCAGCTTAACCGAATCGCTTGAAGCTCAAGCGGCCGCAGAAGCGACAGGAGGTCAAGAATGAGCCAATTAGAAAACAAAGTCTTCGACAGCAAAGTCACACGTCGTGACCTGATCAAAGTATTCGGCGCTTCTGCAGTCGCAGCCACCGGTCTGTTCGGTGCCAGCAAAAACGCCTTTGCCAAGTCAGCACCGCATGTGGTGGTACTGGGTGGTGGTGTTGGTGGCTCTACTTTCGCCAAATACCTGCGCTTTGCAGACCCGGATGTCAAGATCACCATTATTGAACAGTTCCCGGAATACATTACCTGTCTGCGTAGTAATGACGTGATCGTGGGTTACCATACCTTGGATGAACTGACCTTTAACCTGGACACCATCAAGTCAAAATACAACGTCAATGTGGTTATCGATAAGGTAATCGGTGCCGATTTTGACAAGAGAACCGTGCAAACGGCTAAAGGCCACACCCTGTCTTACGACAAACTGGTGGTTTCTCCGGGAATTGACTTCAAATTTGAAGACTATGAAGGCCACAGCAAAGAACTGGCTGAAACCAAAATTTTCCACGGTTATAAAGCCGGGCCACAAACCTTGGCGCTAAGACAACAGCTGCTATCGGTACCGAAAGGCGGAACGGCGATTATTGCTCCTCCGCAAAACCCGTTCCGTTGTCCTCCAGGGCCTTATGAACGTGCCTCGTTCTTTGCGGAATACTTCCAGAAGCACAACCCAACCGCCAAAGTGATCGTACTGGATCCAAAAGACCGCTTCACCAAAGATGGTCCTTTCAAAAAGGCGTGGGAACGTCTGTACGGTTATAAAACCGACAACTCGTTGATTGAATGGGTATCCGGTTCCGAAGGGGGTCGCGTGCTTTCCGTTGATGGTGACAACCTATCGGTTGAAACCATGGCGGGGACCTTTAAGGCCGACATGATCAATATCATTCCAAACCAACGTGCCGGTAAACTGGCGCAAAAACTGGGATTGACGGATGCATCAGGCTGGTGCCCAATCAAACGTGAATCAATGGAATCTCAAATCCAGCCCGGCGTCTATGTGCTCGGCGACAGCTCGATTGCTGATGCTATGCCAAAATCAGGCTACTCCGCCAACTCCCAAGCGAAAGTATGCGCACGCGCGGTGGCAGACACCCTAAGGGGAAATGAATTAGGTAAAGCCATTTACTCTAACGTGTGCTACAGCTTGGCAGGTGAAAACTACGGTGTTTCCATCGCTGCAATCTATGAAGTGCGTGACGGCTTGATCCAGCCAAAAGGGAAATCAGCCGGTGTCTCGCCTATTACTGACAAGCCTGCGCAGCCTATTCTGGAAGCGGTTTACCAGAAGAACTGGCAACGTGAGTTTGTAAAAGACGTGTTCTCTTAATTAAGTGGTGGAGGAAAAGACAATGTTGAAAAAAACTTTATTAGCTGCCGCTTTAATTGGGTTTACCGGCACAGCCATGGCCAGCGGGCATGGCGAAAAACCTGATGCACACCCTTGGAGCAACTTCTCGCTGGATCAAAAAATCCAGTCCATGCCTGAAGGCGATGCGACGCGTGGTCAGGACATCCATGCACAAATGATGTGTAATGCCTGTCACGGCGAGAAAGGGGAATCCCCTTCCCGTAACTACGCGTCCATCAACGGACAGCCTAGCGAATACACCATCAAAATGATGCTGGACTACCGTGACGGCCGTCGCTGGGAAGATTACAAACAAGCCAACATCATGGTTAAAATCGCACAAGCGTTAAACGACCAGCAGATTGCCGACTTGGCGGCGTTCTATGCTCAAAGCACCCCCCAACCTTGGGAATATGCCGGTAGCCTGGAAGCCGACGTTCACAGTAAAGTGGACCGTTTGGTGCGTAAAGGCGATGCTTCTCGCATGATCGTCCCTTGCGCTTCGTGCCACGGTGCACATGGTGAAGGCAATGCGATTACGCCAGCCTTGGCCGGACAAATTCCAGAATATTTTGTTCGCACCATGCAAGCGTATAAACATGGCCATCGCAATAACGACGTCAACGAAGGGATGTCCCAGTTCACTCACGATTTAACCGACGAAGAAATTCAAGCCTTGGCTGAATACTACGCGTCGCTTAACGAAGCCAAATAAGGAGCTGAATCATGAATGGAATCAAAGCCATCATTTGGGGGCTGATTTTAACTTTCGGCTCCATCGCACTGATGTGGTGGTTAAGCACCATGACGGTCGTAAGCCTGTAAACAGCGCTTGCAAATCAGAAAAGCCGCATTTATCGCGGCTTTTTTTATCCCTGGCACAAAGAAGTTTAAAACTTAACAGGCCTGTTAAGTTTTAAACATCCAACATGGAAATCACTAGGAGAACCCATGAAAATCGCACTCACCAGCCCCAACGGCACCACCCTCTCCGGCCACGCCGGCAAGTGTCCTGGCTATTTAGTGTTTGTAATAGAAGACGGCAAAATCCTGCCGCAAGAGCATGTCAAACTCACTCGTCAACAGACCCTGCGCAATCTTGAAGGAAGACTGTCCGACCACCCTGATCACCCCTTGTACGGTATGAATGTTTTTATTACCCAAGGGCTGGGCGAAGGTCTGATGAGAAAACTGCACAAGGATAAGATCACCATTTATCAGACAGAAGAGCCCGACCCGATCAATGCGCTTAAACAATTCCACTTGATCAATGAATCACTTGACTGAAATCAGGACCAATAAAAAAGGAGGCTCAAAAGCCTCCTTTGGATTAAACGCACCTCCATACAGACGCATGAGAGGCAGACAAGATCTTTATTGTGCGATCTTTTGTCGTTTCTGGATCGACTTGATATTGATGAGCATAGCGATGGAGATCGCCAATGCCACGATAAAAAACCCAGAGAACACATACAGGGTTTCTGCATAAGAACCGGTGGCGTCTTTGACCATTGAGATAATCAACGGTCCCACCAAACCGGCAGCTGCCCAGGCGGTCAAAATATAACCGTGAATCGCCCCCAGCTCTTTGGTGCCGAAGATGTCTCCAATATAGGCTGGAATGGAGGCAAACCCACCGCCGTAACACGACATAATGAAATACAAAACCACCTGGAAAATAATGATTTCAGTAATCGACGGCAAGGCATAGAAGGCCACCGCTTGCGTCGCAAAGAAGGTGATATACACCACAGGCCGGGTCAGATAATCCGACAATGACGCCCAGAAAATTCGCCCCGCACCGTTGAAAATCCCCATTAACCCAACAGCCGCCGCAGCGGCAATGGCGGAGACACCCAACACTTCCTGCAACAGGGGCGACGCCACCCCGATAATCGCAATTCCACAAGTAACGTTAATAAACAGCATCAGCCATAAACCGTAAAAGCGCGGAGTCTTAACCGCTTCATGCACGCCCAGCATCGCCAGATCCGGTTTGATCTCCTTATGACCGGCCTCGACTTTTTTCTTAAAGCCTTCCGGCAGGTAGCCCTCTTCCGGTTTTTCCAAATAACTGGCTGACGCGAACATAATCACGAAATAGGTCGCCCCCAAAACAATAAAAGTGTACGCCACGCCGATTGACGAGATCAGTACTTTGATGGTTGGCCCCCATACGGCGGAAGCAAAACCGAACCCCATAATCGCCAACCCCGTCGCCAAACCGCGTTTATCCGGGAACCACTTCACCAGGGTCGACACGGGAGAAATATAACCTATTCCAAGCCCACATCCACCGAGCACACCGTAGAAGAAATACAGGAGCAACTTGGATTCCATCAAGATAGCCAAACCGGAACCCGCCGTCCCCAAACCAAACAGCACCGCCGCAATAATTGCAGAAACTCGCGGACCATTGCGCTCAACAAATTTCCCCATTAAAGCCGCGGACAACCCCAAGAAGAAAATCGCGATACTGAACGCAATCGTCACATCGGTTAAGGTCCAATTCATCTCGGCTTTAATCGGATTAACGTACACACTC
This sequence comes from Thiomicrorhabdus sp. zzn3, assembly GCF_029767755.1. Classification (GTDB taxonomy): domain Bacteria; phylum Pseudomonadota; class Gammaproteobacteria; order Thiomicrospirales; family Thiomicrospiraceae; genus Thiomicrorhabdus. The sequence continues at coordinate 1,485,700 of NZ_JARUQS010000001.1, forward strand.
CACGCGTACACAGAGCCGATACAAATATGCACACCCACAGCCGCTAAGGCCATCAGCCATCTATTCTTTTCCATATAAAAACCTCTCCAAAAATTGCCTGCGTATTATATCGAACTTAACCTTTCCAATATCGTGGATAATCGACATGATGTCCACATATAAAACCGATTCTTAAAACCAATAATTCTTACACCCATATAAGGAATTACAATCATCCAGAAAAACGCCATGCCAAAAACAAAAAAGCCAGCTAAATGCTGGCTTAAATCCGAAACTGAACAGGCCTGTAGATTTTTTTCTATTGCGTACAATTTAAACCTAGTTGTGGGTTTTCCTTAGCTTGTACATATGCAACGATATAGGCGTCTTTAACTACTTGGCTAGCTTGCTGTGGAGTTAACATTGCAGCTCCGATCAACCTTAATGTCGAAGTTAGATCAGAATCACTTCCTTTGATCTCTTGCGATAATGACCCAAGAAGTTCATTGCATTTTTCTTTTGTCACCATCTCCACGGGAACTTGATATAAGTTTTGAATTATTAATCTATGATCTTTTGACACAGTATATTTTGTAAAAGAATCAATTTTATTTTCTGAATCATTCTCATGTTTAATAGCCATGTCCATTAGTGTCATCATGTTTAAATTGTTAGCCAGTAAATCAAGATAAGACACCTCCGACCTTGATAACGCTTTTCCGATATCGGATGCTAAAGAATTTGGCACAATAAAAACGAGTCCAATAATAATTAGATATATTTTGTTCATCTCATCCCCTTATTTCTTATCTTAAAAAATACTACCCTGCCTTTATGCTAACTAAAGATACGTAATACATCTACCTAAAAATTTTTGACATAAAAAAAGCCGAGTCATTTCTGACTCGGCTTTTCTAAAACCAATCCAATTTTTAGGCGGCGCTTTGCTCAAGGTCAAGGCGCTTTTCGGGGAGGTGTACAATTAGTACACGCCCCGGAAAGCAACGCAGAGATTGAGCAAATAAGCCCCTAAAAAATTAGTTTTTCTCTTGGTCGATGATTTTGTTCGCTTGAATCCAAGGCATCATCGCACGCAATTTAGCCCCTACCTGCTCGATCGGGTGTTCCGCGTTCAGACGACGCATTGCAGTCATGGATGGGTAACCGGCTTGCCCCTCAAGGATGAAGTTCTTAGCGTATTCACCAGACTGGATGTCAGCCAATGCTTGACGCATCGCTTCACGAGACTCTTCGTTGATGACGCGAGGACCGGTGACGTACTCACCGTACTCCGCGTTGTTAGAGATGGAGTAGTTCATGTTGGCGATACCGCCTTCGAACATCAAGTCAACAATCAGTTTCAATTCGTGCAAACATTCGAAGTAAGCCATCTCTGGCTCGTAACCCGCTTCAACCAAAGTTTCGAAGCCCATTTTAACCAGTTCAACCGCACCCCCACAAAGAACGGCTTGCTCACCGAACAGGTCGGTTTCACACTCTTCACGGAAAGTGGTTTCCAGGATACCGGTACGACCACCACCAACAGCAGAAGCATAAGAAAGTGCGATGTCACGAGCTTGACCGGAAGCGTCCTGCTCAACTGCGATTAGGTCAGGAATACCGCGACCGGCAACGAACTCAGAACGTACTGTGTGACCAGGAGCCTTAGGCGCGATCATGATCACATCCAAGTCTTTGCGAGGCACGATTTGGTTGTAGATGATGGCAAAACCGTGTGCGAATGCAAGCGCGGCACCTTCTTTGATGTTTGGCTCGATCTCTTCTTTATATAGCTGACCTTGGAATTCATCCGGAGTCAGGATCATCACCACATCTGCACCGGCAACAGCGGTAGGAACATCAGCGGTTTTCAGGCCGTAACCTTCCGCTTTTTTGATCGAAGATGAACCAGGACGAAGACCGACAGTCACATCGACACCTGAATCTTGAAGGTTGGCTGCGTGAGCGTGACCTTGAGAACCGAAGCCGATAATCGCTACTTTTTTACCTTGGATGATTGAAAGATCGCAGTCTTTATCGTAATAAGCTTGCATTACTCTATTCCTTAAATATGTTTAAAGTTAGTTTTGAATTCTGTAAGTGGCGGCCGCTGATTCGCTTGACGACCGCCGGACGGATAATTCGCCGCAAAGTGTGCGGGAATTATCCATTATGCCTTTATAGGTGTAAACACTTTTCTCCGCGCATGACACCGACGGTTCCGGAACGGACCGTTTCCAAAATCAGGCCTGGATCAATGGCGTCAATAAAGGCATCCAGCTTTTTGCTTTCCCCCACCATCTGCACCGTGTAGGTGGTAGAGGTGACATCGATGATGTCACCACGGAAAATATCCGCCAAACGCTTATATTCTTCGCGCATGTCACCGGTCGCAGACAGTTTGATCAGCATCAGTTCGCGCTCGATGTGCGCCCCTTCGGTCAGATCCAAAACCTTAACCACGTCGATCAGACGGTTCAGGTGTTTGACAATCTGCTCGATTTGCTGCTCGGTTCCACTCGTTACCAGCGTTAAACGGGACAATGACTCGTCTTCAGTTGGCGCGACCGTTAACGCTTGAATGTTATAGCCGCGTGCCGAAAACAGGCCGGCAACACGAGACAAGGCACCCGATTCGTTTTCCATTAACATTGAAATCACATGTTTCATCGGACCCCCTCTATACCAAAATCATTTCATTCAAACCGGCACCGGCAGGAATCATTGGATACACATTTTCCTGCTGATCGGTAATGATGTCGATAAATACGAAGCGATCTTTGTACTTGTCTGAAAACGCTTCGGCCAGGTCTTCTTTCAGGGTCTTTGGATTATCGATACGAATCCCCACATGCCCGTAAGATTCCGCCAACTTGACGAAGTCCGGCAGCGACTCCATATAAGACATCGAATAACGACGCTCATAGAAGAACTCCTGCCACTGACGCACCATGCCTAAGAAACCGTTGTTCAAGCACACCACTTTGACCGGCAAGCCATATTGCAAACAGGTGGAAAGCTCTTGAATATTCATTTGAATCGAACCTTCCCCGGTCACACACACGACCGTCGCGTCAGGATGCGCCATTTGCGCGCCCATGGCTGCTGGCAGACCAAAGCCCATGGTCCCCAAACCACCGGAGTTAAGCCAACGACGCGGTTTATTGAACTTATAGTACTGCGCCGCATACATCTGGTGCTGACCGACGTCGGATGCGACATACGCCTCGCCGTTAGTCACTTCCCACAAGGCTTCAACCGCGGCTTGCGGTTTGATCTTGGAGCCCAAAGTGTCATAGCGTAAACAATTGGTTGCACGCCACTCTTCGATTTGCTGCCACCAATCGGCCAACGCTTGCTCATCGATTTTCTGCTTGGTTTTATCCAAAATCGAGATCATCTCGGCCAGCACTTTCTTCACCGGCCCGACGATCGGAATATCCACAATCACGTTTTTAGAGATCGACGCCGGATCGATATCCACATGAATGATCTTGGCATCCGGACAGAACTTCTCCAAATTTCCGGTGACACGGTCATCAAAACGCGCGCCAATGGCAATGATCACATCGCTGTGATGCATCGACAAGTTGGCTTCGTAGGTACCGTGCATACCCAACATCCCGACAAACTGCTTGTCTTCAGCCGGATACGAGCCTAATCCCATCAGAGTATTGGTAATCGGAAAGCCTAATTTACGAGTCAGTTCTGTCAACTCTTCTGAAGCATCTCCCAACACAACGCCGCCACCGGTATACAGGATCGGGCGCTTGGCTGAAAGCATCAATTCCACCGCTTTTTTGATCTGACCGCTATGACCCTTTGTCACAGGTAGATAGGAGCGCATCTCAACTTCTTGTGGATATTCATAGGTGCTTTTGGCGTTTTGGACATCTTTCGGAATGTCAACGACCACCGGGCCGGGTCGGCCGGTGGTGGCAATATGGAACGCTTTTTTGAGCGTCGCAGCCAACTCGTTAACATCCTTGACCAAGAAGTTGTGTTTGACGATTGGTCTTGTGATCCCAACGGTATCAATCTCCTGGAATGCGTCCAAACCGATCAGGCCTGTTGGCACCTGACCGGTAATGCATACCATTGGAATTGAGTCCATATAGGCCGTCGCAATACCGGTGACGGCATTGGTCGCCCCCGGACCGGAAGTCACAAGAACCACTCCTGGCTTACCTGTAGAGCGCGCATAGCCGTCCGCAGCGTGAACTGCAGCTTGTTCGTGACGCACCAAAATATGGTTTAATTTTTTAGCGTCCGTATCCAGGGCATCGTAGATAGGCAGAACCGCCCCTCCAGGATAACCCCATATGTGCTCTACTCCCTCATCTTCGAGATAGTTAACGAAGATTTGGGCACCAGTCATTTCCACAACAATGGTCCTCCATTTTTTCCTGACCATGCAAAATAAAAAACCTTTGAAAAACAAAGGTTAATTATTAAGTTAGCCAGGCTTAAACGTTTTAAATTATCCGCCCATTTCCTTTTCAGGAATTGAAGCGGGAAAACGCTAAATTATATAAAATTTTGAACGCTTTTAGAACTCAAACCCGACCTTATTTATCTGTTTTTTCATTGTTTTTTATCTATGACGTTCGATAAAAGAAACAATTTGACCTAAAACAGGCTTAAAAAGCGTCTTTAAACAGGCCTGCTCGATAATGCTTAAGCTCGTCGATTGACTCCATAATATCCGCTAACGCCAAGTGCGCGCCGCTCTTTTTATGCGACTGGTAAACCTTTGGCGCCCAACGCATTGCCAACTCTTTCAGGGTGCTCACATCCAGATTGCGGTAATGAAAGAACGCCTCCAATTCAGGCATCTGTTCGACCATAAAGCGGCGATCCTGACAGATGCTGTTACCGCACATCGGCGATTTTCCGGCCGGCACATACTGTTTTAAAAATTCGATGGTCTGCAACTCGGCTTCATGCATTGAAACCGTGCTCTCTTGGACACGTTTGGTCAATCCCGAATTACCGTGATGGGTGACACACCAGTCGTCCATCTTATCCATCTCAGCCTGTTCGGTCTGGATGGCGATGACCGGCCCTTCGGCAATCACATTCAGCTCGCTGTCAGTGACTACCGTGGCAATCTCAATGATCTTATGGGTTTTCGGATCCAACCCGGTCATCTCCAAATCAATCCAAATTAAATTCTTATCCGACTTCATAAACCTTTCTCTTTTCACATACAATATGGCGTTATCTTAACTGAAAAACAGTGAAATAAAACCATGAACTGGATCACACAACTTTTTTTAACCGCCCTGATTTTAAACCTGCTGATTGAAGTTTGGCTCAACATCAAAAACCAATTTCACATCGGCTTGCATCGCAAACAGGTGCCGGACGAATTCAGCGACGTGGTCACTCTGGAAGCCCACCAAAAAGCCGCAGATTACAGCCGCGCCAAACTCCAGCTGGGCCGTTTGGGACTGTTTTACGATGCCGCGATTCTGGCCTTTATGACTTTAGGCGGCGGGTTTCAGGATATTTATAACCTGTGGCTGTCGACGACACTGGAACCGATCTGGCGCGATGTCGGTTTCCTGCTGTCCACCTTGTGGTTTCTGTCTTTGCTGCATCTGCCTTTTACTATTTTCAGTACCTTTAAGATCGAAGCCGATTTTGGCTTTAACAAAACCACGCCGGTCAAATTTGTCAGCGACCTCGTCAAGCAGTGGCTTCTGATGCTGGTGCTGGGCGTGCCATTGCTGTGGGTGGTGCTGAGCATTATGAACAGCTATTTTGAACAGGCCTGGTGGCTTTACACCTGGGTGGTGTGGATGGCGTTCCAACTGTTTATTATGTGGGCCTATCCAAAATGGATCGCACCGATCTTCAACAAATTCACCCCACTGGAAGACGAAGCGATGAAAGCACGTATTCAAGCCCTGCTGGAGCGCACCGGGTTTGAATCCAACGGTATTTTTGTCATGGACGGTTCTTCGCGTTCCGGTCACGGCAATGCCTACTTCACCGGGTTTGGCAAAAACAAGCGCATTGTCTTCTTTGATACTTTGCTCGATAAGCTCAATCCGGACGAAGTGGAAGCGGTGTTGGCGCATGAACTGGGTCACTTTAAACATGGTCACATCAAACAGCGCCTGGTTGAGAGCAGTCTGATCAGTCTGGCGGGCTTGGCCCTACTTGGCTGGTTGGCGCAGCTACCGGAATTTTACTCGGGCCTCGGCATGAATACGCAGAGTGCCGCTGCGGCCCTTCTATTGTTTATGACCGCGGTGCCCACCCTGTTCTTCTTTATGGGACCGATCTTTGCGATCAAAAGCCGCAAACACGAATTTGAAGCCGATGCCTTTGCGGCGCAACACGTTGGTGCCCAGCATCTGGTGTCCGCACTGCTGAAAATGTATCGTGACAACGCCAGCACCTTGACGCCGGACCCAAGCTATTCGGCGTATCATGACAGCCATCCGCCGGCGAAAATTCGTATTGATCATCTGAATTCATTGCCCTTAAACACCCAAGAGGTGTCCTTGGAATCAACGAGCATGACAGGAGAAAAACATGACTAATGAACTGAATCAAGATCTAACCGCTTTACAGTGTGAAGAGATTCCAAAAGGCAGCAAATCTCTGATTATCCCAACCATCGAAAGCAACTTGAGCCAGCTACGAGGTTGGGAAGCGCCTTTGAACTATGCCGAAATCAATAAGACGTTCCAGTTTAAAAACTACTATCAGACGGTCGCCTTTGTGAATGCGGTGACCTGGCTGGCCAACAAAGAAGACCATCATCCTGAAATCTGTTTTGGTTATAACCAGTGCCGCATCACCCTGACCACGCATAATGCCAAAGGCCTGACCATGAATGACATGATTATGGCGGCCAAAATCGACGCCCTGCTCGACTGATCGATGAGAAACCTTTAATGGCCAAGCGCAAACTCACCACCCAGCAGAAACGCCGCGTTCAGCAAAAGCGTCAGAAACACGGCCTGCAACCAGAGCGCGACATCACCAGCGATAACAGCCTGCTAGGTGAAGAACAGACTGGCCTGGTCATTACCAGCTTCGGTAAACGCGTGCTGGTGGAGTCGCAACAGGGTGAAACCTACAACTGCGCGATTCGCCAGCACCTGGGCAAACTGGTCGCTGGCGACCGTGTCATCTGGCAAACCGATGTCGAACCACACAGCGGCGTGGTGGTCAGCGTCTTGCCTCGCAGCCATGAATTGAGCCGTCCCGGTTTTCGCGGCCAAAAGCGCATGGTCGCCGCCAATATCGACTTTATCGGCGTCGTTACCCCGGTGGTGCCGGGCATTCACCCCGATATGATTGACCGCTATCTGGTCGCCGCCAAGCAGCTCGACATTCCGGTCGTGATCATCATCAACAAGGTCGATTTGATTGATTCTGAAGACGGCTGGGATCTGGTCGCGGAACTGTTGCAGCCTTACGATGAAATGGGTATTGAACTGGTACCCGCTTCCACGGTATCCAATGAAGGTTTGCATGACCTGCGCGCAATTATGGCCAACAAAAACTCCGTGTTTGTCGGCCCGTCAGGCGCAGGAAAGTCGTCACTGATCAATGCGCTGATTCCGGATTTGGATATCCGTACCGGTGAATTGTCGGAAGCCTCTGGACTGGGCAAACATACCACCACCAACAGCATTCTCTATCACCTTCCCGAATCGCAACCGGGGGCCAATGACGGCGGCAATCTGATCGACTCTCCCGGCGTCAGACAGTTCAGCCCGATGCCGTGCAGCTTAAGTGAATTGGAATCGATGTATCCGGATTTTGCGCCTTTTTTGGGGCAGTGCAAGTTCAACAACTGCACCCATACCATTGAACCGCAATGCGCCATTAAGCAAGCGGTGGAAGCCGGAGAAATCGCCTATACGCGCTATCAGAGCTTTCAGCGACTGCGTGAAGAGTTTGCCCAATCGCTACAGGAAGAGTCTTAAGCAGCCTTATCTTCGTGCGACCAAATGCCGATTTGAACAGGCCTGTTCAGTTTGCTTGGATTTCATTAAGCCTGACTGGTAAACCAAACGGACACGCCGTAAAGCAGCAGGGTCGTTCCCATAATCACCGCCACCCAAAACAGAAACACCCAGCCGATGTGTTTGGGTTTGTTAATGAGCCTTAAAACCAACCAACTCAGTGCGGTCATCACTAATACTATGAGCCATAATCGAAACAATACCTTCTCCTCAAACCATTTACACCATTATTGCTACGAAATACATCGTAGACATAACAACCATATTGTCTTAATTTACCGATTGAAAAACGGACAAGCGATCCAACCTGTAATGAACTTTGTGTATTACTTTATCAAAGGTCTGAGCCAAAGCTTATGGTTTTGTTCACTTTTTGCCCCCTTTTTCAAGATTACTCAAGGGTTCTACCTTGACTCGAATAGGGTTTTCGTTTGTAATTGCACCCAGGGTAAAACCCGAACCTTTTATCAAGTGCTTTAGGAGAGTACATTATGAAAAATACAATGATCGCTCTAGCGACTGCTGGTCTAATTTCTTTCGGTACTGCTGCTCACGCTGGTGATGCTGCTGCTGGTCAAGCTGCTTACGCTACTTGTGCTGGTTGTCACGGTGGTGCTGGTGAAGGTGGTGTTGGTCCTAAACTAGCTGGTCAAGCTGCTGCAGATATCTCTGCTAAACTTCACAAGTACAAAGCTGGTGAGCAAGTAGGTCCTATGACTTCTATGATGGCTCCTATGGCTGCAGGTCTTTCTGACGCAGACATCGAAAACATCGCTGCTTACGTTGCTACTCTGTAATTTTACAGTTTAAAGCAAAGCGTAACAAAACCGCTTCTGGATTCCAGGGCGGTTTTTTTTTGCGTGAATTTTAGCCAATCACAAACGTCAATGGCTCACAATGCTTGACCCTGACGCCATATTCGCTTTTAATGTTGGCGATTCACTGAACAAATTATGGGAATAAGATTATGAAAACACTACTGGTTGCCGCTCTTTCTACGGGCCTACTATTCACTGCTTCCGCTTCTGCTTCTGAAGCACCTGCCAAAGCCAATACTTGCGTGGGATGTCACGGAATGGATGGTAACAGTGTGGTTCCAAACTTTCCTAAACTGGCTGGACAACACGCTTCTTACCTTGAGAAACAATTGAAGGATTTCCGCGACGGTTTCCGCAAAGACGCAACCATGGCGCCTTTTGCTAAGGGCCTAACGGACCAAGAGATCAAGGATCTGGCGGCTTACTACGCCGCTCAAGCGCCTAAATAATGTACGTTTGAATTTAAACGGGGAACACCTGTGCTATAGCAGGCCTGCTCGGTTTAAATAATCCAACCAATAAAAAAGCGCTCTTCAGAGCGCCTTTTTTATGCAGCCGAACCCTCGGCTTTTTACCAGAAAACTATAACAGCACTTTCTCAATACCGCCCGCTTCCAACTTCTTCAGGAATTCCGCATTCCATTTCTCGCCATAACGGTTTTTCATCAACTCGACGACGATGTAATCGGTATCCAGACCGGTGTTATCGGCGTAACGCCCCAGCCCTTGCTGACACGCCGGGCAGGAGGTGAGCAGTTTCACGCTGCCATCCGAAACCTTATCTTTACCGGTCAGATCAATCAGCCCTTTTTTCAGCTCCTCTTCCTTACGGAAGCGTAACTGATTGGCGATGTCCGGGCGTGCTGTCGCCAAGGTACCCGCTTCGGCACAACAGCGGTCACTGAACTGCACTTCCGCCTGCAACAGGTCTTTCGCCACCGCGGTGCCATCCATCTGCTTCATGGGGTCGTGACACGGTGCATGGTACAGATATTGTTTTCCGGTTGTGCCTTCCAAGCCCATGCCTTTTTCAGTGAGGAATTCATGAATATCCATTAAACGGCAACCCGGGAAGATGCGTTCAAACTCGTACTGCGTCAGCTGATCGTAACAGGTTCCGCACGAGACAATCACCGTCTTGATGTCCAGATAGTTCAGCGTATTGGCCACACGGTGGAACAGAGCGCGGTTTTCCGTGGTAATTTGTGAACTGACCTGGGCTTGACCGGCGGCCGCTTGCGGATAACCACAACACAGATAACCCGGCGGCAGAACCGTCTGCACCCCCGCATCGTACAAGGAGGAAATGGTCGCCAAACCGATATCACTGAACAGACGCTCTGACCCACATCCGGGGAAGTAGAACACCGCTTCTGAATCTTCCGTGGTTTTTTGCGGGTCACGCACAATCGGCACCTGAGTTTCATCCTCCAAGCCCAAGACATTACGGTAACTCGACTTGTTCGGCCCAGTATTCAGGGGCTTGCGCACAAAGTTCACCACATGCTGCTGTAATGGTGCCGGCTCTGAGGTACTTGCAGGCAGCGCATTTTTGCGCTCTACCAGGCCTGTCCACTTCGCCACTTTGTGTGCGGCGGTCATTGCCTTGGCCCCCCAACCGATCATGGTTTTGCGCAACAATTTAATGGTCAGAGGGTTTTTGGTGTTCAAGAAATACAACGCCGCCTTAACCATCAGACTGCTTTTCTTCTGCCCCATATTGGTCAAAATGGTGCGCATACGGATAGAGACATCACCGAAATCGATGTCCACCGGACACGGTGTCGCGCACTTGTGACAGGTGGTACAGTGATCGGCGACATCGTTCATCGCATCAAAGTGATGCAATGAAATCCCGCGACGCGTCTGCTCTTCATACAGAAACGCTTCAATCACCTGCCCGGTCGCCAGAATTTTATTACGGGGCGAATACAGCAGGTTGGCGCGCGGAATATGCGTTTGACAGACCGGCTTACACTTACCGCAGCGCAAACAGTCTTTGATATCGTTATTCAGCGCGTCCAGCTCATTGGCTTCCAGAATTAAAGCTTCTTGCTGTACCAGCTGCAACGACGGGGTGTAAGCCTTTTGCAGCCCGGAACCCGGCATTAACTTACCTTTGTTAAAGCGCCCTTCCGGGTCAACCTGGTTCTTATAGCGAACGAAATCCTCAATCTTGTCGGCTTCCAAGTATTGGAATTTGGTAATTCCGATTCCGTGCTCCCCGGAAATAACGCCACCCAATTGGTGGGCGATGTCCATAATACGATCCACGACCTTGTCTGCCTGATGGATCATCTCGTAATTATCGGAATGCACCGGAATATTGGTATGGATATTTCCGTCACCGGCATGCATATGCAGGGCCACAAACAGGCGTGCATTACGCAGTGCAAAGTGCAACTCTTTGACTTTTGCCAGAATCGCTTCAAAGTCATGCCCCATAAAGGTTTCTTTAAGGAACGCCAACACTTCTTTACGGTAGGAGATCACCAGTTCACGGCGCAGCAACAGGTTAATGACCTTGTCGCCCGCACGGATCTTGTCACTGACGCCTTCAGGATAAAGATTCAGATGCGCTTCTGCCGGGTCATCCAAGTGTGCCAACACCGAAGACCAACGTTGTTTAACTTCGTTCAAATGCGATTTAGTGGTTTCCACCTTGCCCGCAAAATAACTTGCCGGGCCTTTACTGTCCTCAAAGTCGTCAGCCTGGCTGAACTCTTTAATCGGGCCAGAGAAATATTCGCTCAAACTATCCAGAATCGCCAGTTTGTTCTCGATCGACAATTCAATGTTAATGCGTTCGATCTCGTTGTTGTAATCATTCAAACGCTCCAGCGGAATGACCACGTCCTCATTGATTTTGAAGGCGTTGGTGTGGGCAGAGATCGCCGCTGTACGAGAGCGGTCTGACCAGAAACGTTTTCTGGCCTCTTCACTGACGGCAATAAATCCTTCAGCATCACGCTTGTTGGCCAGTTCAACAATTTCGCTACAGGTTTTCGCGACTTCAAAACCGTTTTCTCCGCACACATCGGCCAATAGAATCATCTTTGGCAAGCCTTTACGGTTAGCTTTGGTGTTGTACTTCACCGCACGGATATAGCGCTCGTCCAAGTGCTCCAACCCAGCCAGCAAAATACCTTGCTGTTTTTTCTGCTCAATGTATTCGGTAATTTCAACGATGGCCGGTACGGCAAGACTCAAATCGGTACCAAAAAACTCCAGACAGACGGTACGTGTATGGCTTGGCATACGGTGCACGACAAAACGTGCAGAAGTAATAATGCCATCGCACCCTTCTTTCTGTACTCCAGGCAACCCGCTTAAGAACTTATCGGTCACATCTTTCCCCAACCCGGCCTTGCGGAAAGCCGATCCAGGCATCTGCAGGCGTTGCGGCTCGCCAATCGGCGTAGTACCATCGGTCTGATAACGGCGCAGCTCAAACTCTACGGTTTTTTGGTCCTGTAACTTGCCCAGATTATGGTTGATACGGTGTACTTCCATCCAGGTTGCATCCGGCATCACCATCTTCCAAGAAGCCAAATTGTCCAGAGTGGTGCCCCACAAGACCGCTTTTTTTCCTCCGGCATTCATCGCGATATTCCCGCCGATGCAGGAAGCATCTTGCGAGGTCGGATCCACCGCAAATACATAACCAAACGCTTCCGCCTGCTCCGAAACGCGACGGGTCACCACTCCGGCACCGGTCTGAATCGTTGGCACTTTACCGATGCCCGGCAATTCAACCTGTTCAACCAAACCGAGGTATTCCAATTTCTCAGTGTTGATGACCACCGAATCAGGATGGAGAGGAATCGCCCCACCGGTATAACCGGTTCCGCCGCCCCGCGGAATCATGGTCAGACCCAGTTCGATACAAGCCTGAACAATATACGCAACCTCATCCTCCGTATCTGGAGACACCACCACCAAAGGCAGTTCAACCCGCCAGTCGGTGGCGTCAGTGGCATGAGACACACGCGCTAAACCACCGAAATCAATATTATCGTTACGGGTAAACTTGGAAAGTTTTTTACGCACCTGCTGGCGTAATTGAATCTGCTTTGGAAACCAAGCGCTAAAGTCGTTCACCGCTTCGCGGATGGACAACAATAACGCTTCGGCGAGTTTGTTGCCGTCTAAACGCTTTTCAACCTGCTTCAAGCGGTGTTGCAACGCATCAATCAATGCATCACGACGCTTTGGATTTTCAATCAGATCATCTTGAATATAAGGATTGCGAGTGACGACCCACATATCCCCAAGGACTTCAAACAGCATGCGGGCAGAACGCCCGGTATTACGGCAATCGCGCAGGGATTCAATCGTTTTCCAACCCGACTCTCCCAAAAAGCGCAATACAATTTCCTTGTCAGAAAAAGAGGTGTAATTGTATGGGATTTCACGAATTCGCTTTGCCGGATTAGGACTCATGCTTGCTTCAACTCTCAAATAATATCGGAAAGAATCTTAAGGCAGACAGGCCTGCCCAGTCTGTTTTAGAAATTTCTTTAATGGAAGGTTTGAAGCTTCCATTCAGTTTGCTTAAGTACGACGCTTTGGCGGGCGCTTTTTCTTTTTCACCGGAGCGGGACCTGCATCCTGCTTGCGAATACGATGCGCCATCTTGTTTTTACGGCCTTCAAACGGGTTACTGGTGACCTTGTACTCCACGGTCACCGGCGTGCCTACCCATTTAAATGCTTTACGAAATACATTGATCAGATATTTCGTATAGGCCTGTGGCAGTTTGTCGACCTGAGTACCATGAATAATCACCCGCGGTGGGTTCAACCCACCCAGGTGAGCGTAACGCAGTTTGACACGGCGCCCACCGATTAATGGTGGCTGATGCTCCAATACCGCTTGTTCCAGCACGCGGTTCAAATCCGCAGTGGACACCCGCTTCATCGCCGCCTGATATACCGCATTCACGGTTTTGAACAGATCGCCGACACCGGTTCCATGCAGCGCGGAGATCAAATGTTGTTTCGCATATTCAACAAACTGCAAGCGGTAACTCAATTCATGGCGTACTTTCTGACGCTGATCACTGTCAAGGTTATCCCATTTATTAATCGCTAAAACCAGTCCGCGACCGGATTCAATAGCCAGCCCCAACAGGGTTAAATCCTGATCCGTCAGCCCTTCTGATCCGTCAACCACCAGAATGACGACATGGGAATCTTCCATCGCCTCTATGGCTTTGACGATACTGAACTTCTCGATCTTTTCAGAAATGTTTTTGCGTCGTCTCACCCCGGCCGTATCGATCAACGTATATTCCTGACCATCACGCTCAAAGGGAACATAAATACTGTCTCGCGTGGTACCCGGCATATCAAAAGCCACCACACGCTGCTCGCCGATCATACGGTTAATCAAGGTGGATTTACCGACATTTGGGCGACCAATAACCGCAACACGGATTCCTGGGTGGTCATCCAGTTCCAAATCAGAAGCCGCCTCCTTCTCCGGAATTTGATCTAAAACATGGTTAATGCACTGCGCCACATTGTCGCCGTGGGCCGAAGAGATCGCCATCGGCTCACCAAGGCCCAATTGATAGAATTCGGACTTGGCCATCTCTTGGTCATAACCCTCGGTCTTATTCACCAAAAGCTGCACCGTTTTATCAAATTGGCGCACGTAATTGGCAATGACTTCATCACCATGGGTTAACCCCTGACGCCCATCAACCAGAAACAAAACGGCATCGGCCTCTTCCAGTGCCGCTTCAACCTGACCAGCCATCAATGGATCCACCCCTTCGGTTTCACCACTCAAGCCACCGGTATCCACAACGATATAGTCTGAATGTCCGACTCGACCGGTGCCATATTGTCGATCACGCGTTAAGCCCGGATAATCAGCAACAATCGCATCTCGCGTACGCGTCAAGCGGTTAAACAAAGTCGATTTACCGACATTAGGGCGACCGACTAAAGCAATGACCGGTTTACTCATTCTTGGCCTCTCTTAACACCAGAATCCGTGAGCGCATATTTGTCCACCAGATCGGAAGGCATCACATGATAACTGTTTACCCCACCCTTATTATCCAGCAGATATAGAGTGTCATCCTGTGCCAAGGCATCCAAAACGATATTTTCATCGCCAAAGTCATTACTGTGCTTAGCTCTCGCCACTATCGTACCGTGGGTTTTATTTAGCCAATGTAAATAGCCGTAACCATCTATGGCTAACAACTTATCTTGGTAAAAGATCAAATCGGCCAGATTTCGATATTTCAACCCGACCTGACTCCATAATTTGGTACCGTTAGACAGATCAAAAGCATGCAGAACATCATCTTCATCCACCACGTAAATGGCCTGATCGTCTGCAACAAAATCACGGTAACCCGATACATCTTGAGCAAAATACAGATTACCATTTTCAAGATTTAACGCCGCCAACTTGCCTTGATAACCCAGTGCAATCAAGCGATCATTCTTCAACACCAGCGCGGCTTGAACGTCCACCATTCTCTCCAAATCGGTACGCCCGCTTGGAATTGCGATACGGCTTTCCCACAAAGACACCCCCGACTCAGCTGAAATCGCTTCAATTTTACCGGTTTCCCAGCCAACATAGAGCACGCCTCGATCATATAAAACTGGAGCAGAACCTCTGAGCGAAAGGTTTGGAATCTGGTGCTCGGTCACCCAGACCACTTGACCGTTGGTTGCATCCAATGCATACAAGTGTCCGTCGACGGTACGGGTAAAAAGCTTCTGCCTAGCAAACACAGGGCGACTTAAGACTTCACTGGAGAGTTGTGTTTGCCACAAAACCTCACCACGGTCAGCCGACAGTGCAACCACTTTTCCTTTCGCCGTACCGACAACGAGCTGCCCATCAAAATAGGTTGGACCGGACACCACCTTTTCATCAAAACGACTTTGCCAGATGACTTGATCAGTCCAACGGCTCTGATTGGCTTTTTTAAATGCAGAGATGAGCCCCTGCGCATCCGCCGTAAAGACAGCCTTTTGATCCTGAGCAAACGCCAATCCATTGCCTGCGTAGTTTGGCATCGCATTGAGCTGAACCTGCCAGTTTCGCTCGATCGTTAAGGTTGAATTGAGCGTTTCAAGCTGGGTCGGTACTCTGACCACATTGGATGAAGAACAGGCGCTCATCAAGGCTGCCGCCAATGCCATCGCTGTCCACTTAATCACACCTAACCTGTTCAATGGAAAATATCCTATTTAACTGTTGTAACGTTTAATCTTGCGCTATCAGGCAGCCAGATCGTCTAACTGAATCTGAGCAATGCCTTTTAGCGTTTTAGAAGCATCCATATTCTCAACCACCTTAGCAAAAGATTGTCGAGCAGCGTCTTTATCTTCTTGACCAAGTGCAATCAAGCCACTGACATAGTCAAAATTCGCCTTCTCTGCCGCAGGCAACTGATTACTCGAGATTGAAGTCAGCATTTCTTGCGCTTGAGAATACTCTTTTTGATCGGCCAACAAACGGGCTAAACGCAAAGTCGCCACTTGCTTTAGTGCTGCATCAGCGCCATTCACACGCACCCATTCAAGGTGGTGTTTCGCCTCCCCGACATCCCCTTTATCCAAACTGAATTTGGCCAACAGGAGTGCCGCACCTGAAGCATATGGGCTTTCAGGCTGTTCCTGTATTAACTTCAGCCCTTCGCGCGATACTTCGCCGAATGTACCCTGTTGCATATTGGCTTGCAAGATTTCAAAGATCGCGGATGCATTCGTCGCTTTAACGGCTTGCTGATGATTCCAATAGCGCCAGCCGCTAATGGCTACCACTACGACTAGAATCAGGGTTAACAGCTGAGTTCCGTTCTTTTTCCACCAGCTTTTAATCGCTTCAATTTGTTCTTCTTCCGTTTCATAACGACTCATAATCTACATCCCTAAAGAAGTTTGGATAATGTTAAATGCTAACTTTAGTTTAAACACAGCTTAAGGTGCTCAGTTAAGGCATCCCAACTCACGGTTATTTGCTCGCCCTGTTCACGCAGGGGTTTAAGAGCAACCACTTGTTCCTCCACCTCTTGATCACCCAGTACAACGGCATAGCGCGCGCCGGACTTATCCGCCTTTTTAAACTGGCTCTTAAAGCTTCCACCACCACAATTCATCTGCACATTCAGATGCGGTAGATCATCACGGATTTTTTCAGCAATGATCAAGCCTGGACGCTCAGCTTCTTTACCCGCCAAGACAACATAAATGTCCGGCACGGCGTGCGCCGGAACCAATTGCTTATCAACCAGAAGTGCCGTCAGACGCTCAATTCCCATCGCAAACCCTACCGCAGGTGTCGGTTTGCCGCCTATTTGTTCAACCAAGCCATCATAGCGCCCACCGGCACATACCGTTCCTTGAGCACCTAATTCATCCGTTACCCACTCGAACACGGTACGGTTGTAGTAATCCAGCCCTCGAACCAAATTTGGGTTCACAACATAATCGATTCCCAAATCATCCAGGTAGCGCTTTAAATCTTCAAAGTGGGCCAAAGAGACTTCGTCCAGATGATCGATCAATTTAGGAGCCCCTTCAACCACGGATTTCATATCTGGATTTTTGCTGTCAAGGATGCGCAGCGGGTTCGACTCCAAACGGCGTAAACTGTCTTCATCCAGCTCAGACTTATGCTGGTTGAGATATTCCACCAGAGTTTCACGATAAGCCGCGCGGGCCTCTTGGCTACCTAAAGAGTTCAACTGCAGCTCAAGATTTTCCAGTCCCAGTTTTTCCCACAAGCGTGCCGTCAAGGCAATGAGCTCTGCATCGATATCCGCTTCGGAAAGACCGAATACTTCCACACCAAATTGATGAAACTGACGATAACGTCCTTTCTGTGGTCGCTCATAACGGAACATGGGACCGCTGTAATAGAGCTTTTGAATTTGATTATGGATCAAACCGTTTTGAATGACAGCACGCACGCACCCAGCCGTCCCTTCTGGTCGCAAGGTCAAACTGTCACCATTACGGTCATCGAAGGTATACATCTCTTTTTCAACAATGTCGGTTACTTCACCGATTGAACGCGCAAACAGTTCGGTTTTTTCCACAATAGGAAGACGAATCGATTGATATCCGTACTGTTTTAATGTTTCTTGAGCCTGTTCAAGAAGGTAATCAAACGCCTCTACTTCAGTTCCATAAAGGTCGTTTATACCGCGAATTGCGGAAATCTGTTTTCCCATACGTTTTTTTAAACTCTTTAATAATCTATTGTCTGTTATTTGTTAATTAGGCCAGATAATCCAACAAGAACCAAACCAGGGCCCCTCCTAGGACAATCAATAAAACCCAAACAACGAAACGGCCAAAACTGCCTCTAATCAAAGGTTTGGGTGCTGGGTACTGAAAACGCTGCATCGACTTAAGTTCACTTCCCGCAGACGAAACCGCATCCAGGTAAGATTCCACAACGGCTTCATCAACATCCAACAGCTGCGCATAGTTTCTTAAGTAACCTCGTTCAAAAGGCCCCATGGTCGCAAGATCACAAGAGGCCTGCTCAAATTGTTGCAGTTGTGCCTCGGAAAGATTCAGCTTCTTTGCCGCCTCTTTGATGGTGAGCTTTTGCGACTTTCGCGCATCACTCAGCAGTTGGTTCAATGGAGTTTCGGCATTCGGCTGTTCTGTCATTCCTTTGATCCTTTGCGTTACTCGTTGAGTGCTCTACCCTCAAACTCCACCCGATGCAGAGTTCGTTTGGTTCTGTCTTTTACCCGTCCCGCAAGCTGTCCACACGCCGCATCAATATCATCGCCTCGCGTTTTCCGGACAGTGCAGTTCAAGCCTGCGTCCATCAACTTCTGCTGAAACCGGTGAATGGCATTATTTGATGAGCGTTTATAGTCGGTATTCGGAAACGGGTTAAATGGAATCAAGTTAATCTTGCAAGGCAACCCCTTGAGTAACTTGATCAACTGCTCTGCATGCTCAGGCAAATCATTAATCTTATCCAGCATGACATACTCAACCGTCACATGCTTTTTACTATGCCCGCCCTCTACAAAACGATGTAAAGCCGGAAGCAACTCTTCCAACGGATACTTCTGGTTAATTGGCACTAAAATATCACGCAACGGATTATTGGGCGCGTGCAACGAAATCGCCAAACTGACATCGACCTCTTCCTTGATCTTATCAATCGCAGGAACAACACCGGCCGTACTGATCGTTACCCGCCGTTTGGACAGGCCGTAGGCATAGTCATCCATTAAGATGCGAGCCACCGGGAATACATGGGTAACATTCAACAACGGCTCTCCCATCCCCATAAACACCACATTTGAAATACGGCGTTCTTCTTTCGGCTTACACCCCAAAGCTTTATTAGCGACCCACATCTGGGCGATGATCTCCCAATTCTCCAAGTTGCGGTTAAACCCCTGCTGACCTGTCGAACAAAAGCTGCATTCCAGGGCACAGCCAACTTGAGAGGAGATGCATAAAGTTCCTCGATTTTTTTCCGGGATAAAAACGGTTTCAATCGAGTTATGATGATCTACTTCCAGCAACCACTTGATGGTTCCATCATCGGAGTGCTGTTCAGCAATAATCTTGGGGGTACGTACCTGAGCAACCGCTTTAAGCTTTTCGCGCAAGGCTTTGCTTAGGTTGGTCATTTCATCAAAATCGCTCACGCCATGCTGGTGAATCCACTTCATCACCTGAGAAGCACGAAAAGGCTTCTCTCCAATCTCCTTGAAGAAAGCCTCCATAGCGGTTCGATCCATGCCGAGTAGATCGACTTTGTCTGTCACTTCTGTTACCAACTTTGAGTCACCCAATTATTCACCGCGCGGGCACAATTCAATTTGACTGAAAAAATAGGAAATCTCTCTGGCCGCACTTTCGATCGAATCCGAACCGTGAACAGAATTTTCACGCACGCTCAAAGCATAATCGGCCCGAATCGTTCCCGGAGCCGCTTTTTGCGGATCAGTCACCCCCATCACTTCACGATTTTTAACAATGGCGTTATCACCTTCAAGTACCTGTACAATAGAAGGCCCGGAAATCATATATTCAATTAGCGGTTCATAAAAATCACGCCCTTCATGCTCAGCGTAAAACCCTTCTGCCTGCTCACGTGTCATTTGGATCATTTTGCAAGCGACGACGCGCAATCCATTTTCTTCCATACGCGCCAGGATTGCTCCAACCAGATTTCTTTTTACCGCATCTGGTTTAATAATCGAAAAAGTCCGTTCCATTCTTTTTTCCTAAAAAATCAGTGGCATTATTCTAACAAATTATTCACTGATACGGCATAAAAACAAAAACCCCGGCGGCTTGCCAGGGTTCCATCGAATAAGGCGTTCAACAAGGAGAATATCGGGAAAATTTAAACTGTAAATGACTCTCCGCACCCACAGCTTTCTTTCACATTCGGATTTCGGAAATCAAACCCTTCGTTAAGCAGGCTTTCTTTAACGTAATCAATCTCCATACCATCAATATTGGGTAAACTTTTAGGATCAACGACCACTTTCACGCCAAAGGATTCAAACACAGCATCCTCATCTTGGATTTCATCCGCATAATCCACGACATAGGAAAAACCTGCACAACCACTCACCTTGGTCGACACTCTCAAGCCAACCCCCGAACCTCGCTTGGCAATCATTGTTTTAACCCGCTGAGCAGCGGCCTCTGTTAGGGTAACAGCCATATATTCTCCCTAAATCTACCCAAACTTAATCTCTTTGAGATTATTTACTTTTTTATCCATCAAAGACTGCAGTGTAATGCCTTTCAAAAAGGAGTCAATCAACATACTCAAATCACTCCATAATTCATGAGACAGGCACTGCTCACCCCCATGACAATTCGCTTTACCGCCACACTTTCTTGCATCAATAATTTCATCCACTGCATGAATGATATCACTGATCGAAATCTCATCTGCAGGGCGACTTAGCCTATAACCGCCGCCAGGGCCTCGTGCGCTAGAAACGAGGTCTGCCTTTTTCAGCTTTGCGAACAACTGCTCCAAATAAGAGAGCGAAATACCTTGTCGCTCGGAAATAAGAGAAAGGGTAATTGGCCCCGTCCCCTGATTTAAAGCAATATCAATCATGGCCGTAACGGCATAGCGTCCTTTCGATGTCAGCTTCATTCTATTTCCTGATCTAAACGAATATAAACCAAGTATATGATAACCCAGCAAACAACTCAAGTATTAAGATAAACAGGACTTATCCGCACATTGGAATGATTAATCATTATTTATGGAGCCCGTTTTCTGTCCTGCTTTCAGGTGTGCCGCCTGCTGAGGATCTGAAGGATCCAAGACCGCATCATCCAACTTTGGAAAATGCATATCAATCGCCCCCCCACCCAATTTCTTTAACTCCGAAGCCAACATTTCCAGCTTTTCATCTTGAACCTGTATATGATCCAACAAACTGTATATCGCCTTTTCAACCGGATCGGTCACATCTTGTTTAACACCGTAAGCATCAAACCCTATTTTTTCCGCCATCTTGGCACGGCGTTTTTTCTTATCTGAATCACTCGGTTCAACCACCCGTCCTGGAATCCCCACCACGGTGCGTCCAGCAGGAACCGGTTTAACCACCACCGCATTGGAGCCGATACGCGCATCATCACCCACTTCAATCGGACCGAGAACCTTGGCCCCTGCCCCAACCACGACCCGATCTCCCAAAGTAGGATGACGCTTGCCTTTTTGCCAAGTCGTCCCCCCTAATGTCACTCCGTGGTACAAGGTACAGTCATCCCCGATTTCAGCCGTTTCGCCAATAACCACTCCCATGCCGTGATCAATAAAAAAACGTTCGCCGATTTTACAGGCTGGGTGAATCTCAATTCCGGTAAACCAACGTGCTGCCGTCGAAATGAAGCGCGCCAGCCATTTCATCTTTCTGTTCCACAAGAAATGCGCCGCACGATACCAGATAATCGCATGCAACCCAGGGTAAGTTGTTAACACCTCAAATGTATTCCTGGCCGCTGGATCACGGTCAAAAACACATTGAATATCAGATTTCAGTCGCTTAAACACCCTTTCCTCTCTTAGCTGTTTTCCGCACTTTTATTAGCTTTACGCTGTGCTGCGGTTAATATACCACGCAATATATCAATCTCTTTGACATCCAACTGCGCTCGATTAAACAGTCGGCGCATCCGACGCATAAAACGCGCATTTTTGCTCGGATCTAAAAACTCAATATCCTGTAATGCCTGGTGCAGATGACCATAAAACCCTTCAAGCTGATCTGCCGAGGCCAGCTTATGGCGGTACCCTTTACTGTACTCGCGTTCAATCCCCGCGGCCATCAAACACTCATAAGCAAATACTTGGACCGCCGCCCCCAGGTTTAAGGAACTGTAAACGGGATTAGTAGGGATATGTGAAAGGTAATTACACTTATCCAGTTCATCATTACTCAAGCCGGAATCTTCGCGCCCAAAAACCAGTGCCACCTCCCCTAACTCGGCTGTTTGCAACGCCAACTCGGCCGTTTGACGCACATCCAACTGCGGCCAGGATACCTTGCGCAAACGGGCACTGGCTCCGAACACCAAATCCGCCCCCTGCAGCGCTTCATCCAAGCTACCCACCACCTTAGCCGAATTTAATACATCCGCCGCACTTGAAGCACGGACCGAAGCCACCTGGCTTGGAAACTCCTTTGGATTCACCAGCACCAACTGGCTCAACCCCATATTCTTCATGGCCCGCGCCACACTGCCGATATTTCCTGGGTGCGATGTCTCAACCAACACCACACGAATGTTTGCCAACCCCTTGTGCAAGGAATAGTTCTGATTAAGCAACGGATCAAATCTTGATTCAGAGCACTCTCCATTTCCCGGATGATCCCCTGTCATTTGCATAGCTTGATCTTCATTCATGATGTTTTTCCGTTATAATTCCTAACCATTTTATATATTATCTCTACATTAAGGCTTTTGCCGTTCAAACCTGAACCCAGAAGCCTTCGCAAACACGCCATTACCTACAGGAAAATGCCATGCATCCGTTAGTCAATATTGCCACGACCGCCGCCCGTAATGCCGGCCAGCAGATTTTACAACACCTAGAAAACATCGATCGTCTGAATGTTGAGCACAAAGGTAAAAACGACTATGTTAGCGAAGTCGATAAAGAAGCTGAACAGATCATTATACAGACCATTCGCAAGTATTATCCAGACCACAACATTCTCGCCGAAGAGAGTGGACAAGCACAAAACGACGGCAAGAAATCGGACATTGAGTGGATCATTGACCCTTTAGATGGCACCACCAATTTCTTGCATCAATTCCCACAATTCTCGGTATCCATTGCTATTAAAGAGAAAGGTCGCTTGATGCATGGCGTGATCTTTGACCCGCTCCGGGACGAAATGTTCACCGCCAGCCGCGGCTCCGGTGCCAAGCTGAACAACTTCCGTATTCGTGTCAGCGAACAAAAAACGCTGGATAACGCCTTGCTGGCCACCGGCTTCCCATATCATGACTTCAGTTATCTGGATAGCTATATGAATAGTCTAAAAAGCTTCATGCAGTCCACCGCCGGCATTCGCCGTGCGGGATCGGCTGCTTTGGATCTGGCTTATGTTGCCTGCGGACGGGTAGACGGCTTCTGGGAATTTAATCTTAAGCCTTGGGACATTGCCGCCGGCGCTTTAATTGCTCAAGAAGCCGGTGCATTGGTCACCGATTTTATCGGTGCCGAGAACTATCTACAAAGCGGCAACATCCTCGTGGCCAACCCTAAATTGTACAAGGAGATGGCACAAACCCTCTCCAAAACCATTCCGGCTGAACTACGCAGTTAAATCACCATCACCAGGCCTGTTGAGTTTGAACAGGCCTGGTTATTCCAGCCTTCATTGGTACATCCATCGAACCCACCTAAAGCGAACGTGACATCAACAAAGCATCTTCTTTGCCTTCCACCAACTCCCCAGTTTGCTCACGCCACTCCTGACAACGGTAGTAGTTACGGCGAACACCGTCAGTTTGAAACCCACATCCCAAATACAATTTCTGAGCAGGCAGATTCGACTCACGCACCTCAAGCAGTAGCTGTTCATATCCGGCTTGTTTGAGCTTGTCCATTAACTGCTGAAGTGCTGCTCGTCCAATACCCGATTTTCGAAAAGCAGGTGCAATGCAAAAATTTAACAGCTGCGCTTCATCCAAAACCGTCAAGACGCAGGCGTAGCCCATCATCTCATGCTCAGCACTGCAGAAAATATAGTTCACGCCCTGATCGAGACTGTTTTCGAAACCTTTCTGCGACCACGGAAAATCGTACGACTGCTGTTCAACTTGTAATACCCAATGCAGATCGGTCTCTTGCATAAGACGCAAGTAGCTTAATTCAGACATGACTGTTTCGACTCCATCCTAAAAAGATGGCTATTGAGAAATGAAAGGAAGTACCGCTTGATAGAACGAGCGTTTTGCATAGGGATCCGACAGCATCTCTTCCAAAGTCGGCACCTCAATCAGCACCATTCCTTCAGAAAGCTGTTGACTCAAGGAGTGATCGACATCCATGGTTAAAACCTGCTCAGCGCCCGAAGACAGAATCTCCTCAAAAGAAGCATAAATCGCCTCTTCGGTGGTCAGGACTTCCGTATCAAAAAAACGAATGTCGTGCATCCATCCCAAGGTTTCACAAATCTGACCCCAGAGCTGCCACTCCAGGCGAGATTCATCTTCCCAAAAACCGTGCAGGCCGCCGCCGATCAGAATCAGTTCATGGGAAACCATTTCATTTGAAACCGCCTGAAACATCGTCGCGTCCGCCGCACGACTTTCTTCCACTTGTAATAAAGAGTGTTCTATAGGCTCGACCGTCGACGCACCTGTATTAGAACCAGCCTCTTCGCTACAGGCCTGTTGAAATGCACCTTGGTAGTTTGAACGCAACTGCCAGCTTACGCCTCCGAGCTGTTCAAACAGGCCTGATGAAAATTTAGGCGACACCATAAAACTGAAGTAACCCCGCAGCCATCGATTAAACCGGGGCCTGTGGGTGCGCTTTGCTCGCTGCACCTAACAGTTTATTCAGACCGTTAATATAGGCTTTTGCAGAAGCGGTCACAATATCCGTATCCGCTCCCTGGCCATTGACAATACGCCCGGCCAATTCTAAACGTACCGAGGTTTCGCCCATGGAATCGGTACCGTTAGTGACGTTACTGACGGAATACAGCTCCAAAGTCGCACCGGAATGCACCAGGTTTTCAATCGCTTTGAAGGTGGCATCCACGACACCGCCACCATCGGCCACGGCGGTTTTTTCTTCGCCATTCATCCATAAGGTGACTTCCGCATGCGGCTTTTCACCGGTCTCTGTCGCCACTTTGAGGGATACAAGGCGGTAAGTTTCATTTTCAGCGCGCTCGGCCGAGCTGTCGGTGACCAGCGCCTGCAGATCTTCATCGTAAATCTCATGCTTGCGGTCTGCCAGATCCTTAAAACGGACAAACGCATCGTTTAGCTCCTGCTCGGTCTCAAAAGTAATCCCCAACTCTTCAAGACGGGTGCGAAAGGCGTTACGCCCGGAGTGTTTACCAAGCACCATTTTATTGGTCGTCCAGCCCACATCCTCGGCACGCATGATCTCATAAGTTTCACGATGCTTAAGCACACCATCCTGGTGAATTCCGGACTCATGCGAAAACGCATTCGCGCCGACAATCGCTTTATTCGGCTGTACGGCAAATCCGGTAATCCCTGAAACCAAACGGGATGCGGCGACAATTTCGCGAGTATTGATACGCGTATCCACATCAAAAATATCCTGACGCGTCTTCACCGCCATCACCACCTCTTCCAAAGCGGTATTTCCGGCACGTTCTCCCAAGCCATTGATGGTACATTCAATCTGACGCGCGCCATTGCGCACGGCCGCCAGAGAGTTCGCCGCCGCCAAACCAAGGTCATTGTGACAATGCGCCGAGAAAATCGCCTTATCTGAATTCGGAATACGCTCAATCAAGGTCTTGAACAACTGGCCGAATTGGTGTGGAACGTTGTAACCAACCGTATCCGGGATATTGATGGTGGTTGCGCCGGCATCGATTGCCGCTTCGATCACCCGGCACAAAAAGTCAATTTCCGATCTGCCGGCATCTTCCGGCGAGAACTCAACATTATCGGTAAAGTTACGCGCTTTTTTTACCGCCCAAATCGCCCGCTCAACCACTTCATCCGGGGACATGCGCAGCTTCTTTTCCATGTGGATCGGCGAGGTGGCAATAAAGGTATGGATACGTCCGGAGTTGGCAGGCTTAATTGCTTCACCTGCGCGCACAATATCATTCTCAACTGCGCGGGCCAAACCACAGATCGTACTCTCCTTTACCACAGAAGCGACCGCTTTTACCGCTTCAAAATCCCCTTCACTGGCCGCAGGAAAGCCTGCTTCAATGACATCCACCTTTAGCTTTTCCAACTGCTTGGCAATACGGATTTTCTCGTCACGGGTCATGGAAGCGCCAGGGCTTTGCTCCCCATCACGTAAGGTCGTATCAAAAATAATTAAATGATCTTTCATGGAAACTCTCGAAATTAATTGATGAAGCCAGGAACTTATGCCTCGGTTTCATTTTTCTGTTCATCCTGAATGTCGGACGAAGCTTTTTTATGTTTTTTTCTTAATGAACGCGTTTTACGAAGTGCCAACAAGGTCAGGACCGGCCCCGAAAAAGCGTATATCAGAAAGATGGCAAACAAAATCATAGCCGGCTTAATCGTGATAACCACCAGAACCAGCACAATCACCGCCAAGGTCACAAACGGCACCTTATCTTTCAAATTGAGTTCTTTAAATGAGCTGAAACGCACATTGCTGACCATCATCAGACCGGCAAATAACGTCAGCAGCAGAGCGACAATCGACTCTAAGCCGGTCTCGATATGATTGGTTTCCACCATCCACACCAAGCCTGCCAATAACGCTGCCGCAGCGGGACTCGGCAATCCCTGAAAATAACGTTTATNGATATGATTGGTTTCCACCATCCACACCAAGCCTGCCAATAACGCTGCCGCAGCGGGACTCGGCAATCCCTGAAAATAACGTTTATCCGCAATTCCGACCTGAGTATTAAAACGTGCCAAACGCAACGCGGCGGCGGCGGTATAAATAAAGGCAACCAACCAACCAAACTTGGCAAAATCTTGCAATGCCCACTGATAAATCAGTAACGCTGGCGCCAATCCAAAAGAGATCATATCGGCCAGGCTGTCGTATTCCGCTCCAAAAGCACTGCACGAATTGGTCATACGCGCCACTCGACCATCCAATCCGTCAAAGATCATTGCTACAAAAATCGCAATGGCCCCCGCCTCATAATGTCCTTGCATACCGGCAATGACCGCGTAAAACCCGGCAAACAATGCAGCCGTAGTCATTAAATTAGGCAGCAGATAAATGCCTCGTTCGAAAGGTTTCATAAAATCAGGTATCCCTTAAAACAACCGGATTCAAACACCCAAGTGCACAAAAACTGAACAGGCCTGTTCAAACAAACCTATCTCTGCAAAGGGTCTTTTTACATTAAGAGCGCTATTCTAACAACATTTAGTTTGTTGCGGTTATGAGGTTTCTATTTAGACACCTTAAATTAGACAACTTCTCCTCGGCCCACGCCAAAGTAGCGGAAACCTTGCTCCATAATAACATCCGGCTCATAAATATTACGCCCATCAAAAATGACTGGGCGCTTCATGCGTTGTCTCATCAAATCATAGTCCGGACTCCAGAACATTTTCCATTCGGTCAGGATAACGAGCGCGTCGGCCCCATCAAGCGCATCATACATATCCGCCACCAACTCTACTCGGTCATCACCCTGCCAATGCTTCTGAAAATCCGTCATGGCCTTAGGGTCATAAGCCTTAACGGTCGCTCCCTGAGCAACAAAAGCCTGAATCGTCTTCAAACTGGGTGCATTTTCAACCGTTGACGTATTCGGCTTGAAAGACAGCCCCCATACGGCAATCTTTTTACCTTTTAGCTCGGTATTAAAAAAACGCCAAGCTTTACGGAACAGCACCTCTTTTTGCACTTCGTTGTTACTCAACACGGTTTTTAACAGATCTGCGTCATATCCCTTGCTCTGCAATGTATTCACCAGGCTTTTCACATCAGCGGCAAAACTGGGGCCACCGAATCCGCAGCCGGGATAGAGATAGTTAAACCCAATCCGGTGATCCGAGCCTAAACCTTGACGAACCTCTTCCATGTCAATATCGAAATGCTCCGCATTGTTTGCCAATTCATTAATCAGGCTGATACGCGTCGCCAACAGTGCATTCACGGCGTATTTGGTGTATTCTGCGGCGCGGGTACTCATCACCTTCAACTGATCGGTAACTCGATTAAAAGGGCGCATTAGGTCGCGAATCTGTTTAATCGCTTGAGGATCTTGACTACCAAGAACAATCCTATCCGGCTTCACAAAATCATTAATGGCTGACCCCTCACTGATAAACTCAGGCATCGCCACCACGGCCACCTTGGCCACCAAACCGCGTTTGGCGAACGCCAATTTGATCTGAGCCTCAAAACGGTCCGCGGTTCCAACCGGAAAAGAACTTTGGTTGACCACCAGCACGTCTCCTTCTGCACAGTCCCCAATCACCTGAATCACTTCCTCAGCACGATCCAGACGCCATGAAGGCATGCTTAAAAACAGTACCTCACCATGGGCGACCCCTTTTTTCCAATCTTCTTCAAAATGTAAACCGCCTTCTTTTACCTGGGTTTGAATCAAATGCTCCAAACCCGGCTCTTCGCGCGGTAATTCGGCTTTTCTCAGATGTTCAACTCTCCCCGTTCCTATCGGTAAAGCGAATACCTGATTGCCTGTCTGGGCCAAGGCGCCTGCAGTGACCAAACCACCTAACTCACAACCGAAAACCGACACTCTCATTTTGCAATCCTCCTAATCAAGTTCGCAGTCGAAGCATCAAAGCTTTCGGCTAACGATGGGGTTTTAATGGCGGCATGGGTCTCTTTGGCAATTAATTTACCGAGCTCAACCCCCCATTGATCGAAAGGGTTGATTTCCCAAATGACTGATTCCACAAAGGTCTTATGCTCATAAAGTGCCACCAACATACCCAGAGTCTTAGGAGAAATGGTTTTTAATAAAATGGTATTTGACGGCTGATTCCCCGGATAATGTTTAAACGGCGAGTCAAACTGAGACTTAATGGAATCCGGAATCGCAGCATCTCCAAGCATCAAAACCCGTGATTGTGCAAAGCAGTTTGCCATCGCCAGCTCATGCTGATAACGTAAACTCTCATCTTTTTCCGAATGAGAATTCCGATCAAAATCATCTCTTTCAACCGGAGCGATAAAGTCACACATCACCGCCTGAGTCCCCTGATGTAATAGCTGATAGAATGCATGCTGGGCATTGGGCCCCACCTCACCCCAAAGGATTGGACAGGTTTTGTAGTTAACCGATTCACCATTACGATTAACCGATTTTCCATTACTTTCCATCACCAGCTGCTCAAAATAGGATGGCAAGTACTTTAAACGCGCATCGTAAGGCAAAATCGCTTTCGCCTGGATATTAAGAAAGTTGATATTCCAAACATCAATCATTCCCATTAATACAGGCATATTCTGCTCAAGCTCTGCGGTCGCAAAATGGTTGTCCATAATATGGGCCCCTTGCAACATTTCCCGAAAACCAGACATCCCCACCTTCAGCGCAATTGGCAACCCAATGGCCGACCACATGGAATAACGTCCGCCAATCCAGTCCCAAAAAAGCAGTTGATTCTCTTCAGGAATCCCCCACTCACTCATCATATCTGGCTTGGTCGAAACACCGAGGAAGTGTTGAGACAACAGGGTCTTAGAATCCTTAATCTTTTCTTTAAGCCAATCCTTGGCCGTCTCTGCATTGGAAAGCGTATCAATGGTCGTAAAGGATTTTGAAGCAAGAACAAATAGAGTCGTTTCTTGATTAAGGCTTTTTAAAAGATTGGAGGTTTGGGTTCCATCGATTGAAGAAATAAAGTGCAAATTGACTGGAGAACTAATGGTTTGTAGCGCATGTGTGACCATTAAAGGCCCTAAATCAGACCCGCCGACACCAATATTCACCACATCGGTGATCGGCTTACCACTGTATCCACGCCAGCTTCCTGAACGGATTTGTTCAACAATCGTCGCCATCTTATCGAACTGCTGTTCGATTTGTGGCTGCACTTCCAGCGCATAGCCCGATACATCACGGCCTTCAGAACGAATCGCGGAGTGCATCGCCGGTCGGCCTTCGGTATCATTCACCTCATCCCCGCAGATTAAACGCTTAATCCATTCAGGCAATGACTGCTGGCGGGCCAGCTTCATCAGCAATTGAATCGTTTCTTCACTGACACGATTCTTTGAAAAATCCAAAAACAGATCATCTAACTCTATAGAAAAGCGTTGTGCCCGATCTTCTTCAGAAAACAGTGTCTTTAGGTGAACACTTCCTGCTCCCTGTTCACAGTGCGCATTTAAAGCCTGCCAAGCATTAGAACTTTCCACACCCATATTGGCCTCTCTGTTTGCTTTGCATAATATTTTCAGTCGGATAGATTTCCTAATGCAGAAAATTACTCTGACAACTCTAATTCTTTCAGATAGTTCTTAAAGCCTTCACCCACCTTGGCGTCACGCAAAGCATATTCCACATTGGCCTGCAAATAACCTAGCTTATCGCCACAGTCATAACTCTTACCGTCCTTAAATTCAAAACCAAACATCACCTCTTCTTCAAGCAGCTTATCCATGGCATCTGTCAATTGAATCTCGCCGCCAGCGCCTGGACGGGTCTGTTTCAATAACTGCATTAATCTTGGGGTAAAAATATAGCGACCTACAACAGACAGGTTAGATGGCGCTTCTTCTTGCGAAGGCTTCTCGACCAGCTCGGAAATCCGCAAATCAGGACCTTTAACAGCAGCAATACCATACTTCTCGACCTGATCGTCCGGTACCTCTTCTAGAGCCACCACACTGGTGTGCACTTTTTTGTAGGTATCCACCATCTGAGCCAAACACCCTTTTTTAGAGTGATACATCAAAACATCAGGCAACAACACGGCAAACGGCTCATTCTCTGCAATAACCGGTTCAGCACACAAAATCGCATGCCCCAACCCAAGCGCCTCAGGCTGACGTACACTGACAAGTCTCACCCCTTCTGGCGTAATCTCTTGCAGAGGCTCTAAACGCTCCTGCTTTCCTCTCAGCTCCAACTCGGTTTCCAACTCGTAATGTTTGTCAAAGTGGTTTTCAATCGCCCCTTTACTGGAGTGTGTCACCAAAATGATATCGGTGATCCCGGCCTCGGCCGCCTCATGCACTATATATTGAATCAACGGCTTATCAACAACGGTAAGCATTTCTTTAGGAATGGCCTTAGTGGCAGGTAAGAAACGGGTTCCTAAGCCCGCAACAGGAAGAATCGCTTTGGTAAGTGGTTTATAAGACATCTTTACTCACTTGATGATTTATTAAATTAAACAAAAAGACTCTGTGTGGAGGGGGTATGCGCAAAATAGCTTGGGGCACCGGCGAATTCAATGCCGTCTATCAGCTCGGATTCGCCAATACCCATTGCCTCGAGCGTCATCTGACAGGCCGTCATCTTAACCCCTAACTCTAAACATAATGCCCGCAGCTCTTCAATGGGAAGCTGCCCTTGCGCCTTCATTTGCTTCTTAAACGCCGTTGTCGCCAAAGCACTCATACCTGGCAGAGTCCAAACCAGGCCTGGTAAATTTTGGTTCCAGTCGATTTTTCGGAACCACTGAGGACCTACCGGACTTCTTATCAACATATCCGGCCTTCCAAGCGGGGATATTTTCAAACCACTGGTATCTTTAAATAAACACTTTAAACCGTAAAAACTGAAAAAAAGCTCAACCTTTTTATCCATCGCAGCGGCTGTACTCGCAAGAATAAAAGAGGCATAGGCCCAGTCCAGCGTCCCTTTTGACTGAATCAAACTAAATTCATCAGGCAACACTTCAGGAGATTGCTGACTCATATAGTCTGCCTTTGAATTTCAAAGCGGATGACCGACCCTGCCTGCTCTTTAAGCACGCAATGCAGGTTTTGCTGAGCACAAAAAGCCGGGATGTCTCTCAAAGCCCCCTGGTCGGATACACTCATCTCAAAAGCATCGATCAAATCAGGGTTTTGCGCTAAAAACTTTTTCAGCTTAATGACAGGCATTGGGCAGGCAAGACCTGAAAAATCTAATTTTTGCATGAACTACCCATTTTAAACATGTTCAGACATTCAAAGATAAGCCACAATAATGAAATCGACTTAGATCAAATATTACAACACCCTGACTCTAAGCGCCAACGAGATTGATTTGAATTCATACAACTATAATATAAGCCTATTTTTAAATATCAAATGCCGCCTACCGAATTGGAGTCCATTAAGCGCATGAACCATTCAGCCATCGCCTCCCCCCCCCACCTCTTTGTAGTAGTGCCTATTCTGCTCATTATTGCACTGTGCACTCCAAACAAGGCCAACGCAACAGATAGCTTGCCTGATCTAGGCTCATCTGATCTCGTTGAATATACGCCCGAAAAAGAACAAGCCTTAGGCCGAGCTTTTAAAGCAGAACTCCACACGCATTACAACATAGTATCCGATCCTGACATCACCGGTTACGTCAGACGGATAGGCCATAAAATAGCGCAATACTCAAACGATGACCGCCACTTTAGTTTTTATGTCATTGATCATCCGGAAATCAATGCTTTTGCAGGACCGGATGGTGTCATCGGAATACACACAGGCCTGCTGCAAGCGGTAAAGTCTGAGGACGAATTGGCTTCTGTCATCGCACATGAGATTGCCCACGTGACTCAAAACCACCTCTCAAGGCGTTATGAATTACAATCCGGAACCAATCTAACCCATTTAGCTTCGTTTATAGCCGCCATCCTTATCGGCATGCATGACACTTCTGCTGGAATGGCCACCTTAATGGGAAGCATGGGGGCAGATTTACAACAACAACTCAAACATTCGCGCATCCATGAAGCGGAAGCAGATTATGCAGGAATTGATTATCTTTACCAGAGTGGATACAACCCCTACGCAATGGGGGACTTCTTCGGGCGACTTGCTATGGAATACCAGAACAATGAATTTAAACCACTGGAAATCTTGATGACCCACCCGGTCACAGAACACCGTTTAGCAGAAGCGAAAAATCGTGCAGAAACCTACCCGCCTTTGATCTTTGAACACGATACAGAAACCCTCACTCTAATAAAATTACGCTTACAGGCAAAAACAGGCGTTCGCGACGCAACACTTCAAGAAAAGCCCTTAAACGACGCACAGCAATGTTACCAAAACACAGTCAATACCCTCTTCAACTATTCTGACAAGCTATCACACCAGAACAAACCAACAGACTGTTTAACGCGCATCATCAGAAACCATCCCCTGCAACCTCTGTATCGCACCCTGCAACTTGAAACTTTTAATCAGGCCAAAAAAACAAAAAAGAAAGACGCTCTCAAGTTAGCTGAAATAGCAAACGACTTATTTCCTCAAAATGCTTCAGTACTGATTCAATATGCCAAACTGCTAGAAAAATACAATAAACCTAAAAAAGCCATTGATCTCTTGGAAGGACAGGTTGATAAACTGCTTTACAAGCAGAAAGTGTACAAACAACTCAGCCGACTGTACGCCGACATGGACGACCTAGCCTATGCCTATTTCTACGAAGCACTCGGCCAATTTGAAATTGGAAACCTTAAAAAGACAGAAATCTTCCTAGAAAAAGCGGAGGAAATAAGTAATTCAGACCACAAAGATTTAAACAATAAAATCCTAATATTCAGAACGGAATATAGCAACTTATTGAAACAAAAGAGCAAACTTAAGACGTCATAAAAATGTCATAAGATTTTATTAACGACCAATTAAATAAAACTATACAAAATCGCCGCAAAAAACTTGCGTTTGAGATTTTAGTGGGTAAGCTTACTCTCCAAGAGCAAATTTTGTTCAAATAATAAAACCCGGACAGATAGAGAAACGGGAAAGTTAATAAGACTCTTTAGGAGGAGAAGAATGTTTAATTCTAACATGAAGAAGTTGTTGACTGCTTTAGCAATCTCATCAGCTGTAATTGCTGCCCCTGTAACCTCTATGGCTGCAGAAAAAGGTGCTTCTACAGTTGAAGAAGGCAAAAAGCTTGCTTTTAGCCGCTCTAAAGGTAACTGTCTTGCATGCCACATGACTGGCGACGGTGCAATGCCTGGAAACATCGGACCTGCACTAATTGCAATGAAGCTACGTTACCCTGATAAGCAAAAGTTGTACGACAAAGTTTGGGGCAAGCCTGAAACTCAGACCGTTCCAAACAGCATGATGCCTCCATTTGGACAACATGGAATTCTTACAGATGAAGAAATCAGCAAAATTGTTGATTACATCTACACTCTGTAATTTTTTATTTATAAATAACCTTAACCGGGAGTTTAAAACCTTATGAAACGTAGATCTTTCCTTAAAGGTACCCTTGCAACTGGCGCAGCGGCAGTAGCTGTAAACGCTGGTCTTCTAACCCCTAGCACAGTATTGGCTGAGTGGAACAAAAATGCTTTTTCAGCTAAAAGCACTGATGATGCTCTAAACAGCGTTTTCGGTTCAACTTCAGCTGCAGCTTCTGGTGACATCAAATTGAAAGCACCAGCAATCGCTGAAAACGGTGCGGTAACTCCTGTTACTGTTGACGCTTCTGCTATGAGCGGTGTTGAATCGATCGCTATCCTAGCTAGCAAAAACCCAATGCCTTTAGTTTGTACTTACAACTTCGCAAGCGCTGCAGAAGGTTATGTTTCTACTCGTATCAAAATGGGTGAAACTATGAACGTGATTGCCGTTGTTAAAGCTGGTGGAAAACTATTCAAAGCCGAGCAAGAAGTTAAAGTAACAATCGGTGGATGTGGTGGTTAATCCCCACTCATAGACTTATTTTCAAGTTTATTGAATTCCGAATTTACTGAATATATTTAAAAGGAAATAACATGGCTATCAAAATCAGAATGCGTGGTAAATCAAAAGGTGGCGTTGCAGAAGTTAAGGCGCTAATCAAGCACCCAATGGAATCTGGTGTACGTATGAACAAAAAAACTGGTAAACCATATCCAGCTAAGTACATCGATACCGTAAAAGTAACTGTAAACGGTGCTGATGCAGTTGATGCTCAATGGTCTGGTGCGGTTTCAGCAAACCCATACATGGCTGTTAAAGTAAAAGCCAACGCTGGTGATGAAGTTAAACTTTCTTTGACTGACAACACTGGTGAAACTGGTGAAGAAACTCTTAAATTGAAATAATTTAAAGAGTGTGTGCTCGCGTAGCGGGCACACAACCAAATAAAAAACATAATAAAAGAAATAACAGAGCTCTCGGACGGAGGATTGGAATGAAAAAAACACTACTAATCGCCTTATCACTAGGTGTTTCGGTAGGTGCCACCTCAGCAATGGCAAATACTGTGGACCCTGAAACTGATCGCCAGCAACTGGTTGATTTTTTCAAAGCAAAAAGTCCTAAGATTGACATCGCTGACTATAAAAATGGTGCTTACATCTATTCAGCAGACAAACTCGCTCAATGGGAAGCGGCTGAAGAATTCCCTCCATATTTAGATGCGATCGATGCCGGTGAAGCAGCATGGAACAAAGACAAAGCGGTCTTTGAAAAATGTTTCGGTTCTGATGTGTCAAAAATTCGTGTTAAATACCCTTACTTCGATGAAGGCACACAACAAGTTGTGACCCTTGAAGGTGCAATCAACAAATGTCGTACTGACAACGGCCTTGAAGCCTACAAGTGGAAAAAAGGCACGCTGGCTCAAGTAAGTGCTTATTTAGCTTACAATGCTCGTGGTCAAAAAATCGACGTTAAGATTGACAGCGAAGGCGCCAAGAAAGCCTTTAATGCTGGTCGTGAACTGTACCTCATGCCTCGCGGACAACTGAACCTGTCATGTGCCAAATGTCACACTTACAATGCAGGCCGCCTAGCACGTTCAAACATTCTTTCTCCGAATGTTGGTCATACAACTCACTTCCCTGTATTCCGTGCGAAGTGGCAAGCTCTAGGTACTCTGCATCGCCGTTATGACGGGTGTCACAAAAATATGCGTGCAACCCCGTTTAAGGCTCAGAGTGAAGAATATCGTAACCTTGAGTTCTATGAAGCCTATATTTCAAACGGCCTAGAAATCAATGGTCCTGGTTACCGCGAGTAATCTGATTCTTTGCTTCAATAAAAAACCCGGCATAGCCGGGTTTTTTATTGTCTGCGATTATTACACTCCAATCTGGCCAGCGATTTTCACTCACATTTAACCCCCTTCAAACCCTTCCAAAATACTTTACTTGGAACAACTCAACCAAAACATTTTTACTGTCGAGTTTCTGCACCTCTGCCGCCTGCCAACCTTACTACATTCCAGCGAAATAAAAAAACCGGCAAAAGCCGGTTTTTTTCAGCTAAAACTCTGACTTGAATTACTCCAACATCTGCTCGCCTTCATAAATCCAGTCAAACCCTTGTCGCACCCATTTCTCAATGCGCATTAACAGCTCAGGATCATTCAGACCCATTTTTTGAGCGATGAGAAAGACTTTATCCTGTTCTTCCTTACCAAAATGCCCATCTTTATAGGAAATTTTAATAATTTCCTGCAACGCAATAATCCGCGATTTCTTTGTATCCAATGCCTTAATATGCCCTTGGATATCTATGTCAGATTTATCCAAGTCATACTCAATGCCATAAGCACTACTGAAATCCTTTAGATACTGAACTTCTTCTTCAGAAACGTCATTATCTGCTGCGGCGATATGAGCAGCCAGATCAAACACGACTTGGCGCTGCTCCTGCGTTAATCTATCTGAAAACATCTATTTTCCCCCTAATTATTAACGATGTTCAATCTGGTCCACATCACGTACGGCACCAAATGCAGCACTGGTTGTCATAGCCGCATAGGCACGTAGTGCCGCACTCACCTTGCGAGGTCTTTCAACAGCAGGTTTCCAGGCATCACGCCCTTTTGCCACCATCGCTTGGCGTCTCTCGGCCAACTCCTCATCAGTCAGAAGCACATTAATCGTACGATTTGGAATATCGATTTCTATGGTATCGCCATTTTCTACCAGACCAATATTACCGCCCTCAGCCGCTTCCGGTGAGGCATGACCTATTGAAAGTCCAGAGGTACCGCCAGAAAAACGTCCATCTGTTAACAAGGCACAAGCTTTCCCCAAACCTTTCGATTTTAGGTAGCTGGTCGGATAAAGCATTTCCTGCATACCCGGACCACCTTTAGGCCCCTCATAACGGATAATGACCACCTCACCTGCTTTAACTTCATCCCCTAAAATCCCCGCAACGGCTGCATCTTGGCTCTCATAAATGCGCGCTTTACCTGTAAACTTGAAAATCTCCTCGTCTACACCCGCTGTTTTCACCACACAGCCATCCAAGGCAATATTTCCGTAAAGCACCGCTAAGCCGCCATCTTTTGTATAAGCATTCTCAACACTACGGATACAGCCTGATTTTTCATCCTTGTCTAAAGTTTTCCAACGCTTGTCTTGGCTAAATGCAACGGTGGTGCGCACATTTCCAGGTGCAGCCTTAAAGAACTTTTCAACCGCAGGATCCTCTGTTCGACGAATGTCCCACAACTCCAATGCCGCCGCCATAGTCGAAGCATGAACGGTTGAGACATCCGTATGAAGGAGACCGGCCCTTTCCAGCTCACCCAAAATACGCATGATCCCACCTGCTCTATGAACATCTTCCATATGATAAATTTTCGAGTTCGGCGCCACCTTGGACAAACAAGGCACACGTCGCGAAATATGATCGATGTCCGCCATGGTAAATTTCACTTCGGCTTCACGTGCAATCGCCAATAGATGCAGAATCGTATTCGTTGACCCCCCCATAGCCACATCCAAAGACATCGCATTTTCAAAGGCTTCAAAGGTTGCAATTGAACGTGGCAAAACCGAGTCATCATCTTGCTCATAATACTGCTTGGTAATCTCCACAATACGACGACCAGCCTCTTCAAACAGGTGCTTACGATCAGCATGCGTTGCCAAAGTCGTTCCATTTCCTGGCAGCGCAATCCCCAATGCTTCTGCCAAACAGTTCATTGAGTTTGCCGTAAACATCCCTGAACACGACCCGCACGTTGGGCAGGCTGAACGTTCAACTTCCTCTACATCAGAATCCGAGCAGTGGTCGTCTGCCGCCATCACCATCGCATCAACCAGATCGAGCTTAATACCTTCGCCACCAAGAACGGTTTTACCGGATTCCATCGGTCCACCCGTTACGAAAATGGTTGGAATATTCAAGCGCATCGCGGCCATCATCATACCCGGAGTGATCTTGTCACAGTTTGAAATACACACTAGTGCATCGGCACAATGGGCATTGCACATGTATTCGACCGAATCGGCAATCAAGTCACGCGATGGCAAGGAGTACAACATACCGTCATGGCCCATCGCGATCCCATCGTCCACAGCAATGGTATTGAATTCTTTGGCCACCCCGCCGTGTTCTTCAATCACTCTCGCTACCAGCTGCCCCATATCCTTCAAGTGAACATGGCCCGGCACAAACTGGGTAAATGAGTTGGCAATCGCAATAATCGGTTTACCGAAATCTTGGGTCTCCATTCCAGTGGCACGCCATAGTGCGCGTGCACCCGCCATATTGCGACCATGCGTACTGGTTCTAGAACGATACTGTGGCATCTGAAACTCCTTAATACTGGGCATTATTTCGCCAATAGCATATTGGCTGTTATACTAATCTAAATTTTTGACTATTTTCTCATATCTGTGCGGCAGATAGGACAAAACGGGCGGTTTTTTTGGCTATAGCATAGAGCAAGAAAATCGACAGATGACGTAACCACACCAACTCATCCAGGTTGAACATCAAACCGGAAATAGAGACGGAATTTGCGAGTAAAGCGAACCAAGGTATGCAACCTTCTGAACTGGAATTCATTAACAGCTTAAGACAATCTTCGCGCTACATTGAGCAGCACCGAGGCAAGACCTGCGTCATTTACCTTCCCGGCGAGCTGTTACTGGAAACCGCCAGCCGCCATCAGCTTGCACAAGACATAGGACTCCTGCACAATCTGGGCTTAAAAATTGTGCTCGTAATGGGAGCCACCCCACAAATTGATTCCGCATTAGCCGCGCATGGCATTGAATGGCAAAATCACCGACAGTTCCGCATCACCCTCGGCGAGATGCTTCCGGTTTTTCAACATGCGGTTTATGACGTTAAAACCCAGCTCGAAGCCAGCTTCAGTCAATCCACTTGTCAGCAACGCAGTCCATTAACCATCACCAGCGGGAATTGGGTCATCGCTCAGCCTAAAGGAATTATCGAAGGCATTGATTTCCAACATACTGGAAAGTTACGCAAGATTAATCACCACGCCATTGCGTCAAACCTGGAAAATGGGCATATCGTCCTGCTCACGCCTCTCGCTTATTCCTTGACCGGTGAAGTTTTCAACTTAAACACCCTGGAACAAGCTTGTGAAGTGGCTGCGGCACTGAAAGCGGATAAGCTAATGCTTTTCACCCAACCCGAAATCTTAGCAGGCCTGCCCAAACACCTGAGTCTACCTAAACTGGAAACGGCGTGTAAACAACCGCAAAACAATCAACAAGCCAGCCTCTTAAACCAAGTGCGTCAAGCCAGTGCCAATGTAAAACGAATTCACCTGATCGATAAACAGGACCCGAGCGCCATTCTCGTTGAACTGTTCACACGTGATGGCTGCGGAACCTTGATTTTCAGCGACCGCTATCACCAGGTACGCCAAGCACAAATAGAAGATGTTGGCGGCATTCTTGAATTGATTGAACCGCTTGAACAAGAAGGCATTCTGGTCAAGCGTTCTCGGGAACGTTTGGAACTGGAAATCAACAACTTCACGGTGTTAGAACGCGATGGCGACATTATCGGTTGTAGCGCCCTTTATCTTCATGATGCCAACATGGGCGAACTTGCGTGCTTGGCTGTCCACCCTAACTATCAGGGACAGGAACTGGGAACAGAACTGCTCTCAGCGATTGAAGCACAAGCGCAACAAGCCGGCTTACACTCGCTTTTTTTACTTACCACTCATACCCACCATTGGTTTATTGAACACGGTTTCGAACTTGGTGAGTTAGGCAAACTGCCCGAAAGCAAACAAGCGCTGTACAATTTCCAACGCAACTCAAAAGTATTAATTAAACCCCTTTAAGAGTTCCATGACTAGGAACACCCAAACTCATTTGAACCGCTGAAGTTATCTCAGCTAAAGTATGCAACATGCCCCGAATCACTCAAATCAAAGATCGTTTCCGCGGATTTCTTCCTGTAGTGGTGGATGTAGAAACCGCCGGTTTTAATGCAGATACCGACGCCTTAATCGAAATGGCGGTCGTCACACTAAAGATGAATTCCGAAGGCTTACTGGAGCGGGATGAGACATTTGCTCGCAACATCCTGCCGTTTGAAGGAGCCAATTTGGATCCGTCCGCTCTGAAATTCATTGGCGTGGAAGATCCTTATCACCCTTTCAGACAGGCTTTGCCAGAAAAGGAAGCTCTTAAAGAGTTATTTGAACCCATTCATCAACAGATCAAACAAGAAGCATGCAGCCGGGCGATTTTAGTGGGACATAACGCTTTTTTTGACCTTGGCTTTGTAAAACAGGCTGCTGAACGCTGCAAATTAAAATCGCCGTTTCACGAATTCAGCACCTTTGATACGGTCTCATTGGCAGGTTTAGCTTATGGACAAACGGTGTTGGCCAAAGCCGCTGAAAAAGCGGGAATGGACTGGGACAACAGTCAGGCACATTCCGCCATTTACGACACCGAAAAAACGGCTGACCTGTTCTGCCAAATCGTCAATCAGTGGCCACTACACCAATAATCCAAAACAAGCAGGCCTGCTCAGTTTACAAAACTGAAGTCTGATACTTGCGAACAAAATGCGCCTGTCGACAAAATAAAAAAGCCCCTTATGCTACTAAGCATAAGGGGCTTTTTTACGGCAAACACAAACTTTAAGGTTTAGCCCGCATTCGCCTCACTTTTCGCATTCGCCTCGGCCATCATCTTTTTCAATTCGCCGGATTCAGCCAGTTCCAGTGTGATATCGCACCCGCCCTGCAACTCGCCGTCAATGTACAGTTGAGGGAAAGTAGGCCAATCCTGGTATTTCGGCAGATGTTCAAAAATAGCCGCATCGGCAAGAATATTTACAAATGCAAACTTTTCTCCAGTCTCTACCAAAGCTTGTGCAGCACGGCTGGAAAAACCACAAGAAGGCATTTGCGGTGTACCTTTCATATACAGAACCACCGGATTATTCTTAACCTGCTGGTCAATACGCTCTAAAGTCTCTTTTTCCAAACTATCTGACATTACATTGCCCTTTGTTAAACTTTTAAAATTCCAGAGTATTTTACTAGGTTATAGACTTTATGTATAGAGTCACCTTATTAATGATCAAATACATTTATCATTAAGTAATTTTATCAGAGTGTTTTATCCACATGCTTTTGCAGCCAGAACTCCAATAAAGCCGCATGCCACAGCTTGCTGCCTTGAATCGCAGTAAACTGTTCTGGCGCCTCAGGATCGTCCAATAATTTCTGCAAGGCCGACTCATTAAAAATGCCACGTTCTTTCGCTTGAGGAGAGGTCAAAATAGACTTCATAAATTCATAAAACTCACCCCGAACATATTTGAGTGCCGGCATTGGAAACGCCACCTTGGGACGATCAATCACCGAGTCCGGAATCAATCCTCGGGCAATACGTTTCAACAGATATTTGCCATCGTCTCTCAGCTTCAGTTCCGGCGGTGCCGACATCGCCAGCTCAACCAGCTTATGGTCAAGAAACGGCACGCGGGCCTCCAGCCCCCATGCCATGGTCATGTTATCTACACGTTTGACCGGATCGTCGACAATCAAAGTCGTCACATCCAGGCGCAATACCTGATCCAGAAACGTATCCGCATCCGGCTCAGTTAAACGGTGCCCGACATATTCGGAAGTGACATCATGTACATGGTATTGTGAATTAATAACCTCCAGCCACTCCTGGTGCGAGCGGTCGAAATAATAAGGACGAAACGCATTCAGTGCCGCTTCGGGATCGGTCAAATCAATTCCATCCCCCGCTTGCGCCATTTTCGGATACCAGAAATACCCGCCGAACACCTCATCCGCTCCTTGTCCCGACATGACCACCTTGACATCCCGAGCGACCTGTTCGGAGAGCAGATAAAACGCCACCGCATCCTGCCCAACCATCGGTTCAGCCATCGCTTCAACGGCTTCATGCAGCCGTGGTAAAACATCCCTGTTGGAAATCAGATACTTTTTGTGGTCGGTTTGGAAACGCTCCGCCACCTGATCGGAATATTCAAACTCACTGCCTTTTTCTTCAGGCGCATCCTCAAAGCCGATCGAGAACGTCTTGATGTTTTCCACCCCCGCTTCGTGCAGCAATCCGACGATTAAACTCGAATCCAAACCACCTGAAAGCAGAACCCCCACCGGGACATCCGCAGCCGTCAGGCGTTTGTGCACGGCCTCTTTCAAAGAGGCATGAATAGCATCAACCCAGGCCTGCTCGGTTTTTGGCGCCGCTTCGCCTTGCGGCCGCTTGGCTTCCAGGAACCAGTAACGTTTTTTATAAATCTGCCCATCCGGATTGACTATCAACCAGTGGCCGGGCTCCAATTTGCGTACCCCTTTTAAAATGGTATGCGGCGCAGGAATCACCGCATGCAAAGTCAACTGATGGTGTAAACCTACCGGATCAATCGAGGTGTCGATATCCTCTGCCGTCAACAACGCTTGCATGTTAGATGCAAAACGCACACCGCCTTTGACCGGTGCATAATACAAGGGCTTGATTCCCAAGCGATCGCGTGCCATCAGCAACTGATGGGTATCATCGTCCCAAAGTGCAAAAGCAAACATGCCTTCAAAGCGGGTTACACAATCCATTCCCCATTGACGATAGGCCTTCAGAATCACTTCGGTGTCAGAATGCGAAACAAAAGTTTGACCTAGATTTTCAAGCTCCGCTTTCAATGCCTGATAATTATAAATACACCCATTAAACACCAGAGTGAGCTCAGCATCACGCATTGGCTGGTGTCCGCCCTCGGTCAGATCAATAATAGACAGACGGCGGTGCCCCAACCCCACATGATCTTGCACCCAGGTTCCGCCATCATCCGGACCTCGACGCTCCAATTCACATAGCATTGGCTTCAAGCGACTTTCAGTCGCAAGCTGCCCATCCCAATAAATTTCACCGCAAATTCCACACATAATTGCCAGCCATTTAATTCGAATTTTTCTATTGTACCAATTTCAATCACGATAAAAGGCAGTGAAACAACGCTGCTGTTTTATGAGCATGATCTTTAACAACCGAAAATTGACCTCATATTATCAATTAATTAAACGTCTTATTCGTCATTTACCGTAGTAGTAATTTTTGATAATCTATCTTGCATAGGTACGACTGATCCTCTTTAATTAGCCTCCTAAGTGAGACTGGGTTATTTACAACGATGTATAAATATCAAAAAAAGATCTTAACGGTCCTGACACTCATCGCAACGTTCATCTTTTCTGCTCACGTTCAGGCCAAAGTAGTAACCCATACCATTACCCCTCAAAATGTGACCGCAGAGGCCGAATACTTACCTGGAGATATCAACAAACCAGCGGTATTGATCCTGCATGGTTTTTTGACTACCAACCAGTTTCATACCGTGAAATCCATGTCCCAAGGGTTTCACGATGCCGGCTATAGCACCCTGTCGCCGACCCTAACTCTGAATATTAACCATAGAAAGCAATCTCTTAAATGCAACTCCATCCATACACATACTCTACAGGGCGACATTGAAGAAGTGATTGCTTGGATCAACTGGCTTGAGCAGCAGGGATACAAGGAAGTTGTCCTTGTGGGGCACTCTAGCGGCAGTCAAGAGCTTTTAGCCCTTCTGGAAAATTATCACGACCCTCGCATCAAACTGGCGATCTTTACCAGCCTGTTTTATCTAAACGGTGAAGAACTTGGAACACGCCCGCAAGAAATTGAATTTGCCAAACAGGCTGTCTTGACAGGCAACAAACGCCCGCATAAATTCAACTTTTTATTCTGCAAAGACAATTACTACGCCACGCCAGAGAGTTTTTACTCTTACCAAAAAATTGACCGAGCCTATATCCTCCAACAGCTAGAACAACTGAAAATACCACATTACACCATCATGGGCAGTGCAGATAAGCGTTACAAAAGCACCGGAGAAAACTGGTTAGACGAATTGAGACAGAGTGGCACCCATCTGATTGTAGTGGATGGCGCGAATCACTTTTTCTCAAGTGAATATGAATTTGACCTTCAAGATCATTGTGTCAAAATTTTGGACTCCCACTTT
Source organism: Thiomicrorhabdus sp. zzn3 (assembly GCF_029767755.1). Taxonomy (GTDB): domain Bacteria; phylum Pseudomonadota; class Gammaproteobacteria; order Thiomicrospirales; family Thiomicrospiraceae; genus Thiomicrorhabdus. The sequence goes on from NZ_JARUQS010000001.1 coordinate 1,530,098, forward strand.
AATAGCAGGCCAACTGTTCAGTGAAGCTTCAATCTACTTTCAGTCGCCCCCTTCGTTTCTATTTCGCACTGTTCTTAAGTGCCGGCTTCATACTGCTGGCCGTGCTTATCGGCTCTCTTTATTTGGAAAGCCACTCTTTACAAAAAAATGTTCTGGAACAAGCTCACAAAGAAGCTCAACAGGAACTGTTTAGTGCGGTTGAAAACACCTTAAAAGTCACTGACGACCAACTGAGTGCATTAACCGAATGGGATGAAGTTCATCAACAGTTTCATGATCCCAGCTATTACTTCTATTGGCACGATGACCGCCTACAAGAGAGTGGATTTTATTACCCATATTATGAAGCACTGGAACTCTACACCCCTCATGGACAGCTTTTAGCGCCTGCTTCTCCAGGCCAACAATACACCAAACACTTGCCGACCTCTTTTACTGAGCCTCAGGCAAAAATCGTGGGCCAAGAAGATGGTTCTGCTTATTTACTTCAATTCCATCCTATTTACAATCGAGACTCTGGGACGCTACTGGGCTATGTCGGGGTCTCCATTAATTTCTTCCAGGCCCTCTATCAGCTTAACCAGTTCTACTATTTGGATACCCTGACACCCAGAGTCAAGACGGCAACTCCTTTTGAGGTTTCACAACTGCCGGAGAACATAACATTCGCAGCGGTTTCCAATCCGGTCAACAGCTATTTGTGGACGCTAATGGAAAAATTCATCGGCGAATTAGTTGTAACCTTACTGTTAGCGGCACTCCTGCTACTGTTCTTTTTTAACAAGGTCATTCGCTCCCCTTTGTTAGTGCTTTCGGATTACCTGCACCAACTTAAGGCCTCACCCGATACCGAACAAAAACCGCCTAAAGCGCATTTCTGGATTCAGGAATTTGAAGAATTCAAGCAAACACTTTATGAATTTCATCACAATCTGCGTCAAGCGCAGCAAAAGCTCGATAAACAAAATGAGCTGGTTTGGGAACAAGCCCGCCGAGATGCGCTCACCAATATCTTTAACCGCCGTGCTTTTGACGAAGCCTGGGGGGAAGTCGTTGCCGATTTTCAGGCGCAACCGATTCCGACCGCCTTTATGCTCTTCGATTGCGATTTCTTTAAAGCACTAAACGACACCTATGGACATGAAATCGGCGATGAAGTCATCCGCATTTCGGCTAAAATCATTCAAAGCAGTCTGCCTCTAGAATGTCCTGCTTACCGAATTGGTGGCGATGAGTTTGCAGTCATCGTCCAACATCGTGACCAGGAAGAAATCGAAAAGATCGCACAAAAATGTCTAGATGAACTTAAGGCCTACCCTTTTAATTCGATTGGAATCGTAGAAAAACTGAGCTTCAGTGTAGGCATCAGCAGCCTCGCCAAGTATCGCAACGACGTACTGACCAATCTGCCAAGACAGGCTGATTTGGCAATGTATAAGGCCAAACAGTCCCATCAGACGAAAATTCAGTTTTACAGTGAAATGCTTGAAGAAGAGGCCAGCGCACTGGTATCAAACCGGGTTACAAACCGCGTGGTCGAAGCGATCCATACCGGGGAGCATATTGAAATGCATTTTCAACCGATCATCTCAGTCGATCAATCCAGTTGTTACTACGAAACCTTAGTGCGTATTCGAGGAGAAGAAGGACTCATTTATCCCAATGAACTGTTCACGGTAGTTGAACGTCGTCGTCTCGAGGTTGAGTTAGACCAGCGAGTGATCGAACACACTCTGAAGTTCATGGAACAGAATCAACTTCCCGATCAATGCGGCCTGTCGATTAACCTTTCGGGAAAAACACTGCTGCAACCGAATGTTATCGAACTATTCAAACCGTTTAAAAAATGGCTAAAAGAACACAAGCTGGTGATCGAAGTCACGGAAAACTTCCTGATCACCCACATTGATCATGCTAAACAAGTACTCAATGAACTCAGGGAACTTGGATTTGAAATCGCTCTCGATGACTTTGGCAGCGGCTATTCTTCCATTCGCTACCTAGCCCATATGCCGGTAGACATCATTAAATTTGACCGTTCCATGACCCTGGCCCTTACCAGCGATACACGCACCCAACAGATCATTCAAGCCACGGCAGACATGATTCGTCAAAGTGGCTACGACCTGGTGATGGAAGGAATTGAAGACCAGGTGATGCTTGAGGCCGCAAATCAAGCCGGGGCGACGCATGTACAAGGCTACTTGATCGGCCGTCCCGAAAACCACTTCAGCACAGAATGTCACTCAGGGTGCTGCGACAACAGCGGTTGCTGTGCCTCATGAAGCGACCTCTGATCGTTGGACTGACTGGAGGCATTGGCTGCGGCAAAAGTACCGTATGCGATTATTTCTCGCGCAACGGCATTCCGATTATTGATGCCGATCTGATCGCCCGTGAACAGGTCCAGCCCGGCACGCTAGGACTGCAACGCATTATTGAAGTCTTCGGTAAAGAATATTTGACCGAAGACGGTCATTTAGACCGCAACAAAATGCGTAATCTGGTTTTCCACTCGTCGGAAAAAAAGCAACTGCTTGAAACGATTCTGCACCCATTAATTCAAAAGCGCATCATGACTCAAATCGAAGAGGCGCAATCTAAAAATCAAGCACAGCCCCCCTTCATCATCGTGGCAATTCCGCTATTGATTGAAAAAATCCACGAGTACGAGAACCAAAATTATCTCAATGAAATCTGGGTGATTGATTGTCCGGAAACCATGCAGTTAGCGAGAGCCTCTGCTCGAGACCAGCAAAGCCAAGAACAGATTCAAAAGATCATCAATCACCAAGCCTCCCGCAAAGAACGTCTCAAGTGGGCCACTCGCGTCATCCGTAATGACAAAGATCTTTCATATCTTTATCAGCAACTGCACGACATCTTAAACGAACTTAAGTGAGCGTTCCCCCGAGATTATCGGCATCAATCCGGCCAAATGCCTCGCGTTAAGGCGACGCCTTGGGCGCCTTGAGCCTTGGCCGATTCAACATCTTGCAACGTCATACCGCCAAGGGCATAAACCGGAATCGGCACCTCATCGATCCAGGCTTTAAGCTGCTCCCATCCAATCGCTCCTAAGTCTGGATGCGCTGAAGTCGCTTTAACCGGAGAAAGCTGTAAAAAATCTGCCTCCAAATCCAGAGCCGCTTGCATCTCGTCAATATTATGTGTGGATACGCAGAGCCATTTCTCTGCCGGTAACGGTCGGCTTTGATAATGTTTTGCCTGTTTGGAGGAGAGCTGAATGCCATCGGCCTGAGAGACCTTTCGAACCATCTCAAGCGGCGCATTCAATAACAGCTTGGCTTCATATTGATGGGCCAAATCACACAGATCAGACGCCAGAACCAGCCACTCCGCTTCGGGTTGCTCCTTGTATTTAAACTGTGCCAAACGAACCCCCTGTTCCAATGCTTGGCGAAAACGCTCCAGACAATCGTCGGCATCACGATAACCACCAATTGAAAGATAAATATCCGGCAAACGCAACGCCGTCAAAATGCCCCGGTTGGCCGGCGGAAAGGCTTTTTGATCCAGCTCGGCCAACGGACACCACTCAATTTTCTGCCCCTCTTTGCCGTGTGCCTCCCCGCCAAATTGATCGCTGGTAAACACATGCAAACGCACAGAAACCGTGTTGTAATGCCACGGTACGGTCATTAAAAACCGCCAATTCTCTGTCTGCACCCCCAGTTCTTCGGCAAATTCACGCTGCAAAGCCTGTTCCAGTGTTTCATTCGCTTCAATTTTGCCACCCGGAAATTCCCAATGGCCACTCAAATGCTGATGCGACTGACGCTGACTCAGACAAACCGCTCCGTTTTTTTTCAACAGGCCTATGGCTACTTCTACCCAGTGTGCAGGTGATTGCATTGTCATATACGGTCTCTTCAATTCGTTTAAACAATTGCACCTTATTTTAGCTTCTCATACAGAGCTTAAGGTAAAATAACGCACAATTGATAAAACCTTGTAACCCCTTTTTAATTTTATTAGCGGACCGTCTTTATGAGCCAGTTCTGGAGCGATATTGTTCACACTCTGACCCCTTACGTACCCGGGGAACAGCCAAAGGTGACCAACCTGATTAAACTGAACACAAATGAGAACCCTTACCCACCTTCACCGAAGGTGCTCGAAGCGATTCGTGAACACACCAATGAATCGCTCCGTCTCTATCCGGATCCGAATGCCGATCAACTTAAGCAAGTGATTGCTGATTACCACAACTTGCGCGCCGATCAGGTCTTTGTCGGTAACGGTTCCGATGAAGTATTGGCCCATACCTTTCAGGCTTTGCTGAAGAAACAGCAGCCGCTGCTCTTTCCAGACATTACTTACAGCTTCTACCCGGTCTATTGCGGCCTTTACCAAATCGACGCGGTTCAAGTACCGCTTAATGATCGCTTTGAGATCGACGTTACAGATTATCAGCAGGCCTGTGGCGGGATTATTTTCCCGAACCCGAATGCTCCGACCGGCTGCTTGTTACCCCTGGAAGCAATTGAAACTCTATTGCGACAACACCCGGATGTCGTCGTCGTTGTGGACGAAGCCTATATTGATTTTGGCGGTAACAGCGCTGCGGAACTCGTACCAAACTACCCGAATCTGCTGGTGATCCAAACACTGTCCAAATCCCGCTCCTTGGCCGGGATGCGTGTCGGTTTCGCATTGGGACAAGCACATCTGATTGAAGCGCTGGAACGCGTTAAAAACAGTTTCAATTCCTATCCTTTAGATCGCTTGGCCCTGCATGCCGCAATCGCGTCCTTTGAAGATCAGTCATACTTTGAACAGGCATGTCAGAAAATCATCGCTACCCGTGAGCATTTAGTCGACCACCTGCAAACGTTAGGCTTTGAGGTGCTGCCATCGGCCGCCAATTTCGTCTTTGCACGCCATCCGGATTACGAGGCCGAACAGATTGCACAACAGCTGCGCGAACAATCGATTATCGTGCGCTATTTTAAACAGCCAAAAATCGATCAGTTTTTACGCATTACCATTGGCACGGATAATGAAAACCAACGCCTTTGCGACGTGTTAAGTGAAATTATTACGGCCGGGCAATAAGGCTAAGATTTTTGAAGATAAGCGGCGGCGTTGAAGAAGAGAGAAACGCGGTGCATTTAACCAGGCCTGCTTAGAGTTTAACAGGCCTGTTCAGTTTTAACGGGATCAAGCGCTCGTTATCCGCTCTTTGGCATTAAGTGCGGTACTCGGCATTGATTTTGACGTAATCATAAGAGAAATCGGTGGTCCACACCGTTTCTTTGACATTGCCACGATGCAACTTAATAATAATGCGAATGTCGCTCTGATCCATGACCTTTTGCCCGGCTTCCTCCGTATAAGAAGCGGCGCGTCCGCCCTTTTCAACAATGCAGACATCATCCAGATAGATCTCGATCGCATTGATATCCAGCGCATCCACCCCAGCGCGCCCAACCGCAGCCAAGATCCGTCCCCAGTTAGGATCGGAGGCAAACAGCGCAGTTTTGACCAATGGGGATAGAGCAACGGCATGCGCCACCTTAAGCGCTTCCTGAGAATCACGCCCGCCTTCGACTTCGACACTGACAAACTTAGTCGCTCCTTCCCCATCGCGCACAATCATCTGCGCCAGTTCGATCATCACCTCATTGATGACGGCTGAAAACTGCTGGTAAGCCGCTGAATCCAGCGAATCGATCACCGGCATATCGGCTTGCTGAGTGGCCGTCAAGGTACAGGCATCATTGGTAGAGGTATCGCCGTCCACCGTAATCCGGTTAAAGGAAAGGTTGGTCGCCTCTATTAAACAATGCTGGAGACAGGCCTGCGTGATTTTAGCGTCCGTGGCCACAAAACCCAGCATCGTCGCCATATTCGGATGAATCATCCCTGATCCTTTGGACATCCCGGTAATAGTGACACGGTGACCCTCAATGTCCACCACCCGGCTGACTTGTTTGGGTACCGTATCGGTGGTCATGATTCCGGCGCACGCTTCTGCCCATCCGGTAATGCTTAAGTTGGCGCTGGCCTGGGCAATTCCCAGATGGATTTTGTCCATCGGCAGGTTTTCACCAATCACGCCCGTTGAAAATGGCAGAACCTCTTCTGTTTTACATCCCAGTTCATTCGCAAGCCATTCACAGCTCTGCAAGGCGTCTTTGAGTCCCTGTTCACCCGTACCGGCATTGGCATTCCCACTATTAATCAACAGTGCGCGAGGCGCATGTTGTTGCAAGTGCTGCTTGGCTACCGTGACCGGTGCCGCACAAAATGCATTTTGGGTAAATACCGCAGCGGTAATCGCTTCAGGAGCCAACTCAATCACGACCAAATCGGTTTTGCCATTCTTTTTGATCTTGGCTTGAGTCGCTCCTAAATAGAAGCCGCTTACCGGATGAATAGAAGAATCTGTCATCATCTGTTCCTATAATCAAATGTCTGTTTATCAAATATCTTTGAAAATATTGTTAGCACCTTAAATACGTCACCATCGGCCCCTTCAAATTCCGAGGGTTAGGCACGGACTTCAAGGCACCGTTTTATGCGCATCATAGCGCGAAACGCTCAAGGCGCAAAATAAAAAACCCGCGTTTCGGAGAAAACGCGGGTTCTTAAACAGAATGGCCTCTAATTCAAACGCTTAACTGAGTTTACCGCAACACTGCTTGTATTTTTTACCGGAACCGCAAGGACATGGATCATTGCGCCCCACCTTAGGCATTTCACGCCGGTAAGTGCCCTCGGTTTCTTCTTCTGCTTGCGCTTGCTGCGTTTCAGAAGAGACGGCATCGGCAATCCCTGCGGCTGCGGGGTGCGTTGCCTGCAAGTGCTGAGGACGTTCGGCGACCTGCTGATTTTCGAATTCGTCCACATCCTGGCTGCCTTCAATCTGTACCAGGGACAGAATCTTGATGGTTTCTGTCATCACCGCATCCAAGAAACCGCGGAACAGTTCACCCGATTCACGACGGTATTCTTGGAATGGATCTTTTTGTGCATAGCCGCGGAGATGGATACCTCGGCGCAGATAATCCATCTCGGCCAAATGCTCACGCCACTGTTTATCAATGGTACGCAACAAGACTTCTTTTTCAAAGTGATGACGGGTTTGCGAGTCCAATACCTGCATTTTCTCGAGATACTGGGCGGAAATCGTTTCCACCAACTTTTCACGCAATTTCTCTTCGTAGAGGTTTTTATCCTCATCCAGCCACTGCTGGATCGGCAGCTCTGCACCCAACTCTTCATGAAGCGCCTTTTCCAAACCAGCCACATCCCACTGTTCCTCCAATGAGCCCGGCGGGATATACATATTGACGATATTGTTCACCACCTCTTCACGAAGCGAATCGATGGTTTCCGAAACATCGTCCGACTCCATCAACTCATTGCGCTGTGCATAGACGACCTTACGCTGTTCGTTAGCGATATCATCAAATTTCAACAGGTTGGCACGTTCATCCTGATGCATGCGCTCTACCTGCTTCTGTGCGCGCTCGATCGACTTGGTCACCATCTTGTGTTCGATCGCCTCGTCGGATTTCATCCCTAAGCGCTTCATCATCGCTTTGACCTTATCGGATGCAAAACGGCGCATCAGGTCGTCATCCAAAGAGAGGTAGAAGCGCGTCACCCCAACGTCTCCTTGACGACCCGAACGGCCGCGCAACTGGTTATCGATACGACGAGATTCGTGACGCTCTGAACCGATCACCTTCAAGCCGCCGACACTTAATACAAAATTATGCCGCTCCTGCCAGTCGGCTTTGACCTTTTCAATCTGCTCGGGTGTCGGATCCTGAAGGGCTTCCAGCTCCATCTCCAAATTACCACCCAAGACAATGTCCGTACCCCGTCCGGCCATATTCGTCGCGATAGTCACCGCGCCCGGCATCCCCGCTTGGGCAATAATCATGGCCTCTTTCTCGTGTTGTTTGGCGTTCAGAACATTATGTTTGATGCCGGATTTTTGCAGAAGACGTGACAGCAGTTCAGACATCTCGATGGACGCGGTTCCCACCAATACCGGTTGCTGCGTTTTTTGGGTTTCACGAATGTCTTCCACAATCGCGGCAAACTTACCTTCCATATCCAAAAACACCAAATCCGGTAAATCCTGACGCTGAGGTGTTTTATTCGGGGGAATGACCACCACTTCCAGCTTATAGGTCGACAGAAATTCGCCCGCTTCGGTATCGGCCGTCCCGGTCATACCGGAGAGTTTTTCATACTGACGGAAATAATTTTGAAACGTAATCGAGGCGAATGTCTGACTTTCCAGCTGGATTTGCACATTTTCTTTGGCTTCTACAGCCTGATGCAAGCCGTCACCCCAGCGTCGCCCTTCCATCTTACGCCCAGTAAATTCATCAATGATGACAACCTGACCGTCTTGAACGATGTAATCTCGGTCCTTTTCAAACAGCAGGTTAGCGCGCAGTGCAGCGTTGACATGAATCATCAAACCGATATGCGCCGCATCGTACAGACTTTCGTCTTCACCGATCATGCCGATTTCAGCCAGCATCTGCTCAACTTTTTCATGCCCCTGATCGGTCAGGTACACCTGCTTGGCCTTTTCGTCAATGGTAAAGTCACCGGTTGAGATCTTGGTTTCAGGGTCTTCTTCACCCTGTTCCAGATTGGCAATCAATGGATTGATCTGGCGGTAAATTTCCGATTTATCCTCTGACGGACCGGAAATGATCAACGGAGTACGCGCCTCATCGATCAGGATCGAATCCACCTCATCGACCACCGCAAAGTGCTGGCCACGCATCACCTTCTCCGCCGAGAAAATCGCCATATTGTCACGCAGGTAATCGAAACCGAATTCATTATTGGTTCCGTAGGTAATGTCCATGGCATAAGCCAGCTGTTTTTCCTGCTGGCTTTGCCCACTCAAAATCACACCGGTGGACAATCCAAGATATTCAAACAGCTGTCCCATCCACTCCGCATCACGCTTCGCCAGATAATCATTGACGGTAATAACATGCACACCCTTGCCGGTCAACGCATTCAAATAAACCGGCAGGGTCGCAACCAGGGTCTTCCCTTCACCGGTACGCATCTCTGGAATTTTGCCCTCATGCAGCGCTATCCCCCCCATCAACTGCACATCGTAATGGCGCATGCCAAAAACACGTTTACCGGCTTCACGCACCGTTGCAAACGCATCCGGAAGCAGATCGTCCAAGCTTTTTCCGTTGGCTAATTCCGCTTTAAACTCTTCTGTCTTTAACTTAAGTTGCTCCTCGCTCAACTGCTCATAAGCGTCTTCCAGGGCATTGATTTGTTGTACTACTTTTTGATATCGCTTAAGGATTCGGTCGTTACGACTGCCAAATATTTTTTTGAAGATGTTTAAGGCCATTGAGCGTGATTTCCAATTTAAGTTAGGCTGAATGATACTAAGTAGTTGAATCAACTGCATCTAAACCCTTGCGAGCTGAAAAAGCCCACAGTAAAGGCTCAGAAAACAGCCAAAGATACTGTAAAATGGCAATTATTCTATCATAACTGCCAGCGATAACATTATGAAACCCTTATTAAATAAACAAAGCGCTCAGTTAGAAAATTTAATCCGCGAAGCCCAGCTATTTCAGGCGCTTCTGGAAGTGGGGCAGGATGCGTTGCCAAGCGAACTTAAGCCGCATCTGGTCGGGGTGAGTTTTGAAAAAAACACCCTGATTTTACAGCTCGACGACAACCTGTGGGCGACGCAACTCCGCTTCCACGAACCGAACTTGCTCGGAGTGTACCAGAGCCATTTTCCCCATCTGCAGCTGAGAAAAACCAAAATTAAGATTATTCCGATCAGCGTTTCGCCTCAGCCTAAACGCCCGGTATCAAGCTCACCCTCCGAGCAAGACGCCAAGGAGATGTTGGAAATAGGTGAAAAAGTGCAATCAAAAGGCTTACGCGATGCCCTGCATAGGTTGAGTCTCAGGGCTCAGGAAAAACGAGATTCGTCAGAGAAGGAATAAGGTGAAAACCACGGTAAACTGAACAGGCCTGTTCAGTTTACCCTTAGCCAGGAAATTGAGAGCCTGATGAGCCCAGAACCGGTGTCGTTATACCAGAATTTTACTGCTACCAAAATGAACCGGTGCCGGTCCCTCTTCAAAACTGACGATTTCGTAAGCATCCGGTTGCGCTTTTAACGAACGTAGCAGCTGGTTATTAAGAGCGTGGCCCGACTTATGCGCAGTAAACTCACCAATAATCGGATGGCCGATCATATACAAGTCGCCCACCGCATCAAGAATTTTATGACGAACAAACTCATCTTTGTTGCGCAGACCTTCAACATTCATGACGCCCTTGTCATCGAGCCCGATGGCGTTATCCAAACTGGCACCGAGAGCCAAATTTTTCTGACGCAGCATCTCCATGTCCTTCATAAAACCAAAGGTGCGCGCACGACTGACCTCTTTAAAATAGGAAGTAGATGAGAACTCCAAAGTCATCTTCTCAGCCGTCGCACTGAAGGCCGGATGATCGAAGTCGATCGAAAAGTTCAGACGGAAGCCATCATACGGACTGAATTCGGCCGAACCGCCTTTATCATTTTCAACCCGAATCGGTTTCAAAATACGAATAAAACGTTTGGGCGCATCCTGGATGTTAATTCCTGCCGATTGCAGCAAGAAGATGAAGTGCGATGAACTACCATCCATAATTGGCACTTCGTCAGAGTCAATATCAATATAAACGTTATCAATTCCAACTCCTGCCAACGCTGACATCAAATGCTCAATCGTGGCAATTTTAATTCGCCCTTGAGGCTGGTCGCTGACAATCGTCGTACACAACATAGTCTCACCGACAATTTCGGGAGAAACTTTAAATTCAACAGCAGGATCTTGATCGATGCGGCGGAATACAATTCCGGTATCCACCGGGGCCGGTCTCAACGTCATAATCGATTCATGACCGGTATGCAGACCAATGCCTTTGGCCTTAATTTGATTGGCAAGAGTTCTTTGATTCACTTACAGCTCTTTCATTACTGTTCCGAAAAACAGGTTTCAACAGGCCTGGTCGGCAGCCCGTAATCAGATTAAAAAATTAGGACAATTTTAGCACAACTGTCTTGTTAACCAAGGTGATTTTTATTCTCAATTAGAAGAGAATATACGACAAATCCAGCGCTGGATTAGATACAGACCCGAAGAATAAACGGGCCTGTCAAAAAGAAGTGAACCGGGAAAGTTTTAAAAACTTTTCTTAAACCAGTTCTTCATACGGTTAAAGAGGTCTTCGGCGCCAATGCCGGATTTGCGGGTTTCTTCGTCAAACACGGTTTCACCAATATGCTCTTTGGCATACATCAGCAGACCAACCGTAGTGGCATAAGAAGGGTTATTAACCTCTTCCGTCAACCCGCTTACCCCCTGCGGATACCCTAGACGTACAGGCATATGAAACACCTCTTCCGCCAATTCAACCGCGCCTTCAACTAAAGAGCTACCACCGGTCAACACCACACCCGCGGCCAGCATGTCTTCAAATCCAGAACGACGCAGTTCCGCCTGAATCAATTGAAACAGCTCTTCATAACGGGGCTCTATCACTTCCACCAGGGTGCGGCGCGACAAACATCTGGATGGGCGATCTCCAACGCTGGCCACTTCAATCTCTTCGTCTTGATCGATGAGTTGCGGCAAGGCACAGGCATATTTACGTTTAATGTTCTCGGCCGCTTGGGTTGGCGTTCTCAGGGCAACAGCAATATCATTGGTTACCTGATCACCGGCCACTGAAATGACCGCTGTATGGCGAATCGCACCGCTATGGAAGACCGCAATATCCGTGGTACCCCCACCGATATCGACCAAACAAACCCCCAATTCTTTTTCGTCTTCAGAAAGCACCGATTCACTGGATGCCAGCTGCTCAAGAATGATATCGGACACGCCCAGATTGCAGCGTTCGACGCACTTGATAATATTTTGCGCAGCACTGACAGACGCCGTTACCATATGCACCTTAGCCTCAAGGCGGACACCGGACATACCGATCGGTTCGCGAATCCCACCCTGCCCATCAATTTTGTATTCCTGGGAGAGAATATGCAGCACACGCTGGTCGCCTGGAATCGCAATGGTTTGTGCGGCATCCATCACCCGCTCTATATCTTCAGGCTGCACATCCTGATTGCGAATCGCCACCATTCCATCCGAATTAAAACTCTTAATATGACTGCCGGCAATACCCACATAAACCGATTCAGCCGTAAAGCCAGACATACGCTCGGCTTCATCAATGGCTCGCTGAATGGACTCGACTGTCGCGTCAATATTAACGACGACCCCTTTCTTCAAACCTCTTGAAGGATAGGTTCCCATTCCCACGACTTCAATTTCGCCGTCCGCCTTGATTTTCCCAATAATCGCAGCAATTTTTGAGGTCCCGATATCCAAACCCACAACCGTGTTCGAAGCTTGCTGTTTACGAGCCATGTTGTCTTTTACCCTTCCCACTTAGACTATTAACTTTGATTGGTGTCGTCCGACTTGTCCGTTTGATTTAGCTTAATCGCAAAACCATTACTATAGCGTAAATCATACACCCGTGCCGATTTTCTATAACGCTTCTGCAACAGCGGATAGGCCGTTACAAAGCGTTCCAGTTTATGCGCTTCATCTCCCCGGTCAAGAATCATGATCGCACCATTGAGCAGTTTCAATTCCCATACGCCGCTGGCGCGCTCTTTAAGCATAGAGATCTTCCATTCCAGCTTGTTCAAATGTTCCTGAAATGAGGCAAGCTTGAGCAACAGTTCGCGGACATTCTCAATACGCCCATCCAATTTAACAAACTTTTCAAATCCGTCTAGGGTGCGAGGAAAAAAAACTTCTCCCTTGTGGTTTACCAAACCATTTTCGCCCCAGCGTGCCACCGGAACTTGCTCTTCAATATGAACCGTTAATTGATCTGGCCAACTCCGCCTGACCACGGCCTGGCTGACCCAATCCAGACGCACCAGATCGGACTGAATCTTATTCAGCTCCACTCCCCAAAACGAATTCCCCAAATAAGGCGCCAAGACCCGATCAACCTCCTCTGGTGTGAGCTGCTTCAACTCAGAAGTCAATTTATAGGAATCCACCGGCCGGTCGCTGTTCATTTCCTGATAGGAGACAACCCAAATCACAACCGCCAAAAAAACAAAGGAAAGGGCCAGTACGCCGGCTTTTCTTGCTTTAGTCATAACACCTTTCCCTAGAAACCTGTCTCAAACTTAACTCTCAAAGTGTACTTTTAAGAATCTCTACGACCAGTTTTTCAAACGAACGCCCTGATGCCCTGGCCGCCATAGGAACCAGACTGTGATCGGTCATCCCCGGTACCGAATTCAGCTCAATGAGCCAGGGTTGATCCTGTGCATCCAGCATGACATCAATACGCCCCCAGACACGTGCTCCCACGACATCAAAGGCGCGTAACGCCATCTGTTGAATTTGCATTTCAATTTCTTCAGGCAAACCGCACGGACAGTGATACTGGGTATCATTAGACTGATATTTGGCATCAAAATCATAAAAATCATGAGTGGTTTGCAGACGGATCAACGGCAATGCCTCACCATACAGGATACCCGCAGTGAACTCTTGCCCATCAATCCATTGTTCAATCAATACTTCGGCGTCGTACTGCTGAGCGAATTCAACCGCCTCTTGCAACACCTCTAGCGAATCGACTTTGCGCATACCAATGCTGGAACCCTCATGCGACGGCTTTACGATCACCGGGAAAGGAATGGAAAAGCTATCAGCATCAAAGGGTTGATTGGGGGACACATGAACAAATTCAGGGGTTGGCAGCCCAGCCCCCCGCCAAAGCCATTTGGTACGAAGCTTATCCATGGCGATGGAAGAGGCCGCCATGCCGCTGCCGGTGTATGGCAGACCCAAATCATCCAAAACCGCTTGAACCGTGCCGTCTTCCCCCCAACGACCGTGCAACGCAATGAATGCACGATCATAGGTATCTGCCACCTGCTGCAAGTCGATAATCGAGCTGACATCACATGCCACGGCATCCACACCTTGGCTTTGCAACGCTGCGGTAACCGCTTGACCACTTTTTAATGAGATTTCACGTTCAGCGGCCTTCCCGCCCATTAAAACCGCGACTTTTCCAAACTCGGTCACTGACTTTTACTCCTTACACGCACTCTTGCCATGACTTTGCCACTCTTTGGCAAGCTGACCAATATTGCCGGCTCCCATCACCAGGACCACATCGCCGTCTTGCAACACATCATCCGCCAAGGATTCTAACTGTTCAAAATCATCGGCATAAATGCCTTGCTGACCGCCACGCAAGCGCATAGCCTGCAATAATGACTTGGAATCAAAGGTTGGAATCACCGCCTCCCCGGCGGCATAAACTTCAGTCAAAATAACCACATCGGGTTCCAGCAAAGCTTGCACAAAATCGTCAAAAAGATCACGTGTTCTCGAATAACGGTGCGGTTGAAACACCAGTACCAAGCGCTGTCCGGGAAACGCTTCCCGTGCGGTTTGAATAGTAGCAGCCAACTCTGTGGGGTGGTGTCCATAATCATCCACCAACGTCACAGTACGGTTGCCGATACAGCGTTCCGGGTAAACTTCAAAGCGACGACCCACACCGCCAAACTGACTCAATGCTTGTTGAATCGCTTCAATACTGACATTTAACTCAAGCCCCACCGCAATGGCCGCCAACGCATTCTGCACATTGTGCAGGCCCGGGATATTGAGTGTGACATCAAAACTCTGTTCGCGTCTGACCAGCACCTGAAAAGTCATCTGCAACCCTTGCGAACGAACATTAATCGCACGGATATCCGCTTCTTCGTCAAATCCATAAGTCAGGGTCTTACGCGTCAATTTGGGAATCAAAGCGCGCACATTTTCACTGTCCAGGCAGATGATTGCCAGACCGTAAAAAGGCAACTGCTGGATAAATTCGATAAAGGTATTTTCCAGGTTGTGATAATCACCTTGGTAGGTTTCCATATGATCTTCATCGATATTGGTCACCACCGACATCATTGGAGAAAGGTGCAAAAATGAAGCATCCGATTCATCGGCTTCTGCAACCAGGTATTGACTGGAACCTAAACGGGCATTGGTCCCTACCTGATTCAATTTACCACCAATCACAAAGGTCGGATCCAGTCCGCCTTGAGTCAATACCGCCGCAGTTAGACTGGTCGTGGTGGTCTTTCCATGGGTTCCGGCAATGGCAATACCAAAACGCATACGCATCAGTTCCGCCAACATTTCGGCACGCGGAATCACCGGAATACGCGCCTCCTTGGCCCAGGAGACTTCAGCATTGTCTTGAGGAATCGCCGTTGAAACCACGACCACATCGGCATGTTTAACGTGCCCGGCGTCATGCCCCAACTGAATATGCGCCCCCAATGATTCCAGATGAGCCACAGTTGAATTATGTTTTAAATCGGATCCACTGACGGTATATCCCAAGTTTAAACAGACTTCCGCAATTCCGGCCATACCCACACCGCCAATGCCTACAAAATGTATCTGTCTAACCTTGTCTCTCATAACCGCCCGTCTTGTTCATTTGTACTTGGAATAGGCCACCGCCTGACAATATGATACCGTGCTTTTTGCATGGAAAAGAGAGATTCTTGAGGAGAATTACGAGAAAAAACAGAGCACGGAAAATGACGTGATTAAGTTATTGAAAATTCAATGTAACGCTTTATCTGGAAAAACGTCTTCTTCACATTCAGACAGGCCTGGTGAAGCGACTGGTTCAGGAATTACCCAAAAATATTGGGCAAGAATAGCGGCTAACTCGGATGGTTTATGTAACGGATCGGTCAATTCGAAATGGTTGAGATAAGCACCATGCAGCACTCCAGCTTCAAGTGCTTCTTCAACCAAAGCCAAAACAACATTCGCTCCTTCACCCACCAGCTTGCGCTCTTCGGGATGCCACCACAGCACATACTCTTTATCGCGGTCTTGAACCGCCGGACCGATTGAGGGCAGAGGAATCAGCTCTAAACGGATCCATGGCAGAGAAACTGAAGCGGGGGGATTTGCATACTCTTTTGGCGTTTTCATAATTCCCCCTATCCTCAACACTATACAAGCATTTCTTTGGCTTCTTCAATTGCCGCCACCAGCCGATCAATGTCTTCGCGATTATTGTACACCCCCAAAGAGGCGCGTACCGTCGCCGGCACATTAAAGTGCTGCATCACCGGCATGGCGCAATGGTGACTTGCACGCACCGCAATCCCGTCCTGATCCATCAGCGTCGCCAGATCATGTGGATGCGCGCCATCAAGCACAAAGGAAACCACGCCGCCTTTATGCTCTGCTGTTCCAATAATACGCAGCCCCTCAATTTCCTGTAAGCGCTCGGTTGCATAATCAAGCAGATCGGCCTCATACGCGGCAATCCGCTCCAGTCCGATCGACTGCATAAACTGCATGGCCGCGCCCAATCCGATCGCTCCGGCAATATTCGGTGTTCCGGCCTCAAACTTGTACGGCAGGACATTGTATTCGGTTTTTTCAAACGTCACCGAATAGATCATGTCCCCCCCACCCTGATAAGGCGGCATAGCCTCAAGCAATGCTGCTTTGGCGTACAACACACCAATACCGGTTGGGCCATACATTTTATGCCCTGACAGAGCATAAAAATCACAGTCAATATCACGCACATCAACTTGCATATGGGGGGTCGCCTGCGCGCCATCGATCAAAACCTTTGCGCCGACAGAGTGGGCAATCTCCACCATTTCTTTGACCGGGTTAATGCTCCCCAAAGCATTTGACATATGGGTCACAGCCAACAATTTGGTTTTGTCTGAAACCAGACCTTTCAGCGCATTCAGACAAATCTCGCCGGCATTATTGATGCGCAACACCGTCAGGCGAATACCTAGCTGATCCCGTAATAACTGCCAGGGAACGATATTAGAGTGATGCTCCATCTCGGTCACGATGACTTCATCACCGGCTTTCAGATTGGCCCGACCCCAACTGTGGGCAACCAGGTTAATGGCTTCGGTGGTGCCGCGCACAAAGACAATCTCTTTGGTAGAGTGGGCGTTGAGGAATTGACGACTGATCTCTCTTGCGCCCTCATAGAGCTCAGTCGCACGTTCGCTCAAACCGTAAACACCGCGATGAACATTAGCATTTTGTTCACGATAGTAGCGATCAATCGCTTCAATGACCTGCAGAGGTTTTTGGGAAGTCGCCCCATTATCCAAATAGACCAAAGGCTGGCCGTTTTCACTCTGTTGCAGAATCGGAAACTGTGCACGCACTGCGGCAAAGTCAAACTCAGACTGGCTCATGCATTTACCCGTTTAACGCATTAGATAGGGCGTTAGCGACCCATTGACGAATCTCATTATTGCTGACATCCTCTAACGGCTCCAACAAAAATGCTTCGGTAATCATACGTATCGCTTGAGACTTTGGAATCCCGCGAGCTTGTAGATAGAACACCTGGTCTTCGTTGATTTGCCCGGTGGCCGAACCGTGCGAACACTTCACATCATCCGCATAAATTTCAAGCTGGGGCTTGGTATCCATTTGCGCCTGATCAGACAGCAACAGGTTTTTATTATCCATTTGGCCGTCAGTTTTTTGCGCCGCCTGCGCCACTTTGATCATGCCATTAAACACGCCGACCGCTTCGCCATCCAACACGTATTTGTGCAGCTGCTGACTGAACCCGGCTACCTGATTATGTTCGGTATAGGTACGCGAATCCACCGTTTGTTTACCGGTTGCATAACAAGCGCTATTTTGGATCGATTCAATGTGTTCGCCGTCCATCTGCAAATGGTTCTGATGACGCGAAGTCATGCTTCCCGTACTGGCATAAAGCGTATTAAAGGTGCTTTGCTCGCCCTGATACACAAACTGGTTGTTAAAGTAATAACTCGATGGAGCCTGCTGCTGCAAAATCACCTGTTTGACGCGTGCATGCGCAGCAATATCAATTTCGGTAACCACGTTGGTAAAGCCACTGAAAGCCTCTGCACTTCCTGTTAGGGTCACATACGACTCTACCAAAGTGATTTCAGCATTTTCTTCAACCTCAATACGGTTTCTTAGGTTAGAAAGATGCCCATCTTCCGTTTGGATATGCAGCACAAATACCGGCAACTCTAACGCACAGTTTCGGCTTACTTGCATGTAATAACCATCAGACAGCAGCATCGTATTCAGTACCGCAAAAGGCTCTTTCTCTATCTCGCCTTGATGTTGATTAAGCACCTGATGAATCGAAGGAATTTCTGCCATATCCTTCAAGGCTTCAATGGACACCCCTGCCGGCAGCTCAGAAAGATCATCCGACAGACTTTCACTAAACCAACCATCAATCATCACAATACGCAATGCCGGATACTTAGGCAAAAACGGCTGAATATCACTCAATTCGAGGTGGGTCACCCCTTCAAGCCGGTAATGCGTTTGTACAAAATCCGTCAGCTTGGTATAGCCCCAATCTTCATCACGACGCCCCGGAAACCCCTGCTCCAAAAACCGGGTTTTCGCAGCTTGACGCAACTCGACAAAATTCGCATTATCACACGCCTTATTGAGGTCGTCTGATAGCTGCGCGTAATGGTCCATAGCGGCCCTAACCGCCGGAGAGAACTTCTTAACCAATGGTCTACTCTCCCTGGTATTGCTGAATAATGTCGTCGTAACCGTTTTGCTCCAGCTCATTGGCCAATTCAAAACCGCCCGACTTGATGATCTTGCCGTTATACAGCACATGGACGTGATCCGGTTTAATGTAATCCAATAGGCGCTGATAGTGGGTGACCACAATGAAGCTGCGCTCTTCGGAGCGCAGAGCGTTCACCCCGTTCGCGACCACACGCAGGGCATCGATATCCAGGCCGGAATCGGTCTCATCCAGAATGCACAGTTTAGGCTCCAACAGCGCCATCTGGAAAATATCGTTACGCTTTTTCTCACCACCCGAGAAACCGACGTTCACCGAACGCTCCAGCAGATCGGCACGCATGTCCAGCAATTCAATTTTCTCTCTGGCGTATTCGTCGAAGTCGAACATATCCAAAGCGGGCAGTCCTTTTTCTTCACGCACCGCATTCACCGCGGTCTGCATAAACAACTTGTTGCTGACTCCAGGAATCTCGACCGGATACTGGAACGCCAGGAACAGTCCTTTACGGGCACGCTCCTCCGGATCCATTTCCAACAGATCTTCGCCGTCAAATTCAACCGACCCCTCGGTCACTTCATAATCTTCTCGACCGGCCAATACACTGGCAAAGGTACTTTTACCGGAACCGTTCGGCCCCATAATGGCATGCACTTCTCCTGGATTGACCTCAATATTCAATCCTTTAAGGATCTGCTTTTCATCAATTTGCGCTTGAAGGTTTTCGACTTTTAATAACATGTGCTTAATTCTTTGCGTTAAATGAATATCATTGAGTTGGATTCAGCGGGTTTAACCCACCGAACCCTCCAGGCTAATCGCCAACAGTTCTTCGGCTTCTTGTGCGAACTCCAGCGGCAATTCGCTGAAGACCTCTTTACAGAACCCATTGACGATCATCGAAATCGCATCCTGTTCGCTGATGCCGCGTTGTTGACAGTAAAACAGCTGATCTTCGCCGATACGTGACGTGGTCGCTTCATGCTCTACCTGGGCCGTGGCATTTTCCACCTCAATATACGGGAAGGTATGCGCTCCGCACTGATCGCCGATCAGCATGGAATCACACTGGGTGAAGTTACGCGCGCCTTCCGCAGTCGGGGCAATTTTCACCAGGCCTCGGTAAGTGTTATCACTCTTCCCGGCAGACAACCCTTTGGAGATAATCGTGCTGCGAGTGTTTCTGCCAAGGTGAATCATCTTGGTTCCAGTATCGGCCTGCTGGCGACGGTTGGTCAGGGCCACCGAATAAAACTCGCCAATCGAGTTATCCCCTTTCAAGACACAGCTCGGGTACTTCCAGGTAATCGCCGAACCGGTTTCCGCCTGCGTCCACGACAGTTTGGAATTTTTGCCTTCACAGATGCCGCGCTTGGTCACGAAGTTCAAAATACCGCCTTCGCAATCCTCATCTCCTGGATACCAGTTCTGCACCGTAGAGTATTTCACTTCGGCGTCTTCATGCACAATAACCTCCACCACGGCGGCATGCAGCTGATAGGTGTCGCGTACCGGAGCCGAACAGCCTTCCAGGTAGCTTACATAGCTGCCCTTCTCGGCAATCAGAATGGTGCGTTCGAACTGGCCGGTTTTAGCTTCATTGATCCGGAAATAGGTCGACAGATCAATCGGACAGCGCACCCCTTCCGGCACATACACAAAAGTACCGTCCGATGCCACCGCCGAGTTCAACGCGGCAAAATAGTTATCGTGATAGGGCACCACCGTACCGATGTACTTCTGAACCAACTCCGGGTAATCCTGCACCGCTTCAGAAAACGAACAGAAAATAATACCCAGTTTAGCCAGTTCCTCACGCTTGGTGGTTGAAACTGAAATGGAATCGAAGATCGCATCTACGGCCACATTGGCATCACTGTCATCAATCGGCACCCCCAGAGCGGCAAACGCTTTGGCGACTTCCGGATCAATGACTTGCTCCTGATCCGTCTCACAGCTCCCAGCGCAAGAACCGCACTCAGGAGCCGAATAATAGCTGTAATCCTGATAATCCAGCGGGGTATATTCTGCTTTCGCCCAATGAGGTTCTTCCATATTCTTCCAATGGTTAAACGCTTTTAGACGAAATTCCAGCATCCACTCCGGTTCATTCTTTTTCGCCGAAATCGCACGCACTACGGCTTCATTAATCCCTTTTTCAAAGGTTTCAACTGCAGTCGTTGTAACAAAGCCTTCTTTGTAGTGCTTGCTTTTGCTCAGCAGATCGTTGATCTCCTGATATTGTGTCTCTTGTGTTGTAACTTGTGTCTCAGACATGGAATCGTTTCACTTAAAACTTAATTCATACTATTTTAGTCAGTTATTCCATAAATGTCCATATCAAGGCCATTAATGATTTAAATAACCGCCACGTTTTGAATCCGCTTTTAACCAAAATTTTCAGCTATTTACGGACGCAGCAGACTGGCCTGAATGATTTCGTTCAGCCACCGCTTGTCAAGATCAATTCCTTCAATACGGATCTTGCCAGGCGCCTGATCCAATCCAGCCGCATAACAGTCCCAACGAAAAGGCGTCGCTTCAACGGCAACCGTATTCTCGTACTCAAAGGTATCAATCACCGCCTGAACACGCCAAATATCGACGCCAAGATTTTGCCGTGAATTATCCAGCCCCATCATCAGATGATCGAGATGAACCCTGCCAACCTCAAATTCAAAACATTGCAGAGTCAGCGGCGGCAATGGCTCCCCTGACTTCTCTTTTTCCGTTTCATCAATCTCAAAGCCTGACCAAGATTCAGGGAAACGCCGATTCAGCAGCCGTACAATCGGCACATTGGATTCCTGCTGGCGTACCCACTGCGTCCAGAAAGCCTGCGCTTCCAGATCGGCCGCCTCGACAAAACTGAAAATCACGCCATCGGCATAGGCCAGCAAACTCTGTAAATGCTTTTCAACCGCACCGCCAAGCGCGATGCCAACCAGCGGACGCACGTCAATCACACACCAGGCCTGCCCGGTTTTTGCAGACGGAATCATCACCGACGTAACAATGCGCTGCGGATCATAACCAAACTGTTCAACCAAAGCCCGCTTTACCCGGTCTTTACCCGAACCAGGCAACCCCAATAGGGTAACCGACGCTGCCAACTCGTTTGAAGACACTTGCTTACCGCTCCTTTGAAGACTTAGCGGCCAGACATTGGTAAAACGCATGCGCCAGATTCAACAACAATTGATCATACGGGACAAACCCCTGACTTCCTTTGGCGTCTTGAATATTGATTCCAATAGGGTCCAGGCTGCCCATACGGACCTGCAATCCGGATACAACCGCAGAAACGCGTTTTTCGGGGAACTGCGGTTCCTTGAACACACATTTGACCTTCTGCTCCTGCATTCTGTGACGGATTGCCTGGATACGCTTAATGCTTGGCGCAATCTCCGGATTCAGGCGAATCGACCCAACGCCATTAAGCTGGTAACGCTTTTCAAAATATTGGTAAGCATCATGCAGCACAATAAACGGCTGTTCTTTCACCGGCGTCAACTGCGTTTGAATGTCTGCATCCACTTGGCTAAGACGGTTTAACCAGGCCTGGGTTCGCTGTTGAATGTGCTGCGCCTTGTTTGGTTGCAGGGCTTGCAACTGCAGACTCAAGGCCTTTACCAGCACTTGGGCATTATGCATCGACAGCCAAATATGCCCATCCGGACGGTGCAGAGACCTCGAATCCGTTTCATGCACATGCGCGTCGCCGTCCAATTCATGTTGCATCTCACCATGTTCTACATGTTCTTCATGATGAGCATCGGCATGAGTCTCCGCCGCAGCGTGCGGGGCATGCTTCTCCCACACACCACCCTGCCGCATCGGCAAAAACGCTATACCCGCCAACTGGCTCATCTGCAGGTGGGGCATGGCATGGTGCTGCATAGGCTTCTCGATCCACGCATCCACCGGCGTACCGACCGAGACAACCAAATCTGTTTTTTGTAGCAGCCATAAATGGGACGGTTTGATTTGAAACCCGTGCGGGGAAGCGCCAGGCTGCAATAAAACGGTTAGCTGATCGTCCTCGTCCAGCAAGGGGGCAACCAAGCCGGCCAAAGGCGGAATCGTGACCGTCACTTGCATCGCCTGCAACGGTAAAGCCCATAACAAAACACTCAAACCGATTAATTTTCGTAACATCTGCTCACTCTTAATAGTGTGTTATACGATTGAAAATGCCCATCACTGGGTAATTTAACTATAAAATAGACAAAATCTATCTATGATCCTCGATGATCATTTTATTGAGTCGGTCACCCACTCAGTCACCACAACTCTATGACCCATATAAGATGACGTTATTAATTGAAGCCAACCATATTTTCCATCGCTTTGAAGACCATGAAGTGCTTCATGACATTTCATTTCGAATTCATGCCGGCGAAATCGTTACGATCATCGGTCCTAATGGTGCCGGTAAGTCAACCCTGCTTAAAATCCTATTAGGCCTTATCGAACCGACTGCAGGACAGGTTGGTCAAAAACCGCGCCTGCGAATCGGATTTATGCCGCAAAAAATTCAAGTGGACCCCACCTTTCCTTTAACGGTAAGACGGTTTTTAAGCCTGGCGCTCGATCCTTCCTACAAGAATGTAAAAAAATGGGCAGGCCTGTTCGGTTTCAGCGCGAATCATACCACAGCCCTGGATCAAGTAGTGGATGAACTCAATATCCGCCACCTCCTTCACCAACCGATTCAAAAAGTGTCCGGTGGAGAAATGCAGCGCATTCTGCTCGCCAGGGCGCTCCTGAGAAATCCGGACCTTCTAGTATTGGATGAACCCGCCCAGGGAGTGGATGTTCATGGGCAGGCGGAACTCTATCACTTCATTAACGAATTGCGTAAACGTTTTAATTTAGGCATATTAATGGTCAGCCACGACCTGCATATTGTGATGAAAAGCACCGATCAGGTACTCTGTCTCAACCAGCACTTATGCTGTTCCGGCACCCCGCAAAGCGTCAGTCAGACTCCCGAATTTGCCGCAATTTTCGGTGACAGCGCCAAGGAACTCGCACTGTATGAACATCATCATGACAATCATGAATGCGAGTTGGCACACGGCCACATTCACATTAAAGAATAAGAGACACTCCAATGTACGGAATTCCTGATTTTCTGCTTTTTGCTCTATTAGGTGGATTGGGCATTGCCTTAATTGCTGCGCCACTCGGCGTGTTTATGGTCTGGCAGCGCCAGTCCTATTTTGGCGCCACCTTAGCCCACTCGGCACTTCTGGGTGTCAGCTTCGGTCTATTCCTGCAAATGGATCTGACCCTAAGCGTTATTTTAGTGTCACTGTTAATCGCGCTAGGCATACATCAGATGCAACAAAGAACGCAGCTCTCCTCAGACACTCTGCTAGGCATTCTCGCCCACAGTAGTCTAGCACTGGGGTTAGCTCTGCTAAGCCTACAAAATGCGGTCCAAATCGACATTATGGGGTACCTTTTCGGTGACATTCTCAGCGTCACCGGTTCGGATCTCATTCTGATTGCCATTGTCGGTTTATTGACCCTACTCTTTTACCTAAAACACTGGCAAGACCTGCTTAACATTACCCTCAATCCCGAACTGGCACAGATTGAAGGGATTCGCGTAAAATCGGTTCAACTCAATTATGTGCTGCTCTTGGCTCTGATGATCGCACTCTCCATGAAAATTGTTGGTGTTTTACTGGTTACCTCATTGCTGATTATCCCCGCCGCGACGGCTCGACGTTTGGCGCACAGTCCGGAAGGCATGCTGGGGTTTAGTTTACTGCTGGGAGGTCTTTCTGTAATCAGTGGATTAGCCGCCTCAATGGCATGGGACATTCCAACCGGGCCAGCCATTGTTTTAATGGCCACGGCGATCTTTCTCATTCTATTAATGAAAAAAGCCCCGAATTAACGGGGCTTTTTAAACATGAGATCAGAGTTCAACTCTATGCTTGCGAGCCCAACTCCTCGATAATTTGATAGAGAATCTCGACGACCTTTTCACTGTATTGATCTACCATTCTCAATCCCGCCTCAACGGCCTCCTGATCACCAAGCTCTTTCGCATCCATCACTTTTTTGATGCCTTGATGCATCTGCATATGTTCGTCTCCCAGGGTTTTCATCAACGGCAAATGCATAAATTTCTGCCCTTCACCGTAATACCATTTACCTAAGGCACAAGCGGTATGATCCGTAGCTGTTTCGTAGTTCACCCCGATATCAATACCTTCTACGAAACCACGAATTTTTGATTTCCACGCCAAATGGGCTTCAATCATTTTTTCAAACAGGCCACCATCATCACTGCTAATCAACAGCTGCATTCGCCGCTCGGTTAGGTTTTCCAACTTGAAACGTTGCACCTGTTCTTTAAGCATCTCGGAGTCTTTTAACAGATCCTGGCTTCCAGCCGCCGTTTGTTCAATCACCGCGGCACTTTCCTGTGTCATATGATCCATAGAGGCAACAGAACTGTTGACCTGCTCAATTCCCTGCGCCTGCTCATGGCTGGCTTCAGAAATGCCGGCAATCATGTCGCCCACGGTTTGGATAGAGCTGCTGATCTGTTCCATGACATCACTGGTTTGACGCACATATCGCCCGGTGGTCTCACTGATTTCAACGCTGTTTTCAATCAACGATTTAATTTCACCCGCGGCTTCTGCCGATTTTCCAGCCAAACTTCTCACCTCACTGGCGACCACTGCAAAGCCGCGGCCATGCTCGCCAGCTCGCGCGGCTTCAACCGCCGCATTCAGTGCCAACAGGTTGGTTTGGAAGGCAATGCCGTCAATCAAGGTAATGATTTCGCTGATTTTCTGGCTCGCTTCAACCATTTGTTCCATTGAGGTTAAGGCGTTTTGCATGGTTTTCAAGCCACCGGAGAGCTGCTGCTGAGCTTCACTGGACATTTGATTAGCTTGTTGAGCATGCTCGGCGTTTTTACGCACCGTTGCCGTCATCTCTTCCATGGTCGCCGCGGTCTCTTCCAAGGCTGCGGCTTGCTGCTGAATGCGCTGTGACACATTTTGACTGCCTTTGGCCATTTCACCCGCTTCAACTGTGACGCGACCCGCTACCGCGCCGACTTTACCAACCATAACCGAGATATTCGCCACGGAGCTGTTAAGCGAATCTTTCAGCACCGCCATCTTACCTTGGTAACCCCCTTCAACTTTGTGCGTTAGATCGCCTTCACTGATCCCCGCCTGTACACGCGCCACTTCATCCACGAAGCGTTCAAGATCGTTCAATGAAGCATTCAACGAATCTTTTAGAGACTTAAAATCCCCGTCAACTTCAATTTCTGAACGGACAGAGAAATTACCTTGCGACAAGGCCTCCAACGTCTTGGCAATCGATTGTACACTGGCTTTCATGGTGTCAGCAGACTGCCTCAAGTTCAGCACTACTTCCGAAAAACTGCCTTTTAACTCCACGCTTTCATCATGGGCTACTGTCAGGCGGCACTCACTGAAATTCTCAGCCGTGTGGCACAGCATCTTCATAACGCCATCAAGTTGATCCAAAGAAGCGTTGACACCTTGCTTCAACTGCAAGAACTGACCACGCTTACCAACTTCAACCCGTCGATCAAAACGTCCTTCAGCCACTTCATTCATCACTGACACCACATCCGTAATGGCACGATCCATGCGGTTAAACAACGTATTAATTTGCTCCGAGACTTGCGCTAATTCATCTTTGCCACGCACTTGAATTCGGTGGCTGAGATCCCCTGTACTGCCAATACTTTCCACCGCGGAGCACATCGCTTTAATGGGCTTCAAGAAGCTACGCGCAACAATCCAGCCGATCAAACTGAAAAGCACGACACTGATGGCTAACCATGACCAGATTAAGAGCTCACCCTGCTTCTGCCCCTTATAGAGAGACTCTACCGCTTGATTGGTCTGCTCTACCTCATAATTACGAAAACGCTCAACGATTTCGAGGAAGTTTTCATACTTAGATTTGAATTCCGTCGTCAAAATCACCACGGCTTCTTCCGCAAACCCTTCTTCGATCGCCATCATAAAACTGGAAAAAGAGGTATTTGCACTCGCCACATTGGTCATTAGCGCCTCTTTAAGCTCAGTTTCCTGTTCATCTAATGACAATTCATCCAAACGTTGAAAAATGGCGCTAATTTCTTCACGCGTTCGATTAAGCTCCTGTTTGATCTCAGCTTGTTTCTCCTCTTCTTCAAACAGAACCATATCACGCTGCAGAATGGCGCGCTCTTCGGAAAGGCTTTTCAAGTTATTCAGTAGTGAGGTTTTAACACCATTGACCTTGATAATTTGGTCCATAGTGCGGTTGGTTTCATTGATGAGATATTGGGTGACAAGATTACTGGCAAGTAAAAAGAAAATGGCACCGGCGATTCCGATAATCATCCGAGCTTTAATGGTCATAGGTATCCTCTGTATTTCTATTTTTTATTTTTATGAAAATTAGCGCCTGAATGGGCATTCTAGTGAAAACAGAGGCTAAGGATAATCAATTTTTTTTAGTCAGGCTTTATCTAAGGTTATGAACTCGAAAGGGTAAGCATGACGATCATCCGAATCGTGCTGTTCTCGTTCTGACACCACCCAGTTAAACTGGGTCCAATCCGGGAAAAACGTATCGCCTTCAAGGTCTGTGTCAATCACTGTCAAATAAAGGCGATCGGCTTTAGAGAGCATCTCGGAATACAGTTGGCCGCCCCCCATAATAATGACTTCTTCGAACGCATCCAACATCGCTAATGCCTGGTCAACAGAAGGGAAAACCTGAACGCCGTCTGGCTGGTAATCGCTGTTTCGGCTAATCACAATATTGGGGCGCCCCGGCAAGGGTTTCGAACCAATCGATTCAAAGGTCTTGCGCCCCATAATGACCGGTTTACCAAGGGTTTTCGCTTTAAAAAACTTTAAATCATCTGGCAGATGCCAAGGCATTTGGTTATCTCGTCCGATCACTCGGTTTTTGGTGGTCGCCGCAATCATCGAGATTCTCATACCGAGACCTCAGCTTTGATATGCGGATGCGCTTCATAATCCACAATTTCAAAATCTTCAAAACGATAATCAAAAATAGAATCTGGCTTACGTTTAATCACCAGTTTCGGCAGCGGATAGGGTTCACGCTGCAACTGGATTTTCGCTTGTTCCATGGTGTTGTTATACAGATGGACATCCCCTCCCGTCCATACAAAGTCACCCACTTCATAGCCGGTCTGTTGCGCCACCATATGCAACAGCAAGGCATAGCTGGCAATATTGAACGGAACCCCCAGGAAGGTATCGGCGCTGCGCTGATAAAGCTGGCAAGAAACCCGGCCATTGGCGACATAAAACTGGAAAAAGGCGTGGCAAGCGGCCAAGGCCATTTTGCCATTATGCACATTCTCTTGCGGGGAAACCGATTCGTCGGGCAAATCAGCGGGATTCCATGCCGATACAATCATACGTCGACTGTCAGGATTGGTTTTTAAGGTTTCAACCACCTCAGCAATCTGATTGATTGTCTCACCTTGCGGAGTTTGCCAAGCGACCCACTGTTTCCCATACAGAGGCCCTAAATCACCCTCTTCTGTCGCCCATTCATCCCAGATTCGCACACCGTTTTCTTTCAGATAGCGAATATTGGTGTCTCCGGACAAAAACCACAACAGCTCATGAATGATCGAGCGCAAATGCAATTTTTTAGTGGTCACCAGAGGAAAGCCGTCTTGCAGATTGAAGCGCATTTGATAACCAAACACCGACCTGGTGCCGGTTCCGGTGCGATCTCCTTTATCGGTTCCCTGTTCGATAATATGCTCAAGAAGTTCTAAATACTGTTTCATACATTCACACTTTATTGGTCTTTATCATGATTAAGCTTTATGCGGTGCGACTGAAGCCGTCGCGGCACGGCGATAAGACCAAATAACCAGGCCTGCTCCAATTAGAATCATCGGCGCAGAAAGCACTTGTCCCATCGTTAACCAACCCCATGCAAGATACCCCAGCTGCACATCCGGCATCCGATAAAATTCAACGATAAAACGGAAAACACCATAACCGATTAAGAACACACCGGCAACCGAACCAGCGGGCCGCGCTTTACGGCTGAAAAGCGCCAAAATAATAAATAAGACCAGCCCCTCCAACAGGGCTTCCAGCAATTGCGTCGGATATTTTGTCACCACCTGTTGTAACTCCGGATCATACACCGCCATCCCCAGCGGAGAATCGGTGACTTTCCCCCACAATTCGCTATTAATGAAATTACCAATGCGCCCGGTCAACAGGCCTATTGGAATAAGCGGCGCAACGAAGTCACTGACTTGCAACAACGAAAGACCAATTTTTCGACCGTACAGCCACATGGCGATCGTCACGCCAATTAAGCCGCCGTGAAATGACATGCCGCCATGCCAGACTTGAAAAATCGCCATCGGATCTTGTAGATAAACGGCCAAATCATAAAACAGGACATAACCAAGTCTTCCGCCAAGAATGACCCCTAACGCGATATAGAATAGCAAATCACCAACGCGCTCGGAATTCCAAGGCGGGCGACTACGGGCACGATAAACCCCATATGCCCAGCCTAATAAAAAGGCAAAGAGATACATCAACCCATACCAGTGAATTTTAAAAAAACCCAAATCTAGGGCAACAGGGTCAATTTGAGGGTAGTGCCACATAAGAACCTCGGTTTAAGAAAGTCAGAGAATCATAACAAAAAAAAGGCCTGCAAAGGCAGGCCTGTTGAAAACTTCATGATACTTTTCTTCACATGGCGACTACCGGCTCTAGGCGCAAGTCTTGAAAATCATGGTTAAATTTTGAATTGTTTCAGCAGACTTTCGAGCTTATCAGCCAAGTCTTGCATTCTATGCCCCGCCGATTCAGTATTCTCAGCGCCTTTAGCCGCTTTTTCTGTGACCTCGTAAATCTGCTTGATATTACGGTTTATTTCTTGAGCCAGTTCACTTTGTGAATGCGCCGCATTGAACATCTGTTCACTCATTTTGTTAATGTCGTCCATCAACACCATGACAGGACTCAAGGCGCGCTCTGAGGTATAAACTGCATCGCAACTGGCTTTGGTTGCTTCTTGGCTCTGCTCAACCATATCCACGGTTGAAAGCGTCGCTTGACGAATTTTGTCGATGATGCGCTCAATCTGCAAGGTCGATTCTTGAGTGCGTTGAGCCAAGCCTCGGACCTCATCCGCCACCACAGCAAAACCGCGTCCATGCTCACCGGCGCGCGCCGCTTCGATGGCCGCATTTAAAGAAAGCAGATTGGTCTGTTCGGCAATCTCGCGAATGACATTGACCACCGTCCCTATTTGCTCGCTGTCATCACGCAGCTGAGACACCGCCTCAGTCATGGCCTGCATACCATCCGAGAGTTTTTGAATCTCTTTGGCTGTACCGGTGACCAAGTCCCCGCCCTCTTTCACTCTGGATGACGCCTGCTGTGTGGCTCTCGAAGTATTATGCGAATGATCTTCTACACTCTTCGCTTTCGTAGTCATATCCACCATGGCATCCGAAAGTTGACGGGAAGAAGCGAGTTGCTGTTGAGTTCCCGACTTGGTTTCATGAGTAATTTCCAACAAGCCTTTTGAGGAGACCTCCAACTGTTCAACCGTTTGCGACACCTCTTTCAGCATAATTTGAATGGTTTCAATAAACTGGTTGAAGTAGCGTGACAGATCCGCCAACTCATCTTTTCCCTTAACCGGCAGTCGCAACGTTAAATCGCCATCCTCTTCGGCAATCGCTTTCATCGCGCCGCTGGCTTGTTGGATCGGTTCAACCACAGCACGCGTCACACTGCGTGATACCAGCATCCCCATAATCTGACCGACAATGGAAACCGACAGCACAAAGATAATATTGTAGATGCTCGATTCCATCACCGACTCACTGACTTGCACCATCTCATTGTTTGCGGCTTTGGAAATGGAGATCAACTCTCTGTCCAGTTTTTTGAATAAAGGCTCGATCTCATTTTTCATCAGCCACGTATCCATACGCCACTTTTCACTTTGATGGATACTCTTTAACTGCATGAAATGTTCGCGATAGGATTGATAGATATTCCAAACTTTGCTTAAACCTTCCTCTTCTTCCAAGGTCAGTTCCACTTTGTCCTGCTGCATCATTTGCTGAATGAGCTGTTCAACCTGATCAAGATAGGCTTCGGTGGTCTCAGCCATGTTGTCCGTACGGAAAGCCACATAACCGCGCACATTGGAAATCACATTCAACCAGTTTTTCTGCAAATTCAACAGACTGGTCACCATGCCTTTTCGCTCAGACTCCAAAGAAGAAATTTCGGAGTCGATCATCAGATTAATTTCATGCTGCATATTACTCGCAGGACCGGCCAGATGGTCGTCTACATATTGGAAAGCCGGGAAATTCTTACTGCGGTGCTCTTGCAGATCGACCAATTGCTCAACCAGGTTCGGCAACAACTCCAAATTACCCTGAACCGAACGGTATTGAATTAACAGTTCTGATTGCGCTTCCCCATTTCCAGACATCAATTCAATGCTTTTTTTCACACGCTCACCGACATTGGCGTAACCTTGCTGATAGGCTTCCAACAGAGCCGCATCATGCGTAGAAAGGTAAACGCTTAGGGCGTTCATACTCTTTTCGAGTTCCAACGCCAGCTCGGACGCTTCAATCGCTACCGGTTGTTTTTCATTCACCACCTCAGAAACACTCTGGCGAACCAGATAAAGATTCACCACGGCTTGCAGAGTGATAATCGCGAGAACCGTCCAGATAACGCCAAATCCAAAGCGCATTTTCTGTTTGATGGTCAATTTTTCTAGAAAGGCTTGCATAGTTACTTCACTTGACATTTATTTGACAATAGACATTTACCTAACCCGGATAAAGCAAAGTAAATGCCAACCTGTCATACGACTTGCACTCAAAAACACAATCTAAGGAAAATCAAAGGCGCGCTCCCCTTTAGACAACAGGGTTAACGGACAAAAAAGTGGGGCTTGAAATCGCTGGCCACATTGATTAAACATAAAAAGCGGCAAAAAAAACCGCTTTTTTACTCACGTCCAGGATAATTGCCGCGTGCAATTAACCCTCCATCCATCGTTAAGATTGATCCGGTCATCCAGTTACAGGCATCAGACAGCAGAAACGCCGTCGCCTCCCCCATCTCTTCGGTGGTGCCATAGCGTCCTAAGGGCATTTGATCGTGCCATTTTTGCTGCATTTTCGCTTCGGACAAAATGGTTTGTGTCCGTTCAACCGGGACGACTCCGGGCGCTAATCCGTTGACTCTGATACCATGACGTCCCCACTCCACCGCTTGAACTTTTGTCATCGCATCCAAGCCGGCTTTAGAGGCCGCATAAGCGGAAAACCACTCACAAGTTGCCTGCCCGTGAATGCTGGTATTATTGACGATCGCACCGCTCTGCCCAGCGGAGATACAGGCCTGGGCAAAGGCCGTGCTCAACTGATATGGGGCCTGCAAATTCACTTTCAAGGTGTCAGAAAACTGTTCACCGAAAGGATCGTTAAGAGCGGTGGTTTTGGTGACAATACCGGCATTATTGACTAAAGCGTCCAAGCCTTCATAAATCGACCAGGCCTGTTTAAAAAAGGATTCCAGTCGATCGAGTTGTCGGAAGTCACACCGCAGCATTTGTGCTTGGCCATCATAGTCGCGCAAACTCTGCATCGTCCGCTCAATCCCTTCGGCATTGCGATTATAGTGCAACACCAAACGCGCGCCCTCTCGAGCCAAGACACGAGCCATGCCGGCACCGATCCCGCTGGAAGCACCGGTAATTAAAACTCGCTTGCCTTTAAGCCCTTTATAACCATTTTCACCGATAAGTGTCTGCATAAGGTCCTCTTACTATGGCTTAAATGACGCGCTTAACGCATCAATTTCAGTAACAGCGCCACAATTTTTTCCGTTGCCTGTTTGGGAGCGCCCGCACGGATCTTCCGAGAAGCTTCGGCACGTCTATGGGAATCACTACACCAGGCGATCAGCGCCTCCGATAAGCGTTCTGGAGTCAATTCTGACTGCTGAATGACTTCGCCCCCCTGCAAAACGACCAGGGCCTGCGCATTGGCAGTCTGATGATCATCTACCGCATGCGGATAAGGCACCATGATTGCCGGGCGTGCCGTAGCCATCAGTTCACTGACCGTCAGAGCTCCTGAGCGGCATAGCAGCATGTCCGCCCAACCATACGCCTGCTGCATATCTTCAATAAAGGGAACCACCCTGATCCGACTCTGTTCCAAACCGGCCTGCTGAGAATAGGCTTGCTGCGCCGTTTCCAAGGTTTTAACGCCGGTTTGGTGCCAAACATCAGGGCGTATTTCCGGCGGCATTAGAGCCAAAGCTTTCGGCAAGGTTTCATTCAAAGCCAGAGCGCCGCGACTCCCCCCCAGAACCAAAAGACGACACGGTTGCGAGGCTTCATTTTCATTAGCCGTGATAACGTCGAGGGTTTCCAACCCGCTGCGTACCGGATTCCCTAATGTCTCCACCTTAGCGTCTGACCAAACCTGCTGTGGAAAAGCGGTAATGACTTTGGTGGCCAAAGGCGCCAACCACTTATTGGTCATCCCCGGAATCGCATTCTGTTCGTGGATCACCAAGGTAATCCCCAGTGATTTCGCGGCCAAACCGCCTGGACCGCAGACAAAACCGCCCATCCCTAAAACCAGATTCGGACGTTGCCCTCGCAGGATTTTAAACGCTTGCCACCAGGCTCGGGTGACATTAAACGGTGCTTTGAACCAGCCTAACAATCCATTGCCGCGTAAGCCCTTAATCGAAATCGCGTTAAACGCCAAGCCCGCTTTCTCAACCCAATCGGCCTCCATGCCGCCAGCGGTACCCAGCCAGCTGACATCGACACCTTGATCCTGCAAGGCATGAGCAATGGCAATCCCCGGAAAGACATGCCCACCGGTCCCACCGGCCATAATCACCACTTTTAAGGGTTTCTGCGACGCTTGTTGTGACATGTTTTGCAGGGATGCTTGCTGCAAATCGACCTCCATCTTTATTCTGCACGGGGTTCTGAACGGGGTTGCTTATCGGCCACCTTGCCACTGCCTTCGGGAATCCCGCTACGTGTTTCAAAATCCACCCGAAATACCAATGTAATCGCAATGATCAATAACAGCATACTGCTGCCACCATAACTCATAAACGGCAGGGTCAAGCCCTTAGTCGGAAAGGCCCCCAAATTGACGCCCATATTAATCATCGCCTGCAAAATAATCCAGATACCGATCCCGTAAGCGACCATGCCCCCAAAGAACTTATCGCTCTCCAGCGCTTTACGCCCAATACGAAACAACCGTTGCAGCAACAACAAATACAACACGACCAACAGCAAAATGCCGATAAATCCGAACTCTTCACCGTATATCGAAAACAGGAAGTCGGTGTGTGCATCCGGCAAATACAGCAGTTTTTGCACGCTGCCGCCCAGCCCCACCCCGGCCCACTCGCCTCGCCCTAAAGCGATCAAAGCCTGAGTCAACTGGTAGCCGCTTCCAAAAGGGTCCTGCCATGGATCCAGGAAACTGCTCACCCGTGCCATACGGTAAGGTGAGATCACCACTAACACCGCTAACAGGGAAGCCATCGGCAAAACCGTCAAGACAAAATAACGCCACGGAGCACCGGCAATCAGCAACATACCGGTAATCACCACCGCAATCACAAAGGTACTGCCGTAGTCCGGTTCCATTAACAGTAGAACCGCCATTACCCCAAAGGGTAACGCCAAACGGATCACAGCCTCAAAACTCTCTTTTACCGCAGAGGCATGACGATTGAGATACCCGGCCATAAACACCACTATGACCAGTTTCATAAATTCAGAAGGTTGGAAATTCATGACGAGCAACGGTAGCCAGCGTTTACTGCCGTTGATTTCGCGACCGAAAATCAGCACTAACACCAGTAAAAACAGGGCCAACAGAAACAGCTTACCGCGGTTTTTTTCCCAAAAGGAGAGCGGAATTTGAAAGACAATATAAGCGGCCACCAGTCCCAGTCCCAAAGAAATGAACTGCCGCAAAACATAATGGGTACTGTCGTCAAAGCGTTTTTCGCTGATGGCAATCGAGCTGGAAGCGACCATCATCAATCCTATCATGACCAGGGTAACTACCAGCCCCAATAACCAGTAATCTACCGGCCACTGCTGACTGCGTTCACGCCAATATGCCCATTGGCTCAGCATGCGGTTCCCTGCTCCTGATCACAAATCCAATCGCCTACATAACGTTCGAACGCCTCCCCGCGTTCCACATAGTTGGCAAACTGGTCAAAACTGGCACACGCCGGTGAAAACAACACGATGTCACCACTCTGCGCCTTCCGCCCGGCGAGCTTAACCGCTTCACAGAGCGTTTCCACCTTCTCCAGAGCCTCGTGCGGCAGTACCGCAGCAATTTTATCCTGATCGCGACCGAACAGAATGACGTCACGGCAGTACTGGTGTACCGCCGGTTGCAGAGGACTGAAATCGGCATCTTTCCCCACACCACCGGCAATCAGAATCACTTTGCCGCCTTGATGCTTGGCCTGCTCCCCCGTGCTTTCGATCGCTGTCAGGGTAGCGCCGACATTCGTCCCTTTAGAATCGTTAATCCACTCGACGTGATTAAAACGCACCACCAGTTGGGTGCGGTGCGGCAGGCCTGTAAACTCAGCCAGTATTTTTTGAAAGCAGGTCTCAGGCACCTTAAACGGTTGGCACAACGCCATCATCGCCAAAGCATTTAACAGGTGGTGCTTGCCCTGCAGTGCCATATCGGATACTTTCACCAACTTGCGTTGCCCCTGAACCAACCAGGCCTGCCCGTTGAGGTTTTCCAGAACATAATCATTCTCAGTATGATTGAAACTCGGATTGATTCCAAAATGGACAACCGGACAGTGATGAATCATTCCGACCTCACTGAAACTCTCCGGCAATACCGCTAACTCGGTATTTTCAAAAACTTTGGTCTTGGCCTGAATATAATCTTCCAGCCCGTCATAACGATCCATATGGTCTTCGGAAATATTTAACACGGCCGAGGAAATGGTTTGCAGCGAATAGGTGGTTTCCAACTGAAAGCTCGACAGTTCCAATACATACACATCGTAATCGTTTTCGTCCATCAACAGATCCAGTGCCGGTTCGCCCAAATTGCCGCCCATGGCGACTTGATAACCTGCTTCCTGCAAAGCCAAGCCCGTCATAGTCGTAACCGAACTCTTGCCGTTGGAGCCGGTAATACCGATCACCGGCACACTGACGGAACGGGCAAACAATTCGATATCGCCAATCACCTGTTTGCCGATTTTTAGCAAATTCGCTACCCAAGGCTCGGACTGGGCAATCCCGGGACTCAATACAACCGTATCAAACTGACTGATCCAGGAAGTAGGCAGGTGCCCGGTAGCAAACTCCACCTGAGGAAATTGTGCAGCTAACGCCGAAACATCCAGCTCTTCACGGGTATCGTATGCAAAGCAAGACTCTCCATGAGCCTTAAAATATCTTAAAACCGATTGACCGGTAATGCCTAAGCCTGCCACTAAATACATTTTGTTCTATGTTCCTGTTCCAACAGCCTACTGTTAATATACTTGTTTTATTTTTTGCCTAGCGAATCTTCAGACTCGCTAAGCCAATCAATACCAAAATAATCGTAATAATCCAGAAGCGCACAATCACCTGGGATTCATGCCACCCCTTCTGCTCAAAATGATGATGTAGCGGTGCCATTAAAAAGATACGTTTGCCACGTAGCTTAAAAGAGCCCACCTGCAGGATCACAGAAAGGGTTTCTGCAACAAAGATTCCGCCCATTACAAACAGCACCAACTCCTGCTTAACGGCAATGGCCATACCGCCCAGTGCCGCACCGATGGCCAGCGAACCCACATCCCCCATAAACACTTGAGCCGGATGGGCATTAAACCACAGAAAACCGAGCCCGGCGCCGACCAGTGCCGAAGCCAGAATGGTCATTTCCCCCACCCCGGGAATGTACGGAATATTCAAATAGTCGGCAAAATAGACGTGACCGGAAAGATAGGCAAACACTCCCAAGGCCGCAGAGATCATCACCGTGGGCATAATCGCCAGACCGTCCAAACCGTCGGTCAAATTCACGGCATTAGAGGTCCCGACAATCACCAGATAACTCAAAAGCAAGGTCCAAGCCCCTAGTTCAATCACCGTATCTTTCATATACGGGATCAGCAACTGGGTTTCTGCCGGCACGCTTGCCAGGGAAAAAAGCGCGTAAGCGGTCGCAAAACCGATGATCGACTGCCATAAATACTTGGTGCGCGCACGCATACCGTTTGGATCTTTGTACACGACCTTCTTATAATCATCGATAAAGCCAATAACACCAAATCCGAGCATGGACAAGGTCACCACCGCTAAATAATGGTTGGTGAGATCGCCCCATAGAATCACCGATAGAGAAATCGAAAACAGAATCAGGGTTCCGCCCATGGTGGGAGTTCCTGATTTCACTAAATGCGTCTGTGGACCGTCCAGGCGAATGCTTTGCCCGACCTTTAAACGCGTCAACCAGCGGATCATGGCCGGACCGACCAGGAACGAGATCACCAATGCGGTGAGGACACTCATAATTGCACGCATGGTGATGTAACTGAAGACACCAAAACCGGAAATATATTGCTGTAGGTATTCGGTTAAATAAATTAACATGCGTTCAATGTTCCCTTTTAGTGTCCACTTAGTGTTGTTTCATTTACTCTAAAAATTCAACAGGCCTGGTTGAACTCACCCTTCGTCAGCCGTTCAACCACCTTTTCCATATGTGCGCTGCGCGATCCTTTGACCAACACGTGGTCGATTTGGGCCAGCGCTAAAGCGCGCTGTACCGCGTCTGCCAAGGCGTCGTGATCATCAAACCATTGTCCCATTTCGCCGAAGACACTCGGCATGGTTTGCGCCGCCTCTCCGTAAACATAAAGGCGATCGACGCCTCTCTCACGGGCATAGGCTGCAATCTCCTCATGCGCGTCAGTCACCGAATCCCCTAATTCCGCCATCGCCCCAAGACAAAGTGCGGTTTTCCCCGGCAGAGCAGATAAGGCCTCAATCGCAGCACGCACCGACTGCGGATTGGCGTTATAGCTGTCATCAATCAGCCACCCCCCATTTGCCAAACGGGTGCGTTGCAGGCGTCCGCCGACGCCACTGAAATTCACCAGACCCGGCATAATCTCCGCCCAGCTCAACCCGGCCGCCAAGGCCGCCGCGGTACACCCAGCGGCATTGACGGCATTATGTCTGCCCAGCATCGGCATTGTAACGGTTTGCCGCTCACCTTTCACCGACAAATCGAATTCAATCTGTTCACCGTTGCTGGAAAAACCTTGCACCTGAATATCAGCAGGATTTTGCTCGCCAAACGTCAGGTAGTTTTCCACGCCCAAATCACTTAAGGAGGCCTGCCACTGTTCAAACCCCACCGAATCGGCGTTTAAAATGGCCCAACCGTTGCCGTGGTATCGATTCAGGCCGATAAACAGCTCACCCTTGGTGTCAATCACCCCCTGCAAGGAACCAAACCCTTCCAAATGCGCACCCGAAGCGTTGGTCAGAAGCGCCACATCCGGCTCCACCAGCTGGGTCAAATAAGCGATCTCACCGCAATGGTTGGCGCCCATTTCAATCACGGCAAACTGATGTTGCGGCCGCAACTCCAGCAATGTTCGCGGCACACCGTAATCGTTATTTAAATTGCCTTGCGTGGCCAACGTAAGGCCGACGTTCGAAAAAATGGATTGCAGCAGGGCCTTGCAGGTCGTTTTACCATTACTGCCGGTAATTCCCACGACGGTGTTAACCGGCATCTGCCGTCGGTGCCAACGGGCAAAGACCCCCAGTGCTAATCGCGTATCTTCAACCAGCACCCCGGGAACAATGGTCTCGACCGGTTGCGACACCAATACCGCCGCCGCACCTTGACGGATCGCCTCTTCGATAAATTCATGTCCGTCAAAACGTTCGCCTACCAAAGCGACATATAACGCGCCGGGTTCAAGCGTTCGAGTATCGGTACTGACGCTGGTAAAGGGCGTTGACGACTCCGAGAGCGGTCCTATGAGATCGCCATCCACCGCTTGGGCCAGCTCCTCCAACAGCCAAAAAAAAGGATCGTGACGTTCATTAATGGGATTTTGAAGCTGCTGTTCCAATTCTGCTATTCCTTGTATG
Source organism: Thiomicrorhabdus sp. zzn3 (assembly GCF_029767755.1). Lineage (GTDB taxonomy): Bacteria > Pseudomonadota > Gammaproteobacteria > Thiomicrospirales > Thiomicrospiraceae > Thiomicrorhabdus. The sequence continues at coordinate 1,569,065 of NZ_JARUQS010000001.1, forward strand.
GGCCACAATGAAGATTTCACCAGTTGCTGCTGTAAGCAATCTACTAATTCCTGCGGGGCTAACTCACTGTCCGCTTGAGTCTTGTTCGAACCGCTCATACACGCTCTTTCTGAGCCGCAAACCAATTCAGCACCGTTTGTTGGTCACTGAATGGATATTTCTGATCACCGATTTGCTGATAGGCCTCATGGCCCTTTCCAGCGACAACAACCAAGTCCTTGGGCTTGGCCTGCTGCAACACCCACTCAATCGCCACTTTGCGGTCTTCAATCACCTTTACCTTATGCGGTGCTTTAAAGCCTGCCAGCGTATCGGTAAAAATCTGCTGAGGGTCTTCGTGTCTAGGATTGTCGCTCGTGAGCACCACCCGGTCAGCCATGGCTTCGGCACTTTGAGCCATAAGCGGACGTTTACCGCGATCCCGGTCGCCACCACAGCCAAACACGACCCATAGCGCTCCCCCTCCAGGGGAGGCCTGCTCAGTTGAATGAACTTGCGTCTCTACGGTGTGCGTTTTTACCGACTGCAACACCTTATACAGCGCATCGGCCGTATGGGCAAAGTCCACAATCACGGTTGGCTGAGCATGCACCACCTCCATACGGCCATTGACCGCCTTCAGGTTAGGCAAGCTATGGCAGCAAGCCGCCCAATCAAATCCGCATGCGAGCAAAATGCTACTTGCACACAGGACATTCTCTAAGGAAAATCGGCCCATCAGATAAATTTGGGTATCGCATTCAGCCTGCGCATAATGCAAAGCCAATCGAATGCCTGACGCAACCAAGTCATATTGGGTACACAGAAGCTCACCTGGCCGGCACTCTATGCCGGCTGACGAATGGGTATCTATACCGTACACCAATGCATTTACGGATGTCTTCGCCAACTCACGACCCAGTGCATCGTCACGATTCAGCACCTGAACCCGGCTGCTGTAATCCGTAAACAGCTTTGCTTTTGCTAGACGATAGTGGGTTTCGCTGGGGTGAAAATCCAAATGATCTCGAGTGACTTGAGTCAAAGCGACGCATTCGAAGCGCACCTGCTCGATTCGTCCCAACTCTAAGGCATGCGAGGAGACTTCCATCACCACCCAGTTGGCTCCCATGTCAGCGAATTGATGCAGCAAGCGGTGCACACTGACCACATCGGGCGTCGTATTCGCACTTGGCTCCAAGCCCCCATATTTGTCTGATTGAAGCAGCCCGTTTCCCAAAGTACCTATGAGCGCCGGCCTTTGCCCCAAGGCCAACAGCAGTTGCGCCACATAATGTGCAGTCGAGGTTTTGCCGTTGGTTCCGGTAATACCGATGACCTTAATCCGCTGACTGGGGCTGTCGTAAAACCAATCTGCCAGCGAGGCCAATTGAGTGGATAATTCTGAGGTTACATGCAATTCGGGAGGCGATTCGGCAGAAGCCAACCAGGCCTGTTCGGTTTGAGTTAAAGCACGATCACTGATGACGAGTTTAGCGCCGGCTTGAAGCGCCTGAGGCAAATAATCGAGGCCATGCCCTTGTGCGCCCTGTATCGCCAAAAAGGCACTCTGCTGCGTCAGCTGCCGGGAATCCAAGGCCAGATCGGATATCCCGTCCTCATCGGACACCTCGCCAGAGATCTCCAGTACTTCACCTTCCAAAAAGGCAATGATCTGGCAAATGCTCTTTAGCGCGCTTTTCGCATTTAGTTCGGTCATTAACGCTCTTCCATATTCTGATCATGAGGGACATTCCTCAGACGCAAAGCATGCTGCATGACTTCTTTAAACACCGGCGCGGCCACCGACCCACCGTAATAGACTCCGCGACTGGGTTCGTTAATGGCCACCACCATCACCATATCAGGGTCGGAGACCGGGACCACGCCGGCAAACAGCGAAACATATTCATTCTGCTCATACCCGCCCTGCTTGGTTTTGTGCACCGTTCCCGTTTTGCCGGCCACGCGATAGCCTGGAATCTGCGCTTTAGGCGCCGTCCCGCCCGGTGCGACCACTTTCTCCATCATTCTCAATGTGGCTTCCGTGGCTTGCGCACCCACTACCCGGGTTTTCTCAGGCGGTTGATCCAGTTTAAACAGGCTCAGTGGCATCATTTCGCCTTGGTTGGCAAACAATAGATAAGCGTGTGCCAGATTCAGCAGATTAATATTAAACCCGTAACCGTAGGACGCGGACACCTGATCCAATGGCTGCCATTGGGCGACGGGTTTTAAATAACCACTCGCCTCCCCTGGTAGATAGAGTCCGCTGTCACGGCTGAATCCCACCGCTTTCCAAAGCTCCCATTCCTGCTCTGCCGACATCTTCAATGCAATTTTTGACGCACCAACGTTGCTCGACTTTTGAATCACCTCTTCCGGAGTTAACACGCCATGGTTATGCGTATCGGTAATCCGGTATCCTTGCACGCGGATCGCACCTGGAGACGTATCGATCTTTTCATCTAAGGTAATCGCCCCCACATCCAGTGCCTTGGCGACAATAAACGGTTTCACGGTTGAACCCGGCTCGATCAGATCGGTAATGACCCGATTGCGGATGGCGCGGCCCTTCAGCTGTGTTCGATCATTCGGGTTATATCCCGGCAGACTCACCATCGCCAGAACCTCACCGGTTTTCGCATCGAGCACTACGGCACTTGCGGATTCTGCCTGATGTTCGATCATCACTGATTTGAGTGCGCGGTAAGCAAAAAACTGAATCTGTTTATCAATACTCAGGGTAATATCCGACCCCGGCTTGGCGGGTCTGACATCCTTGACAAAATCAATCACCCGTCCGGCCCGGTCTTTAATCACCTGTTTCTGTCCGGCCTTGCCCTTCAGCCAGTCATTATAAGCCAACTCCAGTCCCTCTTGCCCCTGATCGTCGATATTGGTAAAACCAATCAGATGGCCAGCAATCTCACCCGCAGGATAGTAGCGTTTATACTCATCCTGGATATACACCCCATACAAATCCAACGCTTCTATCTGCTGGGCAACATAAGGCTCCAAGGATCGCTGCAAATAAACAAAACGGCGTTCTGACGCACGCTCGATTTTACGTTTAACCTTATCCCGGGAGGTATTCAACAACTTTGCCAGTTTCGCATAAGCCTGCTGAACCCCATTGAGCTGCTCCATATCCACCCAGATGGATGGCGACTGTGAGTTGACCGTTATGGTTTGCGCACTGCGTCCGTCTTCTCGCTTGGGGTGGAAGCTTAAATCAACTTTTTTAAGGTAAATACCCGGCAATTCAAGCTCTTCAATCGCCTTAACGACCTGCGGATCAGGCTCCTGGCGGATAAAACTTAAACGTTTATGCTGCTGGGCGTGCGCCAAGGTCATTAACTCAGTTTCACTGATACCTAGCACCCGAAGAAATTGCGCATAGTTTTGCTGGTAACCGTAAAACACCTTGGCATCAACCCAGACAGAGGCCATGGGGGTGCTCAAAGCAAGCAGATCGCCGTTGCGGTCATAAATCACCCCCCTAGGAGCCGGAATATCCAGAGTACGTACTTGGCGCTTGCTCCCCTCCTCCTGCAAAAAAGAGGATTGCAACACCTGAACATAAAAGGCCCTGGACAATACCGCCACAAACCCGACAATAATGAGTGCAAATACGACTCTATCCCGGCGAAATTTCATTAAGGTTCCGCTTGCTCCAATGGTTTTGGAATATACAGAGTTTGTAAATTACCGTTATCCTGACTCATATTCAGTGTCATTTTCAGCTTGCTATGGGCAATATGCTCAATCCTTGCCGGTGCACTCAGATGGGTTTTTTCGAGCATCAAGCGTCCCCACTCCTCTTTGGCTTTAATCGTCTCTTGCAAAGCCAAATAGTAGCGTGTTTCGGTATGACGAATCTGGTGCTGAACCTGAATAATGGCCAATAGAGTCAACATCAACATGACCACTAAGACCAAAAGAAAAAACCCACGCCACTTAAAGGAGAATAAGTGGGTGGGTCTAGGGAATCTTCTTAACATCAGTGACTACACTGTCATTGACCGCCTGTTAAACTCGGACAAGTTTAAACAGGCCTGGTCAGTTTAGTCGGCCTGACGACGCAAAAAAGCCGGGATATCCAAGTAGTTTGAATTCGGCAAACCACCTGTGACTCCGCCGTTTGCAACCATCTTAGGACGTTCAACCTCAGGCTCTTTTGGCGCCTCTACAGCCGCTTCCATTTTAACCGTGTGTTTCAAGGGCTGAGATTCCGCTACCGGCGTTTTCTGCTCAGCTTGAACTGTCGTTTCAGCACTCTCTTTGTTCGCTTGAACCGCGGTCAAGTTCGGCTTGACCATTTCCGGTTTTTTCGCCACTTCGCCTGCTTCTTCCAACCCGGTCGCCACAACAGTCACACGGATCTCATCCTGCATGGTTTCGTCAATGGACGTCCCGATGATCACTTTCGCATCACTGGCCGCAACCTGATCGATGACATCACCAACCTCATTGAATTCACCCAGAGTAAAGTCCAAACCACTGGTAATATTGACCAACAATCCACGGGCACCTGAAACCGAAATATCTTCCAACAGCGGGTTTGCAATCGCTTTTTCTGCTGCTTTGACTGCACGGTCTTCACCGGTTGCGTGGCCGACCCCCATCATGGCCATGCCGCGCTCAGTCATCACGGTACGCAAATCTTCAAAGTCAACGTTGATCATACCTGGACGCGTGACCAGCTCGGAAATCCCCTGAACAGCACCGTGCAGCACTTCATTGGCATAATCGAAGGCTTTGGCCAATACAAAATCACGCCCCAATACTTTTAATAGTTTGTCATTAGGGACAGTAATCAGAGAATCAACATGCTCAGCCAACGCCTCAATGCCTGAGTCCGCAATTTTTTGACGACGTTCAAAGCTGAATGGACGGCTGACCACGCCCACTGTCAAAATCCCCATTTCACGCGCGGCTTGCGCCACAATCGGAGCGGAACCGGTACCGGTACCACCGCCCATCCCTGCGGTAATGAAAACCATGTCAGCATCTCGAAGCTGCTCTTTCACCTGATCGATATCTTCGCGTGCGGCTTCTGCACCACGTTCTGGATCTGCACCGGCTCCCAACCCTCCGGCACCCAGTTGAATTCGGGTGGAAACGGAAGAGTTTGCCAAAGCTTGCGCATCCGTGTTAGCACACATAAACTCAACGCCTTCGACATTTGAGCGCACCATATAATCGACAGCGTTACCGCCGCCGCCTCCGAGGCCGATGACTTTAATCACAGGCATGCCAGGTGTCCGGACTGGCGTAGTTTCTTTACCAACAAATTTCATGACGACGATTCCCCTTAATCAGCATGATAAGTACAACTCGTTTCTTGCACCGAATAAACGACACAAACCTTTTAAATTCTTATTTCAATCGCTCGGCAATCCGCAAGACCGCGCTGCGCGAGCGACTGTTTAACCGACACTCCTCCTCCGTTGGAAAGATCGGCTTACCAATTTTTTTCAAAACCGGTTCAATTACCTCCAACTGTATCGGTGAATCCGGAAACAGGTCGCGAATCGTCGACTGATCCCGGATAAATTGTTTGACGATGCGATCCTCCAACGAGTGAAAGCTGATCACCGCCAAACGTCCTTCCGGCGCCAGAATTTCCACGGCGGCCTGAAGCACATTCTTCAATACATCCAGCTCGCGATTCACCGCAATTCGAATCGCCTGAAACGTTCGCGTAGCCGGGTGTTTATTTTTTTCGGTTTTGGGAGCGACCTTTTTGACCACCTCTGCCAGGTCCAAAGTAGTGTGTAGCTGATCTTTTTCACTGGCCTCTTTAATGACTCGGGCAATACGTCCGGCGAATCGCTCTTCACCATACTGTTTCAACACCTTGGCGAGGGTTTTCTCATCCACCTGTTTCAACCACTCTTTGGCGCTTACCCCCTCTTCGGGGTTCATGCGCATATCCAATGGTCCCGAGCGCATAAAACTGAATCCGCGTTCCGCCTCATCCAATTGCGGAGAGGAGACGCCCAAATCGAGCAACAGGCCGTCAACCTTTCCAAGCAGGCCGCGCGCTTCGCAGTATTCCTGAACTTTTTCGAAGCTGCCGTGCTGAATTTCAAATCTCGGATCGTCAAAATGCGTTTTAGCGTACTCCACTGCCTGCGGATCTTGATCAATTCCGATCAAACGTCCTTGAGGGCCAAGCTTTTGCAAAATAACGCGACTGTGTCCGCCTCGTCCGAAAGTGCCATCTATATAAATGCCATCCGGCTTAATGTTGAGCGCCTCAATCGATTCATTGAGCAACACCGAATAGTGAATCGACTGACTCTCTTCCATAAGCTATCCGTTTTCCAGATTACAAACTCAAATTCGCCAGTGACTCGGACACTTCGCCTGACAGTGCGCTATCCAACATCTCTGGTCGACTGGCATCCCAGGCCTCCTGCGACCAGAGTTCAAACTTATTCCCCTGCCCGAGTAAAATTGCCGACTTCTCTAACTGGGCATGCTCTCGCAGCAGGCTTGGCAGCAAAACTCGACCCTGCGCATCCATCTCCATCTCAGAAGCGTGCCCCAACAGCAAACGCTGATAAAGTCGTGCCTGAGGATCGACATTGGGGAGTGACATCAATTTACGCTCAATCACTTCCCACTCATCCAGGGTATAAATCAACAAACAGGGGCTATGCAGATCAATGGTGGCAACCAGTTGATTGTCGCTGGCTTCTGAAATCGACTCACGATAACGCTTAGGGACCGCCAAACGCCCCTTAGCGTCAATATTGATTGAGTTGATTCCACGAAAGAACAGCATTTTAAAAACCCACTTTTCACCACCTTTCCCCACTTAACGCCACTATATTGATCTTGCTCACCACTGTCAACCCCTTGCAAGCGTAGCTTTTAAGAAATTTCCATTACAGGACAACAACTTAGCGACACACCCAGATAACCAAATACGCATATTAGCAACTGGTAATAACACCTATATTTCAACTGGTTACAACACTAAAACAAAGTTATTTTTTAACTAAATGCCACAAGAACTTGTATAAAAAACAAAAGAAAAGCACAAAACCAGAAGAAAGAATGCAGTACCACATATAGTGTAATTAAAAAAATAAAGCACAATATAGATGCAAAAAAATGCGGAGAAACACTTATCAAACGAAAATGTGGGGCAAAATCCCTAAAATTTTAAAAAAATGAATTTTTGAGCAACATTTTGGCAAAAAAGAAAAAAACACTCAGGGAAATTTAAAATAAAAACGAAGAGAAAAAGTCGGGAGAAAAAAGCAAAAGCGGATCTATAAGCCGGGTTCTGTACTTCCTGAAGTTCAGAAAGTGACAATCATTCATCTGGGAAAAGCATCACTGCCCTCCTCAAGCGATCTACCCGAAAACCTGCGCGAGCCACGCAGCGCACTGGCGAACCAGCGACCTGTTTTCCTATTTGATCTTGCACCGGATGGGGTTTACCATGCCGTTTTTGTTACCAAAAACGCGGTGCGCTCTTACCACACCATTTCAACCTTACCTGTACGCGCGAACGCGCCATCGGCGGTATATTTTCTGCTGCACTTTCCGTCGGCTCACGCCGCCCAGCCGTTAGCTGGCATCCCGCTCTGCGGTGCCCGGACTTTCCTCCGAAGGCAAGCCTTCCGCGATTGTCCGATCCGCTTTTGCGTGGGCGTACAATACTGCAAAGACCGAAAAAAGTCCATTATTGTTATATACTTCTACAGCCGGTTTAGAAAAATGGGGAGACCCCTGACATCACCTTTTCACTCACAAAAGCCAAAAAGTGACTAAAGCATTCAAAAAGCCGGCCGATATCAGGATATAGTAGAAATACCTTCACTTCTCGCTAAATAATCATTAAGGTATACCAATGGAAATCTCAGCAAATGCCGCCGTATCAGCTGCGGTCATGCAACAACAGGCCAATACCCAAGAACAAGTTCAGGTGGGAATGTTAAAAAAAGCGATTGATACGCAAACCAACAATGCTTTAAGCTTAATCACCGCCCTACCTCAACCGGTTGCGACAGCGAACAGCACCCCCGTTGGCAGTTTAGGTCAGAACATCAGTACTTACGCCTAACTTAACAATCATCAAGCGCTAGCGCAAAGCCTGACTCAATTCTGCAGCGATGCGGTTGCGGAAATGATAATAAGGAATCGGCTCGTTCATCATCACGGCAAACGGCAGCCATTCCTGCTCCCTTTCAATGTAACCCGCCAGGGTACTCACACCGATCAGTGAACCGGACTTGGCGTAGACATACATTTCCACTTCTGGCAGCAGATGCCTCCAAGGGCGAAACGCCTCGAGCACCTCAACCAGATATTGCGGACTCAAACGGTTATTCCGGGAAAGGCCGGCGCCATCTTCCAAATAGGCGTCCCGCCAACCGAAACGGCCACTCAATTCTTTCGCAAAAAACTGCACCACTTTGTCTTCATCGGCAGGCGGGCCGTAACGCTCCGCAGCAAGCATCAGAACCAACTGATTGGCAATGAAATTAGTCGAGTACTTCATCATCGGCTCAACCACCTGAGCCAGGGTATGGCTATTGTAATGACGATAAATCAGGCCATCAGCATTCCTATGCCTTTGCCAACGCACCCCCTCACCTATATCAACCCCTTGCCCTCGCAGAAACGCCGCCAACAGCTCGGCAAAATAGCGTTGTGCCGTTTTTGGGTCCGCACCGGTATTCACCCTCTGCGGCTGATCCATTAACGACCGTCCTAATTGCTCGGCCAGTGGCGTCAACGGGGTTTGCGGTTCCGCCGACACCACCCGGCCACTCTTTTTTTGCAAAAACACCGTATTAAAATTGGCGGCAATCGCGGATGGAATGGCATCATAAGGGTTGTCGCTATGCTGTGTGCCCGGCAACACCAAACCCTCTGAAAAATAACTCGCATCCAGCGCGATGGCATCCAACCGTTGAATCCTCAACTCGGAGAGTTTTTGTTTGAGCTGTTTAGCGACTTCAAGCAACTCTTCCGAAGTCAAAAACGGATCGCCGTAGCCTTTTACCACCAACTGATTTCGTTCGCTCGTCTGCTCTAGAAAAAAGTCGGTATGAAATCGATGCTCCGCGCCCCAATGACGCAAGGCCAGATAGGCGGTCACGAGCTTGGTGGTGGATGCCGGCACCAGAAGGCGCTGCGCAGACCGGGCCTGTAAAGTTCTCCCCTGCTCATCCAGCAGAAGCCACCCCGCCTCTTTCATTTGCGTCAATTGCGGTAGGTTTTGTAGCGCCTTCTCGATATTGGCCACCGGATTCGCCGCGGCCGCATAAGCCCACAATCCCCACACACCCAACAGGCCTGTACAAACAAGTTTGAATAAAGTTTTTACATTCATATTTTTAGTTTATTGTCGAAACAGACATTTAGACCGCGCCTTTAACAGAGTTGCGCATAAAATTATCAAAAACCACCATAGCTCTTTTCTAAGCCTTCACCAACAAATAAACACCCGTGTATAGAATGGTTATAATAGCCATCTTAATCACTTGCCTGCCAGGGGTTAAGCTTACCTTATTAGCTTCATCCGATGGAACTGAAAATAGCCATGTCACTAAGCGTCTGCAGCCAAATTTATCCTGATAAAGCCAAAGTCTTAAGCGAGCGACTGCAACTCCCCCTGATCGCCACCATGCCAGCACAAAAAGCCTTGGACAATACCCTGCTACTGAGCTGGTATCGTGAGAAAAACCAAACCGATGACACGCCCGCCAAGCTTGGACTTTTCAGCGCTTTTAGCGGTCCGGTCAGCATTGATTTCACCGGCGGCAAAAAGCAGCACCGCCGCCAGTTCGGTGGAGGCAAGGGACAACCTTTGGCGCGCGCTATTGGCTTAGGCAGCTACGACGCCCCGAGCGTGCTTGACGCCACCGCCGGTATGGGCGGAGACGCTTTTGTATTTGCGACTCTGGGGTGCCAAGTCACCATGGTGGAACGTTCGCCAATTGTCGCCGCTCTGTTGGAAGACGCTCTCAACCGAGCCCGACAACCGGTTGAAAACGCTGATAACCCGCCCGAAGATCAAGAGCTTAAAGGCATTATTCAACGCCTCTCCCTGGTGAATGCCGATGCCGCGGATTATCTGCTCAGCCAGAAACCCGAGGTCGACGTCATTTATCTTGACCCGATGTATCCGGAAAAGAAAAAGAGCGCTTCCGCCAAAAAAGAGATGAAGGTCTTGCAGCACCTGCTTGGCCCGGATCTGGACAGCGAACGCTTGCTGGATGCGGCGCTTCACACCGCGCGCTTGCGTGTTGTGGTCAAACGTCCGGCCAAAGCCCCCACCATCGCCGGCATTCAACCGACTGCGCAAATCAACAGCCCTAACACCCGCTACGACCTCTATTCGATTAAAGCACTGAAAGCCTCCGGAAAACTGGCCGACTAAATGCATCGGGTTTGCATTAAAACCTAACAGGCCTGTTAAGTTTTAGTATGCACAAACAACTAAGACGCTAATTGGGTGAAAAACCGCAAGAACTCGTAACCGTAGCGCGCCAGCTTGGTTTCACCGACGCCGTTGATTTTCAACAATTCGGCATCGTTTGCCGGGCGTTTAACCGCCATTTCCAGCAGAGCCGCATCGCCCAGTACGACATAAGCCGGCACCCCTTCGCTTTCGGCAATGTCGCGTCGTAGCGCACGCAGCCCTTCAAAGACTTCAAACTCTTCGGAAGTAAGCGCCTCTTTGCGTAAGCGGTTGGCAGCGCGTGCACCCGGCCTGTTGAGTTTTTCCAACGTGGTTTTCGGCCGCGCCAAAGTCAAATCGGCCTGGCCCTTGAGGGCCGAACCGGAGCGCTCCGTCAGGCGCAATACCGAAAAATTTTGAATATCCTGATACAAAAACCCTTGATGAATCAGCTGGCGCAAAAAGCTCAACCATTCCGACGCACTGTACGCCTGGCCAATGCCGTAGGTGCTAAGCTGCTGGTGCCCCTGTGTACGGATACGTTCATTATCCTGACCGCGCAGCACCGCAATAACATGCTGCAAGCCAAAACGCTGCTGCAACCGGTAGACGCAGGACAATGCCATTTGCGCCACCACCTTTGCCTCCTCTTCGGGCAACCACTGCGGCGGGTTCAGGCAGATATCGCAGTTTCCGCACGCCGTATTCGACGGTTCGGAAAAATAGTTCAACAGCACGGTACGCCGACAGGTCAATGATTCAGCAAAATCGACCATACTGCTGAGCTTAAACTGCTCAATGCGCCGCTGCGTTTCATCGCTGATCTGTTCTACAAAATGGCGTGCCGTGGCCACATCCTGCATTGAATAGAGCAACAGCACCTCGCTCGACAACCCATCGCGCCCGGCGCGGCCGGTTTCCTGATAATAGCCTTCAATGTTTTTCGGCAGGTCGTAATGCACCACAAAACGCACATTGGGCTTGTCGATTCCCATACCGAACGCCACGGTGGCGACGACGATGTCAATTTCATCGCGCAAAAACTGCTGATGCACCTTCTCGCGAATTTCCGCCGGCAGTCCGGCATGATACGCTTTGGCCGCATAGCCCGCTTCCTGCAGTTTCAGCGCGACCTCTTCCACCCGCTTGCGGCTCAAGGCATAAACGATCCCGCACTCCCCGCCTTGCCGCGCTTGCAGAAACTGCAACAGCTGCTGCATCGGCCGCTGCTTCTCCAGCACCCGGTAAAAGATATTCGGGCGGTCAAAACTGCTGATATGGATGCGGGGATCCCGCAACTGCAAACGCTGCACGATATCCTCGCGGGTCGCGTGATCAGCGGTCGCGGTCAGCGCGATAAACGGCACCTGCGGAAAGGTGTTTCGCAATTGGCCGATCTGACGGTATTCCGGGCGAAAGTCGTGCCCCCACTGTGACACACAATGCGCTTCATCAATCGCAAACAAGGAAATAGGCAAGGTTTGCAAACGCTGCAGAAAACCGCTGTTGAGCAACCGCTCCGGCGATACATAGAGCAACTTTAACTGCCCTTGATGCAACTGCTGCCAAATCGCCCGCGCTGAATCCGCATCCAATGCCGAATGATAACAGGCCGCAGCGACGCCGTTCGCCTGCAAAGCCGTCACCTGATCCTGCATCAACGCAATCAACGGCGACACCACGATGGCCGTCCCTGTACGCATCAACGCCGGGATCTGGTAACACAGCGACTTGCCTCCCCCGGTCGGCATCAGCACAAAGCAATCGTTTGCGTTCGCCACATCTTCAATAATCGCCGACTGCAACGGCCTGAAGGATTCATACCCGAAGACATTTTGCAAAATCTGTTGTGCGTAACTGACAGAACTCAAAGGGGGTAAAGACATAAAAATAAAATTGGCTAAGCGGGATTGCCCAAAGGAAAGTGAGCAACTTAGACTAATTGTGAGCAAATAACAAGTCTTGACAGGTCCGTTCAATTTCAGACTAAATAACTCAACCTCTAATCCGCTGACAAAGTAAAAAACACACCCAAAAGGACGGGAGAGTCATTATGAAAGACCGTATAACTCGTTGGATGGCGCCATTATTAAACACAACAGGCCTGCTGTTACTATTAATGCTGACGGCAAACAGCCATGCTCAAGACTTTAAACCTTCCTCGCCAGTCACCGCCCTCATGCCGATTGTGATGGACAACCTGGAATTGCTTCAACTGACACCTGAACAACTGGATCAAGTACGGGCGATTGCGCGCAGCAACTTTGCTGAAGTGGAATTTATTAATGCCAAATATCACGATATCAAAAGTGAGTTAAAAGAAAACACTCTGGATGGTGCAGGAGATAAAAACCACAGTTTACAGTTAATTCAGGAATTGAGCGAACTGGATAAAAAACGTATGGCGCTAACCATCGAATGTGTCTTTGGCCTCAAACAGATTCTGACGGAAGAGCAATATCAAGAAGTCATCTCACTGCTAAGCTTTCAAAATTCGTAACCGAACTGCCAGCGCCCGCATATTAATCCAACGGCTCATCCCAATAAGCCCGATTGCCAAACCGCTCTACCAAAAAATCGATAAATGCACGCGCTTTGGGGGCAAGAAAACGATTTTGTGGATAAACCGCGTAAGCATTCATTTCCGGCAATGTGTAGTCACTGAGAACGGGGACCAGCTCTCCATTTTTTATCGCTTCCCAGGCAATAAACGTGGGCGAAAAAACGATCCCATGACCGGCCATGGCCATACGTTTCAAGAAATCACCATTATTCGCCTGAATCTGTGAATCAAAATGGACCTGATGCGCATTTCCTTGAGGATCCACCAACGGCAACACCCCATTACTGGCGGTATAACGCAAAATTTTATGCGATCTCAGGGTTTCGTGATCGTGCGGTTCTCCATATTCAGCCAGATACTCGGGGCTGGCACACAAGACAAAGCGGATCGGCACAATGCGCCGCGCCTGAATCGCAGACTCCTTTAAGTCGCCGATACGAAACGCCAAGTCAAACCCCTCTTCAACCAAATCAACCTGACGGTCAGAAAAGTCGACATTCAATTTAAGCTGCGGATGACGCTTAGCAAATTCATCCAACACCGGAGTGAGGTGGGATAACCCAAAAGAGAGCGGAACAGCGATCCGTAAAGACCCGCTTAAAGCCTGTTCACCCTGTAGAATCGCCTGGTTCATCGCCTCGTACTGTTCGACCAGTTTCAATGCTTGCTCGTAGTAGATGCGACCGGCATCGGTTAAACTCAGGCTACGAGTCGTGCGTTGGATCAGTTTACAAGCCAAGCGTTCTTCCAGATCAGAAAGGCGGCGACTCACCGCCGATTTCGCCAGACTCATCTGCTCTGCCGCGCGACCAATTCCGCCGGCTTCGACAATACGAATAAAAATTTGAATCTCTTCCAGGCGTCCCATGAACCAACCCTACCATCCGTCACTCATTGTATTTGTTCTCATTTCAAGAACATTTAGTTGGCATTTTGGCGGTTTTTCATCGAACAAGCAACGTCTAATATAGACAGTATAAAAATGATCACAAACAGGAATACCGCTATGAGCACACCACGCACCCTGCAACAGGTTTATACCGGCCTCCCCGCTTCAGACGGTGCCGGAGTCAAGTTAACCCGCATCATCGGTCAACCGCAGTTAAAAAACCTGGATCCCTTTTTAATGCTTGATGCCTTTGGCACCGACCAGCCACAGGATTACATCGGAGGCTTTCCCCCGCATCCTCACCGCGGCTTTGAAACCGTGACCTATCTTCTGGCCGGACGCATGCGCCACAGCGACAACCAAGGTAACCAAGGCGTGATCGAACCGGGAGGCGTGCAATGGATGACGGCTGGACGCGGGATTATCCACTCGGAAATGCCGGAACAGGAAGAAGGTCTGTTAATGGGATTTCAACTATGGGTCAACTTGCCTGCACATGCGAAAATGACCACTCCGAGCTATCAGGAATATGCCCCAGAGCAAGTCCCGGAAGAAGTCTGGCCCAACGGCACCCGCATTAAAGTCATTGCCGGCAAAACCGAACGCGGTACGCAGGGCGTTATTCAGAATAACTTTATCAACCCCACCTATCTCGATGTCCAGCTTCCGCCCGGGGAGCGGTTGGTGCAAACTTTTCCAATGCAGCAAACGGCGTTTATCTATCTGCATGAGGGCCAGCTTAAAGTGGGGAAACCTGCCTCAGAACGGACTTTGCAAGCTGGCCAACTGGGCGTCCTCAGTCATGGGGAACACGTCACCATTGAAAACCGTGCCAAACAGATCAGCCGTTTTTTGCTGGTTGCCGGCAGCCCACTGAATGAACCGATTGTTCAGCGCGGTCCGTTTGTCATGAACACCCAAGCCGAAATCATGCAGGCGTTTGATGATTATCAAAATGGCCGTTTCTGATCACGCCTGTTAAGTGTTCACTCGCCACTCACCGATTGAGTGGCATAGAAAACCACTGAGGCTTTTAGCGGTTCTTTGATTTGTGAGTTCCACGGCTGTTTGTTGAACAGCTTTAAAGATGACTTTAGGTTTCCTTAAGTTGCAGCACACGGTTATAGACCGCTTTTTTCTTCTGTCCGCTGTAATCGGCGACAATTTCAGAGATCTGTTTTACCGGTAAGTTCTGTTTAAGCAGCGCCAAAATCAGTTCATCCTGTTCGCCAATTTCATGCTCTGCTTCGACCACATCGCCCATCACCATCAAAACGAACTCTCCGCGCACTTTATCCACGTGCGTATCAAAATAGGTAATGACCTCGCTCACCGTACCGGAGACAAACTGCTCATAGGTTTTAGTCATTTCACGGGCAGCGACCATGTACCGCTCGCCGCCGAATACGTCATGCAACGCTCGCAGCGACTCCATTAAGCGATGCGGGGATTCGTAAAACACCAAAGTGCGCGGATCGGTTTTTAATCCTTCCAGCACCTGTAGACGTTTTTGGTTTTTAGCCGGCAAAAAACCCTCGTAGCTAAATCGGTCGGTCGGCAACCCTGCGGCGCTCAAGGCGGTAATGACCGCCGAAGGCCCCGGAATCGGCACCACCTTAATCCCATTCTGACGCAGCAGCTTGACCAGATGAAAACCGGGATCATTAATCAACGGTGTACCGGCGTCGGACACCAAAGCGCCGTGCTCACCCTGCTGAAGTTTTTCCAACAGCTGACTGCTGCGCGCTTGCTCGTTATGATCATGCAGGCTCAGCAAAGGCCGTTGTATCGCCATCGCTTGCAGCAGCTTCTGCGTATGCCGGGTATCCTCTGCGGCAATCCAGTCCACCGCACTCAGCGTTTCCAGTGCACGTTGGGTAATGTCTTTCAAGTTGCCGATCGGCGTGGCCACAATATAGAGGGTGCCGCCCTCGGCCAAGGTTGTGTTATGCTCCATGAATCACCTTATTGCGAACCTCTGCGAGTCAGAACTCAAAACACAGGGTTCGATTGAATGCTGTGGCTGACTATTTAGACCTACTTTACGGGGTCCGATTCGTTATAATCAGCGTTACGATTAATTGTGAACATTCTATAGAAAAATGCACATGCGCACCCCTTTAATTGCCACCTTCATTACCTCATTGAGCCTGAGTGCGTTTACACTGGGTTTAACCGGGTGTACCACACCCCAAAAGGCAGCAAAAGCCCCGTCCGACATCGTTCTCAGCGAAACCCCGCTCAAGCCTGCTGAGGCCATGAGCCGCGAGGAACTGCGTGCGCAGCGTTTAAACGCACAAACTCAACAGGCCTGGTCAGATTATCTGCAACTGACCGAAGTCCTGTGGCACCAAGCCAATGACCGGGAGCAGGCTGAAATTGAACGCCAAACATGGCAAACTCTGGCGGCTGAATTTAAAGACATCCGCCGTCTTCAACGCCTGCGCCAAGCAGGCGATTTGCCCGCTCAACAATGGGCGGACCTGCTCGAGGCGATGCAACAACCTGGACTGTACGCTTACAGCGCGTTACAGACATTAAAAGAGTGGCGACCCAACGCGATTTACCAGCACCATTTGCTGGCCGAACTCAGCGAAACCTTCAAGCAGCCGAGCGTGAAACAGCTTGCGGTCCTGTTGCCATTGAGCGGCAAATATCAAGAGGTCGGCGAACAGATTCGTAACGGTTTGCTCAAAGCCTATATGATTTCCAACCGCCAAACGGGGGTACGTTTTTACGATACCAGTGATCCTCAGCAGGTCGTGGAACGCTATCAACAAGCCGTGCATGAGGGCGCCGATTTTGTCGTCGGCCCACTCACCAAAGAGAGCGTCGAACGTCTGGCACAATACTTAAAACAGCAAGATGGTTTAGAAAACACGCAGACCACACAAGACGGTTCGACGGATCTAAAACCTTTCGACACCGCAAATTCCTCAACCGATTTGCCAGTAATCACCTCAAGCCCGTCAGACCAGGGTAGCCATACGGCTCCGGTAAAAGTATTGGCGCTCAATGAAACCGAACAGGCCGGACTCAATAGCCCGCTGTTTCTCAGCTTTAACTACCGTTCGCAGACAGAAAGCCAGCAAATCACCCAACAGCTGGAAGCCAACCGCTATCAGCGCATCGGCATTCTAAGCAGTGAAATGTCCCGCGACATGAATAATGCGCAATCGCTGCTCAGCCAGTGGCTCAGCAATCCGCAGAACCAGGCGGTGTTCAAAAGCTACCCCGTGGAAAAACTTAATCTGCGCAAAGCGTTGGGCGACCTGATTAATGAAGAGGCGAGCCAGGCACGCTATAACAATCTGCGCTGGCTTTTGGGCGAGAAACTGGAGTTTTTCCCGCGTACCCGTCAAGACCTCCAAGCCATCGTCTTAATCGGTAACGCCAAGCAAGTCGCGGTCTTCCACCCGCAGTTCGAATTTTTCCAGCTGCAACTGCCAGTGTATGCCACTTCGAACCTCACCCCGGCCAACCTACAAAAGATCGAAAACAACCCCGATCTGGCGAATGTGATCTTTCCGACCATTCCGGCGATCTTTACTCCGCATGCTCTGCAAAGTCCTCTGGAAGCCTTTGGCTGGGACAGCTTTATCCTTGCTATGCAGCACCATAAACTGGCCGATAACCTGTGTCTGAACCAGGGACAAAGCGGCATTCTCTATCGCAATCCTGACTACACCATCGATAAAAAACTGGTTTGGGCGCACTACTCACCGATCGGTCAACTGACTCGATGGGTTCCTCCACCGGAACCGCAAGAGGCGGATGCTGAAGCGGTCAGTGATGAGAAAGCGGCTCCCCCCACCATAGAGAGGCAGCCGGTTAAACCATGAAAGCGTTCAAATCGATCAAACAACGCCTTGCCAGCAAACTGATTGGTCGAGAAAAAGAGCGCCAAGTAGCCGATTGGTTACAGAGCCAGCAGGTTGAAATCATTGAAAGCAACTATCTATGCCGTGGCGGTGAGATTGACCTGATCGGCTACCAGGCCTGTTCAAACTCCTTGATCTTTTTTGAAGTCAAATACCGCCAATCCACCGACTTTGGCCATCCTCTAGAGCTGGTGACCTCAGCGCAATGGCAGCGCATTTACCGCTGTGCCGAACAGTTTTTGCTGCGCCACCCCAACTATCAGGACTGCCAAATGCAATTTGACCTGATTGCTTTGACGGAAGACCAAACCGTTCCACTGCGCATTGAAAACGCCTACGGCCAGTTTTAACGATTGCCCCTATGGAAACCTATTTAGACGCTTACCTTTCGCTGTTTTTACTCTCTTTTCTCGCCGCTACGCTGATTCCGGCGGGCTCCGAAGTCCTGCTCAGCAGTCTGCTGCTGGAAGGTTATGATCCGTTTAGCTTATGGTTGTGGGCGACCTTGGGTAATACGTTAGGCGCGGTAGTCAACTACCTGTTGGGGCGTTATCTGCTGCACTTCCAGAGCCGACGCTGGTTTCCCTTCAAGGCGGACAGTCTGCATAAAAGTCAGGCATGGTTTGGGCGTTACGGTGTATGGAGTCTGCTGTTTTCCTGGGCCCCCTTATTGGGCGATGCCTTGACCTTTATTGCCGGGGTCATGCGCGTGCGTTTCTGGTTGTTTTTGCTGCTGACCGCCTTGGGGAAAGGAGCGCGTTATGCCATCTTGGTAGGCCTGGTGGATCTGTTAGCGGCTTAGGCTTTTTGCTTGGCGATCCCTTTTTCCATAAGATTGGCTGATTCATTGTGGAAAAGCAACAGGCCTGTTCAAATGAGACCTGTCCACCTTAAAAGCAAACATAATCGGTTTATTTTCAATGCGATAGAAACAAAACCCCATTCAAGAGCTCGTAAATTTAAGATCTTTTAGCCACTTATCCCAAAGTTATCCACAGGATTTACTAACAGCTTATCCACCGTTTCCCGGCCGTTAATCTTGCTTTCGGTTTGCAAAATTTTGGGCAGGGTTTTCAGCATTGAATCCGGGTTGAGGCTCATCGCATCAATGCCGATCTCCACCAAAAATTCGGCAAATTCAGGATAGTCGGACGGCGCCTGTCCGCACAGGCTGATGTGTTTGCCGTTGCGATGCGCCCCTTCCACCGCCATACGCACCATCTGCAAGACCCCCGAATCACGCTCGTCATAGTCAAACGCGACTTTTTCCGAATCGCGGTCCACACCAAGCACCAACTGGGTCAAATCGTTAGTGCCGATAGAGAAGCCGTCAAAATACCCGGAAAATGCATCGATCTGCAGCACGTTATTGGGAATTTCCACCATCATATATACTTGCAAGCCGTTGCTGCCTCGTACCAGACCGTTTTCCGCCAGGGTTTCAATCACCGCGCGCGCTTCCTCGACCCGCCGGCAGAACGGAACCATAATAATGACGTTATCCAGCCCCATGACCTCTCGAACCCGCTTAATCGTCTGACACTCCAAGGCAAACGCCGCTTTGTAATCCGGATCGTTATAACGGGAAGCGCCGCGAAATCCGAGCATCGGATTCTCTTCTTTCAATTCAAAAAACTTACCGCCAATCAACTCGGCGTATTCGTTGGACTTAAAATCCGATAAACGCATCACCACCGGTTTGGGGTAAAACCCGGCGGCAATGGTGCCAATGCCTTCGGCGAGCTTCTGTACAAAATAATCCGCGCCGCTGGCAAACCCGGCGGTAAGCGTTTCGATTTGATTGCGGGTTTTCTCACAAGCGACTTTATCGGGATAGAGCAAGGCCTGAGGATGCACCTGAATACTGTTGTTGATAATAAATTCCATGCGCGCCAAGCCAATCCCATCATTAGGGATACTATTGACCTGAAACGCCAGCTCCGGATTCCCTAAATTCATTAACATTTCGGTTTTAGGACGCTGCATATCAGCCAGATCAACACGGTGAATCTCAAACGGCACTTCCCCTGGATAAACATGCCCTTCATCCCCTTCTGCGCAAGAAACCGTCAATAGCTGGCCGGTCTCTATGCGCTCGGTGCCCTGCTGAGTACCGACCACCGCAGGAATGCCGAGTTCTCGGGAGATGATCGCCGCATGACAGGTACGCCCGCCGCGGTTGGTGACCAGCGCGGCCGCTTTTTTCATCACCGGCTCCCAGTCCGGCGTAGTGATATCGGAGACCAGGATCTCGCCCTCTTGAAACTCATGCAGATAGTGCACAGAATGAATCACCCTGGCTCGACCAACTGCAATTTTGGCGCCAACCGAACGCCCGCTGACCAGTGGCAGAGGGTGTGATGGGCTAATTTCATAGCGTTCCAACACCGTGCCTTTGCGTTGCGATGCCACGGTTTCCGGGCGTGCCTGCACCACAAACAACTCGCTGGTGATACCGTCTTTGGCCCACTCCATATCCATCGGCCTTTTGCTTCCAGCTTTGTCGCTGTAATAACGCTCGATTTTGATTGCGTAATCGGCCAGCTTCAGAGCTTCGGCATCGCTGATACAAAATTGCTTACGCTCGAGTTGCGAGGTCGGTACATTTTTGACCGGTTGGCGGCGGTTACTGTCAGAGGCGTAGATCATCTTGATCTTTTTTGCCCCCAAGTGGCGTTTTAAGACACTGCGGTGCCCCTTTTCAAAGGTCGGCTTATGGACATAAAATTCATCCGGATCCACCGCCCCCTGCACCACATTCTCACCTAACCCCCATGCGCCGGTAATCAGCACCACATCCTCAAACCCGGTTTCGGTATCAATTGAGAACATCACCCCGGAAGCGGCCAGATCGGAACGCACCATCAGCTGTACGCCGATGGACAGAGCGACATCAAAATGGCCGAACCCCTGATCAATCCGGTAGTGGATAGCGCGGTCGGTAAACAAGCTGGCAAAACAGTGTTTGCAGGCATCGATATAGGCGGACAGTCCGGAAATATTCAGATAAGTGTCCTGCTGTCCGGCAAAACTCGCGGTGGGTAGATCTTCTGCTGTCGCCGAACTGCGCACCGCCAGAGAGATCGAATCATGGTATTGACCGGTAAGCGCTTCGTAAGCCTGAACCATCTCTTCATACAAAGCATCGGGCAGTTTAGCGGAATAGATCAGTTCACGGGCTTGGGCGCCACGGCGCTGCAAATCTTGCGTGCTGTCCGCATCCAGGTGGTCGAGCAATTCATGCAACTTATCCCACAGGTTGTTTTCATCCAGAATCGCACGATAAGCGTCTGCTGTAATGGCAAATCCGTTGGGAATCGGCACGCCTTGGGGTACCAGACTTTGATACATTTCACCTAAAGAGGCATTTTTCCCGCCTACCAATGGAATGTCTTCAATATGCAATTCTTCAAAAAAACGGACATAACGACAAGACGAATCACATGAGACATGCTCACTCATACCAAACTCCTTTGCTTATTCGCAGCGCGGATTCGAAGTGACTGATGAAAATTCAGCTTACGCTTTTTAAGTCTAATTATCTAGCCAAAAACGAATTCTGAAACAAAAATGTCACTCAAACCCAAACGGGCCGGCCAAGCGAATTGTCAGCCCTATTTTTCCGCCACGATACGCACCTGGCGACCGTCACGTAACGGAGTCTTTTCAATCACCTTAAAATCAAGCGCTTCCAACATGTACACCAAATCATCGGCATGATAGCGGTTGTGCTCCAAGAAATGTTGAAAGACGTCTTCAATGACATCTCGCTGCAAATTTTCCGTCCACAACGCTTTATCGGGATATTTATGATTCAGGTAATCGGCCAAGGGTTGGCGAACCAGGTCGATAATGCAGAAACGCCCACCCGGTTTTAACCAACGATAAACGGCCTTAAACATATTCACCGGCTGGGGCAGTTCATGCACCAACATATTCGCCATTACCGTCGCGACAGAACCGGCTTCAATATTAGCTTGCGGTTCATTCAGGTCTTCCTTGACCAGATGCGCATTGTCAGGCAAAGGCAACTGCGCGGCCAACATATAGGGTGCCGCTTCAAAACCGACAACGGGATTATGCGGATAACGCAGAGCTAAGTCGTTGATGAATTGACCTGTTCCGGCTCCGAGATCAATCAACCCCTCTTTCCTGCCGACAACACTTCCCATCTGCGCATTCCAGAATTCCCAAAAATCGTTATCATGTCGTCGCTCGTAGGTGGAAGTGATCATTTCACGTGCCTGTTCACCATCCCCTCCGTGGTGTTTAAGAATTTGTTGCTCGGTCTTTTCCATGCCCTTCTCCTCGGTAAAATATT
Source organism: Thiomicrorhabdus sp. zzn3 (assembly GCF_029767755.1). Lineage (GTDB taxonomy): Bacteria > Pseudomonadota > Gammaproteobacteria > Thiomicrospirales > Thiomicrospiraceae > Thiomicrorhabdus. The sequence goes on from NZ_JARUQS010000001.1 coordinate 1,591,130, forward strand.
CCTTCCAATCCCTTTACATTGGATTTTATACGTATAAAGTATTAGAAAGCATCTCAACAACCGACATAAAACCCTAAAAACAGTAGGATTAAACGCCTATACAAGAGGGTTTATGGTACTATTTGAGAGAACTCAAAGAAACGCAATTTCTTTTAAAAAGATCAAATACAGTTAAGCGGTTTGCCAGGGAAAAATTTTGAAAGGGACTTCGGTTTTTGCCATTCTATTTATCTTGTTCAGCCCTGTGCTCAACGGCTTGTCTTGGGCCCACGCCTCCGAAGTCGAGCCGCTGTATTTTGCGCCGCTTCCGGTCAGCAATCCGAAGTTGAGTTTTGCCAAATCTCTGCCCCTCGTTAAGCTGATTGAAAACACGCTAAACCGCCCCGTCATCCCTAAGCTCTATAACGACTACCATGACATTATTAACGGTTACGTTCAGGGGGAAATTGACTTCGTTGAACTTGGCCCCATGGTCTTTCTTCAGCTCAGCAAACAAACGGACCACACGTTTCCTTTGGCGTCCATTAATCATGAAGAAGGCCAGCGTTTTTACCACTGTGTATTGGCCGCTCCCATTGACGGCATCAAAGATATCGATCAATTAAAACACAATAAAACCATTAAAGTGGCCCTAACCCAACCGCTATCAACCTGCGGCAACCTGATGACCGAGCACCTCCTGAGGCAACATGGCCTTGAACTGTCAGAACTCTCCTACGACTATCTGGGATCCCATGAAAAGGTGGCGATGGCACTGATGCGCAACGAATACCAAATCGGCGGACTGGCTAATTTTGTGGCCAAGCGCTATCACTCATTTGGGTTAAACACCTTATCGGTGTCAGACTCCTTACCCTCTTTTACCATAGTCGGCAACCCGCAAAAGGTGTCACCAGACGAGTTACGCAAATTACAACAGGTTCTGCTGAATTATCGTCCACAAACCGGCTGGGGGATTGGCGCCCATGGTTTTAGTCCCTTTTCGCAAAGTGCTTTTGACACCCTCAAACGCATCGAGGCACAAAGTCATACTCTGCCTCTGAGTGGAGACACTCCATGATGTCAAGACAGAACCAATCCAAACGCACCAGCCTATACAAAGACGGCCTAATATCGTTGGCCATCACCTTTATTATCTGGTTTACTCTTTTTTCCGGAATGCATAACGAACACACAAAAGAGATTCAACGAAACCTTAAACAGGTGACTGAACAGCAGGATCTGGTGTGGCGCTCCGTGCAAAAAATCTTTAAGCAGGGCGTTGATGTGCATTTTTTTTCAACCATCTATCAACCAGATGTCATTGTTTTATTGCAACAGGCCCAGAACCCGGAACTGCGCCAGCAGGCCAGAATTGAACTTTATCGCCTGCTTTATCCCTATTATCAGAAACGCCTGAGACAAAACGACGGTCATTTTCATCTCCACTTCCATACCCCGGATAACCACAGTTTTCTGCGCTTCCACCAACCAGAAAAGTTTGGCGACGACTTAAGCAAGGCGAGGCCTTCCGTTGTCAAAACCAACCAGACGTTAAAACCGGTGCATGCATTTGAAACCGGAAAAATCATCTCCGGAATGCGCCACATCTATCCCATTGTCTATGAAGGCAAACATTTAGGCAGTGTTGAATTCGGACAAAAATTTGAATCCCTGCGCCAGGAAATAAACCAGTTTAATCCGGCTCTGGAGTACACCATTATCTATCAGCGCACGCCTTTGGAGCGTAAAACTTTCAAAGAAATGGCTTATTTGTATGGACCAAGTCTGTTTTCCGACCAGTGGCTGGAAGAAGATCCTTACCGCGTCCTGCCACAAAGCCCTCTGCCCCATTCGCCAGAAATGCAGGCCGTTGCCAATCAAGCGAGGCAGGACGACACATTGAATGCCTCTCTAGAACAAGGGGGCTCTTTTGCCCGTGTCTACTCCAGCAATGGACAATACTATTCGCTCTGCTTCACCCCAATCCACGGCATCCAAAACCAGAATATGGCCTACCTGGTCTCGTTAAGCAAAGACGATCAAATCGCAGCAGTCAACCGCCGCTTTGAAACCTTTGCCGTTGTTTTGACTCTTTTCATGCTTCTCGGCTGGCTGATCATCTGGCGTTTAATGCACTCTCATCGCCGGCAACGTGAACAGCACAGCTATTTACAGAGCATTACCCACACGATCAACGAAGGGTTAATCGTTCTTGATGCTCAATGCCGCATCACCATGTTGAATGCGGCCGCTGAAAAACTGCTTGGTTACCCTGAAGAGGCATTGCTGGGGAAAGTGCTGTTTGAACACTTCGTCAATCAAGACGAAAATCAACAACCACCGGAAACTTTGATTAAAAATGCCACATTTCAGGGCTTGTCATATCAGGGTGAGCTGGACATTTATAATAAAGATCAGCAACCATTTACCGCTTCCGTTTCCAGTCAACCGCTCTATATAGACGGCAAACTTAAAGGCGCGGTCATCAGCTTCTACGACATCACAGCAGAAAAGCAGCAACAAGAAGCGCTGCGCATTGCCGCTACCGCCTTTGAGACTCAAGAAGGAATCATGATCACCGATCCGAACGGCACCATCCTTCGAGTTAATAAAGCGTTCACGGTTCTCACCGGATACGCATCTGAAGATGTCGTAGGACAGACACCCAGCCTGTTGAACTCCGGCAGACAAGATCAGGCTTTCTACCAAAAAATGTGGAATAGTCTGGTCAAAGACCATTTTTGGCAAGGTGAAATTTGGAACAAACGCAAAGACGGCCAAGTGTATCTGGAGTGGCTCACCATTACCGCCGTAGTTGACGATCGAGGCAACATCACCCAGTTTGTCGCCAACTTCTCCGACGTCACCGAACGCCATCAAGCTCGTGAAGAGATTCAGAAACTGGCGTTCTACGACCCTCTTACTAAGCTCCCGAATCGACGCCTGCTGATCGACCGTCTGGAGCACGCGATTCTGTACACTCAAAGAACGCATCAGTGTGGTGCACTCTTCTTTATCGATCTCGACAATTTTAAAACCCTGAACGATACCAAAGGACACCTGGTAGGAGACTTGCTGCTCAAAGAAGTGGCCAAACGTCTGATACTCGCGGTGCGCGACGTGGATACCGTGTCACGTATTGGCGGCGATGAATTCGTTATTCTGTTGGAAAACTTAGGCGATAACCCTAGCATCGCCGCGCAACATGCCGAACATTTGGCACTGAAAATTTTAGAGCTGTTCAACCAACCCTTTATGTTGGAAAACGAGCAGTTCCATACCAGCCCGAGCATCGGGGTCGAGGTGATTCACTGTCAACACACCAACTCCGATGAACTGTTGACGCATGCGGACTTGGCGATGTATCAGGCGAAAAAACACGGCCGAAATACAATTCGTTTCTTTGATCCGCAAATGCAGATCAACGTCGAACGTATCGCCAGCCTCCAAAACGATCTCCGCGAAGCGCTGGAACACGAGCAGTTTGAACTTTATTATCAACCTCAGGTCAATCAGCATGCCGAAGTGGTCTATGCGGAAGCGCTCATCCGTTGGAATCACCCTGAACGCGGCTTTGTATCGCCGGCGGAATTCATTCCGATTTCCGAAGAGTCCGGCCAGATCATTTACATTGGCGATTGGGTTCTGAAAAAAGCCTGTGAAACGCTGGTTCGTTGGCAACAAGACCCATTGCTGCACCACATCAAGCTCGCGGTGAATGTCAGTGCCAAACAGTTTGCACACCGCGATTTCGTGTCTAATGTCAAAAACGCCCTTCAGACCAGCGGGGCACGCCCCGACTTCCTAAAACTGGAACTCACTGAATCGGTGGTGGTCAAGGAAGTGGAAAAAACCATTGAAACCATGAATGCCTTGCGCGATATCGGCGTACGTTTCTCGATGGATGATTTCGGTACCGGCCACTCCTCGCTCTCTTACCTGAAACGACTGCCACTGTCACAACTGAAAATCGATCAGTCGTTCATCCGAGACCTGACCGTGGATTCGGACGATGCCACCATCGTTAAAACCATTATCGCCATGTCCAATACCCTGAAATTGGAGGTCATCGCCGAAGGCGTGGAAACGATTGAGCAGCGCGAATTCCTCAAAGAAAACCAGTGTTACATCTATCAGGGCTATCTCTTCAGTCGCCCACTGCCGATAGACGGCTTTGAAAATCTGGTAAAAACCGCACAAGACATTAACCTGATTGACTTTTAAGCCGCACCTACAAACTGAACAGGCCTGTTCAGTTTGAGCGCCCGTCAGAATGGCTAATTGAGCTCCACCCAGCGATCCATATCGGTAAAATACAGTACCCATTTCTGGGCACGGCTCCGGCCCGCGGCACGGTCTATTTCGGCAAGCAGCTTTCCATAGCGCTCCAGTTGTGGACGATAGACCTCAACCTGTTTCTCGACAAACGCATCCACCTTCTCTGCGGCATCGCTGGCCAAGTGACTGGTTTTGTAATCGACAATCCAGCGCACCTCTCCCTCATCCACAAAGGTGCGGTCCACAATGTGGTTGGCCACCCCATCGTCTTCCAGCGACGTCAATGGATATTCGCACTGAGCTTCACGGTGTTTCTGATCCAAAGCCCATACCAGCTTCGCGTTGCCGCGTGCGTGCGTCAGGGAACGCAGTACCCGTTCAATCGCCTGTTCCAATAAGGTGCCTTCCACCCCCTGATTACGCAGCCAGTAACGATAAAAAGGCAACTGTTCACGCACCTCTGGCCAACTTTCCAGACTCGCCCACTGCTCCAACACCAGGTGCACCAGATTCCCCACCGACGTATTCAATAACGCCTGTTCTGGCGAACTCTCATAGAACGCAGCGTCCGGTGCACTGGCGCTCAATGCAACCGGCTTGGAAGCCGTCGGTGTCTCGTCCGGTTTTTGCACGGCCGCGCTATGCCGCTCGGAGGCAAACGTCAACTGATCCAATAAATAAGCGCGTTGCAATGGCAAACGCCGGATTTTGGGCGCAAACTCAAACGCCTCGATCGCTTCATCCACTTCGTCATAGTCGGCCGCCAACTTCACAAAGTCGTTTTGCACGCAGGGCCAAAGCGCTTCCAGCAGGCTGCCTGAATTGGGCAGAGGACGCGGACTTTCCTCCCTGTCGGAAATGCGGTAACGCACCTCGCCAAACAGATGCAGCTGACGCTTGGCCCGGGTGGCGGCCACATAGAGCAGGCGACCCAACTCATAATCCTGCTTTTCCTGCTCAAAGCGTCTCAGCAGGCCTGTCAGCAAAGAGTCTCCCTGCCCCTTCTGGTCGAGCGGCGCCATCACCAGCCATTCGCGCATAGTTTGTGCGTCAGTTTTCACTTCTGTTTGCGGCCCAAGAAACGACATCCATGACAGCAGCTGCTTGTCGTCGGAACGCGGCTTGCGCCCCAAGCCCGGCAAAATGACCGTATCGAATTCCAGCCCTTTGGATTTGTGCATCGTCATCAATTCAATACGCTGGCTTTCCTGGGCAGCATCGGGGCTGGCGTAAAGATTGGCAATCATCTCTTCCAGACGTTGAGCGTCCACCACTTCACCATCCAAGCCGGCAAGGGTTTCCCAGAACACGGTGACATTATCCAAAGCCGTCTGGTTTTCTACGCTATGCGCACCGTCAAGTTGCAACCAGCATTCACGTACCAGCAGCGAAAACGGCATACTGCCCAGACGCTGCAATGCGGTGTGCAAAACAGGCAAGGCAAATGCCAGCCGTTGACGAGCCCTTTCGCTCAGGCTCTCCGGCCACTGTTTCGGCTGAATCTGTTGCCAGGCGGGGGTCGAAAAATGTTCGCCCAGCAGCGCATGCAGGTCCGGCAGATTCAAGCCGACCAGCGGCGAACGCAATAACGCAATCCACGCCGGACGGTCCGCCAAATGCAGTAAAGCGCGGCTTAAGGCCAAGACATCCTGAATCTCCTGACGCTCCGCCAAGCCTTCCAGCTCCACCGCACGGAATCCGATCTCCTGCTGTTTCAGCAAGCTCGCGATCGTCATCAGACTGGAACGCGTGCGCCCCAGTACGGCGATTTTGGCCGCCGAGTCCAACTCGCGCAAACGCTGTTTGATCAACTGCACCACGTCCACCGCTTCACTTTCCGCAGTTTGGTTGAGTTGCCAATGGGTAAACACCGCCGGTGTGTCATCTTCGGAGGACGCCAAAGAGTCGCTGTAACACACCGCCCCGCTGGCGATCCGGTTCTGTTTTGGAAAGACCTGTTTGAATTGGCGATTGACCCAATCGATCACTGCCCGGCTGGAACGGAAGTTCACCTGCAGGTTCAACGGCGTCAGCTGTACATCACCGATGCGTCCCTGCCAGGCATCCAAAAAGTTGCCTACTTCCGCTTCGCGGAAACGATAGATGGACTGCATCGGATCCCCGACGATAAACAGGGTACGGGCATCTCCAGGCTGCCAACCGGCTACCAGTTTGCGAATCAAGGCATACTGTTCACGACTGGTGTCCTGAAACTCGTCCACCAACAGATGTTCGATGCGATAATCTAGATGTTGCGCCAGTTCGGTCGGTTCTTCTTCACGGCCGAGCGCCTGCGAGGCCGCTTGGGCAATTTCGATAAAATCCGCTTCTCCGCCATGACGAAACGCCACCTTGAGGTAAGCCGCCGCCATTTTCAACAGATGAATCAATGATTGCAGACTCTGCCACTGCTCGTCACTGTAATGTGGTTCGGGCAGGCCTTTGAGCACCGCCAGACTCAGACGAACTTGCTCGGCATCAGGTGCATCGCGCAGTCCGGCCAAGGCATTGACAAAGCGCTCCTTGTTCTCTTTGGCTGCTCCTTTTCCGGCAGGAAAACCGTTATTTTTGGTGACCGATTTACGAATCTGATCCTGGCCGGTTAACAGCCAGTCCGCCAGACTGCGCCAGGCGGCGAGCGAGTCAATACCATTGCCCAGTTCACCAGCGCACAGGGGTTGCAGGTTCTCGGCGCCATTGGCGCGCGCATAATCGGCCAACTCGGCGGCTTCAGTCAATAAAGCGCGCACCGCACTCAAATGCGCCAATTGGCTTTGCATCTCCTGCTCGACTACCAATTGCAACGCCCATTCCAGCTCGTCGCGCGCGGCCTCGTCCTGAACGGATAACAAATTCTGCATCCACTGATCGCGCTTGCCGAGCATACTTACAATCAACGCCTCGGCGCGTTGATAGCGGCCGTTGACCAGACGCAGCAGGTCGGCCATTGCCGCCTGACAACTGTCGTCTTTGAGCGCCATGCGCGCCGCCTGCTGGTAATAGCGTGTCGCTTGGTCGGTGACGCGCGGCTGCGCCCCCATTTTAGAGAGCAGCGGCATCTGTCCAACCAAAAAGCCGTTAATACCGTCGATGGTTTTAATGCGCAGTCGGTTAGGGTTTTGCAAAAGTGACCAGGCCTGTTCGGAATCGCGCTGCAACGCCTTCTGCGCCAGCTTCCAAGTATTACGCTCAAACAGCGAGGCGTCCGCGGATGGTGCGGACTGCAAGCCGGTTTTCAAAGCCCCCAAAATCCGTTCGCGCATCTCCGCTGCCGCTTTTTTGGTAAAGGTCATGGCAACAATTTTTTCCGGTTGGTTCACCTGTGATAACAAGGCGAGAAACCGTTGCGTCAATAGCGCGGTTTTACCCGAACCGGCCGGTGCCTGCACAATGTAGGAAGAAAATGGATTGACCGCTTCAAAACGCTGCGCACCATCCGCCAACTGCACATCCACTTCCAAGCCAAACAACGTCTGCAAATCGGGCACGCCGGTTGAATATTCACATTCGTTCACCGGGTCATCCACAGCGCCAAACAGACCGGCTTGCATACCTAGCCTACCTTGCGTACTCATCCGCCATTCTCCTCCGATGTGATCCCGATTTCCGCCATCTGCGCCTCCACTTCCGGCAGACGCAGCGCCAACTTCCCGGCGGCATAAGCCACATCCGCTGGTTTATCAAAGCGCATATCCGCCTCCCCCCTCTGGATGCTCTGGGCCAGTTGCAACACCTCATCGCGCAGGGCCTGCAAAAAATCGTTCCATGCCACCTGATGAAATGGCCCCTCTTTTTCCGCCAGCTTGGCAAACACGGTGATGGAACGTGTCGAACAAAGCACCTCCTCCTCTTCGACTAACGCATTGAGCTTAACGCCGTCGTCGGTGTGCAGCAAACCGTAGCCAATGCCCGCCACCGGCTCGGACACGGCATGCAGATACACCGCTAACTGCGGCGCCTTCAGCGGCGTTTTCAGCAAATTATTGATACTGGCCCGCCCGGTTTTGTAATCCAAAATAACCGTTTGCCCCGCCACCGAATCAATGCGGTCAATAATCAGCTTGAATTCAATCCCGGCCAGCGTCACCAGCTGTTCCTGCTCGGTCTTTGCCACGGAGAAACTTGGACGATTTTTCTCGACCTCGAGCCACTGCCACAACAGCTGAAAAATGCGGGCCTGTTCAAGTTGCAGATAGTGTTCGTTAAACTGGCTTTGCAACGCTTCAAAACCCGCTTCAATCTGGCTGTTTAAAGCCTGCTTGAGTTCGGTCTCGTCCATGGCCAACAAACGGCTCTGTGTCTTGGTTTCCTCCCAGAAATGCTGCAGAATCTCGTGAATTAGCGTTCCCTGATTGGTACTCGGCAAGCCCTCTTCCACAGTTTGCAGCTCCTGACGGGCGCCGAGCCGGTAATCGATAAAGGCCATCAGCGGGCACTGGCTTTGTGCCTGCAAAATCCCGGTTCCTCCCGGTGCGCGCGTACCGGCGGGAATTTCAGGCCCTCGATTATCCAGCTCCCAAAGACTCTCGCTGTGCTGGAGGTAGTGCCACTGCGCCAAACTTTGATACGCATGAGCATGGTAAGACTGCGCCCCATCCAGCGGCGCAGATTCCAGCAACGGGCTTGGCAAGAGTTCGGCCTCGCCTTGATGACGCGCAAAACTCCACACCTGAAGCGGTGCCGTCCAATGCAGACGCTGCATCACCTGACGCGCGTATTCCAGTTCGCGCTGGGCGTCACAACGCGGCAGACGCTGCTGCCGCTGCAATTCCAGTGGCAAAAACGGATTGGGGTCCGGCATTCGCGGCCAAGCCTCGTCGGTCAGCCCCAGTACCCATAGCGCATCAAACTGTTGGCCACCCGCCTCAAGAAATCCCATGATTTGGATTGGCTGCACGCCGCGGCTTTGTGACTGATGAACGGTTTCACCAATGTAACGCTGTAAGGCATTCAGCCATTGTGAAATCTGCTGTTTTTTATGCGGTGCGCTAAGATGGGCAAAATCGGCCAAGCGCTGCTGAAAGGTTTGCTGCTGCTGGTACTCATCACTGTTCAATTCACGCGCACTGCACCAGCCCAGCGCCTGCAGACAGGATTGCGCCAAATCAACAAATTCGGGCAGTGTGAGCGACTCTGATGCCCTAGCGCCAAGCGACCTCTGCCACTTCTGCAGACGCTCCAACAAACTTTGCGGCAACAGCCTACAGGCCTGTTCGGATGCTATCAATGAAGGCCACTGAAAACTGGCCCACTGCAGACGCCGTAGTCCGGCGTCTGCCCGTTGGCGTCGCCATAAGGACGCAACGCTATAAGGCGAAATCAACCACTGACTCCAATCCGCATAGCTGAGCGTCCGTCTGGGCTGCAGGAAGATCTGCAACGTCAGCAGCGCATTTTGCACCAAGGCTTGCTGCGCCAAGGAGTCCCCGAGCGAGAAGTTATACAGCCGATTCATTGCGCTCTGCTGCAGGTTAAGCGGCTGTTGCCGTGCAATCGCTAACTGCTCGTCCAGCGCAAGAGTGAGAGCTGTTTTACACTCGCTGACATTCGGCGCCACCACGCCGATTTTGATCGCGTGTACCGGCTTTTTCTCCTGCAATTGCAGCCACTGCTGGACACACCAGTAAGCCACCTGCTGAGCCTCGTCCAACGGGTCTTTTGCATCATAACGATAGAGTTGCGGCGCAGCCTCCCCCGGTTTGTTTGCCTCTGACTGCTCTCGCGCTTGAAGTTCATTAACCAGAATCACTTCGGTGCCGCGCGCTTCGACCGCACGCTGCCAACGCTGCATGGCGGGGGTCATTTCATCAAACCCATGCAGTTGAAAACGTTGCGGCAACTCACCCTTACCCATCTCCAGCCAGGCTAACCTCTGTTGCTGGCGACCCACACTGTCTTGCCAGCCTTGCACCTGTAAACGTTGCTGATAGCGCTGCATCGCTGAGAAAAACAGTTGCGTTTCGTCGCTGGGATAAAAGGCAGACTGCGCCTGTTCCCGCTGCTCATCACTCAGCCACTCCATCCATAACGCCCAGGCCTGGTCAAGCTGCTTGGCGGTGGCGGGCAGATTCAGCAGCGATAAAGGCTCGCCGTTTTCGTCAAGGCGCTGTGCGCTCTCCTCTTCCAATACCTGCTCCCACAACCATTGCGCCTCAAACGCAGACAGCAATTTGGCTTGCAGCGCTTCCAGCGGCAGTTCGCCACGCAACAGCAATGCTTCTTCCCACTGTTGCCACCACTGTGGCAGCGTCATAATTGACGGGGTTTCAATGACCTGACACGCTTGATCGGCCAACGCCTGCTGCTTCAAGGTCTGGGTTAGTCGGCTATTGGAAGTAAGGTGAATAACGGACATAAGCTCTCACATTAATCGCCCTGGTTGAAATGACGAACAAGGACGTAAAAATCAAAAACGGACAATGACGCAAAGGGGCAAATGCTCTCTCCGAACCACGGACTACCTTAGCAAAATTCCATAGTCTGCGGGCGTCAAATTGAAGGTTTAAACGCATCCTCTGGTTGAGTGAAAATCCGCTCATCGCTACGACGTCTGCAAAAACCCGATCAGTTCGGGACCTTGTTGGCGCAGCCAGCGTTTGGCCTGTTGGGTTTGAGGATAATGATGGGCCACCAACGCCCAGAAATGGGCGGAATGGTTGGCGTGAACCCGGTGACACAGTTCGTGCACAATCACATAATCGATCACCCAGGCAGGCGCTTGCAGCAAGCGCCAGTTAAATTGAATACGACCGTCCGGGTAACAACTCCCCCAGCGTGACTTATAGCCTTTGACGGTGATCGAGGCGTAATCGACGCCGATGCGTTGCGCCCACACCAACACCTCGCTCTCAAAATAATGCCGCGCCTGCTCACTAAACCACTCCTGCAACACTCGCTGCCGAACGGGCTGCATGCTCTGCGCTTCAAGCGTCCCCTCCGGAGACAACATCGTTTCATCCAGGGTAAATCTGAGCAGGCCTGATGATTCGCTATCGGCCGAGTCCGTCCGGTTATCATCGCTCCCTTCTCCTTGCAGCAGCCGATCCTGGTTTACGAGCTCCGCCATAAACCGGTCGCCCGTTTGCCAAAGCAAGCGATAGGTTTGCCCCTGAAAACGCACCGCTTCTCCACTCAGGGCATAGAATGGTGACACCGGCGTCAACGAGAGAGTTTCCAATTTGCGGCCAATCCACGAGGCATGTTGATCCAATACTTTTTGCAGGGCGCGTTCGGAGAGGTGACGCGGTACATGCAGTTCCACGCCCTGCGCTTTGGGCTTGAGACCGATCGACTTTTTGCGTGACGTACGCACCACCGGCAACCACTGTTCACCGACCTGGTAATGGCGGATTCCTTCAGCCGAAGCGCTCTTCTCTATTCTGCGTGGCACCTGGCGTCTCCAACGAAACATTTTTTTCATCCCTTATTGCGTGATTCCCATTTTAAAGCAGATGGCGATTTGTTTCTAAGCGTGAGTCGCTTAAAATGGATCTATTGTTTCCTATTCTTTTATTTATGCCCACTCACCATGACCAACACCTGTACCGAACCCCATCCGGACCGTCCAACGGAACCGGCTGAAAAACAGCATTTCCGCTACCAAGTTGACGCAACGCAAACCGCTTTGCAGGCTTTGCAACAGGCCTGTTCACTTTCGGTGAGAGAACTGAAAGCGGCGTTCGATAAAGGCGCGGTGTGGCTGACGGCCGCTTCGGCAAAAGCCAAGCCGGTGCGACTGCGGCGCGTGAAAAGGCCGCTCAAGCCCGGCGAGGTGATCGAACTCTATTATTTTCCGAAGCTGCTGCACAGCGAACCGCCGGCACCGAGATTGCTGCTGGACCGCCAGCAATACAGCGTCTGGTTTAAACCGCGGGGCATGCTCTCCCAGGGTTCCAAATGGGGAGACCATACGGCACTCTATCGCTGGGTGGAACGTCACCACCGCTTTAACGGTGAAAACCAAAACCGGCAGACCTGGCTAGTGCACCGTTTGGATCGCGCCACCGCCGGAGTGCAGCTTCTCGCCCACAACAAGAAAACGGCGCAAACACTCACCCAACTGTTTGCGGAACACCGCATTGAAAAACACTATCAGGCCTGGGTGCACGGGCACTTTCCGCAGCGACGGCAAACCTTTACGGACGCCATCGACGACAAACCGGCCGTGACCCACGCGCAGGGCCTCCACTACGACGCGAAACACCAACTCACGCTGGTGGAGATTGAGATCGAAACCGGACGCAAACATCAGATTCGTAAACATCTCTCCGGCGTAGGATTCGCCGTCGTCGGCGACCGCCTGTATGGCGATGTGGCACGTGACCTGAAATTGGCCGTGTCTCTCCCAGAAAACCGCCGTCCCGATCTGCAACTGACCGCCTATCAGCTCAAGTTTGTCGATCCGCTGAACGGCGAACCCATTGACGTGGTGTTAGCGGACGCGCAACGTGCCTTGCTTAAGGTGCGTGCAGACTCGCAAAGTCGCGTCGCATTCTCTCAAAACACTTAGCGACAGAAACATGGCTATGCTCCGCGCTTACCGTTTTCCGATTAAAGGCAGTTACTATTACGATGCCGCCGATGCCTTTCAACAAGACCTGTTGCCGGTGGAAACCGAACTGACCCTGAAGCTGGAAGCGGACAATCCGCACGATGCCAATGCGATTCAGATTTGGCTGCCCGTTCACCCAGATAACGGTGCAGAGAACCACTCGGATAACAGCGACAACCCATCCGAACTGCTCATCGGCTATGTGCCGCGACAGCTCGCTAAACGCTGGCACCCGAAGCTTCGCACACTCTCCAAGCCGACCGTCCGCCTGGTCACCGCCAAAGCCAAAGGCAAACTGCTGAGACTGGAGTGCGAAATGGCTTTACCGCTTGGCTGGACGGACCATCTCTGCAGTCTGTTGTGGAGCCAGTTGACGCTATGGAAACAACGCTTGAAACAGCTAGGCTTATTCAGCTAAATCGGCATGAAACATTGGTTTCCGTACGTTTAAATGGAGTTTGTTACAATAAGTATAAAATACGATTACGATACGCGAATACTTAACCACCAGGACCCCATACGATGTCTCAAACCATGCCCCAAGCCCCAAATTCATCCACACTGGAACAGTGCATCGAACGCCTGAATCAATCGGGCGACTATCAGGTACTGCGCAAATTCTATCCCAAAAGCGAATTCAACCCGCATTGCGGCCAGGTTTTGCACAAGGTCTGCATTATCGACACCGAAACCACCGGTCTGGATACCGATGTCTGCGAGATCATTGAACTGGGTTATCAGATTGTGGAATTTGATTCGGAAGGCAACTTCTATCGGGTTCTGGAAGCACGCAACTACTTGAACGAACCCGAAGGGGAAATCTCCGCAGAAGTCACCAAGGTCACCGGCTTGACTCTGGATGACGTCAAAGGGCAAGCCATTCCGTGGGATCAGGTCGAGCACGAACTGGCCAGTGTTCAGCTCTGCGTGGCGCACAATGCGGCCTTTGACCGCCCGGTGCTGGAGCGTTATTCGGATGTGTTTATCGACAAGATCTGGGGCTGTTCGGTGGCGCAGGTTGACTGGCTTAATTTAGCGGATGTCGGGTCGCGCAGCCAGGAATTCCTGTGCTGGAAAATCGGCGAGTTTTACTATGGCGCCCACCGTGCGCTGGACGATGTTCAGGCATTGACCGAGCTCCTCTCCCTGCCGGTCTCCGATGAAAAGCGCCCTGCGTTTCATTATCTGCTCAAGGCGGTGCGCGTGAGCAAATCGCTCATCAAGGCCACCGGCGCCCCCTTTGAAATCAAGGATGATTTGCGCGCCCGCGGCTATCGTTGGAATGTGGGAGAACGCGTCTGGCAAAAAGTATTGGACGACTCCAAACTGCAAGAAGAGCTGAGCTGGCTGCTTGAAAACAACACCCCTAACCCGAATGTGATCAAGCTCAAAGCGACCGACAGCTTCTCGGTGCGTGCGCGTTAGTTCAACATTACATTTTAAAAACTCAACAGGCCTGGTCAAATCCATTCCTGGCCGTTTAACAATGCCGTTTTCTATCCACTTTCAGGAGCTTGCTATGAAAATAACATGGGGTTTATCTGTCTTGATGTTCTTTGCGGTTCACTCGGTTTTTGCTGATGAAAACAAAGAAGAAGCGTTCTGGCAGGCTCTACAGGAAGGCGGTAAAGTGGTGTTGATTCGTCACGCCGAGATCGACCGCGAATTCGGCGACGCTTTCATTCTCGACGACAGCTGTTTTAGCGAACGCAACCTCAATGCCACCGGCAAGCAACAGGCGAAACGCATTGGCGAAGCCTTCCGCCAACACCGCATCAAAATCAACCAAGTACTCAGCAGTCCGCACTGCCGCACCCGGGATACGGCTCAAGAAGCGTTTGGAACTTACCACGTCGAACCGAAACTGCGTCTTATCAAAGCACTGAGCACGCAACAGGCAGAAGCCAATATGCACGCTATTCGTTCGCTGATTGCCAATTACCAAAGCCAAGGAAACCTGATTCTGGTCACCCATCGTCCCAATATCGGTGAACTGATTTACCAACGCGTGGAACCGGCCGAAATGGTCCTAATTGAACCGCTGGGTGACGGGCAATTTGATCTGATTGCCCGGCTGCGCCTGCAAGACTAGCGGACATTTCCTTAGAAGCCTCTCCTCTTTCTCGCGTAATAAAAGCGTCATACAGGCCTATTCAAAACCGATTCATAATTAAAAACACCTTGTATTACATACTGTTATTTTATTTGACGGTATTCAACCTCTCACATAGTATGGTAAATATTCATACGTAAACATTTGACAGGTTTACCCATAAGCAGGAGAGCGTTTATGAAAGGCTTTGACTGGCTACCACTTAATCATCAACGACTGTCCATTCGTGTGACCGTAGTCAGTGTTTTTGTCTTTGCCACCCTTTTAGTGGCCTCTATTGCCATTGGCTTGCAATACCATTTTTCCAAAAAGATGGCGACCGAAGCGGCGGTTTCCCAATACCAGCTCAGCGCTTCGAGTACTAAAGACTATCTGGCCAGCCTAGACCAAAAGGCGATTCAGACGACTCGCATTCTCAGCAAATACCCACACCTCACCGCCAACAACTGGGTTCACTCCGACACGCGCCGTTTATTCGCGGAAATCATGCAAAACAATCCGGTGTTTTATGCCATCTATATTGGTTTTGCCAACGGTGACTTTTATGAACTGGTGAACCTGGAAACCAGCCCTGCGGTTCGCCAACAACTTAATGCCTCGGAACAAGACCGCTGGGTCGTGATTCAGGTTAAAGAGCAAAAAGGCCAACGTCAAAGGCAATTCGACTACTATAACGATCGCTTTGAACTGCGCACTTCCAAATCAGAGGCCAGTCAGTATTTCGCCAACCAACGCCACTGGTTTAAAAACGCCACGGAAGACAAGATTCATAAAACCGCGCCTTACCTGTTTCAGCACCTTCAGGCCCCTGGACAGACTTATTCAACCGTTCTTCCGACAACCGGAGCGGTACTGGCGGTTGATATCGCCCTCTCATCCCTTTCGGAATATCTCGGTTCACAACCGTTAAACCCAATCAGTCGCAACAGTCAGACCTTTATCTATCAGCAAGATGGCTACCTGATCGCCTCCAGCGAAGTCCGCAGCGAGACTCAAAGTCTGTCCGAGCTCAAACCTATCACGCTGAGCGATTATGAAAAAGCCATTATTAAACAGACCGGGCGCTTGAGAGTCTCCAATGAGATGAACTGGCCGCCAGTGGACTATGCGGTTTCAGGCGAACCTCGAGGGTATGCCATTGATCTGATTCGCGCTATAGCTCAAATCACCGGGCTGCAGATCGAGTTTGTCAACGGCTACAGTTGGCCGGAATTACTTGAACTGTTTAACAATAACGAATTAGACCTACTGCACCCGGTTCTGTATAACCCGAACAGTCAACTGGGAGCCTTTAGTGAACCGCTTCTCAGTCTGCCATACGCCGTGGCGACACGGCCGGAACACGCCCCCATTCAATCGCCCTCTCAACTCGACGGTCTGAGCGTTGCCATTCCACAAGGGTGGTCGATTATTCCGGTTTTAAAGAAACTGATTCCAAGTGTGAACATCGTCGAAGTGAAAAGCACCAAAGACGCCTTGGAGTCGGTCGTGCAAGGTCGGGTTGATGCCGCCCTAGACAATGAGATTATTCTCAGACAAACCGCTTCCCAGTTTTTTATCCACGGGCTGCAGTTCCATGAATTGAAACAACCAAATGATCCTTTTGCTCTGCCGCAGACGTTCCACCTGGTTACGTCCAAACAACATGCAAAGCTACTGCCCATTCTAAATAGAGCGCTAAAATCTCTGCCGGAGGACTACCGGCAGAAATTGCATCAGAAATGGCTGGGGGATTACCTTGCTAACGATAAAACCTCGGTCAAATCCACGCAAACCTCCGCTGTACCCATTCCAGAAATGATTGAATGGAGCCGCGACCCAGAACGCTTTAACCGCCTTAACGCATTTACCGTGGATGGCCAAAAACAGTATCTCTTCATCACCCCCCTCAAGGACGACGACGCTAACGGTGAGTTCTTTGCGGCCATGATCCCTGAGCATGTGCTGTTGGCACCAAGTCTGCAAAAAGTAATCTGGTCAATCCTGCTGACGGCTATGGCTCTGCTACTGGTTATGCCTGTGTCCTGGTTATTTGCTTCCCCGATCGTCGACCCGATTAAGCGCCTCATGCACCAGGCCAAACACATCCAAAACCGCCAATACGATGACATCACCCCTTTAGACACCAATATAAAAGAAATTCATAATCTTTCTGCGGCGATTATTGAAATGGCGCATGCCATCCGTCAACATGAGGTGGATCAAAAAGAGCTTATGGACTCTTTCGTGCGCCTGATCGCCCAGGCCATTGATGAAAAATCACCCTATACGGCCGCCCACTGCGCGCGCGTCCCGGAACTGGCGATTTTAATCGCAGAAGCCGCTCATAAATCGACAGCGCCGCCATTCGAGCAGTTTCATTTTACTTCCGAAGATGAGTGGCGAGAATTCCGCTTAGCGGCTTGGTTGCATGACTGCGGAAAAATCACCACACCGGAACACATTGTCGATAAGGCCACCAAATTAGAGACCATTTATAACCGCATCCATGAAATTCGCACCCGCTTTGAAGTGTTGTGGCGAGATGCCGAGATCGATTACCTGAAGCAAAAAATGCAAACGCCTGAGAAAGAAGAGGAACTCTACAAACAACTGACCGACAAACAACAGAAACTTAGAGAAGACTTTGCCTTCATCGCCGAGTCCAATATTGGTCAAGAAGCGATGAACCCAGAACATATTGAGCGCCTTCATAAACTGGCTCAAACCACTTGGCTGCGTCACTTTGACAATACCCTGGGATTATCACGTGCAGAATGCCTTCGCATGCCCCCTATTGCCGAACTACCGGTTGAAGAGCCGTTATTGAGTGACCGTCTGGAACACCGAATCCCCCGGCAACGTGCACTCCAGTTCGAGCCGGAATTCGGCATCAAGATGAGCGTGCCTGACGACCTCTACCATTTAGGCGAACTGCATAACTTGAGCATCACCTACGGCACGCTCAGCCCCGAAGATCGCTTCAAGATCAATGAACACGTCATCAGTACGATCAGAATGCTGGAAAGCCTTAAATTCCCGGCAGAACTCTCGAAAATCCCTAGATATGCGTCAACCCACCACGAAACCTTAAACGGCGAGGGTTACCCGCGTAAATTGACGGCCAATGAACTGACAACTCCGGAACGCATTCTCGCCGTCGCCGATATCTTTGAGGCGTTAACCGCTTCAGACCGCCCATACAAAGAGGCGAAAAAGCTCAGTACCGCAGTCGAGATACTTTACTCAAAAGTGGAACAACAGGAACTTGATCGGAATGTGTTTGAACTGTTTTTAACCAGCGGTGTCTATTTGGAATACGCTAAGCGCTATTTGAATCCCGATCAGATCGACGAGGTGGATATCAACCACTATTTAACATAGATAAACAGGATCATTTGCCACAACCGCGACAAAAAATCCTGTGATGAATAAAAGCAATCAGCCATTCTTTTTGCTGGCCAAAGCAAGCGGTTTTCTCCCCGAGGGCTCAATAGCTTCACCCGTATTAAAGAAGGCCATATCCTCCTTAAGAATCTCCGCCTGCTCGCTCATACTTTGCGAAGCCACAGACGTTTCTTCCACTAAGGACGCATTTTGCTGCGTCACTTGGTCAATCTGGCCAATGGCTTTATGAATTTGTTGGATTCCTTCAAATTGTTCGCTGGAGGCCTGTGCAATCTGATTGACCATTTGCGTAAAAGTATTGATCGATTCATTAATTGAATCCAATACCTGGCTTGAATCGCCTGCCAGGCGCGTTCCCAAATCTATCCGATTAACACTCTCTTCGATCAGCGTGCGAATATCTTTTGCCGCTTCCGCCGATTTCTGGGCCAAAGCGCGTACCTCTCCGGCAACCACGGCAAACCCTCTGCCATGCTCACCGGCACGGGCAGCCTCTACAGCGGCATTCAAGGCCAGCAAATTAGTCTGGAAGGCGATACTGTCAATCAAGGTGACAATGTCGGCGATTTTATGGCTCGACTCCTGAATCTGATTCATGGCTTCAATGGTTTTACGCATCACATCCGCACCTTCATTCGCCTTGGATTCGACTTCGTTGGCCATTTGTGAAGCCTGCTGTGCATGTTCTGAATTTGACTGCACAACCGAGCTCATCTCATTCATGGTACCGGCGGTTTCTTGGAGCGCTGAAGCCTGCTCTTGGATACGCGTACTCAGATCACTGGCACCTTGGGAAACATCCTGAGCGGCATGACTCACAATGTCGGATGCCTTTGCCGCTTTGCCGACGATTTCTTTAAGCTTGGTACTGGAGGCGTTTATCGCATCTTTCAGATCTTTTAATTGACCATCAAAGTCTTCTACGCATTCTTTCGTCAGGTCGCCTTGAGACTGGGCGGTAATAATCACAGTAATCCCGTTCAGGGCTTCCTGAATCGTATCAATCGCTCCATTAATGTCATTTTTAATACTTAAGAAAGCCCCTTCTGCCTCTGCTTCTACGCGCTTGTCGAAATTGCCATGCCTCATCGCATCCACAACACCGGCAATTTCACTGACGATATTGGCCTCAATGGTATGATCCAGCCACTCCACTACATACCCTAGACGCTGACCGTTCATTTCAATCGGCGTGACGGTTAAACGAATAATCAGCTCGCCAATTTCCAAATTCGCTGTATAGGCCTCTTTGAGCGCTTCGAGCATAGTACGCTGGTGCACTGAATTTTGATGAAAGATATCCATATTGGCCCCCACAATGCCGTCAACCGCAAAGTTGGGTAATACCGCCTGCAGCTTGGACTCGTTTCGGGTAAACATGTCGCGCAAGCTGCGGTTGATGCTGACAATATTGAACTGGGCATCGGCAATCATAATATTGGTCGTCGCCGCTTCCAGTGCAGTTGCCATCACTTGCGCGCGACGTAAAGCATCAAAGTTCCGAGCGGCTTGTTCGCCAACACGAGAGCGGATCATATTCAACGCCGCCCCCCACTTAGAATCGTCTTCAATACGGCGTTCAAAACGGCCGCTGGCGATCTCTTCAATCCCTTTTTGCAACTCCGGTTTGATGTGGTGACGCTGTAATGCTTGATAGAGCAGGAAGCCAACCCCAGTAATCCCGATCGCCCCCATAGCCATCTGCACCCAAAGCGGCAACTCTAAATTAAATTGCAGTAACGCCATGGGAACCAGCGCCGCCAGTGTAGCAATAGCGGCAGTCAACGGTCGGCCATTATGACGACGGGTCCAAGGAAACTGGGCACGTCCGGCTTTAACATCAGCATACAGTTTTTGCGCTTCAGCGATCTGTTGGCGGGTGGCTGGATAACGTACTGAAAGATAGCCGGTAATCTTGCCCTGTTCTATAATCGGACTGGCATTGGCAGCGACCCAGTAATACCGCCCATCTTTGCGCTGGTTCTTAACGATCCCGTACCACGGGCGTCCGGCCTGAATCGTTTGCCAAAAATCTTTAAACGCCTGTTTTGGCATATCAGGATGACGCAGAATATTATGCGGCTTGCCAAGCAACTCCTCACGGCCATATCCAGAAGCGATTTGAAACCCTTCATTAAATTCAACAATATTGCCATGCAAGTCCGATGTAGAAAGAATCACCACATCTTCTGACAGTTTATATTCTTGCTGATCAGGCTTATCCGCCATTCTATTCTCCGCCCATCTAACTTCCGACTGTTTGATGGGGAATTTTATACTAACTAATACATATTGGTAAAATTTATAACAAATCTATAAACAATTAAATAATTTAATGACCACAATAAAACCAGGGGAATGCTAACGAATCTGAAAAACGCGAGCCTCGCCTCGCCCGCGATAATCGGCCGCGGCTTCCAATACATGCCGCTGTTTAACAATCAATTGAATATCCCCCATATAGTTATTGCGCTTGAGCGTATAGCCCATCACGCTAAGTTCCTCTTTGACCTCCTCAGGCAAATCGGGGTGATACGCGATCTGATCTTTCGGCAGAAGCTGATGATGCACCCTCGCCGCATCAACCGCCTGCTGGGCACTCATTCCTTCATCCACCACATTCACAAGGGCCTGAAACACGGAAGTGATGATCGTCGAACCGCCCGGCGTTCCCACCACCATTTCCACTTGACCGTTTTTCAGCACAATGGTGGGTGACATGGAGGAAAGCATACGCTTATGTGGAGCAATCTCGTTCGCCTTGCCGCCGACGACACCAAAAATATTCGCCACACCGGGTTTGGTACTGAAATCGTCCATTTCGTCGTTCATTAAAAATCCGGCTTGAGGAATGACCACGCCACTGCCAAATGGCATATTCAGAGTATAGGTATTGGACACCGCATTACCGTCGGCATCGATGATCGAAAAATGCGTGGTTTCCGGGGACTCGATTTTGCCCGGCTTGATCGTTTCGGACTCCGAAATCGCATCCAACATCACCCCTTGGACCCGTTGTGCCAAATAATCCTCCGCAATAAGCCGGCTCACGGGCACTTCGACAAAATCTGGATCACCTAAATAATGGGCGCGATCGGCATAGACCCGTTTTTCCAATTCCGCATAAACGTGCGTCTTCACCGCCTGTAAGGGCACGCCCTCTTTTTTCGCCTGCTGTAATGCTTGATCTAATTTAGGCCGCAATAACTGTTTCATCTTTAACAGTTGCGCAATCGCAATGCCGCCCGAACTTGGCGGTGGTGCTGAAACCACCTCGCGCCCCTGCCACTGCACGTGGATCGGCTCTCGCCATTTGGCTTCGTAGCCGGCCAAATCCTCCAAGGTAATCAAACCATCATGTTTTTGCATCTCTGCGACCAGCAGCTTCGCCGTTTTTCCGTGGTAAAAATCCAAAGGACCTTGTTCGGCAATTCGCATCAAAGTTTCCGCCAAGCGCGGTTGCTTAAAACGCTGCCCCGCTTTTAACTTCCCAAAGAAGTCGCTGAAGTTGAGCGGCTCGGGTGATTTTCCGGCAATCCACTGTTCAAACCACTGCACATTACGCGCTAGATGCTCCGAAACCGTAAACCCATGTTGCGCATAACCGATCGCCGGCTGAAGCAGCTGCTTCCAAGGAAAAGAGCCGAAGCGCTGATGGGCCTGCCATAACCCCATCACCGTTCCCGGCACACCGGAGGCCTGGTAACCGACGAGAGAGCGATAAGGAATGACTTGCTTATCCTGATCCAGATACAGATCACGGTGAGCCGCTTTGGGTGCGGTCTCGCGATAATCGAGGAAATAGGCCTGTTTATTTTCCGGATGGTTCTGCGAAGCCGTATATAGGGTCATAAAACCACCCCCGCCC
Source organism: Thiomicrorhabdus sp. zzn3 (assembly GCF_029767755.1). GTDB lineage: Bacteria > Pseudomonadota > Gammaproteobacteria > Thiomicrospirales > Thiomicrospiraceae > Thiomicrorhabdus. The sequence continues at coordinate 1,613,309 of NZ_JARUQS010000001.1, forward strand.
AAATTTCCCGCTTCCGGATAGGTCACGGCCAATACGAAAGCGGCGGCCACCGACGCATCAATTGCATTACCGCCCTGAAGCAACACTTGCTCAGCCACTTCGGCGCTGTAAACATCGGGCATCGCTACCGCGGCTTGACGGTTTGTTAAGGTTTGTGAAGACTGGACTGTGGTAGAAAAAAAGCTGGCTAAAAAAATGAACAACCAGAACGGCATTCGTATGCGACTTAATAAACGTACTGACGGCATATCCCACCCTTAAATGAGCCTTGGTATCCCTCCCGCAAACTGAGCAGGCCTGCTGCGTTTTTCTGCCCGGCAAGCTCGATGGCGAAAGTTCCACTCTTTAGTAAAAACCGCGACTATTTTCTCAAATAGCATCAAATGATTGGAAATAAGTTACAACCCGTCCCATTTTAACGGCTTCAACACACTGACTTTCTTGCTGGTGTGTTGCTGCATACGATTTAAGATATTGCTCAAGACCCTGAGCGCATCGGCAATATAAGGCCCCTTGTTCAACATGACACATTCGGCACGCACGCTCATCGCCGCATCGGTGAGTTCCGGCCGGGAGGTGACACCTTTTTTCGCCAAGGTTTCCAGCACTTGCGTCGCCCAAATGACGGGAGTATGCGCCGCTTCGCACAGCCACAAGATTTCGTCTTGCAACTCTGCCATGCGCACCGCCCCCAGCTCAACGGCCAAATCACCGCGGGCGATCATCACCCCTAAATCGTGCCGGCCAAGAGTGTGCAATAAAATCTGCGGCAGCTGATGTACCCCTTTGGCGGTTTCAATTTTGGCCAAAATCGGCAGATCCGTCCGTCCACGACTGTGCAACTCGTCGATCAATTCGTCGATATCCTGCGGACTTTGAACAAAAGAAAGACCGACCAAATCCGCTTCTTGACTAATCCAGTCGAGATATTCTCTGTCTTCTCTACTCAAACCGCGCAAATCGAGTTCGCTGCGGGGGAAATTCAATCCCTTATCCTCTTTCAGGCGCACCCCGCCCAGACCGGATTCAATAATTTTGAGGAGAACACCGTCAGAACGCATTCCAACAATCTGAGCACCCAGCTTTCCGTCATCGATCCATACCGGATCACCCAAAGCCAAATTTTGCAATGCTTCCGGGGTTTGACAACTGATTTTAGCGATTTGCTGCCACTGTCCGTTCAACTCGATCTGAGTCCAGCCTCCGGCCTCTTCACCGTGACTGAGCAGAAGGTAGTCGCCGCAAAATAGACGGATATCCACCTCTCTTCCCATCCACTCGGGCAGCATAAAACGTTTAATCAATTTATAACGCTTTTTCTTTTCCCGGCGCACCCAGTCCACTTCGGTCCCCGGCATAAGATAAGCGGGTTTAAAGCACAATGCTTTCCACTGAAAAGGGCCGTGATTCTCCACCAGGACAATCTCTCGGGCTTTGCCTCGACTGTCGGTAAACAACAGTTTGTCACCCGACTTGAAACCCCTTAATACCGCATAAGGCACCGGCAAAGGCTGATAATCTTTAACGTCGGACAGAGCACCCGGTTTGCCGTGCTGATCGCTGTAAAGCAAAATCTTCGCAGGTTCATGGGTCAAGCCCAGCAAATTTCGCTGCACTTTTAAATGCAATGCGGCGGACTCCCTCTCCAATGGCCCGGTTCTCAATTTTGGCCCACACAAATCCACCATAATACGGCACGGTTTGTTCAGATCTAAGGCGAGACGACGCACACGCTCGACCATTTCCTGCCACAGCTTCGGGTTATCATGAGCCGTGTTAATACGTGCCAAATTCATACCCTGCTGCAAAAGTAGCGTTACCAACTCATCACTCCATGCCGCCTCACTCGGCAGGGTCACCATAATGCTGACTTTGCGATTTTCAGAAGCCCCGCCAAACAGCGTACGCGCCCGCTCTTCAAGCAATTCGGCACTCTGTTGCGGATCGGGACGCGGGAAATCCGATTGAGATTCCGATGCGGGCGTATTTTCTGGCTGAGCCTTTTCCAAAATCTGAAGCATAGATTGCAAAGAACTCATCACTCCCGACTCGACACGGCTCAACGACGCTAAGCCGGCTTGCATTAAAGAGGGCTGCAGATCGCTTAAATCCTCTTCCCTGAGATGCAAATAATCCAGAAGATTGCTGCGACTCATCATCACCTTTGGGTTTTGCGTTTCGGGAAGCGTCTGCAAGACGGTTTGCGTGCGCACGTCGATTTTGTGTTGCAATTCACTCAAACGGCGATATAGCGTTTCTAAGTCATTCATGTTTACTGTCCCGATACCGAAGTGCTTTACTCTTTTATAGCGAAAAAAGCCGATGACAAAATGACAAATCGGTGAACATTTATGACGACTGAAAGTCAGCTAAATCCGTTCTGGGCCATCGAAATTTCGCTTGCACTTTTCAGAAACTTTGATTCTAATCAAACCTGATAGACACGACTTAATCTGCTGTGTTTAGTTGAGGTTGCACATCGGATCAGGCCTGCTCAAAACAGACTTGTCCAAGCACCTTTCGCTCCCTTGCTTTTAAGACGGATCGCGCCCGTGAACAGTGAACATGTGAACTTAGTTTCTATCTATCTCCCGCCGGACTACAGTCGTTTCGAGATCATGCAACGCCTCGGGATTCAGCTGAAAAAAGGCATCGAAGCCTGTTTTTATGTGGAACCGGAAGATAATCGATACCTGTTCTTTACCGAATTCGACGTCATCACCTTTGTCAATTGGCCGCGTGAACAGATCGTCGAAGCCCTGCATCAGCTTGATCTGCAACAGGCAGACCGCTATGAAGAACACTACCTGTTTCAGGATTACCCGATTCGCATTCGGCCCGACACCTTATCCCCTTATACCGTAGACAATGAATGTATTGAACTGAGCGAGCTGACCTTATGGCCATTGATGATTGTCGCCCTAGTGATTTCACAAAGCGTCGGTTTGGAAAAGTTTGAACAGGAAGTCGACCACTTTTTCAATCAAGGCCGACAGATGGTCGAAACATCGGGGCGTCTCGACTGGATGAAGCGCCAGAGTTTTGCTGCCTATGCCAAACAGATCACACTGCTGCGCCATGACATGGTGCTGGATCTGTTATTACTGGACAAGCCGAATATCCTGTGGGACAACCCCGACTATGAGCGACTTTATAACCGTCTGGCCGAACTTCTGGAGCTGCAGGAACGCTTTGAAGTGGTGACCTTTAAGCTCAATACGCTTAAAGAAGACATTGCGATGATGCTGGAACTTTATAACCACCAACACAGCTCGTTTTTAGAGTGGATCATCATCATCCTGATCCTGGTGGAAGTGGTCATGGGTTTTCTAGGTATTTTTGGCGTGATTGACCATTAAACACCAATCAAAAAACTCAACAGGCCTGTTCTCTGAGGCGGCACAAGGTGCCAACGACTCTGGATAAACGGGCTCCAAGCGGGGAGCCCTTGCGACCCAAGTCTGCTTTAACCCGCTTAATACGCAGGATCAATCTGTCCGGCAATACTGGCGTTACAGCGGAACCAGCCGGCAATACTGACTCGCGCCTGCCGGGTAGGCAGCACTTCATGCGGCACCTGCTCACTCATAAACACCGCCATTTTTCCCATTTCCGGGGTAATGACCGCCAGCCGTTGAGACGAATCTTCACTATAAACCACCAGCTCTCCCCCCCAATCCGGCTGCCAGTCCGGATTTAAATACAGTACCGTCGTCACCATGCGGTTGGCTCGACCACGAAAACTGTCTAGGTGTTTTTTATAAAAATCGCCTTTTTTATAGAGCGCAAAATGACATTCATATTCCAACAAGCCTAAAAACAGTGCGCGATTGAGTTGATATTGCAATTCCGCCATCTGCTGCAAATAAATCTGCTGCGTGGTGGTGTTACCATCGAGCCATTTGATCTTGTCGCGGCGCACGTCCTGGTTGAGTTGGTGTTTATCACCACGGCCAATACCGGCCCGCTTCAGCTCACCTTCTTCATCGTAACTTTCAACTTCGGCCAACAGTGCACTGCACAAATCATCCGTTACCGCATTGGGCCATTCATACCATCCCTGTTCCACCAGGGCATCCAATAGTTGTTCAACGTGATTCTTCGTTAAATCGAGCGCCATTTCGCATTCCTCATCCCCCTCAAAATTGAGGTGCGCGAATTATGCGCCCAACCTTTTGTTTTGGCAATAAAAATAACGCCTCAGCACAACTTAGAACTAACGCCAGCGAGGCAAAGGCATATCCACCGTTGCCGCCAGAGCGGTCACCAGTTCACGCTCCACCTCAGAAACCTTGCCGTCGTATTCGGCACAGGCCAGCATCGCCTGCAAAATCCGATCTTTCAATTCCGGCGAACAGAGCGCTAGTTTGTCGCTGGCTCGCGAAAAATCCTGATCCTGATAAACGCTTATCTCGGCCATATCACCTGGATGCAAACCCGCCGTTTCCATACCCAAAGCATAGGCACGATGCGCCACCTGTCGCTGATGCGGATCAGCCAGATCATGACCATAATAGGCCAGCATGGACAGCAGCAGCTGGACTTCCACACTGACAGCGGCAAGCTTGCGATAGCGGACCCGGTAAGGCTTGGCCAAACCAAAATGCACATCCAGAACCCGAGTCACCAATCGATAAAGCGTTTGCTCATAGAGATCGCGCTGGCCATCAAATTGCATGATGGCGTCTAATGCTTGTTTGAATTGCAAGTACTGGGTTTGTGACAGGTTTTTCAACGCCGGCATGGCCAATTCGACCACCAACAAGCTGTGATCTTCACGTAATTGGCTGAGTCGAGACGGCCACTTTTGCATAACAGGCTTTAAAGCGGCCAACCAAGACGCGTCGTCAATCTCGGCAAAGACGGCGTTTAACTCAATCAGGTTCTCTGGTTGACGCTGTACGAGCAGAGCTAAAATCAAAGCCACCACTTCGGTGGGCTCATCAATCGCTTGCCGCCAGTTTTCAGAATCGCTGGATGCGTCATCACCAAGCACGGTACCCAGCGTGGCCAGCATCGCTATTGCGGCTTCACTTTGGTCAGCACCCCCTTGGCTTTTCCGCTCCCCAGGTTGAGAAGAAGACTGGACTTCAATGGGCTTGGCCGGAGGCAAAAACTGGCCGTCCCACATCGGTTGCAATTCTCGAATCCTATCCTCTAAAGGCGGGTGGGTGGCGAACAACAAATTAAAGTGGGTTTTAAAAGTCTGCCCAAAAAACAGATGTGCCGCTTCTAAAGCGTCGGTATTTTTCAGCCGGCTGCCCTGCATTTCTCCGCCAATGACTTTGAGCGCATTGGCCACTGCGTCCGGGTTGCGGGTAAATTGCACCGCCGACGCATCGGCCAGATATTCCCTCTGACGACTCACCGCCGCTTGAATCAAACGACCAAACAGCACCCCAATCCAGCCGAGTAGCCTCAATACCAAGCCGGCTAACACCACCGCGCCGCCGCCTTTGCCGCGGGAGCGTCGTGAAGAGAAACGGCGCGAAGAGCGTGAACTTTGGGTAAAAATGCGCCCGATCACCCCGACAAATTCAATGCCGCTAATCAGCATCATCAAACGGATATTCAAGCGCATGTCGCCATTTAAGATATGACTGAATTCGTGCCCCACAACACCTTGCAATTGGGCTCGATTGAGTTTTTCAATGCAACCTTGGGTCAAACCGATCACCGCATCATTTGGAGTCAGCCCTGCCGCAAAAGCGTTAATCGCGGTTTCGTCGGGCAGCAAATACACTTCCGGAACGGGCATGCCGGAGGCAATGGCCATCTCTTCGACCACATTCTGCGCGCGGCGCTCATAAAAATTGCGGCTGTTCGGCTGAAGTTTGCGACCTCCCAACGCCGACGCCACCACTCGACCGCCTTTGGAGAGCTCCCGCGCCTTGAGATACGAACTGATCAGAGCGCCACCAACCACAAACACAGTCACACCGACAAACAACCAGAGATCCTCTGGAGTCAAGCGATAAAAGGCCTCTGAAGTCGGGCCATGAGCCAAGCCGATGACGCGCAACAGAATCAATAATACCCAACTACTGACACACGCCAACGCCGCCAAGGCAACCAAATAGCTGAGCACCAGCCAGCGCGTGGCTTTACGCGCCCGGTCCTGCGAAATATAAAAGTTCATACTGGCCCTGAAAAGAATTTACGCGACGTCGACTTGCCGTGCGCTGCATCAAAACTGTACTTTGGGGGCCTGCTGAATCTGTTCACTGTCGGCAAATTCCAGCAGTTTGGCATCCATAGGGTGGCCAAAAGTAGCGGCAAACAGAATCGGCGGGAAACTTTGGCGATAGCTGTTGTAGTTCATCACCGCATCATTGAACGCCTGGCGTGCAAAAGCCACTCGGTTTTCCGTGGTGCTCAACTCTTCGGTCAACTGCATCATATTCTGGTTGGTTTTCAGATCGGGATAGGCTTCCATCACCACATTAAGACGGGAGAGCGCGCCGTTGAGCAGGCCTTCGGCCTGAGCAAGGTGCTCAATCGCAGCCGGCTCGGACGGATTGGCGGCGGCGGCTTTTAAAAAGGTCGCGGCTTCATTACGCGCCTCTATCACCGCTTGCAGGGTTTCGCGCTCGTGCGTCATCGCCTTTTTGGCCACTTCGATCAGGTTGGGAATCAAATCGTGACGGCGTTTTAGCTGCACTTCTATCTGCGCAAACGCATTTTGAAAGCGATTCTTTAAACTCACCAAGTTATTGTAAATGCTGATTAAGTAGATCAACAAAATAACAAGCAATCCTAAAATAACAAGCAAAGCAGTTCCCATAAGCCCCCCAAGGTTTACCGCCGGTTCACGCGAATCAAAAATGTAACATAAAACTGAACAGGCCTGGTTAATTGAACCCGTACCCAAAGCAAGATGCAAGTCCGACAAAGGTATTTCTTTGACCAATCTCGCATTTGGATAGACACAGTCCAACCCAAAATGACTATAATGAGAAAATTAGTATAAGCACTCACAGACTCATCACGGTTCTGTGAGCCCTTACTCAGAGAAATCAAGAGACAAAGAGGTACTCACCATGTTACGAGCACGCACTGGTATTCACATTCTGTTTTTAAGCCTGTTGACCCTGTTTGGATTTATGGCCCCGGCCTACGCGGATTCTTACAACGATACGGTTCAACGTTTTCATAAGGCCAACCAGTCTAAAGACTTTTTTAAAGACGCCTACGGCTTTGCCGTCTTCCCTACCGTGGGTAAAGCTGGAATCGGGTTAGGCGGAGCCTACGGTGAAGGTCGTGTTTACCGCGGACTGAAACACGTTGGCGACACCACTTTGACCCAATTGAGTTTCGGCTTTCAGCTCGGAGGCCAAGCCTACAGCCAAATCATTTTCTTCAAGGACAAACGCGCCTTTGACGAGTTTACCAGCGGTAACTTCGAATTTTCGGCACAAGCCTCCGCTGCCGTAATTACCGCAGGTGCAACCGCCGAAGCCTCTACCAAAGGAGTCAGTGCATCGGGCGGACTAACCCAAGACAGTAATGAAACCGCAGGCCGTTATTACAAAGGCATGGCGACCTTTATTATTGTTAAAGGCGGCTTGATGTACGAAGTGGCCATTTCAGGTCAAAAATTCAGCTACACGCCAAAAGGCGAGTGATCGACGCTCGCTAATTCGATTAATTGTTGTGGAGTGAAACGATGGATTTAAGCTTTATCGCCGATTTTTTATCTGTGATTGCCGGCTGGATGAAACCCTATCTGGGTGAAATCGGACTTTCAATGGCAGCAACCCTATTGGTTATTTATGGCGACAACATCACGCAAATGGTCAAAACCCAGATCGGCTCATTGCAGATGTTTCTCAAAATCACTCTGTTTGTGTTGTTTTGCGCATTTGGCTTCGCGCTTATCACCTCGTTCATCACTCCGTTGCTGGTCAACGTGTTAGCCGGCGTTAATGACGCCTGGCTGCCGATCGTGATCATCGGTGGTTTTTATCTACTGGGCATGGGCGCACAGAAGAAAGGCATGATTTAACCTCCCCATAAACCGAACAGGCCTGCTCAATGGACAGGCCGTTCACCTCAAGTTTCTATCCCTAGCCTAGGGCAAATACTTAAGCTTTTCGGACCTCATTAAAGAATCAGGATTTTATATGGATCAATGGAGTAAACTCTTCTGGCAAGTCGGCGCAATCTTGAGCCTGATATTACTGGTCACTGCGATTATGGCTCTTTCAACCTCCGAAAACGGCCGCTTAACGGTGGACGGTTTGCAGGGCATGTCGGGCACCTTCACCCTGCTCTATGATGCCTTGCAATGGGTGGTCTATCCGTGGCTGGGGTTAGGACTCTATCTGCTGATTCGCTGGTTTCGCCGGCGTTAACCCTTTTGGTACCTTGAGTGAAGCCAATAAAAAAGCCCGAGTGCCATCAAGAGCTCTCGAGCTTTTGTCATACCAAGGCTCCCGAAGGCGCCTCTTTGTAAGGCTTAGCTTCGGCTCGTTACCTGCACCAGGTGGTAACCGAACTGGGTTTTCACCGGTCCTTCCACAGAGCCCACTTCGGCGCTGAAGACGACCTTGTCAAACTCGGGCACCATCATCCCTGGACCAAATTGCCCTAAATCGCCGCCATTGCGGGAAGAGGGGCATTGCGAATGTTCTTTGGCCACCTCAGCAAAATCCGCACCCTGTTCAATCTGTGCTTTCAATTCATTACATTTCTCTTCCGAGTCCACCAAAATATGACGTGCCGTAGCTAAGCTCATTGCGTTTCCTTTGTATATTGAAAATAGACGTCTCTTAATCGAGATGCCTCTTTTATAAAGTCCTTTTTACAAAATTCAACTTTTTAACCACTTTTTAGCCTTTTAAGTTCCGCTTAGATGCCCTTTTCGAGCGTCTACTCACTTAATTTATGACGGAACCTGTCCTGTCCTTTATAATAGCCGCTATGAAAAATAACACAGACGTTCAAACCACTTACGCCAGCATTCCAATGCAATCGGTTGGCCCGTTCAAGCTCATCGGTGACGTTGAAACCGACGACTTGATGGTGCCGATGGCGACCTATGAAACGCCATTATGGCCGTCAGTGGCACGCGGCGCCCGCGTGACCGCCCGCGCCGGAGGCATTCGCGTGACCGTCGTGGACGAACGCATGACCCGTTCTATTCTGCTCGAAGCGCCTAATGCCGGCATCGCCGCTCTGCGCCTGCGAGAAATTCAATTGCGTCATCCAGACTTGCAGGCCGTAGTGGCACAGAGCAGCCGCTTTGCCAAACTGATCGACACTCACTTTCAGGTGGTCGGCAACTTGATTTACCTGCGTCTGGAATTCACTACCGGCGATGCCTCCGGCCACAACATGGTCACCAACGCCGCCGACCGTTTGATTCCTTGGCTATTGGAACAGTATAGCGACCTGGAGTATGTCTCCATCTCGGCCAACTACTGTACCGACAAAAAAGTGTCCGCCGTCAACGGCATCCTCGGGCGCGGCAAATATGTGGTGTGCGAAACGACGATTCCGCGCAAACTGTGCCAACGCTACCTGAAAACCACACCGGAAGCGATTACCGACCTCCACATCAAAAAAGACCTGATCGGCAGCATTGTCTCCGGAGGACTGCGTTCGGCGAATGCGCATGTCGCCAATATGCTGCTGGGTTTCTATCTGGCAACCGGTCAGGACGCCGCCAATATTGTCGAAGGATCGCAAGCGATCAATCATGTTGAAGTCACTGCAGATGGCGACCTCTATTTTTCGACCACGCTGCCCAACCTGATTGTGGGTACAGTCGGTAATGGTAAAGGCCTTGATTTTGTCGTGGATAACCTGCAGCAGCTCGGCTGCGACGACAAGCAGGCTGAACCCGGTGCCAATGCTCGCCGTTTAGCCTGTATTGCCGGAGCCACCGCGCTGTGCGGCGAACTGTCGCTGCTGGCGGCCCAGACCAATCCCGGCGAATTGATGGCCGCTCATATCAAGCTGGAACGCGCGGCCCAGAGCTGACCGTCGGAGAGTGGAATGAGCCAAATTACCCAGCGTAAACAGGATCACATCGATGCGGTTCTAAACGATCCACAGGTGGAGCGCCAACAGAGCGAATTCGACTCAATTCGCCTGGTTCATCGCGCCCTACCGGAACTGGATTTTAACACGCTGGATACTTCCATTGAATTTCTGGACCGACGCATTGCGCTTCCATTTATGATCGCCTCGATGACCGGCGGAGCGGCCGACAATCTGCAACAGATTAACCGTCACCTGGCGGAAGCCGCCGAAGCATGTCAGGTGCCGATGGCGGTCGGGTCGCAGAGAACGATGATCTTAGATTCATCGGCGCAAAAGAGTTTTGATATTCGCCGCTATGCACCGAGCGTGCCTTTGATCGCCAACCTCGGTGCGGTACAACTCAATTACGGTTTTGACCTCGATGAAGCACGCCGCGCCGTCGATTTTCTGCAAGCCGATGCCCTGTATTTACACCTCAATCCACTGCAAGAACGTATTCAGCCGGAGGGCGACACCAATTTTGCCGGACTGGCAGAGAAAATCCATCGACTCACCTCTGAGCTTGAGGTTCCGGTGATTCTGAAAGAAGTCGGGTGCGGACTCTCCGCCGCCGACATTGAACTTGGCCTGCAAGCGGGCATCACGCACTTTGATGTTGCTGGCCGCGGCGGCACCTCTTGGAGCCGAATTGAAGCACACCGTGCCGACAACAACCTCGGCCTCCTGTTTCAGGACTGGGGATTAACCACACTGGAATCGTTACAGCAGGCCCGAGACTATCAATCTCAAGCGACTTTTATCGCCAGTGGCGGCATACGAAACGGGCTGGATATGATAAAAGCTGTTATAATGGGGGGTCGGTTGTGTGGTGTTGCTGCACCTTTGCTGGCCCCGGCCATGGATTCAACGCACAGCGTGATCACACTGATTGACCAATTTAAGCAGGAATTTGCGACGGCGCAATTCCTGTTAGGTATCGGACAAGCCGATGCCCTTCACCTAAACCATTCCTTGGTTCTATCCCAGAACACTGCAAGGTGAAACGGTGAAGCGTACGCGGAATGACGCCAGACAAAATACAATAGGCCCATTCGAAAACAGACCAAATTTAAGCGAATAACGGCTTTTTAAACAGCTTGAAATATGAACGTAGGCATAGACTTAATCCATTTTTCCACTTCAGACTACTACTTAGGCCTTGATGTCTTTGCTGAAGAAAAAAATATCGACGTTGATAAATTTTATATTGGAATCGGCCAGGAAAAAATGTCCATCGCCCCGCCGGACGAGGATGTCGTCAGTCTTGCCGCGAAAGCCGCCGCCCCGATCCTGCAACAGGTCGAAAAAGAACAGATCAGTGCCATTTTGTTTGCCACCGAATCCGGAGTGGATCAATCCAAATCCGCAGGCGTCTTCCTGCACGGTCTGCTGGGGTTGTCGCCACGTTGCCGAGTGGTTGAATTCAAACACGCCTGTTATTCCGGCGCGGCGGCTCTGCAAATGGCTACGGCTATGGTGCGCGCCAATCCGAAAGAAAAAATTCTCGTGATTGCGGCCGATATCGCCAAATACGATGTCGACACTTCAGGTGAAGCCACTCAAGGCTGTGGTGCCGTGGCCATGCTGATTACCGAATCGCCGCGAATCATTGCCATTGAACCCGGTTCAGGCTACCACACCGAGGACGTCATGGATTTTTGGCGGCCTAATCAGCGCAAAACCGCACTGGTAGATGGCAAGTATTCAACCAAAGTTTACCTGAACAGTCTCAAACAGGCGTGGCAACACTTTACCGAAGAGACTGGTCGCACCTTTGCCGACATCAATCATTTCTGCTACCACATTCCATTTACCAAAATGGCTGAAAAAGCCCACCAAACCCTGGCTAAAGTTGCAGGTGTCAAACTGACTCCGGAAACATTCAAGGCACAGACTCTGCCAAGCCAAGTTTATAACCGTGTCGTGGGCAACAGCTACAGTGCTTCGCTGTTTGTCGGTTTCTGCTCCTTGCTGGATAATCTCAAAGAGGACCTGGCGGACCGTCGAGTCAGCTTTTTCAGCTACGGTTCCGGATGTGTCGCCGAATTCTTTACCGGTTTGATGCAACCTGGTTATCAGACCGTATTGATGAGCAGCAGCCATCAAACACAGATTGAACAGCGTCAACCTTTAACCTATCAGCAGTATCTGGCGTTTTACCACCAGGTCGACGATAACGTGGACAATATTGAGTTTGAACACCTGAACAAGGGGCCTTACCGCTTGGCTGGAATCAAAGATCATAAACGCTACTATGAGGCGGTGTAGCGCCAATCAGCATAACAGGGTTCAGTACATAAAGCCTGCCCTGTGAAAACGTCAACAGGATGGACTACCGGGTATTCGTGAGGAAATTGGGCATGACAACACGCTGTACCGTTCCGGCCAAACTGATTCTCAGCGGTGAACACGCAGTACTCTACGGTGTGCCCGCTCTCAGCCTGGCGATCGATCTGCCTACACGCTGTACCATCGAACACCTGCCGACAACGGATGCCCAAACTACTCCGCTTTCCTTCACGGCCAATCTCACAGATTTCGCCCAATCCAAAACGCTTTCCGCGGAGCAATGGCTAACGCGTGTTGACGAGATTAAACATCGTTTCAAGCTGTTTAAACAGGGAAAGCTATCCATCGATCAGGTTTTAAAAACGCCTTTTGACCTTATCTGGGTCACTTTGGATGCGTTTTATCAACACCACCACCTGGCCTCTGGCACCTGGAAGATTCATATTGAATCCGATTCTTTGATCGGACGGGGCCTGGGGAGCTCTGCGGCGGTCATCGTCAGCTTGCTTTCAGCTCTTAAAACACAGCACGGTCTGGCATTATCCAAACAGCAATTGCTGTCGCTCTCTAAAGAGGTGGAGACTTACCAACACGGCCGTTCCAGCGGAGTGGATCCGGCCACCTTGATCTATGCTGGTCTGCTCAAATATCGCATGGATGCCGAACCGGTACCACTGGCACAGACCTCATCCCTTCCGCTACCAGCTTGGCTGATTGATACCGGCAGACCGCAAAGCGGCACCGGCGAGTGCGTCGAATTCGTAAAACGCTTTACTGACGATGCCAACCTATGGGGATCCTTTGCTCAGGTGGAGGAGCAAATTGAACAGGCCTGGTCAGAAAACAATGCTGCCGGATTAAAAGAAGGCATCCGTATGAATCAACGTTTGTTAAAGCAGGTTGGTGTCGTCCCGAACTCCATCGATGGTTTCATTCAACGCTTGGAAAACGACTATGATGCGGCAGTCAAAGTCTGCGGTGCCGGTGCCATCTATGGTGCCAGTGCCGGCATTCTGCTCTGTTTGAGCGACCAAGATCCGACAGAGCTTTGTCAGCAGAACCACTACCGCTGCTATCGGATTCAGTCTCAAAGCCACGGAGTGCAATGTGAAACCCTCAATTAAAGAACCGTTCGACAACTGGATCAGCCGCGCTCCCGCCAACCTCATGCTGCTCGGCGAACACAGCGTAGTCTACGGCCAACCCGCGTTGGCGTGCAGCGTGGACCGTTTTATTGAAATGGAGTGGCAACGCACGGACGACAGTATCATCTGCATCGATTCCGCTCTTGGGCAATACAGTTTTACCCTCACGGAACTGAAAAACGAGAGTAGCAAACTGGATCACCCCAAGCTACGCTTTGTGCTGCATGCGTTAAAAACCTTTGCCGGCGATCTTGAGCACGGTTTGCAAATTGAGATCCGCAGTGAATTTTCAGATACCATCGGGTTAGGCAGTTCCGCCGCAGTCCTCGCCGCGACGCTGGTCGGGCTAAACCAAATCACCCAACTGAATCATGACCTGGCCGCCCTGTTTGCGCTGGGGCACCAAATTATTCTGCAAATTCAAGGACGTGGTTCCGGCACGGATCTGGCGGCGAGCCTCAACGGCGGTGTGCTGTTTTTCGAACCTCAAAATTCGAACAGGCCTGCTCAATTTCACTCCATCGAACAACATCCGCTTGAACGGATCACGCTGATTTACAGCGGTTACAAGACCTCAACCGCCGAGGTATTGCAGCATGTCGCCGAACATTGGCAGTCACAGCCCGATTTACTGGAGCAACTTTATGCGTTGATGGGCAACACCACACGTCAAGCCATGCAGGCGTTGACTGAAGGGCAGTTCAAGGAGTTTTTTGCACTGTGCAACGTCTATCAAGGATTGATGGATGCTTTGGGGGTTAGCGACGCAACTCTGTCACAACTGGTTTATCAACTGCGCGCCAGAAATAACATTCAGGCCGCCAAAATTTCCGGTTCCGGGCTGGGTGACTGCGTCATCGGTTTCGGCAGCCTGGATACTCACAACGCGCCGAGCTCTCAATCTAATCCTCTTTTAAACGATTACTTACAGCTTGACGTTGGAGTCACGCCTGTTGGCGCCCACTGTGACCCTCTGACGACAAAACGTTCAGCTGACTAACTCATATAAATAATGGCTGCAAAATAACGACTATGAAAGACTTCTCTCAAAGCGCCTCACTTTCGCCACAAGCTTTTGTCAACCAGGTGATTGGTCACCGTAGCGGTGTGAATGCCTTCAGCCAAGCCAAAAGCCGCGGTTTTGGCGAAGCGCCGGTCAATATCGCTTTAAGCAAATACTGGGGAAAACGGGAAACCTCCCTCAACCTGCCGATTAATGGCAGCGTTTCCATCAGCTTACCGGGCCTGGGCACCCAGACAGAACTGGCGCTTTCCGAGGGAAAACACGACCAAATCGTGCTCAACGATCATACGCTTGAACCGCACGCAGCCTTTGCTCAGCGCTTGAGTCGTTTTTTGAACCTGTTTCGCCCGACAGAACACACCATTTTCCAGGTCGACACCCATAACACGGTACCCACGGCGGCCGGACTGGCATCCTCCGCCTCCGGCTACGCCGCCCTAGTACTGGCCCTGGACGACCTGTTCCAATGGCAATTGTCCACAGACAAGCTCTCTTTGCTGGCCCGACTTGGCAGTGGCAGCGCCTGCCGCTCACTCTATCCGGGGTTTGCTATTTGGCACCGCGGTGAGCGCAGTGATGGATTGGACAGCTATGCAGAAGCGATCGACACCACTTGGCCCGATCTGTGTATTGGCTTACTCAAAGTGGATATTGGCGAAAAAGCCGTAGGCTCTACCGTCGGCATGCAGCAAACCGTAGAAACCTGTGAACTCTACCAGGCCTGGCCGGAACAAGCGGAAAACGATCTGAAAAGCATCCAAGCCGCCATTCTTGAGCAGGATTTTGAACGTCTTGGACAAACGGCAGAACACAACGCCATGAGCATGCACGCGACCATGATGGCGACTTGGCCGCCTATCCTATACTGGCAACCGGAATCAGTAGCGGCCATGCAACAGGTTTGGCAACTTCGCCAGCAGGGAGTTGCGGTCTACTTCACCATGGATGCCGGACCGAACCTAAAACTGTTGTTCCTAAAACAAGAAAAGCCTGCAATTATGCAGGCTTTTGGAAAGATTGACGTCATTGAACCGTTTGCAATTTGATCACAAATAGGTTCTTCACTATCGGCTTGGCTACTTCACAATAGAAAGACTGGGCTTTTTGCCGTTTTTGCCGTTTTTCGTCGCCTTAGCGGTTTTGTCTGACGAAGAAGCGTCGCCCTCGGATGCCTTCTCCGCCGATTTGACCGCACTTAGGGTCGTGGCTCGAGAGGTCTCATGCTCACCTTCGATCTCATCGGGATAAGGCTCTGGAGGAAATGGCATCCCTTGACCGTTTTCACGCGCAAAAATCGCCAATACGGCTTCAGGTGGAAAACCGACTTCCTGCTCAATGCCCTGGAAACGGGCCTTGAATGAAAACCAATCATTATGCATCTGCAGGCCCACCACGGCCGAAGGCGAGACATTCAGCACAATCACGCCGTCCTGGGCGAACTGCTGCGGCACACGAATCCCCGGATAATTAGCATCCACCTGAACGTGCGGAGTCCATTCATTGTCCACCATCCACTCGTACATTGCGCGGATAATATAAGGACGATTGGAAATCATCAGATGACATCCCTCATATCCAACTCGTCGTCCGACAAGCTTTCGGAGAACATCTCTCTCTGCATCACTTTCTCGGCGTAATCCAGAATCGGCTTGGCTGATTTTGGCAAATCAATGCCCAATGACGGCAAACGCCATAGCAGCACCGCCATGCTGATATCCACCAAAGAATATTCATCGCTCATAAAGTACGGCTTGTGCTCAAACACAGGAATCAGTTGAATCAAACGCTCCAGCAAGTCACGGCGTGCTTTCTTAACGGCCTCTTCATCTTCGCTTTTGGTCACCGTCTCCACCAGCGGATACCACTCACGTTCAATTTGACGCAGCATTTGACGCGCACGGGCTTTGGAAATCGGGTCTACAGACATCAATGGGGGATGCGGGAAACGCTCATCTAAATATTCAATAATGACTTGCGGATCGTACAAGACCAGATCGCGATCCACTAGGGTTGGCAAAGTACCATAAGGATTCAACTCCAACAAATCTTCCGGAAGATTATCTTCTTCAACCGAAACAACTTCCAAAGGAATATCTTTCTCTTTGGCTACCAAACGCACGCGGTGCGAACTTGGGCTTTTAGGATCAGAAAACAGCACCATTACAGAACGTTTGGTAATTGGAATATCGGTCATGCAAGCACTCCTATGCAAAGCAAAAATTAGACAAAACAGTTCTTACTAGTATACACCCCTTGTCAAGTCCCTGATTTAGCCGAAAAAATCGCAACAGCTGATTCCGCATCATGATTTTGCTTTATCCCTAAATCCCCCCCTGTTTCTCCTCAATCCATCCGGAATGATTTGGCATTGATCGCAAATAAAGAACACTGTATTTCAGGATTGGAGGTTTTTCCCTATCGAAAAATTCAATAAAGTTTGCACTACTACACTCCAACGATAGGAAAACACCATGACAACACAGACCGATCACGCTTATACACTGCTTCGCATTGACGCCAGTGCACAAGCAAACGATGCATCACAATCCAAAAAGCTGGCCGACCGTTTTCAACAGGCCTGGTTAAAACAACATCCCGAAGGGCAAGTCATTCATCACAACCTGGCCGACATGTCCCTGAAACATATCAACTCGGACTTTATCGGCGCCATGTACACCCCCGAAGCACAACGCAATGATGCACAAAAACAGATCTTGGCCGAATCGGATCAGTGGGTAGCAGAACTGAAAAACGCCGATGCTCTGGTGATCAGTACACCGATGTATAACTTTTCCATTCCCTCTTATCTGAAAAGCTATCTGGATACGGTGACGCGAGTTGGAGAGACGTTCCGCTATGGTGAAAACGGACCAGAAGGATTACTTAATATTCCCAAAGTGGCAGTGATCATGACTTCAGGTGGTGACTACACCCAGCCACCCTTGGATGCGATGAACTTTGTCACCCCTTATCTGCAAACGGTCTTGAGCTTCAACGGCCTGGATAACGCCATAATGATTGAAGCCCCTGGCATGAATATGGGAGGCGAAAAACAATTGCAGGGACTGAAACACGCCGAAGAGCAGATTGATCAGCTGTTTAACGAACCGTTAAATTCGCGTCAGTCGGCTTAGGCTTGCTGTATGCCGAACGCCATGCCCTGTTGAATATTATTCAAAGCTTGCTGTAACGCGAACAATCGATCTACTCCCAAGGCGACGCCGCTGCAATCGGGCAGCGGTCGCGCCTCTAGCGCCTGCAGCAGATTTTCATCCAAAGGGACACTCGGCAATCCCAACTCGGCGCGCTGTGCCAGAGAGGCTTCAAAGCGCTGACGGTAGGTGTCGGCATCGGCTAACTCATGATAGCCGTTTGCCAACTCCATGCCATTGACAAACACCTCAAAACGCTCGGCCACTTGCGGGTCATCCTCACACAACTGTGCCAAAGCGGCATCACGTGCCGGATAGTGATAAAGCAACGTAATGCCCATCTTGCCCTCGACCAAGCCCAGATTGGGTTCAATCACCTCAGTCAGCACCAGCTGCTCCCATAACGCTTTGTCGTCGGCATCCACGCCGACCACATCCGCTACTTGGTGAGCCTTGAGTACCGCTCGACACGTCTCGGCCGAGGCGGTGAAAATATCTTCAACCCCTGCATAACGCCGAAAAGCGTCCTGATAAGAGATCGACTCCACCGCCAAATCGCCGAGAACGGTTTTCAACAGGCCCGCGACCTCTTCCATCAGATCAAACATGGAAAAACCAATTCGGTACCACTCGAGCATCGTAAATTCGATTTGATGGCGCGGACTCAAGTCCCCGTCCCGGAACACCTTGCCGAGATAAAAAATATCCCCGCTGCCGGCGCACAACAGGCGTTTCATCGGATATTCCGGCGAAGTGTGCAAGTAAAATCGCTGCCGTTGCGCCTCACCGGGAAGGCGCACCTCCGTCGACAGTGCATGCAGATGCACATCCGGCACCCCTGCAGCAGACAGAATCGGCGTATCCACCTCGGTCACACTCCGGGCATAAAAAAACGCCCGCAGCGTTTGCACCAGCTGCGAGCGTTTTTTAAGGCGATCCGCCAATGAATGGGTTGTTAGTCCCGCCTTATTTGGCACGCGACACGTACTCGCCTTTTTCAGTGTTGACGATAACTTTTTCACCGATCTGGACGAACAGTGGAACTTGAACCACCGCGCCCGTTGACAGAGTCGCTGGTTTACCGCCGGTTCCAGCCGTATCGCCTTTCAGCCCAGGATCGGTTTCGGTGACTTCCAACGTCACTTGCTTGGGTGGCGTCACCGAAATCGGCTGACCGTTAAACAACGTCACCGTGCACATATCCTGCTCGATCATCCACTTGCTGACATCGGCGACTGCCGCTTCAGAAGCTTGGTATTGGTCGAAAGTTTCAGGATCCATAAAGTGCCAGAATTCACCGTCATTGTAGAGATATTGCAATTCGGTATCGACGACGTCAGCGGCATCGACTTTCTCACCGGACTTAAAGGTGTTTTCCAATACGCGACCCGTCATCAGGTTGCGGTATTTTACCCGGTTGAACGCCTGGCCTTTTCCTGGCTGAACAATGGTGTTTTCAATAATTGAGCAAGGCTGACCGTCCATTAAGAACTTCAAACCGGCCTTAAATTCGTTGGTGCTGTAAGTTGCCATATCTTTACCTGAGGGTTTACCTTAAAATAATCATTTGCAAATCCAGTTATTTTAACCGAAAACCCCACAAACAGAAAACCAAACCGAAAACACACTGCAAGAACCGCCTAAACGATATCAAATCAGCGCTTAATCATAATGGATACCAAACTCAAGCAACTTTGCCAAACCCTGCAACTCGACCCCGCTTCCCTCGGACTGGTAAAAAGTAACTTTCCATTTAAGGCGCACGCGGATTTTATTGAGCAGATTGAAACCGGCCAGCCAGACGACCCGCTTCTAAAACAGGTTTTACCGATTGAGGCGGAGTCGCAGGTTCATCCTGAGTTTTCGCACGATCCGGTTGGCGACCTGAAGGCCAACCCTACACCGAGCTTAATCCACAAATATCACGGCCGGGTCTTGCTGATGGCCAGTCCGCGCTGTGACATTCATTGCCGCTACTGCTTTCGTCGCCACTTTCCGTATGAAGCCCAGATCAACCAACGCCACTGGGACAGCGCACTGCAAACCATTGCCGCTGATGAAACCATTCATGAAGTGATTTTAAGCGGCGGCGACCCGTTTACCTTGGGGGAAACCGCTTTAGTGACACTGATTGAAAAAATCGAAACCATTAAACATGTCCAAACGTTGCGCATCCATACGCGTACGCCGATCGTGGCACCAAGCAAAGCGCCGATAGACGCCTTTTTAAACTGGGCACAGCAGAGCCGGCTGAATAAAGTAATGGTGGTGCATTGCAACCACCCGCATGAACTCAGCAATAAAACTCAATATTGCCTTAACGCTTACCGTCAGGCCGGATTTCAACTGCTGAATCAGAGTGTGCTGCTCAACGGGGTAAACGATCGTGAAGATATCCTAATCGAATTGAGTCACAAGCTGTTTGCACAAGGGGTTTTGCCCTACTATCTACATCAACTTGACCGGGTTCAAGGAGCGGCACATTTTGAAGTGACGTTGCAACGCGCGCAGGCATTGATGGAAACACTCAGAAAGCAACTGCCAGGTTACCTGGTGCCTAAGCTGGTCCAGGAAATGGCCGGCGAGCCCTACAAAACCCCGCTTTGATATCAACTTTTTTCAACCAGCTGCTAGACAGGCCTATTCCAAACCGTATTTGGCTTTAAAACCGCAATTCCCCTGCGGCAACCAAGCCGGCCCCGTATAGTATTTTTCATACACCGGTTCGAGTATCTTTTCCCGATAATAAGCGTAGTTAAACTTCTGTCCTGTTACCAGATAATAGATCACGCTGGCATCGCCGCTTTTAAGCGGCTTCAATGCCGTTACGTTTAGAGATTCAAAAAACGGTTCGATTTTTTTCAGGTCTTTCTGACTCGTTACAAATAGAGTTAAGTCGGTGCCATCCAGAGCCTTGAAATCGGTCAACTTATCGTCTTCGCGGCCGTATTTGGAGCGACTCATAAACACATGAATATCGTCGTTACCGCAGTAGTAAGCCAAGGTGGATTGACTGCTGTAATCCAAGGTAAACAGCGTCTGTTGCGGCAGTTGCTCGCACACTTGTTCGGTCTGCAGATACAATGCCACCTGATGCTGCTGCGCCGGCGACACCACCCGTTCCACAAACGGCAACAGCCCCAGCAGCACCGCCGCGATCAGCAGCGACGACACCCCGTTAAACACCAGCAAGCCCTTAAGTCTGGCGGATGACAATCCGGCATACAACAGATACAGAATTGGGATGGAAAGCAGCGGCCAGTGCAAGCCGACCGGATTGGAGAGACTCACCACCAACAAGACCAACAATAGCGGCAAGGCAGCATAGAGTACCAGCGGCTGTAGCCAGGCCTGCTCACTTTTAGCAAAGCTGCGATACGCCTTTTCTTTGACCCAGTCATAAACGCCTTTTGGCGACAGCATCGCGATCAACATCGCAATCAAAACCGCGGTATTGGTCAAGTCAATCTCGCTGTCACGGGTGCGCGAAAAGAAGTTAAACAGAACATTGTTCCAGCAGTGCGTCCAGTTAAACCACAGGTTTTCGGCGACAAACGCGAGTACGATCAGCGCCATCACCAATGGGCGCTTCCAGCCGTAACGGCGCGCATAGACCACACTGAAAACCAACAGGCCTGCCAGCATAAAGGCGGCGAAGTACTTGGACAAAAACGCCAAGCCTAAAAATAGTCCGCCCCACAAAACCGGCCACAATGACGAACTGTGCAACGCGCGTGCAAAGAAGTAGAAACCGAGCATGGCGAACAGCGCCAGTACGGTGTCATTGGCATTAATGACAAACATCAAGGAGACCGGCGAAACAAAAAACGCCAGCGCCACGTAGAAAGCGCGTTTGGCGGTGGCATGACCCACGCCCGAATGGTTGTCTTGCGGAACAAAAACCAGCAGGCGATAAAGCAGCCAACTCATCAATACCGAAGCCGCAAAGGCAAAACCTCGGTAGACATAAAGATGATCGCCAAGCTGACTCAAGACGGCATTGACCCAGCCGACAGCCGGCGGATGATCGTAATGCCCCCAAGCGGGATTTTGCCCCCACCAGATAAAGTAGGCCTCGTCTCCGGTCAGCGGAATCCACACCAGCAATGCGACTTTCAAGACAATAAACGCCCCGATCAAACGCTTTTCAAAAACGGACAGGCCTGCCCAAAGTTGAGCCTTGGAAGGAGAGGCTAAGGAAGAATCGGAACGCACCACGATTCCTTAAAAAACCAGAATGTAAGAAACGCTGTTAAGCACAAGTGCACTGACAATGCCCACCGCAATGCCGGCGAGGATTTCCAGTTTGGAATGTCCCATACGTTCCCGCAGAATCGTATGCTCCACCCCCACATGCAGGTTCAGCGCATTGATGCGCTCGGCATGGCGGCCGATTTGACGGCGCAGACTGTTGGCATCCAGCATCACCACAAACGCCACCCCAACGGCAACGCCAAAGGCAGGATGATCCAGACCTTCGCGCAGTGCAACCATCGCCGCGACACTGCTGACAATCGCGCTGTGGTTGCTCGGCATGCCGCCGTAACCGATCAGATCAAACGCCAAACGGCGCTCGCGGATGCAGTTAACCGCAAATTTGGTGACGCCGGTGACCAGCCAGGCAAAAAACGGGGTCAACGCATAGGTTAAATCCATGTTCGCTTTACCTCTCCATCATGCGATTATGCGGCCGCAGGCCACAGGGCCCAGACGGATGCAATCACCCAGCCTAAAACCGTCAGCATCAATTGTTTATCCGCCAACAAGGCATCGGTCGGGGATTCGCCTTCGCCGATAAACTCCACAATGTACCAGTAACGGAACAGACCAAACAGCACAAACGGCACTGTCACCACCAGCTCGGGGCGCGCCGACATCACAAAAAAGCTGTAGAACAACAAGGCGCCGGTGGCGGAAATCTCTGCAAACTTATCGACAATCGACACCGAATACATTTTTAACACCTTGCGCGCGCCATCGCCGCTCTGCATTAACTCCTGGCGGCGTTTAATCGCCGCCAGAAACAGCGCCAAACTCAAGGTGGTGACAAACATCCAGGAAGAGACCGGGACCTCAATCGCCATGGCGCCGGCATACACCCGCAACACAAAGCCGATGGCGATGGTAAAAATATCCAGCACCGGCTGGTGTTTCAAAAAATAAGAGTACGCCAGATTGAGGAGCAGATAGGCGAGAATCACCGCCATCACTTGCGGCTGTAAAAACACCCCGCCGATCAACAGCGCATAAAGCCCTAACAATAATGTCACCGCTTGACCTGGCTTGACTTGACCGCTGGCCAGCGGGCGCTTCAGCGATTTAACCGGGTGCTTACGATCATCCTCAATGTCGCGCAGATCGTTGACAATATAGGTCGCCGACGACGCCAGACTGAACAGCACAAACGCCAGTACCGCCTGTGAAACCGCTTCCCACTGCAAAAACAGACCGGCAAAAATCAACGGCGCGAACACAAAACCGTTTTTAACCCATTGACGCGGTCGCATCAATTTGAAAAGACCGAAAAGCGCCGCGGACGAAACCGATTTATTCGCCGTGTGATCGGTGTTAGAATTCATGACAATTATTGAACCTTGGATAAACCGTGAACAGCCTCGTTCGCAGCGACTCTTTTCATGTATTGCCGCAAAATGCGCAAAGAGCCTGCAAAGAACCATCACTATGAAGATTGCGCTAATTTACACGATTTTTGCGGTCATCGCCACCGCCGCCAACATTCTCAGCCAGGATATCACCCTGCGACTTTACAGCGGTCTGTATACGATCACCCTCTCCATTCTCGTCGGAACTGCGGTCGGCCTGGTGGTAAAGTATGTCCTGGACAAAAAATACATCTTCCAATATCAAACCCAAAACCTGCAACACGACAGCCGCACGTTCATGCTCTATAGCTTGATGGGCGTGTTGACCACGGTCATTTTCTGGGGCTTTGAGTTCGGCTTCGACGCACTGTTTGCCACCAAAGAGATGCGCTACCTCGGCGGCGTCATCGGCTTGGCGATCGGCTACTTTATCAAATACCAGCTCGACAAACGTTTTGTATTTGTCCACAAGGAAGCCACCCCATGACGCCACTCTACAATCAGCTTCCTCAGCAGAGCGTCAGCGGCTGGGGACAGTATCCGAAAATGGAATCGGTACAGATTGCCGTGCACTCCAAACGCAAAATCCGCGAACTGTTTTCAGAGACGAAACGCAACGGCCTCGACCAATATGGCTTGATCACCCGCGGTCTTGGCCGCAGTTACGGTGACAGCGCTTTGGCCGAGCAGATTCTGCACACCGAACACCTCAACCATTTTATGCAATTTGATGCCGACAGCGGCGACTTGACCTGTGCCGCCGGCGTCACCTTGGCGGACATTCTGGACATTTTCGTGCCGCGCGGCTGGTTTCTGCCTGTCACCCCCGGCACCAAATTCGTTACCGTCGGCGGCGCCATTGCCAGCGACGTCCACGGCAAAAACCATCATCTTCACGGCTGCTTCAGCGAGCACGTTTCCTCCTTGAAACTGGTCGTTGCTTCCGGCGAAGTGATGTCCTGTTCACCGCAGGAAAACGCCCCGCTGTTTCATGCCACTTGCGGCGGCATGGGACTGACCGGGGTGATTGTTGAAGCCACCTTGAGGTTGATTCCGATTGCAAGTGCACTGATTGCCGAATCGAGCTATAAAACCGCCAATCTGGAAGAGACGCTGACGCTGTTTGAAGAACACGACAACGCCACCTATTCCGTGGCCTGGATCGACTGTCTGGCCACCGGCAAAAAACTGGGGCGTTCGCTGCTGATGCTGGGCGAGCATGAAAGCCGTGAAGAAGCGGTTAAAGAAGAACAATCTCAGGAATCAGCACTGCAAGCCCACAAAAACGGCAAAATGAACGTGCCCATAAATATGCCGTCGATGCTGCTAAACCGCTACTCCATCCAGGCGTTCAACACCCTCTACTACCACAAGCAGACGCGCACCCATCAAACCCGCAGCGTGCATTACGATCCCTACTTCTATCCGCTGGACGGTCTGCATAACTGGAACCGCCTCTATGGCAAAAACGGCTTTGTGCAATATCAGTTCGTCATTCCAAAGTCGGCAGGCCTGGTCGGTATGAGCCGCATTCTGGAAGCGATTACCCGCTCCAAACGTGGTTCGTTTCTGGCGGTACTCAAAGCCTTCGGCCCGCAAAATCAGAACTATTTGAGCTTCCCGGTGGAAGGCTATACTCTGGCACTCGACTTTAAAATCTCACCAGGCCTGTTTGAATTTCTGGACGAGCTGGACCGCATTGTGCTCGATTGCGGCGGACGCCTCTATTTGACCAAAGACGCTCGCATGTCCGAAGCCACCTTCAAACAGAGTTATCCGCAATGGGAAGTGTTTCAGGAAGTGCGCAGCCAATACGGTGCCGACCGTCTGTTCCGTTCACGGCAATCGCAACGTCTTGGACTGTAGCCTCGGACTGTAAAGAGACGGCCATTCAATAGCAAAGATTTCAGGAACCAATCATGCAAAAAATACTCATCATCGGCGCCACCTCCTCCATTGCCGAAGCGACCTTAAGACTCTATGCCCACCAGGGGGCAGAACTGTATCTGCTCGGGCGTGACGAGGAAAAATTAGAAACCCTAGCCAATGACGCGAAAATCCGCGGGGCCGCCGAAGCGCACTGGGCCAAACTCGACGTCAACGACATCGATCAGCATGCAAGCGTCTTGCAAACGGCTTTTAGCAGCGTCGGCACTTTCGATGTGGTGCTGATTGCCCACGGCACCCTGCCGGATCAACAGGCCTGTCAGGAGTCGATTCATACCACCTTGCGCGAACTCAATACCAACGCCATCAGTACCGTTTCGCTGCTGACCTGGCTGGCCAACCAGATGGAAATTCAAGGTTACGGCACCCTGGCGGTGATTACCAGTGTGGCCGGGGACCGCGGTCGCCAATCCAATTATGTGTACGGGGCCGCCAAAGGGATGGTATCGATTTTCTTGCAGGGGCTGCGCAACCGTTTGGCTTCCAAGGACATTCAGGTGCTGGACATCAAACCCGGTTTTGTCGACACGCCGATGACCGCCGGTTTTAAAAAAGGGCCTTTGTGGGCCAAACCGCAGACCATTGCTCAAAGCATTGTCAAAGCGATCGACAAACAACGCGATACGCTCTACACCCCGTTTTTCTGGCGCTGGATTATGCTGATCATCCGCAATATCCCGGAATTTATCTTTAAAAAAATGAAGCTCTAGTCACACCTGGAAGCTCGCAGAGTTAGTCTGCATCGAATCTGTATCTGCCTTGCAAATACAGTAGAATAAAAACTTTGCTCAAAAACGAATGATTTTTCTATGATTAACCTGATTCTTTGCGGCGGTTCCGGTACTCGTCTGTGGCCGGTCAGCCGAACTCTCCTTCCCAAACAGTTTGTGCCGCTTTTCAACGGCGAATCGCTGTTTCAGAAAACCGTGCAAAGAAACCAGCCGTTCTGCGAGCGCTTTGTGATTGTCTCCAATCAGGAACAATACTTTCTGGCGCTGGATCAGATGCAAGCGCTCAACCTAACGCACACGCCGCAGTTTGTTCTGGAACCGGTCGGACGCAATACCGCACCGGCGATCGCGCTCGCCTGTCTGTCTCTGGATCCCGAAGAACTGGTGTTTGTCACTCCGTCGGATCACCTGATCAAACAGCAGAACGCTTATGAGGCGGCGGTCACAGAAGCTGCCGCGCTGGCCAGACAAAACCAGCTGGTGACCTTCGGCATTCAGCCGGGCTATGCGGAAACCGGCTTTGGCTACATTGAAGCCGATGGCCATGAGGTTCGCTCCTTCAAGGAAAAGCCCTCTCAGGAAACCGCGGAATCCTACCTGCAACAAGGCAATTATTTCTGGAACAGCGGCATGTTCTGCTTTAAGGCCGGCGTCTTTCTGGAGGAGCTGAAAACCCATGCTCCAGAGATGTACGACGCCTGTGTTACCGCCTATGAACAGAGCGAAAAAGGCGATTTCCTGCGCATTCCGCTGGCGGCCATGCTGGCGATTCCGGAAAACAGCATCGACTACGCGGTGATGGAACACAGCGATCAAGTCAAAGTGGTGCCGAGCGACATCGGCTGGAGCGATGTCGGCAGTTTTGAATCCTTGAGCGAAGAACTGCCGACCGACGCCGATGGCAATACCCAAGTCGACAACAGCATTCTGTTGAATGCCCAAAACAACCTGATTATCGGCGACCAGCGTTTGATTGCGCTGCTCGACGTGGAAGACCTGATGGTCATCGACACCGATGACGCGCTGCTGATCGCCCCCAAAGGGTCCGGGCAGAAAATCAAACGGGTAGTGGAAGAGCTTAAAGCCCAAGGCAGCGAACTGCCGATGATTCACCAGACCGCGCACCGTCCGTGGGGCACCTATACGGTGCTGGAATCGGAAGACAAATACAAAATCAAACGCATCGTAGTCAAACCCGGCAAGCGCTTGAGCCTGCAAAAACACCTGCATCGCAGCGAGCATTGGGTGGTGGTTTCCGGCACCGCCACCGTCACCGTGGGCGAAAAAACCCAACTGGTGCGCCCGAACGAGTCGACCTATATTCCGATCGGCGAAGTACACCGCCTGGAAAACAACGGTCAGTTGGACCTGGTATTGATTGAAGCCCAGGTGGGCGAATACACCGGAGAAGACGACATTATCCGTTTTGAAGACAGCTACGGCCGCACTTAATCCCCCTAATTGACCATGACTGAAATCCAGCAAACCTTGCGCGCAACCAGACTCCTTCCCCACCATGCGGCGATCGCTTTGGTGGCCTTGATGACCCTTGTCCACATCGCACTCGCTTTTGTGGCCGAGCTGGGCGGCGATGAGGCGCACTATGCGCTTTACGGCCTCATGCCGGACTGGAGTTATTTTGATCATCCGCCCCTGGTCGGCTGGCTGCAAATCATTCCGATGTGGCTGTTTCCTTCCGACTGGGGTGCGCGCATTGTGCCGATCGGACTCTATGTTGCGCTCAATTGGCTGCTCTACCGGTTAACCCTAAGCCTGTTTCTCGCCTTACCCCTTCGGGCGGCGAGTTCTTCGCCTGCTTCCAACCAGCAAACTGAACAGGCCTGTTCGGTTTGTGACTGGCGCGGTTTCTGGAGTATTGCCCTGCTCAACGGCACCCTGATGTTCCCATTAATGGGCTTTGGCATGCTGCCGGATGACCCTCTTTTAGTCATCGTTCTCGCCCTGGTATGGCTGGTGTGGGAGATGTTAAAAACCGAACAGGCCTCTTTAAAACAGTGGCTGCTGCTCGGAATATTGGTCGGTTTGGCGGCGCTCTCCAAATACACCGCCGTCACCTTGGTGGTTTCTCTACTGGCCGTCTTGATCATCGAAAAACGCTGGCAGTGGCTGACCGATAAGGGACTGTGGCTGGCGGTCTTGGTTGCGCTGCTGGTGATTTCACCACTGATTTACTGGAATGCCATCCATGATTGGGCGTCATTTGTCTACCAACTGAATCACGGCACCCACAACCCAGACTGGCGACTGGAGCGCCTGTTGCGCTCTCAGGCGGCACAGTTTGCGGTGTATCTGCCGCTGCTGTTTCTACTGGGCTGGTGGATGCTGTTTGCCCGCCACAACTACCGCAGCCGACCGCACCGCCTGTTGCTGCTGTTTGCCCTGCCGGTATTTGCCCTGTTTCTGTGGAGCTCGGGACGTGAAGAGAACTTACCGCACTGGCCTTCATTGGCTTGGCTGTTGTTGATCCCACTGGTAGTCGATTGGCTGTGGCAACGCCGTCAACGTCTTATGATCCGCGGCTTGGTCTATTTGCAAATCCTGTTTAGCGTGATTTTAGTCACCCTGCTGCACAGTCTGATGTTCAGCTCCTGGATTGCTTTTGACGATCACAAACATCCGCTACAGGGTGAACTTGGCTGGGAAGCGGCGGCGCAAACCGCTACGGAATTGCAAACTCAACTGACAAATGAGTCAAATCCGGCACAACCTCTGCCGCTGTTTGTCTCCAATTGGAGTTACGCCAGCCATCTGACGTGGTATGTGCGCCCGCAACCTGTGTACGTCACCACCGGCAAGCAGACCCAGTTTGAATTTTGGTTTGGTCGTGCCGCCCCCGGCATGGACGGCCTGCTGGTGGTGCCGCATTACGAGACGGTGCCACCGCAAACCAACAGACCCAATCGTTTTGAGCAGTGCGAACCGGTAAAAACCCTGCCAATCGAATCAAAGCACTCTATAATAGTGAGCTACTATTTTTACCATTGCCGCAATTATTTGCGTTGATCAATATCGCCATTAAGCTTTAAGGTTAATAAGCAGTTAACAAGCATCCACCGGAATTCTATGAAAGTCTCCATCATTGTCCCCACCTATCAGGAAGTTGAAAATCTGCAGCCGCTCAGTGAGATGATTCAAGCCGAGCTCAACGGTCTGGATTATGAAATTCTGATTATGGATGACAACTCCCAGGACGGTTCGATTGAAAAGGTCGCAAAGCTTAGCCTGCTACATCCGATCCGCATTATCACCCGCACGGAAAATCGCGGGCTTTCTCCTGCGGTCATCGACGGTTTCGATGAAGCCCAAGGGGATATTGTGGTGGTAATGGATGCCGATCTGTCGCATCCGGCGAGCGCCATTCCAAAGATGGTGGCACTGCTGGAATCGGGCGAAAGTGATTTTGTGCTTGGCTCACGCTATGTGCCGGGCGGCAGCATTGACGAGAGCTGGACCCTTTGGCGTTATATTAACTCTGCGGTCGCGACCCTGCCGGCCCTGCCGCTGACACGCGTTAAAGACCCGATGTCCGGTTTTTTTGCACTGCGCCGCAAAGACCTGCCATCCAGCCATAAATTGTCGCCTATCGGCTACAAAATCGCTTTGGAAGTCATGGTCAAAGGTGACTTCCAGAAGGTAACCGAAGTACCGATCCACTTTGTCGATCGCGTGTACGGGGAATCCAAACTGACGCTGGGCGAACAGATCAAATATCTGCGCCACCTGCGCCGCCTCTATCAGTACAAGTTCAAAACCAAGGCGGAGTTCTTCCAGTTTGCGTTGGTCGGCAGCAGCGGTTTTATTGTCGACCTACTGGTCTATTTAGTGCTGCAGATGTTCGGCCTGTCACATACCGTGGCGCGAGCAATCTCATTCTGGCCGGCGGCAACCTGGAACTGGATGCTCAACCGAGTCATGACCTTTAACCACCGTGAGAAAACACGCAAAGCGACTCAATGGAGCGCGTTTGTCACCAGTTCACTGCTCGGGTTTTCGGTCAACTACGGGACCTATTACACCCTCACAACCTATGTGCCTTTCTTCCAGGAACATATGATTTTTGCGCTGATCATCGGGGTCTTGATGGGAATGGGCTTTAACTTCACCATTTCCAACCTGTTTATCTTCCGCAAACTGCGCGAAGAGGTGCATGACGAATCCAAGCACTGAATGCAGCAGGCCTGTCCATGGTAAAGAGTATTAATGTACCGGCCGAAAGGCCAGTTGCTGTTGGTTCATCTGCTCGAATGCCTCCAAAAGCGGCTCAAAGGATTGATTTTCTTCCAGTCCGCTGAGAACTTCGTAGATCGCCTCAATCGTAGATAAAGACTGGTCATTCTTCTGCTTACGGATACGATAGGCAGAGGTCCGCTGTGGATGTAATGTCAATCTGGGAAGCGATTGCAGCTCCGGATTGAGCATCATCATTTTATGAGTTTTGCGCCAAGTTCCGTCAAGCAGCAGGATTTTGACCAACGGCCCCTCTTCTCCGGCGCACCTTAATGCTTGCTTCAATTCAACCAGACTCCTAGTTTCCACTGGCTTAGAGGCGGCATGATCTCCAAGTTCGGGATAGAGCAGATAGACTGTACCTTGCTGGAGCCAGTCGTGAAAATCGCCTACGTCGGAAAAGCGTTCCCCTTCCCAGAGGCGGCAGTGTGACAAACTCAGCGTCGCGATTATGGCCGTACCTTTAATCTGCTTGACTTCGCTCGGGTGCTGTAAAATACCAATTTCCACCCGGTTTTCCAGCGGCGTGATAAATGGACAGAGGCAAACTTTTTCAGGGCGACCGCAGCGTTCGCAGACTTTTCTGGACATGATAAGATGAATAATGAAATCAACAAAGAAGCATTACTTTACCAGAAAATCCTGCCCAATAGCGGGACACTAGAATCACGAACAGCCCTCGCTCTGCTCAACCATTTTTTAAAACGTCACCAGCAACCATCTGCGGGACGCGGCGACTTAAACTTTATCGTCAAGGATGGCCCAAACGTGATTGGCTGTGCTCGTCTTCTGCCATTGGCGCATAACACGTCGACCAGATTTGCTGAAAACAATTTTTGGCTACGCGGGGTATTTGTCACTCCGCAGTACCGGCATCAAGGCATTGCCAGCGCCCTTTTACAGTTTATGCATCAACAGCTTGAACAAGCAGATTTATCCGCACACACTATTTACGCTTTCCCCTACGAACACTTGCAAAGCTTTTACCAACCACTTGGTTATGAACTCTGTGAAACAGAAAGGCTGCCTGTATCATTGCGACAACGTTTTGAACAGGCCTGTCAGCAGAATAAAAAATGGCTGTGCATGATGCGACAGACGAGAATAGAGTGAAATGCTTTCCTGAAAAACATGAAGACAAACTGCTGATTAAAGGGGCTTTTCTGCGTCACTGGAGTCAAAGTCATTTAGCGCATCCATGCCGCCTTCTGCTTCGTCCAGAAGGTGTTTGGGAATCTCTTTTTTGGTCTTACCGGCCAGTTCCTTAAGCATTTCCGCCTGACGCACTAGATTACCCGAACCACTCATCATCTGCTTGCGTGCAGTTTGATAGCTGTTGTGTGCAGTATCGATCTGTTTACCGACACGCTCGAAGGTTTCGACAAAACCGACAAACTTATCATGCACATCTGCAGCTCGCTTTATTAACTTGACGGTATTTTCACTCTGACGCTCATAGCGCCAAAGCTGTTCAATGGTTTTTAGAGTTGTAAACAGCGTAGTCGGCGTTACCACGGCCACCCGTTTTTCAAACGCATTTTCAAACACTGACGGATCAGATTCGATCGCCATCAGATAAGCCCCTTCCACGGGCACAAACATCAGGACAAAATCCGGTGCGTTCAGCCGCTCCAAATGTTCGTAGCGTTTGCTTGCCAGGGTATCAATATGGGCTTTGAGACTGTTCAAGTGCTGTTTAAGCGCTTTA
Source organism: Thiomicrorhabdus sp. zzn3 (assembly GCF_029767755.1). Lineage (GTDB taxonomy): Bacteria > Pseudomonadota > Gammaproteobacteria > Thiomicrospirales > Thiomicrospiraceae > Thiomicrorhabdus. The sequence goes on from NZ_JARUQS010000001.1 coordinate 1,645,182, forward strand.
GTCCGTGCAGCTTCCGATTCGCTGTTCAATGCTTGCTCGTAATGCAACAGAGAAACTTTGGAATCGATAATAATGTGTTTATGATCGGGTAAGTTGAGAATGACATCCGGGCGCAGACGGCGCCCTTCATCGTCCACAAAAGATTTTTCCCGTTCGAACTCAATCCCTTCGCGCAGACCGGAACGTTCCAGCAGACGCTCCAGAATCAACTCTCCCCAGTTCCCTTGGGTTTTGCTATCGCCTTTCAAAGCTTGAGTTAAATTCTGCGCCTCTTGGGACATTTTGGCATTCAAACTTTGCAGCTGCTTCAACTGTTCAGCCAGACCGGCACGGCCTTCCAGATCCTCTTTATGAACATGTTCTACGCGCTGCTGAAAAGACTCCAGCGCCGCTTTCATCGGCTTCACGACCGATTCCATGTTCTGTCGGCTGTGCTCGTTAAACTGCTGCTGTTTACTGTCAAAAATCTGATTAGCGAGCACTTTGAATTCATTGGCCAACTGTTTTTTGGCCTCCTCAAGCAATTGAATCTTCTCTTCAGCCTTTTGTCTTTCAAGCTCTAAGGTCGCGTTCAATTCAGCATTCGCTTCGCCTAAGCGTTGCTGCTTTTGATTGACAGCTCTCAGCTCATCCTCTTTGTGCTGCAATTGGCTAAGCAGAGTTTCCAGCTGCTTTTCCAGCTGCGCTACGGTTCCTTCTAGGGGTTTGAGTTCAGAAATAAGACGCTGTTGCTCAGCGACTTGAGATTCAAAGAAATCTAATCTGGCAAGCTGTTCGGCTTGAGAAGCATTGTGAACATGACACTGATCCAGTTGCCGTTTCAAACGTTGGGTTTTTAGCACAAAGACTGCAGATAATAACCAACCAAGGGCGATAAGAACCCAAATAAGAAAACTGGATTCGTTCATTTTTTAGGTGTGCTTTCAGATTTAACCGGAGGTGTATTCACTGTTTTGACGTCTTTTAAGGTACGCTCAATCGTCTTTTGGTTCGCTTGCAAAATTTGCTGTTTGGCATCAGCCTTCCGCGTTTTTGCATCCAGCTTATAGGTTTCCACTATTTTATTGCTGCGCGGTAGATAGGTACTGCCAACTGGAACAAAAACCTCACCTCGCGTATCGACTTTGAATTGTGCTCCCTTGGGATTGCTCTGTGGATATTCAATGTTTACATGTTTGGATGGTATCTCATTAAATTTGTCATTAACACGCACCCATTTTTTGCCTTCGGGCGTTTCGATGACGGCAGAGACCGTTAATTTTCTGGGCAAAATAATGCGTTTTTTTGACTTTGTTGCCGAACCACTCTTCTTGACCGGAGGCTCTTCTTTTTCATCTTCAACCTGATTGACCTTTAAACTCTTTAGGTAAGCCAATCGTTCAGCATCGATTTTGGCACGCTGCTCAGGGGTCAACACGACACGGTTTAACTCCTCCTGCTCTTGAGCTTGCGTATAAGGGGAAAACAGACAGCATACACCGATTACGACCAGGCCTGCCCAATGTGTTGGCATATCGTTGAGTGAAAATAAATTCATAATATTTTCCTTCCAAGCCTTTGCGCGTTACAGATTCTTAGCCAGTTTTGAATGCGTATGGAATACCACTAAGGAGCACTCTGTATCAATATTACCAGATTCAGGATCAAACGCAGGCTGAATAAACTCCTTTCCGTCCCACTCATCTTTCGTTTTCTTGACTTCCTTATCATCATGCAGCGTATAACTGCAATGATCTACCAAGTAAAAGGGAGAGATACGCTCATTAATGGCATTGAGCAATTTGGGCAGATCGCCATCATGCTGCAAAGCCATATTAAGGTTGAGGCGACTAAAATAAAAAAAGCCTTTATCCACTGTGATACCGCTGAAACGGTTACTGTCCAATGCCTGCTCCGGGGTAAACTGGAAGGTAAACTCTGGCATAACCAAGGTCTTTTGCATCTGAATCAGGGAGTCCGCCCAAAAAACGCGATCCTGCTGCTTAACAATCCCTTTTCGCACCAAGTCCTTATATTTTTCACCATATTGTTTATAAAGCTTGACCTGTTGCTGCAAAAAGTTAACCTGGCTACGAAGAGAGTTCAGTTCTCTAAACTTAACCGTTTCTATCTTTTTAAGCTCTTGCTGCTTCTCAGTCACGAGCTGCCACAAGCCGGCGAAAATCCCAATGAGAATAGCCATGACTAGCAATGCTTTAAGATAAAACTTTTTGATTACCGAGAGTGAAAACAGATTACTTAGACTTTCCATCATGCACCCTCATCTTAATTTTAAATGGCAAAGCAATGACCTCGGCTTTTTCCATGGACTCCATATCGATGGTCACGGCCTGTTTTAAGTTACGGTTCAACGGCTCTAACGTGAGCTGCACATCCTGCAAACTAGGAACGTTTTTTAAATCTTCCACTAATGCATCGACCCATGCCACCGGTTCTTTAAAATAATCTTTGTATGGAAAAACCCAACCATCAACCTCTACTTCAAAGGTATGACTGTCTAAACGATCTTTTTGTTTCCATTCCACCTTAACGAGTTGAGTATGCTCATGCTTAGCGAACACATCACTGATCGGTTTTACTTTGAAACCAACTGTACGCTCTTGCTTTAAGCCCAAGATCGCTTCTGAAAAGTCAACCGAAGCCTTGATTTCCTTAGCATCAATTTGCAGATCTACTTCTTTTTGCAGTCGTTCTTTTTCTGCAATGTGGTTTTTAATTTGTTGATCCAGCAGTTCCAATTTATATTGGCTAAGGTAGGTGTTAATGCCCATCACCGATGCATAACTCAATAAGGCGATGGCCAACAAACTGTTTGCTGCAATTAAGGTTCGCTGCGCTCCAATTGAGAAACGCATGCGCGCGGCATATTCATTTGAGTAAAACGGCGCGATAGAGTGATTAATGACAAATTCTGCCAACATCGACGAGGCATAATAGGCTTTGGAATCTCTAAGACCGCAAAGTGTTCGTTTAAAGTCAATGCTGCCTAATGTCATTGCATGAAAAAGCGTGTTCTGCATCTCATCTTCAGAGATAATCAAGCCTTCACTCAAAACGCGCTTTTCCAGCTCAAACAAGTTCAACTCATCGCTGTCCAGGAAGATATAACCAATGGAATGCTGATCCTTAATCAGACTTTGATTGTAGATATAGTTGCGAGCCAGCTTGGCTTCATGAATCAGTGCTGACTGAACTCCATGCGGATCCATCTCATCTACGTCAATTTCAATTAAACGACTGATTCGCAATTTTCCTTCATTAAAGAAAGTTTGGCGATAACTGGTTTTGCCATGTCTCGAAATAATAAAGTAAGGGCGCTCAAACTCTTTATTATTTAGTCCGAGCTCTTTCTTTAAATAACGCTCAGCGTACTGCGCTAACAAAAATGGCGCCGACTGGATCGCTTCAAGTGTTACTTCAAACTGCTCCAAGGCTGAAAAAAACTGCATCAAATGCGAAGGGGCAACAATCGAAGCCGTCATCATGAACTCTTCCGCCCGGCCCTCGGGGTTGGTCTGCGTGATACCCGTCCATTGAGTGTTCACAAAATCAGCGCCTTCCGCCTTTAAGCGCTCCGTCACCCCTTTCTGAACAGATGCCTTTTCCCACAGATATAATCGCGGATAGGGGTCGATGGAAATGTCCTCATCAACCAAATCAAAGATCACGGTAAAGCGCATTTTTTTCGGGGAATCGACAAGCCAGTCTTCAAAATCCTGAAGTTCTTCCCAAGCGAAAAACTTCGGTTCCGCCAGAAAACGACAGTTTTCGGAAAAGGCAACTATGCCTTGATCATTTAAGTAGAATACGCCCTTCACAACTGTACCTTCGATATGGTGTCATAAATTGGACCAAGTACCGCGAGCATGATCCAACCTACAATAAATCCCATCACTAATGTCAAAATAGGCTCAATTGTAGGTTCGATTTTTTCGATCAATTCTTTGGCTTCTCGATCGTACAAATAACTGATATTTTTAAGGGCCTCGTCCATTTGACCGCTGTTTTCTCCAACCCTCACCATTCGAATCGCCATCGTTGGAAAGACTTCGGCTTCCTTAAAAGATTCATGGATAGATTTACCTTCCTTAATCAGTTCTACCGCAGTATCGATATTCTTTTCCAGATAGGTGTTGCCTGCCACCGTAGCGGTCATTTTTAGGCTGTCTGTAAAGCTGACCCCTGCGCCATACATCACTGCCAGTGAATTCGCGATACGAGCCAACTTTAATTTATGAATCACCGGGCCTATGATGCTGAGATTTAAGACCATCTTATCCGTCTTCAATTTAAAGTCATCTGACTTGCTTCTCCATGCTTTCAAAGCAACATAAAACAGAGTTGGTACGATAAAAATTTCCAGAAGATGCCCGCTGATAAAATCTGAAGTTGCAATCAGCGCCACTGTCGCTATCCCAATCTCTCCTCCCATGGACTTGATGAATCCAAGCAGTTCTGGTACCACCAGCACCATCATTAAGATGACAACCGCGATGACTACGGTAGCCACAATTGAGGGGTAAATCATAACTTTCTTGGCTTTAGATGCGAGCTCATCTTCCCACTTCAACATATTGGCCAGATCTTCTAAGATCTTGTCTAATCGCCCAGTATTTTCACCGACAGACACCAGGGAGACATAAACATTACCAAAAATATGTTCATAATCCCTCAAGGCATCAGAAAAGGTAGCACCACCCTGCATTGCATCAAAAATTCCAGCCAACACCTGTTTAACCTGGTCATTTTCATAGGAATCACGTAAATCTTCGATCACCTCCATAAGTGGAACACCGGCTTTCAGCAATTGTTCAAACTGAAAAGTGATCGCAATGATGTCTTTACGTTTTATTTTGGGCTGACCAAGGCCAAACAACCCAGGAGTTTGCTTCTTACCACTAATTAGATTTATGTCTTTTTTCAGTAACCGTTGATTGAGTTCGTGGAGATTCGCCGCCGGCATCACTCCACTTACCCGCTTGCCAAAACGATTAATTCCTGTATAGCGATAATTCTGCATTTAAATCGACCTTTATAATAATTCGGTCAAATTCACAACACGGCTGACTTCTTCAACTGAAGTTTTGCCCTGTTTCACCCACCGTAAACCACTCTTAGCCATGGTTGAGAAACCATTTTTCAACGCTTCATCCAAAATCGCATGCTGAGATTCACCCGCGAGTAACATATCATCCATTTCAGCGGTAAATCTCAAGGTTTCTAAAATCGCCAAGCGCCCTTTGTATCCTGTCTGATTACATTTGTCACAGCCTTTTGCCCGGTACAAAGTCATTTCCTGATCCGGAGAAAGCCCCATGATCTGTCTTTCGAAAGTTTCGGCCTCATAAGGCTCTTTGCATTTTTCACATAATCGCCGTGCCAAGCGCTGTGCAACGACACCGATGATATTTCCAGAAAGAATCGAGGGGGAAACCCCAATATCAATCAGTCTTGGAACGGCTCCAATGGCAGAGTTCGTATGCAATGTTGCAAATACTTGATGCCCCGTCATTGCTGCCCTCAAGGCCATTTCGGCCGTTTCCGGATCTCGGATCTCACCAATCAATATAATATCGGGATCTTGTCTTAACAGCGCCCTTATCCCTGCGGCGAAATCCATGCCAATCTCTTCATTCACCGCCGTTTGGCGGATCATCGACATTGGGTATTCAACAGGATCTTCCAGCGTCATGATATTTACCCCCACTTGATTCAATTCATTTAAAATTGAATAAAGTGTGGTGGTTTTCCCGGAACCGGTCGGCCCGGTTACCAACATAATTCCAGTTGGCCTTGCCAACATCAACTTCAATTCCTCGTAGGATTCAGGATCCAACCCTAATTTATCAAGAGGGACAATCCCTTTCTCCCGATCCAAAATCCTTAAAACAAAGTTTTCACCATGTGACGTTGGTAAAGATGAGACACGAAAATCAATACGACGCCCGTGTACAATCAAATCCATTCGTCCATCTTGCGGCAAACGTTGCTCAGTTAAGTCAAGACGAGACATTACTTTTAATCGTACAACCAGGCCTGACCAAAACGATTTATGCAGTAGGCGAACCTCTTGTAAAACCCCGTCAATTCGGTAACGGATACGAATATAGTTTTCTTCGGGCTCAAAATGCACATCTGAAGCGTTCCTTTTGACGGCATCGGTTAGAATACTGTCAACCAAACGCACCATCGGCTGAGAATATTCTCGTGCTTCGGACAGCCGGTTAATGTCGATCTTACCTGTTTCAAGCTCCCTAAGAATTCCATCAATCGATAGCTCATAACCGTAGTAATTGTCGATTGTGTTAGAAATTTCTTTTTCAACGCCCAATGATGGGACAATTTGAATATCAGGTTTTTGTATGTGTCTCTTAAGCTTATCGAGCAATAAAATGTCATCAGGTGTCGCCATAGCCACCTTCAGAACATTATCTTGAAGACTGATCGGCATCACCGTGTAATTTCGGGCAAACGACTCCGAAACCAGACTGATGGCTTTGGCATCCGGCACAATGCCGTTCAGGGAAACGGATTCAAAGCCAACGGATTCGCCAATCGCTTCGCTGATATCTTCTTCGGATAGGAAGCCTAAACGAAATAAGGCTTCACCTAATTTCTTGCCTGTCTTTCTTTGCTCAGTTAATGCGATTTCTAACTGATCAGGCGTAATTTTTCCATCTGCAATCAGACGCTGTCCTAATAGCGCTGGATGTGTCATAGTTCCTTCTGCCCGAGAAACTGCTTAATTGTTGCTAACCTAAGTTTTATTTGTTCTGAGTCAAAGCTCACTGACTGTGTATTTGCATGCACTAATGCCAAGGTGTAATATTTTTCAGCCAACACATATTTACCCAACCTATCCAAACTTATCGCTAAATTGACAAGATAATCTGAATTTGAATCATCTAAAGAATAGGCTTGGAAAAAATAGGCTTGAGCTTTCTCCCAATCAGTTTCCTGTGCATAAATATTTCCTAACGCATAATTAAGAATCGCGGACTGAGGGTGTTTACTTAGAACGCGTTTAATCTCTCTCTTCCACTGCTCACCGCTCAAACTCCCGCTGTTTAGTGCAACCACTGCTTCAAAAGCATGTAAATTGTCGGGAGCAATCTCAAGCGCTTTATAGTATTGTTGGATAGCCCTTTCAACATCGCCCTGCTGCGCATAAACTGCGCCAAGACCATTCCAAGCTTCAACACTTTCGTCATTTACAGCTAAAACTTCTTCAAACTTCTGTTTTGCCAGAGGATAGTTCTGTGCATACAAGGCATCGTACGCTAGATTCAGCGAGGATTGACCCACAGAGCTTTTAACTTCAAGCATACCGCTCGTTACACTCACTGGCGTCACGACTGGCTTCCGGATGGTTTTTGAAGGCGGTGTGGGTTCTGTCTTGTTGTTCTCTATCGTTTTAGAACCAACATCCTCCTGTTCCTTTACGATATGGCTAATTTCTATATTTTGAGACTCTTGCGCACCGTCAGATCCGGCTGACTCAACTGTATCTTTACCCTTTTCTTCGGCATCGCCAACTTCAGAACGATCGAGAGTGGCGACTTCAACCTCTTCCTTTTTCTCAACTGCAGGTTTGGCAAGCTCCAGTGGTGCCCGAACTATCTCATACTTACGCATACTCTGTTCAAGCTTATTATTTTGATCTTGAAAATAAAGAAGACTAAACAAGCTCAACAAGGTCAAGACAAATAACGACAAAAAGCTGTATAAAAGAAAGGTGGAAGAACGCCCGAAAAACACGTTGCGAATCGATTTAGTTAAACTGGATTTGAATCGCTGATTAGTCGTAAGAATGGCGTTGTTTTGTGGCGTTTCTTCAAGCTCGACCTTGTCAGAGATATTTGGCGTGGCTGAAGCCGACATTGGACGTTTATCCGCTTCCTTATACCCAGGAAGTTGACTTAAACTCCATTCGTAGCTTTGATCTTCTTGCGACTCATTCTGATCATTTCTACCTTGATGAGCCGAAGAGATGTCATTAATGCCACTTTTGGAATTTTCTGATTCGTCACTACTCTCTTCAAGATCGGCATTCTCTGTAATATCGCTTGGCGACTCTCCGGCACCAACAACGTCTTCAGCTTCATTTGAAACGAACACTTCATGTGATTTTTTTACTGACTCTTCTGCTTGCGGGTATTCCCCCCTATTTTCCAGAGGACTTACAGCATCAATAGCTTCCAAATCATCAATTGATAGCGAAGGGAGATCCGCTTCGTTTGTAAGTAAATCCTCCTCAGCTAACTGCAAGCTCGATTTATTCTCTGAATCGTGTTCTTTTTTGCTCTCAGAATAATTCTTATCGAGTTCATCTTTAAGCTGTGTCGCTACATCCGAGTTGTTTTCCTGGTCTTGAAAATTAAACGCAATACCAGATTCCTGCTTATTATCAGGCTCAATAGCAGCTTCCGTCGCTACACGGACGCTTTCATCAGCCGCCTCATTCTGTTTCTTATTCTCAGCAGCTTTTTTCAAGGCTTCAAGTAATACACTCACGGCTTCTACCGCCTTTCACAACTTAAAAACTTCACAGTTAGTGATTAGGTTAATTTCGTTCAGTCTTCAAAAACTGTCGTAGAGAAGACAAATCTCCATTGTCTAAGTCTGGATTTTTGACGACTACAGGACGTATAAAAATAACCAGCTCGCTTTTTTTAGCATAATCATCTTTATAGGAAAAAATATCACCCACAAAAGGCAGCTCATTTACCCATGGAACAGCATTTTTATCATTTGTGTTAGAGTCTTCGATCAGACCACCGATTACAGCCGTTTGCATATCCTTTAATTTCAGAACCGATGCCATCTCTCGCTCTTGAATAACAGGAATTCGACTGACAATGTTTTCACGCGCCAAATCAGGACTTGGGTCGTTAACATACCCCACTATTCGTGAAATAGTCGGTCTAATATTCAATGACACATCATCCCCATCACTAACAAAAGGGGTTACACTCATCATAAACCCAACCGGGACGGTATGAACCTCAGTTTCGTAAGTTGTCACGCCAGCGCTTGTAGAGGTTGCCGCCTCTCTATTCACTTCAATCGTAAAATAAACTTCGTTGTTAACCACTTTCAATAACGCAGTCTGGTTGTTAACAGCCATGATCTTAGGGCTAGAGAGAACCTTGGTTTTACCGAACTGTTGAAGCATTCGCAGTCCGAGATCCCAATCACCACCAATTCCCGTAAAATTAAATGCCAAGGCTGAGTTAGATGCTAACGATGTCGAAATCAAGTTTTGGCTTAATACACCACTTCCATCATCCGATTTAACCAACGTAGACCAATCGATACCAGCTTGGTATTGATCCGACAATTCTACTTCTACCACTGTCGCTTCAATCAGAACCTGCTTTTCTGCACGATCCATTACCTGGTCTAAGTATGTTTTAACTGCTCTATGCTCGGCACCTGTTGCATAGATAGTAATAACGCCCGCTTCTTCATTAATTACCACATTTTGATTTAACGCTTTACCCGCACTCCCTGAACCGGTTTTTACAGCCTGTCCTTGTGCAAGGGTTCCAGATTTAACGATTCTGGATAAGTTTTCTTCAAGCTTTGCCCAGAAGTCATGTTCTGACACAACCTTGATATTAGCGGCACTACCACCTGTTGACGCACTGCCTGCAGACGTACCAATACCGGATGGACCACCAACAGACATCTTCATATCGATCGTATCTTGACTGACTTTCTTAAGATTAACGTAATCTATGGAATAATTATCCCAATAGGGTTTATCAGGTTTCACAACGATACTTCCTGGCTTGATCTCATATAAAAAACCAAGCTGAATTGAAATTCTTTTCAAAATGGTATTCAAATCCTGATTGATTGCATTAATGGTTACAGAACCATCTACGCCGGCGTGTAAATCCAATTGTTTATTAGAGTCTTGTGCCAATTTCAACAGTAACTCCGACAAAGGAATATTTACCGCAGAGACAGAATACTTTCTTACCGAGTGCTGAAAGTTAGGTTTAGGAGGAAGCACCGCCTTTTTAGTTACAATGCTTGGGATGTCAGCATTAGGCTGACTTTGTGGCCCTATAATTTCTTTCTTTTGCAAATGTCCAGCCAGAGCAAATTCACTATCAACAGGAGGTGAAACAGGCTCTCGATTAACTTCCGATGTTGCACAGGAAACCAATATTAATGCAGAAATGACAGCAATTGACACAGAACGAAATATTTTGAATGAAATAGAGTAATTCATGACATATCCCAGCTACTTAAAGTTGCATTAGTGGTTTCTAGATCTTTTAATACCTGCCCCACAGGTGAAATAAAGGGTTGGCTTTTTTTAACACTGGCTGGCAGACCAGACAATTCTTCGACTAAATAGCTATAGCTATCTGAAAATAAATATAGAAACTTAACTCGGTATTTTTTCGCATTTTGATTCAAGTCTAACACAATCTTTAAATTAGAAGATAGCATTTTATAGCGCTCATAAAAGGCTTTGGCCTTAGCATAATCCTTTAGATTTACCACCGACAACTGAATTCCATATCTCACATCATTATTGCTAGAAAGCCATTCTTCAGCGTTTAAATGATCAATGGCCAATCTTTTACCTATTTCATACGGTAAATCCTGTTTCTCTAAATAAGTCGTTATCAAAGTTTCGTCTGTGGATTTCTTGGCCTTCTCGGCTGCTGTTACCTTAACGTTTGACCGCAACTCGGAAGCAGGTGATTCATCAACTTGTTTTTTTAAAGAATCGGTATCACTAGTTTGTTCAAGCTGCTGCTCTTTTTTATCAGTACCGACTGTTTTCGGACTATTTTGATTAACTGAAAATACAGAGCTAACGGAATCCTCAAAACGATACAAACTTATAACCACTCCTACAATAAACACTAAACCTAGAATCAAAGCATATGGTAACTTGCGTTTAATATGGGTGTTCTCGTTAGAAATGTTTTTAAAATGTTTCTTATGCAGTTTAGATTCACCACTGCCATAAACCGCCATCAATAATTGATCTGCAATTGTATTAATCGATCGTGGCAATCCTTTAGACAAAGTATGAACAAGACGGGAATATTTACGATTGAAAAAGTCCAAACCATTATAAGAAGCCTGCCTCATTCGATAATTCAAATAGGCCTGGACTTCTTCAGGTGTGAGTGCAGGGACATGTATATTGTATGAAATCCTATCTTTAAGCTGCCTCAGACTATGCTGGGATAACGCTTTATCGAGCTCAGGTTGGCCAAACAAAACAATTTGGATTAATTTATCCGTATCGGTTTCGATGTTGCTCAATAAGCGAATTTCTTCTAACGCATCTTCAGACATTGATTGGGCTTCATCAACCAACATTATTACCTGTTTACCTGCCGCATGAAAATCTACCAGGGCATTTCTAAGGGATTTGATAAGCAGATACTTTGGCCAACTTGGATCCGCTACTACTTCTAATTCATCCGCAATATGAAACAAAAGGTCTTTCGCAGTTAAGTTGGGTGAATTGATATAAACAATACGAAAACTGTCATCCAGAGAGTCGGCTAATAACCTTAAAAGCGTTGTCTTGCCACATCCAACCTCACCCGTGACTTTTACAATTGCATCACCTCTTTTAATCACATATATAAGCGCATGCAGAATCTCAAGCCGGGAAGCCTGCTCATAAAAAAAATGCTGATCCGGTGTGTTTTTGAATGGAAGTTTGGATAGACCGAAGTGTGTCTTATACATAATCTCTGCTTTGAAATACTGTTCATATACCTATTCTTAGCTAAAAAGCAGAAAAAATAAAGCGACTTGGAGAAATTTAAGACATAAAAAAACCCGCTAGCGATAGCTGAGCGGGTTTTAGGAATATAAGCTTGGCGATGACCTACTCTCACATGGGACCTCCCACACTACCATCGGCGCTAAGACGTTTCACTTCT